>JAEZGS010000028.1 GCA_023437225.1 Bacteroidota bacterium | reverse complement strand
GCACCTGTTTCCGCTTCGTCATTCACTCATAACGTTGCCGGATATTATCAGATCTCTCAGGGTAAGCATATCTTCTTTCCATTCATGTAGCCTCTGCATTTACAAGGTAATGTTCCGTACAGTATAGAGCTTTTGTTTGCATTGCAACATTACCCACATTACCCAGCCTTATATGCAGTTTCTGTTCGTAGGCTCAAATGTTTGCCGCCAGCTTCCTTCAGATTCCACTTCGCAGTGGACACCCTTGCTCTTAGCTAATGATACGTACTGCAACGCTCATTCGGGACTTGCACCCTATAGATGATATGCATGCCTGACACACAAAAATAACCGCCCCATCTCTGGAGCGGTTACTGTCATGTTTAGGGGAATTAACCTTTATCTATCATTTAAACGAAAACACACATTATAACCCTTTCAGTGTATGCAGCCTCTGCCATCTTACCACTTTCGCTTCTTCAGCCTGTGCTAAGAACGCTTCTGCCAACTCAGGATCTTTTGCCTTGATCATCTTGAACCTGTTCTCATGATACATGAACTCCGATAACGGTATCGATGGATCCTTCGAATCAATTACAAACCTCTGCCCCTGTGGCTTCGTTGGATTGTAATGGAACAGCGGCCAGTAGCCCGACTTCACCGCGAAGTCCTGCTCGTCAGCTCCTTTCGCCATATCAATTCCATGCGCAATACAATGTGCATACGCAATCACAATCGATGGTCCAGGGAATGCTTCTGCTTCAAGAATCGTCCTGATGGTATGTGCATCGTTCGCTCCCAAAGCTATCGTTGCCACATATGCTGTGCCATGCGCAATGGCCTGCAACGCAAGGTCTTTCTTACCGGTCGTCTTTCCATTCACACTGAACTTCGCACTTGCTCCAATAGGGGTCGACTTCGACTTCTGTCCTCCGGTATTTGAATACACTTCTGTATCCATCACCAGGATGTTGATATTCTCTCCGGTCGATAACACGTGATCCAATCCTCCAAATCCAATGTCATATGCCCATCCGTCTCCACCAATGATCCACATCGATTTCTCTGCAAGGAAGTCGGCCAAATGCGCGAGGTTCTTCGCTGCAAACTTTTTGTTTCCAGACAACCGATGCTTCAACTCCTTAATGTACTCTTGCTTCGCTCTGATGTCTGCTTCCGTTGCTTCGGGTGCATTCACCACTGTATCCGCAAGCTCTTCACCAATATCGGCTCTCAATTCATTCACCAATGATATCGCCAGTTCCTTCTTCTTATCATTCGCCATCTTGATACCCAATCCAAACTCGGCATTGTCTTCAAACAATGAGTTTGCCCAGGCCGGACCAACACCTGCTTTGTTCTTTGTCCATGGTGTTGTAGGAAGGTTACCTCCAAAAATTGATGAACATCCTGTCGCATTCGCCACGATCATTCTCTCACCAAACAATTGTGTCAGCAACTTCAGGTATGGAGTTTCACCACAACCGCTACATGCTCCGGAGAACTCGAACAATGGTTGGAAGAACTGTGATCCTTTCACGGTATTCTTATTCACTCTTGTTCTGTCTACCTCTGGCAATTCAACGAAATAATTCCAGTTCTCTTTTTCTTTCTCCTGGAACGGAAGCTTATCAAACATGTTGATCGCTTTGTGTCCGGGGTCTGTCTTCGATGTGATAGGACAATACTCAACACAAAGATTACATCCTGTACAGTCTTCAGTTGAAACCTGCAGTGTATACACTTCTTTGGTCTTATCCCACTCCTTACCGATCGGATCAACATGCTTGAAGGTTTCTGGTGCTCCCTCCAATGCTGTCCTGTCGTATATCTTAGCGCGAATCGCAGCGTGCGGACAAATGATCACACACTTGTTACACTGTGTACACAATTTCTCGTCCCACACAGGTACTGCATCGGCAATATTTCTTTTCTCCCACTTTGTAGTTCCACTTGGGAAGGTACCATCCACAGGGAATGCACTCACCGGCAATTCATCTCCACCACCCGCAATGATCTTTCCGAGTATGTCTCTCACAAACTCTGGTGCATCATCCGGTAATTTGTCTTCCTGTGGCCTGTTACCAATCAATGCTGCACTGTAATCCACTTCAAAAAGATTAGCAAGTGTTGCATCAACGGCTACATAGTTTTTCTGTACTACTGCATCGCCTTTCTTCCAGTAGCTATCATAAATAGCTTCTTTGATTTTTGCGATAGCTTCTTCTCTTGGAAGGATATTGGATATTGCGAAGAAACATGTTTGAAGAATCGTGTTGATCCTGCTTCCCATGCCTGTTTCCTTCGCTACTGCATATGCATTGATCGCATAGAACTTCAATCGCTTTGCAACGATCTGCTCCTGTACTTTCTTCGGCAGTTTTTCCCAGATCTCATTCTGACCATAAGGTGCATTCAATAAGAATACTCCACCTTCTTCAGCATCCTTTAGGATATCATACTTCGGAAGGAAAGTAAAGTGGTGACATGCAATGAAGCTTGCAGAGTTCACCAGGTATGTCGAATTGATCGGCTTCTTACCAAACCTCAAGTGCGATGTAGTAAGTGATCCGGATTTCTTAGAGTCATAAACAAAATAACCCTGGATGTAATTGTCGGTCTTCTCACCGATGATCTTGATCGAATTCTTATTCGCACTCACGGTACCATCAGCACCCAGACCGAAGAACAATCCGCGGAACAAATGCTGCTTATCTAAATTAAAAGTCTTGTCGTAATCAAGACTCAAATTCGTAACATCATCTTCGATACCTACAGTGAAGATCTTCTTAGGCGTTTCTTTCAGCAACTCTTCATAGATCGCTTTCACCATCGCTGGTGTAAATTCTTTTGAAGAGAGTCCATATCTACCACCGATGATCACCGGTTGTACACGATCCGTAACTTCTGCATATGCATTCGTTACATCCATGAACAATGGTTCTGCAATGGCATTCGGCTCTTTACAACGATCGAGTACTGCAATTGCTTTTACAGTAGTTGGTATCGCACCGATGAAATCTTTTATTGAGAACGGACGGAACAAACGGATGATCAACACACCCACTTTATGTCCCTGTGCATTCATATAATCAACAGTCTCTCTTACTGCACCAGTACCTGAACCCATGATAACGATGAGTCGGTCTGCTTCTTCATGTCCATAATAATCAAACAGTCGGTATTGTCTTCCTGTCAATTCCGCGAACATATCCATCTTCTCCTGCACAATGCCTGGAACGGCAGTGTAGTAATTGTTTGCTGCTTCGCGATTCTGGAAGAATACATCGGCATTCTGTGCGGTACCGCGAATGAATGGATTGTTTGGAGACAACGCTCTGTCGCGATGCGCGATGATCTCATCGAAGTTCAACATGCCTTCGATCTGCTCATCGGTAACTACTTCTACTTCGCTTAATTCGTGCGAAGTTCTGAAGCCATCGAAAATATTTAAGAAGGGTACGCGTGATGTGAGTGTAGCCGATTGTGCGATCATCGACATATCCATCACTTCCTGTGGAGTGTTTCCGAACAACATGCTGAAACCTGTTGTACGAACTGCCATCACATCACTGTGATCACCGAAGATCGACAATGCATGTGTTGCCAAAGCTCTTGCTGCAACATGGATAACCGCAGGTGTCAACTCACCGGCGATCTTGTACATGTTCGGTATCATTAATAATAAACCCTGCGATGCAGTGAACGTAGTACCTAATGCACCACCCTGCAACGCACCATGCAAAGCACCAGCAGCGCCAGCCTCACTTTGCATTTCCATTACTCTTGGAACCTGTCCGAAAATGTTTTTGATTCCCTGTGCACTCCATTCGTCCGCCCACTCACCCATTGTTGATGATGGCGTGATCGGATAAATAGCGCAAACCTCGTTTGTTTTGTAGGCAATATAAGCGGCTGCTTCGTTACCATCCATGATCTCGAGATTCGGTTTCTTACCGCTCTCCAGTTCAGGTGTAATCGATTCTAATGCTGTTTGCATGTTTAAATAAGTTTAAAAAGACACTGATATTTCAAGGTGGAAAAGTAGTCGAGATTAAAAATCTGTATGCTGACTAAAATCAGTCTTTGGAGAAAATGATATCATGCAAGCAACTTTCGAGCAGCTACATGAAAAGCTGTATGACATTGTATAGGAAATAAAAAGGCCACTGTAGAAACAGCGGCCGGGCTAACGATTGCATCTATTTAAGTTTCAGCAAACTAGTGCATGTTATGTTAATGTCATTATAAAGGCAGATTAAAATTTATCTCACAAAATACGACTGTCCAACAGCAGTTTTAAATAAAACACCATTTTGTCCTTTTCTGACGAAAGTCATTTTTTTGCCCGATTTATTATATACTTCCATCCCATTTGGTAGCTCCAGGTAACAATCTTCGCCCGACTTCGACAGTATCCTTGCCTCTTTTACTTTGCTGTCCGACCATTTAATGTCCACTTCAAATCCGTTTCTTGCACACAGCCCTTTCACCGATCCTTCGCTCCATTCTTCCGATGTAGGCAATGCAGGTAAAAGCCTTATCTGTGGCTCCTTTCCGTGACTTTGCAACAACATTTCCGCTATCGCTGATGTTGCGCCAAAATTTCCATCTATCTGAAATGGTGGATGCGAACAGAACAAATTGGGATAGGTTCCTGCCCCGGATCTGTTCACCAAACCATGAGCCGAATCACCTTTTGCAGGCATCAGCAATGCTTTCAATACCTTCTCCGCATGATCTCCATCACCTATCCTCGCCCAGAAGTTGATCTTCCATGCGCGCGACCAACCCGTGCCTTCATCGCCTCTTAACTGCAATGTCTTCTTCGCTGCTTCAATCAATTCCGGTGTTTCATTCTTATTGATCTCTTCACCCGGATGCAGTCCATATAAATGACTGACATGCCGATGCTGCGGCTCCGCTTCTTTATAATCGCGTATCCATTCCATGATGCCGCCCGTTCTTTCGCTTACGCGATTGGGTGCAAGTTTAGATATGATGACTTGTAGCGAATCGATCCATTGCTTGTCTTTATTTAATATGGTAGCAGCTTTGATGGTGTTGCCCAGTAACTCGCGACCGATCTGCATATCCATCGTTGGTCCCATCGTTGTTTGTCCCTGAAATCCATCTTCAGTGATATATGTATTCTCCGGCGAATTCGATGGTGCCGTAACTAAGTAACCGGTCTTGGGATCGGTAATTAATATACCTGTGTAAAACTGTGCGGCTCCTTTTAATACAGGATAGATCGATTGTAAATATTCTTTATTGGGATTGAACTGGTAATGATGCCAGAGATGTTCGCACAACCACGCACCGCCCGTGAGCGATGAGCCCCATGACGCATGTTCACCGGGTGCTGTAAACTTCCATGGATTGGCCATCATGTGAGCTGTCCATCCTTCGGTATTGTAATATGCCTTTGCAGTTTTTTGTCCGGGTTCAACCAGTTGCTTCGTGAATTCGATCAACGGCTTGTGCAAGTCGGCCAAATTCGTGATCTCTGCCGGCCAGTAATTCATCTGCACATTGATGTTCAGGTGATAGTCGGCATTCCAGGGCGTCTGGTATTCTTCGGCCCATAGCCCCTGCAGGTTTGCAGGCAGTCCACCAGGTCTTGAACTGGATATCAACAGATATCTTCCGAAATTAAAATACAATGCAGGCAGATGCGCATCCTTCTCGCCCCGCGCATAACGCGATAACCTTTCGGGTGTGGTAATCTTTGAAGTGTTGTTATCTGCTGACGCGAACTTAACGCGACATCTTTCAAAATAAGATTGATAATCGGCGATGTGATAGCGAAGCAACTTATCGTACGTCGATGAACGTGCTGCTCGCACTGCTGCCGTTGCAATGGGCAATGGACTGGGGCCGCGTCTTTCGACGTTCGGCCAGTTCAGGTCTGTTGCCGCACTGATCACGAGTGTGCATTCATTGGCTTCAAACACTTCGAGTCCATTTGATGAGGTCTTCATCTCTCCACCGCGAACATCGGCTTTTAATACTGCGGCATACTGAATTCCTTTGTCGCCATCGCCGCCACTCAGTTGACCGCGCATGATGATCTCATCGCTCACTGAAGTGATGGTGGCGTTTTCCTTGCGCGATAAATCGACCCTAAAAGACAATGTATTTTCTTTGGACGAAGTGAAATGAACAACGATCACTTTAGCCGGAGCGCTTACAAATACCTCTTGTTTGTAATGAATACCATCGCGTGTCCACTGCGTGATGGCCGTAGCTTTGTCGAGCGACAGCGTACGTTCGTAATTAGTTATTGCACCTGCGGTATGTTTGTAATCGATGATCAGATCGCCGAGGGTTTGATAACATCCGAACTTCACCTCCTTCCCCGATCCTTGTCCCGAGCCCTTTCCAGCGCTTGTGAAGTGTTGCTGCAACAGTTCCTGCGCTTCTTTGTTTTTTTCTTCAACAAGCAATTTTCTAATCTGAGGCAATGCCTTGTATGCATCGTGACGGTTCGGATCCTCAATGCCACCCGACCACATCGAGATCTCATTAAGGACAATCCGGTCCTTATCTGTCCCACCAAAAACCATCGCACCCAATCGCCCATTCCCCAACGGCAACGATTCTGTGAAATGCGTAGCAGGCTTATCGAACCGAATCGTCACATCGCTCTGCGCGACGGAGATTGTTGATATACAAACTGTGATTATTAATAGTATGAGTCGCATATTTTCAAGTAATCGGATGATCAAAACCGCTTCCCGCTTCCCGCTTTCTGTTTTACATTAGCACACTAGCACATTAGCACACTAGCATATTTCCTTCCACATCTCCACATTCCCACATTTCCACATTATTCACGTGATCGCTCTATCCAAATGCACATACCCACCATCCACATGCACGATCTGACCAGTGGTATGACTGGATCGTTCCGACAATAAGAACGCTACCATATTCCCAATCTCTTCGGCCGTTGTCATGCGATGTCCGAAGGGTATCTTCGAGATAATGCGCTCCAGCTTTTCTTCCGGATTTGGAAATGTATTGATCCAGGTCTCATACAGCGGTGTATAACATTCGGCTACCACCAATGCATTTACTCGAATTCCATACTTCAATAACTCCACTGCCCATTCACGAGTGAGTGCGTTCCTCCCTCCGTTTGATGCCGCATATGCTGATGTGCCACCCTGTCCCGTTTCAGCCGATTTCGAACTGATGTTCAAAATCGATCCTTTTGATTTCTTCAAATGCGGCAGGCAATGATGGGCCATCAGGTAATAATGGATCAGGTTCTTATGCAGCGAATCCATGAACATCTCGTAAGTACCATCTTCAAGACTTACACTATCGTTTACGCCGGCATTGTTAACCAAACCATCAACGCGACCAAACTCTGCCACAACTTTTTTAACCGCTTGCTCTGAAGCTTCGGGATCCAACAACTCCGCTACAAGCTGGAATCCTTTGCCGCCAATCTCTTCGAGCGTTGCAAGATTATCAGCCTCCTTTCTTCCAACGATGACAGGAATTGCTTCTTCTTTGGCAAGCACTTCGACGATGCCCTTGCCAATGCCTTTTGCACCACCCGTTACAATGATGACTTTATCTTTTAATTGCAGATCCATACATCTTATTTATTGGCGCGACCATGCCCTTGCCGTTTGTTGTTGTGTACCGAGTCCATCGATGCCTAGTTCAATTACATCACCTTCCTTAATATAAACCGGCTGTGGCTTTTGCGCCAAACCAACGCCGGCAGGCGTTCCTGTACTGATGATGTCTCCAGGCAACAGCGTCATAAACTCACTTAGATAGGATACAAGCTTTGTTACTTTGAACACCATGCGTTCCGTTGTGCCCTCCTGCATCATTTGCCCATTCACCTTCAACCACAACCTCACTTTATTGATATCGGCGATCTCGTCTTTCGTTGCGAGCCACGGTCCCAGCGGCGCGAACGTATCGCAGCTCTTTCCTTTCACCCACTGACCACTGCGCTCGAGTTGAAATGCACGTTCGCTGTAATCATTGTGCAACAGGTATCCTGCGATATGATCCATCGCTTCTTCTTCGGTGATGTATGAAGTCTTCTTACCAATCACTACCGCCAGCTCCACTTCCCAATCTGTCTTGATTGAATCGCGTGGAATGATAAGATCATCATCAGGACCCACGATGGCCGTAGTTGATTTGAAGAATACAACAGGTTCTTTCGGCAGATCCATATTGCTTTCTGTTGCATGGTCTGCATAGTTCAGTCCGATACAAATGATCTTAGACGGACGCTTCACCGGGCAACCCAGTCGCTCATCATTTGATACTTCTCGCAACTGGTTGTTTGCAACAACATCATTGAGTTTATGTAATCCATCGTTTGCGAAAAAGTCTTCGTCATAATCACTTACAAATTCGGAGACATCGTATCGCTTTTCGTTGATAATTACGCCCGGGCGTTCTTTACCCGCTGCACCAAATCGGATCAGTTTCATATTAGCTATTCAGTTTTATAAATCCACCATCGATGGGATAATCGCAACCAGTGATGAAAGATGCTTCATCACTGCAGAGATACAATGCAAGTGCAGCGATCTCTTTAGGTTGTGCCATGCGACCAATGGGTTGTGTCTTTGATAATTTATCGAACATTTCCTGCTCTTTACCAGGATAATTTTTTGCCAGGAATCCATCTACAAACGGTGTATGCACCCGCGCTGGTGATATCGAATTACAACGTATGTTGTCCGCAACATAATCCTTCGCGACCGACAACGTCATTGCAGCTACTGCACCTTTGGCTGTTGAATAAGCGAATCGATCCGAAAGTCCCACCCATGCTGCTACAGAAGCCATGTTAATGATGACGCCCCCGCCATTGCTGCGCATTGCAGGTATGGATGCTTGCAAACAATTGTAGACCCCTTTGATGTTCACCCGAACGACACGATCGAAGTCTTCTTCATTTGTATTATCGGCGCGGCCTACATGCGCGATACCTGCATTGTTAACGAGGATATGATGCGCTCCGATCTTTTCAAATGTTTCATTCACCTGCTGTTGATTCGATACATCGCAGGCATGTGCTGTCACATCGCCACCTGCATTCTTTATTTCTTCAACAACCGATTGCGAACTTTCATTTGTCAGTTCGATGATGTGCACCTTCGCACCCTGCTGCGCAAACAATAAGGATATCGCCCGACCAATGCCACTCCCGCCACCAGTGATTATTGCAATTTTTCCGTTTAATTCAAACATCGATTCGTAATTCATAATTCATAATTCGTAATTCGGAATTCTTAATTCATAATTGTATTTCATTAGCACACTAGCACATTAGCACATTAGCATACTAGCATACTAGCACATTAGCACACTATAAAGAAACGCCTCTCTTCCAAGGTATGAAATCATCCTGCCCAAGCAACACCGCTTTCGGCGTTACTTCACCACTTGCAGCACGAATACAATACTCCAGTATCTCTTCGCCCATCTCCTCGATCGTCTTATCACCCGTGATGACCTTACCCGCATCGATATCGATGATATCACTCATCTTCTTTGCCAGTGCTGTATTCGTTGCGATCTTGATTGTTGGACAAACAGGGTTGCCTGTTGGCGTTCCGAGTCCTGTCGTAAACAGTATCAACGTTGCGCCCGAACCTGCTTTTCCCGTCGTTGCTTCCACATCATTACCCGGAGTACACACCAGGCTCAATCCGGGTTTATTCACGGGTTCGGTATAATCTAATACGTCTACCACAGGCGATGATCCTCCCTTCTTTGCAGCACCGGCCGATTTCATAGCATCGGTGATCAAACCATCCTTGATATTGCCGGGCGATGGATTCATATGAAACCCGGATCCCACCTTATGCGCAAGTTCGTCGTACTCCTGCATCAAATGAATAAACTTCTCCGCCGTTGCACCACTGGTGCATCGATCAACAAGATCCTGTTCGGCACCACACAATTCAGGGAATTCTGCGAGCAGTACCTGTCCGCCCAGCGCCACCAGCATATCCGCTGTATGTCCTACCGCAGGATTCGCCGATATACCACTGAAACCATCGCTGCCGCCGCATTTCACGCCAATGCACAATTTACTCAGCGGCGCAGGTTTGCGTTCTTCCTTATTTAATTCGATCAATGCTTTGAATGTATCGCGTATCGCTTCCTTCACAAGCTGCTCTTCGTTCAATATCACCTGCTGTTCAAACACAAGCACAGGCTTGTTGAAGTTTGGATTACGTTGTTTGATCTCATCCAGCAATGATGTCACCTGTAAGTGCTGACAACCCAGGCTCAGAATGGTGATGCCACCGACATTCGGATGATCGGCATATGCGGCAAGCAGCCTGCTTAATGTATTTGCATCCTGTCGCGTTCCACCACATCCACCCTGGTGATTGAGGAACTTTATCCCATCAATGTTCTTGAAAACACGTGCACGCGATGGCATTGGTGCCAGTGCAAGCCCGATATCATCCAGCGATTCACCACGATTGTATGCTTCAACGAGATGCTTTGTATATGTTGTATATTTCTTCGACACCGCATAACCCAATTCGTTATGCATCGCTTCGCGAATCACATCAAGATTTCGGTTCTCACAAAAAACCGTTGGCATAAATAACCAGTAGTTCGCAGTTCCAACGCGACCGTCCGCACGATGATATCCATTAAATGTTCTTTGTTTGTATGTCGACACATCAGGAGCGGTCCAGCTTTTTTGCGCATCGCGAAATGCATACGGCTCAGCAGCGTGCTTGACGTTTTCTACAGTCATTCTCGAACCCCTGGCAACAGGAACCTGCGTCTTTCCTATAAGCAGTCCATACATGATCACTTCTTCACCAGCCTGCATATCGCGGACGAAAAACTTATGCTTCGATGGAATCTTCTCCGTTACCGTGATCTTCTCACCATCATATCCGATGGTTTCTTTTGCATCTAAATCAGATAGGGCAATGATAACATTGTCTTTCTCATCGATCCGTAAAACTTTTTTCATTCCCTCAATTGGATTGTTATAATGTAACTCTATATCCTTTCCAACCATACCATGCTACGATTGCAAAGCACACTGCGGGAACACTATAGGCCATCGCCGTAGAATAGTTCTCCGCTACAACGCCCATCACATAAGGCATTACAGCCCCACCTGCAATGGACATGATAATGTATGAAGATGCTTTTTTCGTATGATGCCCGAGGTCTTTCACACCAAGAGCAAATATTGTTGGAAACATAATAGACATAAAAAAGAATACACCCATCAGTGAATAAACCGACAAGCGACCGACACCTGCCACTACTACTATTGAAAGCAAAACACCGATCACTGCGTATACTGTGAGCAACACATTTGGTGCTATTCGGCGCATCAAAGCAGTACCTGCAAAGCGACCCAGTGTGAATAATATCAGGCTTATTGATAACAGGTACGATGCATCGGAGTTGCTGATGCCTGCATCTGTTTCGGTACAATAATTAATAAATAATGCAGCGATGCCTACTTGTGCGGCCACGTAGAAGAACTGCGCAATGATCGCCCCGTTGAAATGCGAATGACTAAACAATGGCTTCTTATCCTGTTGTACATCGCTGACAAAATCACTTTCTTTTATTTCGGGCAGTGATGTTCTCCAGAACAAGCCGGCGATCAGCAATACCACCACACCAATGATGATGTACACCATCTTCACCGAATCAAGATTCGATTCTTCACTCGCACCTGCGCCTTCATTGAAAAATAAATTGGCCGCGATGATCGGACCGATGAATGAACCCACACCATTAAAACTCTGGGATAAGTTCAACCTGAATTCGGACCGCGATGGATCGCCCAGTACAGTCACGTAGGGATTTGCCGAGGTTTCCAGGAAAGTAAGTCCTGAAGCAAGCACAAACAGGGAAAGTAAAAAGAAGTTGAAGCTTTCCATTTGTGCCGACGGATAGAACATAAATGCACCAACGGCATAAAGCATCAACCCGGTAATGATCCCGTTTTTATAACCGAACCGGTTCATGAATAAACCTGCGGGAATTGCTATCAGGAAATAAGCCCCGAAATAAGCCATCTGCAATAATGTAGATCGGGCTTTATCGACATTCAGTGTTTCCTGGAAATGTTTGTTCAACACGTCGAGCAGTCCGTATGCCAGTCCCCATAAAAAGAATAAACTCGTAACCAATATAAGCGGGAACAGGTAGTTCCCGGCCGGCTGTTTTACAGATTTGGCCGTGGCGGTTGAAATAATGGGCATGCAAGCAATTGATTTTGAGTTATAATTCAAACTTACCGAAGTACAGAATATTAATTTACGGAACTATTATCCTTTTTTAACTCTAAATTATCTTTGCAGGGAAGGAATCAACAGCATTTGCCTTCACTTTTGCATTGCCATGAAATTGCTCCAGACCGAAATTACCCCTAGCCTGAACAGCTACCTGTCTGTTTTGGAACGTGACGACCCTTACTTCACAGCGCCCTTCCATTCGCATCCCGAAGTTGAATTGGTATATGTCAAAGAGAGCCATGGTAAGAGGATCATTGGCGATAAGATCGAACCATTTGAAGCAGGCGATATGGTGTTTATTGGAAGCAATCTTCCCCACGTTTGGCTGAACGACGAATCATTTTATAAAGAGGATACCGGCATTCGTGCGCGATCATCGGTATTGTATTTTAATAAGTCGATCTTCTCATCGGTATTTTATACGATGAGTGAAACGCAAAAGATCCATGATTTTTTTGCGCGGGCCGAAAGAGGAATTAAGATCGAAGGAAAGACGAGAGAGATCATCGCATCAAAACTCGATGCTATGGTGCATAAGAAAGATCTTGAACGAATCATCGCATTGCTCGACATTCTACATGTACTTTCTATATCAACGGATACAAGTTATATAACCAGCGAAGGATACGCGCAACCGGTAAAGAGCGCAAACAGCGACCGGCTGGCGGATGTATATAAATATGTGCAGGCAAACTTCAAGGAAGACATCAGTCTTCAGACAGTGTCTACCATAGCGCACCTTACGCCACAATCATTTTGCAGATTATTCCGCAAACGCACGAACAGGAATTTTGTGGAATACCTCAACCAGGTGCGTATTTCAAATGCATGTAAATATTTATTAGAGACCGATTGGACGATCTCGCAGATAGCATATAACTGCGGCTATAAAACCGTTAGCAATTTCAATAAGATCTTCAAAGACGCGACGGGATTGAATCCGAAAGCATACCGTGAAAATGTGGAAATGTGAAGATGTGGAAATGTGGGAATTGAAATTCGTAATTCGTAATTCGTAATGCGGGTTTGCGTTTATCCGTTTCTCTGTTTGTCTGTTCCTCCGTTTCTCTGTTTCTCCGTTTCTCTGTTTCTCCGTTTCTCCGTTTCTCTCATTCGCCGACTACCACCTCACTCGTCGCCGGTGCCGACTTCGCATGCCTCCATCACATTTCCGTCAGGGTCGAAAAACTGGAAATATTTTACATGCGCATCCACAACGATCTCATCGGCCGTTACACCATTACCAACCAGCTTCGCACGTAAAGCTTCGGCGTCGGATGTCCGGAATATCGGGTACGAGGCCGTCATTTTATTAAGATGGATCGGCTCATCGGTCTGCCACAACGTTAGACTCACGGCACTATTGGTATCCAGCACGATCAGCTTCATCTCCTCATCCTCCCATGCCATCGATAATCCTAACTTTCTGACGAACCATTCCTTTGACCTTGCAATATCACTAACTCTTACAATCACGGTATCAATTCCCTGTAATAATGATTCCTGATTCGTGTCCATGAGCGTTAATGGATTTTTTTAGCCGATAAATATACAAAAAGAAAGAGGCCGGACCACAGGAAGCGGAAAGCAGAAAGCGGAAAGCTGATTACAGAAAGCGGAAAGCGGATTCTCCGTTTATCTGTTTCTCTGTTTATCTGTTTATCTGTTTCTCTGTTTCTCTGTTTCTCCGTTTCCCCCGACTACCGATTACCGACTACCGACTACCTATAAACCGCTTTCCGCTTCCCGCTTCCCGCTTTCCGTTAAACATGGTTCGGATCAAACTCATGTCTTTCCTCATGCAACGGCTTCAACTCATACTCCTCAACCATCAGAGCTTCTATGGGCTGTGGCTTCTTTCCGCGTCTCGACTTCTCAATTAGTTTATCGAAAATCGAATACATCACAGGTACTACCACCAGCGTCAAAAACAGCGAACTGATCAGACCACCAATGATCACCCAGGCCAATCCATTCTTCCATTCCGCACCCGCACTGCTTGCCATCGCAATCGGCAACATACCGAATACCATCGCGATCGTCGTCATCAATATCGGTCGTAGTCGCGCATGGTTCGCATCGATCAATGCATCATAAGTACTTGCTCCCTCCAGCTTTCGCTGATTCGTAAAGTCCACCAGCATGATCGCATTCTTTGCCACCAGTCCAATCAACATAATCAAACCAAGTATCGTAAACAGGTTGAGCGAATTGTTCGTCAATCCCAATGCTAACAACGCACCGATGATCGACAATGGTATTGAGAACAATACCACGAACGGATGCACGAAGCTGTTATACAATGCCACCAGGATCAGATACACCAACACGATCGCCGCCAGCAACGCTATTCCCATCGATCCAAATCCTTCACTCTGGTTCTCCATTTCGCCCGACCATACATATCCTACACCAACAGGCTTGCGAAGCTTATCAAATGTGGCTTCCCACTCTGTTGCAATGCTACCCGTCGGTCTTCCTACTGTCTGCGCCTGTACCGTTACTGATGTGCTCTTATCTCTTCTTTCCAACTGGCTGGGCCCACTCGTTTCACTGATCGATGCAAATTGATCGAGTCTTACTTTCGCTCCTTTATCGTTCGTAAACTGCAAATTCCTTACGTCTTCAATGTTCTGCCTGTTGAAATTCTCATAGCGAATATTAATATCATATTCATACTCTCCCTGCCTGAATTTACCATTGGTATTACCACTGAACGCTGTCTGCATCGTAGCACCAACAGTCGACAAATTCAATCCCAATGCAGCCATCTTATCTCTGTCAACCTGCACATTGATCTCGGGATTACCCGTCTCGACCGACAACTTCCATTCCGTCGCTCCACGAATATTCTTCAACTCATTCATCGCTGCCTGCGCAAATACCATCACACTGTCCAGCTCAGGACCAGTAACAATGATTGATAAAGGCGCTTGTTCCGCAGATCCAAGTATACTTACCGGCACCGTCTTCACTTTCGCTCCGACAAGCATCGGCTCGAGTTCACGCTTGATCTTGGCTGCATAAATGTTTGCATGATCCTCACGTAAATTCTTGTCTACAAGTTGTACGTTGATCTCCGACTTATAAGCCGTCGCCCGCGATGCACCCATGCCTTCGCTCGATTGACCTACGGTTGCAATAAGCTTCGTTACTTCTTTTTTGTCTTTAAGATAGTTCTCGGCTTTCTGTGTCATCGCATTGGTCTGTTCAATCGATGCATCTTTCGGCATTTCTATTTGAACAAGGAATTCACCGCGATCACTCTTCGGGAAAAATTCAGTTCCAATGAAACCGGCACCCAACAGGAAGAATGAACCTACAAACAACGCAAACACAACTCCGAGTGTAGTCTTCTTGTGTGCTAATGACCACTTCAATATGCTTGTCACCCAATTGGTAAAATTGTACAATGCTTTTTCAAACGCAATGATGATCTTACCAAAGAAGGTCTTGCCGGATATTCTTTCCAGCTTACCAAAGCGCGATGATAACCAGGGCACAATAGTGAACGAAGATACCAGCGATAACAATGTTGCAATGGATACCGTAACACAGAATTGCTTGATGATGTCTGCAGCAAGTCCTGTACTCAACGCAATTGGAACGAATACAACAACGATTACCAATGTGATCGATGTAACCGTGAATCCAATTTCTTTCGTCGCATCATAAGCAGCACGTACGCGGTTCTTACCCATCTCCATGTGACGGTAAATATTCTCCAGTACTACGATGGCATCATCCACAAGAATACCTACCACTAGAGATAATCCGAGCAACGACATCAGGTTGAGTGTATAACCCAATAACGACATTCCAATAAAGGTTGCGATCAACGATGCCGGAATGGCAACCATCACGATCAATGCATTTCGCAAACTGTGAAGGAAGAACAACATCACAAATGCCACCAGCACGATCGCAAGGAACAGGTCGAACAATACGGCGTTCGCAGACTCCAGCGTGTACACAGAACTATCATTCGCAATGTCCAGCTTCAGTTCGATGTTTGAATAATCGTTCTGTAGCTTCTCGATAGATTTTCTTATTTGCTCACTCACACCAACAGCGTTCGCATCCGTTTGCTTCAGTACCTGTATGGCAATAGAAGCCTGCTGATTCACACGCGCGATCTTCTCAACATCTTTCTGTGCATCCTGTACGTCTGCAACATCTGCAAGTCGGATCTGCGCTCCACTCGGAGCCTGTGCAATAACCAGGTTACGCAGCTCATCCACAGTTTTATACTTACCGGCAAGTCGAATGAGGATATCTTTCTCACGAGTTTGCACACTACCGGTAGGGAAGTCGAGGTTCGAACTCAACACCGCGTTTTGCACCTGCAAAAGCGAGAGGCCATAACCTTCCATTTTCTTTGCATCAACATTCACCTGGATCTCTCTTTCCTGTCCACCTATCAGGTTTACTTTAGCAACACCATCCACGCGGGATAATATAGGCGCAAGTCTTTTGTCAACAAGATCATAGAATGAAGACTCATCCATCTTTGCAGAGGCTGACAAAGTCATGATAGGAAGATCGTCAAGTGAAAATTTATTTAATGAGGGAGGATCGATGTCTTCAGGAAGATCCTTTAGTATCGCATTGATCCTTCGCTGTGCATCGTTCAATGCATAGTCGACATCAGCACCATTATTTAATGTGATCACAATGGTCGACAAACTTTCATATGAACGCGTGTCCAGCTTTTTGATGTTTTCCATTGACGATACCGCTTCTTCGATCTTCTTTGAAACGGTGTTCTCTACTTCACTGGGCGAAGCACCGGGATAAACGGTGGTTACTGCAAGAACAGGAGGACTGAACTTGGGTAACAGCTCATAGCTCAGCGAAAAGTAACTCAACAATCCACCCAGTATGAGTACCGTAAACAGTACGATCACCAGAGAAGGACGCTTTATTGATATTTCTGCTATTTTCATTAATTACAATTTGATTGATGGCAATTACTTTTTGATAATGCTCACTTTGCTTCCTTCAGATAAATTGATCTGGCCACTTGTGATAACCACATCTCCTTCATTGATGCCCTGTAGCACTTCCACCTTGTCGCCAAGAACTCGTCCTGCAACAACACTGCGCGTCTTAGCCAATCCATTCTCGATAACAAATACTTTATTGCTACCAACGCTTCCTACAAATGCAGCGCGAGGTATAATGGTTACCGGTTCTGCAGCAGGCAATTCAAACAATGCAGTACCATACATTCCTGCTTTCAACTTATTTCCTTCATTGTTTGCGATCTTTATTTCAACGGGGAAGTTCAATGTGTTATCCGCCTTCGGCGCGATGAAATCCACAACTCCTTTGAACTCCATGTTTGGATAAACGCTGGATCTCACCTTCACTACGTCGCCATTCTTAATACGTGCCACCTGGCTTTCGTTTACAGTAACATTCAACTTGAGGGTTGATACATCAACGATCTCAAACAACTGCGTTCCGGGTGATACCACTGCACCTGGCTCGATATAACGTTTGTTAACAATACCATTGATCGAAGCTTTGATGTTTGCATCGTTCAAACGAATTGCAGCCTGCGATACACGTGCACGCGCAGTTTCAAATGCAAGTCTCGCCTGCTCCAATTGCTGCTTTGTTACACCACCTGTTGTGAATGCGTTTTCAAAACGTTGCTTATCTGCCGCGGCATTATCCAATGCAGCTTTTGCAGCTTCCAGTTCCACATTCAATGCATCTGCTTTAATGGTTGCAAGCAGCTGCCCCTTTCTTACATACATCCCTTCATCAACCAGGATGCGGGTAACGCGACCAGAATTTTCCGCAGCGAAATTCATTTGCTGTCCGGCAATGAAATTTCCGTTCACCGCGAAGTTTGCATCTGGTGCTTCGCGTTGTACTGTATCAACACGAACCGATACATCTCCATTTGCTTTATCAGCAACTACTGCGGTTGCTGCTTCATTCTTTTTCTTATTGTTGGTGAGTACCCAGCCAATAAGACCTACAGCCACTGCGATACCAAGAATGGTAAAAATTGTTCTTATAAAAGGCTTCCTCATTGTAGTCGTATGTTTTAGTTTATTAAAGTTTTAAGTTGTCCACGGCTCTTGATCAACTGGATCTCCGCGAGCCTGTAGTTCAATAAGGCGGATGAGTAATTATTATTTGCTTCAGTTAACGATGTCTCTGATGAAAGCAGATCAGTTAATGATGCAAGTCCATTGTTGTAATTATTTTGTGTGTTGTTGTATACCTCTTCAGCAAGATCAAGGTTCTTGCGTTGTGCATTCAGTGTGATCAGGTTGTTGTTGATCTGTGTCTTTGCATTCTCATAATCGAGGTTCAATGCAAGCTTCGTCTGATCCATCTGCACATTCAATTTTTGAATGGAGATCTCGGCCTGTCGCACTCTTGATCGCGTTGCAAAACCATTGAATATCGGTATGCGCAGGTTCAGACTTACCGATGCAGCATCAAACCAGTTCACCCTGTCGGATTTACCTTTGAACAACGGCATCTTATTTCCCATGCCCTGGTAAGAATAGTTACCGTTGAGCGATAATGAAGGATAGAACTCCGATTTGAATGCCTGCTTCTGGTATTGCAGCAATTGCTCCTGCTGCTTCAGCAACTGAAGTTCCTGCCGTGCATTTACATCAACAGAATCATCTAAAGGAACGGCACGTGCAACAATAGATCCCAGCTCGATCTGAGGCACTTCGATCTTTTGCTGTATGGGCATACCGATCAAAAATTTCAACTGGTTTTCCATCAGCGATACGCCATTGAGCAATTTGGTACGCTGACTTTCCAGATTGGTAAGGTTCACTGAAAGCCGGTCCAGGTCGATCTTACGCGCAAGTCCATTTTCAAACTGTCCTTTTAGAATGTTTTGAATGCGGCGTGTATTTGCAATGGTAGTATCCACTACACCAACCTGTTGTCTTTGCACCAGCAACTGGTAATAAGCGGTCGCTACTTTCTCGATGATCTGCTCTTCGGTCAGTTGAGCATTGATGCGATAAAATTCTCTTGTACTGCGTGCTGCCTTGAGGCCGGTGAAAACGGACTGATCAAACAACGCCTGTGAAAAGCTCACACCTGCGTTCGCGTTCCATTTCTGTCCGAATGCTACAAGTATGGTTTCATCAGGATTGGGGTTTGGTCCGAAGATGTTAGGCAACGCACTCATTTGCAGGATCGGGTTGTACGATAAGGTTGCACTACCGTTCACCTGTGGCATTGTGCGTGATTTTACTTCATCGATGCGGTACTGGCTGTTCTCAACATCCAGTGCAGCAGTCCTCGCATCGGCATTTGCTTTCAGCGCATAGCTCAGCGCATCTTTCAATTGCAGCGTTTGCACTTCCTGTCCGAAACTCTGTATACCGAACAGTAGTGCAACCACGAATGGAATGATCTTAACTCTCATGTATTGTGTTTGCATTTTATTTTGAATGAATCGGCTCATCACCGTGTCTTAAACCATTGATGAGCAACCGAAGGATCTCTTTTTGCTTTTTCATGGTCGCATGGACCTGTTTCATATCGGGCAAAGCAGTGCGCGTTAATGCACAGTGCTGGTGGGATTCCATGATCTCGTACATAAGTTTGGCTGTCGCCTGAGGTTGTGAAACACGGAACTCGCCGCTTTGAACGCCAACTTCAATGACCTTCGCGATCTTCTCAACCAGTCGGTTTGTTACTCGCTCTCTGATTTTGTTTTTGCTCACCTCTGCCTTGAATGCCTCACGCGCACCATCTTCAATTGCCATCATATAATAGCGCTCGATAAGCTGTTCCTTGACGTCCACTATCTTCTCCAAAGCCTTCGCACCTGATGCCGCCTGCTTAATTGCTGCTTCCAGTCGATCAAAATATTCCTCAATGATCTTCCCCTCAACGGCGTCAATGAGCGACTGCTTTTCAGGAAAATAGTAGCCGAGCGATTGCTTGCTCAGTTTTACATCGTCCGCGATCTCCGTCATCGTGGTTTTCCCCACACCGAAGTGCGAAAACCGACGAATCGCCGCATTGATGATCAATTCCTGCTTGTCCTGACTTTCCTGCCGCATATTTACTTTTGACGTTTTTTCTTTCTGACTTTTTTATTTGAAAAGTCAAAAGTACATCAAAAAAAATATTGCGGGAAAAATTATTTTGTTAAGCCTCTTAAAAAGATTGCTGCCAGCTCTTTTTCACGGCGGAGGACCGACTGGAATTGTTTTTTTTCGGGGAAGATGGTTCCGTTCTTGCCTAACTCAACCTGCCGCAGCCCATCCAGGCTGTCGTACAGCAGTTCTGCCATTCGCTTTACATTATCGATCTCGAGAAATCCGGCTTCTTTTCCATCATTAAAGATCTCGTCGATCTTCTTGCGTTCCCTTTCCTTGATCTGGGTAAAAACAGGCTTAAGCTCATCGGGGACAGAGGTCCGGGTTTTCAGAAACTCAATGATATTGTAGTACTTGATGATGAAATCGGTCCTGTTCTCCAAAAATGCGTGGATGCGGTGGAGTGGATCTTTGGATGCGTCGTTTCGCCGTTTGTATTCATCTTCGCCGGCATCGGCGATGCGGTTGATAACGGCAGCATATAGATTGATCTTGTCGGGAAAATAATAATACAGCGAAGCCTTCGAGATCGCCAGGTCGTTACCGATCTCGCTCATGGTGGTCTTGGCAACTCCGAAATGTGCAAATCGTTTCAAAGCCGCCTCAATGATAGCTTCTCTTTTTTTATCCTGGCTCATCGTTAACAAAGAAACGGCTTTTTGTAATTCAAAACAGCCTTATGTTCATGCAAGCCTGACTAACTGCTTTTCCTTCGCTACAAGGCACTGCAACAACCTGACCTGGTTTGCAGCTCGATTGTAATTGTGCCCCTCATATTTCGCACCGTAATACACATCGTTCATTAGATGATCGGTCAGAAATCTTAGTGCCTGCATATAGATCATGAACCTTCCTGCATAAGAGAAATGTTCCTTCTCTGCCTGTGTCAACTCGTCCTGCATCTCCTCCAGGTAACCTGCCCGTATCGCCATGTAGAAATCATCGCGCACTTCGATCCATTCCAGGTCGGTTTCTTCTTCGCTGACGGGCGACAAATACGTACGCATCATATCGCCCACATCGCTGATAAAATACCCGGGCATAACTGTATCCAGATCGATCACACACAGACCTCGTTCTTCTTCGTCAAACAATACATTGCTGATCTTTGTATCGTGATGCATTACACGAATGCGAAATCCACTGTCGGTCTTGATCGCTTCGAAATCGTCCACAATGTTTTTATGAGCCGATATTGCTTCGATCAGATCCTGCGATTGCCTGATCCGGTCGTGATCACCGTTGTGGAGGGCATTGAGATAACTATCATATCGAGCTGATAGATCATGAAACCCTGGTATCGTCAATTTAAGTTGCGATGCGTCGAAGCCCGACAAAAGCTTTGTAAACCGACCAAACTGTCGCGCTGCCTCATATGCCTGACCCGAAGTTTCCACTACGTCAAACGTCGATGATCCTTCAACAAAAGGAAACATTCTAAAATATCCAAGCTCTTCGTGAAATACCATTTCCTCATTGCGCAGGCTTTTTACCGGATAAACAAAGAGATAGTCGGGGTAATGTTCTTTGAGGTAGTCTCCGATCAGTTGCACATTCCGTTCGATCAGCCAGGGTTTTGAAAAGACCTTTTCGTTTATTTTCTGAAGTATGAACTTTCTATCACCCTCTCTCAGCTTCCACGTGCTGTTGATGAGGCCACTTCCAAAGTTCCTGACCTGCGCGTTATCTAAATCAACAGCATACTGACGTAATATCGGTGCTACTATTTCCATTTCGCTTTTCATTACGATCAATATTCATCGTTCAAAGCAAACACTGGCCTGCGATACATCCATTTGCCACCGGTAAAATCGGGAAACTTCACAGTTTCATTACCCATTTCGATCGACTGCTCACTTAATGGAGTGATGGCGCTCCACGCAGCAGCATCGTAAACGTCCATCGGTGGCGGCACCTGGCGTTTTACTGATTCAATGAATGCATGGATCACGAAGAAGTCCATACCACCATGACCGGCACCTTCTGTTGATCTACTCCATCGTTTCCACAATGGATGATCGTATTTATCAAGCCATTCCTTTTGCGGATCCCACTGATGTCCTTTTGCTGATTTGCCTTCGATGTACATTCCTCCATTCAAATCCATCCAGATGCCTTCAGTACCCTGCACCCTGAAGCCAAGTGAGTAAGGACGTGGAAGATTCGTATCGTGTTGTAGTAATATTGTTTCGCCGTTGGCACAACTGATATTCGTCGTAACGACATCGCCTAATTTAAAATTCACTTTTGCATTCGGATGATCCTTGCCACATGTTTTTACAACATGCTCATGCAATCCTCTTGCTTTTGTCGAGAACGAACAAAGATTTATAAATTGATTACCGCGATTAATGTTGATGCACTGTGCCACAGGTCCGATGCCATGCGTTGGATAAAGGTCGCCGTTGCGATATACCGAATGTCTTGTTCTCCAGTTGGCTTCACTCCATCCTTTCTCATCAAATTCACATCCACCGCCATATGCACGCACACCGTCGTTGAATTTTACTTCGCGGAGATCGTGCTGGTAGCCACCCTGCAAATGAATGAGCTCACCAAACAGTCCTTGTCGCACCATATTCAAAACCGCCATCACATCCCTTCTATAGCATACATTTTCCAGCATCATCACATGTGCATTATGCTTCTCCGCAGCCTGTACCACATCCCAATGGTCCTGCAAGGTGATACCCAGCATCACTTCAGTTGCCACATATTTCAAACCCGCTTCCAGCGAGCCAATGATCATCTCTTTATGCCATTCCCACGGTGTTGATATCACAACAGTCTGTAATCCTTTTTTCGCGAGCATCTTCTTCCATGCATATGGATCTCCCGTGAATATCTCAGGCATCTTCTTACCGCTCTTGCTGATCATCTCTTTGGAACGCGTGAGCATCCGGTTGTCGATATCGCATATCGCAACGATCTCGACGTCATTTCTTCTCAATAAAAGATCGAGATGACTTTGGCCACGAAGTCCCACACCAATCAATGCCACGCTGATCTTCTCAGCTCCTGGTGATGCGAATAATTCGGCGCCGGGTATCATAAATGCCGCGGCAGCGAGGCCTGTCGCTTTTACAAATTCTTTCCTGTTCATTGTAATGTTGCTTTTTAAAAGATGGCTTCCTTGTATCAGGAAATGAATGTACATAAAACTGCCGCTTTGCACTTATGCAAACGGTTGCTCAATTCTGCCATCAACCTAAACCATTGGCCATTTGAATGTCGATCGCATTTCGATCCGACGGCCTGTACGCCCGGAATCGCGGGCGGCTTCAATGATCTCGAGTACATGCAGTGCATGCTCTGCCGCGATCCGCGGCTCTATATTTTTTGAAAGCGATTCACTGATCACAGTTGCTCCTTCCTGCCATACATAGCCTTTTGTATCCGTAGCGAATCGTTGTACTTTCTCATTGCCCTCCGTCGATACATCAACTCCGAATGGCGACCAGTCGTACCCTATCAGCCCCATATTTCCCTTCGTCCCCCAAATACTGATTGTAGGCTTTTCCTGCCCGTGACCTTCATGCCCAAATGGATCAAAATAATTGAATCCACATTGAACATGCGATATCACCCCGTTGCCGTGATCCATCAATACACTTGCATTGTCTTCGGCCTCCACCCTGATCTTCCCTTTATTATCAACAGTCCGTTCCGGCGTGACAATGCTTGTCATAGCCATCACATTTTTCGCAGGACCAAGCAGGCCTGTTAGCGTTGCCAGGTTGTACACTCCAAGATCGGGGAGACTGCCGCCGCCTTTTTCATAAAAGAAAGCTGACCATAACGGACCTGTATGTCCATAATGGGCGTGCGCAGCGCTAATTCTTCCCAGGCGACCTTCCTGTATGGCTTTCGACATGAATTCAAATTGCGGACTGTTCACAACCGCAGGGGCACCCCAGATACGAAGCTTCTTCTTTTGTGCAAGATCCAGCAATGACTTTCCTTCATTATAAGTGTTTGCCATTGGCTTTTCACTCCAAACATTCTTTCCGGCCTC
The DNA here is from genome assembly GCA_023437225.1 of Bacteroidota bacterium. GTDB lineage: Bacteria > Bacteroidota > Bacteroidia > Chitinophagales > Chitinophagaceae > Flavitalea. Next base: position 78,502 of record JAEZGS010000028.1, on the reverse strand, counting down.
GAGTGCCTGTTTGTTCAGTCGGCCGTGCTCCTGCATATCGGTTAGGTTCACCAGCAGATCGAAGGGAACACCTTTCAACATCGCATCTATATTCGGATAATAGTTAGCTATGTTATATTCCTTCGAACGGGTGACGGCACGATCAACGATGATGTCGCAAAGACTTACTACCTCCGCATGTTGTGATTTAGTTAGATGAGGAAGATATTGAGTGGATACACTTCCGCAGCCAATCACTCCAACGCGGATCTTTTTTTCTGTCCCTATAGCAAAACTTTCAAGGGATGCAAGCAATGCAGCGGCGCTGGCCATCGTAGTACGAAGGATAAAATCCTTGCGCGAAACAGGATAACTCATAAGCAATCGTTATCCCAATAAGTTAAGACAATTAATCTTTATCCGAAAAGAAAATAGGCGATGATGAGTGTCACAATAATGTTGAACAATTGCGCGATGAGAAATGCATACAAAGGCTTGCGGTTGCTGTGTTGAAACAGGTCTTTGAAATTCGTTTCGAGACCGATACTGGTAAAGGCAAGTGCAAACCACAGACCCTGCAAATTTTTTATGCTGTCTTTCATGGGCGCGATAGCATCGGGCGATAATACAAATGAAAACAACAGCGATGCTGCAATAAAGCCCAGCACAAATTTCGGAAAGCGATCCCAGATGACTTTCAATGTGGGTCGCTCTCTTTGTACATCGCCGGTGGCGCTCTTTGAATATGCCCAGTAAATAGAGATCGCAAATGCAGCAATGCCCAGCAATACGTTCTGTGAAAACTTTACGATGGTGCTGATCTTTAATGCAGTCTCTCCCACCAGTGAACCCGAAGCTACAACAGCTCCTGTAGTGTCAATGCTTCCACCAAGCCATGCACCGGTGACTTCTTCGGTTAATCCCATCCATTGTGCGAGGTAAGGCATAACGATCATCATGGGTATGGCAGTGATCAACACCATGGATATAACATAGGATAATTTTTTTGAGTCGCCTTTGATGGCGCCGGAAGTAGCGATGGCAGCTGATACACCACAGATCGATACGGCACTTGAGATCATCATGCGCATTTCTTCATCTACCTTCAATTGCTTACATACCCAGAAGGCGAAGTACCAGACAGTCAGTACTACCACCAATGCCTGGATCAATCCGAGTGAACCAGCTTTTAAAATATCAGAAAATATCACTCCTGTTCCAAGAAGAACCAGACCGATCTTTACAAACAATTCTGTTGATAGTGAAGAACGAAACCAATCGGGCAGATCGAATACGTTGCCAACGAACAAACCGATTGCGAGGCTGAATATTACCGCTTCAAGATTTAAACCCTTAATGGTACTGTTTCCTGCAAGGATAAGTGCGATCAACGTAAGTATATAAACAATAGGAAAACTTAGTATCGCGTTACGTGTATTCTTTCCCGTGAAAAAAGCGCCGATCGCTGCGATGATCAACACAAATGCAAACTGCATCAGCATCGCTGCAAGATTAGATCCCGAAAGTACTTTATCGAACAGATCATCACTGTTCTTCCATCCAAATGAAGGAACGGGAATAATGAGGCCGGACAGTGCCAATGCGATGATGAGAAAACCAAGAATAACAACGATCCAGTCTTCGTGGATACGTAGGGAACTTTTCATATGTTCAGGGTTGCTTTCCAAAGATATCTTTCAATGCACGCCGTGCCGCATAATAACCACACATCCCATGCACTCCACCACCAGGCGGTGTCGACGAAGAGCAAATGTATAATCCTTTTGCCGAAGTCCTGTAAGGCGACCATCGTAAGGCCGGCCGGGTAAACAATTGATTCAAATCCATCACGCCTCCGTTGATGTCTCCACCCACATAGTTCGGATTATATTCTTCCATCTGGACGGCATTCATGGTATGTCTTGCCAGTATGCGCTCCCTGAAGCCCGGAGCAAATCTCTCCACCTGCGATTCAATAACATCTGTCATATCGCGCGAAGAACCATTGGGTACATGGCAATAGGCCCATGCCGTATGCTTACCCGATGGAGCCCGGGATGCATCAAATACACTGGGTTGCGAAAACAATACAAAGGGCTGATCGGCATGAATGTCGTTCCAGGCGCGCACTTCACTAAAAGCAATTTCCTTATAAGTACCGCCAATATGAACAGTACCGGCATTGCGCGCTTTTTCCGAAGCCCACGGAGCAGGTGCATTCAATGCCCAGTCGATTTTGAATACGCCCATGCCATAGCAATAATCCTGCAATTGTCTTCGGTAAAAAGAAGAGAATTTATGTCCCGCTATCCTCAATAATTGTCTTGGTGTTACGTCGAACATTACAACATGTGATGAGGGAAGTTCTTGCAAGGAGTTTATGTAGGTGCCTGTTTGAATTTTTCCGCCGATCGATGTAAAATGACTTTCGAGTGCTTTAGCAATAGAGATCGATCCTCCTTTAGCAATCGGCCACCCGCGCCTGTGTGCCGTGGCAAGCAATACCATTGTTATCGCCGATGTAGAGAAATGCTCCTGCGTCAGCATCGAATGCGCTGCCATGCCTGCCAGCAGGGCTTTTGAGCGTTCAGAGCGCAGCCTGTTCATCATCACATAAACGGGAAGCAACCCCTTTATTCCAAATCCCGCAAGCGTGAACAAATTCTTCAATTCAAATGGAGCCAGCAATGCATCGCGTTTATTGTCCCAATTTCTTATGAGCGGTTCAACGAACTTGCGATATGTGCTATCGTCTTCATCAAACTGCGCGATCGTTTCTTCGAGTGTTTGATATATTGCAACTGCATCTCCATTATCGAGCGGATGTGCAACAGGAATTGCCGGATGAATAAACTGAAGTCCATGCTCATGCAACGGAAGTGAACGAAAGAACTTTGATTCAATGGCGAGAGGATGTACAGCGGAGCAATGATCATGAATAAAACCCGGCAATGTAAGTTCACCCGATCGCATACCACCGCCGATTGTCGAAGCCCCTTCAATTAATAAAACGCTTAATCCCTGCTGTTGCATGGTGATCGCAGCCGCAAGCCCATTCGGACCGGAGCCCACAACCACAGCATCATAGTCCTTGCGGATCTTTCCTTGATTTAGCGTCACAGGTTTTTACCTAAGTTATCGCATAGCTCCAATACTTACGATAGGGAATACTTTTTCAGATGCAAGACCGGGGTTGACGACTGGTGGAGAATTCGCTGAATATGCGGACCGATATAATCCGGCTTCGTCGTAACGTCGAGCGATGAATTGACCACGATAAGCTGCGAACCATTGAGTTGCGCATATTGTAACACATCCTGCGGGACTGATACTCCATGTCCCCAGGATGAGTCCACTTCCATTCCATCATTGTTCAACTGAACACGAATGTCGTCAATGACCTGGTCAAGCAATCGGGTTTCCCGCTTGATCTTCAGATAGGACAATCCCAACACCTGCAGCATACCTTTGGGTGCAATAAAATGCCGGGCGGTCTCATAAGAACGAAGTGCGCCTTTCACTGCCCTGATAGGAAACAAAGCTTTACTGAAGCCGGCTTTGTTACTGTTGGCAGGTATGATCAATACCGCGCAAGAAGCATATTTCACTACACCATAAGCATTGCTTCCCATGTATTGATCGCGAAAGCCTGATGCTCCATGCTTGCCCATGACGATCAGGTCACAGTCCAGTTCCGCAGCGGTCTTAATCACCTGCTCCACCACCGAACCTTCACGCTGAATGAATTCCGGTTTTTGTTCGCGGTTTTGTAAAACAGAACCTGTCAGTGCCGCAAGTACATCAAGGCTGACAAGGTCGGAATTGGACAATAATCGGTTGTCGTCATTCCGCGAGAATGAAGGCTCTATGACATTCAGTACCGTAATTGTGGCATCCAGCTTAGATGCAAGGAAACCGGCAGCTTCCAATGCATACAATGAATTTTCGCTCAGGTCCAGCGGGACCAATATATTGTTGATAGAATTATCCGTCATGATTAAAGGTGCTCGAATTTGCAGCTTTGTCGTAAGGACACGGTTAGTGGAAGGTTAGAATCTCATTAGAAACTCTTAAAGCAGCGATCTGGCCATCGGAAGATCGATGGTAAACACGGTACCCACGTTGAGCTGCGACTCCACACGAATGGAGCCTTTATGCAGTTTGACGATGCGATCTGCAAGCGATAACCCAAGCCCAAACCCTTCTGCGGCCAGGTTTTCTTCTACCCGGTAAAAGGGTTGAAATATGGTCTTTAATTCGGGCTCCGGAATTCCCTTGCCATTATCGGAGATCACCACCAGTATGCTTTCTTCATGCACATCCATTTTTACATGCGCCTGGTGGCCTTCGGAGTATTTGCAGGCATTTATAACGATATTCCTGATTGCCGTCATAAGCAGCTCCTCGTTTCCAAATACCAGCAGGCTTTCCTGGTCTTCCGGAAGATTTCCAAATTGCAGCGATACCGAATAAAGTGGGTTCAGCTTTGTCATCTCATCCGGCAACCGGAATAAGATCTCATCCACCCGCACCAGGTTGATCTCCAATCCACCGGCACTACCTGATGCTTTGGCAAATTCAAGCAGGGTCCTGGTAAGTTTGTGCATGTGCCGCACATCATGATAAATCGATTGCATTACAGCCTTATATTCTTCTGCACCACGCTCCCTCTGGAACGCAACTTCTAACTGGCTGGATATGGATGTAAGTGGGGTGGACAATTCATGCGATGCATTCGAAATAAAGCGTCTTTGTAATTCGAAGCCCTCCTGCAACCGGTTTAATAACTGGTTCAATGTGTCAGCAAGTTTAAACCATTCGTCGCGCGTGCGACCAGTTTCGATTCTTCGCGCCAGGTTTTGTGTGGATATTTCTTCGACATCCGATGTTATCTTTTTAACCGGCAGCAATAACCTGGTTGAAAAAATATATCCGCTGACCAGCACGATCAACGTGCCGCCAAGGAAACAAAATAGAAGTATCGTTTTAAGATTTTGCAAGCTCTCTTTTCCTTCCACATCATGACCCGCAGACACTACGAGCAAACCTGTTGTTCCATTGTAATACGCTACTGCTTCGCGTTCGCCCGACAAAAAATAATGCGTTCTATTGGCCCGGGCACTGTTTAATACTTCATCTGATACAGGCAATGAATCTTCCGCAGCATCACCGTAATTGTAAACCTTTCTGTTGCTTCGATCGTATGCCTGAACAGCTTTATTCTTTAATGAAATGGTGGTCAGTGAATCGATCCTCTTAACCATCTCTTCATTGAATAATTCCGGTTGAGAAAGCAATCGCGATGTAGTGATGGCCCGATTGGTAAGTCGCCGTTGAATGCTGTCAAGTCTTGCCTGTTGAGAGAAATAATAAATTCCCGTACATACCAGTCCCAGGATGAACGAAACCAGCAATGCAAACAACATGGTGATCTTTAAGCGAATGGGCATGGCTATCCATTTTCTTTTAGGATATATCCCATTCCTACCTGCGTTTGAATGAGTTTGGTGTCGAAAGGCTTGTCGATCTTATTTCGCACGTAGTTGATGTATACATCAATCACATTTGTATTTGTATCGAAATCGATATCCCACACATTTATCGCTATGTCTGAACGTGATACCACACGATTCTTATTTCGCATAAGATATTCAAGAAGCTGAAATTCTTTTGCTGTGAGTGTAACAGGTGTACCGGCACGCTTCACTTCTTTGCTGTCAAGATTCATTTCCAAATCTGAAGCACGCAGGATATTACCGCGAGGGAATGTCTGTACCATAGTTCTCTTAAGCAGCACCCGTATTTTCATTAACAACTCGCGAAACTCGAAAGGCTTGATGATATAATCATCCGCACCCGCATCATATCCCTCGATCTTATCATTCAGGGAACTCAATGCAGTGATCATGATGATTGGAATGTCTGCATTGCGTGCACGCATTGATTTACACAGTTCGTATCCATTGATCCCCGGAAGATTGATGTCTAACACCACTAAATTGAAAGGTTGCTGCTCAAATAATTTCAAGCCGATCTTACCATCGTATGCAACTTCTATGACATAGCCATTTTCTGCCAAACCTGCTTTCAGTGTTTCGGCGATCTTATATTCATCTTCTACTATTAATATGCGCCTGTCTTCCATAACTCGTTGTAATAAGCAATTTACAACCTTCATAATGAAACGCACCGCTTAATAATTCCAATGGCCTGCACTTCTAATAGCATTCTAATTTGTCATTAATTCCTCCTTAAGTCGGCCATAGTAATTTGAGTTATCACGATGCCAAAAACTTTTAACAACATATTGATCTCGGTGCACCCACATGCAAACGCAGAGTCCATCATTGCCAAAGCGGTAGATTTTGCGGGTAGCCATGCGCAGGTGCATGTTGTGGAGCTGGAAGGAAATAAGCTCACACAAATTGAACGGGCAGCCAATGAAACAGAGGCGGGACTTATAGTGATGGAGAATCATGCATGTCGCTCCTGGTACCGCTTCACAAAAAAGTTGTCTCCTTCAAATGTTGTTAAACGGACAGGCGTCCCTGTGCTCATGGTGAATGACAGCCTTGCGCTAAATGTAATGAGAACAGTAGTAGTGCCGGTTTACGATTCTGTTTCGAAGCCGGAACTTGAGATGGTGCGATCCATCTGTAAACGATCGGATTCAAACATTCACCTGGTAACATTCATAGAAGAAAGCAGGCAACGCACATATGACAATGCGTCGTCTCTTTTGAGTATGTTTCAATGGATGCGTTCCTCTATGAAATGTAAGATAGATTATGCGGTGTTGGAAAAAGGAAACAAAGGAAGAGCAGTTCTAGATTATGCAAGAAAGATCAACGCCGATATGATGCTGGTGCATGCAGAGAAGGAAACGAGGACAGGTTGGTGGAGCAAACACATATTCGACCTGATCCCCGGGAATTCAAACATGCAGGTACTGGCAATATAACTAATACACTAAATCACAAAATCAACAACACATGAGACTAATAACACTTGCTTTCATCTTCGCAGCCACGGCCTTTAATGTTAAGGCTCAGAGCATCGACGAAGGGAAGAAACATTTATACTATGAGCGCTATGAAAGCGCAACAAATACTTTGCAGCAATTAGTAAAGCAGCAGCCGGATAATGCACAGGCATGGCATCTTCTTACGCATACTTACCTGCAAAAAAACCAGGCCGCAAAAGCTGCGGACAGTCTGAAGCTTGCTCCTGCATCGGTACTTGCGAATCCCTATGGTAAGATCGCACAGGCCTCTGTGATGCTGCATGAAGGAAATGTTCCGCAGGCAACCCAATTATTAAATGCTGCATTGAATGAGACCAGGCATAAAGATGTAGCGGTACTCACTGCTGCAGCAACTGCACTTATTGAAGCGAAGCAGGGGGATGCGAACGCGGCAATTGGTCTGTTGGAAAAAGCGATCAAGCGCGATAAGAAAAATCCTGAGTTGTATGTGTTGCTGGGCGATGCATACCGCAAACTTTCAAATGGTACGGAAGCCTACAGGTCATATCAACGCGCCATCCAGGCCGATGGATCTTATGCAAAAGCACATCACAGGATGGCTGGTATATTCATGAGTCAGCAAAACCCTGACATGTATGTACCGCTTTACGAGAAGGCCGTTGCAGTCGATGCAAACTATGCACCTGCGCTGTACAATCTTTATGTGTATGAATTTTATCGTGATCCTGCAAAAGCGATGAATTATTATAACAAGTACGTTACTGTTACCGATAAAACAGATGCGGTTGATTACGACCTTACCGACCTGTACTTTGTGGGCAAGCAGTATGATAAGGCGATAGAAAAAGGTAATGAGCTGATTGAGCGTTATGCCGATTCAGTGAAGCCAAGGATCTTTAAACTCGTTAGCTTCAGCTATGCAGAGAAAAAAGATACAGCGAAGGCATTGAATTACCTCGAGCAATATTTTGCTAATGAGGTGGACACAAACATTACAAGCAAGGACTATGCAACAATGGGAACATTCTACGGATCAATGCCGGAGAAAGATTCTATGGCAGCGATCTACATCAGTAAGGCAGCCGATCTGGAGAAAGACTCGACGGTTCGATTCGGATATTACAAGCAGCTTGCTGATATGGCAAAAGAACGCAAGGACTATAAGGACCAGGCAATCTGGCTCGAGAAATATTTTGTTGGAAACAATAACGCAACAAATCTCGACCTGTTCAACTGGGGACTTGCACATTACATGGATACAAACTATGTAGCTGCAGATACAGTGTTTGCGCAGTATGTAGCGAAGTACCCCGAACAAAGCTTCGGTTATTACTGGCAGGCAAAGAGCCAGGCATTAATTGACAGAGATATGGAGCAGGGACTTGCCATTCCAACCTATACCAAACTCGTTGAAGTGTTGCAAAACGATACAACCGAGAACGGAAAGAAATGGATGGTGGAAGCTTACGGATACCTGGCAGCATATGAAGCCAATACACAAAAGGATTATGTTGAAGCGGTAGACTATTTTGAAAAGCTTCTTGAAGTAGATCCTGAAAACGAGGATGCGAAGAAGTATATAGAAGTTCTTGAAAAGAGCATCAACCAGGCGGAAGCAGGTAATCGATAAACTGGTAATCGGTAGACGGTAATCGGTAATCGGCGACAAACCGATTACCGATTACTGACTACTCACTACTTTGCCTTCTTTGCTGATAAGATCTTAATAAGGGCCACTGAAATAAGTACGCCTGCAATGACTTTGATTGCAACACCTCTCTTATTGTATTTCCATTCTGCACCCCAACCGCGCTCCGCAAATATGTTGGGAATGTATCCTTTCTTAATATCATCAATAAGTCCTTCTACCATATTCACCCTGTCGGCGAGTATCAGTGGCAACCAGTGACCATAACTCGATTCGCTGTATCGAAATGCGTATCGACGTATAGCACCGCTTAGTCCTGATGGAGGCGAAGACGTACCGAATACGGCACTGACTGATGGCCTTTCATTCGAATGTAACACTTCAACATGAACCGGCTGTTGTGGTGGTCGCTCCCAATGGATCCTGTTGTGATCATCACCCGTGTATTTCTTCATTGGATAGGTAGGTTCATTTTCAGGATCTGCATCCACTCCCCATCCGTTTATGTGTGCATATTTGCTTTCATTTTCCATAAAATAGTTTTTAGTTTCTGGCTGATGGTGGAATCAATATTGGTTTGATGCAATTATCAAGTTTCCTTGAAAAAATATGATAGGCATCTGCCACTTCCTCTAATGGAATACGATGTGTAATGATCGCCTTTGGATCGATCCTGCCCGCTTGTACATGTTCGATCAATCGCGGCAGCAAACGCTTTACAGACGCCTGGTTTGCACGAATTGTCAATCCTTTGTTCACCACGTTTCCTATCGGCACAAGATTGTCGGTGGGACCATAAACTCCAACAACGCTAACAATACCACCCTTCTTTACTGAGTTGATCGCCCAGTGAAGCGCCGTTGCCGAACCAGCCTGTAACAGCATCTTCCGGCCGGTTATTGTTTGAAGCAGGTTACCTGCCGCTTCGCATCCTACCGCATCGATACAAACATCGGCACCAAACCAGTCGGTTGCTTTCTTAAGGAACAATACAGGGTCGCCGATCGACCAGAAGTTATAAGCTTCACATTGCGCGTAATTGCGAACAAAGTCAAGGCGATATTCAAGTTGATCGATCACTATCACCCTGCCAGCACCAAATAGCCATGCGCATTTCGCAGCCATGATCCCTACCGGGCCCGCACCAAATACAACAACTGTATCTCCTTTTTTGATACCGCCCATTTCAGCAGCCTGGTATCCGGTGGGCAATACATCGGTCAGTAATACTGCATCATCCGGATGCATATCTGCAGGGATGATCATTGGACCAACATCTGCATAAGGAACTCTCACATATTCTGCCTGGCCTCCGTCAAATCCACCCGCGGTGTGTGAGTACCCGAAGATTCCACCTACTGCTGTTGCGGAAGGATTTGATTCATGACAATTGCCATACAATTCCTGCTTGCAGAAAGCACAGCTTCCACATGCAATATTGAACGGCACCAATACATTATCTCCAACCTTTAGTTTCTGCACGCCTGGTCCCACTTCCTCAACTACTCCGATAAATTCATGTCCAAATGTCTGCCCAACACGTGTGTCCGGAACAAGTCCATGATACAGGTGCAGATCTGAACCGCAGATACAGGAGCGTGTGACACGGATGATGGCATCGTTCGGATGCATGATCTCCGGGTAAGGCTTCTGCACCGCACGAACACGGAAGGGACCGCGATAGTTCATTGCTAGCATAGAATGATTATTACTGTTAATGATTTAATACCGGCTTTGCGGATAAAATAAACGTGCCATCAGCAACAGACAATTGTAACTTAGGATTGCAAATACCATAACATGCAAAGCTTGTCGCGTCGCCACTTTATTGCAGTTAACGCTTCATTGTTGTTTGCGTTTTGTGCGTCCAATCGCCATGGCAATACAAGATCACAAAAGAGTAATGGAGAGATAATAACAGTGAATGGTTCCATCAACGCTTCGGCAATGGGCAAAACACTGATCCATGAACATATTCTTGTTGATTTCATTGGCGCGGATAAGATCAGTAAAGAGCGATGGAATGTAAAAGATGTGATACGTAAAGTGTCGCCTTATGTTGAAGAAGCAAAGGTGCATGGAGTAGTTACCTTGTTCGATTGTACACCAGCCTACCTTGGCCGCGACATTCAAATCCTTCAACGATTAAGTAAGGAAATCGGTATCAACATAGTTACCAATACCGGTTATTATGGAGCCGTGAACAACAAGTATCTGCCGGCGCATGCACATAAGGAATCGGCGGATGAACTGGCAACGAGATGGATCCAGGAATTCAGGGATGGCATCGATGGAACAACGGTAAGGCCAGGCTTTATAAAAATTGGAGTGGATGGAAATTCGCTGTCACCGCTCCATCGCAAGCTGGTCCATGCTGCATGCATAACGCATAAAGCAACGGGACTGACCATTAGTTCACATACGGGTAAGGCATCGCTGGCATTACAACAATTAGCGGTCCTAGATGAGATGAACGTTAGCAGGGATGCATTTGTCTGGGTGCACGCACAGGCTGAAGAAGATGAACAGCAGTATCTCACCATTGCACGCAGCGGAACCTGGATCAGCCTGGATGGCTTTGGCGAAGAAAGCCTTGATAAGTACATCCGGTCGCTGAAAGTACTTAAGTCGGGAAAGCTGCTGGATAAAGTGCTCATATCGCACGATGCCGGCTGGTATCGGCCGGGCGAACCGAATGGCGGAGCTTTCACCCCTTATACCCGGATCTTTACTCACCTGCTTCCGGCATTAAAGCAGAGCGGATTTGACGACGGGGATTTGGAATTGCTGTTGATTCAAAACCCCGCAAACGCTTATCAGCTCAAGGTTATAGATGGATAGTAAAAATACCATTAGAGGGATAGTAAATACACTTAGTGACTCAATAAACCATGCTTGTTAGATCGCCCGGTATGAGTTATTTGCTCATCTTGCTGCAAACCTCTGCCATGATCTTTCACAATATCGACCAACAGCATGTACTTGAGTGTCCCGTATGCAAAAACAATTATGTACAGTTTGTTGGTTTTAAGTCGGTTCAGTCTAAAAAAATCTGCATAACACTCGATTTCGAGTGTGAGAACGGGCACAATTTTTCTTCGTTCCTGCATAACAGCCAGGGCTTTACCGTATCGGAAATTTCCACCGATGAGGTGACTACCAGTGAACATTAAATAGCATCGGATTTTTGCGCATTTATTTTCGGTTTTCCCAAAACCGTATTTAAAATTCCGTGAAGTATTTACCTTGTCGCAATGAAACAACTGTTGATTCATTTCGAAGGGCGGGAATATTCAATCGATTATAAAGAGGAACTGATCAACGACTTAATAGTGTATACCATCGGGATCAACGACAACTATTTGCAAACGCTGTGCGGAAAGATGTTTTCGATCTTACGAAAAGAATCACAAACTCCTGTGTTCTGGTATTCCTGGAGCTATACCGATAATGGAAAGCATCTGAAACAATCGATTACCGAGGCACTGCAGGCGCTGCGGAAGTAAATCCATAAATGGCAGAAAGGAAAAACGCCCGCCATTGCAAACTGCATGGGGGCGATTGCGGAGAGTGAGGGATTCGAACCCTCGATACCCTTTAGAGGTATACACACTTTCCAGGCGTGCTCCTTCAACCACTCGGACAACTCTCCTTTGAAGGGCTGCAAAAATACTGTTTGCAACACTAGTTACCGAAAATATTTTCTGCATTTGCACTGGTGATGTGGGCGACTTCCTCCACCGAAATTCCTTTGATCTCCGCAAGCTTTTCGGCTACATAAAGTAAATAGGAACTTTCATTTCGCTTGCCTCTGAATGGAACCGGCGTAAGAAATGGTGAATCGGTTTCCAATACCATCGACTCAATTGAGATCTCGGACAATGCTTCTGCAAGCCCACTCTTCTTATAGGTAAGTACGCCGCCAATGCCCAGATAAAAGCCACTATCGATAATTCTTTTTGCCTGGTTAGCATTTCCGGAAAAACAATGAAAAATGCCACGAAGTCCCCTTTTTGCAAATGGAACCACCTCATCGATGGAGTCATCCATCGAATCCCTTGAATGGATCACAATGGGAATGGATCGTTCAAGTGCCCATTCCATCTGAATCCGGAACGACTCTTTCTGTTGAGCAACATGTGTTTTATCCCAATAGTAATCCAATCCGATTTCGCCTATCGCTACAAACTCTCTTTGCTCCAGCCATTGCAGCACGATGTTCAATTCATCCTTGTAATTGTCTTTTACTGAACATGGATGCAGTCCCATCATCGATATACACCTACCCGGAAACCGGCTTTCCAGCTCGATCATAGCCCGATGTGTTTCGCTGTCAATTGCGGGCAAATAAAACTTTCTTACATTTTTTTGTTCTGCCCTCGCAATGATCTCTTCCAGATCCGTCTCAAAATTTTCAAGGTATAAATGCGTATGGGTATCAATTAATATGTATTCCATCGGCCCACAAAAATCTAACATTTACACGAGGGGGAGTCTGATATATATTAAAATGAATTAATAAATTTTCCATGCTCCAAAATGTTTTTGATGCTACTGCCGTTATTGCTTCATACCTAAAAAAAACGGACAATGAAAACCTTCTTCCTGTTTCGAGCCTCATTGGCAATCGTATTAATGTCGCTGTTAATTACATCCTGCTCTAAGAAAGAATCCGATACTCAATCATCTCCACAGGAGACTGCGGCACTTGCCAGCATTGAATCGGACGTTGAAGCAGATATCATATCGAATGATGTATTTGAGAACGTTATGGGAGTGAATTCGCAGGTTGCTGTTGGCGGAAGCGGAGTCTTTGCGGGCATTGCTCCCCGATCTTCGACCGGTGTTTCCGGCGTTATGGGAATTGATACCGTCGGAAAATGTTACACCGTTACTGTAACGAATCTCAACCAGGGAAGTATTTTCCCGGTACAGGTGGTCATTGATTTCGGCGATGGCTGTGTTGGTCGCGATGGTCGTACCCGCAAAGGTAAAATGATCACCGTCTATACAAAGCGACTCGTCATGTTTGATGCGGTGGCAACGACCACATTTGACGGATACTCCATCAATGGGATCGGCATTGAAGGTTCTCATGTGATCACAAACACCTCATCCATCAATGGCGTCTCTTATTCGATTGATGTCGATGGAAAATTGACCGATGCCTCCGGCGATTTTGCGGATTTCCAAAGTGAAAAAGTCATCAGGCAGACAGAAGGCAACGGCACACCCCTCAACCTGTCGGACGACGTTTATGCGGTAAATGGCGCTGCTTCAGGTGTCACTAAGAAGGGAGCTAATGTATATAATTGGTCAACCAACATCACTTCTCCACTGGTAAAAAAGATCGGTTGCAGGTGGCTTATCAAGGGAATAATAGAGGTTTCTGCAAATGGGACAAAATTGGCTGAATTCGACTATGGGAGCGGGGATTGCGACAATGAGGCAGCGCTAAAAGTGGGTAATCGTGTAAGAATAATTACTTTGTATTAATAAAATAATTAATTACCTTTATTTCAGTTTTCATAGGGTACGGATTAAAAACGGGCCAGGGTGTCTACCCAGGCCCAACTTATTTTTAGCCGTCTCTACATTTGGGAACATTTCCCAATTCTACTCTATAGTCTTGAATTGAAACGATTTAGCAGCGAATTCCTGAAGCACAATTGGCAATGCAATACGGAGTCTCGGAAACGCTTTTTCGCTATCATGAAAAGTGATAATTGATCCGGGTTTCGACTTTTTCAAAACAGTTTTTACGCAGTCTTCACCATTTTTTTGCAGATCAAAATCGCCACTTAAGACATCCCACATGATGATACGGAAGTGTACTCCTTTTTCACGATCATTTCCCATCAAAGCATTTGCCTGGAAGCTTGTTATTCTTCCATAGGGTGGTCTGAAAAGATCTGAATCAATGTACTCCCGCGCTTTTGCAACGTTCGATATGTATTCTTTATCGGGAGTCTTCCACCCATTGAGGTGATTGTGTGTATGATTGCCTGTTCGATGACCTTCCACGAGGATCCGGCTATATACATCAGGATACTCTTCAACGTTTTTTCCAATGCAAAAGAATGTTGCTTTAGCATTGTATTTCGCCAGTTCATCTAATACAAACAATGTCACTTCTGGATGCGGACCATCATCGAAAGTTAAGTAAACAGAATGGTCATCACCTTTTACATCCCAGGTGTAGGATGAATAAATGCGCTTGATGATCGATGGTATTTTGGTTGGATACATATTTTACAGAATGCGGAAAGCGGAAAGCGGAAAGCGGTTTTTAATGTGCTAATATGCTAATGTGGTTAATGTGCTAATTGAACCCATTGCTTCTTTTTTCCGTTTCCCGTTTTCAGTTTACGGTTTCTAATTTCAAAAGAACGCATTCACATGAAACACCTTCCCCTTATATCTGAACAGCTTCCCATTTTTCTTACAATATTCTTCCTGGCTTAATTCATTTCTCAATACCGGTTCCATGGCTGCAGCAACCTCATCATTGGTTACACGTGGTACAGTTCCGATTCGCATCGACTCTTCAACGTATCCTGAAAGGATCGATTCAAATTCATCGCGAAACAAATTGTTCGATGCATACACGTCCGTACCAAGGATCTTATCGCCACTGATACAAATAACTCCAACAATCGTGCTATCATCTTTACGCAGGTTCTGCATGAAACAATTCATGTAATCACTATGATCAAGCAGTGCTTTCTTATCAGCCCGCAATGCGCCATAGGCAAGGGTTTGAGAACGTATATCCGAACTGTCCAGCTGAGCATATACTTCCTTCCAGATCAATACCTGGTTTCCGCTGTTATTCATCACCTTTCTCAATGACGGGTTTGAATATCCATGATACTGGAATTTGCGTTCCTTATCACTCCATCTGTTTTCTTCCACGCACATCGCAGGTAGATACTGGTCTGCTCCATTTGGGATCAATACCGTATCCTTCGATAACATCCGGTCCTGCCTTCCGCCAGTGATGATTTCTCCCGATGCTACATACAAAGGCTTGTTGCTTTTGTTTCGAACCCTGACCCAATGCACGTTTTCCGTAGATGCTGTTCCGCGTTCACTGATCTCCACGAGCCCCGATCTCATTGCCTGTCGCAATGTCATCATCTCCTGCATCGATGATGGAAGTCCCTTCGTTCTTACAGGAATTATTTTCATCTCCCTGTACTCCCAGGCGCTGTCGTAATCAATGAACACCGTTTCATAAGTGATCTGCGCAAGACAGCAATGTGTCCACAGCAAAAGGGTTGTATACAGCAGGAGTCGTTTCATGCGGGTGATACAAATATACAGTTTACCTTTGCTGCCTATGGATAGAAAAGTCAGAGTTCGTTTTGCACCAAGTCCCACCGGTGGTTTGCACCTGGGTGGTATCAGGACTGTTTTATATAATTATCTCTTCGCACGCCAGTTGAAAGGAGATTTTGTTTTACGCATAGAAGACACAGATCAATCGCGTTTCGTTGAAGGCGCTGAACAATATATCATTGACTGTCTTGAATGGTGTGGATTGATTCCGGATGAAAGTCCGTTCAACCCCGGTGAATACGGACCGTACAGGCAAAGTGAACGCAAACAATTATACCGGCAGTATGCGGAACAACTTGTTGCACAGGGCAACGCATATTATGCTTTTGATACTCCTGCGGAATTGGATGAGATGCGCAGTGCATTCAAAACGGAATCAAATCCTTCTCCACAATACAGCCAGGAGATCCGGATGAAGATGCGCAATTCACTTACATTATCGAATGAAGAAGTGCAGCGGTTGCTAAGTGAAGGCACACCACATGTCGTGCGTATTAAAATGCCTTCGAATGAAGAAGTACATTTTACCGACCTGATACGGGGCAACATCAGCTTCAATACTAACCAGGTTGACGACAAAGTATTGTTGAAAGCCGATGGCATGCCTACTTATCACCTGGCAGTTGTTGTTGACGATTACCTGATGCAAATAACACACGCGTTTCGAGGTGAAGAGTGGTTGCCAAGCGCACCCGTCCATATATTGTTATGGGACTATCTTGGCTGGAAGCAACAGATGCCGCAATGGGCGCACCTTCCGCTTATCATGGGACCGAATGGTAAGTTAAGTAAGAGGGATGGAGCGAAATACGGATTCCCCGTCTTTCCAATGAACTGGACAGATCCGCGGAACAACGAATTTGTTGAAGGTTTCAGGGAAAGAGGTTTTCTCCCTGAAGCATTCATTAATATGCTGGCTATGTTGGGATGGAATGATGGCACTGAACAGGAACTATTTTCGCTCGAAGAACTGGTTGATAAATTTTCGCTCGATCGCGTACACAAAGCAGGAGCGAAATTCGATTTTGAAAAAGCAAAATGGTTCAACCACGAATGGATAAAGCGCGTTGATGACAGCAGGCTTGCTTCGGAATTGCAACGCATAGCTGCAACAAAAAACGTTACTCTGGACGTTCAGGACGATGTATTGCATGAAGTGGTGCGACTGGTGAAAGACAGGTGCCAGTTATTGAATGACCTCTGGGATCAATCATCCTTCTTCTTTGTTCGCCCCAGGGAAATCGATCTGTATGTTATCCAGCCGAAATGGAATGAACAAAAGACAGCATTCTTCCGCGAATTGATCAAAGAGATTGCTGCTATTGATACCTGGAACAGTGCATTCATCGAAGAAGGGTTCAAGCAGATCGCTGCTTCATGTGGCATCAAACCAGGTGAGGTTCAGCTTCCGTTGCGCATAATGCTTGTTGGTGGGAAGTTCGGTCCCCCGGTATTTGATATCGCCGCAGTGCTTGGTAAGGAGGAAACCATCGCACGAATAGAAAACGTACTTTCAATGTTATGAATCAGCTCAATCGCCCGATAAGAGTGTTAGTTGCCAAGATCGGCCTTGACGGACATGATCGCGGCGCTAAGGTCATTGCTTCTGCTCTTCGCGATGCAGGTATGGAAGTGATCTATACCGGTCTGCGTCAAACTCCTGAAATGGTTGTGAATGCAGCATTACAGGAAGATGTGGATGCCATTGGTATAAGCATTCTCAGTGGTGCGCACATGACTGTCTTTCCCAAAGTGATTGACATGATGAAGAGCAGGAACATGAATGATGTGTTGCTTACCGGCGGCGGCATCATTCCATCCGATGACATGAAAACACTGAACGAAATGGGCGTTGGTCAGTTGTTTGCGCCGGGTACTCCAACGAAAACGATCGCTGATTATATTACAAACTGGGTAAAAGAAAAAAGGACATTCTAATCTTATATTCGCCATATGCACAATACCATCATAACCACCATCGAAAATGGAATCATGACGATCACCATCAACAGGCCCGATAAGTTGAATGCATTGAACCAGGAGGTGATGAATGAATTGTCGGGCGCCATCGATACTTTGCTTTCAGATGATTCGATCAGGAGTGCGGTTATTACGGGTTCTGGCAACAAAGCTTTTGTTGCAGGTGCAGACATCAGTGAATTCCTGGGCCTCACCCTGGAAGAAGGCATGGCATTGGCACAGGCTGGACAGGATGTTTTTTTCAAGATAGAAGAATCGTTCAAACCTATCATCGCTGCAGTCAATGGTTTTGCTTTAGGTGGCGGTTGTGAGTTAGCAATGGCATGTCATTTCCGCATCGCAAGTGAAAACGCAAGGTTCGGTCAACCTGAGGTAAACCTTGGCTTGATACCAGGTTATGGAGGCACACAGCGACTAACGCAATTGATTGGGAAAGGTCGCGCCCTAGAAATGATCCTTACCGGCAATATGATAGACGCCAGGCAGGCTCATTCATATGGACTGGTAAACCATGTAACTCCATCAGAAGAGCTACTCGATAAAGCATATTCAATATTAGGCGTCATTAATTCAAAAGCACCGCTGGCAGTTGCCAAATGCATACAGGCAGTGAATGCAGTTTTCGATGAAAGCATTGACGGTTTTGGACTCGAAATAAATGCATTTGCAGAATGTTTCCGTACCGAAGACATGATCGAAGGCACAACAGCATTTATTGAAAAACGCAAGCCTGTATTTACCGGAAAATAATTGAGCACCCATCGCATGAATTAACGCTGATGACGTTCTAAATGGTTTCCTATACCATTGCATCTCACAGCATTAAGTTTTGTGTACAGTAAGGCGCACTGGCGTTTTATGGCATACCTTTGCCCGCATAAATTAATGTTATGGACTACCGTATAGAAAAAGACACAATGGGTGAGGTACGGGTTCCTGCAGGAGCCTTGTATGGCGCACAGACACAGCGCAGTATTGAGAACTTTAAGATAGCGACCGATATCAACAGGATGCCAAAGCAGATCATTGAAGCTTTCGCTTATCTGAAGAAAGCTGCTGCTATTACCAACTTCGAAGCTGGTGCTCTTCCGAAAGAAAAGTCGGATCTGATTGGTAAAGTATGTGATGAAATACTTGAAGGTAAACTTGACGAATACTTTCCATTGGTTGTATGGCAAACCGGTAGTGGTACGCAGAGTAACATGAACGTGAATGAAGTGATCGCATATCGTGGGCATGTTATGCAGGGCGGTCAATTAAGTGATAAAGAAAAATTTCTTCATCCTAATGATGACGTGAATAAATCACAATCATCGAACGATACATTTCCAACAGCAATGCACATCGCTGCATACAAAGTGCTTGTTGAAAACACCATTCCTGGTATTGAAAAATTGAAAGCAACGCTCGAAAGAAAGAGCAGGGAATTCATGAACGTAGTAAAGATCGGTCGCACTCACTTCATGGATGCAACACCTCTTACGCTCGGACAGGAATTCAGTGGGTATGTTTCGCAACTGGATCATGGACTTCGCGCAATTAGAAATACGCTGGCACATCTTTCTGAACTTGCATTGGGCGGAACAGCAGTTGGTACGGGCATCAACACGCCAAAGGATTATTCAGTGAACGTTGCAAGGCACATTGCAACACTCACAGGTCTCCCCTTTGTAACTGCTGAGAATAAATTTGAATCACTTGCTGCGCACGATGCAATTGTTGAAGCACATGGAGCGCTGAAGACGGTTGCAGTGAGCTTGATGAAGATCGCTAACGACATCCGCATGTTATCTTCAGGTCCGCGCTCCGGTATCGGCGAGATCTTCATCCCGGATAACGAGCCCGGATCTTCCATCATGCCTGGAAAAGTGAATCCTACACAATGCGAAGCTGTTACGATGATCGCTGCACAAGTACTGGGCAACGATGTTGCCATCAACATCGGCGGTGCAACAGGACACTTTGAACTGAACGTATTTAAACCGGTGATGATCTACAACTTCCTCCACAGTGCGCGACTTATTGGTGAAGGATGTATCTCATTCAATGATAAATGTGCCGAAGGAATTTTGCCGATTGAAGCAAACATCAAAAAGCATGTCGACAATTCACTGATGCTGGTAACTGCATTGAATACTAAGATTGGTTATTACAAAGCAGCAGAGATCGCACAAAAAGCTCATAAGGAAGGAACAACATTGAAAGAAATGGCTGTGAAGCTAGGCTACCTCACTCCGGAAGAATTCGACCAGTGGGTTGTGCCAGCGAAGATGGTGGGCGACCTTTAAGCAAAATTCAGAAATGAAAATTGTGAATTGAGAACAAGAATGCAGAAATAAATAGGGCGCCTGGTCGGGCGCCTTATGTTTTAGTTCCAATTCTCATTTCTCATTTCTCATTTCTGCTAGTAATAATATTTAAACCAACTCTGACCATCGATCGATACTTCTGTTGGCTGGAAACTTGGATTTACCTGCACCGCAATGGGCACAACTGCGCCGTTGCTTAATGTCATTGATACCGGGTAGTTCTTACTAAAGAAGAACATTTCATTCTGATGCGTGTCTTCAAACACATTCGCCATGTCAATGAAGTAGTACTGGGAATGGATGCTGTTGAACTTGTTGTCCCTGGTGTCATAGCTGATGACAATCGAATCAACTACATTAACCAGCGACTGATCCGTATAACTGATCATGGTAAGGTTGTCGTTCGTATAAGTATATAACGCCCTGGCAACGGGTGCCCCGTTTGAATAAATGGTTTTAGAAGAGACTTTGTTTGCAGCTATGGTATAAGAAAACGCTGTATCGATCACTTCCCCATTGTCGTCAACATTGGTTATTGCAATTACATTTCCTGCTCCGTCGTACGAATACTCAAATGTGCGGTCTTTGTATGTTCCTCCAAAACCATCCGATACCCAGAACTCCTGTGTGTTTAACCTGTCCGCTCCATCATAAAACAGCTTTCGCAGTGGGTTTCCGTTCGAACGAATTTCGGCGATCTTATTGTTAGAAGTCCGATACCATAGGTCATCGCGCAGCAGCGCGCCAAATGTTTTTTCTTCTGCAGATAACAAGCCGCCCGGCGCTTCTACCAGCGAATCATCATTGCTTTTAACTTCCACCGTAAAGTTGCAGGAAGAACCTGCATAAGTAAGCGTAAACTCGGTTGGACCGGTTTGCACAGGTACTCCAAAAGCACCAAGCTGTATGGTATAAAGACCTGGCTCGGCGAACTCACCTTCGGCCGCATAACTGATACCGTTGACTTCATCCGTACTGATCACGAATGTGCCAGGCTTTGTTACGTTAAGATCGAATTCGATATAATGTGTGGCATTGGTTTCCTCACCTTCAAGATAGTCGCCAAACACACCAATGGTATCACAAACCAGCGTACCTTCTGATGTTCCTTCTGCGGGCATGGAATTAAGGTCAGCACTGAACGATCCATTTTGAATACTTGTGATCCCCGTACGTACATCGACGATGACACCACTAAATGTACCGGTAACCCGCGCAGTGTCGATGGCAGATATGTTGAGTGTAAACTCACCAACAGAAGGATCGTTGAAGTAAATGAGGTCGGCACCCTGATAAAAAGTGAAATTGACATTTTCTGCACGATACGAACCGGGTCGCAAGGAAGCAGCAACCACATTTAAAAGTATCCGGTATTCACCGTCATCACTGGTTCCATCGATAAACAATG
Organism: Bacteroidota bacterium; assembly: GCA_023437225.1. GTDB lineage: Bacteria > Bacteroidota > Bacteroidia > Chitinophagales > Chitinophagaceae > Flavitalea. The sequence goes on along the minus strand of JAEZGS010000028.1, from coordinate 56,852 downwards.
CCTGGAGTGATCCCTGCTCTGCAATGAACGCGGTATCAACATCGCCCTGTTTGATTCCGAGGGAATCTTCAAATTGCCATTGCATTTGTTCACCGGGAGGTGGTGGTTCAATAATGCCGGCGTTTTCCAGACTTAGTTCTTTGGAACATGCGGAAGTAAACAGCAATGCCAGGAAAAAAAGACAGTAGGTTAAGGCTTTCATGTGATGTAATTGAGTATACAGGCCCCGGCAGCCGGGTACAGATATGTATACTTTTTATTACAAAACTTGTACCGTATCGTCTACCGGAGAATTGGTTTGGGCACGTGACGGATCGTCCTCTGGTTTTTTATGGAAGAATTTCTTTTGGAATAACAGGATCGCAATGACACCTGTAGAGATCGATGCATCGGCAAGGTTGAAAATTGGTGAGAAGAACGTAAAACGTTCGCCTCCCCAGAATGGAATCCACGACGGAAGGAGTTTGTCTTCGATGATCGGCACATAAAACATATCTACCACCCTGCCATGCAGGAAACCTGCATAACCTCCTTCAGCGGGAAACATTTTTGCCAATGGATAACCATGATCGCTGGCTGTAAATATCATTCCATAAAACATACTGTCGATCAGGTTTCCAAGCGCTCCTGCAAAGATCAATGCTACACAAACGATAAAACCGCGATGATATTTCTGACGAATGATACTTCTTATGTAAAAGACTCCAAATATCACTGCTATAAGCCGGAAGATGGTTAGTGCCAGTTTGCCCCAGCTTCCTCCAAATTTCCAACCCCAGGCCATTCCCTCGTTCTCGATAAAAAACAACCGGAACCATCTTCCAAAAAGAAATATCTGCTCATGGTAAAGCATGTTAGTCTTCACCCATATCTTCAACACCTGGTCCGCAATAAGTATAAGGATAATGATCAATGCAACAGTTCTTCCTTTCACGTGTACTTGTTTGTTTTCAAAGATAATAAAATACTCTTCCTCCCTCCCTGGCCTTACTCCTGGTAATATACTCTTTTAACACGTTGTGATACACCAGTGAGTATTTCATAGGGAATCGTGTTAGCCCATTCGGCAACAGTTGTCACAGGCAGCTCCGGTCCGAATACAATAACGTCATCGCCTTCTTTAACATCATCAATGCCGGTCACATCAATCATCGTCATATCCATGCATATAGTTCCAATCACTGGCGCCAGCCTTCCTTTGATGAGCATCCTGCCTCTACCGTTGCTTAGGTTTCTTGGATATCCATCCGCATATCCAATCCGCACTGTGGCAATCGTTGCCTCGTTCTCTGCAACTCCGCGTCGCCCATATCCAACAGTCTCACCTTTCGACAAATGCTTTATCTGTGCCACCGTTGATCGCAAAGTGGAAACTTCTTTCAAATCCAGCAATGGTGTTGCCGAACCCGCAATACCATACAATCCAATTCCCAGTCGTACCATATCGAGTTGAATGGCCCTATGGCGACTGATGCCCGAAGAATTAGCCACATGGCGAATAAAATCATAACCCAACCCCTGCCGGATCTGATCACAAATGGCAAGAAATTTATCGGCCTGCAGGTTGGTGAAGTTGTCGTGATGCGAATCTTCACTTGCCACAAGATGAGTGAAAACCGATCGTACCACGCAGTTGCCTTCTTTAAGCAACTGTATCATCTCGTCGATCTCCTCCACTTCAAATCCAAGTCGGTTCATGCCGGTCTCTACTTCAATGTGCACCGGGAAATCCTGGATACCCTCTTGCTTGAGAAATGCATCAAATCCTTTTAAGAGCGAGATAGAATAGATATCAGGTTCCAGGTTGTACTCAATAAGCGATTCAAAACCCGAAGCATCGGCATTCATTACCATGATCGGTAAACGGATCTGCCCTTTCCTCAAATCAATACCTTCATCGGTATATGCTACCGCGAGATAATCGACTTTATTGAACTGCAAAACGTTCGCGATCTCGAAACTTCCACTGCCATATGAGAAGGCCTTGACCATTGCCATCACTTTCGTTGATGGTCGCAACAGTCTTTGATACTGCCTTAGGTTGTGCAACAATGAATCAAGATTGATTTCCATGATCGTCTGATGCACCTTATCTTCCAACAGGTGAACGATCTCCTCGAGTCCAAATTTCCTCGCTCCTTTAAAAAGGATCACTTCGTTGCTGAAAGACAAATGTGAAAATTGTTCACGCAGTGAATCCACTGATTCATAAAAACTGCAATCCCTGATGCCGGCGGCATGAAACAGTGGCGCGTAACCGGATATCACATGCCCGATACCGATCAACCTGTTAACCTGCTTTTGCCGAAGTGACCTGGCAACCTTCCGGTATAAAACATCCTGTTGTACACCCGACTGCAGTATATCGGTCAACACAACTGTTCTTTGTTTATGCTGTTGTTGTTGCGATAAAAAATCTAAAGCTATTTCAAGTGAGCTGAGATCAGAGCTGTAACTATCGTTGATGATCGAACAATTATTGATTCCTTTCTTAAGTTCCAATCGCATCGCAACTGATGTCAGGTGCAACATGCCCGCGTGTATTTGGGCATCATCGAAATTAAGCAACAACATCAGGCACCAGCAATGGATCGCGTTTTCAATCGAAGCCTGATCTGTAAATGGAATTCGAATCGACACCTCGCGATCTTCATATTTCCCGGACAGCGTTGTATAATGACGGTCCTTTAAGATTGAAGTTATTCTTAAAGTAGCGTCAGAAGCATTGCTCCAATTGAACAATCGCAACTGCGAAGACAAACCTGTTTGATTGATGAGTTGTTCGATCAGAAGATGATCCCTGCAATAGACCAATACTTCCACGTTTTGAAACAACTGAAGTTTCTCACGGATCTTTTCTTCGATGTTTTGAAATCCTTCATTGTGTGCTGGTCCTATGTTGGTAAAAATTCCAATGGTCGGTTGAATCACTTTTCTCAGTGCCTGCATTTCATCGGGCTTCGATATGCCTGCTTCGAATAGTGCAAGTTGGTGCGATTCATTCATCTGCCATACACTGAGAGGAACGCCGATCTGTGAATTATAACTCCGCGGACTGCGAACGATATTGAACTTATCACTGAGCAACTGGTTCAACCACTCCTTAACGATCGTTTTACCGTTACTGCCTGTAATGCCCACCACTGGTATGTTGCAGGCTGCGCGGTTATAAGCAGCAAGTAATTGAAGGGCGACCAATGCATCGCTGACATGCAATATATTGGCACCTGACAGGGCATGTACGTCGACCGGCAGATCTACTACAAAATTGCGCACACCGCGGTCATACAACTCTTTGATAAATTCAATGCCCGATCTTCGGTCGCTTCGTAAAGCAAAAAAAAGAGAATCATCGGGGAACACAAGTTTACGACTGTCGAGCAACAGGTGTACAATCACATCATCTTCCCCTCTCGAAATAAATTCGGCCTGGATGATGAGCGCAATATCGTTTATCGTGTATCTCAATGATATTTATTAGTGCAGATCAACATCGCCTGCAGCAACTTCTTCTTCATCTGTCTCCTTATTGGTCACATATAGCGAATACACAATGGATGCCGCGATACAGACAAGAATAACAAGAAGCGAAATGAAAATAGGCACTTTCACATGGAAGATCTCCGCAAGCATTTTCAATCCAATAAACACCAACACCACTGCTATGCCCTGTTGCAGGTGACTGAATTTATCTACGGCACCCCGAAGTAAAAAGTACAACGATCGTAATCCAAGTACTGCAAAAATGTTTGAAGTATAGATAACGAGCCGGTTCGTTGAAATCCCGAATACAGCAGGGATTGAATCCAATGCAAATACAATGTCTGTTGTTGCAAGCATGATGATCACAACAAACATTGTGGTATAATATTTCTTTCCATCTACGCGAACGACATATTTCCCTTCACCATCGTGCGGCACCAGGGGCAACACACGTTTGATCAGACGATACACTTTGTTCTCTTCCATGTCCATCGTCTCACCCTGCTTTGCAGAAAACATTTTTACACCCGTAATCACCAGTATCGCCCCAAATATATACAGCAGCCATTCGAAACGCTGTACCAGTTCAATGCCTATCGTAATAAAGATGATCCTGAAAACGATTGCCATCAGGATACCCAGAAGCAATACACGTGCATAATATGCTTCGCGAATTCCAAAGAAGGATAAGATCAAAATAAAAACGAAAATGTTGTCAATACTCAGCGACCATTCTGTGAGATAGGCGCTTAAATATTCCAGCGCGGCTTTCTGCCCTTCTTCATACCACACAAACCCCATGAACGCAAGAGCCAGTGACACCCAGAAAACTGTTTGCCACATCGCTTTCTTCATGGTGATCGTCGAGTTTTTCTTGCTTAACAATCCAAGATCGAAGACCAATGCAAGGATCAATACTACACCAAAGCCTAAATACGTGATCTGTTCCGGAGTCATGAAAAAAATTAAGGCTGCAAATATATACAGATTGTGTTTGCCTGAATCAACCGCGGTACCGGCGGTTCCTTAAATACTGGTAAATCGCTGCCGCAATCAGCACTGCAAGAACCGGCACTACTAAAACAATGAATTGCCACTTCGTTCGACCTTCATCCACCTTCCCCTGGTCAAGCATACGAAGTGTTACGTCCTTTCCCCTGGTTTCCAGTATTCCCGAGGGGTCCACCAGGTATTCAATACAATTCACGATAAAATCCCGGTTTGCATATTGAACACCAGTAAATTGATTGTATCCCATTGGCAATGGACCTTCATTTTGTGTAACTACATTTCCGGCAATATCCGCATCGGAAATAACAATCATCTTATTATCATCAGAACCATTTTTATACGGCTGCCCATTCGCTGCAAGCATATCAGCAGTCTGGCGCGACAGTCGATTCCCAAACAGTGATTGAAACTTTCCCTCGAGAAGCACAGCGACAGGAATGTGTGCTTTATTAAATGTTCTCAGGTCTGCTTCAGTTTTTATTGAATTCAGCGACACAAGTGCTGGCGTGCTTAACGTACGAGAACTCTCTGAACTCGAAAGCAACACGGTCTTTTTTACTTGCGCAGACGAAATCGTATCAATGGAGTTAGGGAAGATGGATAGCACTTCGCCTAAATTATTGCTGATCGGATGACCAGAAAATGAATTTAACAACGGAAAGTATGGCCAGGGCACCAGTTGCATCTGAGGTTCGTTACCGAAATTACCAACAACCAGCGGCACTTTATCGGACCGAAGATCCTGCACCAGGTCCTGGTTGATGCGAACTCCATATCGGAACAAAAGATCTTCAATGTTCAATCCGCGATCAAATGCAATGAAATCGCTTTGCGTACGCATAAGGCTGTCCATTTCTGCATAGAGATTATCGATCAGCCAGATGATCTTCCCACCATGCATTATATATTGATCCAGCTTCAGCTTTTGTGCATCGTTGAAAGGACTTGTAGGTTTCACAACCATGATGGCATCGAAGTCGTTTGGAATGAACGGAATGCTGTCGATGGGAAGAAACCCAAATCCGTACGAAGGTTTGAGTGTATTCTCAATAAGATCGTAAACATTGTATGTTAATGGCTGGCCGTTACCAAGCAAGTAACCAATGTTCTGAACAGAATCGATGCTGATCTTTTGAATGGCGTGCGCAAACTTGTACTCCAGTAACGCTTCGGCCTTATTCAATGATTCATAACCTCCCTGCAAATCGAGCCCCTGAAGGAAGTTAATGGCGACATCGCGACCTGCCCTGCTGATAACTGCACCTGGATAGACCAACCTTTCTTCCTGCGCTTCTCCCGCTTTGGCCGTGACTTTCACATTGGTAGGTTTTAACCCGAGTGAATCCGACAAGTATGAGAGAAATGAAACACGTGCCGAATCATCGAGGTCTTCACCCGGCTTTTGAAAATTGATCTGAAGATTTGACCCTGCATATTCACGAAACTCCTGCAACAGTTCATTTGATGAATTGGACAACCGCCTAAATCCTGCAGGCATTTCGCCTTCAAGAAAAACAGTAATTGTTACCTGCTCGTCCAGATTGCTCAGCAACTTCTTTGTTGCATTTGATAAAGTATAACGCTTTTCCGAGGTGAGGTCGATGCGAAAATGCAACATGGAAGCAACGATATTTATCACTGCCAGCACTGCAATTACGATGAGCCACCAATATTTTGACCGAAGGATTTTTTGCATAGCACGGGGTTAAGGATCTATCGTTTCAACAGGTTACGATTGGTGAACAAAAGGAAGAATGCAATTATTGAGAGAAAGTAAATAAGATCGCGACTATCCAATACTCCCCTGCTCATACTGCGGTAATGAAAGTCGATCCCCAACATGGAAACGTAATAGTCGGCTCCCGACTGGAGTGCGGGGATTTCGCTGATCGCCTGGAAACCGCTGTGCAAGAGGAAACAAAGAAAAGCACTTGCTATAAATGCCACTACCGCGTTGTTTGTAAGACTACTGCAGAAAATGCTGATCGCCGTAAATACCGCTGCAAGAAAGATCAGCCCGATATAAGAGCCGATCGTGCCTCCTGTATCTATCCCGCCTTCGGTTGCCAGCTGATTTACTGCGATCACATAAATGATCGTTGGTAACAAAGCAATTAAGACGACGATGAAAGATGCGAGGTATTTTCCACCGATCACCTGCCATTTACTTAATGGTTTGGTTTGAAGTATCTCAAAAGTGCCGCTGCGAAATTCATCGGAGAAACTGCGCATGGTGATTGCGGGTATAAGGAACAGAAGAATCCACGGTGCCAATTGAAAAAACCTGTCGAGGATTGCATAGCCGAAGTCGAGGATATTGTCGGGTAGAATAAATAACATCGCACCATTAAGAAGCAGGAAGGCGACGATTGCGATCAGTCCTGTGAGACTGCTGAAGAACTGGCGCAATTCCTTTTTACATATGGACCACATGCGAACGAAAATAATCAATCGGTTGGAAAAGAATCGGTCGGACATGAAGCCCGACCGCATTATTAATTTGATGCAGCATCACACTGCAAAGCTTTCACCGCAGGCACAGGAGCGGGTTGCGTTTGGATTACTAAAGTGAAATCCTTTTCCATTGAGCCCGTCAGAAAATTCGAGAGTTGTGTTAACGAGATACAGAAAACTTTTCAAATCGGTAACTACCTTCATCCCATTATCTTCGAATACCTGGTCGCTCGGCTTGGTGGTGTTGTCGAAGTCCATCTTGTAACTAAGTCCTGAACATCCACCTCCTACAACCGATACCCTTAGAAAGTACCCGTTTTGTTCGGTATGACCTGCCTCTTCCATTAGTTTGCGAACCTGTTCGCGTGCTTTATCGCTTACGTATATCATGATGTTATATTGAAGTGTTTGTTGATTGTTTATGCATTTCCCATAAAGGACTCAATTGCCTCAGTTTGGTTACGGATTCACGAACCTGTGTTATTGTAAATTCAATCTGTTCTTCCGATGTTGTGCGTCCCAATGCAAAGCGCAATGAACTGTATGCATCTTCATCAGTCAATCCCATCGCCTTGAGTACATAGGACGGTTCCATGGAAGCAGAAGTACAAGCTGATCCGGAAGACAATGCAATATTACGATTGAACCCCATGATCAGCGCCTCGCCTTCCACAAATGGGAAACAAAGGTTGGTGACATGTGGCAGCCGGTATTCGCGATTCCCATTTACCCGCACCGCTTCGATCTTCAGTAACTCATTTTCCAGCCTGTCGCGTAATCGTCCCAGGCGAATGGCTGAAGTTTTAAGCTCATCGCCGGCAACCTCGCATGCTTTACCGAGCCCTACTATACCAGGAACATTAAGTGTGCCACTCCGCGAGCCGCGTTCATGCCCGCCTCCATGCATCTGGGCGGAAAGGCGAACTCTTGGATTCTTGCGACGGATGTACAGCGCGCCCACACCTTTGGGTCCGTACATTTTATGTGCGGAAACTGAAAGCAGATCGAACCCATCTTCGTTCACATTGACGGGGATCTTCCCCACGGCCTGGACTGCATCTGAAAAGTATAATACACCGTGCTTTCGCGCAATTTCACTGATCGCCCGCACCTGTTGGATCACACCTGTTTCATTATTTGCAAACATTACTGCAACGAGGATGGTACGCGGCGTTATCGCAGCTTCCAACCCCGCCAGGTTGATGCGTCCTTCGCTGTCTACAGGAAGGTAAGTGACTTCCCCGCCCAACTTCTCCAGGTGCTTGCAGGTATCGAGAACCGATTTATGCTCCGCATTGGTGGTTATGATGTGATTTCCTTTCGAGGAGTAAAGTTCAAACACGCCTTTCAATGCCAGGTTATTGCTTTCCGTGGCCCCGGAAGTAAAAACAATTTCCTGAGGTTCGGCGCCTATCAGCGCTGCCACCTGCTCACGTGCGATGTCCACTGCTTCCTCGGCTTCCCATCCAAACGAATGACTGCGGCTGGATGCATTGCCAAACTTTTCAGTGAAATAGGGAAGCATGGCCTGCAACACCAGCGGATCGCATGGTGTAGTCGAGTTGTGGTCGAGATATACAGGCAGGTTAAGCATGATTGAAGTTAATTTTTCCCCGCGGCTAAGCGGGAAATTGCTGCAAATTTACTTCAAAACAGAAAGTAATGGTACGGTGCAAACCTAACGGATGGTTATAAAATCAAAAAGCCCCGGGCGAACCGGGGCTTCGTACCTATGAAGACTGGAGCTAAAAACGTTTTAAAGAATAACCTTTCTTGAACCTACTGAACCTTCCTGGTTCATCACCTGCACTACATATACACCACTTGAAAGGCTATTTTCTGTGATATCTACTTTGCTTGCCGATACATCAGCAAATTTTGTGCTAACAACCTGGCCATTTGAGTTAAATATTTTTACTTCTGCTTTTGATTGAAGCGGTGCTGCAAACGTTACGCGAAGATTTTTTTGTGAGGGACTGAAAACCTGGAAACCGTTGGATGTTTCAAGTGCTCGGAGCGACTGAACTTTAGAATACGATGAGCCGCCGTCGATGTCTACCTGGCGTATGCGATAGTATACAGAACCGGCAACCTTGCTGGCGTCTACATATTCATAACGATTGATGCTTGCTGACTCCTTTGCGAATACCATCGCAATAGTTGACCAAGATTTCCCATCAACACTTTTCTCGATATTAAAATGACTGTTGTTCTTTTCCTGGTCGGTTGCCCATGTAAGTTTCACTTTATCCGACTGCTTGCGAGCCTCGAATGAAACAAATCTTACAGGAAGAGTAGCCATTGCCACGAATGTTGTACCGGTTGAAATATCTGCGATTGCGGGACCTGCGATAAAGCCTTGAGAACCTCTGAATTTAAGCGTGTTGTCAAGACGAAGTTGGTCGTTATTCCCAAAGCCGACGATCTTGCCGCCTTCCTCCACTATAACCTTCGACTTTTCGTCAAGGCTAAGCTTTCCGTTCTGCAACGTTAGCGTTCCCGACACAACTACAACCACATCTTCAAGCTGGGTATTGTTGTCCAACACCATAACCCTGTTCTTAGGAATAGTAACAGTATCACTGCTTTGAGGCATACGGTTCTTATCCCAGTCAGTAGCACGTGTCCATCTTCCGTTAGCACCTTTTGCTGTGATCGTTTGGGCGATGCCAGGAAGTGTTGTGAGAGAGAGAAGGGTGTAGAGTAAAAATCTTTTCATCGTATTTCGGTTTCAGGGTAGCACTGTAATTTCAAGCTGCATACCAAATTGCCGAATCGGCACGAGGAGGTAACTCAACCAATCAAAAAACATCACATATTGTGCTATAAGAGAGCCTGTTACGATGAATTAGGAATTTGAAATGTGTTGGGTTCAAACTCATAAATGGATCGATGCCAAGCCGATTTTTTCCCAGGATTGGAAACAAAAACGATGTTTGGGAATTCTACTAAAAGAAATGCTGCACCAATTACGGTGCAGCACGGGTTTCTACGGTAAAGGGTCAGGGTGCTAGTATTCAGAACCGCAGTTATTTATGCGAAACGATGATCGTTCTTGATTGCTTCAGTCCATTGGAGCCGCGCAGGTTTACAATGTAATCGCCTTCAGCGAGCGTCTTCACGTCAAATTCTACGATGGCAGTTGACGGAGTTACATCTTTCTGGCGGATCACTTGTCCCATCCTGTTTACAAGTGTAACCTGTACTTTCTCGTTGTCATTTGCTTTTACGTAGACCCGAAGGGTATGAACCGCCGGGTTAGGGAACACCTTAAATGCTACGTTGCTGTTCCCATAGTGTACAGCTTTTATGTTTGAAAGCCGTGATGAGCCATCCAGTTCAGTGATCTTCAGCCGGTAATAATTCACGCCGCTCATTGGAGCCGCGTCTTCGAAAGAGTAACGAAAGGTTACGCCTTTAGCATCCTGGGTAGAAATGGTTTGCCATATGCGGCTGTCGGCGGAACGTTCCACTGAAAAAGAGCGAACTGAGAGTTCAAGATCCGTAAGCCAGTTGATCTTAACTGAATTGGCGGAGCTGCTGACATTGAATTCACGGATCCGCACGGGCAACACACCCGCCACGAAAAGATTGCCGGTGGTAGAGTTTGCGTATTGAGGGCCTACGATAGTTTGGCCGGTATATGCATCCACCCCATTCAAAACGATTCGACCGCCCCCGGTGATCTGACCGCCACCGAAAACCCCGATCTGGCTATTTTGATTGAGCGTGGCAACACGATTAGCGGGAATGGTCAATGTTCCTGAAACCCTGAGGACCACACTTGAGTGGGTGGCTGTTGTATTGTAAGTAACCGATTTGCCCATAGGTATCACGATCACTTCGTTGCTGCCCGGCGTCGCATTCTTTGACCAGTTACTGGCAACCGTCCAGTTGGTATTGTTCGTTCCGGTAAATGTGTTTTCACTTTGTGCCGATGCACTCATGAAACCCAGTAATAAAATGGGGAGTGTGTAAAATTTCCGCATACGTTAATTGGTTTAGTGTGAGTAAGCATTTGTTTACATAGGACTAAACCAGACTTTAAAGACGACCTTAACGTAGGAAATGGATACGGTGTAGAGATAGGGTGATGAACAAATGTATAAGTCTGTTGTTACACAAACAACAAACGTTTGAATTGATAAATTTTATTGATTGGTGTCAATCCGCGACTAAGAATTGTTTGCCTCTTCGTTGCTTTCCACAACTTTGCCAAGGCCAAGCTTATCGAGGGCTAAAGCAGCGGCAACCTGGCTTGCATCTTTCTTATTGTAAGCTTTTGCTTCTGCAATCAATTGGCCATTGACAACAGCACCGATTGTAAACAGGCGTCTGCCACCTTCCATACGTTCATCGAGGGTTTCAAATTCGAGGTTCTTACCATTCTTATTCGCCCAGCCATAAAGCTTGTTCTTATGATTGATCTCGAGGTTTTCAAGATCTTCCATGTATAAATGCGGAATAATGATCTGCTTCAACACCCACAGTTGCGTTCTTTTAAATCCCTGGTCGAGGTAAACAGCACCAACAAGTGCTTCAAGAGTGTTGCCGAAGATCTGGCTCATCTTAAGGGAATTGTCGAACTTGTTGAAGTTGGTGATCTTCTTCACTCCCATCTTGAGCGCGATCTCATTCAGTTTATTCCTGTTCACCATTTTGCTTCGCATCTCGGTCAGGAAACCTTCTTCTTTATAGGGATATTTTTTAAAAAGAAAATCGGCCACAATAGCGCTTAGTACTGCATCTCCGAGGTATTCGAGGCGTTCATTATTTTCATCTGCAGTGTCGCGAACGGAGCGGTGGGTGAGTGCGGCTTTATAGAGTGCTGTCTTCCCCGGCGCAAAACCCAGGAAGTTGCGCAGGTGTTTTTTGAATGCAACGTTGCTTTTCTTTCCTAAAATTCTATCCAGAATTCCCACGAGCGACAATCTACAAATTTTTTACAATCTCAAAAAATAAACCGCTGATAGTTCAGCGGTTTAAAATTTATTCATCAATATGTCCTGCTGTTGAAAACATTTTTAAGCATTATACTTTTTCACAATAACGCAGGCATTGTGTCCACCAAATCCGAATGTATTACTTAGTGCTGCATTAACTACTTTCTTTTGAGCAGTGCCGAAGGTGAAATTCAAACGGCTATCCAGCTCCGGATCGTCTACAAAATGATTGATTGTTGGAGGAACCACGTCCTGTGTTACAGCCATGATACATGCGATCGCCTCAACAACTCCGGCGGCTCCGAGGCAATGGCCTGTCATTGATTTTGTTGAACTGATGTTGAGATCATATGCATGGTCGCCGAAAACATCAACAATAGCTTTTACTTCTGCGATATCGCCCAAAGGAGTTGAGGTCCCATGCGTATTGATGTAATCAATTTCAGTATGCTGCATGCCTGCATCTTCAAGAGCAACAAGCATTACGTTTTTAGCACCAAGTCCTTCAGGATGTGGAGCTGTGATGTGATGCGCGTCTGCAGTAGCACCGGTTCCGGCGATTTCGCAATAGATCTTTGCTCCCCTGGCCAACGCGTGGTCAAGGTCTTCAAGGATGAGAGCACCGGCACCTTCGCCCATTACAAATCCATCGCGTTCTTTATCATAAGGACGGCTTGCCGTCTTAAAATCATCGTTTCTTTCGCTCAAAGCTTTCATGGCATTGAAACCACCAACGCCCGCCTCGCTGATCACACTTTCTGAACCACCGGTGACCATGATATCCGCTTTATTAAGGCGAATCAGGTTATAGGCTTCCATAATGGCGTTTGTTGAAGAGGCGCATGCACTCACCACCGCGAAGTTTGGCCCGCGAAATCCATGACGCATGGAAATGTGACCTGCTGCAATGTCAAGGATCATCTTTGGTATGAAGAAGGGATTGAAGCGAGGAGTTCCATCTCCCTTGGCAAAGTTTGTTACTTCCTCCTGAAAGGTGATCAATCCGCCAATACCGCTGGCAAACACAACACCGATGCGGTCTGCATTCATTGTGTCCTTGTTGATACCTGAATCCTTTACTGCTTCATCACTGGCAATAAGTGCCGTTTGCGTGAAGCGATCAAGTTTACGTGCCTCTTTCTTATCCAGAAAATTAAGCGGGTCGTAATTCTTTAATTCGCAGGCGAACTTCGTTTTAAACTTTGAAGCATCGAACTGCGTGATCATATTGGCGCCTGAAACACCTTCGGTGAGGGCATTCCAATATTCCTGGACAGTATTGCCGATCGGAGTTAATGCCCCGATTCCTGTCACTACAACTCTTTTAAGTTTCATGTGCTTTTATTAATCTGTTGGGCTAAGGCAGGCAGGTATACAGTTAAGGATTATCCCCCGGCATGCATGTGGCTTGATACACGAGGTAAATTTACGGTAAAGATAGAAATCCGCCTTGTAGCTATTAAAACGCTTACGAAGGCGGATTTATAGTTTATTGCATCCTGAACGCGGTTCAGTTACTTAGCATGTTCTTCTAAGTACGCAATAGCCTGGCCAACGGTAGTAATGGTTTCAGCCTGCTCGTCAGGAATCGAAATATTAAACTCTTTTTCAAATTCCATGATCAGTTCTACGGTGTCCAATGAATCAGCACCCAAGTCATTTGTGAAGGATGCTTCATTGGTAACCTCTGCTTCTTCAACACCTAACTTGTCAACAATGATCTTTTTTACTCTGGTTGCGATGTCTGACATTTTGGTAAAGTTTAGTTACGGCTGCAAAAATATATATTTTGAGATAATCACAATAAAACCAAGGTTTTTAATTATGCCGAAAATAGTGTACTATCCGCCAACTGCATTAAAATTGTTTCATTACTGCCATAGCTTCACTCCTTCATAAATGCTTCAACAAACATTTGCTTATATTGCAAAAACTAATGGACAATTCGGCATGGCACTAAAAATTCTCGATCATGGATCTCCGGAGTACCAACAAATGGTTCAGTTACGCAACGATATTTTGCGCAAACCTCTGGGTCTGACCATCACTCCGGATGAACTCGAGAAGGAGAAGGAAGAAATTCTCATCGGAGCCTTTGAAGATGAAAAAATGCTGGGTTGTTGTATGCTCATCAAAACCGAACCATCCGTTGTACGCCTCCGTCAAATGGCCGTTCTTAATACACTCCAGGGCAAGGGTATAGGAAAAGCGCTCATGCAATTTGCAGAAAACATTGCGAGAGACCGTGGCTTCAGAAAGATCACCATGCATGCAAGAAAATCGGCAACCGGTTTCTACGAAAAACTCGGCTACCAGGTAACAGGTGAAGAATTTGAAGAAGTAACGATCCCTCACGTTACTATGGAAAAGTCTCTATAATAGGTCTACTTAATTAACCTGATAGTAAACGGATACCTGTAAAGCTTGTTCTCACTTGCTTTTATCGTTGCAACGATTATCATGATGGTTGCAAAAATTCCCAGCACCCATAACAACAGAATACCTATCAGCGAGATAAACAAAAGGAACCCGATGATGGTCAGCGTGATCTGGAAGTTCAAAGATTCCTTCGCGTGAGCCGCAACAAACGGGGATTCATCTTTTTTTAAGAGATAAATTATAAGTGGCGCAAAAAGCCAAACAACCAGACAAAGCACGTGACTTAGCACAGCCATCGTTTTTTCTTCGCTTGTTGGTACGATCACCGGTTGAGATTCTGTTCCGAGAAAAGAATTTTCTGCCATATAAAGGGTTTTACTCAATATATGAAATCACACCAGTTCCTGCAAATGATTAAAAAACGATGAAATGCTGCATCAGGCAACAGCCTCGCGTTGTTCCTGCACGTATTTGTGTATCCTCTTCAAAAAGCGAAGAATGTCATTCATGCTTTTCATTCCCTCTATCACCAGCATGAACATCTTACCCGTTTGGCGCAGTCGCGCTTTGTTGGTTTGTGTTTGAATGAAGTCAAGTATATGTTTAAACGTAGCACTCTCAAAATATGGCGAGTCGGGTTTGTTGACGAAATAACATTTAAGCGTTTCGTCTTTCAGCATCATTTTTTCAAAGCCAAGATCTACAGCCAACCATCTTGATCTTACTGTGTCAATCAGATCTTTTACCTGCGATGGTACTGGTCCGAAACGATCGTGCATTTCCTGTTCAAACGACTGCAGTTCCTGTTCGTTGTCACAGTTATCGAGCCTCGTATATAAGCTCAGCCTTTCTGTGATGCTTTCCACATAAGCATCCGGTATGAGTATTTCAAGGTCGGTATCGATCGTACAATCCTGCACAAAATCGTCCTGCCTGGAAATTTCTTCTTTGAAAAGATTTTTGAATTCTGTTCTCTTCAACTCCTTGATCGCTTCCTCCAATATCTTCTGATACATTTCGAAGCCGATCTCAGCCATGAATCCACTTTGTTCACCACCAAGCAAGTTACCGGCACCTCGTATGTCAAGATCGCGCATCGCAATCTGGAAGCCACTTCCCAATTCACTATGTTGTTCCAAAGTTTGAAGCCGCTTTCGCGAATCTGTGGGCAGCGTGCTCATCGGCGGTGCAAGTAAATAACAGAAAGCTTTTTTATTACTCCGTCCCACCCTGCCTCTCAACTGGTGAAGATCACTTAATCCAAACTGATGTGCATTGTTTACGATGATGGTATTCACGTTTGGAATATCTACACCACTTTCAACAATATTGGTACATACAAGAACATCGTACTTCTTTTCTATAAAATCGAGTATGCGTTCTTCCAGCACATGACCCTCCAATTGCCCGTGTGCATAACCGATACTCAGATCGGGACATAATCCTTGCAGCAGGCCTGTCATTTCTGCAAGTCCCTGTACCCGGTTATGAATGAAGAATACCTGCCCTCCCCGCTCGGTTTCATAGTAGATCGCATCACGAATGAAATCGTGATTGAACACCTGCACCTCTGTTTGGATTGCCTGCCTGTTAGGCGGCGGTGTATTGATGATGCTCAGATCCCTTGCGCCCATCAAACTGAATTGCAGTGTACGCGGTATCGGCGTAGCTGTGAGAGTGAGACAATCCACATTCGTTCTTAATGTCTTGATCTTTTCCTTATGCGCAACACCAAACTTTTGTTCTTCATCTATTATCAATAATCCCAGCTCCTTAAACTTTACGTCTTTAGCCAGGATACCGTGAGTTCCAACGATGATATCGATCTTCCCTTCCGCCAAACGTTTCAGCGTTTCTTTTTTCTCTTTGGCCGACTTAAACCTGTTTATATAATCAACCGTGACAGGAAAATCTTTTAATCGATCTTTAAAGGTTTTGTAGTGTTGAAAGGCCAGGATGGTTGTAGGAACAAGAATCGCCGCCTGCCTGCTATCACAACAGGTTTTGAATGCCGCACGAATGGCGATCTCCGTCTTACCAAAGCCAACATCTCCACACACCAGTCGGTCCATCGGTGATGATGATTCCATGTCCTTCTTTACATCGGCTGTTGCCTTGCTCTGATCAGGTGTATCTTCATAAATGAACGACGCCTCCAGTTCCGTTTGCATGAAGTTGTCCGGTGCATGGGCAAACCCCTGCTGCGCCTTGCGCTGGGCATATAATCTAATAAGATCGAATGCGATCTCCTTTACTTTTGTTTTGGTCTTTTCCTTAAGCTTTTGCCATACATCACTGCCAAGCTTATTTACTTTCGGGATAGATCCTTCCTTTCCCGTATACTTCGATATCTTATGAAGTGAATTGATGTTCACATAAAGGATATCGTTGTCTTTATATATAATACGTACAGCCTCCTGTAACCTTCCGTTTGCTTCGATCTTCTGCAATCCGCTGTATAAACCAACTCCATGATCTATATGCGTGACATAATCGCCCGGTTGTAGTTCGCGGAGAGTGCGCAGTGTAAGAGCCTTGTTCTTATTGTAGGCCTGTTTGACTTTGTATTTGTGGTATCGCTGAAAGATCTGGTGATCTGTATAGCAAACAACTTTTAGATCTGTATCGATAAACCCTTCATGTATTGAATTCAATACAGGCGTAAAATGTATGAGCGCTTTAAGATCTTCGAAGATGGTGTGCAAACGTTCGAGCTGCTTAGCGTTGTCTGAAAACAGGAACAGGGAAAATCCCTTTGCCTCCCATTGTTTCAGGTCGCGTATGAGCATTTCAAACTGCCTGTTGAAAGCAGGTTGCGAACGGGTGTTGAATATTATTTCAAAACTAGAGTGCCATTTGGGATGTGGTGCATACTCTAATACATGTCGATGTTTGAGTTGTTCTTCAAATTCGTTCAACTTCAAAAAGCCTTCGTCCTTAACGGTTAACCGTCTTACTTCATCCTCGTCCTCGCGCTTTTGGATCTGACCCGAATTGACAAGTTCGATGTACATCTGCAATTCTTCCTCCTGCACAAGCAGGCGATCCCGTATCAACTCCCAATCCTGCATCCACACTACAGTGTTGGATGGAAGAAATTCTAGCAACGAAACTTTTTCCTCATCAACAAATTCTGTTTCAACGTTTGGAATGATGCTAACCTGCAGGAGCTTCCTTTCGCTTAACTGGGACTCAGGATCAAAGATCCGTATCGAATCCACATCGTTACCAAACAATTCTACACGGTAGGGTTTTTCGTTGCCGAAAGAATAAATGTCCAATATCCCTCCACGAAGAGCAAACTGCCCGGGTTCATATACGAAATCGGTTCGCTCAAATCCGTATCCCACCAGTTTTTCCATCAATCCATCCACGTCTATCGAGTCACCCGCCTTAATGTATATGATGTTGCCCGATAAGGTCGAAGGCAATACCACCTTTTCAAAGATGGCATCAGGATAAGTGATCAATATTTTCTTATTGCCACCGCCAGCCAACCGTGTAAGGGCTTCTGTACGTAACATCACATGGCTGCTGTTCAGCAGCGAATAGTTCTTCCGGTTTTTGAAGGAGGATGGAAAGTAAAAAAGATCGAGCGCAGCCGTAAGGCTTTCCAGTGTGTTATGCAGGTATGCCGCCGATTCCGAGTCTTCGCAGATCACCAGGTGGTTGAGGTCAGGTGTAGCGGGATGCTGAAAAATACTGGTGATGACAAAGGCGATGGAACTGCCCTGAAGGTCTTTTAGATAGATGTTCTGGGGTTGTGAAAATGAGAGTCTGTCCGCCAGTTGAAAAAGGCGGGGATCATTCTGATACCGTGACAACAACTCCTGCAAATTCATATCGCGGCGGCAAAGATAGGCAACTTTGATTATGCCGGTGTTTGTAGCTATTTTGTCTTAAATTGAATTATTATACAAGAGAACGGCCCCAACATGAAACAAACAATTTTTGGCAGTGTAATGATCGCTATGGTTCTGGTTGCTGCAGTGGTGTTTTTTAGTCCGGCGATCAACAGATCGGCACTGCAGACCCTGAAACTGAGCGCCGACGATGAGCGAGCTAGCGAGGACAGATCCGAGAAAAAAGACCGTAAGAGCAAGAAGATGGCGTACAATAAAGCACGCCGCAAGTATGAATACGATTTGATTAAAGACCCTGGTACAGGCCGGTTGCCCGTTTCCATCCTGCTCAACGAAAGGCTGCAGGCTCACGGCATTGAAAGTCGTGGAAGCCGCACGGGATCGGGAACACAGGGAACTCTTGATCAGAATGTTTATGAAGCGGCCGGTCCTGACAGTATAGGAGGTCGTACACGGGCACTGGCGATCGATAAGAGGTACAATGGCGGTACCAATAAAGTCATTTTATCCGGCTCAGTAAGTGGCGGCATCATGCGCTCTTCCGATGGAGGAGTAAGCTGGACAAGGGTAAGCCCGGAAAACGATGTTCACAGCCTTTCATCTATTGTACAGGATCCGCGACCAGGAAACGAAAACACCTGGTATGCCGGCGGTGGCGAACCTGTGGGAAATTCAGCTGCTGACGATGGAGCGCTGTACTTGGGCCACGGCATCTGGAAATCGACCGATAATGGCTTGAGCTGGACAAAGATGCCTCTGACCGTTACCGACCTTAATGGCGTAAATATACTGGCCGGAGGATCTCTCGAAGGATTTGATAACCCCTTTGATTTCGTGCATCGAATCGCCGTCAATCCTGTAAATGGTCATGTTTATGTAGCTGGGCACAGAAGACTTGTGCGATCAACCGATGGAGGCAATAGCTGGAGAGTAGTATTTTCTTCCGTCAGACCGCTCGGTTCTTCAAGCGGTCAGCTGGATGTGGCGGTCACTAACAACGGAAAAGTTTACCTGGCAGTAAATGGAGGCGCAAGGGACCATAATCTACGGGGCATATGGACATCCAATTCAGGGGATGCCAATTCCTGGACCCGTATCGCAGGCGGTAGAACCTTGGGCGTCGACTCCGTCGCAGGATGGCGAGCAAATTCCTATGGAGTCGATGATATAGACAATACACCATTCCCTCCTGATACGAACTTCATATCAAAACGCATAGTGATTCAACTGGCTCCATCGAACAATAACCTGATGTACGTTCTTTACGAGAACGGTCTTTCCGGTGACGGTTCGGATCCCAAACCCGAAGCGGATCTTTTCAAGCTCGATGCAAGTGGCGGCACCAATAAATGGACCGACCTCTCTGCAAACATGCCGGACTTTCCCGGGCAATTGGGAGGTGTTGATCCATTGGCAACTCAGGGAGGATTTAATTTAATGTTGGCCGTGAAACCGGATGATCCTAATGTTGTTTTTGTTGGAGCAACAAATCTATTCCGATCTACATCCGGATTTACAAACAAAACAGCCACATCCTGGATTGGCGGTTATAAACAGAGTTTCGCTTCGCAATTAGAAATATACCCGAGTAGTCACCCGGACTTTCATGCGATGGCCTTCTTTCCAAACTCCCCGGGCTTCAAAAAAGCAATCATTGGTAACGACGGAGGATTGCAGATCACTGACGACGTGATGGCAGCGGGAGATGTAGAGCCTGTGCAATGGAAAATGGTCAATGGCTATCAGACATTGCAGTATTACCATATCGCTCTGGACAATGCTCCAAACCAGTTTACTTTCATCGGCGGTGCGCAAGATAATGGAACGCAATTGCGAATCGAAGGTGAAGGACGATATCACCTCAGGATCTTCTCAGGTGATGGAGGCGCCGCTGCGATCGCTAAAAATACGCAGACCCAGTTCACGCTTTATGGTTCAACCCAATTGGGCGAGATATACAGGTATCGCGAGAATAATGATTTCAAGAACATCAGGCCAAACAATCTTACGCCGTTCCCCGGATTGGAAGATGCATACGGCGAGTTTGTTACGTATTTCAAAATGGACTTTGACAATCCAGAGATACTATATTACGCAAACTTCAACAGGTTGTTTCGCACCACAAATGCGACAACAGTTACATCTAATACCTGGACCGAGCTAACGGGAGTGCGTTCAAAGACAAACCCATCGAATCCCGGTAGTGGAGTGAGTGTGGGAATAAGGGCACTTGAACCTTCCCGCGGACCGTACAGCCCGGATCATGTTTTATACATTGGCACATCGAATGGAAAGATCCTCAGGCTCGATGATCCGCGCAATGCACCCGCATCAACATCACCCGCTGATATAACTCCGCCAGAGCTGGAGAATTATCGCGTAAACGGAGCACCAGTGAACATTTCAGACATCGCTGTAAATCCTAATAATGATAACGAGATCCTAGCCGTTGTTTCAAATTATTCAGTAACAACATCAGGTGGTGTATCAAAGAATGACATCAATATCTGGTGGACCAACAATGCAAAAAGTGCAACACCAACATGGCGCAAAGTTGAAGGAAACCTTACACTACCTTCAATAAGAAGTTGTGCCATTGTAGTAAAGAAAGAAGGTAATACATCTGTTACTGAATATTATGTGGGAACCTCGGTTGGGCTTTACAGTACGAAAAATATTACTGCCAACAATACTGTATCATGGATCCGGGAGGGTGGTAATATTTTGAATTACGCTGTTGTTACAAGTCTTGATTACCGGCCACAGGATAACATATTACTGGTTGGAACACATGGTAACGGCGCCTACATTGCCGAGATCGGATCGCCGGATTTCAGACCTAATCAAAGTACGGGAATAAATGATCCGGTAAGGAATGATAAAGACTTCATTCGAATGGCGGCACCTACCATTGTGAGCAACAGGATCAATTATACAATCGGAAATATGTTTACGGTGAAGCGGCTTGTTATCAGTGTAACAAATCTTAGCGGACAACAATTGATGAGGAAAGAAACGAATTACGCCAGTGGACAGTTGGACGTGCACCCCCTCCCGAAAGGAACCTATATCCTCACAATCACAAGCGCCGATTACAAGCAGCAATACATAAAGAAGTTCATAAAGGAATGATAAGATACTGCTGACTGGAGCCTGCAGTGAAACAGTTGCAGGCTTTTTTTCGTCTCAATTCAAACATCTGACTATGAAATCAATTTCTATTTTACTGGTATTAATGCTTTCAGCAACATTCATATTTGCACAGAGAGAATGCAAGCGCATTACTGTACATGCGTTTACCCGGAACGCTGTACCAGGAATGATGCCCCGTGGTGAAGCAAGAGAAGACGGAAGTACGGTAGCTAGGCCCATAAAGCCAGTAACGAATTATGAAGTGTACCTGGAAAATCCGGCTGCAAAGGCACAGGTAACTGCAATTTATATTGACGGCACAGCATACAAAGCAACATGGGAGCTGGTTCAGAGTCCGGTAATCATACAAGGTGGACAGGTTGGTCAATACCAATCGAATGATACGATCATCAATAAGACCAGTAACAAGGTTTACAAGTTGTTGATCGGCGACAGGCTGGAAAATCCAACTTCAAAACTGGCAGAGATGAGTAAATCGAACGCCGTTGTGGTGGAATTAGTTTCTGGAAAGAAGAAATATTACAGCTATTCAGCAGAGTGGAAAAAGTTGAAGCCGGTGGTATTGCAATAAGAAAAATCCTTTACATTAGCGTCAGCGATAGCTTGCCAAAGCACATACAAGGACCCCGCAATCAGCGGGGTCTTTTTTTAAAAACCAACACATGGCGCAAAACTGGCATAAGGGCATAGTGATTCGTATAGATCATGAATCTGCGACTACAAGACGATTCTATATACAGGTTCCGGAGATGGAGGAGTTAAATTTCAAACCCGGTCAGTTCGTAACGCTCGACTTACCCATTCATGAAAAGATAAACAAGCGCTGGCGAAGTTATTCGATAGCATCGTGGCCAGACGGCTCGAATGTTTTTGAACTCGTGATCGTTTACCTCGAAAACGGTGCGGGGACAACATATTTATTCAACGATGTGAAAGTGGGATCAGAACTGATATTCAGGGGACCATTGGGAGTATTTACGTTGCCCGATACTATTGAAAGAAATCTTTTCTTTATATGTACCGGTACGGGAATAGCCCCTTTCCGCTCAATGGTCAACCATATTAACCGACACAACATACCTCATAAGAACATCTACCTTGTTTTTGGCTGCAGACTTTTATGCGATGGATTATATGGCGACGAAATGAGGGCGCTTGAAAAAGAAATGCCTTCTTTTCATTATCTGCCCACTTATTCGCGCGAAGCCGCAGGACCGGGCGTAATTAGCGGCTATGTTCACCAGGTGTATGAAAACATCTGCAATGATCGTCAACTGGCGGCCAGCCAGGATGCCGATTTTTATTTGTGCGGTTGGAAGAATATGATCGACGAGGCAAAACAACGCATACTTGCAATGGGCTTCGAAAGGAAGCGCATTCACCAGGAACTTTATGGTTAGTGCTGGTGCGAGTTGACCTGAACCTGGAACTAATGAAGTCCGAGCTTCTTGTTTTCGTGCTCGATCTCCTCTTTAGATTTCTTCATGGCGATTACGGGAATCTTTGATTCGCGTATCTGTTTTTCGAGGAATGCGCGCTCCTTTTGCAATTCAAGGATGGAAGCGTGGTTATTCAGCATTTCTCTTTCAAGTTCGATGACCTTACTCTTCAGCGAGCGCACTTGCGCCGATCGAAGGAGGAAACCGATCACGGAGGTAGCCAGCAATAGACCAAAAAGCACGAACACATTCATTGTGACTTCGAGTGCAAGCATAAATGTTTATTAAGGGCTTCAGATTATCTCTGAAAGTACACATTTTTTTTAATTGTCGTTTAGACACCGTCCACTTATAACGCCGCTTCTATTGTACTAATGATCTTTTCTATTGGAATTCTTTCCTGTAGCATCGTGTCCCGGTTCCTGATCGTTACCGTTCCGTCTTCTTTAGACTGGTGATCTATTGTTACACAAAAAGGTGTGCCAATTGCATCCATTCGGCGATATCTTTTTCCAATCGTATCTTTCTCTTCGTAAAAACACTTGAATTGCGTTTTGCATTGGTCCATTATCTGCCGTGCAAGCTCTGGCAGGCCGTCTTTTTTAGTGAGGGGTAATACGGCGAGTTTTATTGGGGCGAGTTTAGGAGGAAATTTTAGTACAACGCGACTGTCCTGCTTTTCAGCGGTAGTCAGATCTTCTTCAAGATAGGCTTCGCTCAAAACCATCAACACGGACCTGTCAAGCCCGATGGATGTTTCGATAACATATGGAATATAGTTCTGATTGATCTCCGTATCGAAGTATTGCATCTTCTTGCGACTGTACTCCTGGTGATTTTTCAGGTCGAAGTCGGTGCGTGAATGAATCCCTTCAACTTCTTTGAAGCCTATTGGAAAATTGTATTCAATATCACACGCTGCATCGGCATAATGTGCAAGCTTCACGTGATCGTGAAAGCGATACCGCTCGGAAGGGATGCCAAGGCTCAGGTGCCATTTCATTCGCTCTTCTTTCCAGTATTCATACCATTCTTTCTGTGTGCCAGGGCGAATGAAGAACTGCATTTCCATTTGCTCAAATTCGCGCATGCGGAACACAAATTGACGGGCAACGATCTCATTACGGAATGCTTTCCCAACCTGTGCAATACCGAAAGGTATCTTCATGCGACCGGATTTCTGAACGTTCAGAAAATTCACAAAGATGCCCTGCGCTGTTTCAGGACGCAGGTATATTTCACTAGCCTCATCGGTCACACTTCCCAGTTGGGTGGAGAACATGAGATTGAACTGTCGGACATCGGTCCAGTTACAAGTTCCGCTTATGCTACATTTGATCTTATTGTCTTCGATGAATGTCTTTAAACCGGCAAAGTCGCTTGCAGCAAGCAAGGCATCCATTTGCGAAAGGATCGCGGAAGCCTTTTCATTATTACCTTCTGATTCCAATTGTTCGGCATAACCTTCGATCAGGTGGTCGACACGATACCGTTTTTGAGAATCCTTATTATCGATCATCGGGTCGCTGAAATTATCCACGTGACCACTTGCCTTCCAGGTGGTAGGATGCATGAAGATGGCAGCATCGATCCCCACAATGTTTTCATGCATCTGGGTCATGCTCTTCCACCAGTGTTCACGGATATTTCGCTTTAGTTCTACGCCCCACTGTCCATAATCATAAACAGCACTAAGCCCGTCATAGATTTCGCTCGACTGGAAGATAAATCCATACTCCTTACAATGGGAAATAATAGCCTGAAATTTATTCGAATCGTTTGCCATGGCGGCAAAGATAGAGGTTTAATAAATGTGGGAGTATGGTAGTATGCTAATGTGCTAATATGCTAGTGTGCTAGTGTGCTATTCTAATGTGCTAATATGCTAATGTGCTAATGTGCTAATGTGCTAATACGGAATTCTGAGTGGGGAATGCGGAATGCGAATCTCCGCTTGTCTGTTTCTCTTTTTCTCCGTTTATCCGTTCCTCAGTTTTCCCCCGATTACCGATTACCGACTACCGACTACTTCCGTTCTCTGTTTCTCCGTTTATCCGTTTCTCTGTTTCTCCGTTCCTCCGTTTCTCCCCGGACTACCGATTACCAAATTACTTCCTCAGCTTACTGTTCTCCTGGTGCCTTGTCGCATCACGGGTTGATTTCTTCTGCATATTCTCCCGGAAAGCATCCGTCAGGTTCACGCCAGTCTGATTGGCCAGGCAGATCAACACCCACAACACATCGGCCATTTCATCAGACAACTCTTTGGATTGGTCACCAGCCTTAAACGATTGCTCGCCATATTTTCTAACCATCAGTCGGGCCATCTCTCCTACTTCTTCCATCAAAATGCCCAGGTTTGTAAGTTCATTGAAGTATCGGACACCCGTGGTATTGATCCATGCGTCCACTAGTTGTTGTGCATCGTTCAGAGTTATTTGTGATGAAGCTTCTTTCTGCAACTGGTCCATCATTCCTTGTTTTTGCTGTCAATAATTATGGTAACTGGTCCATCATTTACCAGCGAAACCTGCATATCCGCCCCGAACTCTCCTGTTTCAATGGTTCGGTTCATAAGTGCAGATAATTTTTCAATAGTCATCTTATACAATGGCACTGCAATGTCTGGCTTGCTTGCGCGAATGTAAGAAGGCCTGTTGCCTTTCTTAGTAGAAGCATGCAATGTAAACTGACTTACGAGCAACAGGTCATAATGCAGGTCCAGTAACGACATATTCATAACACCATTGTCGTCATTGAACACGCGAAGTTGTACGATCTTCGAACAAACCCAGTCAATATCGTCTTTTGAATCGCCATCCTCATAACCGGCAAGCACAAGCAACCCCGCACCAATTGCAGCTTTCACCTTTTCATTGATCAACACTTCGGCATGGGTCACACGTTGAATTACAACTCTCATAGCATTTGAATATCTTCAAAAATCAGACAAAATCTTAAACGCTTTTCATATTCCTGAAATAATTCATAGAATATTTCCACATGTGATCAATTACTTTTATATTCATCATCTCATGTTGCGGTTTATTTTTTGTATTTGTTGCTTGCCCTTTTAACTCCTGCCCGAACGCCCGGAAATATGAAGTGTTCCGCTATCATAATCTGTATCTGCCTATGCATTGCTTTACTCAATGCATGTCATAAGCACGATAATAATCATGCACAAACAACTCCATGGCAGTGGAACATTCCATCGGGATGGCCTTCTCCGGCATACGATCTCCAGGCCAACCCTCTTACTATACAATCCTTTGAATTAGGTCGCAAACTTTTTTATGATGGAAGATTATCGGGCGACGGAAACTATCCGTGCTCTTCATGCCACCAGCAACAGGCAGGCTTCGGAACATTTGATCACGACCTGAGTCATGGCTATAATCATTCACATACCATTCGCAATGCCCCGCCCCTGATCAATGTTGTATGGAGCAGCTCGTATCGCTGGGATGGAAGGATGAACTCCATGGAAGAACAGATCGCATCTCATATATCCTCGATCATCGACATGGGCAGCAATGTTGATAAAGCTGTTCAAAACATAAGCACAGACACAAGCTACCAACGAATGTTTGCCGCCGCATATGGAACGCCGCAAGTGAACAGCGATCGCATGTTGAAGGCACTGGCCTCCTTCGTGAATGCCCTTGTATCCACAGAATCCAAATACGATCGGGTAAAAAAAGGCATAGAAACTTTCAGCAGCTCAGAGCAAACGGGATACGACATCTTCAAAGCATCCTGCGCAGGATGTCATACCGAGCCTTTATTCACAGACGGCTCTTTCAGGAACATCGGACTGCCACTAAACAATTCTACCAATGATAAAGGTCGAATGGATGTTACGGGACTGCCGGGGGACTCGTTGAAATTTCGCGTACCCACATTACGGAATGTGCTGTTTACATTTCCTTACATGCATGATGGCCGCATACAATCGGCCCTGCAGGTGATGGATCACTACTCCGGCGGCGTGCAACAAAGCAACACATTAGATCCGCTACTAAAGAATAGTATTCCACTGAGCGCCATGGAAAAACTTTACCTGCTTGAATTCTTAAAAACCCTATCAGATCCGGCCTTCATAGAAAATTCAATGTTCAGCGAACCTGACTGATTAATTGGAGGTTGTTCCTTTTGCCCGCATTATTTCCAATGCATTCTTATCGGTTTCTATATTTGAACGAAGCGTTTCGCGCTCGCGCTTATTACTTTCCATTTTTTCCTGCAGGTTGCGAACCTTCTTTTCGTAATCTGCATAATCGTCTTCCAGCTTTCGCATTTTCTTTTCTAAGTCGCGAATTTTTTCTTCCTGTCGAAGCAAAGAAAACTGGTGATCAGTGCTTTCAAGTCCGGGCGACATCGATGTAAGCAAAGCACGGGTATCGCTTAACAATTCATTGTTGTCATCTGTCTCTGCAGCGTTTGCATTAGGTGCCACTGCAAATGCAGTAACAGTCGAATTTTTGTCCTTTCTGTTCTTTCTATCTACCTTAAAGTAAAGATCCCCACGTTCACTGCTGCTATCATCCACCTGCACGTTTTTAAAAACCATGAAACCGCGCGACTTTTCCACCTTTGCACCTCTCTTTGCCATCATATCTTCAATTGTTTTTTCAACCACGTTTGGTTCGAAAGGCACTTCATATGTTAACGCACGCTTTTCCTTCTTTGCAAATTTGATCGTTGTCTCGTAAACCGAAGACTGAGCCTGTGCTGAAACGATCAGAAACAAACACATGGCCATTGCTAAAATTGATTTCATACAATTAGGTTTATAATGATTGCATCCCGGCATGATGCTGAAAGCTTATTTTTGGAGCAAAGTCGCTATTAGTGAGCATTAAAAAGTTAGCCGGGCAAACTTTATGGTACGGAGTTCCGAGGATCGTAAGCAGGTTCCTTTATTTTGGCATTAGTCTCCTGGGTTTTCAATTGTATGATCCCAACGGATCCTATGCCTACACTCAGGTGTATGCGGTGATCCCTTTCTTAAATATACTGTTTACCTACGGTCTTGAAACAAGTTTTTTCCGGTTTGCTCAAGAGCACGATCGCAGGAATCTCTATAACACTCTGAATGTTTCCATCTTTGTTTCGACCTTATTGTTGACCCTTGTTTTGTTTCTGTTCCGGCATGAGCTGACCGATTTCATTGAGATGGAGAAACATCCCGTGTTTGTGACATGGATGATCGGAATACTTTTCTTTGATACACTTTATACGCTCCCGATGGCCAAGCTCAGGCTTGAAGAGCGTCCCCGCAAATACGCATTTGTGAATGTGAGCAGCATTCTTCTGAATATTTTACTGGTATTGTTTTTCTACTATGTGGCGAAGCCGGCACATGAAGAAGATCCCGGATCGCTGCTGGGAAGAATGTTTGATCCCACCATCGGAATCGGCTATTTTATACTGGCCAATCTCATTGCCAGTGCCGCAACCTTATTGTTGTTGTATAAAGAGTTCTCGGATTTCAGGTGGGCATTCGATAAGAAATTATGGAAGGAAGTGATGCAATACTCTTACCCGCTTATTATCGTGGGGCTGGGTGGAATGATCAATGAAATGTTGAGCCGACTGGTATATCGAAAGATCCTCAATGATGATCCGCTGGTTGAAGAACGCGAATTGGGAATTTTTGGAGCGAATTATAAACTGGCAGTGCTTATTACCATATTCATACAAGTATTTCGACTTGCTGCCGAGCCGTTTTTCTTTAATCAGTCAAAAAATGAAGGCGCACAAAGAACATATGCAAGAGTGATGAAGTTTTTTGTCATTGCCTGCTGCCTCATGTTTTTGGTTGTATCGCTCTTCCTGGATTTCTGGCAATTGCTGATCGCTTCCAAATTCGAGGAGTATGCAGAAGGAATCCACATTGTACCGATACTTGCTATGGGCAGCGTATTCCTCGGGGTGTATTATAACCTTTCCGTGTGGTATAAATTGACGAACCGGAACATGACCGGCGCCTACATTACCATTGCCGGTGCGATCCTGACGATCGTACTGAATTTCATATTGATACCGCCATTCCGTTATACAGGAGCCGCATGGGCTACTTTCTTTTGTTATTTCTTCATGATGGCCGTTAACTATCACCTCGGCCAAAAACATTACCCGGTTCCATACCCGCGTAAAAAATTGATCGCCTACATCGTAATAGTTGCCCTGTTATATATAATTCATGAGGTGCTCGTGCGACAAATCAATGAAGCGGCTTCCTACTATCATATTGTTTATTACGGCAGCGCATTGTTGTTGCTCGGCGGGTTTGCCGCTTTCGTAGCACGCGTGGAGAAAAGCGAGATCAACAAACTGCTGAAGAGAGCGAGGTGAGCGCCGCTTGCAATGGGGAAATGGAAAATGGGAAACGCGAAACGGCCACCCATTATCACACTAGCACACTAGCACATTAGCACATTAGCATACTAGCACACTAGCACATTAGCATACTAGCACACTAGCACATTAACATTAGCACACTAGCACACTAAGAAATGTACTAAACATATGGGTTTGTGCGTTTTTCTTTACCGATCGTCGTTGGATCGCCGTGGCCGCTGTAGACTACTATATCCTCAGGCAGTGGCCAGAGTTTAGTGTGAATGCTTTTGATCAATGTATCAAAATCGCCACCCGGCAGGTCGGTTCTTCCAATACTCCCATTGAAGAGCACGTCGCCGCTGATGATGAACTTTTGTTCCTTACAGTAAAAACTGATACTACCCGGTGAATGCCCGGGTGTTTCAAAGATGGTCAGCCGGTCATTTCCCAATCGGACATCATCCCTTTCCGTAAGAAATATCAGTTCCCCATTATAGTTTTCAAACGACAACCCCCAATTGAGTCCGAACGTAGGTCCCATAGCAAGCACCTGCTCCTCTTTAGGATGAAGATGCAATTTTAACCGATAGGTATCCTGGATGAACCTGTTGCCAAAAATGTGATCCAGATGGCAGTGGGTATTTAACAGATATTTGGGCGTTAAACTATTTTGACTGATGTAATCTTTGAGCTCTTGTCTTTCGCCGGGAAAATAACAACCGGGGTCAATGATCAGGCAATCGCCGGATTCGTTTGATAACACGTATGTATTTTCCTGCACGGGGCTAAAAGTGAACTGTTTTATCGTAAACATGATTGCTGCTTATTGATTTTGTATTTTACAGGGAATAGGGATTATTATAACTTTAAAAAACTAAAGATAGGATATGCAATTTTTCCCGGTTATTTCTAAAGCTAAAGTTTGGATGTTGCTTGCACTGGCTTTTGCTTTGAATATGGATTCCGTTCGTGCCCAGGTGAACACCGTAGAGTTCGGAAAGAACAGGGTTCAATGGAGGAAATTTAAATGGCAATATTACCAGACGCCAAATTTCAATACATACTTCTACGAAAACGGTCAGACGATCGCAAACTATGTTACGCAGATCGCTGAGCAGGAATTGCCGCAACTGGAACAATTCGCAGAGTATGGATTGCAACGTCGCGCCAACATCGTTGTGTACAACAACTTCAACGAACTGGAGCAATCAAACATCGGTTTAAATCTCGACTGGCAAACCACCGGCGGTATCACCAAACTGGTTAACAATAAGATGATCGTTTATTTTGATGGCAACCATCAAAATCTCAAGCGACAAGTCCGCCAGGGTATTGCACGCATCCTGTTGGACAATCTTTTGTTCGGGGATGATCTGGGTGAATTTGCCGCTAACCAGGCATTGCTGGATCTACCGAAATGGCTTACTGATGGATACGTTACTTATGCTGCGGAAGAATGGAGCACATCGCTTGACGACCAGTTGAAATCTGCTTTGATGTCGGGCGAATACAAAAATTTTTACCAGTTTGCCTTTCACAAACCGAACCTCGCGGGTCATGCTTTCTGGAAATACATTGCAGACAAATACAAGAAAGAGAACGTTACATATTTTCTATACCTCGCAAGAGTGTATCGCAATCTGAACAGTGCTTCCAACCGGATCACAAAGAAAAAGTTCAAAGAAGTGCTGCAGGACTTTATGATGGAGAACGAAGAAAAGTATTATGCTGACATAAAGGGCCGACGGAACTTTCCGAAAGGAACCATCTCCATTGTTGAGGAAACTACGCCAAACAAGGACTTCATTCGTTTTACACCAAACCCGCTGCCCCGCAGTCAAACTTATGCTGTCGTTGAGTTCATCAAGGGCAAGTATTATGTGGTGTTGTATGAAAACCTGACGGACAGGAAGGTGTTGCTCTCCAATGGAGTGCGTAGTCATGAAAACGAAGTAAATCCAAATTACCCGCTGCTCGCGTGGGATGGAAAGGGCACCCGTCTCGCCTGTGTTTACTGGGACAAAGGAAAGGTGCGACTATTCGTTTATGATCTTGTTGCACGATATAAAACTGTAAAACAGGAGATCCCTCATTTTGAGCAGATCACGGATATGAAATTCATGCTCGATGCAAATACATTACTCCTCAGTGCAGTTCGCAAAGGGCAGTCGGACATATTCGTTTATAAGATAGATAAAGACAGTTATGAGCAGGTAACGAACGATTCTTATGCAGACCTTGACGCGACGTTCGTATCATTCCCAAATAAGACCGGCATTATCTTTTCGTCTAACAGGCCCAATCCAACTGCTATTGGAAGGGACACTGGAGTAGCTACCGATAAGTTCAACATCTTCCTGGCTGATAATTACAATAAGAGCGAGTTCCGCCAGATTACTCAGCTTACGAATATGAAACAGGGTAGTGCTCGTTACCCGATGCAATACAACACAACGCACTTTACATTCATCAGCGATGAGAATGGAATTGCAAACAGGTATGCAGGTTTCTTTTCAACAGAGCGTGCGGGACTTGATACAGTATTTGTTATTGGAGACAACATCCTGCGCAATCCCGACAATAAAGAACTGGATTCAACATTGAGGAATGCAGGAAAGAGTGACCCTGATTCGATGTATGTATTCTCTGTAACAAATGATTCGGCCTATGTGTTTCCGATCACCAATTATCAAAGCGGACTTATCGAAACCAAAGTAGCCGGCGACAACGGGCAGGTTAGTGAAGTAAGGCAGGAGGGCAATCTCAAATTCCTTTATAAATTGAAGGTGGACGAAAATGCACTTCGCCGCCGGAATGTGAATCCAAGACCAACAGAGTATAGAAAGCAAACGATATCGGATCAAAATTATAAGACTGGCGAAGCGTTGCAGTTTCAAACACCGGCTCAACGGACTGATACCAGCCAACGGGATGTATTTGAGACCGAGTTCGAAGCGGACACAACGAATGCTACCTGGGGACAACCACAGCCAATAGCTGATCAACCTATAGAAACAGTGTTGTCGCGCGCCAAGCGGTTTGATTATAAGCTCAAGTTCTCTGTGGACAATTTCTCGGGATCCTTCAACAATGACATTCTTATAAACAGGTATGAACCTTATACCGGCTCATTGCCGATCACATTACAAAGTGGTGGTGCATTCAATGGTATGTTGAAGGCATCGGTGTTTGACCTGTTTGAAGACATTCGCTTTACTGGGGCAATGCGTCTTCCACTGATTGGTGGAGCTGGAACCGGTTTTAATGTCGGAGGCGGTGGCACATCCGTGTTTCTTCCAACGAACCAGTCGCTTTTCGACGGTGGTGGAGAGTGGATGGCAAGAGGTGATTATCTGAAGAAGCGCTTTGACTACTCATTGATATATTATCGCAAAACCGAGATTGGGTATGTGAATGGCATCAACGGTACAACCATTCCGTTCGAAGGGAAAATGTACACCAACCTGTTCCAGGCAGTAGTTAAGTTCCCATTTGACAAAGTGAGGAGCGTTCGATTGATGGCCGGAGTGAGAAGAGATAAGGTAGTTGTAAGAGGCGATCTGTTTTACGATAGCACGTCGCTTAAGGCAGAAGACCGCAACAAGCAGGACTTCATCATCAGCAGGCTGGAATATGTACATGATAACAGCATTCAGAAAGCCATGAACATCATGAATGGACTGCGTTTCAAGATATATATCGATGTGAATTCGCAGTTCAATAAGGCCGATCCAAAGAACTCCAACATTAAGCCTGGCAAGTTTAGTTTTAATGGAGGTGTCGATGCGCGGTATTATTACCCAATCTATCGCAACTTTATCTGGGCTGGTCGCGCCGCTGCTGATTTCTCATGGGGTAGCCAGAAGATCCTTTATTACCTCGGTGGTGTTGATGGATGGATGTTCCCGAAATACAACCAGGAACCACGACCCGCCGATCCAACATATGCATTCCAGTCTTTAGCTGTAAATCTCCGGGGCTTCAGGCAGAATGTGGCGAATGGAAATAACAACATCATTTTGAACAGTGAATTCCGCCTTCCGGTGTTTTCAACATTATTTAATAAACCCATCAATAATGCTTTTCTGAGGAACTTCCAGCTGGTACAATTTGTAGACCTTGGATCTGCATGGAATGGCTCTTATAACGGGTTGTCAAGACCCGTGCTTAGCTACCCTCCTGGTGATTCACCTATCCGGGTAAATCTTAAAGCGGGAGGAATTGGTCCGTTTGTTGGAGGATATGGATTTGGAGCGAGAAGCACATTGCTTGGTTATTTCCTTCGACTGGACGCAGGCTGGGACATGGGTGGATTCTTCAGGGGCAAACCAATGTTACATTTTGCGATGGGAGTCGATTTCTAAGATATTATTCCTATGTAAAAATGAGAACGCCGGAGAGACATCTTCCGGCGTTTTTATTTGATCCCTTTGATCATTTTTTCCAGGGCGCCAAGGTGTTCCCGGAAAGCTTTCTCTCCCGCTTTGGTAACTGAATACGTTGTATTTGTTTTACGTCCAACAAAGCCTTTATGCACTTTGATGTAACCCGCTTCTTCAAGCTGCGCAAGATGTGAAGCGAGGTTACCGTCGGTTACTTCAAGCACGGATTTAAGATCGTTGAAGCTGACATCTTCATTCACCATGAGTGAACTCATTACACCCAGCCTAACCCGGTTGTCGAAGTATTTGTTCAGATTACCGATCGGATTGCTCATAGCTTGCTCTGTGTTTGTTGATTGGCAACCGGTTTCTCATCGTACTTTATAAACATCACTATGCCATACACGAGATGCACCACACCAAATCCAAAGGCCCAAAAATAAAGTTGATGCTGCGGAAAAAACAAACATACCAGCCCAATGATGATCTCAACAAAGCCCACATAACGCATATCAGTAAGCGTATACTTTGAGGCGCTTATCAATCCAAGACCATAAAAAATTAATGATGATCCTGCGATGAATTGCCATACACCAGAATATATCATCGCTGCTATGAACAGACCACCAACAACTATGGGTATGAAGAGACTGGTGAGCATTCTCTTAGAAGCAGGCGTCCACATTTTTACACCATCCAGTTTCGTTCTCCGGTGCGTAAAGTAAACGGCCACTGCTATTGTTGCGCCAAGTACTGCCAGGGCTAGCAAGGTAAGGTTCACAATAAGGTGCAGGTAACTATGAATGTCAAATTCAACGCGCTCCATGGTGGCCCGATGATCGCCAATCCAGCGATATGCAACGAAACTGCCCACAAGCGCAAATACGCCTGCAGAAATTCCATTCCATCCACTTAGTGATAAGAAACGCGATGAACGATCCATCATCTGCCGTATTTCCTGTAATGCTTCAAGCGAAGATTGGTTGCTAGTCATAAAAGCACTTTGAGATCCAAAGTTTCATCAAAAACCCTTTAGCTCAAAATAAAATTTGCTATAACAATGATGAGAGGGATTATCAGGATGCAACGTAAACAAGGTGTTAAGAATCATCTCTCTGACCTTCCGCTTGTCACAAGAACCAGCGTTTTTCATGATAGTTTGTAATTTTACCGTCTGATGAATGTAGATAGACCTTATCACAAACCACTGATCCTAACTGTTCTTTTTCTTTTGCCACTCCTCGGATTTAGCCAGACCAAAGTGCTGAAGGGAGTAATACGCGATCGTCACAGCGAAGAGATCGTACCGTTCGCTTCCATTAAGATTCGCAATTCGACATTGGGAAAACTGAGTGATTCAGCAGGCAGCTTTTTGTTTCGATTAGATGAATACCCTAAGGATACCATTGAGATCACCTATGTAGGTTACCAGGACTATTATCTTGTAGTAGACAGCAATATTCTTAAGAAAGAGAACAACAACGTTCTTTCGCTGAACATATATCTTGAGCGGGGCAAGTACGCGTCAGAGGTAGTGGTTAAACGAAGAGTAGACAAAGGTTTGCTGATGTGGCGACGCATTGTTCGCAAGAAGCCCTTCAACGACCGATACCGTTTCCGCAATTTCTCCTATGAATTATACAACAAGCTCGAGCTTGATTTGAAAAACATCAATAAGGATAAATGGTCCGAAGCGCGCCTGATGCGTCCATTTAAATTCATTTTCGAGAATGTTGACACAAGTGAAGGGGCTCCCATACTTCCGGTGTATCTCACAGAGATCTTATCGGATTATTATTTCCAGAAAAATCCATTGAAAAGACGTGAGGTCATCAAAGCAAGTAAGACTCTTGGCGTCGACAATGAAAGCGTTAGCAAGTTGCTTGGTGGTATGGATCAAAACCTCAACGTATATAGCAACTACATACCTGTAATGGACAAACAGTTTGTAAGTCCTGTCAGCGATAATGGCGATGCATATTACAATTATAAAGTTCTTGACACGCAATTCATAGGCGGCAAGCGTTTCTTCCACCTTGTGTTCATCCCAAAGAGAAAGGGGGAAAATACATTTGAAGGCGATTGCTGGGTACACGATACCACGTTCGCGATCCAGAAGATGAACCTGCGTCTTTCGAAGGAAGCAAATATCAACTTCGTTGAAAACTTAAGTCTCATACAGGAATTTCAACTTTTGAACGACTCAACATGGTTTCTCGCGAAGGACAAATTTGTGGTGGACATTGCACCGCTGGGAAAATCGACTTTGTCTTTTGTCGGTCGCAAAACAAGTACCTACAAGGACATTCGCATCAATGATCCACTGACTATAAAGGAGCTTCAGAAAAATAAGATCATGGAGGAAGTTATTCTTCCAAAAGAGGCAAAAGAAAAGAACGAAGAATTCTGGGCAGTGTCGAGGCACGAAGAATTGAATAAGAATGAACAAGCGATATATCAAATGATCGATACGCTTTTGAAGATGCCGGTATTCCAGCAATATTCGGAGTGGATCAATTTTATTGGAACGGGATACAAACGCGTTGGAAATTTTGAGATTGGTCCGTGGTACAACTGGATGACATGGAACACACTTGAAGGATTTCGGTTGCGTTTTGACCTGGGCACCAACAGGCACTTCCATAAGAACCTTATTCTTCACGGCTATCTCGCGTTTGGTTTCAATGACCGTCAGTTCAAATACAAAGCTGACGCGATGTATATACTCGAACGATCTCCGAGAGCGTCCATATATGTATCGCACCTCAAGGACATTGATTTCGGACAAACATATTATGATGAGATAAGCCAGGATAACATCTTCGCATTGGCGATAAGGAAGTCGGGGGTACCGATCAAGTTCATGCAACTGCAGGAATCGAAGATCGAATACTTCAGGGAAACACGTTCGGGATTCTCAGGCACATTCGCTACTGTGCATAAGCAATTTGACCCAATGTTGAATCTGCCCCCCAAAGAACTGATCACAAATGGCAAGGGCGATATTCATACAACAGAATTGAGTGTTCGATTGCGATATGCATATCTCGAAAAATTCCTTGAAAATAATTTTTACCGGACGAGCCTTGGCAGCCCCTTCCCTATTGTTGAAGCGAAATTCACTCGCGGCGTGTCGGGGATACTGAGCAGTAATTACGATTATTCAAAACTTACCGGAAGCATATCGGATTACAAAAAAATAGCTCCATTTGGAAGCATATATTACAATGTGTTTGCCGGAAAAACATATGGCACCCTGCCTTACACGTTGTTAGACATTGCCCCGGGTAACGAGATCTACTATTACAACAAGTATGCATTTAATCTGATGAACCGTTACGAGTACCTGCACGACAAATACGCGGGAGTCAATTTCGAACACAACATCGGAAACGGTTTATTCCGCTACATTCCATTAACGCGTAAACTCAAGTTCAGACAATTCTATACAGTGAAAGCTTTGTGGGGATCGCTAAGTGAAGAAAACCGATCGTATAATATGCCGGCTGGCTCAACATATCAGTTTGAATCATTGAACGGCAAAACTTATATGGAAGTAGGAACGGGTGTAGACAACATCTTCAAGCTATTCCGGATAGATTTCTTCTGGCGTGTATTGCCCCGGCCACTGCCCGAAGAAAGAGTCAAGAAATTTGGAATCTTTGGATCGTTCAGGGTAGTGTTCTAACACAATGCGGAACGCGGGAAGCTGAATGCGGATTTGTATTTTGCTTAATTCAAATACACAGACAACACAATAAAAAAAGACCGCATTGCGCGGTCTTTTTTATTTCAATTATTCTGAATTCTATTCCCAATTCCCAATTCTCAATTCTCAATTCCGGTAGTATTGTTGGGCTTTTCAAACTTCCACTCCGCATTCTCGAGCTTACGTTGAACAGGATAAACTTCGTTCATTGTATCGCCTTCATACATCCTTCCATTCTTCATCACAAACTTCACAGTATTGGAATTGCGAATATTTTCAAGTGGGTTTTTGTCCAGAATCACAAGATCTGCAAGCTTGCCGGTTTCAATACTTCCCAAATCATTTTCAAGACCCAGTGATTGAGCACCCAGGATCGTAGCCACTTTTAAAGCATCGTGATTTTTCATGCCACCACTTTGAATGGCCCACAGTTCCCAGTGATACCCGAGCCCCTGGAATTCGCCATGGCTGCCAACTCCGGCTAATGCACCATTTTCAACCATCAACTTCATCGACTTCGCATGTTTGGTGAACACATGTTCTTCAGGCATGAACCATCCCTGTACTCTTCTGGTCTTTTCAGCAAGCTCCTGGTATGGCATGAAGTATTGCATCTTCTTATCCTTGAAAGGCTCTTCTGTCTGGAAGTAATAGTTTTCAGCGAAAGGTCCACCATAAGACACCAGCAGCGTGGGTGTCACCGCGATGCGTGACTCAGCAATTGTTTTTACAACGTCCTTATACAAAGGATAAACCGGTATCGAATGTTCATGGCCTGGATATCCATCAAGCATGTTGGTCATGTTCAATTTATAATTCAAGCCTCCTTCCGTCGTTGGCATCAATCCCTGCTCTGCTGCTGCTTTGATGATCCACTGGCGCACATTGCGCGGACCTACCAGGTACATCTTAATGTACTTCGTGTTATAATATTTACTGTACTGTTTCAGGATATTACTTGCATGCGCGGAATCTCTCACGTTGTACATCCAGAAACCAACTCCAGGTCCTGTTGAGTAAACACGGGGTCCGGCCATATGCCCTGCTTCCACCATATCGCTGTACGTTAGAACGTCGGTCGTTGCCGTCTGTGGATCTCTGGTGGTTGTTACTCCGTAAGCAAGGTTCGCAGCATAGATCCATGACTGATTCTTATGAATGCCCCACTGGGTCCACATGTGCGAGTGTGTATCAACAAACCCGGGCACAATGGTCTTACCTGCCACATCAACCACTTTCGCAGCTTTCGGCACATCCAGTGACCCGCTTTTTCCAATCGCTTTGATCCGGTTGTTTACAATCAGGATATCCCCGTTCTCAATGACCTCATCGCCCTTCATTGTAATAATTCGCGCGCCTTTCAGCAATACAGTGGCGTTCGGAAAATCCTTTTCATAATACACTTTCACCTGGTGTTCCTCAGGTTTGTAACGAGGTTCTTCCGGCTTCGGTGATGGCTTCTTCATCATTGAGTCGGCCTTTGGAGAAAGCGTGTCCGATTTCAATTTCAAGTTCGCCGCATCAGTGAGCACTTTCAAAGAATCAGATTTCACCTTTAATGTATCGGTCTTTGCCTTTGCCAGGGAATCGGCTTTTTTCCTTTCTTCCTCTTTCTTCGCAACTTTTACGCTGTCTTCAAATTCTTTCGCACGATCCACATCATAAATGAAATGTCGATTGCCTAATGACCAATGCACTTTCCTGCTGTCAGCTCCCCAGCTGGCAAATTCCCCACCGAGCTCGGTTAATCTTCTTGCCGGAAACGTCGATGAATTAGGATCAGCAACAGAAATGTTTGCGACCTTACCGGTCTTCGGAATGGTTACTACAAATATGTCGTTGTTTACTACAGCAAGAGCGCGCTGGCCATCGGGCGACATCGTGATCTGACCTGCCGGGGTTGGCAACTGTAGTTCCATCGCCTGCTGCGCCTTTTCGGTAAACAAACAAAAATCACGTGCATTGAGTTCATGGCGATGTTCATCGTCCTTAAAATTACTAATGCCATATGTTGCAATACCGGTGATCTTCGCATGGATCTTTTCATCACTTCCGTCCCATCTGATTGACATCAGGTTACCATTCTGATTCAGGTAGATCCTGCTGTCATCATTCTTCACAAAATGGGGATTATCGCGAAATCCCTGGCGGTCGATATCCGTCACGGTTCCGCCATTTGAAGCGATCCATGAAAGCCTGTTCTCTGTTCCATTTGCCACGGGGCCGATAGACTCTTTGTAAGAACGAAGGCTTCCGCGCACAAATACTATCCTGTCACCTTTCGGCGAGAAAACTGGGTTTTGATAAACACCTGGTTCGGTGGTTAGCCTGGTGATCACTTTCTTAGGACCGAGTGCAATTTTATAAAGTGATCCACCGTCCGGAGTCCAACTGGTGAACACAATAGTATTACCATCGGGCGACCATGCAGGCTGCGCTTCCGTAAAATTGTTTGTGGTCAAACGTTTGGGTGTGCCGTTGGGAAAATCCATCACATACAATCGATTCAACACAGTAAATGCCAGCTTTTTTCCATCGGGTGAAGGCACTGCATCACGGATCTGTGTTGCCAATGCGTGTGATGAATCTGCTATTGGATATTTGAAATTTACCTTGGGACCAAGTTCCAACTTCACATCGGCCTGGAAAGGTATCTCCACAGGTTTTGATCCGTCGACGGGAATGCGGTAGAACTTACCTCCATATGAAGCAATAAGTGCTTTACTGTCCGGCGTAAAACTCATACCAGGCAATACCCCCATTGTTGCAATTGACTCCTGCTCATCGCGCTGAACAGGGTATGCAAGCCACTTCTCGTCTCCCGTTTCCAGATTACGCAGTATCAGACCTGTCTTGTCTTCATACCTCGATCCATATACCATCCATTTGCCGTCTTTCGATAAGGTTGGTGTAAACGCAGATCCATATCTTGATGCAACATAGCGGGTCTTTGCGTTTTCCCGATCATATTGTCCAATCGCATACTGAGGCATCGGAGCATTGTAGGTCCATGCGCCATTGCGGGCGGAGTAATAAATGTACCGACCGTCGGCACTAACTGCCGGATCAATGGTTTTAAGGTTTGGCTGATCGATGAGCTGAACACCACCACCTCCATCTTTATGATACATCCATAGCTTAACATCGAGTCGGCCGCGGGCTGCTATGACGTAATTACCATCGGACGACCATGTGGCTGCCGGAAAATTCTGATCACGGTCCTTTGTAAGCTGCACGGTATCTTTCTTCTCCGTATCTATAAACCAGATATTCTCGGAACCGCTTCTATCGGAAGTGAATAATATTTTTTTACCGTCCGGACTGTACCTGGGATGCGTGTCAAATGCAAGTCCTTTTGTAATTGGCGTTGCATTGCCACCGGTGATTGGCATGGTGTAAAGATCCCCCATCAGGTCAAACACAATGTTTTTTCCATCGGGACTGACATCAAGCGACATCCATGTACCTTCTGTGGTGGTAAACGAAACTGTTCGGGTTGGTTTAAGGGGAAGGTCTTTGAACGCAGTGTATTGAACGGTATCCTTTTTCGCAGTGTCTGCAAAAGGACCGATGAACCGCGTTGCAAATCCCTCTGCTCCACTAAAGGAAGCAAGCACAGCTCCGGTCACCAACATGCCACTAAACAGGGCCACCGACCGGGAGCCGGTTTTAATAAGAAAATTCATGCGATAAATGTTTGGGTTGAAATTGAAAGTTTGGAATGAATTTAATCAAACGGAAGTTCAGTTACTGAAAAAAGTGATAACAGGGCAATATTCGGTATAAGCTTTAATTGTTTGGCAATTTCATATAATTTCAAAAGAAAAAGAATGGCCGATAGCAGCTATGTTCTGGCTCTTGACCAGGGCACGACCAGTTCGAGGGCAATACTCTTTGACCAGTCGGGATTAATTGTTTCAATAGCGCAGAAAGAATTCACGCAGATATATCCACAACCGGGATGGGTAGAACACGATCCGCTGGAGATTTGGTCATCGCAATACAGCGTGATGGCCGAAGTGATGGCGAAGAGCAATGTGCGCACCGGTCAACTTGCGGCCATTGGTATCACCAACCAGCGAGAAACAGCAGTTGTTTGGGATAAAGAGAGCGGCCAACCTGTTTACAATGCAATTGTTTGGCAGGATCGAAGAACAGCCCAGTTCTGTGATGATTTGAAAAATTCCGGGCACGAACCACTCATTCGCGAGAAAACCGGACTTGTGATAGACGCTTATTTTTCCGCAACTAAGATCCGGTGGATACTGGATAATGTAAGTGGCGCGCGGGATAAAGCTTCGCGCGGGCTGCTTGCTTTTGGAACTGTTGATACCTGGCTTACATGGAAACTTACCGGTGGTCGTGTTCATCTCACTGATGTGAGCAATGCATCACGTACCATGTTGATGAATATTCATACCTGCGAATGGGACACGGAGTTACTTCAATTGTTCGATATACCAGAAAGTATGTTGCCCGATATCCGACCCTCGAGCAAAGTTTATGGCGTTACAGAGGCCGTTGTAAGACATTCAAATATTTCCGTAGCCGGTATTGCAGGCGACCAGCAGGCTGCACTGTTTGGACAACTTTGCACGCAACCAGGTATGGTGAAGAACACTTACGGAACCGGTTGTTTCATGCTGATGAACACGGGTGAGAAGGCTGTTGCATCTACAAATAACCTGCTGACCACTGTTGCGTGGAAGATCGGGAATAAGGTAGAATATGCACTTGAAGGAAGTATTTTCATTGCGGGCGCAGTAGTGCAATGGCTTCGCGATGAACTGAAGCTCATTCGCAGTTCTGCCGAGATAGAAGAACTCGCATCCACCGTAAACAGCAACGACGGAGTCTATATAGTGCCTGCATTTGCAGGACTTGGCGCTCCTTATTGGAATCAATATGCAAGAGGATCGTTATTCGGTCTTACACGCGGAAGCACACAGGCACATATAGCACGCGCCTGTTTGGAAAGCATTGCATACCAGACTTATGATGTATTGAAAGCAATGGAATCCGATTCGGGAATATCCATCCGCGAACTGCGTGTTGATGGAGGTGCCACTCAAAATTATTTGCTGATGCAGTTTCAGTCGGACATACTGGGAGTCGATGTATTGAGGCCGAAAGTTTATGAAACAACAGCACTGGGTGCAGCCTACCTCGCGGGTCTGGCGGTTGGCTATTACGATAGCGTGCATTCGTTACAGCAGCAATGGCAGATCGATAAACACTATCATCCATCAATATCGCAACAGGAAATTGATGATCGATTGCACGGTTGGCAACGTGCGGTTCGAGCTTCCATCGCCTGGGCGAATGGCTGATCTAAAACTACCCTATGCATCGCGAACATCTCATACAACAACTCCGGAAAGAGAAACATTACGATCTCTGTATCGCAGGCGGTGGTGCCACCGGCCTGGGAATCGCAGTAGATGCGGCTTCCAGGGGATACAAAACACTGTTGATCGAACGGAGCGACTTTGCAAAAGGAACATCCTCACGTTCAACCAAACTTGTGCATGGAGGTGTACGGTACCTGCAAAGCGGAAACATCAAACTTGTATATGAAGCACTGCATGAGCGCGGCATACTCATGAAAAATGCAGGGCATCTTGTAAAGAACCAATCGTTCATAGTGCCAAATTACAAATGGTGGGAAGGAGCGTATTATGGATTGGGTTTAAAGATCTACGACTGGATGAGTGGAACACGTGGTCTGGGGGCATCGCAATTATTATCAAAAGAAGAAGTGATAAATATGGCTCCAACTTTGGCAAAGGATGGATTGCGTGGAGGAGTATTGTATCACGACGGCCAATTTGATGATGCGCGGCTCGCGGTCAACCTTGCACAAACGGCAATGGAGCAGGGAGCACTTGTGCTGAACCAAATGGCGTTGAAAGATTTTATTAAAGTAGATGGCAGGATCATTGGCTGTATCGCAGAGGATCAGTTGACGGGCGAAACATTTGAGATAGGATCAAAAGTGATCGTGAATGCAACTGGTGTATTTTCTGATGAATTGCAGCAACAGGATGAGCCATCAAGAACGGCCAGCATATCGCCAAGCCAGGGAATACATATTGTCCTGGACAGAAGTTTTTTGCCGGGCGATACAGCGATATTAGTGCCACAGACCGATGATAAACGTGTATTGTTCGCGGTCCCATGGCACGATCGCATTATTGTTGGAACCACAGACACACCCGTAAGCAACATATCTGAAGAGCCCATACCATTTGATCAGGAAGTTAATTACCTGCTCGATCACATTACAAGATACCTGACGCGAACACCGCATATGTCAGACATCAAAAGTGTCTTTGCGGGACTCAGACCTTTGATTAGGGCGGATGCAAAGAAGACCGCCGAGATATCAAGAGATCATCTGATTCTTGAATCGCCATCCGGATTAATGAGCATTATTGGTGGAAAATGGACAACCTACAGGCGTATGGCCGAAGATGTTCTGGACACACTCATTGAGAAAGGGCGACTTCCTGCAGCATCCTGCATAACGGAGGACATTTCAATACACGGCAATTGTAAAACCGATGAACGAGTTGAAGGATATTATTATGGGTCCGATATAGAAGCAATTAACCAACTGATGGATAATGATGAAAGCATGCGGCAGTTGTTACATCATTCGCTTCCTTACAAAAAAGCTCATGTAATTCATGCCATCCGCAATGAATTTGCAATGACGATTGAAGATGTACTTGCAAGAAGAACACGTGCGCTTCTGTTGGATGCCGCTGCTGCGATGGAATGTGCGTTGAGGGTTGGAGAGATCATGCGAGAAGAAATGCAATTGGATCATCAGTGGCTCGATGAACAATTGGCACAGTTCAACAGGCTTGCAAGAAATTACCTTCCACACGAAAGGCACGTTAGTAAATCAGCCTCATACAATGATTAATGACGATTGACATATAAAACCAACGAACACATGGAAGCATACATTGCAGAACTGATTGGATCCGCTTTATTGATCATATTAGGTAATGGAGTTGTTGCAAATGTGGTATTGAAGGAAACCAAGGGTCATGATTCCGGATGGATCGTAATTACATTTGGATGGGCGATCGCGGTGTTTGTCGCGGTATTTGCCTCAACAAAGATGGGCGGCAA
Source organism: Bacteroidota bacterium (assembly GCA_023437225.1). Taxonomy (GTDB): domain Bacteria; phylum Bacteroidota; class Bacteroidia; order Chitinophagales; family Chitinophagaceae; genus Flavitalea. Next base: position 12,545 of record JAEZGS010000028.1, on the reverse strand, counting down.
TGCTCATCTTAATCCTGCCATAACTATTGCATTTGCCGTTGCAGGAAAGCTGGGCTGGGAGCTGGTTCCAGGCTTTGTTATTGCACAGGTCATCGGGGCGATGATCGGTTCATTGTTCGTATGGATCAGTTACCACGATCATTATCGCTGTACAGAAGATGGAAACGCAAAGCTTGCAACTTTCGGAACTATTCCAGCGATCCGCAATCCGTTGTTGAACATGACAACAGAAGCAATTGGCACTTTTGTTTTGGTTTTTGCAGTCTTTTACCTTGCATCGCCTACCAGTTCACTTGGTGCATTGGATGCGTTGCCGGTTGCCCTGCTTGTGCTGGGAATTGGATTATCACTTGGTGGGCCAACGGGCTATGCCATCAATCCCTCGCGGGATCTTGGTCCGCGATTACTTCATGCAATGTTACCGATGAATAATAAGGCCAAAAGTGATTGGGGATATGCGTGGGTCCCAGTAGCAGGACCGATCATTGGAGGCATCCTTGCAGCAATTGTATTTAAAGCAATAGGTTAGAAGTTGATATCAGCATCGGCAATGAGAAAGATTCATCATCTTTGCTTTTGATCCAAAAAAAATTTATGGCAGTAATAATGCATGTTGAAGGAGTGTACCCAACCTTCGGTGAAAATTGTTTCATAGCGCCCAATGCAACCATTGTCGGGGATGTTGTTACAGGCAATGATTGCAGCATTTGGTTCAATGCAGTGGTTCGCGGAGATGTGAACTTTATTCGAATGGGAAATAAGGTTAATGTACAGGATGGCGCTGTTATTCATTGCACGTATAAAAGAACGGGCACAACAATCGGTAATAATGTTTCCATCGGCCACAATGCGATAGTGCATGGATGTACAGTAAATGACAATGTGTTGATTGGCATGGGGGCTATTGTGATGGATCGCGCGGAGATCGGAAGCAATACCATCATCGCTGCCGGCGCTGTTGTGCTTGAAGGAACGAAATGCGAATCAGGAAGTATCTATGCCGGAGTACCCGCAAAAAAAGTCAAGGACATTTCGCAGGAACTTATTGGCAACGAGATCGACAGGATCGCAAACAATTATGTGCATTATTCTTCGTGGTTCGTTAATCAGAAAGCGGGAAGCGTTAACCGGAAAGCGGGAAGCGGGAAGCAGGAAGCGGAGTAATTGAAGGTAATCGGTAGTCGGTAGTCGGTAATCGGGGAGAAACGGAGAAACAGAGAAACGGAGAAACGGAGAATCAGAGAAACAGAGAATCGGAGAGGCCGGATCAATACGGAGGATGAGAGAACGAGAAGCGAACGAGAAGCAGCGCTCTTACCCTGTTAACATACCGTTACAATCCGGTTTCAACTGCTGATCCAATCGGGTGTCATCAGTCTATTCGATCCCTATTCCGTGATCTTCGAAGCCTGGTAGCCGGCAGATTTGACGATGTTGATGACCTCTTCTTCGTTAAGAGAATCTGTTTGAACCGATAAAATCTTCCTGGGATTTACGGTGTCTACTGTCCATTTATCTTCGCCTATTTTGTCGTTCAAAACAGGTGTAACTTTTTCAATACACGAGCTGCACATGATGTTTGTTTTCAGTTCTATTGTTTTCATCTTATACGTTTTGTGCAAAGCTAACCGGCACCCCGGGCGACGCAGTTACATAATTTTGGAAGAAAGTAATATTGCCCGCTTCCCGCTTTCCGTCAAAAGCCGCTTCCTGCTTTCCGCATTCCGCTTTCCGTCGAAAGCCGCTTCCCGCTTCCCGCATTCCGCATTCCGTCAAAAGCCGCTTCCCGCTTTCCACTTCCCGCTTTCCGTCAAAAGCCGCTTCCCGCTTTCCGCTTCCCGCTTTCCGTCAAAGGCTTCTTCTCAAATCAAGATGAATCAATCCGGATTCCTTTGATATGCCATACATCACGGAAACATACACTTTATTGAAGGGTGCAATGAAAATGCCTCCTCCATATCCAACATGCCAGCGTTGTGAACTTTCACCTTTCAGCCATACGCGTCCCTGGTCCGCAAACCCCACGATTCCAGCCCGGCCATTGAATAACCAGCTCCTCACATCAAATATGAATTGAAGTTCATTGTTGTTATGGTATACCGTTTCGCCCCAGAATCGCTCCCGACGATATCCTCGTAATAATCGACCTCCAATATTGTTTAACTGGAAAAACTCCGGCTTGCCGAACATATGTGCAGCGCCGTTATTGACAGATAACACGAAGTTCTTTCCAAGCGGTAGGTATACATGTACCTGCCCTCCGATATTTGCAAAAGATCGCGGTCTGTTGATGTCCTTCGTGGCGGATAAGAATATATCGGCAAGGTATCCGTGCGTTGGGATCAATGCATCGTTTAAGACCCTTAATGAATAAAATGTATTGATGCCTGCATAATGCCTGCGTGTGAACTGATAATCATCATCAGCTGCTGCTGCAAAATATCGCCTGGATAAAAATCGATTCTTATCGTTTACAAGTTTGATGGTTTGATAGAAAGGCATGAAGGTAATTTCATTATGTCTTCCAACAGTTCGATTTATGCCAATGCCTGCGATACCCTGCCGACTTCTAATCCGGTGATAATCCCGGTCATCCGTAAGCATTTTGCTTTCATTGCCAACACCATAAAAATTCGTCCAGCGTATCCAATCGTATTCCGCATTCAACACGATGTTCCAGTTTCCAAAGGCCTGGTTGATCATTCCTTCATAGCCTACATGAAATGAATTTTGTTGCACAGAATAACGAACATAGAAATGATGCCTGTTTGCAAAAGGATGACGCCTCCATTTGTTTTGCAAAACCTTGTAATTAACACCAAAGTATATTCGGTCTTCCCGACTGTAAAAAACAGAGGGACCGAAACCAAATTTGCTGTATAAAAATTCATCCTGCTGATAAGCGTGAATCAATGTATCGTTGGAAAGATGTTTAACAAGATTCGTTGCGTTGTTGAACAGTTGATCGCGACTATCATAAACATGAACACGCGATCGATTCTCAGTAATGTATGTATCGTTGGCGCTTCCACCGATGATGCGGATGCGCATCGGAGTGTTGATATCTTTGACTTCAAAGCGATCCTCTCCTCCAATACCATAAATACGCAGTTCATTTGTTTCGTCTGGCTGAAATGTGCGAGTGTAGTAAGGCGATGAATGATCCGTTGCAAATATCTTCAGTTGCACAGCCCCATTGATGCCCGGTTCAATAACAAAGCGATCCTGTTGCATCGTACCAGCCACGCCAACTTCCAAAGCAAGGAAACGGTAATATGTTTCAGCCAAATGTTCCAGCTTGTTTCGTCGTGATCGCAGCTTCGCCTGAAGTTCATTTGCGGATATCGGAAAAACTTCACGAGGTAATTGTTGCACTGCAGAAGCAATCACTTCATCTGTAATCAAATCCCGAAGTTTCTTTGCAGCTTCGAGCCAGTCGTTCAGCGTTGTTTCGTTCGCAAGCTGCCTATCTAAATTTCTTGCTTCATAATTATACACTCGCACATTATGAATAGAATGATCGAAGCTCTGGAGATGTCCAATGCCCGCCGACGATTTCAGAATATTCACTAGTATACCGTCGAACTTTGAGAACGCCTGTTGGCGATCAATAGGGATTGCCTTGTAAACAGTTTTAATCGTACTGCTGTCGCCGCTTGCAGGAGGTGCCGATGCCCATGCCCAGTGAGTTTCACTTCTGTCCCAGTCGCCAATCAACATATCGAATAAGCGCGATCGAATATATTGAAGCTGATCAACACGTTGATCGTTGTGTGTAAGGGTGTTAAAAATAACACGTTCCGTGTTGATGAACTGATCGGAGTTTGCGAGGTTGTCAGCCTGCTTCCAATTGCCAAAAGGTCTTTGCTCTAATAAAAACAGCTCATTGCCAAAGGAAGTTACTTGTGTGTCAGAAGATGGCGGCTGAGCAATGAACCCGATAACAGGCTTTGTATGATATAAACCTGCCGCTGCTGCAAGAGGCGCTACAACAGGTTCTGCGTATGGATGTGAAGTTGATACCTGATCATTGATGAGTGACTCGACGAAAGTTCCCTTGTATTCGGGTGTGGATGTGAAAGGGAATTTTCTGTCAATACTTCGTAGTATATATTGCCTGGCATCGTTATCCTGTAAATAGAACGCTTTGTATTGCTGTGTATTGATTGGGACAGTTGGATTAAAATATAATGCATTAATATGAAGCGCAGTTGCCTCAACCGGAGTTGTCCATTCCTTCCGATAATGTTTTCCCCAAAAAAGTTTATGGAGAAAACCTTTTGCGTATTGGGGACCTGCGGAAAGGGTACGGCGGTGTGCATCGAGAGTATCCATAGTTTGTGCGGACACTATAATAGGGCAGATGCATACCAGCGTTGCCAGTTTTCGTATAAGGACGAAGTTTAGCTTCATCGTTAATAACTTGGGTAGTGGTATGCAATTATAAGACCATGCAAAATGAAGTGCTATACAGTAAAGCAATTAACTTTATTAGATGGAATCAGAAATCAAACGCATCAATCGCTCCCTGGTACGCCCGGTTATCGCTGGTGATAAATCTCTGACGGGCAAGTCAACAGAAAAGGTTTTGCAGTTTGGAACCGGAGTCTTGTTGCGCGGACTTCCCGACTATTTTATTGATAAAGCGAACAAGCAGGATGTGTTTAACGGAAGCATTGTAGTGGTGAAGTCAACAACCACCGGCGGTGTAAGTGATTTTGACGAACAGGATTGTTTATACACTGTTTGTGTGCGTGGAATCAGCAATGGTGAAGTGATCGAAGAATATATATTGAACGAATCGATCAGTCGCGTTTTGTCGGCAAATGAAGACTGGCCGAAAATATTACGCTGTGCTCATGATCCTGAAATGCGACTGATCATTTCAAACACCACAGAAGTGGGGATCGTACTGGTGGAAGAATCCATCTTTGAGCAACCGCCTAAATCGTTTCCTGCAAAGCTGCTGGCATTCCTGTTCGAACGATACAAGGCTTTCGAAGGAAAAGAACAAGCTGGAATGATCATTATTCCAACGGAGCTTATTGTGGACAACGCAACAGTATTGAAGGAGATCGTTCATCATCTTGCAGTGTACAACAAACTCGATGATGCATTCGTAAAGTGGTTATTGAATGAAAATGATTTTTGTAATTCACTCGTAGATCGCATTGTTCCCGGTAAGTTGCCTTACGCAGAATACCAGGCGGTTGAACAAAAGCTTGGATATCATGATGAGTTGATGATCCTTGCTGAACATTTCAGACTATGGGCCATCGAAACATCGAATAGCAAAGTGCGTGAATTCCTTTCTTTTGCAAAAGTTGATGAAGGCGTTGTTATTGCTGAGGACATAAATAAGTTTCGCGAATTAAAACTGCGATTGCTCAATGGTACACATACATTTTGTTGCGGACTTGCATATTTGCGAGGTTATGAAACGGTGAAAGAGGCAATGAGCAATGAGAGTTTTATTCGGTACGTCGAGCCGTTGATGTTCGAAGAAATTGTTCCTGCTGTTGTCAGCAAGGAGATCACACACGATGAAGCGATGGAGTATGCGCGGTCGGTGATCGACAGGTTTCGAAATCCCTTTCTTGCACACAAATGGCTAAGCATTTCTTTGAATTATACATCGAAGATGTTGTCGCGTAATGTGCCATTGCTGTTACGTCATTATGAGATGCATGGAGGAGTAAAGAAACGATCTAATGGTCAGCATCCTGTGCCGCACCACATGGCTCTTGGTTTCGCGGCTTTCATTGCTTTTATGAGATGTGAAAAAGCTGCTGATGGAAAGTATTATGGATCGAACAGGGGAGTGAATTACCAGGTGCAGGACGAAATGGCTCCTTATTTTGCTGCGATATGGAAGAGCTCCGGATATACACAAATGGTACACGACATACTATCCAATCTTTCTTTATGGCGCACGGACCTTTCTGTATTGCCCGGATTTGAGCAGGCGGTGCACACAAATCTTCTTGAGTTGATCTAGCCTGATCTAGCCGGTTAATATTTTTTCCACTTGCGAAGGTATTTAGACATTGCATGGAGATCGCTTCGCGATATCTCATCTTTCTTAAACGAAGGCATAACTCCAAGTCCATGTCTTGCCTGAAATCGTTTAATGAATTGGGGCGCCGGATTAGAATTAATGGAAGGGCCGAGACCTGCTTCTCCGGATGGATGACACTTATCGCAATACATCATAAATACCTGTTCACCCCGCTTCACTTCCTCCGATGTTGAAGTAAACTCTCTTTGCTTCAGCGGTTCAGATCTTCTCATTGCGCATGCAAAGAGGAAGCAAAAGCACACGAGACTGATAGCGATATATACAAATTTAGAGTTGCTCATGTGCATTATTGTTTTGTGATCTTCCACACAACACCAGTGGCGGGTTGTGGCTGTGGACCTTCATTGGTCATTCGCATAATTCCAAAATCAACTACATACAAAGCTGTGCCATTGGGATCAAAACGGGCAGCAACCGGACGTTCAAGTCCACCTGTTTTCAATCTGGATGCCGGACCATTGCGCTTGCCTTTGTTCGTGGCAAAGTCGCGAATCACACCACTTTGAATATTTACGCGAACTACCTTGAAACCAACAGGGGAGAGGACTTTGCCAACATCGGGGGCCATGTCGCCGAACTGCGTGATGAAAGCTTCGCCTGCAAAACCAAAAGCATCGCTTCGTGAAAAATCAAAGCTGTTGGACGACGAATGCACGCCAAGGTGTGCAGTTGGTTTTGGGGGAGTTTGAGGAAATTCTTTAAGAAGCTGATCGGCAATTCCCGCCTTTGGCGATTTAAATTCTTTGTCCTGTAAGATGCGTCCTTCTGAATGATCGGGCCATCCGTACCATGATCCGGGGCGTACTTCCCATAACACGTCGGCGGTTCCCCAAACCTTGCGACTGCCTCTTTCGTCGAATGCATTTTCCGTTGTGAATAATCGGCCATCGGGTGAAAAGGAAAGTCCAAATGGGTTCCGAAATCCCCATGCTACCAATTCAACGGGTCCTCCGTCAATGGGCACTCGAAGAATGGAGCCACTACACGGAATGCTGCCTTTGATAACCTGTCCTTCGTGCGTCAGTGTTCCAAACGGTACGAAAGCGCCGGTATGTACCTTGTCGTTAGGATCGTCGGTTAATGGATTGGGGGTTTCGTAGTTTTTCCCGAGAAGAGTGACATCTGCACAGGGGATATCATGAAAACCCGGTCTGCGTTTGAGCCATCCGAATTCATGATTGTCGAGCCCCACTACGCCCGCATTGGTGGCTGTACCCAGTGAAAAGTAAATGAAACCATCTTTAATGACAGGACCGTTGGTGTGATGATCGCCAAATGTTGGCAGGTCGGACACCAATATTTGTTGAACTCCGTTTTTATCGATGCGTATGATTCGTCCTCCTTCCAACTGACCACCTTCGGCGATATAGAACTGGTTATTCAGGTAAGTAACACCTGTCCATGGACCGTTCTTTGAACCTGTTGCAATCGTTACCGGTGCTGCGTTTGGCTGGAGTCGAAGCAGCTTGGGCTCTGTGAATACTTCGCCATAGGAGTAGCCGGATTCAACGATATAAGCATTGCCTGATTCATCGAAGGTGATGCCGGTAGGAAAGGTCAGACCTGTTGCGACTGGTTCAATCGTATAGCCCGGGTGAAGGGCGATGTCGGCAGCGATGGTGGTTCTTGCTGCAACGGCATCTATTTGGCCGCCGCCATTCGACTTTCGCATGCGATAGCAGGAAGTGGATAGGCCGGCGATAAGAAGGAAGAGGAAAAGGTATTTCATTTCCCAATTTGCAAAAAAGGCATGCCATGGGAATGTGCTAGTGTGCTAATGTGGTAGTATGCTAGTATGCTAATGTGCTAGTGTGCTAGTATGCTAATATGCTAATGTGCTAATATGCTAATGGGAATGAGGTAATGTGGAAATATGGAGATGTGGAAATCCCTTTCTCTGTTTCTCTGTTTCCCGTTTCTCTGTTTCTCCCCAATTACGGACTACCGATTACTTCTTGCTCTCCGCTTCTCCGTTTGCCGTTTCTCTGTTTCCCGTTTCTCCCGATTACCGATTACCGACTACCGACTACCCTACGTCCCTTCCCTGAGCATAGTTGCATATTCATTGGGTAGTGGGCTTAATTCGATGGCTTTCGCGGCTTTTTCAACATCATAATTAAATCGGATGAATTCAACTCCGATCGAATTCTTATGGATAACACTACTGTTTGTATCTATTGTCAACATCGCGTAACATCCCCGTGGATCGCCGTCTTTTGGTTTGCCCACAGATCCAATATTGATCGCATGTCTATGCACCATACCAGAATGATTTGGTACCGAGATGGTCCGATGAAATGGTTTGTGCGTATGTCCAAAACAAAGTACATCAGCGTCTGCCTGTTCCATAATCCGTAGCAGGCTTTTTTCTTCGCGGTCTTCAAAAAGATACTCATTGACTTTTCTCGGACTACCATGCACTAATAGTACATTCAGCCTGTCATCGTTCAACTGAAATTCGAGTTTTATATGGGCAGGTAGCGTACGCAGGTAAGTTCTTTGAGCGTCGTTGATGATGCTGTTTGTAAAACTGATCGATATCTTCCCCATTTCTTTGTCGCGATCCGTTTTATATGCACAACCGCATTCATCGATCGCCCTGCCAATACCCTGGTCATAATTTCCCATGATCGTTGGGATCCTTCGCTTACGAATTTCATCAACCACTTCATTGGGCCAGATATTGTAACCCACTAAGTCACCAAGACAATAAACCGCATCCGGTTGTTGTTCATCGATGCTTGCTAAACATTCTTGCAAGGCAGGAAGATTTGCATGTATATCACTGAATAAAGCTATTCTCATTACCGGGTTACGTGTTTTGAATTAGTGGTTTGTTATAATATCGATTTCTTAGCCAGAATGCAACATTAACAAGTGCAAGCAAAGCAGGCACCTCAACGAGTGGACCTATCACACCGGCGAAAGCCTGTCCGCTATTGATTCCAAATACTCCAATAGCCACTGCAATTGCAAGCTCAAAATTGTTACCGGCAGCAGTAAATGCAATCGATGTATTCGTTGAATAATCTGCTCCCATCTTCTTACCTGCAAAGAAGCTCACAACGAACATAATCGCGAAGTATATTACAAGTGGAATGGCGATGCGTATAACATCAAGAGGGATCTGGATGATCAATTCTCCTTTCAAACTAAACATCACAACGATGGTGAAGAGTAATGCGATAAGTGTTATGGGCGAAATAAATGGGATGAATTTATGCGTATACCAGTCATCACCCATCGCCCTTCGCAAAATGATTCTCGATATAATCCCTGCAATGAACGGAATTCCCAGATAGATGGCAACGCTTTCTGCTATCTCACCAATAGTGATGTCCACTTCAGAACCGCTGATGCCGAAAAGCGGCGGAAGCACTGTAATGAAAACGTATGCATACACACTATACAGCAGCACCTGGAAAACACTGTTGAGTGCAACGAGTCCTGCTGCATATTCGCGACTTCCCTCGGCAAGTTCATTCCATACGATCACCATTGCAATGCATCGCGCTAAACCGATCAATATGAGTCCCACCATGTACTCCGGCTTGTCGTGCAGAAAGATCAACGCAAGAGTGAACATGAGAATCGGCCCGATGATCCAGTTCAGGAAAAGCGACATGCCCAGCACTTTTGTGTTGCGAAATACTTCAGTGAGTTTTTCATAACGCACTTTTGCGAATGGTGGGTACATCATCAATATTAATCCAACCGCTAAGGGAATATTGGTAGTGCCCTTGGAGAGATCGTTGATGAATTTTGATGAAGATGGCAAAAGGTAACCGAGTCCAACACCAAGGGCCATGACGATAAAGATCCAAAGTGTAAGGAACCGGTCGAGAAAGCTAAGGCGTTTTCTTTCGGCCGCGGGTGCGCAATTGTTTGAAGACATCTTATAGTGTTATCGTTCGAGCCTGCTAATTATTAATTACAGCAATCAGTTCCGCAGCAAGCTTGTTTTTCATCAATCGGCTTTTCTGCATACACGGTAATGCTGGTGATACCCGTACCCGATTGTCGGAATTCGCTCAACTGATCGCTGCTCAGGTATTGCAGCAGAATATCATCGGGAACCTGAATTGCTTTATTCTTTTGGATGGTAATATTGCTGAAGCCATTTTCTTTGATAAGATTGATATACTCTTCTTTTTGAATGGCACCGGAAACACATCCCGCATACATTTCGGCGGCTTCGCGGATGGCGGATGGAAGTTGGCCTTCGAGTACGATGTCAGAGATCGAGAAATGCCCACCGGGTTTCAATACACGATAGATCTCCTTCATCACTGCATCTTTGTTTGGGACAAGATTCAATACGCAGTTACTTACAATCACATCCGCAACGTTTGCTGTAACGGGCATTTTTTCAATATCGCCCTGGCGAAATTCGACGTTGTGGAAGCCACGCACTTCAGCATTTTGACGGGCACGATCTATCATTGCCGGAGTAAAATCGATTCCAATTACCTTACCCGTTTCACCCGTTTCATGACGGGCGATGAAAGCGTCGTTGCCAGCACCACTACCCAGATCTATCACTACATCGCCCTTCTTTATTTTGGCGAATTCAGTCGGCAAGCCACAACCGAGACCGAGGTCAGCGTCAGGATTGTAACCCTCAATGGCTGAATAGTCATCGGTCATGATGTTGTATACTTCCGTTGAGCAGCAGCCCGATCCACAACAGGAACTTTCATTGGTTGCTTTATCCTGCATAGCGATCTCGCTGTATTTCTGCTTTACAAGCTCTTTGAGATGATCCTGGTTCATGAGTTTAAAATTTATATTTATCGATATATTACGATGAATAAGTACAAAAAAATATCAGCAACATTCATTGCATCCTTTATAGCGATCGAAAAGCTGATTGATCCATGCCTGTGCCATCTTCCATTCTTTTTCATCAATGCAATAGCAAACTTTGGCACCTTCGATCTCGCCTTTGATAAGTCCCGCTTCTTTCAGTTCCTTCAGGTGTTGAGAAACGGTGCTCTGTGATAATGGAAGTTCATCCACGATGTCCCCACACTGACAGGTGGACTTTGACGCCAGTATCTTCAGGATGGCAATTCGCGCCGGATGTCCCAGGGCCTTGGCGTATCGCGCAAGCCTGTTTTCTTTTGCACTGAACTCATACGATTTTGTTGTTCCCATATCTATCGCAATATTACGATTGATTTTTATCAAACAAAATATTTTTTTTGAATTCTTAAATTCAACGGCTGTTTCCGGCGGTAAAAGTATGTAGAGATTTGACTTGCGATTTTCTTTGGTACCAGTCGTTATAAACCAGTTCCGCTTCATTTATCGTATAGCTTCCAAAGGGAGTGTCTCTATATTTTTCCAGCAGTTCAAGCGATTCTTTTCCGTGTTCCATTTTCCTCGCAAAGCGCATCAGAGTAATGTGTGCGGTCCTGATTGGATAACGTGTATCCATTCGATGATAAAGGCCGGATTGGTTAATAGATTCGCGAATTTCATCGCGAAGTTCATTAAGCGAATTTCGTTCAAAATATCCGCAGGCAACAATGGCTTCAGGAGAAGAAGTAATTCCCCTTATTTCTATTTTCAACGGTTGTGTACGTAAGAAAATCGGTTTCAATATTTCGATATAAGAAGAAATGTTTACCGTTGAGAGGTTGAATGTTTCAAAGCAGGAAACAAGGGAAAGAATGGTAATGTGCAGATCGGATGCCGGATGAAAATACTGCGATGGTTCTATCATCCTGAAGGCGTTCGTCACCTGTAACAGATTGTGTTTTATTTCCTCTGAAGGCCTTGAAAGCAGGGTGATGCCTCTGCGTGTATCGGCTGGGTCATAAATCAGGGTGTCGATCTTATGGCTGCCTGCCGCAATGGCGTCTGCAGAAGATTCAAACATCTTATGATAGTGCCTTTTCAAACTCATATTTTAATTCGCAACAACTTCAAAGTAAATGAAAAACTGGTTTAAATTACGGCATCTTAATCCCCACCGAAACTTATGGAAGTTCTTGAACCCCGTGAAGACATTTTGACTTTTGATCCGCAATATGACCGTGCCAGTACAGGTAAGCGGTTTGTAAACTACCTCGTTGATATTGTAAGTTTTTATATAGCAATATTTGGCCTTGGAATATTAATTGGAATTTTTGTTCCAGGCGTCATTACCGCCCTCGATGATTTAGCTTCCTATACCTTGCTCGATAGATTAGTATCGTTGATACTGTATGCGATATTTATGGGACTTGTGGAGGGGATGTTCAAAGGAAAAACATTGGGTAAATTAATCACCCGTACGCGTGCAGTAAATCTTGATGGAACACCCGTCTCTTTTGCAACTGCCTTCGCCCGCGGGTTTAGTCGCGCCGTCCCGTTTTGTGCGTTAAGCGCATTTGGATCACCTTCTAATCCCTGGCAGGATCGCTGGACCAATACCATGGTGATAGAGGAATAGTCACACTAGCACACTAGCACACTAGCA
>JAEZGS010000025.1 GCA_023437225.1 Bacteroidota bacterium | reverse complement strand
TTGTAATAGCCGCATTTGCATTGACAATGGTTGCCGTGGCACCTGTTATTTTATTCCACCTGTAAGTTGCAATGTTTCCATCAGCATCTGTTGAAGCAGTTGCGTTGAGTTCAACGCTGTTTATTGGAAGTGTGATGGTTTTGTTTGCACCAGCATTTGCAACAGGTAATTGATTCGGTGCTTTAAGCACGGTAACTTCTACAGTGTCTTTTCCAATTGCTCCCTGGTTATCCGTAACCTTTAATTCGAATGCATAAGTGCCCTGTACTAATCCCGAAATAGTTGCTTTGGCCGAATTGGTGTTCGCCATTACAACATTTCCACCACTGATCCTGCTCCATGTATAAGCAAAAATACTTCCATCGACATCAACGGATGCAGACCCGTCCAACGTTAATGCTGATATGGGAAGCTGAACTTTTTGATTATTGCCCGCACTGGCTATTGGTGGTTTGTTAATCGCAACTGGCATGCTTACCTTGACCGTTATCGTGTCTTTTGTCCAGCCGGTTCTATCGTCTACTACAGTGAGTTCGAACTTATAGTCACCAACGGTTTTTAGTCCCGACACAGTAGTCGTCATATCGTTTTTGCCGGAAAAACGTGCGGTATCTTTGCCGCTGATCTGGCGCCATATGTATTTCACGATTTTACCATCGGCATCAGTCGAATTGCCTGCATTCAAACTACCAGCAGCTTTGTCAGAATAAATTGTTACGTCACCGGAAGCTTTCGCTATCGGCATCTTGTTTACGGGCATGCTTTTATTCTGGCCCAGGAACCATTCATATATACTTGGTTCGTGCCACACATTTGCAGTGTCGTAGGCGCGGTTCCAAATAACGTGTTTACCATCGGGATGGATAAACTCAAGCGGCTTAACCGCGGGACTGCATTTATTGATCGCGATGTTCGCATTAATTGTACAATTGACACTTACAGTTGGGTCATTGCTTGCATGCTCCGTCCACACAGGAAGTTTTGCATTTGCTATATTACATGCGGTTGTTATCGAGCAGGTTCCGCAAATTGGTGCAATAGCTGCAAACTGGCTTGCATTTGCCAATGATGCAGATGCATAGTTCCAAACCCCGCCTCCGCCCAGGCTCAGCCCGGTAAGTATTATCCTGTTGGTGTCAATGTTTAAATTCTTTTTCGCATATTCAAGCATCTCTTTGGTGTAGAATTGTTGCCAACTTCCGTATTTGCTGTCGAGTTGCGGAGAGAGTACAATGAAACTTTCCATTTTACCATTCCACATGAACGTCATCTTATGTCCGCGGTCAATATATTTTGGTAATGCCTGCGTTTTTACTCTTGGAAGCTCAGTTGTGCCATTTCCGCGTTCGCCGATGCCATGGAGAAATATTATGATGGGATGTTTGTAAGAACCTGTGGGATTATAGCCGGCGGGCTTGTACTCGTAGAAACCAATTTGTGTTCCATTACTGGCTGTAAGTGTTTTGGCGACTTGCTGAGCCGTTCCTTCCGAAAGGAAACTCACAAATAGCATGACGCACAAAAACCCCCTACATACATAGGTAAAGTTTTTCATAAGGTGGATTTTCAGAGATAAACGGATTCAAACGCAGGTCATAGTAACAAGTAATACCTGCGTAGTCCATTAACGACATTTAGCATCGCTCAGTATCTAATTTTTTCCGATTTGCGCGATTTCTTGAAGAATGAGTAGGAACACTTATTTTTTATCGAAAGTTTTCGGTGTATGCTCGAAGGTTTTCCGGCCAGGGCGCATTCCTGACAACGCCTTCATATAGTAAAACATCATAGCCGGGAATCGTAGAAATACGTTGAGGAGTTTACGATTTCGAAATGATGCGGGAATGGCAATCACTAAGGCTAATACAAAAGTTGCAAAACTTGCAAGCCACCATCCGCCACCCGGAGATATATAATTATCATCGGATAAATTTTCGAGGATCAATAGAATGATGGCTATCGTGTAAATACCTAATATGATCATCCTTGATGGCACCAGGTTCGACACTAACTTATTTATAAAATCGGCATTGAAAATCACTTTGAAATTCATTTCACGGAAAAATCTCCCAATATGCCAGAGCTGTGATTCCATCCATCTTGTTCGCTGTTTAATGAAAATTTCAGCATGCTGAACCTTTTCATCAAACACATATGCTCTATCGATATATTCAATCTTATTTCCGGCCACCATCATTTCAAAATCAACTTCCCGGTCGCAGGCAGGGTTCAACGTTATGCCTTCAATATTATAAATCTTTTTCAGGTCACTGAAAGGGAATGCCATTCCTGAACCGATCGTACTTGCCGACAAGCCCAGTGCCGAAGGACCTTTCCTGAAGATTGAATTATTTATCTCTTCTGTAAGTGCATCAAAAAGAGCGACGGTGGTATTCTGATTTTTTGCTACGCGATGTAGTTGAACAGCTTTTACACCTTGTGCGAATGCATCATTGATAATATTAAGACAATTAGGACTCATGTGATTGTCGGCATCAAGAATCAATGCAATAGAATAGTGTTGTTCATCTATGTGGTTCAACAACGATCGGAGGCTGTATGCTTTTGAACCTTCCTGCGCATGCAGCTCAATAACATTTATTGGCAGCCCGCGTAATGTTGCTATTGTTTCATGTTTTAATTTGTGAGCCGCAACAAATACATCAAAGTGTTCACGGGGGTATTGTTGCTCAAGCGCATTCATCACCGAATCCACAATAACACCATCTTCCTTATATGCTGGAATTAGTACCGCAATGTTTTGATTTATAGCAGAAGGTTTGAACTTTGTTCTCCTCGCAAATCTTGAAGCAATGGAAAAGATAAGCAGGTACATTGCGCTGATTGTTGCGATGCAATAAAGTATGATGAACACAATATTTAAAACATCTGACCCCATGCAATTACGATGTGTGTACCAAATTTTTATTGTGTTGAAGATTCCAGCGAATGGCTTTGACGAAGGCCGACAGATGTTTAAACTGCCCCTTTACAAGATACGATATGATCGACTTAGGAACAGAGAGGAATGAGAAGAATACAGTGAATACCAGTAGTTGAAATAATGAAGCATTTCGTCGTATGAATAAGATCCGGTTGCGCGTCAGATAATATTCTTTCATGGGATTACTGTTGCCAATACTTGCTGATCCTTCATGATATATTTCAGCTGGTCCAACATGCCATATCTGGTATCCCGCTTTTTTGATGCGTATTGAAAGATCCCATTCTTCATAATAGAGAAAAAAATTCGCAGGGAACAGTCCTGTTTTTTGCAGAGCGCTCCGCCGGATAAGCATCGCGCAACCATGGGCCGCGAAGGTTGGGCCTGTTGTTCGATACCCTGGCTCATCAGGCATATTAAAGCCAATGCTGCTTGTGCGACCCGTAAAAAAGTTCATTGGTTTAAAGCCGGCATATTCGATCACACCTGTATGCGGATACTGCAAAATTGTTGGGCATGTCACCGCGATCATCTGATCGTTAAGCATCGGCTGCAGCAATAATTCCAGCAATGCTGGCGTAACCAGTGTATCATTATTTACAATAAACAAGAAGTCGCCATCGGCTTGTTCGATGCCCCAGTTATTACCCCCTGCAAATCCAAGATTTTTTTTATTGAGGAGCAGTCGTGCTCTTCCATTCACAGTAATATCAATGGTTGTGCCCGGATCTAAGTCCGAAGCCATGTCGCAAACCAGGATCTCATAGTTCGGGTAAGTAATTGTTACGGTTGAGCGAAGGAACCTATTGGTTCGTTCAGGCTGATTATAGTTAAGTGTTATTATGGAAATTTTGGGGTAGGGCAACAAATTCAGTTCTTTAAATAAAAATGCAATTTCCGAAAAGGAAATTGCAAATCAATTTTATGATTGATCAATTAAACGTTGGTCTTTTGGATCAATGCAGTGGGAGTGATGGCCATGATGTAAAGATCATGCAGCAGATTGCATTTCTCAGCGTAATGAACGTCCAGTGATACCCGCTCGAGGGCTGACATCTTTTCTTTACCTCTTTTCTTAATTTGCCACAAGCCTGTAATACCTGCTGGAGCGAGGAAGCGCTTTGACCACTCATCAGTGGTGAGTGTTTCGGCCTCATACAATGGCAAAGGTCGGTTTCCCACCAGTGACATGTCTCCCCGAAGCACATTCCATAATTGTGGAAGCTCATCCATCGAAGTCTTCCTTAAGAACAAACCTATACGGGTTACCCTGGGGTCATTATGAATCTTTATGAACTTAGGATTAAGCTTCTTCAGATCATAGATGTTGAGGTGGCTGAAATCATCCACTTTCGTATCGGCATCATGAACCATTGTTCTGAACTTGTAGAAAGTAAAGATCTTATACCCACGACCCACCCGCTTTGAAACATAAATCGCGGGCCCCTTCGATTCCAATTTCAATGCCAGGGCGATCAGAAGAAATAGCGGGCTTGTAGCAATCAATAAGATCACCGAGATGATGATATCGAGGGTTCGCTTCACTGCTGCCGTGAACGTAGTACGATTTCTTTGTTTTGCATGTGTTTGTGAAAAAGGAGTCGCAAGAGCACGGTCTTTAATTTTCTTCCAAAACAGCACCTTGCGTACCAACTGTTGTTTTGGTAAGTTATTTATTGAGATCAAATCATCAACAATAGCTGTTTCATGAAACTTTGTATAGTTCTTCTCCTCCGATGCATCTACAAAGAAGGGAATAGCTGCAAGCTCTTTAGAGGATTGAAGAAGTGTGGTAAGTTGAGCGATACATTCCTGTGACAGGGTATCTTCAGCAATGATGCATCCGGGAAGGGTATGTGAACGCAACAACCTCGAGAGCATGGAGATTGCCTTCGTTGCATTCTCGGCAGCATATCCACTTTCGAAAACTTTGATCAGCGTATCGAGGTTCGAAATCTTTTTTCCGATGTAGAAGAAATCGATCCTGGTGTTTTGGTCTTGTTCCGGTTTAGGTATGAAGGAGTAATGCTTGTACTTCCTTTCGACAATTTTTCTTTCAGTTAGCATAACAGGTTCCATAAAGTAAGGTTTTGATTAAAGCTGGTTAACGGCTTTCGAACGGATATTGGTCACCTTGATATACTTAACTCTCTGTCATGTTCCTGAATAACAGACTTTGCGGCCTCGAGCAGTGCTATCGGGTTGAACGGTTTATTAAAAGAACGTGCCAGATTATAATCACGGGCGCGCTCTGCCGTTTCCGACTGTCCGAGGGACGAAAGAATGATGATCGGAATCTGACGGAACATCGGGCTGCTTGTGAGCTGCTCAATTAATTCCCAGTTTTCTAGATCTGGAAGTTGAGGATCTGTAATGATGAGTGAAGGCTTAATTTTCCTGGATAGCCAATAAATCCCGCCGGCACCATCTTCTGCAGTAAAAACCTCGAAGTCTTTTTCGAGTACGGTTTGCAATAAGAACCTGATCGCGTTGCTGCTTTCAATAATGAGTACTTTTCTTTTCATTTTGATACTATTGAGGTCACGAATCCTAAGCTTGATGAACAGGCTTGCATCAGGTATTGGGATAATACAGCTATGACAACAAATAAATTGCCGGATAGTTTGGATCAGTGTTCAATAGAGGAATTTCAAGGATTGTGGTAGAAGTAAAGCTTAGTGCAGAGACCTAACCAAAGTTTTCAGAGGAGGATGCGATTTAAGTTCGGGGTAAAAATAGGAACAAAAATGAATAATGCAAGGAGGTATTTTAAAGTTTTTTAAATGGTAACCCTTAGTTGAGGTCAACTGCCTCCATATTGTTGTTTCTGGGTGCTTTTTTCCACAATGCTGTTTGTCGCTTATTGATGTATCTGTATAATCCGGCATACATTGCTGCATTCATGATCGTGAAATACGCCGGGATTCTCAGAATCCACCCTCGTGGTGCGGAACTGTTCCAGGAGAGTACAATTCCAGTTATTGCCAGCAGGTAAAAGCAGATATGAATCCACATCATCAAACTATATCCTTCCCAGGGATGAAATGCAGCAAGCGCACCATTTAGTAAAAAGATCAACAGCAGTGCGGGCGGGCAGGCTGTCCATCGTAACACCCTGTGTGACACGTATTGAAAGAATAGCAATGGCTGCCTGTAGATGGAAGAAACCGGCAGCAGCCGCCTCATGGATTGGAATGCACCGGCGGCGATGCGGCACTTTCGTTCGAACTCTATCGACATTCCCGGTGATGGAGCTTCCATTGCCACCGCTGCCGGTTCATAACCTACTTTTAGCCCCCTCGCACACAACAACATACTTTGCATGAAATCGTCAAGCAATGTGTCTTCCGGCAGGTATATATAATCCCGGCGTCTGACTGCAAACAGCTCGCCCGCCGCACCTACGATGGTGTTGATGGAAGAATCCAGTCGCTTGAGCATCGATTCATATTGCCAATACAGCCCCTCGGTGGCCTCCATGTTGGCGATGCGGTTTGCGATCTTTTTCTCTCCTGCAACGGCTCCAGTCCGAACATCACTGAAATGAGCAGATATCAGTAACAGCGAATCCTTCGACAACAGACAATTCGCATCGGTTAGCAGGAGCACATCATCCTTTAGTCCGGGAATGATACGTTGTATGGCAGCCACTTTCCCGCCCCTGGCTGGCTGATGGTGACAAATCACTGATGGGAATTCATTACATATGCTCACGGTATCATCAGTTGATCCATCGGCAACCACATGAACACTAAATTGACCCGCGGGATAATTGAGTGAAAGGGTATTCTGTATTTTTTCGCTGATGCAGGTGGCCTCATTGAACGCCGGAATGATCACGGCTATCTTATGTATCGGTGAATTGACATCGGACAAGTTTTTTGTTCCTGGTCTTCGTATTACCATCAACATCATACACGCTAACGGGTATCCTATATATGTGTAGAATAAGACAGCAAAGCATGTCCAGAAGCCGATTTCGAGAATAATCATTCGTTTAAGCATGAAAACATTCGTCAAAAAGTTTTTTGAGCGGAATGTTTGGTTATCTGGCAAATTATTTCAACTTTTCGGAATAATTGCTACATTTGGCGCACTTCCACTCTCTCCGATAATCCCTGAAGACGACCGAACCCTATTTAATACTTCTGAAAACAACCGTGCGAATCCTCCAATATTCCTCTTCATTCCCATTAACATAATTGATATCCTGAAGAAGACCGCAGGGCTTCGGCCTAAGTCGTGTTAACCCGATTAAACCTCGTTTATGAAGAGAGTATTACTTCTAGTAACCATCACACTGTTTTTTGCAACCACTATCAACGCGCAGAACGTTTTTGATCCCAACGATCCATTGATTCGTTATGACGCATCTGCACCTGCAGGCTCATCAGAAAACCCTTCGATTGAAGTGAACGGACTTCAAAAATGGGTTTCTATTCCATCCAATGGCATCAGTACCGGCGGAGGTTCTTATGATGTGACCTCTTATAAAGCATATTTTATTAAGATCGGAAATATTCGCATTCCGTTCAGATTGAAATTCCCGCGGAGTTTCAACAACCCCGACAGCGTCAACAAAAAATATCCTGTTGCGCTTTTCTTTCATGGCGCCGGTGAATTCGGCTGCCCTTCGAACGGAGGGTTTTATAATAATGAAAAACAGCTGGTACACGGCGGTAAGTTGTTCCGTGATCGGGTCGACAACAACCAGTTCGATGGATTCCTGTTGTATCCACAAGCTGTGGAGACCGATGGCTGCTGGGGATTATGGGGAAGCCCTACCACCGCGCTTTTTAGCACCATGAATAACATTATGGACTCCCTGGCCAAGTATGTGAGACTCGATATCGACAGAGTATTCACTTTCGGACTTTCTGCCGGCGGAAAGGCAGCCTGGAACTATGGACAGGTGCATTACCAGCGTGTGGCTAAAATGGCGCCTGCGGCCGCTGTCAGCGGAAGCGTTTATACTATCAGCAATTATGTTCATATACCTATCTGGTTCGCAACCGGAGGTAAGGATACCAACCCAACTCCAAACCAGGCCCAGAGCAATTACAATCAGATGTTGAATGCCGGAGCAGACATCCGGTATACGCAATATCCCACTCTGGGTCATGCCGTTTGGACAACATTATGGAATGAAAAAGACTTTGTGCCCTTTATGAACGATATGCACAAGGCCAATCCGCTTGTATTCTTCAAACGAAATGAATTTTGTCCGGACAGTGCCATCAGTGCCCGCATAGGCATCGTTCCCGGATTTCATACATATGAATGGCAAAAAGATGGTGTTACCATTGCACAACGTGTCAATGGTGTAAATACCGTTTTCGACAACAGCGCGATACTCAATTTTACTGGAAACGAGATCACGGTAAAGGCTTTTGGCACCTACCGTGTGAGGTTTAAAAGAACTGCATCTGCCCAGTTTTCGGAATGGTCGCCAAAACCTGCGGTGATCAAGCCAAAGACAACAACACAAACGCCCCCAATCCAGGTAGAAGGAATGCGTAGTATCGTTCTGCCGGCGCCCGACGGAAGCACAACCACACCGCTTACATTACCAGAAGGATACTCAGTATATGAATGGTATCGTGTAAGCGATAACGCGCTTGTTTCATCTCAGCAGACCTATAATGCTCCGATAGGACAATACAAGGCTCGTGTGAAAGAAGAATTCGGATGCGGAACGGAATTTTCTCCGGTGATGAAAATCATAGCCGCAAGCGGATCTCCAAAGCCTGAAGCAGCAAAAAATCTTACAGCTTTTGCCATATCCCAGACCGCAATAGAACTTGCATGGAACGAAAATCCGAACGCGGGTAGCAATGAAACCGGTTTTGAAATTTATCGCTCTACTGTTTCCGGTGGTCCTTATACACTAATTCATATAACTGCACCAAACGTTGTGACGTACACGGATCAGAACCTGCCTTCCAATGTGCAGTATTATTATATCGTAAGAGCAGTTAATGGTTTTGGTGCGGCACCAAAGAGCAATGAATCAGGTGCAAGAACAATTGCCGATAACCTTGCGCCTTCAGCTCCATCGAATCTTCTTTACCGCGGCAGCTCATCAAATGGTGTTACGCTCAGATGGAATGCTTCTTCGGATAACGTGGGCGTAGTTCGATACGATGTTTATGCTGATGGAGTAAAGCTCTACAGTACGAAAGAAAGAACTGTAACCGTATTTGGTTTAGACCCAGGTAAGTCTTACAAATTTGTTGTGAAAGCAAGTGATGCAGCAGGTAACATTTCTGCTCCCAGCAACCAGGTGATTGGTTATACACATACCACTGGTTTGAATTACAGGTATTATCACGGCACTTACGACAACCTTCCAAACTTCAATAGTCCCGGCATGACACCGGTTAAGACGGGAATTACTGATACCGTTAATGCCGGTGCTGGAATACGTACACGGACGGACAACTATGCATTCTACTGGTATGGATATATTTATATACCTGTTGCAGGAACATACGTTTTTGAAACGTATTCGGACGATGGAAGTAAGTTGTATATTAATACAACGTATGCAAACAACGCTACTGCACTCGTAAACAATGATGGAGCACATGGTGCACAATATCGTACTGGTACCATAACGCTTCCTCAAGGCTACCATTCGATCATCATTACATATTTTGAAAAGGGTGGTGGAGAAGAGATGCAGGTGTGGTGGTCCAATACATCGGCTGGCATCACTCGTGAGCGGGTTCCAAAGGCTTATTTTACGCCAACTGCCGGCCCAGCATTTGTTGCATCAACAGTGCCATCAGGCTTAACAGCAACCGCAGCGGGCTTCGACCGGATAAATATTCATTGGAATGACGAAGGAAATGACGAAACCGGTTTTGAAATAACCAGGTCTACCAATGCCTCAACAGGTTTTATTCCTGTAGCCACTGTATCCAACAACGTTACAGATTACACAGATACAGGTCTTAATGCAAATACAACATATTACTATCGCCTGCGCTCTATATCAAATGCCGGCTTCTCTGCTTTCGTAGGGCCTGCAAATGCTAAGACGCAATTGCCGCCACCACCTCCGGCGGTGCCTGCCAACCTGCAGGCAACGGTGCTAGGCGTTGATGCCATACGTCTGAACTTCACTGATGAATCTACGGACGAAACAGGATTCGAAATATTCAGATCGGTTGGCAATCAAAACAATTTCAGAAAAATTGCAACAGTTGCCTCAGCAAATGGCGGGCAGATCGAATACCTCGATAATGCTTTGTTTGCGAACATTACATATTACTATAGGGTGCGTTCGGTGGGAATCGGAAGTTCTTCAGCATTCACCGCAACTATTAATGCTAAGACCCTCAACACACGGCCGGAAATCAAAGAGCTCAACGATTTCACGATGAAGTACAGCACTAGCTTTTCGCTTCCGGTGAATGCCACCGATGTTGATGGCGACCTGCTGGCGTTTACAGCCCAATATCTTCCGCCTTTCGCGACGTTGCAAAACGTTAGCAACGGCAACATGAATATTGTATTTAAGCCGCGCTTGTCAGACCAGGGGGCTTATACAGTTACAGTTATTGTGAACGATGGAAACAACGGCAAAGACACAACCTATTTCACAATGGTTGTCGATGACAATAATGTTCCGGTCCTTAATTCAATCTCTGATGTCGTTATGAATGAAGGTGGTTCGATGAACATACCATTAACTGCAAACGATGCTGAGGGTAATGAATTCCTAAGCTGGTTTGGGTCAAGCCTTCCACCATTTGCAACAATAATTGATAATGGAGATGGACAAGCCATCCTGAAACTTGCACCAGGATATGCAGCCTCCGGTGATTATGCGGCATCCGTTCTGGTGGATGATGGTTATGGAGCATGGGTTAGTCGAAGCTTCAACGTAACTGTAATAGAAAAAGACCCGAACGATAAGATCCAGGTGAACATGAGGTTATTTACAGGTGAGATTCCGTCATGGAACGATGTGCAGTTACAGACTGATGGCACTGCAAGTCTTCCAGCTCCGCGAATTAATGTCTCTAATCTTATAAATAGTGTTGGAGATCAAACTGCGGTAGGTGTTGAAATTGTGAGTGGTACTTACAGCGCTTCTCAAACGAGCGCGGTAACTGGCGACAACACCGGTGTATACCCTGACAACATTCTGAAAGATCAGATCAACTGGGGTTTCTTTAAAGGGAATAATCTTCAGGACACTGTTGTGCTGAAAGTGAAAGGACTGGCACTTAACAGAAAATATAACCTTACATTCTTTGCAGGATACAATTGTGCTTCCTGCGGCGTCAGCAGTTCAACTGTAAGGTTTGTCAGCCAGAATAAAACTGCAACAATCAATTACTGGTTGAATACAACAGTTACCGATACACTTTATGACCTGTTACCTGATGCAAGCGGCAACATCCTGGTTACGATGATCGGCGATGCGAATACAAGTCGTGGTGGTGTGTTGAATGCTTTAGTTATCGATGCAAAATTTGATGACGGCACAAAACCGGCGAAGCCGCTTGACCTGACAGCTACTGCCTACCAGAATATGGGTGTTCAGTTGTATTGGACGGACCGCGCTTATAATGAAACAAATTATAAGGTGTATCGTGCTAAGTCGAAGAGCGGACCGTACACGTTCATCAACACAACAGGTGATTTTAAGGATAGCACAGGTTACCTGGATGCTACTGTTGCACCATATACCAATTATTATTATTTCGTTGCAGGCATTAATGCAAACGGACAGGGTGCATCCAGCGACACAGTAGCCATTGTTACTAGCAATAATCTACCTAAGATCAACGGACTTGAGAATCTTTTCGTGAAAACAGAAGGAACAGCGGATGAAGACTTTAATGTAGCTGATGATCCATCCGAAATGTTGACGGTTACCTTGCTTAATAAGCCATCATTTGTAACCTTAACGGATCTCGGTGATAACAATTACCGCATCACTGCCAATCCAACAATAGACAACGTTGGATGGTTCCAGATCACCGTGAAGGTTGAAGATGATAAAGGATCTTCAAGTACCCAGCAGATGACCATATCAGTTGCAGATAAGTTTACGCGTTCCATCTTTGTAAACTTCGGTTCGGCCGCCAAGGTAGCACCTGCTCCATGGAACAACTGGACTGGTGCGCGTGCCGCGAATTCTTCAAGAACAAATCTTGTTGACGAAAAAGGAATCAACACAACGTACACGATTCGTTCGCTAACTAAGTGGTCCGGAACGACTGACCTTGGAATGATCACAGGTAATAACTCTGGTGTTTATCCCGATGCAGTCCTTGAAAGTGGTGTGACCAATACCACCACCGGAACCATGCAGTTGAGATTTGAAAAGCTCAATCCGGCAATGCGTTACAATGTTGTATTGCTGGGTTCAATGAACGAGGGCGTAGAAGCACCATTCGTTTACAGCGCGGGTACTGAGCGCGATACACTCGATGCCAGGTATAATACACAGAGAACTGCGAACCTGAACGGACTTGTTCCTGATGCAACCAACATGATCACGATTAGCATAGACAGGATTGGAAATGGAACTGCAGGTTATCTGAATGCGGTTGTGCTTGAAGAGTATAACCCGGCAATACCGTTGTTGAATCCTGCAACTTTATATGCAGAGCCATTGAATCAGAGCTCAGTAAAGATTAGCTGGTCAGACAGGTCATCCAATGAAAATGCGGCAGATGGATTTGAACTCCAAAGAGCCACAGATTCATCATTCACTGAGAATCTGTTGTCAAGAACGTATCCGTCATACACACGTGAGGTTGTTGACAATGGCCTCACTCCAAACTCGAAGTACTGGTACAGAGTGAGAGCGAGAAGTGGTGGCACCAATTCAGAATACAGTAACAAGTTCCGCACCATCACACCTCAATCTATTGTGTATGTGAACTTCAACTACCAGGTAACAAACGCGCCGGCACCCTGGAATAACCTTGCAACATTGCCAAACGTTGAGGAATCGTTCCCTGGAATGAAGGACCAGTCAGGCAATAATACCGGTATTTCACTGTCGATAGAAAAGATCTTCAACGGTGAGTTTAACGCCGGAAGGGTAACAGGTAATAACTCAGGAATTGCGCCGGATGCGGTATTGCAGGCAAACTTCTGGCTCGATAATACGCAATTGTCAACGATGCGTGTCACTGGCCTGAATCACTCCAAGAAGTATCGTTTTGGATTCATTGGAAGTTCAAGCGCTGTAGGATGGTACAAGGGTAATTATACCGCTACGTATACAATCGGCAATCGCACTGTATACCTTAATTCATGGGAAAACTCCACAAAGATCGTATATATCGAAAGTGTGGTTCCTGATGAAAACGGTGAGGTGTTGATCAGCTTCTCAACAACCGAAATCGCCAACTACGGCTTCAATGCAGGATTGGTACTCATGGCATATGATGACGATGAGGCGACAGTTGTGGTTAATGGTGGCGAAGCTCCGTTGAGCGCTCCGATGGTTGCAGCGGCAAGGGAAGAGACAGAGAAGAAAGTTGAGATGGAGACGAAGGTCTATCCGAATCCTTTCATCGATCAGC
Organism: Bacteroidota bacterium; assembly: GCA_023437225.1. Lineage (GTDB taxonomy): Bacteria > Bacteroidota > Bacteroidia > Chitinophagales > Chitinophagaceae > Flavitalea. The sequence goes on along the minus strand of JAEZGS010000025.1, from coordinate 91,835 downwards.
TTAGCGTTGATTTTATCAATACTGCCGATGCAGGCAACGTGAGTGTCGAGATCGTAGATCTGTCCGGCCGTTCGGTTATGCAGCGTAATTATGGCCCTATGCCTAAAGGGTTCAATTCGATAAGAATTGCAACGGGGTCTTCTCTTAATACAGCAGGATTATACACCATCAATTTGCGGGTGGATGGTAAGACTGTCAAATCTGCGAAACTGGTAAAAACCAACAAATAGTGCGATACTGACGCACACCTTTAAAATCCGGGGAACCGTGCGCGTTTCCCGGATTTTTTTTCCATCTTGCGACCAGACCGAATCCTTACGATGAATAATTATTTGTTCAACACAAAGTATGTACTCAGTACCAGCAGGTATCCGTGGATCGATTACGTACGCGGCATTTGTATCATTCTGGTGTGCTACCGGCACATATTTGAAGGGCTGGTGAATGTTGGAGTCGGTTCTAACAGTTATCCGTTCCTTAAATACTTCAATATATTTTTCTTCAGTTTCCGCATGCCTCTTTTCTTTATTGTTTCGGGGCTTTTTGTTCATTTCAGCCTCCGAAAAAAAGGCATCGGCGAATACATCAATAAGCGATTTTCTACTATATTCTATCCGCTCCTGGTGTGGGGATCGATTCATATTTCGTTGCAGCTTATCTTCTCAAAATATGTTAACGCGGATCGCATACCTTTCGACTACATCAATCTCATAATTAATCCCAGGAGGATAGAACAATTCTGGTACCTCAATGCTCTGTTTTTTGTTGGAGCGCTCTATGCGATCATCAAAGTAAAAACCGGTATCGTAGCCTGGAAGCAGGTGGTTCTCGGTGCTGTCATGTATGCAATCACCACACAAATAAAAGATCATAGCCAAATAGGATTTCTATTTGATGTGTTGTTCTTTTATTTCTTTTTTGCAGTTGGCGACCTCATAGCAGACTTCATTCTTAATACGAAAAACTATCGTTGGTTGAGTTCCGGTTACACAATGTTAGTGGTGTTACCGATATTTCTTTTCGTCCAGCATCAGTTCACTGTGTTGAACCTTGCAGCGAAGGACGATTATTATGTTCAATACCAGGTGCCCCTCTTGTATGTTGTTGCGGCGTTGATCGGCGGTGCATTCGTAGTAAATCTCTCTTTCATACTGGAAAGACTGAACGTGCTGAAAGTGTTGCGCGTAATAGGCTATCACTCATTGTATATTTATGTGATGCACCTGATGATCACTGCTTTTACGCGTATATTCTTTGTCAAAATACTCAACATTGATAACGTTCCGCTGCTGATGATTGTCTCTCTCATATTCGGTATAGCCATTCCCATCATTTTCTTTAACATTGTAAATCGTATGGGTGCATGGTGGCTGTTTACATCGCGTAAGAAAGAGCGCGTACCCGTAAGCCAGCCGGTTAAAGCGGGTTTTAGTTTCCGTGTGCTCGCCCAGAAAGAATCCTGATCCCTGAATACCCTACAGATAAACTTCAAACCATGAGCGCGGCATCCGAAACGGTACCATCAACATCAAAGACCAAACTGTTTTTTCCAAATCTCGACGGACTTCGATTCATATCATTTTTTGTTGTGTTCTTATACCATTGTTATATGTCCTTCTTTGCATATACCAATGAGACATCCCCTGGGTTTTATTCTGTAATAAAACTCCTGTTTGGACATGGCAACCTTGGGGTGAATTTCTTCTTTGTCTTGAGCGGTTTTCTCATTACGTTTCTGTTGATCAGGGAAAAGGAATTAAAAGGCAAAATACATGTAGGTAATTTTTACATCAGGCGTATTCTCCGGATATGGCCGCTGTACTACCTTTGCCTGCTTGTCAGCTTTGTAATATTTCCAGCAATTAAAGCTGCAGCAGGTGAACCCTACGAGGAATCTGCAAGCCCCCTATACTACGCGTTGTTTGCAGCGAATTTCGATATTATGCATACCTGGCCGGTTATGCCGAATGCGTTGATGTTAGCTGTGCTTTGGTCGGTGGCGGTTGAAGAACAATTTTATCTCACCTGGCCGTTGATCCTTGCACTGGTACCTCTACGTTACTACAAGTATGTGTTTCCAACCATCATGATTGGTTCACTTGTATTCAGGTCGTTCTATACATCAAGCGATGAAACTGTATACGCAGTGCGTTATTTCCATTCTTTCTCGGTGATTGGCGACATGGCCCTGGGAGGATTATTTGCATATTATTCCTCTTATGAAAACAAGTTCCGGCAGTTTATCGTGAACATGAACAAAGGATTTATTGCATTCATATATATAGGTGCGATCGCTTGCGGGATTTTCAAACACGTTATTTTTCCGTGTGGCATTCCCACGATTTTTGAACGACTGGTTATTGGTGCTTTTTTTGGTCTGATCATTCTTGAACAAAATTTTAGCGAAAAATCCTTCTTCAAGATGAGCAGGTTCAAGATCATTAGCAAGCTTGGCGTTTACACGTATGGCCTCTATTGTCTGCACCTGATGGGAATGTTTTTCGTTGCAAAAATCACGGGTAAATTGAACGTAAACAATGAGTCCTTACTGGTAGCGATACTTTCAGTGATCGCCGCGCTGTTGTTCTCTATCGGTATAAGCCTTGCTTCTTACCATTTGTTTGAGAAATGGTTTCTGAAACTCAAGGATCGGTTTGCAGTGATAGTAAAAGGTTAGTAGTACTTCAGCCGCGATCGTTATTTTTATAAGATGATATTGAACTTTCCGATACGCAAAAGCTATCTGTTCATTTATATAACGGCTTTATTATTTTTTCTTTTTTCGTTGCAGGATAACCTGTCTGCATCACATGACGGCATCAGTTACCTTCAACACATCGTCTCTGGTGAAAATCTGTTTCACCCTCATCATCTTCTGTATAACGCTGTGGCCAGGCTCTGGCTGTTAGCAGGTTCTGCAATTTTTCCCAGCGTGGAGGCACATTATATAGTAGAATCTCTCAATGCATTCTTTGGAAGCGCCAATATCCTTCTTGTTTACATCATACTTTACAGGCGTGCACAGGTTCCGCTAAAGCTTGCTGCTATCTGTAGTGTGTTAGTTGCTTTCTCATTCGGTGTGTGGTCTTATGCTACGAATGTTGAAGTATACAGTTGCTCAATATTCTTTGCATTGTTGCTTATACTTCGAATTTCAGCTCCGAACTTTTCGCGGAAATATATTGTGAACCTTGCTCTGATACATTTGTTTGCAATATTATTTCACCAGGTAAATGTTCTGCTCTTTCCGATAGTGGTTTATGCGCTTTATACTTTTCTGCCACATGAATTGCGATTTAAAAGGATCGCTTTATATACTACACTGATCGTTGGATCTTCAATTCTTGTCTATTTAGCCATTGGCGTTTTTGTTGAAGACAAGTATTCAATGAATGCGCTAACGTCATGGATCACTCTTTATGTCAGTGAACATAATTACTGGCAGGCACCTTCATTGTCGGGTGCTGTTTTGATATTTACCGGTATTGCGCATTCACAGGTAGGTGGCCATTTTTTATTCAGACTGCCGTGGGTCCAGGATTATCTGACAAAGAAACTCAACGCACATAATCTTGTTGATGAACGGTTTCTTGCAGCGGGAATCAACAATAACACTGCGGAGCTTTTGTTTTACTGTTCCATTTTGATTGGAGTCATCCTACTGACGCTTGCAGGTTTTTCTTTGTCCCGCTACATTCGTATCCGTTCGATGACACTTATTGAACGCATACTGATGTTGTCCCTCCTGGTTTATTCATTATTCTTTTTCTTCTGGGATCCTGAGAATCTTGAGTTCTGGATCCTGCAATCCATTATTGCCTGGATTTTGATTACCATGTCCTTAAAAGGTGCAACGAAGTTTATCACATCGCTGTTTCTTGTATTGCCGATACTTTTTTTCGTGGTTAATTATTTCGGTAGCATGCGTCTTCTACAAGATCGTAGCAAGGACTGGTATCATATGCGGGTACACCCGGTGAGTAAACTATTTTCTGCGGAAGACATTGTAACATCAGAACAGGAGTGGATCCTGGCAGATTATTTAAGGTATCATACCAATGCGAGATATTTATCTTCTGTGGACTCGCAATTCTTAAACAACGCGGAAAGGGTAATACTGTCCGGCAACAAAGTTATGATCTTCGATGATAGTCTGATAAACCATCCTGCCGTAGATTCGTTATTGAAACGATATGATAGCATTGTTAACGTAGCAAGCGAATCTAACCCATCAATAAAAGTTATTCAGCGATGAGCGTCTATAATGAGATTAATGAGGCACACCTCGATCAATTTCGCCAGGTAGTTGGTGATGCCTTCGTTCTGACAGACGAATCCACAATGTACCTGTATGGACATGACGAGACGGAGAAACTTAACTATCCACCGCATGTTGTTCTCAAGCCTTCAACTACAGATGAGGTTTCAGCAATCATGAAAATTTGCGATCAACACTACCTTGCTGTGACACCGAGGGGCGGCGGTACAGGATTAAGTGGAGGCGCATTGCCACAATATGGGGGAGTGCTGATATCAATGGAACGCATGAATCGGATCATTTCCATCGATGAGCAGAACTTGCAGGTAACTACTGAACCGGGAGTGATCACAGAGGTATTGCAGGACGCAGTAAAAGAGAAAGGCCTCTTTTACCCACCCGATCCCAGCAGCAGGGGCTCTTGTTTTATCGGCGGCAACATTGCCGAAAACAGCGGTGGCCCCAAGGCAGTAAAGTATGGGGTTGTAAAAGATTATGTATTGAACCTTGAAGTGGTATTGCCAAATGGAGAAGTTATCTGGACCGGAGCAAACGTGTTAAAGAACTCCACGGGCTATAACCTTACCCAACTGTTCGTCGGTAGCGAAGGCACCCTGGGCATCGTTACAAAGATCGTATTGCGATTGTTGCCATTTCCGGCTTACGATATGTTGATGCTCGTTCCTTTTTATTCGCTCGATAAAGCGGCTCAGGCGGTTCGGGCAATACTTGCCGCAGGGTTCATACCCAGCGGATTAGAATTGATAGAGATAGATGCGCTGCGCATTGTGAGCAAGTTTGTTCAGAATACCTCTTTTCCCATTGATGAAAAGGTTGAGGCACACCTGCTCATCGAAGTGGACGGCAACCATCCTGAAATTCTTATGAGTGAAATGGAAGCGATCGCTTCGCTACTTGAGCACTACGATGCCGGTGAAATATATCTGGCCGACGATTCAATGCAGAAAGAAAATCTCTGGCGCATGCGAAGACGGGTTGCGGAAGCGGTAAAACTGGTGGGCTTTACTATTGAAGAAGACACCGTAGTGCCGCGCGCTTCAATGCCCGCTTTGATAAGAGCAGCGAAACAAATCGGTACCCGGTTTAACTTCGAGGTTGTTTGTTATGGACATGCAGGAGACGGAAATCTTCACATTAGGATTAGAAAGCGCGGTACTTTTAATACCCAGGAAGATCCTGAATTAAAAGAAGGCTTGCGTGAATTGTTCAAAGTGGTTCGCTCGTTAGGTGGAACCATTAGCGGCGAACATGGAATCGGGTTGGTGCAAAAAGAGTTTATGGATATAGTAATGAGCGCAGAACATATGCGTTTACTCCGGGGTATCAAGAAAGTCTTTGACCCGAAGAACATACTAAATGCTGGTAAGATATTTGACCTTGACTAAATCATACACATTAACAGACTATGAAACGTTGTTCGATATTATGGGGATTGTTATTGCTTACCTTATTTTCCTTTGCGCAGGAGGAACTGCCAGAGCCAGAAGAGCCCAAAGGATTTAATAAAGAAAAGCTTTTTATTGGCGGTAATTTTGGATTAGGGTTTGGAAGCAATTCAACTCAGATCGTTATTTCACCGCAGCTGGGCTATCGCTTTAACAGGTGGTTAGCCGCTGGTGCCGGACCTAACTTCCAATATTATTCTTATCGGGATCGTTACTTTGCAAATACCCGCGAAAGCTTTGGTGTTGTTGGTTTCAACGTATTCGGACGTGTATATCCGATCGAATACGTATTGCTTCAGATACAACCCGAAATGAATTATACCTGGGGTAAATTAAAGTATTATGGACCGCCGGAAACCACAACCAAAATGAATGGCAAACTGGTGCCTTCAGTCCTTGCAGGAGCAGGTGCAGTTATACCTTCCGGTATCGGTGGTTTGATCATTATGGTGCAATATGATCTTTTGCAACAGGAGCGAAGTCCGTATGATACCAAACCATTTTGGTCTATAGGCTACAATGTGGGTTTGTAACTAAGATATGCGGTTAAACACTTCCTTTGGATTGTCACAAAGCACGATTCTTTCGGCCAGTGGCTCATACAACAGGCCTTCCCGTTCCAGGAGTTTGAGATGATTGTATAGATGTGTATAGAAACCTGCTGAATTGAGCAGGTATATCTTTTTGTCGTGGATCTTCAGCTGGTTCCATGTCAGCATCTCAAACATTTCGTCGAGAGTGCCAAAGCCACCCGGAAGCACGATTGCAGCATCACTCATTTCAAATAACATTTTTTTCCTGCTGTGCATGTCTGTCACAACGGCAAGCTCCTGCAAGCCTTCATGCTGATGCTCCCATTCGAGAAGAATCTTAGGAATAACGCCCATGACACTGCCGCCATGTGCTAATACAGAATCGGCAACCGCGCCCATCAGACCATTTTTTCCACCTCCGTAAACAAGTTTAATATCAAGTATTGCGATGAGTTTGCCCAACTCTGTCGCATGTTGTAAATAAAGCTTATTCGCACCGGGCTTTGAGCCGCAGAAGACCGCAACCGACTGAATATTCATGAATTCAAGATACGCAGGATAATAATTAGCAGTGATGGTAAATCATGGCTTTTTTATTAACATTGTCGCTCATTCAATACTATGTCTTCAACCGCCTTGTTCTCATTCGTACTGGGATATTTCGTTTTATTATTGATCGTTGCATGGTATACGTCGAGGAATTCGAATAATGATTCATTCTTTATCGGTAATAAGAATTCAAACTGGATGCTGGTTGCATTCGGAATGATCGGAACCTCTTTATCGGGAGTGACATTCGTGTCGGTACCCGGTACCGTGGGCGGTGCAGGGTTCACATATTTCCAGGTGGTCATTGGTTACCTGATAGGATATGTGATCGTTGCATTCATTCTTCTGCCGTTATATTATAAGATGAACCTGACATCGATCTATAATTACCTTCAGCATCGATTTGGAATGGTTTCATATAAGACTGGCGCTCTTTTTTTCATAATCTCGAGGACACTGGGCGCCACCGCAAGATTGTTCCTTGTGATAAACGTACTCCAGATATTTATACTAAGGGATATGGGCGTTTCATTCGAAGCGACAACCTTTGTTATACTTCTAATGATATTGCTTTACACATTTGAAGGTGGCGTGAAAACGATCGTTTTCACAGACACTTTGCAAACATCCTTCATGTTGCTTGGCCTTGTAGTTTGCGTATTTTTTGTGAGCGATGCATCATTCGGTAGCACCCTTGGACAATTGCAAGAACAAGGACTAACAAGGATATTCAATACAGATCCTAACAGCCCCTCCTACTTTATAAAACATATTCTTGGTGGCGCATTCATTACCGTGGCAATGACGGGACTCGACCAGGAAATGATGCAGAAAAATATCAGCGTGCGGACCTTACGCGATTCCCAAAAAAACATGCTTCTATTCAGCATCATACTTGTTGTGGTAAATTTTCTCTTTCTTTTTCTTGGAGGTTTGTTGAGACTGTTTGCGAATGAGAAAGGCATCGATGTGCCTGCAGATGACTTATTCCCGACAATCGCCCTAAATTATCTTCCGCCTGCAGTAGCCATCATTTTCATTATTGGTCTTATATCCGCACTTTTCCCAAGTGCCGATGGGGCACTGACGGCCCTCACATCATCCTTCTGCATCGATATTCTTGGTATCAAGAGACGCGAGAATTTAAGCGAAGCACAACAAAGAAAAATACGCCTGACCGTGCATATGATCTTTGCAATATTATTTTTTCTCCTCGTAATAGGGTTTAAGTGGATCGATAATAAATCGATCATTGACGTGATATTGAAAGTAGCAGGCTTCACTTACGGTCCGCTTTTAGGGCTTTTTGCATTTGGCATACTTACAAAGCGCCAGATTAACGACAAATATTCACTGCTTGTTTGTTTGCTCGCACCGCTATTGATACTTGGGATAGATATCGTCAATAACATACAGTGGTATGTAACGCAATTGAAGTGGTCCGGGACGGCTATTGATAATATTAAAATAACCTCAGACCAGCTTTTCGGAAACTATAAGATCGGGTATGAATTGCTCCTGTATAATGGGATGCTTACCTTTTTAGGATTGTGGTTAATATCTTTGAAAAAAGACCGAAAGTGACCATCATCCCTGATCTCATTCAATCTTACGCAGAACAATATTCTCAACAGGAGTCAGACTTGCTTCGCCAAATACACGAGCAAACGGTGAGGGAACATCCGCATGCACACATGCTAAGCGGTCACCTCCAGGGGCAATTCCTGGCGATGATGAGCAAGATCATAGCACCGGCAAATATCCTGGAGATAGGAACTTTTACGGGTTACAGTGCCATTTGCCTGGCTGAAGGTCTTAATGAAAATGGAAAATTGCACACCATTGAGCTGCGGGAAGCTGATGCGCAGCTTGCCAGACAAAATTTTGATAGGTCAATTCATGCTGATAAGATAATTTTACACATCGGTAATGCGTTAGAGATCGTCCCCACGCTGAATATCGACTGGGATCTTGTTTTCATCGATGCCGATAAGGTCAGTTACCAGTCATATTACGAGTTGGTATTACCAAAAGTCCGGAGCGGGGGAGTGATTTTGGCCGACAATGTTCTTTTCCATGGCCAGGTTGTTGAGCAGCCGGTGACAGGAAAGAACGCAAGGGCCATTCACGATTTTAATCAGTTTGTCAGTAGGGACGAAAGCGTGGAGAAGGTAATCGTTACCCTTCGTGACGGCCTGATGCTGATCAGAAAGAAATAATTCGGAAACAGAATAATGAAAAAGTTACTTATTGCGCTAAGTATGCTGGCCTTAACGTTAGGCACCTATGCCCAGGCGTCGGTCGATATACTCGAGTACATCAGGCAACACAAAGACCTGGCGATCGCAGAAATGCAACGCACAGGAGTTCCTGCTTCCATTAAGCTCGCCCAGGGGATTCACGAAACTTCTGCAGGCCGCAGCGTTTTGGTGATGAAGTCGAATAACCACTTTGGAATAAAATGCAAGACGGGATGGAATGGCGAAAAAGTATATCATGATGATGATGAGCGCGGCGAATGTTTCAGAAGTTATGCAGCAACTGTTGAGTCGTATAAAGACCATTCGAATTTTTTGAAAAACAGTCAGCGTTATTCCTTTCTATTCCAACTTGACCCTCATGACTACAAAGGATGGGCTTATGGGTTGAAGAAAGCAGGGTATGCCACAAATATTAAGTACTCACAGATCTTGATTCGACTGATAGAAGAGTACGATTTGCAACAATATACACTGATTGCTCTAAACGAGGCAAGACCGCAGGATGAAATGTTCGTGTCTAATAAGCCCGCTGAGTCTTCCATGAAAGTGGTGCCTGCAGTTCACCGCACAGAGACTCCGCGACCAAAAGTAAATTACCCGTCCGGCGAGTTCAAGATCAATCATACACGCGTGATCTTTGCAAATGCAGGAACTTCTTTACTGTCAATTGCTAACCAGTACGATCTTCCTTATGCCCGCCTGCTCGATTTTAATGACATCAAAGACACCGACGTACTCGAATATGATCAACTCATCTTCCTTCAAAGAAAGAGGAAGACAGGGGATGAACAATTTCATGTGGTGCAGGATGGTGAAACGCTACATTCCATAAGCCAGTTAAAAGGCATCAGGCTCGAGAGTCTTGCAGAACTTAATTTGATAAAAACCCACGAGCAACCGGCAGCAGGAGAGAAGCTTGCTCTTCAAAAGCAGGCACTTGTAAAACCTATCTTGCAAAGCGAAGTGACGCCGGTACTGACGGCTGTGAATATGAATTCATCGAACCCGGATTCATATAAAATAGAAGATAGAAAGGAACCCTATACTGCGAAGCATATCGTTCAAACGAAAGAAACTCTTTATAGCATTGCCCGAAAATATGGAGTGAATATTGAACAGCTAAGAGAATGGAACCGGCTTGCTGGTACTAATCTGCAGATTGGCCAGGAGTTGGTGATCATTAAAAATTGATAGATGCCTATAATAAGAGTTCACGATAAAAATTTCGAACCATTTCTTTCAGCAGCGGATATTCAAAGTCGCATTAAAGAGATCGCATTACAGATCGAAACAGATTACAAAGACAAGAGGCCTTTATTTATTGCGATTCTGAACGGTTCATTCATGTTTGCTTCAGATCTTTTCAAAGCTCTAAACATGGATGCGGAAATTTGTTTTATTAAACTTGCATCCTATAAAGGAACAAAGTCTTCCGGCCAGGTGATTACGGCTATTGGTTTGGACACTGATCTATATAACCGGGATATTGTGATCATCGAAGACATCGTTGATACCGGGAAGACACTGACAGAATTTTTACCTCAACTACATCATCAGCAACCTGCTTCGCTTAAGATCGTGGCGCTGTTGCACAAACCGGAGGCATCCAAATATCCGATCACGGTCAACTATCTCGGGTTTTCGATCCCTGATAAATTTGTTGTGGGATATGGACTCGACTACGATGGACTTGGCCGCAACATTCCGGAGATATATCGCCTGGTGGAACATTAGCATGCTGCGATGAATAGTTGTATTTTCCAACTATGCGTTGTTTAGTCCCTTGAAACAACTTCTTGCCATATTTCTGTTGATCGCTGTGTGCCTGCAATCTGGCGCCCAGTTTTACCTTAGGGGTGAAGTAAGAGACGAGCTGAATAATCCCCTTGGCAACGCGCGCATTCTGCTTCATTCCACCCAATATGTTTATCGTTCCGGGGCTGCTGGTGCATTCGGAATCATGACCGGTGCTCCGAAAGATTCCATTACCATCACTCTCGACGGATATATTCCTTCAACTTATTTAATCGAAGCCGGTCGCTACCAGGTTTGCCGGCTGAAAACGTCACATCTGGCCCCGGTTGTGAACAGGAACCGACTTCTGTCATTTACACGGAACCTCAAGATCAACCCTGATAAGAACTTCGAAACCACAGGGGAAACTTACAGCAGTCTTTTGAGGAATGATTTCATACAAGCGCAAAAATTTCCGGAGACCGGCTTCGCTATTCATTCCGATAAGGCGTCCTATAGCAATACAAGACGCTTGTTGAATATGAATAGCATGGTTCCGCCGGATGCCATCAGGCCCGAAGAGATGCTAAACTATTTCAATCTCGGTTTCATAGAACCATCGGCCGACAGCACCTTTGCGTTTCATTCGTATGTGTCCGACTGCCCATGGAATCCATTATCCAGGCTGCTTTTCCTGCAGCTATCAGCAAGACGCATTGACCCTCGAAGTATCCCGCCGAGTAATCTTGTTTTTCTTATCGATGTGTCCGGATCGATGGATCTGCCTAACCGGCTTCCGCTGCTTAAATCATCTTTCAAACTCCTCGTGAATAACCTGCGTGAAAAAGATACCATATCGATTGTTACTTACGGTGCAACAACGGCAGTATGGCTAAAACCAACCTGCGGAACGGAAAAAGAAAAGATCCGCAAGGCGATAGAAGAGCTTACGCCGGGCGGATCAACTCCCGGCGAAGCGGGAATTCGGGCGGCGTACCGGTTGGCTAAAAGCCAATACGTCGAAGGGGGCAACAACCGTGTGATTCTGGCAACAGATGGGGATTTCAATGTTGGGCAAAGTTCTGAAGAGGAATTGGAGACCCTTATCACGCAACACCAGCAACACGGCATCTACCTAAGCTGTCTGGGTGTTGGCATGGGAAACTATAAGGATTCAAAACTCGAGGTACTTGCAAGAAAGGGGAATGGCAATTTTAGTTACCTCGATAACGAACGTGAGGCAGAGAAAGTTCTGGTAAAAGAGTTCACTCAAACACTTTATACAGTTGCCGATGACGCCTACCTGAATATTACTTTCAACAGTGAACAGGTCGGCAGCTACCGATTGATCGGGTATGATAACAAGAGCAAGGCCATTGCTGATACGATGAGTAAGGTAGAAGGAGGTGAAATTGGATCCGGGCACAACAGTATCGTATTATTTGAAGTGTTTCCACGTGCCCTCGCTCCAGATAAGGAACTTGCATATATTGAGGTTTTCTTCAAGGCACCTTACGACTCTTCGGAGCGAAAACAGGTTTATTCTTGCAAGAATAACTATGTATCCTTTGCCGAGCTGCCGGCGTTTTATCGTTTTGCCGCATCATTATCTTTGTTTTCGGAATTGCTGTTTGACTCGAAATACGTAAAAGGTATGCGTTTCAAAGACGTATACGCACTCGCCGAAAAGGCTGCCGATCCAAGCGACTATCTGCAACAGGAGTTTCTCACGCTGATAAAAAAGGCGGAAAAAATATACCGCAAACGAAAGATCTTTAATATAAGGATCTGAACATTTGCAGTACTTATGAGTGTGTTACGTATCGGCTCAAAAGATCATGAAAACATTTCCTTCACGCGATCAAAAAACGATTTCTCTGACTTTTCGGGATGTGGCTTAAAGTTGGGAGAGCTGCCCATCTTTTCCAGCTGTGCACGTTCCTCGGCACTCACATGCTGCGGTGTCCATATATTAACCACAATAAGCTGATCACCCTTTTCATAGGAGTTTACAGCAGGAAATCCCTTTCCTTTAAGCCTGAATACTTTTCCACTTTGGGTGCCTGGCGGAATCTTGATCTTCGCTCTTCCGTCAATGGTAGGCACTTCCACCTGGTTTCCAAATACGGCATCTGGAAATGAAATATGAAGTTCATACACAACGTTGATGCCGTCCCGTTGAAGCTCCCGGTGTGGCTCTTCTTCAATAAGAATTATCAGGTCACCTGGCATTCCACCACGTTCGCCGGCATTTCCTCTTCCACCCACGCTTAACTGCATTCCTTCCTGGACGCCTGCAGGTATATCCAGGGAGACCATTTCCTCACCGTAAACCCGGCCTTCACCCCGACAGGAGCCGCATTTGGCAGTAATTGTAGTGCCTTCGCCGCTACAGGTTGGGCAGGTAGTTACCGTTTGCATCTGACCCAGAAAAGTATTGCTGACTTTCCTCACCTGTCCGCTTCCTCCACAAGTGCCGCAGGTCTGAACGCTTCCTTTATCTTTTGCACCTGAACCTGCACATGTGGCACACGGTACATATTTTTTCACCTTAACCTGCTTTGTAACGCCTTTGGCAATCTCTTCGTAAGTAAGTTTTAGCTTGATTCTCAAATTACTGCCACGGGCGCCGCGTGCACGCTGACCTCCGCCGCCACGTCTTCCACCGCCTCCGCCGAAAAAGCTTCCAAAAATGTCTTCGCCAAAAATGTCTCCGAACTGACTGAAAATATCCTCCATATTCGGATTGCCGCTGAACCCTCGTCCATTACCGGAAACACCTGCATGGCCGAAACGGTCGTATTGTGCTTTCTTGTCGGCGTCACTGAGTACTTCATAAGCTTCTGCCGCCTCCTTGAACTTTTCTTCGGCCGCTTTATCCCCTGGGTTACGGTCGGGGTGATATTGCATTGCCACCTTACGGTAAGCTTTCTTGATTTCATCCGCGGCAGCGTCTTTACCAACTCCTAAAATTTCGTAATAATCTCTCTTTGCCATGTTCGGTTTGTGAAGCACGCTAAACGTGCGGGTTTATAGGCTTATATTATGATTATTTTCCTACTACTACTTTTGCAAAACGAATGATCTTATCGTTTAACAAGTATCCTTTTACTACTTCGTCAACAATCTTACCCTTAAGCTCCTTCGTTGGTGCCGGTATTTCGGTGATTGCCTCATGAGAGTCAGGGTTGAATTCTTGTCCAACAGCGTCCATCGGTTTCAGACCACGTGCCGACAGGGTATTTCTAAGTTTATTGAAGATCAGGCTGATGCCTTGCTTCAGGGATTCAATATCCTGTTCTTTGGGAAAATTTTTCTCTGCGCGCTCACTGTCATCAACCACATCCAAAAGGGCTGTCATAAGGTCCTTCTCAGCGGTGCTCAACAATTCCAGTCGCTCTCTTGCGGTGCGTTTGCGGAAATTATCGAATTCTGCAGCCTGACGCAGGTATTTATCCTTCAGCTCCTGTACCTCCGCCTGCAAAGCCTCTAAGGCTGAATCCCGGGGATCGCCGGAAGCTGTAGCTTCAGTTTCGCCAGTTTCGAGATTCTCTCCCAGATTTTCGGTTACCGTATTGTCCTGTAATTCGTCCCGCAAGTTTTTTTCTTCCATGATCAATTTTAATTGAATGCAAAGGTAAGCTTGTCAAGAACTCTGCCAATGGACTTTAAAGGTCAAAATGACATTAAGTGGTTACATATACACCACGTTAAAGTGTAAGCTTTACACATTTGTTAAAAAAATCTCAAAAAAAGTTGAGTGAAATGTGCAGCATTTCATCAGTAAAAATTATCTTACCATTTAATAACTGATTCGCATTCAGTGCTAACGATTGTTTGTGTTGCTTTTACGCATAGTGTTTTTACTACTCTGGGTCCTCCAGTTCTATGTGTAGTTGGGAGCGCAGGTCTTCGTTTGTACAACCAATATCCCGCGATGAAATTTTCCAAAAATCCATTTCATGACAGGTATTACTTAGACAAAAAAAGTTTTGCCGTATAACTTTTATTCATAACCCAACAACAAAAACCAGCATTATGCCCTCAAAACTAGCGGTTATCCGGGCCAGTCTCCTTGGAGTGTTTCTCTTCCTGGGGACTGTAGTATTTGCCCAAAGATCAATTACTGGTAAAGTTACCGATGAGTCGGGCCAGGGCGTCCAGGGAGCAACGGTTCAGGTGAAAGGAACCAATATAGCTACCGTTTCGGATGTCTCCGGCAATTTTACCATCAATTCGGTGAACCCAGGCAGTGTCCTGATTATTTCTTTCGTGGGCTTTCAGCAGAAAGAAATAACAGTAGGAAATCAGACTTCCGTATCTGTCTCTTTAAGTCCTTCCCTGTCAAACCTCAACGAGGTGGTAGTGACAGGTTACACTGCGCAACGTAAAAAAGACATCACCGGTTCGGTGGCTGTCGTAGACGTTAAGGCGATGAAAAATGTTCCGGCAGGAAACCCGGAGAATATGCTCCAGGGTCAGGCGGCCGGCGTTAACGTAATCTCTTCCGGTCTGCCCGGTGGAGGAAGCAACGTATTTATCCGTGGTATCACTTCTTTCGGTGATGTAAATCCACTGGTGATCGTCGATGGAATTCAGAGCAGTTTGCACGACATCAATCCCAACGACATTGAATCGATCCAGGTATTGAAAGATGCTGGTGCTGCTTCAATTTATGGTGTACGCGGAGCTAATGGCGTAATCGTTGTTACCACCAAAAAAGGTAAAGCGGGCCGTGCAATTGTTACTTACGATGGCTTCTACGGAACTCAAAGACCATTGAAAGGCAACGTATTTAATCTTGCGAATTCAGAGGAAATGGCTGCATTGACTTATCGCGTTCAGCCAAACACAACATTGTATCCAGGCGGAAGGATGCCGGATTACCTGATTGGTATCGGATCCAACTTTTCAAATCCTGGTCAGTACGTTGGTTATGAAGGTGACGCCATTGCCGATCCTGCTAATTATGTATTCGATAAGAACCCACGTAACCAGTACCTCATAGCGAGAGCGAACAAAGAGGGTACGGACTGGTATCATGAAGTGTTCAAGCCGGCTCCAATGCAGAGCCATAACATAACAGCATCTGGCGGTAGCGACCGTTCGCTGTATATGTTCTCACTAGGATATTTTGACCAACAGGGAACTTTAATTGAATCATACCTTAAAAGGTATTCAGTAAGGGCCAATACCCAATTCAACATCAAAAACAAAATCAGGGTAGGAGAAAATGCATACATCTTCTACAAAGACAATCCAACCTTCGGTCTGCAGGAAGAAAACATCATCAACCACATGTATCGCCAACAGGTGATCCTTCCTGTGCGTACCATCAACGGACACTATGCGGGCAACTTCATGGGACCTGAAACAGGTAACGCGAACAACCCGGTTGCAACCCGCGAACGCGGTGGAACCAATAAGTACAACACCTGGAATATAACTGGTAATGTATTTGCTGAGGTGGATCTTCTTCGTCACTTCGTAGTTCGTACTTCATTCGGAGGTACTCTCGACAACCAATACGGCTATAACTTCATATACAACACTTACGAGAACAAAGAATCACACGAATCAAACACTGGCTTTTCCGAATACTCACAATTCAACTCCAACTGGACATGGACGAATACTATTGCTTATAACAATGTATTTGCTGACAAGCATGACGTAAAAGTTATTGCTGGTACAGAAGCGATCGAGTGGAAAGGAAGAGGTTTGAGCGCAGGAAGAACCGGTTATTTTACAGCAGATCCAAATTATTGGATCCTTGATAACGGTACTTCTAATCAGACCAACTCAAGCTACGGTTACAATGATGCGTTGTTCTCTCTGTTTGGAAGACTGGATTATGGATTTGCCGACAAATACTTATTCAGTGCAACGATCAGAAGAGACGGTTCTTCAAAGTTCGGACCTAATTCACGCTATGGTGTGTTCCCATCTTTCTCAGCTGCATGGCGTATTTCAAGCGAAGAGTTCATGAGTTCAGTTTCATGGATCACCGAGCTGAAATTACGCGGAGGTTGGGGTAAACTCGGTTCACAACAGAACGTAAACGGTGCGAATGCTTTCAACCTGTTCGGTGGAACAAATCGCAACGCATATTATGACATTGGCGGTACCAGCACTTCACCGGTTCAGGGATTCCGTCAGACGCAGATTGGAAACCTGAATACAAGCTGGGAAGAGAACGTTGTTACCAACGTAGGTCTTGACGGTGCGTTATTCAATAATAAACTTGATTTTGGTATTGAATGGTATAAGAAATCTATTGATGGTCTCTTGTTCCAGGACCAGGCGGGTGTTATCGGAGTAGGAGGTGCTACACTTCCGGTAGTGAACATCGGTAACGTGGAAAATACAGGTATTGACTTCAACCTCGGTTACCGCGGAAGCTTCAACCGCGAATGGAACTTCAGTGTAGGTTTGAACGTTGGTGCATATAAAAGTGAAATCATCAGCATTCCTGGATCTGGATACTTTGATGCAGGTGGCGTAAGACAAGGTAATTTTGTGCGCAACCAGATGGGCCATCCGATAAGCTCGTTCTTCGGTTACGAAGTGATCGGATTGTTCCGTGACGAAGATGAAGTGAGCAAGGCTCCTGCTCAGGATGCAGCAGCTCCTGGCAGATTCAGGTACCGTGATGTTAGTGGCGACAACCGAATCAATGAAGATGACAGAACGTTCTTCGGTAATCCCAATCCTGATTTCACATATGGTATCAACCTTAGTGTTGCCTACAAGAGCTTTGACCTTGCGGCAGTATTCTATGGTAGCCAGGGTAACGATGTTATCAACTACGTAAAATACTGGACTGATTTCATGCAGTCATTTGCAGGTGCAAAGAGCAAAGACCTGGCAAACAATAGTTGGACACCTTCTAATCCCAACGCTAAGGTTCCAAAAGCTGAAGCAGACGGAAACTTCAGTAACAACGGTGTAATCAACTCTTACTACCTCGAGGACGGTTCATTCTTTAAGTGTCGTTCATTGATCCTCGGTTACAATGTTGATCAATCTTTGATGAGAAGAATTGGAGTTGACAGACTGAGAGTTTACGTTCAGGCAGCAAACCTGTTCCAGATCACCAAGTACAGTGGCCAGGATCCTGAGTTGACAGGTGGTAGTGCAGCGTTCGGTATTGATTATGGTAACTATCCAAACAACCAAAAGAGCTACCTGGTTGGAGTTAATCTGTCCTTCTAACATTCAAACCAACAGTTAACATGAAAAAGATCAATTATAAATTATCAATATTTCTGTTCGTTGGAATGCTCTTCGTTATCTACTCCTGTAGTAAGAGCTTCCTTGAAAAAAGACCGATTGGTCCAACAGACCAGACAACCCTGGCAAACAAAGATGGGGTTGCGGGTTTGTTGATCGGGGCATATTCATTGCTCGATGGAATTGGTGGAGCCAGCGGTGGCTGGGGTTCAGCAGCTTCAAACTGGGTGTATGGCGGTGTTCAATCCGACGACGCTTACAAAGGCTCAGAATCCGGTGACCAACCCGATATCAATCCTATCGAGACTTATTCAGTTACCGCGTCAAACGGTTATCCTATTCAAAAATGGAACCTTTGTTATGACGGTATTCAAAGGGCAAATGATGTTCTTCGTGTAATGGCTTTGGCCGAAGACATGACCGAGCAGGAAAAGAAGCTGGTGGAAGCGGAAGTGAAGTTCCTCCGCGGACACTATCATTTCGAACTCAAGCGTGTATTTAATTACGTTCCATTTATTGACGAAACGATCAGTTATTCTGCAGGCAACTACAAAGTGTCAAATAAGAATGGTGCTGACTTCGTAAATATCTGGCCAAATATCGAAGCGGATTTCCAGTTCGCTGCTGAAAACCTTCCTGCTACTCAACCACAGGTAGGTAGAGCCAACAGCTGGGCCGCTAAAGCATATCTCGGCAAGGTTTATTTGTATCAGCAAAAATGGGCACAGGCGAAAGAGCAATTTGACGCTGTGATCCAAAACGGAACCACTTCAAATGGTCTTAAGTATGAGCTCACTCCTATATTCGCTGATAATTTCAACCCGGCGAAGAAGAACAACTCGGAGTCGGTATTTGCCGCACAGATGTCTGTTCAGGATGGAGCTGGTGGATTTAACGGGAACTATGGCGATGCCCTGAATTTTCCTTCAGGTGGACCCGCAAACTGCTGTGGTTTCTATCAGCCTTCGCAAAGTCTTGTGAACTCATATAAAGTGAACGCAGCGGGACTGCCACTGCTTGACACCTACAACCAGGATGATGTGAAAAACGACCTTGGCGTTCCAGCAACCTCTCCATTCACTCCGGACACACGGGCCCTTGACCCAAGATTGGACTGGACTGTAGGTAGAAGAGGAATTCCTTATCTTGATTATGGTGTTCACCCTGGAGCTGCCTGGATCAGGTTGCAATCTTATGGTGGACCTTACAGCCCGATCAAGAACGTTTATTACAAGTCGCAGACTGGCCAGTTGAGTGATACCTATGATGGTTGGGCAACCAACCAGGTTACCGCTAACAACGTTACCATCATTCGTTTCGCCGATGTTCTCCTGATGGCGGCCGAAGCAGAAGTTGAATTAGGTAACCTTGAAGCTGCAAGAGCACTGGTGAACAGGGTTCGCAGACGTGCAGCCAATCCTGCGGGCTTCGTTAAGAACGGAGGTGCTGATGCCGCTAACTATGAAATCGGTGAATACACTGCAGCATGGACTGATAAAGCGACAGCACAGAAAGCAGTGCGTTTTGAAAGGAAGTTGGAGCTTGCAATGGAAGGTGTAAGATTCTTTGACCTGGTAAGATGGGGTATCGCTGATGTGGAATTGAATGCTTACTTAAATAAAGAAAAAGCTACCAAGTCCTATCTTGCCAATGCACAATTCGTTAAAGGTAAAAATGAGTATATGCCTATACCTCAGGAAGCCATTGACAGAAGTGCAGTAGACGGTGTTCCAACCATTGAGCAGAATCCTGCTTATAAATAAACAATCACTAACTGTTTTTAGAAGAGGTAGGGTTCGCTCTACCTCTTTTTATTAGTAAAATTTCAAGCATTTTGATCGCTTTTGCCCTGAAACTTTTAAATTACCGTATCTCAAACCCGCTATTGACCATGAAGTTCCCTAAGCTGTCGTTCTGGTTATTTATTGTCGTTCTTATCTGTGGATCGCTTGGTTCCTGCAGCAACAAAAAGCAGGGTCTATTTGAGCAGTTATCCTCGAAGAAAACAGGGATCACATTCAACAATCAAATTGTTGAAAACGATTCCATTAACCCGATTGACCTTACGAATGTCTATAACGGCGCGGGTATAGGAGCGGGCGACTTCAACAACGATGGTCTGATCGATCTTTATTTCGCAGGTAATATGGTTTCAAACAAGCTTTACCTGAACCAGGGTGACTTTGAATTTGAAGACATAACTCATGAAGCAGGAGTTGATGGCAAATCAAAATGGTGCCGCGGAGTATCAGTGATTGATATTAACAACGATGGATTGCTCGATATATATGTAAGTGCAACCATTCTTAGTGATGCAGATAAGCGACGCAATTTGTTGTATGTTAACCAGGGACTCAAAGATAAAATTCCAACGTTCCGGGAAATGGCAGGCGAATATGGACTAGCAGATAGTTCGCATACTACCATGGCTTACTTCTTCGATTATGACAATGACGGCGATCTTGATGTTTACCTGGCCGTCAACGAAATTTTAAAATCAGACAATCCTTCTACGTTTCGTCCCCGGCTGACCGATGGCAGCCATCCAAGTACCGGTAAGTTGTTTAGGAATGATCCGGATGCATCAAAGAAGCACCCCGTATTTTCTGATGTGAGTCGCCAGGCAGGAATTACAATGGAAGGCTACACACACGCAGCATCAGTTGCGGATTTCAATCACGATGGTTGGAAAGACCTTTTCATTACAAATGATTTTCTTGGGAACGATATCTTATTTATCAATAACCAGGATGGTACGTTCACGGAAAGAACAACTGATGCATTTAAACACACTTCGGCAAATGGAATGGGACAGGACGTTATCGACATAAACAATGACGGACTCGCCGATGTCGTTGAACTTGATATGAACCCTGAAGATAACTTTCGTAAGAAGATGATGATGAATGGAAACAGTTATCAGCAATATCAAAACTATGATTATTACAAGTACCAGTACCAATATGTTCGTAATACCCTGCAGTTGAATCTCGGAACAAAACCGCAGCAGGACGCTGCTTCAGTACCGGTATTTGGTGACATCGCTTACTTCGCCGGAATTGCGGAAACTGATTGGAGTTGGACTCCTATAGTGCAGGACTTTGACAATGATGGTGCGCGTGACATTATTATCACCAATGGTTTTCCAAAAGATGTGACCGATCATGATTTTATTATGTTCCGGAGAGAATCTTTTTCCATAGCATCAAAGGAATACACACTCAGCCAGATCCCACAGGTAAAGCTTGCAAATTATGCTTACAGGAATAATGGCGATCTGACCTTTTCAAACGTTACTCAGGATTGGGGGCTCCAGGAGCCAACATTTGCAAATGCAGGAATATATGCCGATCTGGACAATGACGGCGACATGGACCTGGTAATAAGTAACATTAACGATGAAGCATCTGTTTATCGCAATACTGCAAGAGAAAAAAACAATAACCAGAACTTTTTACAGTTTCGATTACATGGAGCCGCACAGAATCTGCATGGTATCGGTGCCATCATTGAATTACACTACGCGAATAGCAAACAGGTTTATGAAAATTCACCATACAGGGGGTATCTGTCTACAGTACAAATGTATCCACACTTCGGTCTCGGGAAAACAACATCGGTTGATTCAGTAGTGATAATATGGGATTTAAATAAAAGACAGGTGTTGAAGAACGTGGCCTGCAATAAAATTATTGATGTGTACATCAAAGACGCCTTGCAGACGACTGCTCCGCTGCAACAACATCAGTTAAATAGTCCATTATTCCAGGATGTCACAAAACAGGTTGGCATTGATTATATTCATAGCGAACAGGATTATGTAGACTTCAATGTTCAAAAATTACTTCCTCATAAGTTCTCTGAATTTGGTCCTTCAATAGCAACCGGGGATATCAATAACGATGGACTTGATGATATGGTTGTGGCTGGTGCTCGTTTCAATAGTGCACAGATTTTTACGCAAAGGACGAATGGAACATTTGCTCAAACGCCTCTTCTCAGCGCGGCGGATGCGCAAAAAAAGGAATCAGAAGATCATGGTCTGCTTTTATTTGACGCAGACAATGACAAAGATCTCGACCTTCTTATAACCAGCGGTGGGTTTGAACATAAACCTCAATCACCTAACTACGCCGATCATCTGTACATCAATGATGGCAAGGGAAATTTTGCATTGTCTAAATCAGCATTACCTGAAAATACGACCAGCAAATCATGCGCACGCGCGGCAGACTTTGACCGTGATGGCGATCTTGACCTGTTCATAGGAGGCAGGGTTTTGCCCGAAATGTATCCTACGCCTGTATCAAGTTTTATTTACCGCAATGATGGCAAAGCTGGATTTGTTGATGTAACAAAAGAAATTGCTCCGGGCCTCCATAATATCGGAATGATTAGCGATGCTATTTGGACAGATTTCGACAACGATGGGTGGCTCGATATTATGCTTGCAGGTGAATGGATGCCTGTAAAATTTCTTAAGAATGTGAACGGGAAATTCGAAGACATTAGCGCAACGACAGGGCTTCAAAATTACAAGGGCTGGTGGAACAGCTTAGCTGCAGCTGATTTCGATAATGACGGTGATATGGATTATGTGGCAGGCAACCTGGGTTTAAACTCTTTTTACGATGCTTCTGAAAAAGAGCCTGTACGCATATACGCCAAAGACTTTGATAAGAATGGAAGTTTTGATGCAATACCTTCTGTATACCTTCCTGTTTCAGCGGAAGACAAAACCCGAAAAGAATTTCCGGCGCATACCCGTGATGACCTGGTCAAACAAATGATCAGTTTTCGTGCAAAGTTTCAAAACTATAAGCAATATGCGAGCGCTACATTCGACCAATTATTCAAGCCTGAGGATCTAAAAGATGCCCTGGTGCTCGAAGCTAATTTTTTGAAACATGCATTCATCAGAAATAATGGAAACGGGAAGTTTGAAATGATTGCATTGCCATCATTGACCCAATTATCTTGTATCAATGGAATGGTGGTGACAGATGTGGATAGCGACGGACAATTGGATATTGTTGCCACCGGAAATGACTATGGCACTGAAGTATCGATAGGCAGGTATGATGCCTGTAACGGACTTGTTATGAAGGGCGATGGAAAAGGATCGTTTAAAATTATGACGATGGCGGAAAGTGGCATCTTTATTCCAGGCAATGCGAGAGGTCTGGCAAGACTGACCAACAAACAAGGCGACTTACTATTGGCTGCAAGTCAGAATCGCGGTCCACTAAAGATATTTGCCAGGCAGGCGGGTCACCGATTATATCCTGCAAGCTCGCTTGATGCAGCGGCAGAGATAAAACTAAGTAACGGCAAAACCATCACTCAGGAATTGCACTATGGCCAATCGTTTATGTCGCAGGGTGGCCGTTACATTGAGGTTCCATCAAATGCCACTGCGGTCACTATAAGAAATTCATCCGGCGAAAAAAGAACCCTAACCCTTAACTGATCTGAATATGAAAAGATTGCTCATTGCCATCGTGAACGTATCTATTCTGTTTGCTGCGTGTAAGCAGAAGCCGGTCGCGGACCCTGCCATACTAACTGACGCGGCAGTAATTCATAATAATGTGGGTAAGCTCACTGAAGTGATCGTGCATGATGTATTTTCTCCACCGGTAGCGAGTCGCATCTATTCATATACATCGATTGCCGCTTATGAAGCACTGAGGTTTCAACAACCGGGTTATCCATCGCTTGCTGCACAAATGCATGGGTTCCCTTCGATGCCTCAACCGGAAAAAGATAAAGAGTACAACTACCTGCTTGCATCTTCAAAAGCATTTTTTACTGTTGCGGAGAAAGTCACATTTTCAGTAGACTCATTAAAGAAGTATCATAACAAACTTTTTGATGATTATCGTTCCTTGCTCGATGAAGAGACGTATAAACGTTCGATTGAATTTGGAGAAAAAGTGGGACTTGCAATACTGGAAAGGACAAAGAAGGATCATTACAAGGAAACACGGGGCATGCCTAAGTTTCTTGGGAGCTCCGAGATTGGCAAGTGGCGTCCGACGCCTCCCGATTATATAGATGGTGCCGAACCTAACTGGGCGAGAATACTTCCGCTTACCATGGATTCTGCGCTGCATTTTTCTGCATTGCCACCTCCAAAATATTCAACGGATACCAATAGCCTTTTTCACCAGGTGGTCAAGGAGGTTTACACAATAGGAGTGAACCTTACTCCGGAACAAAAAACGATAGCAAAATATTGGGATGATAACCCGATAGTAATGGAACATGCAGGTCATATGGCCTTTGGCAACAAGAAAATCACTCCTGTTGGACATTGGATAGGCATTACATCTATCGCATGCAAAATGAAAAGGCTATCGCCAATCGAAGCAGCCCAAACGTATGTATTGACATCCGCCGGTATTTATGACGGCTTCATCGCTTGCTGGGAAGAGAAGTATAAGAGCCAGCTTGTTAGGCCGATTACCGTGATCAATGAATTGATCGACCGGAACTGGCAGCCCTTCCTTCAGACTCCGCCATTCCCTGAACATACCAGTGGTCATAGCACTATCTCAATGGCAGCCGCAACCATACTCACAAAACGATTCGGTGACAATTTCGCCTTTGAAGATACAAGTGACCTTGCTTACATAGGGATGAAAAGAAGTTTCAAATCATTTATGGATGCAGCAAATGAGGCTTCAATCAGTCGCCTCTACGGTGGTATTCACTACCGGACAGGTATTGAAGAGGGCAATAAGCAGGGAACCCGGATTGGAGAATATATCAACAAAAACATCAAATTGTTGGAAGACACTCGTACTGCAGCCAATAATTGATTGAAGACAGTACTTTTGCGTCCTATGACCAAAGTTATTCTGAAGCGACGCATAAGCAATAGAGTGTTGAACGGCCACCCATGGATCTTTGCAAATGAAGTACACCAGGTGGATGGTGATACCACCCCCGGTGGCATTGCCGATGTGTTCACAATTGACAAAAAGTTTCTGGGGAGAGGTTATATGAATCCCCGTTCCCAAATACTTGTTCGCTTACTTACGCGCGACAGAAACGAAGAGATCAACGAAGAGTTTTTCCACCGTCGATTACTGGCATGCTGGAATTATCGTCAGCAAATAGGTTACACAGAAAATTGCAGACTTGTGTTTGGCGAAGCCGATATGCTCCCACAGTTGATCATTGATAAATTCAACGATTACTTCGTCATTCAGACACTTGCATTGGGCATTGATACCTGGAAGCCTGCAATTGTGAAAGCATTAATATCTATTTTCAATCCCAAAGGAATTTATGAACGCAATGATGTACCCGTGCGTGAGCTTGAAGGAATGAGCCAGGTTAAGGGTCCTCTTTATGGAGACTTCGATCCAAACATTTTAATTAATGAGAACGGTTTGAAGTTTCATGTAGATCTTGAGAATGGACAGAAGACCGGGTATTTTCTCGATCAGCAGGATAACCGCCGTGCAATTGCGAACATCGTTAAAGGTGCTGAAGTTCTTGGAGCTTTCACCTACACCGGTACATTTGAAATTCATGCTGCGCATTATGGTGCGCGCTCTGTACTTGGACTCGATATTTCACAGAATGCCGTAACACAAGCTAACCGTAATGCAGCATTGAACGGCGTGGATGAAAAATGCCGGTTTGAAGCAGTGAATGCCTTCGATGTTCTAAAACAATGGGGGAAGGAAGGACGCAAATATGATGTAGTAATGTTAGATCCGCCTTCATTTACAAAAACCCGTGAAAACATTCAAAAGGCAATCACCGGTTATAAAGAAATAAATCTGCGTGGCATGAAACTAATCAGGCCGGGTGGATTCTTAGTGACATCAAGCTGCACAAACCTGGTATCTCCGGAATTGTTTTTGGAAACGATCCAGCTTGCAGCTAAGGATGCAAGACGGCAGATAAGACAGGTCGCTTTTCAGGCACAATCTGCAGATCATCCCATCATTTGGGGATGGGAAAATACTCACTATCTGAAATTTCTTATCGTACAGGTTATGTAGGAGTGTCTGACTTGCACGTGTCACGTACATCGATATGGAGAACGGTTGCCCGCTCTGCGTTGCACTACCGCTTTCCGTCTTGTTATTTGCTTACCTGGAATTTTCCACTTTCCACTACTTTCCCATTCTTATCACGCAGTTGAAAAATGTAGACACCGCGATAAAAGTTTGATAGATTCACGGATGTTTTTGGAGCGACCGTGCTAAGCTCATAGACCTTCTTGCCAAGAAAATTAAATATTTGGAAAGTATAGGATCTGTCGTATCCTTTTGTAAAGTCGAAATTGATTTGCGACACAGCCGGGTTGGGATAATACTTGATGATGCGGGTAGAAGATTCCCTTCCTGGAACTGCTCGTTCCTGGCTGCTTGCATGTGTATTCACAATAAACAATAAGCAAAGAAGGTAAAAAATCTTCATTGGCGTCAAGTTATTGCCTTTTGGCAAATTTACAAAGTATAGAACTAAAAAAGTGGCAAAGGTTTAATCAATTTAAAACTTCGGACACAATACTTTTTCCTGCGATGAGCTCATTTTCTTGACGAAACCTAAATAGCTGATAGACAACTCCATACCCCCGCGTCCGCGACTTGCCGCACGCAAGGGCGAAATGTTCACGTCATAGCTGATGCCAATTGACATCTGCTTTCTTTGAAGTTTCACAACCGGAATGATCGCATCCTTCCACCGGATGAAAGCGCCCATATGTATTGTGTAAAGGGGATTTTCCGGATCCCTATCCAAATTGTAACTGTATAACACGCCTCCTATAAACTCCTCAAATGCTCCCTGTCTGTAGTGATCCGCCTGCAAAACAAAGGAAGCAAAGTCATCGACGCCCCACCGGACGCCCAGGGAAAACACCGATTTCACAGGTAGTGGAACATTATCCACCGCATAAAACGAATTACGAGGTTTATTGAGATGGTGCATGGCAACCCCTACAAAAAACATGTTCTTTTCTTTTCGGCCAAAATTTGCATTATAACTGACACCTGCCGCCGCGTCGAGCGCCATAAACTGCGGAACAAGCGCAGCCTCACCAATTGGCCGACTACCGTCAAAACCACCGATCCATTGGTTATCGGTAGTTACCCGTGAAAGGTTTACAGTCTTGCGCAAAATACCTGCCGTGACACCAAAGGACAGGTACATCGGTTTCACGCCGCTAAGTGACTTGTGATAATTCACAGTGCCGTGCAGTTGAGCGTTTAGCAGGTCAACAGTGCCTGCCTGGTCTGCAAACATTTGCATGCCGCCCGTGATAAAATCATCTGATCTGCCAATTGGCATTTTGTATTCGCCACTGAAGATGCCGGTCTTGAATGAATTGGTTACACTGTTCCATTGAGAACGCATCAGCGCCTGAAGTCGGTAATCGCCCGTAAATATTCCTGCAAGTGCCGGGTTGCGTTGCAGTGGTACCTCGTAGAATTGCGATAGATGTATGTCCTGAGCCACTCCCGCAGGAGACAGAAGCCACAGCAATGCCACAAGTAATACACTACGGGTATGTTCGATTGATCGCTTCATGAATTATCTTAATAGCATTACATTGCCTTTCTCAATAAATACCTCGCCATTGTCGCACATAACTTCAACGGCATACACATATACATCCGACGATAGATCTTTTCCATTGAGTTTGCCGTTCCAGCCATGGGTTTGTTGATTTGGTTGAAAGTTCAACTTTTCAAATACCATTTGACCCCATCGATTGAACACTCTAAATGACTTTACCGAAAACAAACCGGTTCCGCGCACGTAAAAAATGTCGTTCGATCCATCTCCGTTTGGAGAGAAAGTGGTCGGGAGGAAAACGTTGCTTCCGCTACAGACCACATTAACCTGGATTTCCGCAGTTGACGTACATCCGCGGCGATCAGTTACTGTAAGGCTATACCTGGTATCGTAGCGTGGACGGGCATTTGGAAATGGACAATCGGTGCATGTAAGATCGCGGGGTGGTGTCCACTCGTATCGGATGATGTCGCCATTATATGTTACCGGAACTGGAGTTGAACGACCAGACACAATCGTGGGGTCTTCACCAAAAATGATTTCGGGTCCCGGAACAACAACAATTTCCTTTGTGCTGACACTTGAACAGCCAAAAGGTACAGTAGTATTCAGAGTAATCGTGTAGTTGCCAGGTGCCCCGAACCTGTGAGAGGGATTATTAATTGACGACGTAGAGCCATCTCCAAAACTCCAGGAAAACTCAACAGGGCTTGTCGCCGGACTGTTGAGTTGTCCGTTAAGTAATACAAGTTCTCCTACGCAAACAGTATCCTTTGAAATAATGGTTGTTGCCGGAGTGCTGTGAACCACAATTGTGTCCTGAACAGAATCAGTGCACCCACTTCGGGTAAGTACGGTTAATGTAGGTGTATAAATCCCGGGCTGCGAATAGGAGTGGACTTCATCACGATTATTCGATGTTTGTCCATCGCCGAAATTCCAGGTATGCGTTATTACAGGATCATTACCAAGCGAATAGTTGGTGAAGAATACTGTACCGGAATCGCAGAATTGAGTATTGTCTACGCCAAATAAAGGTATGGCTCCTATAACCCGGATAGGATTGCGTCCACCAACATTTACAATACAACCAGTAGGATCAGTAATCACCATCACCGGGTTATAGATCGCCGGCGCCGGATAAAGATGTGATAATGTAGTGCGTTGGGTGGAATCAGTCTTGCCATCTCCAAATTGAAGCAGGAAGCGGGTTCCAGCGGGGGGTTGCAAATTGAAGTCTACATTAAGTCGATTGCATGCACCAAGAGGTGAGTAGTCCATCACAACTGAATTTGGATTAACTACACGCACTGTCTTTGTAGCCGTATCCCGGCAACCACCATAGCCGACAAGAATTAATTTCGGATTATATGTACCATATGCATTGAAGAAATGGCGTACGGTATCTCCCAGCAAAGCATTGCTGCCGTCACCCATATCCCAGTAAATAGTTTCGAAATCCGTTCCTGTATTATAAAAGGCAGTTTCGAACGGTGGGCATAAGGTGAGACTGTCTCGCATATTAAATGACGCTTTAGGTGTGCGGACCGAAATGAAATTTTCGCGTGCGAGAGAATCGGAACAACCGAACTCATTGGTTACCCGCAGTGACACAGTATATATAGCATCATCTCCTGAATAAGAGTGTATGGGTTGTTGAGCGGTTGACGTCCTTCCATCACCGAAATACCATTGATATCTCAGTTCCGGGCCGGCAGACGAATCGCTGAGAGTAATGGGAATACCGGGACAAACAACGGTAGTATCGCTGCCAAAATTTGCACGTGCCTTTGACACATGAATTACGTTGATCACGGAGTTACTATCAACGCATCCATTTACATCTTCGACGGTAAGTGTTACCTTGAAAAGCCCCGTATCGGTATATGTGTGAGTAAAACCGGGAGCCGTGAATACTGCGCTGTTTCCATCGCCAAAATCCCACCGCCAGGTCCTTATGGCTACCGGCGATTTTGTGGTATCATTAAATGTCACTGGAGCATCAACGCAGTTTTCAAATTGGTTTACACTGAATCCTGCTGTGGGTCCGGTGACAGATAAGGCTGCAACACGCACAAGTGTATCTGTACAACCGTTGATATCAACAGTGATCAGAGAAATCGTCCGATCTCCTGTTGTTTGAAAGCTGGTGTCAATACTTCTTCCACCTGGAAACCAGTTGCCCTGGTCAATCCGCCATCTGTACGAAGAAATGTTTGAAGAGTTACTGCCGGTAGCGCTTAGAGTGACATTTTCATTCAGGCATACAGAAGATTTGCTGACACTGAATTGAGCACGCTCACTAGTCACTGTGACAGGAAACACGAAGACATTTGAGCATGTGTCCTGTGTTACAGTAAGCGAAACATTATAAGTGCCCACACCTGGAAACCGAAACTGCGGATTTCTCACAGAATCGATATTGTTGTCAGGGTCACCGAATTGCCAGAAGTATTTCACGGGCAGATTGGGATTCAAGAGCGAACGGTTGGTGAAGTTAACAAGACCTGACTGCACACAACTTACGTCAACGGTAAAGTCCGCCACCGGCGGCTGGATGTGTACTGAGTTTGATCGTGTTAATGTAGCCGGGCATCCATTGTTCAAGGCTGTTAATGTCACTTGCATCATGCCTGTGTCCCTGAATTGATGTGTGGGGTTCTGTAAATTTGAAATACTTCCATCTCCAAAGTTCCAGTTCCATGCATTGACTCCTCCAGTGGAATTATCTAAAAACTGTACTGCAGTAGATGCGCAAACATCCGTTTGCACGACCGTGAAATTTGCGACAGGTAGTTTACCTACACGCACGCCATTGGCAACAGAAACAAAGGCTTCGCACCCACTTGCGGTGGTAATTCGTAGTGACAAATTATATGTTCCTGAATCCGCGTATGTATGCGTCGGTGCAGCAGCTGATGAAGTACCCCCGTCTCCAAAATCCCATAGGTAGTTTGTTACCGGCTCAACGGATACAAGATTAATTGTGGGCGAATAAATAAACGGAGCACAACCACCAGCAGGTGCATTTCTGATTTGCACCGTTGGCGCCGCAATCTGAATGTATGCAGCTCTCAGCAAGGTATCTGTGCAGCCGAATCGATCAGTAACTGTGAGTTTGACGTCGAATGTTCCAAGTGATGTATACTCGTGTTGAGGAGTGCGATCAGTAGAACTTGTGCCGTCACCGAATTCCCATAGCCACGCAACTGCATTGGGTGTCTGGTCGGTGAAGTTGACGATGAAGGGAGCGCGGCATCCTTCAGTTTTGTCAGATGTAAATTGCACCTGAGGCTTATTAACAACAACAAGATTCCGGGTTACGGAATCCTTACATGTGCCAAATGACTGTATCAGCCGGATAGGATAAATTCCCGCTGCAGCAAAGAACCGTGTTGCGCCGGAACCTGCATAACTACTGTCGCCAAGCCTCCATTCCGTCAATTGAGCACTGTCGGTAGATATGTTTGTAAAACTTGCGAATGAGTTTATACAAATTGTATCGGGTCCGCTAAAATCTGTATTGAACTGTTGGATCGGAAAGCTTTTTTCAACTGTGTTTGAGCAACCAAAGTCGCTCGTTGCTGTCAGGCGTGCACTGTATGTCCCATTGGAAGAATAGGTGACTGCTGGATTTTGCGCAGTTGAAGTTGCGCCATTGCCAAGGTCCCAGGTATAACTCATGACGCCAGGTCCGCTTGTTTGATTCATTAAAGTGACATCAAAAGGCGGCCGGCACGTTGCAGGTGCGGTGGGCACAAAATCGGCGATCACACCTGAGAAAATGCGAATCAAACGGACGCGTGTGCTTGTTGAAGTGCAACCGCTGCTGCTGGTGACTTTCAATGAAACAGTATAAAAACCGGGTTGTGAGTAACTATGAGAGGGATTCTGTTCGCTTGACGTGGTCCCGTCTCCGAAACTCCATTCCCATGCAGTGAGGGTGCCTGTTGTGTCAATGCTTCGATCGGAAAAATTTATCGTAGAGGGGATGCAGGCATTGATCCGATCGGCTGCGAAGTTTGCCGTCGGCGATCCCGCTACCGTTATGAGAGATTCTTTGGTGATGCCATCTGTACCAAACGCGTTTCTCACGACGAGCGTTACGGTGTAAGTTCCAGGCCGCGTATAAGTGACCGTCGGGTGTTGAACGTTGCTGATCTGTCCGTTCCCGAAATCCCAGTTCCAGTATTTTGGATCTCCGCTCGACGAATCCCGAAATGAAACAGTAAGAGGGGAACAGCCTGCCTGTTTCGATACGGTAAAATCAGCACCCGGATTCTGGGCCCGGACTGCTGAAACAAACATGAAAAAAAGGATCACTAAATATATTCTGATTGTCAAACCATCAACGTTTATCGGTAACAGATCTATGACCTGATGATTCAGGTACGAATTCCTGGTTCAACATGAGTAGTGGAATAGAGATATCTGGTGATTGACAAGGATGATTGGCCCGGAGGCAAAAAAAAACGCTCCATCAAAATAACAAAAAATGTGCGCATTTATTATGTACGAATGAATGGAAGCTTTGGGTGCTATGGTTTCGCAATCCATTGCAAGCACAAATAATCAATACATCCGCGTGTTTATTGGTAAATCATTTAGGCATAAATTCCGGAATATTTTTTTTCCAGATAATTCATAAAGTAACCCGTTTGCAATGTTTCGCCTGTCGCCTGCTGGCAAAGCTCTTCATTTAAATAAAGCCGACCCTTTTGATGGATATTTTGCCTTAACCAGGTGAGAAGACTTGCAGTATCAAGCTCATCGCGCATCGCAATGGATGCATGCGCGAAGAATTGCGCGGCATAGAGGCTTCCGAGACTATAGGTGGGGAAGTAGCCGAAGCTTCCATGACTCCAGTGAACATCCTGCAGGCATCCTTCCTTATCATTTGGCACATCTACGCCAAGAAGCGTCTTGTATTGCTCATTCCAAAACGCCGGAATATCGCTTGAGTTGATCTGTCGCTCGAGTAGCTTTTTTTCAAGCTCATACCGGATCATCACATGAAAGTGATAAGTAACCTCATCGGCCTCAGTGCGGATGAGCGAAGGGCTTACTTTATTTATCGCGCGGTAAAATTCATTTGAATGAACCTGATCCAACAGTCCGGGAAAATAGTTTTTCAACAAGGGAAGATATTTTTCGCAGAAAGATCTGCTACGACCGATGTGATTCTCCCACAAACGCGATTGGGATTCATGAATGGTTAAGGAGGCTGACTGGCCAAGCGGCAACCCGTATGCTGAAGCGGGAAGCCCCTGCTCATATAAGGCGTGCCCTAGTTCATGGATGCAACTCCATGTCATGTTTGAAAAGTCGTTCTCATCAATTCGCGTAGTTACTCTAACATCAAGGGCATTGAAGCTTGTTGTAAACGGATGCTCAGAAACGTCCTGCCTGCCGGCGTCGAAATCAAAATGAAGATCCCGCAGCAGATGCAAACCGAATTTCCATTGGACATCGCGGTCGAAATGTTGCTTCAGAAATGCGTCATCTACCTGGCTTGCATTCAGGCACCGGTCCAGAACAAGTTTCAATGGCCCTGAAAGATCACTGAATATTTTATCGATAAGTTGTACGGAGGCTCCCCGATCATAATCGGTTATCAATGCATCGTATGGATGTTGTTCGTACCCGATGTATTCCGCTTCCTGCAATTTGAGGTCGACCAACTCCTGCAAATCGTTTTTGAAAAAATTGAAATCATTTTGCTTCCGGGCTTCTATCCAGCTATGAAAACTTCGGTTGACCGTCTCCGTTAGTTTTCGAACAAATGAAGTAGGTAGCTTCCGTTCGCGTCGGTGGTCTTCAAGCGTAAGCTCAACATTTCGTTTCTCTTCGAAGCTCAGATCATTCGAGGCCATAAGGTCCTCAAGCAGGTTTCCAAGGCTTTCTTCAACGAACATCTCGTGCGATAATTCGGATAGAGTGGCAATCTGCTGTCCACGAAACGATGCGCCCTTAGAAGGTAAATAAGTTTCCTGGTCCCATTGTAACAGATCTGAAGCATACCGCAGGTCTGCGATGCGCTGCATCCTGGTAACATATTTATCGTAATGTGCAGAAGCCATAGTTAATGATTGAAGCACGAAGTAAACGAATTATGACTTTTGTTCTTTCAATTTGATTCCGCACTATATTGCGGGCGATCAATAAACCTAATTTATTGCCATGCGAAAAAAAATAGCTTTACTAGTTTGCATATCGTTAGTTCAGCTATCCTTATATGCACAGGAATCTGAAGCGCGTCAACTCGATTCAGTTATTGTGACCGCACAAAAAAGAGAGGAGCTATTGAAGAATGTACCGATAAGCGTCAGCTCTTTTTCTTCAAAGCAGGTACAGCAGTATCGCATTTGGAATACACGACAGCTTACTGCCATCGTTCCAAATCTTTTCAGTTCCAATTCCGGCGACAACAGGAATGTAACAGGGATTCGCGGTATCACAACTACTTCATACGATCAGGCGATTGCCACATATATCGATGGAGTCAGCCAGTTCGGCCTGGATACATACATAGCGGAGCTTGCGGATATTGAACGCATTGAAGTGTTGCGCGGACCACAGGGAACTTTGTATGGAAGAAATGCAATGGGTGGTGTAATAAATATCATTACAAGGAAGCCACTCAATAGAACCAGCGGATTTGCTGAATTAAGCATGGGCAATTATCAAATGAATCGCTTCACTGCCGCATTGCGGACACCGTTGATGAAGGATAAGCTGTACCTGGGTGTTGGAGGAACATATCATAGCAGGAATGGATATTTCACCAATGAATTTAGTGGTGGTTCATTCGATAAGCAATACAATTACAATGGCAATTACTGGATCCGCTACCTGCCTTCAAAAAAATGGTCAGTCGATATAAATCTTAAGCACCTTGCCAATAGGAACGATGGTGCATTCACTCTCATTCAGGGCATGGAAGCGGCATTGGAGAACCCTTTCAAAATTAACCAGGATGCTACAGCAACCATGATCGATAATACGCTGAATGCATCTGTCTCTGTGTCCGGAAAGCATGATGGATTTGATATCCACTCACAAACATCGTATCAGTCAAATTACCGAATTTACAATGCACCGCTTGATGGAGATTTTTCTCCAATCGATGGCATAAGTATCATCAATGATTATGGAAAAGATTACAACCGTGTTTCTGTTATAACGCAGGAAATAAGAATCAGCAGTCCCTCAGCCAACCCTACTAAGTTCAACTGGGTTACCGGTTTATATGGCTTTATTTTAGATAATCCAGTGAGGCAGGGAGTGCACTTTGGTGAAGATGCGGAAATAGTTGGATCACCCGAAAAAAACTTTACGCTTATAAACACAAATAGCGGAAAGGGTCTTGGGCTTGCTTTATTCGGGCAGGCATCTTATAACCTCACGCCAAAATTTGAAGCAACCCTCGGAATAAGATTCGATCATGAAAAAAAGGAGAATAGAGTACTGGGTGAATATCTGCCGGATGGAGCATCAGAATCTGTCAACGTCTGGCCTGAAGAGAAAGGCAGTGCAAACTTTAATGCGTTTTCACCGAAGGCGGGTATCATGTATCGCGTGAATGACCATGCAAACATTTTCCTGAATATTGCACGCGGATTCCGTGCCGGTGGTATTAGCCAACTCGGGTCGGATCCATCGCAACCACCTTTGAAAGAATACAATCCGGAATACAGTACAACTGTTGAATTGGGTTCAAAAGAAAATTACTTTAACCGAAAGCTCTTCATCAATTTCTCAACTTTTTTGACACGCGTTAATGATGCACAGGTGCCTACGTTAATACTTCCTGATGCCATCACTGTTACACGCAACGCAGGCAAGATGGACAGTTACGGATTCGATGCTGAAATATCTGCCAACCCTTTAAGATATCTGCACGTAGATTATTCGTTTGGTTACACACATGCTGAGTTCAGGCAATTGAAATTGTCGCAATTTGGACAGGAGACAGATCTCAAAGGGAACCGTCAGTTGTTTACACCGGACATCACGTCAATGTTCGCGATAGATTATCAAACACCTATTGCTCTTATGCGGGGCAACAACGGCCCACTTGAAGCAACGATCCGTGCAGAGTGGATGTATATCGGCACACAATATTTCGATCTTGCAAATCAAATTCGTCAGTCGCCGTACCACGTCCTGAATGCAAAGGCCGGCATAATGAATAAAAGATTTCAGCTTTTGTTTTGGATGCGCAATCTGACAAATACACGCTATGTGGATTATGCGTATGATTTCGGTGCGGTACATCTTGCTGATCCTAAAACCTTCGGCGGAACATTGCGATTCAATCTCTAATACACTACAGATCTGAATAAGGACGTGAACGCAATAGCCAACTATTGATAAGACTTACATTGTTTTGATACTCGCTCATCGAAGACAGCTTTTTCCAATCCGGATCGTCTCCAAAACGTTTCCATTGGGCGTTCCTGGCTTCGATGTTTTCAAAGCTTGTCATGTAAATGAGATTCGGCATTCGATGTCCATACAATGCTTCGCCATAGAATACCGCATTAAATCCGAGCTTTTCAAATATCCTGATCTCGCCACCCTCGTTGAACATTTTCACCTTGTTTGAAAATATAGATTCAGTATGGCCTTCGTAACTCCGCAGTTCATACACACGTTCTTCCCTTGGAGATTTAAGTGTTGGTTTTTTAATTATGGGGTGATCTTTGAAGGCATGCAAAAGAACTCTTTCCTGCCTCAGGTAAGGGATGTTGTCAAACTTTGCCTTCAGGTAGTCGGCACCATTTTGCATGTATGCTTCATCTTTTGACAAACGGCTTTCATAATTGAAAATAGACTGAATGTTATCGAAAGGTATCAACAGATAAAGATGACGCGTAGCTGCTGTGTCATTGGCTATTGGTGCAAAGGCGCCGATGTTGCGGATGCCCTGACGCTTTAAAGCAGGAATCAATGACTTTTCGAGGTATGATTCAACACGCGACTGTTGTGTGTCGTTCGCGAGCACGTATGTTCGTAGTTCGTAGTATTGACGCTGTTGCGCTTGTGCATCCTTATGATATAGTGCAGCAATGAGGACGATTAGAACGATGATTAGTTTTTTCATAAAGCAATCGAGATTGGATAAGTAAATTACTGCCAAATCATTGGATTGTTATATTTGATGTCATGAAAATTGCTGAAATCATTAAGGTTCTCGAAGCGATTGCGCCGCCTTGCCTCCAGGAGAGCTATGACAACGCAGGGCTGCTAACGGGTTGTAAGGACACTGAATGTACTGGTGTGCTATGTTCACTTGATGCCATAGAAGAAGTGATCGACGAGGCAATTTCCTGTAATGCTAATCTCGTCGTTGCGCATCATCCCATCATTTTTGGTGGACTGAAGAAAATTAACGGCAATAATTACGTCGAAAGAACGATCATCAAAGCAATAAAGAACGATATCGCTATATATGCTATCCATACGAACCTCGACAACATTTTGCATGGGGTGAACGGGAAAATGGCCCAACTGCTTCAACTGCAAAATTGTAAGGTGCTTCAGGCCAGAGCAGCAACATTAAAGAAACTGTATAGCTTCGTGCCCACCGCCAAACTGGAAACGGTAAGGACAGCGGTATTTGAAGCAGGGGGAGGGCGCATCGGTCTTTACGATCAGTGCAGTTTCAATGTGGAAGGTGTTGGAACTTTCCGCGCAGGCGCCGGCAGCAATCCATTTGTGGGCGAGCAGGGAAAACGACATGAAGAGCCGGAAACAAAGTTTGAGATAATTTTTCCGGCGTACCTGGAGCGGCAGATCGTCGACGCTTTGCTTCGGTCGCATCCATACGAGGAAGTGGCATATGATATTGTTGCCCTAAGCAACAACTGGGACCAGGCGGGCTCCGGTTTGGTTGGAACACTCGCGGCGCCCGTAACTGAAACAGAATTTCTGGAAAACATTGCGCAGGCTTTCAGGCTGGATATGGTTCGGCACACAGCCCTGATGGGAAGGAACATATCCAAAGTGGCAGTTTGCGGGGGGGCTGGCAGCTTTCTTATAAAGAATGCATTAGCAGCAGGAGCGGACGTTTTTGTCACGGCAGACATGAAATATCACGAGTTTTTCGACGCAGACGGGCGAATGTTGATCTGCGATATAGGGCATTATGAAAGCGAACAGTTTACTGTGGAGCTGCTTAATGAAGTTTTGGTGGAAAAATTTCCTACCTTTGCCGTCCTTAAATCGAAACTGATCACCAACCCGGTGCATTACTTTTCGGTAAAACACAAATCACACACAGACCATGGCCAACGTTAAAGATTTTTCGGTAGAGGAGAAGTTATCCTCCCTGGTTACACTGCAAAAGATCGAGTCGAAGATCGACGGAATCCAGGTGTTGAAGGGTGAACTTCCAATGGAAGTGAGCGACCTGGAAGATGAGATCACCGGTTTGCATGCAAGGCAAACCAGGATCGAAGAGGAGATCAACGGTATCCAGGAGTTTATCAACCAGAAAAAGGAAGCCATCAAGGAAGCGGAAGCTCTCATAAAAAAATATGAAAAGCAAAGCGAGAACGTAAAGAACAGTCGCGAGTTTGAAGCGATCACCAAGGAGATCGAGATGCAGCAACTGGAGATGAAGCTCGCTGAAAAACATATTAAAGACGCCAACGAAGAGATCGCTGAAAAAGTCGCAGTTCTCGATAAGGCTAAAAAGAACCTCGGAAACAAAGAGGGTATTCTTACAGCAAAAAAAGGCGAACTTGAAAAGATCATCGCATCTACTGAAAAGGAAGAAAACCAATTCAATAAGCTTTCTTCCGAAGCACGTGAAAAAGTAGAGTCGAGACTCCTGAACTCTTATGATCGCATTCGCAAGAACTACCGCAACGGACTTGCAGTTGTTCCTGTTGAAAGAGATGCCTGTGGTGGTTGCTACAACGCCATCCCGCCACAACGCCAAAGCGAGATCAAGCAACGCAAGAAGATCATCGTTTGCGAAAACTGCGGAAGGATTCTCGTTGACCGCGATCTTTTCGACACAATAGAAGTGAAGTAGTATCTAATTGTATTTTATATAGAAGGTTGTTCGGAAGAGCAACCTTTTTTTGTTTATGTTGATATCTTGCAGTCATTCATGCGAAGGTTGCTTCTCATATTATCTGGCGTGCTGGCGCTCTGCAACATTGCGCGTTCTGCAGATCTTGTCTACGAGATGAACGCGAACTGTCGCAATGCGTACCAGGCAGCGATTGAACTGCGACTTACTGATGCGGCCCGCATTCTTAGCGAGGAAAAAAAAGCCAACCCGAACAATCTTATTCCTGTTTACCTCGAAAACTACATTGACTTCTTTGAATTATTTTTTAACGAGGATCCTGATCTTTTTGCCAGGCGAAAACACCTCTATGAAGATCGATTGAAAATACTTGCTAAAGGGCCTGAAAGCTCACCCTATCATTTATTCACCCGCTCAGCAGTCCATCTGCAATGGGCGTTTGTGTATATCAAGTTTGGAAAGCATTGGGATGGGGGATGGTCGTTTCGCCGTTCGTTTCTACAGGCAAAGGAAAATGCTTCAAAATTTCCTGCATTCAGCCCTTCGCAAATGTACCTCGGCGCCATGGAAACCGCTGCCGGAACAATTCCAGAAGGATATCGATGGCTATCCGGGTTGCTCGGAATACGCGGTACGATTGAGTCGGGTATGAAGCGATTGTCAACCTTCATCGATACTGATCAATCCTTAAACAATCTTTATCGGGATGAAGCTATCTTCTATTACCTCTATCTCAGCAATTATGTACTCAACGATAGGAAAGGTGTTTTTGATTTCATGCAAAGCCGGCAACTGGATCTGAGGCAAAACCATTTGTTCGCATACATGGCAGCAAATCTTAGTTTGAATAATCAAAGATCGAAGGATGCTGAAAATATCATTAACTCCAGAAAAAAAGGCAGCCGGTATTTACAAACACCTGTATGGGATTTTGAAATGGGATATTCGAAATTATATCAGCTCGAACCGGAAGCGGGAGCGTATTTTGTTCGCTTTATTCAGCAGTTCCGGGGGCGATATTACGTAAAGGATGCGTTGCAAAAACTAAGCTGGCATTATTATCTCAACGGTAATGTAACTGAGGCCAGGCGATATCGACAGATGATTCTTCAAAAGGGAACCACGGATACAGAGGCCGATAAGCAGGCTCATAAGGAAGCAAAAACTGATCGCTGGCCAAACCCCTTATTGCTCAAAGCCCGCTTGCTGAATGATGGAGGCAATAATCGCGAAGCCCTGGGGCTCTTGCACGGCAAGTCGATCAACGACTTTACTCTTCCTGAAGAAAAACTGGAGTTCGCATATCGGGCAGCCCGGTTGTTTGACGATACAGGTAAGGAAGAGCAGGCTATCAGCTATTATAAACTTGCGATCGATCTGGGTGAGAACCGCACAGAATACTTCGCGGCGCGCGCGGCTCTTCAATTAGGGTTTCTTTATGAACGACAGGGACGGTGCTCAGTGGCAGCGGGCTGGTTTAGAAAATGTCTTTCTTTGAAAGATCATGATTATAAAAATTCGCTGGATCAAAAAGCCAAGGCAGGACTGATGCGCTGCGCGAATTAAAACATTACCGACAAATCACCGTCATTATTGCACCATCTGTGGAGAAATAGCGTGTAAAAAACTTTTTCCGGTTCATCGTTATGTCGGAATTTTAAGGCCAATCAGACAGTATGCTTAAACGGCTTCAGATCCGCAATTATGCCATCATTGACGAGATCAATATTGATTTCTCCTCGCGCCTCAACATCATAACCGGTGAAACGGGAGCGGG
The DNA here is from genome assembly GCA_023437225.1 of Bacteroidota bacterium. Taxonomy (GTDB): domain Bacteria; phylum Bacteroidota; class Bacteroidia; order Chitinophagales; family Chitinophagaceae; genus Flavitalea. The sequence continues at coordinate 51,437 of JAEZGS010000025.1, read as the reverse complement.
TAAGTCGATCCTAATGGGCGCATTATCACTCATACTGGGCGACAGGGCAGATTCATCCATTTTGCTGAAGCGCGACAAGAAATGCTTTGTTGAGGGACTGTTTGATATATCCGGGCGTCCGGCTGTGAAAGTTTTCATTCAGGAACAGGATCTGGATGCAGACGATGAACTGGTGATCAGGCGCGAGATCGCTGTAAGCGGGAAGTCGCGCGCATTCATAAACGATTCGCCTGTAAATCTTGAAGTATTGCGTGAGATAAGCTCCATGCTCGTCGATCTGCACCGGCAGTTTGATACGTTGCAACTCGGTGATGCAGGGTTTCAGCGTGAGGTGGTCGATGCCCTGGCTAATAATGAATCCTTGCTGACTTCGTATCGCAACCACTATCGTCAGTTGATTGCAAAGCGTGCGGAGATAAAAAATTTGCATCTGCAAAAGGAACAGTTCAACAAAGAATACGATTTCAACAAGTATCTCTTTGATGAGCTCGAAGAGGCCGCATTCAGGGATAACGAGATCGAAGAAATAGAATCCGACTTGAAATTGCTTTCGAACAGCGAGGCAATAAAGACCGCACTGAATAAAATTGCTTTTCAATTTAATGAAGGCGAACAGCCAGTTGTCCAACAACTCAAGACCATACTCAACCAGCTTCATGGTTTCAGTTCTTATCATGCCGGCATCAGCGATGTTGAAGCAAGATTGCAGTCGGTGCATATAGAACTGGATGATATTGCCAGTGAGATCGATCGGATAAATGACCAGGTTACTTACGATCCTGTTGCCATCGAGAAATTAAATGAGCGAATTTCACTTGGCTATAAACTGTTCAAGAAACATGGCGTTACCACTACGCGAGCACTCAATCAAATCCAATCGGAGCTTTCAGCGAAACTAGAAGCGGTGATGAACATCGATGAAGACATTGCCCGCATGGAAAAAGATATTGCAACAACGTTCGATGCGTGCCGGAAAATTGCGGATCAATTATCTCTCAATCGATCGCGCCAGCAAAAGCCGCTGGAAGAAAAAGTAAACAAACTTCTTCACCAGGTAGGGATGCCCAATGCAAGGTTGAAGGTTCAGATAGATCATGTTGACCTGAACGAAAATGGCGCTGATACAATTGAATTCCTTTTTGATGCTAACCGGAGCAATCGTTTTGAATCGGTTAGAAAGGTAGCTTCCGGTGGCGAATTGAGCCGCCTGATGTTATGCATAAAATCTCTTGTTGCACAATCAGTGGATCTCGCCACATTGATATTTGATGAGATAGATACCGGCATTTCGGGTGAGGCAGCAAGACAGGTAGGTATTATCATGAAAGGGCTTGCAACAAGCAGGCAGTTGATTGCGATAACGCATCAACCCCAGATCGCAGGAAAAGCAGATCAGCACCTGTTTGTATACAAAGAGATCAAAGGTGAACAAATACATACCGGTATCCGGATACTCAATGATGATGAACGTATCAAAACCATCGCCCGGATGCTCAGTGGAGAAAAGCCAACAGCTGCGGCACTGGAAAACGCACGTGAGATGATGAATTGACTTGTCCGCTAATTACCAACAATTCTCTACATTTACCGCTTCATTAGCAGCAGATAAATTTCATAACTATGTCGTATAACCTTCTTAAAGGGAAAAAAGGGATCATATTCGGAGCGCTTGATGAGAAAAGCATCGCCTGGAAAACTGCATTGCGTTGTCATGAGGAAGGCGCGCAGCTTGTTCTTACCAATGCGCCAGTTGCATTGCGCATGGGCGAAATAAACAAACTTGCTGAGATGGTGAATGCACCTGTGATAGGAGCAGACGTAACGAATATGGACGATCTGAAGAAATTGTTTGAAGAATCAATGAAGCACTTTGGCGGCGGAATTGATTTTGTTCTTCATTCTATCGGTATGAGCCTAAACGTTCGTAAGGGCAAGCATTATACAGAGCTGGACTATGGTTTCAATGCGAAAACACTCGACATCAGTGCAATGTCGTTGCACCGTGTGTTGCGTACAGCATGGGAACTGGATGCGCTGAATGAGTGGGGCAGCGTGGTAGCGCTTACTTACATTGCTGCACAAAGGGTATTTCCTGATTACAATGAGATGGCTGATGCCAAGGCATTGCTTGAAAGTGTGACCCGAAGTTTCGGCTACTACTATGGTACAAAAAAGAAGGTTCGTGTGAACTCGATCTCGCAATCACCCACAAAGACTACGGCAGGTAGCGGGGTCAAAGGTTTCGACGGTTTCATGAGTTACGCAGAGAAAATGAGTCCCCTGGGAAATGCTACGGCCGACCAATGTGCGGATTATTGTGTTACGATGTTCAGTGACCTTACCAAAATGGTGACGATGCAAAACCTCTTCCATGATGGAGGTTTCTCGTTTACTGGCGTGAGCGAGGCAGTGGTGGGGGAGATGGAAAAGGCTCAGCAATAGGAAAATTGCCGGCAACCAGCAGAACTGGCAGGTTGATTGTAATAGGGTAGACTGAAGCAGAAAGTTCAGGCGCGTTTTTCAGCGGTCAAAACTTTGTTTGGTAATATCAATGCAAATTTTACTTTTGCGAAAATTTGGGAATCACCGGACGAGAAATCAGCTTCCCTGGACAATTAAAAAAGCAGCAAATGTTTTGGAACCTAGAACTGGCATCCTATCTTGAAGACGCCCCCTGGCCTGCAACAAAGGACGAGTTGATCGATTATGCCATTAGAAGCGGTGCACCAATCGAGGTGGTAGAAAATCTCCAGGAACTGGAAGATGAGGGAGAAATCTACGAAGGCATTGAAGATATCTGGCCCGATTATCCAAGCCAGGATGACTTCTTCTTCAACGAAGACGAATATTGATGAAACGCCCGAGAGGGCGTTTTTAATTTGAAAATAATGGTTCAGGCAAAAGGCATTCAGAAATATTACGGCGACCTCCAGGTACTGAAGGGTGTTGATCTTTCCATTGCAAATGGAGAGATTGTTAGCATTGTAGGTCCTTCGGGTTCAGGTAAGAGCACATTGCTTCATATCCTTGGCACACTTGATAAGCCAGATAAAGGAGAACTTTCCATTGACGGACATAAGATAAACTTTGTGTTGGATAAACAGGTAGCTGCATTTCGCAACTCCCATATAGGATTTGTATTTCAGTTCCATCATCTTCTTCCGGAGTTTACTGCGGTTGAAAATGTTTCCATTCCTGGTTGGATTGCCGGCCGAAGAAAAAAAGATGTTGCTGATAAAGCAGTCACACTCCTTCAATCACTCGGTCTTGGACATCGGCTGGATCATAAGCCCGGCGCGCTTTCTGGCGGAGAGCAACAAAGAGTTGCGGTTGCCCGGGCCTTGATCAACGATCCAAAGATCATTTTTGCGGATGAACCTACTGGCAACCTGGATACCGCAAATGCAAAAGAATTGCATCAGCTGTTCTTCAACCTTCGGAAGCAATTCAGGCAAACATTTCTCATCGTTACTCACAACGAAGAGCTCGCCACTATGAGCGATCGCATACTTCATATGCGTGATGGCAAAATCGTAGAATAACATCCCTGAATTTCAAAAGCAATTAACTTATGGCATTCAAGATCTATACAAAAACAGGAGATAAAGGCAGGACGTCATTGATTGGTGGCACAAAAGTGTCGAAAGCAAACCTGCGAATTGAATCGTATGGTACTGTTGACGAGCTCAACTCATTTATCGGCTTATTGATCGACCAGTCACTTGCCGCGGGTTTCAATCTTTCTGAAGTGGAGATATTAAGGGAGATACAGGACCGGCTGTTTACAATTGGGTCCACTCTTGCATGTGATCCCGAAAAAGAGCCATCCATGAAGCTTCCGGATCTGAAAGAAGAGGATGTTGTGTTATTAGAAAATGCAATTGATCAGATGAATCTCGAACTGCCTGAAATGAGATCATTTATCATTCCCGGTGGTCATGTTGCCGTATCTACTGCGCATGTTGTACGCTGTGTGTGCAGGCGCGCAGAACGCAATTGTGTTCAGCTATTGGAAAATAATGAATTTGTGAGCGACCTGGTGATCAAGTACCTGAATCGCCTTAGTGATTACCTGTTTGTTTATGCCCGTTATGTAGGACTTAAAGTCAACGCTGCAGAAATACCCTGGAGGGCTCGCAAATAGTTGCTTATTGATGAGCTAAAACATTTGCCTCGCGGGTCTTATCGGATTCGATCACTCCATCTCTCAATCGAACAACGCGATGTGCATAATGTGCAATGTCTTCTTCATGCGTTACAAGTACCACGGTGTTGCCGCTTTCATGAATGGCATTGAAGATTTCCATGATCTCAGTGGACGTTCTTGAATCAAGATTACCTGTAGGCTCATCGGCAAGTATCAATGAAGGATTGTTCACCAATGCTCTCGCAATCGCCACACGTTGGCATTGTCCTCCAGAAAGCTCATTTGGTTTGTGATGGCTGCGGGTTTCAAGACCTACTTTTTGAATCACTTCCATTGCCTGCTCGGTTCTTATTTTTCTCGACATGCCGGCATAAACCAGTGGCAGCGCCACATTTTCCAGCGCAGATAACCGGGGAAGCAAATTAAATTGCTGAAAAACAAAACCGATTTCTCTATTCCTGATGGCAGCGAGTTGATCATCAGGCATTGTGCTCACATCGTTACCGTTAAGAATATATCTGCCCGCCGTAGGTGAGTCAAGGCATCCAAGAATATTCATTAGGGTACTTTTCCCCGAACCTGAAGGTCCCATCAGGGCCACATATTCATTTTTAAGAATATCCAGGGTGATTCCTTTCAATACAGGAATTGCCTGTTTTCCCATGAAATAACTTTTCTCAATACTATCCAAATGAATGATCGGGTGCATGACTTGTAATTTACTTCTTTATAACCTGCGGTACCCGGAAATAAGTTCCGTCCGTATCCGGAGCGTTGCTCAATCCTGTTTCACGACTTATGGATCCCTGCGGAATGTCTTCGCGGTAATTATTGACCTCGTCGCTCATATGAAGCAAAGGCTCAACGCCGGTGGTGTCTAACTCTTGCAGCTTTTCGACGAAGCTGATCATTTTTTGAAGATCCTGGCCAATGGCAACCTTTTCTGAATCATTGAAACGCAATCGCGCCAGGTGCGCCAGGTTATCAATAAGGGTTTCATCTACCTGCATAAGAACAAATGTAACAATATGTATGAAGTTAAACTTAGCTGATTATTTGAATGGTAGTTTAGCCTAACAAATCAGTCCCAAAAACCTCTTTAAACCTTATCTTCGCCGCCTTATGGATCAGAATAAGAACAAGCCTGTGGTCATGAGTGGTATACGCTCGACAGGCTTCCTGCACCTTGGAAATTATTTCGGCGCGATCCGCAATTATGTGCGCATGCAGGAAGAATACAATTGTTTTTTTATGGTGGCAGATCTACATTCGCTGACCACCCATCCAGACACACAGCACCTCAAAGAGAACGTGCACAGGGTGCTATCTGAAAACATCGCATGCGGACTGGATCCGGAAAAAGTTGCATTATACTGCCAGAGCCATGTACCGGAAACCGCTGAATTGTATCTGCTGCTAAACATGCTGGCGTATATGGGTGAATTGGAAAAAACTGTAACCTTTAAAGAGAAGGTGCGGCAACATCCTGACAATGTGAACGCGGGTTTAATTACCTATCCGGTTCTTATGGCTGCGGATATACTATTGCATCGGGCCGAATTGGTACCAGTGGGTAAGGACCAGGAACAGCATCTTGAGATGGCAAGGAACTTTGGCAACAGGTTCAATCATCGTTATGGTGAAGTATTTCCCGAACCCTATGCTTTCAATTTCGGACAGGAACTGATCAAGGTTCCGAGTCTCGATGGTACGGGTAAAATGAGCAAAAGCGAAAACCAGCTTGCAACCTTATACCTTGCCGATGATGACGCGCTCATCCGTAAGAAAGTAATGAAAGCCAAAACAGATCAGGGTCCTGCAGAAAATAATTCAGTAAAACCTGATTATATTGAGAACCTGTTCCTGCTTATGAAACTTGTGAGTGCAGAAGACGCCTTCATGAAGTTTGATGAAGATTATAACAAGTGTACGATACGTTATGGTGATATGAAAAAACAACTCGCGGAAGACATGGTGCAATTTATATCACCAATTCGCGAGCGAGCAGAGCAGATACGTAACGATCACTCATACCTAAAACGAGTGATGGAAGAAGGTGCAGAGAAAGCAAGGGCTAGTGCACGTTCAACCATGCAACTGGTGAAAGAAGTAATGGGATTGAAATATTATTGACCCTATCGTGAACTCCTCCTATATGGCAAAGACAAAAAAACCGAAACATATTGCGATTGCAGGCAATATCGGTGCAGGAAAAACAACCCTGACTGAGTTGCTCAGCAAGCATTACCGCTGGATCCCGCAGTTTGAAGATGTGGATCATAACCCGTATCTCTTCGATTTTTATGACGATATGCCAAGGTGGAGCTTCAACCTGCAGATATATTTTCTGAACAGCAGACTCAACCAACTGCTCGACATACAACGGGGTACTGAAACGGTTGTACAGGATAGAACCATCTATGAAGATGCGCACATATTTGCGCCAAACCTACACGAGATGGGCCTCATGAGCAAACGGGATTTTGAAAACTACTTCCGCTTTTTTGAAACATTAAAAACAATGGTGCAGCCGCCGGATCTTCTTATTTACCTGAAGGCATCGGTTCCAACGCTTGTTGCCCAGATACAAAAAAGAGGTCGGGAATACGAAGAGAACATTCGCCTCGATTATCTCAAGCGATTAAATGAATATTACAATAAGTGGATCGAAGGCTACAAAGAAGGACCATTGCTTGTTGTGGATATCGATAAGAACCAGTTCCCGGAAAATGAAGAACACTATGGCGAGATAATTAGTCGCATCGATTCACAACTGTACGGCTTGTTTTGATAATAAGCAGAGAAAAATGCTCACGGTATGCATTTGCGGGACTCTTTATATTTCTCCCAGTTGAAGCTTGTAAGAAATGTATATGCCGCATCTACTCCGTTTTTGAACAACTCTTTTTTGTCGTCTTCATCAATTGAAAATCTTAGCCAGCTAAATCGCTTTCGGTCGTAATCAATGTAAGATACCAGTTGATTAAAGTCGGGATTGCGCATGATGAATTCATTGTCGAGGCAATGTGCCGAAGACCAGAATATGGCACCTACAAAATCAAAGAAACCTGTTGTGTTATTATAGCGCGAACGGTCATAGCCAATCTTTACACCCAAAGTTGGGCTTGAAGGTTGCTTGGAGTAATCGTGAAATATATCGATCGGGAAATTCGATATGATGCCTCCGTCAACGAAGACAATTTTTTCTGGTAGCGCCCCCTGGTAATTGAACTTTGTCCGCCATCTGTTGATCGTTTCATCGTCCTGTGGTAGTCCGGATACTTCAAATGGTTGGAAGAAAATGGGTATGCTCATCGATGCGCGTACAAAGTCAACAGGATTTACTGCATTCACATCCTGCCAGTACAGCGAAGCGTGCCTCGGAAGTATCACTTTTGTTTCAGTAGTGATGTCCGCTGCAGTGATTCCGAGTTCAGCAAACAAAGGGTCATTGAATTCTTCATCGGGAATTGGCATTCCCGTAACACGGTTACGTAATCCATCAGGTCGTTCGGAGCGAAGCCTTTTAAGGTCGGCCATCGTATGTATCTGTCTTTTGCCAAGCAACTCCGTCAACCATTCATGAAAATGTACTCCCGGATTCAATCCTTTCTTATCCTTTGAAAGGTTGTCAATGATGAACATGAAGTACCAGGCTCGTCTCAGGGAATCCATTGTATTGCTGCCGGATCTTTCCCGGCCTGCGAACCGTCCCATTTCATTCGCAATGAAATTACGCGCATCATCATCCCCATCAATAAAGTCCCAGAAATCTTTATTCCGTATCGATTGTTCGATCCAGCCGGCGCGCGATTGATCTATTGGACCAGCCGATAATAGAAGTGCCATGATCGATCCAACTGAGGCGCCTCCAATACTTAGGAAACGGATCCCTATGCTTTCGAGTGTATAGATGTACCCTAAAAGTGCAATGCCGAGCGTACCGCCACCTTCCATTACAAGGTCTACGTATTGATGTCCTTTATCGTCAATGATATCAGATACAACAGGCTTAAGGCTACGGAGTTTTTTGATCTTTTCCCGAATGGATGGCTGGTCGCTTAAGGGCTGGACGCTGCTCGTCGCTTTTCCCATAAGACAAGGTTTATCATTCAATTTAAGAAAAATAAACCATCATCACCTGCTCATGGTCTTGCGATAGTTTTTGTATTGCGAAAAATTATTCAGCAGGCTGTCAATTTTCTTATTCCAAATACCCTGCTGCTCCATGTTGCGTGAGTGATCGGTCTCGCGATCATAAGTTTGTTGAGTGGAAGTCAGATCATTGACAACAGACTGGTAGATAACATTGATGTCATCCCCAACAGTACGGTTATTGAACTTATAACTGGAAAGCTCCTTATTCAATTTTCTTGCAAACACTTCGGTAAGATCGAAGTGCCGTTGCTCATGTGCCAGGATATAATCGTTCTTCACCCGGCCCCACGACTTATTCTTGTCAAACGTACACGTAATCGCGAATTCGAGTGCTCGTTCATTATATCCAAATTGTGCATGAAGGCTGCTGTAAGTAAGTGCCGCCCGAGAATCGTTGGGTGAAGCCTTACCGTTAAAATCTTCCCACGTTAAGAGGCGCTTATCATTCCAATGGATCACATGCGCTTCTTGTATAGTGGCATGCTGCGCCGACAATGATTCTGGTGCCGCATAGAAAAGGTTGAGAGATAAAATGGTCAGTATTAACAGGTACATTGAAATCGTCGTTTTGCACGAATTTAAACGCCCCCAGTCAATGGAAATTGTTAAACCATCGGCACAAAAAAGCCCCGCCGATAGCGGGGCAGCAAACAATCCTAGCGACCTTAGTTGATAGTCGGACCTGCGTCGATTATCGACTGTCCGACACCGTCTTTGTATTTTTCAAAATTGCTTACAAACTTATGGGCAAGTTCCTGTGCCGCCTTATCATATGCATCAGTATCAGGCCAGGTGTTGCGCGGGTCAAGTATCTCTGATGGAACGCCGGGACATGCACACGGCATTTCAATTCCAAACACATCGTGCTTTTTATAGACAACATCGTTCAACTTCCTGTCAAGGGCCGCGCTTATCATCGCGCGCGTATATGAAAGGCGAATGCGTGAGCCGATTCCGTAGGAACCGCCGGTCCAACCGGTATTGACCAGCCAAACCTTCACATTATGCGTTTTCAACTTCTCCCCAAGCATGGCTGCATACCTTCCGGGATGCAGTGGAAGAAAAGGCGCACCGAAACACGCGCTGAACGTTGCCTTCGGTTCTGTAATTCCTGTTTCGGTTCCCGCAACTTTTGCTGTGTATCCACTTATAAATTGGTACATCGCCTGCTCCGCGCTTAGCCTCGATATCGGAGGTAGTACACCGGAAGCGTCGCATGTAAGAAAAAATATGTTGGTGGGAATGTTCCCAATAGAGGGATGTAAAGAATTTCGGATAAACTCAAGCGGGTACGAAACGCGTGTATTTTCAGTGATCTGTTTTGAAGCGAAGTCTATTTCTATGGTACCCGGCTTAAATGTTGTGTTTTCTACCAGCGCACCTGGACGGATGGCATTGAATATGTCCGGTTCTTTTTCTTCCGTTAGGTCAATGACTTTGGCATAACACCCGCCCTCGAAATTAAAAACGTTATCGTTGGTCCACCCATGTTCGTCGTCACCAATGAGTTTTCTGGCGGGGTCTGCGCTCAATGTCGTTTTGCCGGTGCCACTTAATCCAAAGAAAAGGGCAGTGTCGCCGAGGCGTCCGAGGTTTGCAGAGCAATGCATGCTCAATACATTCCGCTTTTGCGGCAGCAGATAGTTGAGGACTGTAAAAACAGATTTTTTTGTCTCTCCAGTGTAGCCGGTGCCGGCAATGAGGATCATTCGATGTTTGAAACTGATTATCGCGGCATTTTGTTGCCTCGTTCCGTACTCTACTGGATCTAATAAAAGATCAGGTGCACTTAACAAATGCCAGTCTGCAAAAAAGTCGTCCAGTTCCTCTTCATCCGGGCGGATGAACATATTATATGCAAACAGGTTGGTGGAAGGCTTCTCATTTATAACCCGTAATCCGAGGCGATAACGAGGGTCCGCGCAGGCATAACAGTCGCGGACCCATACCTCAGGTTGCCGGTTAAGGTGTTCGAGGATCTTTGTATATACTTTTACGAAATTTTCTTCACTGATAGAAATGTTGAAATCGTTCCAATGAATGGTGTTTGCCGTTGATTCATCACGCACAATGTACTTGTCCTTAGGGCTCCTTCCTGTAAACTTCCCGGTGTGAATTACCAGGGCGCCGGTACTGCTTAGCATTCCCTCGCCGCGCCTTAAAGTATCCTGCTCAAGTTCCTTTGCTGTCAACTGGTAATGAACATTCTCGTTTGACAGCCCCACATTCAATAACTCTTTCCTCGGATAAGAAATGGTCAATGACATAAATTGGTTCTTTGTATGTTGGTTATTTTGAAGAATTGTCAATTTTGGTGTCCAAACACCCTGTTGGTTTTGACAAACTTCAACATAATGCAAATTAATAAAATATTTCTACTAACGAATGTTCGTTCAAAAAAGTTGTGAGTTCTTAGTAAATAAATTGCCGTATTCAAATCTGTTTTATCTTTCGCCCTCAAAATCAATCGATGAAATACCTTCCTCTCAGAAATGAGCTGTTTCAGAAGAACCGCGAACGTTTCGTTAGTCGTATGGAACCGAACGCCATTGCCATTTTCAACAGTAACGATGAAATGCCTTCCAATGGGGACTCGCTGCACCGGTTCAAGCAGAATTCAGACCTTTTCTGGTTGACGGGTATTGACCAGGAAGATTCGATGGTTATTTTGTTTCCGGATAACCCTGACAAAAAATTCCGCGAAGTGCTGGTGCTGGTCAGACCAAATGAAATGAAGGAAAAATGGGACGGGAAGCGGCTCCGGGCAGAGGAAGCCCGGCAGATATCCGGCATTCAGACCATTGTATGGCTCGACACGCTTGAAGCATTGCTTCAACCCTGGATACACCTCGCGGATACCATCTATTTAAATACCAACGAAAACGATCGCAAATCCAATAGTGCGGTCCAGGTCAGGGATTACAGGTTCATTGCTGAAATGAAACAACGCTATCCACTTCATAACTATAGGCGAAGCGCCAGGATACTTAAAGATCTCCGTGCCGTTAAAACCGCACTGGAAGTGGAAGTGATGCAAACCGCCATGGACATTACGCAGGTGGCATTTGAGCGATTGTTGAAATTCATTCGTCCGGGCGTGATGGAATACGAGATCGAAGCAGAGATCCTGCATTCATTTTTATCGCAGCGTGCGACCGGAGAAGCTTATGGAAGCATCATCGCCAGCGGCGACCGCGCAAGAACGCTACACTACGTATCTAATAACGCCGAATGCAAGGACGGGGAATTGGTATTAATGGATTTCGGTGCACTTTATGGAGGTTACTGCGCTGATCTTACCAGGACGGTTCCTGTAAACGGCAAGTTTACTGAGCGGCAGAAGCAGGTTTACAATGCCTGTCTTGATCTTCATAATTATGCGAAAAGTCTTCTCAGACCAGGCATCACTATCGTGGATTATACTGATAAGGTAGGAGAGGAGGCAACCCGCTTATTTGTGCAAATCGGTTTGCTGAGCGAAGCGGATGTACGAAATGAAGACAAAGAAAACCGTGCTTACCGAAAGTATCTCTATCATGGTATATCACATCATCTGGGTATCGATGTTCATGATCTTGGAACCCGTACTGAGCCTATAACGGAAGGAATGGTATTTACGGTAGAGCCTGGAATTTATATTGAAGAAGAGCAGATGGGCATCCGCATCGAGAATAATGTATGGATCACTGCTGATGGAAATATTGATCTTATGAAAAATATTCCCATTACAGTCGAAGACATCGAAGCACGCATGAAAAAATGATCACCCAACAAGCCCCTTCATGAAGCAGATTCCCAACGTCGTTACACTACTTAATCTGGTATTTGGATTTATTGCTATCATATTGATCCTTCAACCAGGTGAAACAATCGTTACTACCAGTGAAGAAGGAAACTGGATCGCACAGCTTCCTGAAAAAATATGGTGGGGTTCTGCATGTATCGGTATCGCAGCGGTCATTGATTTTCTTGACGGCTTCGTAGCGAGATGGATGAAAGCGACCTCTCCGCTTGGTGCGGAATTAGATTCACTTGCCGACGTTGTAAGCTTTGGCGTTGCACCGGGTTTGATCCTGTATCAATTGCTTCGCATAAGTTATATACAGGAAGAAACCGGATTGGATACATCGATGTTGGCTTTTCTGCCAGTAGTATTGTTTCCTATGGCAGGTGCATACAGGCTTGCACGCTTCAACACAGATAATTCGCAACATTATGGATTCCGAGGAGTTCCCATTCCTGCCGCGGGTCTTGTTGTGGCATCGCTTCCCCTGATACTTTGGTTTAACCAGGGCAATATCGCACCGATACTTACAAACAAGTGGTTATTATATGGGATCGTTGTTGTACTGAGTTGGCTCATGATAAGCGATCTTCCTTTGATTGCCATGAAGTTTAAAAACTATTCGTTGAAGGACAACATAAGCAAATACCTGTTAGTGGCAATAGCAATCATTGCCGCTGTTGTCTGGGGCTGGCTTGCAGTACCAATTGTATTCGTTGCTTATGTTTTGATATCGATCGTGCAATCAAGAAAACAGGCATAATTGATCAATTTGATTTAGGTTTGCTGCACAAAATTTTCTTTCCATGAATTATTCCGTTCAGGTTACCGTAATGCCTTTGAAAGACCTGCTTGATCCGCAAGGAAAGGCAGTAATGGGAGGATTACAAAACCTTGGTCTGAGATCGGTTAATGACGTTCGCATTGGCAAACACATTACTCTCCAGGTAGATGCAAACTCTGCTGATGAAGCACGTGCTGTTGGCGAGGAAGCCGCAAAGAAACTTCTTGCCAACCAGGTGATGGAACATTTTGAAGTGTCTGTAGAACAGCAATAGTTTAACCAAGCGCAGTGCATGCTCTACGTAGTACCAACTCCGATCGGCAACTTGCAGGACATTACTTTGCGTGCACTTGATGTGTTGCGTAGCGTGGATGTGATTCTTGCAGAAGACACACGCACAACAAGCAGACTGCTTAATCATTTTCAGATCACCAAACCTCTATCGCCTTTCCATACGCACAATGAGCACCAGGTTTTGCAACACCTGGTTCAACAACTTGCCAACGGCAAAACAATGGCAGTGGTCTCAGATGCCGGTACTCCGGGCATCAGCGATCCGGCATTCCTGCTGGTACGCGAATGTATCAAGAACGACATACGTGTGGAATGTTTACCCGGTCCAACAGCTTTAATACCCGCTTTGATCAACAGCGGGTTGCCCACCAATCGTTTTGCATTTGAAGGATTTCTTCCTCTTAAAAAAGGCAGGCAGACGCTTTTCAAAATGCTTGCGCAGGAAGAACGGACAATGATCTTCTATGAATCTCCTTTGCGACTGCTCCGCACTTTGAAGGATATGTCGCAATACTTTGGCGCCCAACGCAAATGCTCGGTCTCCCGGGAGCTTTCGAAAATGTTTGAAGAAAATGTGCGGGGTACGTTTGACGAAGTGATTGATCACTTCAGTGCAAAGACTGTTAAAGGAGAGATTGTCATTGTTGTTGAAGGTGTTTCGTAAAAATGGCATGGATTTTTGATCTGCACGATTAAAAATCTATCGTATGAAACAAGTTATCACCGTATTCATTGCTGTTTTATTTTTTATTGGTGCAAGTGCCCAGTTCCGCAATATCCCGGGCGCGGTTACCAATGCATTTACTCAAAAGTATCCCGCTGCTACCAATGTTGAATGGGACGATCGCATCTCCTCTTTCCAGGCAAAGTTTATCAAGGACAATGCAACCTATGAAGCCAGGTTTGACAAAAACGGCAACTGGCTCGAGACCGAAAAGGCAATCACTTACGATGCATTGCCGGAATCTGTAAAGAGCAGTTTTAAATCTTCAAAGTTCAATGACTTCACTGTAAGGACAGTTGCAGAGATCGAGAAAGCTAATGGAGGAAAAGAATTCAGATTATACATCAGGGACAACGTTGTGAAGAGAAAATATTTGTATTACACACCAGAAGGAACATTCCTGAGGGAAGACACGAAGATTTAATGTTCTAGTGTGCTACTGTGTTAATATGCTAATGTGCTAAGGGAATCTAAAAACTGTTATTCAAAACGCTAAAACAACAAGGCGCTTTGAAACATACATTACTTTAGCGCATTAGCATATTTTTCATAAGCACATTTACATTATGAGATCAATCATCAGGATCAGCGGACTAATTTTCTTATTAAACTGTTTCACGTTTGTTTCCCACGCACAGCTACGTAAGATACCAGCAACAGTTACATCTGCATTTAAATCGCAGTATCCGGATGCCGATTCCGTTGAATGGAAAGACCGCATCACCGGCTATTCTGCTTCTTTTATCAAAGACGAAGTTTCTCATACTGCTTATTATGATAATAATGGAAATTGGGAAAGTACTGATATCCTCATCGACTTTGACGATCTGCCTGAAGTGATCGCAGATAGTCATTCAAAAACGAAATACGCTGATTGGGAAGTGGGCGCAGTTCATAAGATTGAACTGCCTGACGATGTATTGAATTATCGCATCCAGGTAATTAAGAGCGATATTAAAAAGAAGAATTTATACTTTAATGAGAAAGGGCGCTTGTTGAAAGAAAAGATCAGTCTTTAGTTACTGCTAAAAATTTTATTTTCGACCCTGATCAAAACAAACACATGAAGAAGGCACTTGCACCATTGCTCTTTTTAATTACAACATCATTTTTAACATCGGCTCAATCCAATCGCTGGCAACAAAAGGTAAAGTACACGATGGAAATTGATGTTGATGTGAATACAAATCGTATCAAAGGCAAACAGCGCCTTGAATACACAAACAATTCTCCGGATACTTTACATCGCGTGTTTTATCACATGTATTGGAATGCATTTCAGCCCAACAGCATGATGGATGTCCGTAGCCAGGAGTTGGGAAAGAATCGCGTCAACAACCGGCAGGATTGGGATCACCGGGTGCGTGACAGGATATCGAAACTCTCCGAAACTGAAATAGGATATCAGAAGGTGTCTTCATTAACTATGGGCGGAGTAAGCCAGCAGATCCGCATGCACGAGACGATCATGGAAGTTGTTCTTTCCAAGCCAATCTTGCCTGGTGCGAAAGCAACGTTTGATATGGTTTACGAGAGTCAGGTACCAGTGCAGGTGCGCCGTGCAGGACGCGATGCAGCAAACGGCGTTCGGTACAGTATGAGCCAGTGGTATCCGAAACTTGCTGAATACGATCGGGATGGCTGGCATCCGAATCCTTATATAGCACGTGAATTTTACGGGGTTTGGGGCGACTATGACGTTAAGATATCCATTGATAAGTCGTACGTCCTAGGAGGTACAGGATACCTGCAAAACCCTGCACAGATAGGTTACGGTTATGAGTCGCGTGGCGCCAAAGTTTCAAGGCCATCGGGCGAGAAACTAACCTGGCATTTTGTTGCTCCCAACGTTCATGATTTCATGTGGGCGGCTGATCCGCAGTATCGGCATATTTCTAAAACCACATCAAACGGTGTGACCTTACATGTGCTGTACAACCGCGATACCGTATTGCTTTCCGAACAATTCAGCAAGATGCGGGATGCACAAAAAGCGAATTACAATAATGATGTCAACAGATACATTGCGTTCGTTGATGGTCAGTGGAATGATGTATTGACTGCAGCAGAAACAGTTTTGCCATTCATCGAGAAAAATTTCGGTGCATATCCATATAAACAATACTCGTTTATTCACGGAGGCGATGGTGGAATGGAATACCCGATGGGTACACTGCTGGCAGGACCCGGCCTCGGTACGGTGTTTCATGAATGGATGCACAACTGGTATCAGATGGTGCTTGGAACAAATGAATCGTTGTATGCATGGATGGACGAAGGATTTACAGAATGGGCTACTGCAAAAGTTCAGGACTATTATCGCAATACAGTAACGCGAAAGAAATTTGCAGACAACCCAACAGTGCTTCGTTCCCTTGACTCGCTTGATAATGAGAAACCGCGATACCATGCCGACAATTACGACAGCTATTTCTTCCTTGCCAAAAGTGGCTTCGAAGAACCCCTCACCACGCATGCCGATCATTTTAATACAAATGTTGGCTATAGCATTGCAGCATACTCGAAAGGTGCAGTTTTCCTGGGACAACTTGGTTACATAGTAGGTGAAGAGACATTGGACCGCATCATGCTGGAATACTATAAGCAATGGAAATTCAAACACCCCAATGCAGATGATTTTATTCGCGTGGCGGAGAAGCAATCAAATATGCATCTCGACTGGTACAAAGAATACTGGGTGAATTCCACAAAAACTATTGACTATGGTATTGATAGTTTGTGGGAAGAAGGTGGCGTATCAAAGATCCGCTTGAAGCGAATCGGAAAGATGCCAATGCCGATCGATCTTCAGGTGCGATATAAAGATGGCAGCAGCGAAACGCTATATATCCCGATGTACCTTATGTTTGGCGCAAAAGAGAACGAAGATCCAAAATCAACCTTCACTCGTCAGGAACCATGGAAATGGACACATCCTACTTATGTTGTTGAAACAAAAAGGAGATTGAGTGAGATGAAAGCGGTGGAAATAGATCCATCAAGACGAATGGCTGATGTGGAACGTAAAAATAACCTGTTGGATATTCCCTGGTAAAGCTTACATCGGTATAACAAAAAAGAATAGCCGCTTATTAAAGCGGCTATTTGGTTGTATTAACTAGGTTAAGGTAATGGCAATGATACTTGTGGTGTCAGCAGGTCCCAAAGATAGATGGTAACCATTAACGCCAACTACCTACTAGGGGGTATTTTTTGGCGAAACGCATTAAAATTTTCTTCAGGCCCGGACGTAAAGAAGGAATTTCTCCTTAAAGTAGGGTTCATGGAAAAGTTCACTGATTTCGACCATCCTTGGCCGGCAACCACTTTCAGAAATTTCCTGTGCAAGATCGCCGCCTTTAAGGCATACCAGTCCGTTGCAGTCGCCATCGGCATGTTTTTCATGTTTGCGGATCAATGGTTTCGCCCATTGCCAAAGATCTTTTAAAGGCGCCACCGCGCGCGAAACAACAGCATCGAACTTCTCTCCCCGTATCTCTTCTACGCGGCTATGGCGGGTTTTGACATTGTGAAGTTCGAGCGCTTCGGCCACTGCTTCCACCACTTTTAGCTTCTTACCAATACTGTCAACCAGTAAGAACTGTGTGTCCGGAAAAAATATAGACAGGGGAACGCCCGGGAAACCGCCACCGGTTCCCAGATCCAACACCTTTTGTCCTGGCTTGAATTCAAATACGGCAGCGATGCTCAGGGAGTGCAGGACATGTTTTTCATAAAGACCCTCAGTATCCTTTCTGGATATGACATTGATCTTCGCATTCCATTCAAGATATAACTCTTCGAGGCGAGCAAGCTGATCTAACTGCTTGTCAGTAAAATCACCAAAGTATTGGGTGATCAGTTCCAGCTTTTTTTGGGCTTCTTCCATAATGAAGGAGCAAAGATGCAATAATAAATAAACATCCAGATGTCAAACAACCACCACCATCCAAAGAGATCCTGCTCATTAAGCTTTTTCATGCATTTGTATTGCACATATGCCTGCGTAAAGAATCTTAAAGCAAAGACTCCAAGTGCAATCCTCCAGTCAAATAGAAGCAGGCTTCCAACAAAAAAGGGGTAGAAGAAAAAGTGTGTAAATGACAATAATCCCAACCAGAACCGGTGTTCGGCCTTATAAAATTTTGCGGTACTGAAATGCCTGTTCTTCTGTCGAAACCAGTCACCAAAAGTTCTTTTAGGTTGTGACATGGTAAAAGCATCATGGTCGATCACCACGCGCGTGTTGTGTCGATGTGCTACCTTGTTGATGAACAGGTCGTCATCGCCCCCTGGGATATGATTGATAGAAGAGAAACCTTTGTTTTTAAGAAACAGATCTTTCTTGTAGGAAAGATTGCGGCCAACTCCCATATACGGCTTGCCCGCCAATGCAAACGACAGGTATTGCATTGCCGAATAAAACGTTTCGAAGCGGATCAGTTTGTTGAGCAATCCGGGTTTCCTGAAATATGCTCCATAACCCAATACCACTTCAATGCCTTCGTCATAACCGTCCTGCATTAATGAAAGCCAGTGTTCGGAAGCTGGTACGCAGTCTGCATCTGTGAGCAAAAGCACTTCGTGTTTCGCTTCCTTTATGCCCATGGAAAGAGGATATTTTTTACCGGGAATGCCCTTTGCTTCCTGTTCAAGATTCACAATATGCAAGCCTTTGAAAGTCTTTTTGAACTCTTCAAGAAGGTATCTTGTTTCATCCTGGCTATTGTGATTGACAACAACTATCTCATGTGTGGTGGGATACGACTGAACCAGCAGTCCCGGCAAATTTCTTGCAAGATTTCCAGCTTCATCACGAGCACAAATGATCATACTCACAGGATGCGTTTGTGATTTTTCTTTGGAAGATTTTTTGAAATGAGCCAGGCGAGTAAAAAAGAACCAGTAATAAAACAGTTGGATGAGAGTGAGTAAGCAAAAAACAATAAATACGATCAACCTCCAATCAATTCCGGTTAACGTTAAGTCCATAAACAGCTACGATTTTGGGGTCGGGCAGATTGCCACGAGCGCGAAAATAAGGTGCTTTCAGCTGATTCGGTGAGCATGTGGATAGATATGGAATAAATACGCCTCCGCAGTATCTTGCAGGCTTTTATGGCAGCATTACAATTCGAGTTACATAATACCGATGCGCATTCTTCCGCAAGGGCAGGACGCATCATTACGGATCACGGGGAAATAGAAACTCCCATCTTCATGCCGGTTGGCACAGCCGGCAGCGTAAAAGCGGTTACCCAACAGCAACTGAAAAAAGATGTGAAGGCTCAGATCATATTGGGCAATACATATCACCTTTATTTGCGACCCGGCCTTGACGTTCTCGATACAGCCGGTGGCCTCCATAAATTCAATGGATGGGATCGGCCGATACTCACTGACAGCGGCGGATACCAGGTCTTTTCACTCTCTGGAACAAGGAAGATCAAAGAAGAAGGCGTAACATTTCAATCCCATATCGATGGATCAAAGCATCTGTTCACACCCGAATATGTGATGGATATCCAGCGCATAATAGGAGCAGACATCATGATGGCCTTTGACGAATGTCCGCCTTATCCAAGCGATTACAAATATGCTTCGGAAAGCATGCATCTGACGCATCGCTGGCTTGATCGGTGCTTTGAAAGGTTTAATTCCACGCCTGATCGATACGGTTACACTCAGAACCTGTTTCCAATTGTGCAGGGCGGCACCTATGCCGATCTGCGAAAACAATCCTGCGAATACATCGCATCAAAGAATGCGACAGGCAATGCGATAGGAGGATTGAGCGTAGGAGAACCGGAAGAGATGATGTATGAGTTCACCGCACTTTGCTGCCAGAATCTGCCCGACAACAAGCCCAGGTACCTGATGGGTGTGGGTACACCATGGAATATTGTTGAAGGCATCGCTCTCGGCGTTGACATGTTCGATTGCGTAATGCCCACCCGAAACGGAAGGAATGCAATGCTTTTCACGTCCGAAGGCGTGATAAATATTGATAATAAGAAATGGGAGACAGATCATTCGCCCATTGATATCGGTATCGATTGCGAAATGAGCAACTATTATTCAAAATCATACCTCAGGCACCTGATCAAATCAAAAGAAATACTTGGATTAACCATCGCCAGCGTTCACAACCTTGCATTCTACCTTCATGTTGTGAAAGAAGCCAGGAGGCACATAGTTGAAGGCGATTTCACTTCGTGGAAGCATGAGATGGTTACCCGTTGGAAGCAACGTCTGTGAAGCATTTCAGCGCGACAGCTTTCTTTCCGAAATGATAAATTTCCTATATAAGACCGGAATCGCCGCCTTTGTAACTAATTTCGCCACATTGAAAAAGATCGACTGGTACATATTAAAAAAGTTTCTCACCACTACAGTGTTCATGGTGATGATCTTTTCCGTAATAGCGGGAGTGATCGATACCAGTGAGAGGATGGACGACTTCGTGAAATCGGAACAATCGGCCTATTACATTCTTACAAATTACTACGCAGGGTTCATTCCATTTATCATCTCAATGATCTTCCCGCTGATGGTTTTCATCGCGGTGATCTTTTTTACATCTAAAATGGCGGGCCGGTCAGAGATCGTTGCGATACTTGCCGGCGGAATACGATTCAATCGAATGCTTCGCCCTTATTTCATAGGGGCATTGATCTTCGGGTCCATCTTCTGGATTGCAAACCAATACCTGATTCCAAAGGCCAATACCCTGCTTGCAAACTTCAAGTCCAAATTCATTGATAGTAAAAGCTCATACGAGATCGGCCAGTATCTGAATAAGGGCAGTAACTACTATATACGGTTGGACTCTAACACGTACGCAGGATTGAGAAATTACGATACTTCGTCTAAGATCGCCTATGGAGGTTTTTTTATGGAGCGACTTAAAGGCACGCAGCTGATTTATAATCTTCGCGCCGATAATCTGAAATGGGATACCGCAAAAAAATCGTGGAAGCTTGACAACGCTGTTGAACGCAGGATCAATGGCCTGAACGAAGACGTTAAGGTGATTCCCCAGATGCACATAGACCTCAATGTAAAGCCCTCGCAAATAAGGCCGGATAAATACTTCAAAGACAAGATGACCACTCCTGAGTTGAGAGAATTCATACGCCTTGAAGAAGCAAGAGGTACTGAAGGGTTGAACGACTATAAGGTTGAACGCTTCAGGCGCGATGCCACTCCCTTCTCCGTTATACTTCTAAGTTTAATGGGAGCAGTGGTTGCGTCCCGCAAAACCCGTGGCGGCAGTGGCATGCACCTCGCCCTGGGAATAATCCTTGCAGCCGTATTTGTGATAATGGACAAGTTCTCACTGACGTTCGCAACGAAAGGAAACTTTCATCCCTTTCTTGCTGCATGGATGCCAAACATCATATTTCTTTTCATTGGAATATGGCTTTATAAAAAGGCTCCTAAGTAATTGCACAGCACTCAATTCGGGTTAAAAAAGTTTTGTACTTATTTCCTTTGGTATAACTTTAAGCGCTTTTATTTACATCGAATAAAAGTCTTAATCGACAACTCATGGCAACTATCAAGGAAAGGTTTAAAGCAAAGGCCGACGTCGCAGCAGCAGACATTAAGGAACTATTGAAGGAACATGGAACAAAGAAGATCGGAGAAGTAACACTTGCCCAGATATACCAGGGTATGAGAGGCATTACTGGTCTGGTTTCGGAAACTTCATTACTCGATTCCCAGGAGGGCATTCGCTTTCGTGGTCATTCGATCCCTGAGTTGCAGGAGAAACTTCCAAAGGTTCCGGGTGGTAGCGAACCATTACCGGAGGGCTTGTTTTACCTGATGTTGCTTGATGAGATGCCTACAGAGGACGATGCGAACCTCGTTACATCCTTACTGCAGCGGCGTTCTCACGTGCCGACGCATGTTTTCTCGGCAATTGATGCACTCCCTCTGAATGCCCACCCCATGACGATGTTCGTTACAGGCATCATGGCACTCCAAACCGAAAGCAACTTTTCGAAGCGCTATGCCGAAGGAATGAACAAAAAAGACTACTGGGACGCTGTATTTGATGATTGTCTTGATGTCATTGCACGTCTTCCCCGTATTGCTGCTTACATATATCGCAGAAAATATCGCAACAACGATCACATCCAACCGAACGGTCTGCTTGATTGGGCCGGAAACCTTGCACATATGCTGGGGTATGAGGATGAAAGTTTTAAAGAGTTGATGCGACTTTACATGGTAATACATGCGGACCACGAAGGAGGTAATGTGTCAGCACATACAACACACCTGGTGGGATCTGCATTGAGTGATCCATATCTGAGCCTGGCAGCAGGCATGAATGGGCTTGCAGGTCCGTTACACGGTCTGGCAAACCAGGAAGTGATCCGATGGATATATGACATGCGCGAAGATCTTCAATCAGAACTACCCACACCGGAGCAGATCGCTGAATACGTTCAGAAAACGCTGCAGGAAGGAAAGGTTGTACCAGGCTATGGTCATGCCGTTCTTCGTAAAACCGATCCGCGCTTTACCGCACAGATGGAATTTGGTAAGAAACATATGCCGGATGATCCGCTTGTTCAAACGGTTTGGAACATATACGATACGGTACCTCCAATTCTTCAATCATTAGGTAAGATCAAGAATCCATGGCCCAATGTAGATGCACACAGTGGTGCGCTGCTTGTTCATTACGGCATGGTAGAATATGAATTCTACACAGTACTGTTTGGAATTAGTCGCGCTCTGGGTGTAATGGCGAGTCTTATCTGGGATCGTGCATTAGGCTTTCCAATCGAGCGTCCGAAATCAGTAACAACACGGCTTGTGAAGCGATGGCTGAATGGCGAAGATGAGATATGGGGGGAGTGATTGAAAGTAATCGGTAGTCGGTAATCGGTAATCGGTTAATTGAGAAGTGAGTCCAGCTTTTCGTTGAACAATGGAAACTGCGGAAGATCATTGTGATGTCCCCCTTCAACAATGATGAACTGGTCTCCGGGTTTAAGCACTTCGCGAAGGCGTTTGCTATTTGCTATCGGTGTCTTAAGATCCTCGGAACCTGCAAAAATTGTTACGGGTGCAGCAACCTTCTTCAGGTGCTCGTAAACATCAAAGTGATTTCTTATTATCCGCTTTACCGGGTATGCCGGTGCATAGTAACCGATAAGTGAATACAAACTTGCAAAGGGTGTTTCCAGTATAAGAGCCCTGCAATCACGAACAGACGCGAGCTGGCTTGCGACGCCCGTCCCGAGCGATCTTCCATAGATCACAATTTCAGAGGGTTTGAACCGCGTCCGTGCAAGTTTATATGTTGTTAGTGCATATTCATAAAATACATCTTCGGTCATTTCGCCCGTGCCTTTTCCAAAGCCTGGATAATCCATCATCCAGATCTCATATCCGTTCCTCGTAAACATCGTTGATGCCGGAGCATAATGTTCGATGTTATCCCGATTGCCATGGAAATACAACACAAGCCCTTTCGAAGTTCCACGAATACTGCTGTCTATTTCCGTAGATGCGATCACATCACCTGCATTTGAAAGAACTGTATTGCTATCGCCTTGCGCCTCATTTGTCTTTTCAGTGAGGAATTGTACAATGTTGATAGTTGCATCTTTCTTATAAGGGATGTTTACTTCCCTGAAAGGTTGTTTAAATGTGAACTTATGTGACGCCGGAAGCGTTGTAGGATTGAAGTAAAACTTTTCCTGGAAATAATACATGACAATCCCGCCGCCAGCATATAGCAGTAACAGGATATTGAAGGTTCTCCAAAAGAACTTACGGGATCTTGTTTTCAATAGATAATTATTGTTGGTCTATTCGTGTAAGCTTTAAAGATCTCACGGGTGCAACGATCAAAGGGAACTTTTCGATCGTTACTGTCGAAGGATCAAGCCCAAAACCTTTCTCCTCGGATAATCCATATTCCTTGATCCAGAAATAAAATTTCATGATGAGCCTTTCAAATATGGGCAACTCATTATCCTGGCTCAGGTATTTTTCCATGACGATGAACTGGAAGTCGCCAACGATGTTATTCTTTTCAAGACTTTCATAACGACTGGTAATGTTCACTTCCTTATTCTCTACCAAATCAAGCACAACCTTCCGGAACATCAGGTTGATCTTTGGTTGCATTCGGAACCCTAAACGAAATTCCACTCGAATGATATCATTGGGTATGATGTGTTCTACAGAGTATTCGGCGGTATAAGGATCATCAAGCGTGTCCACATGCACGAACCAGTAAATATCCGCGCGTTTCGGCTTACGATTCAATATGGAATAGATGATCTTGTGCTCGATCTCTTTTGGATTATTTGCACTCGTTAGATAAACAAGATGGGTTGCATACTTGGGTACGGTCCTGTCGTTACTCAACTCCTGGATCTGTGGGATATAATGTTCGAGACGAACGAATTCAACGTAACGGTTCTTGATCTTACGCGAACGATACCAGATATACATTACAGCAAACAAGGCACCACCAACAACCAGTGTTACATAGCCACCGTGTGAGAATTTTTCCAGGTTTGCGAAAAGAAAGGATAACTCAATGGACAGATATGTTACAAGGAATAAGTATATCCATGCCTGGTGTACTCGCTTTGAAACAAGGTAATTGGAGAACATGATGGTTGTTGCGATCATTGACATGGTGATCACCAAACCATACGCGGCTTCCATTTTAGCAGCCTCTTTAAAGTATAGAACGATACCACAACAACCAATGAAAAGTATCAGGTTTATCCCCGGTATATACAATTGACCGCGTTCTTCAGTTGGATAATTGATCCTCATCTTTGGCCACAAGTTGAGGCGCATACCCTCACTGATCAGGGTAAAAGAACCGGAGATCACCGCCTGGCTGGCAATAACTGCAGCTGTGGTGGCGATCATTACACCAATGACAAGGAACCATTCCGGCATGATCATGAAAAATGGATTGAATCCCTTACTGATCATTTCCCGCGTGATCACCTGGCCTTCATAATGCGAGGTAAGATAAGCTCCCTGCCCGAGGTAGTTGAAGATCAGACAAGCCTTTACGAATATCCATGAATAGCGGATATTGCCCCTGCCACAGTGACCCAGATCAGAGTATAAAGCCTCGGCACCGGTTGTACAGAGGAAAACTGCACCGAGCACCCAGAATGCACTTGGGTAAGTAGCCAGGAAATCCGCTGCATAATATGGATTGAAGGCTTTGAGAATTGCCCAGTCGTCTGATAAATGCGAAAGTCCCATGATTGCAAGCATCAGAAACCAGATTGTCATTATGGGTCCAAACAACCGACCGATATTTCCGGTGCCAAATTGCTGTACGAAAAAGATGACGAACAGTATGCCGATCACTATATATACAACCGTCATGGATTCGATTCGGCCAATGAACGGAATGATTTTCAAACCTTCGATAGCGGATGTTACCGAGATGACGGGTGTTATCATGCCATCGGCTAAAAGGCAGCAGCCACCGATCATAGCGGGGATGACAAGCCATTTACGCTGTCTTCGGACAAGAGTAAACAAAGAAAAGATGCCTCCTTCTCCACGGTTGTCGGCCCGGAGAACCAGCAAAACATATTTTACCGTTGTCTGAAGGGTGAGTGTCCAGATGATACAGGAAAGGCTTCCTATGATCAGCTCACTGTCAATATATTTTCCACTTGTTATGGCATTGAATACGTATAGGGGAGAAGTTCCAATATCACCGTAGATGATTCCTAAGGCTACTAATATTCCGGCAACGGATACTCTATTCAGTTGTTTGCCCACAGTAATTTATATAATTCCAAACTATGCTGTTTCCGACCCGGCAAAGTTATACGTAAAAAAATGATATGTGGCCGAATTTCTTGGCATCGTCAAAACCAACCCGGGTTCGCCTTTTTGCGTCTCTTCCAAGAAAACTTTAAAATTCAGCAATTAGTTTGGGGAGCGTAAGCACAATGCTTAATTTTCAACATTAATAAAAAAGAAAAGGAACATCCAATATGCGATTTATTAAGTCCATTGGTTTGATCGTTCTGCTGGTAGGAATGGCTGCCACCGTTACAGCTCAGCGCATTTCCTACACGGAACCGGAAAGAGATGATACGAGGAGAACCAATTTTGAAATAATAGGCAAAGTAGGTGGAAACATTCTCATCTTCAAGAACAACCGTAGCAACAACGATATATGTGTTTATGACAACGAAATGAAGCTGATCAAGAGAGTGGGGATGAATTTCCTGGATGACCGGTGGATCAATGTCGATTTTGTTGCGTATCCCGATTATGCCTGGATGATCTACCAGCACCAGAAAAAAGATATTGTTTACTGTACAGCTGTGAAGATCGATGGAGATGGTAAAAGAGTATCAGATCCGGTTGTACTGGACACAACCAGGATCAATTGGTCGGCCAACAACAAAATTTACACAACGATTGTTTCGGACGACAAGCAAAAGATCATGATCCTGAAGATCAATAGCCGTAATCCAAAGCAGTTTTTATTTACAGCGAAACTATTTGGGGCTGACCTCAAAATGGTAGATAAAGATGAGATGACGCTGCCGATGGAAGAACGCAACGATTTCTTCACCGACTTCCTTCTTGACAACGATGGAGGACTGGTGTTCGGGAAATTTGTTCGGAAGAATGGGGGTGAGAACGTTACAAATCTTCAAATGATCTCGCTACAACCCGGAACCGATTCTTTTATGATCCGCCAGTTATCCGGCACCGAGCGCATCCTCGACGAAGTGAAACTGAAGGTTGATAATAACAACAAACGTTATTTCTTCTCAGCCTTTTATTATAAACAACGCCGGGGAAATATTGAAGGCCTGTATTCGGTGATATTTGATATTGAAAAGGATGCGATCGTAAAGCAAATGCTCGCCTCTTTCAGTGACGATCTTCGCCGCCAGGCCAAGGGTCCGGATGCAAATGTGAAGCTTGCATTTAATGACTACTTTATACAGAATATCATTTTGAGAAAGGATGGTGGGTATCTGATGGTGAGTGAATCTCAATACACATCTACCCGAGGTTCTGCCTTCAATCGCTGGGATTATATGTACTGGAACAATCCCTGGAGATCGCCACTGAATTATTATTATTCGCCGTTCTATTCTCCATGGTATTCCCCGTTCAATCGCTATAATTCCGGACAGGGCACGCGTTATCATTCAGACAATATCATGATCCTTTCCTTCGATAAGGACGGCCAGATTGAATGGAGCAACGTTATCCCGAAAAGCCAGTATGACGACGAGTCAGATGCGCTTATATCATACCAGCTGATGGTTACAGGTAGCGAACTTCATTTCCTTTTTAATCAATATGAAAGAAGATCCCTTTTACTTTCTGATCAAAGTATCGGACCTGATGGCAAGATTACACGTTATCCTACGTTAAAGAATCTTGACAAGGGCTTTGAATTCATGCCCCGATATGGACGACAAATAGGTGCACGTTCAATAATAGTTCCCTGTCAATACCGCAATTATCTGACATTTGCGAAAATTGATTTTTAAAAAAAACAGGGAGTGATAGGAATCTTTAGACAAAAAAATCCGGCAAACACGCTCATCTTATTTTTCTATGCGTTAGCCCTTAAGTTTTCGTCGTTATTATATCCTCTACCACCATTGAGGCAGGCCGAAGACAGTTACCTGTATAATCTATTGCTGGACTTTCTTCGGCCTTTGAATATTCCCGATCTGATCTATTCGGTGCTTGCATTCTTTCTACTCCTTATACAGGCAAGTCTGTTCAATCGCATCATCAACACGCAGCGAATGTTTGCGCGTCCGAATTTCCTGCCTGCGATGAGTTACATCCTTTTGAGTTCACTATTTGCCGAGTGGAACCAGTTCTCGGCACCGTTGCTCATTAACACCCTGCTTATTTGGATCTTTTATCGCATAACCAATCTCTACAATTCTTCCAGCCCTAACGTTGGAGTGTTCAATATTGGATTAATGCTGGGAATTACAATGTTGTTCTTCAAGCCTGCTGCAATATTTATTTTATTGATCCCCTTTGCGCTTTTTATAATGCGCCCGTTCAGAGTGAGGGAGTGGCTCATTGGCTTTCTGGGTGTAACAACGCCGTTCTATTTTCTGGCTGTGATATTATTTCTGAGCGATGATTTTTTGTGGTCGCGCGTGTTGCCGGACATCAACTTTGACATGCCGCCAATCCCGAATTCCCTATTTATTACGGCAAGCATTGCGCTGCTGGTGATCCCTTTTATAATGGGCGGCTACTATGTGCAGGATAACCTCAATAAGATGTTGATACAAATTCGCAAGTCATGGAGCATACTCCTGAATTTCCTGATACTTTGTGTGCTTCTCATACTTGTTAGCGGCGGCGATAAATACGTAAACTGGATATGCTGCCTGGTGCCCCTGTCGGCATTTCACGCCGCAGCTTACTACTACGCAGAGAAATCCCGCTTTGCAGTGATCCTGCACTGGATAATATTTGCCTATGCGATTTTCCTAAACTACTTCCCACAGATAGGGACATTGCAATAGCCTTAAAACGGAATCGTTATCTTTGCACTTCTTAACATCATCACATGAAATTTGGAGTTGTTGTTTTTCCGGGCTCAAATTGTGACCACGACATGGAACACGCGCTGAAGCACGACCTGAACCAGGAAGTCATCATGCTGTGGCACAAGGATAAAGACATTAGCATGTTCACTACGGATGACTGTATCGTATTGCCGGGTGGTTTTTCTTATGGAGACTATCTCCGCTGCGGTGCGATTGCACGGTTTAGTCCAATGATGCAAAGTGTCATCGATTTTGCCAATAAAGGCGGAAAAGTCCTTGGAGTGTGCAACGGGTTTCAAATTCTTTGTGAATCAAAACTTCTTCCCGGTGTATTGCTTCGCAATTCTAACCAGCAGTTCATTTGCAAGAACGTACACCTGATCGGTGAGGGGTCCGACAGGCCACTTAAGATCCCGATTGCTCATGGAGAGGGACGATATTTCGCTGAAGACAGCGTTCTTGATGATCTTGAGGCGAATAACCAGGTCATCTACCGCTATTGTAATGAAAAGGGAGAGATTACGGCATCTGCAAATTGCAATGGCGCATCCCGCAACATTGCCGGAATTTGTAATAAAGAAAGGAATGTGTTTGGAATGATGCCGCACCCTGAGCGCGCAACATCTGAAGCGCTCGGAAACACTGACGGCCGGATCATCTTACGTTCCCTGTTATTTCAGGCAGCCGAAGAGTTGGTATCATAATCGGACATTTAATTTAACCTTAGGATATCCCCGGACTGTCGTTTGGAGATAATGTTCGAATTTTGGTGCCTCAAATCAGAACATCCTAGTATGAAACATGCCTTCATTGCCGTTCTGGCACTTTTATTCAGTACCGCAACATTTGCCCAGTCTAACAAACAGGTTAACTGGACTTTTTCTTCCAAAAAGATCGCAGATAAAACTTACGAAGTACGTATGGTTGCCAATATCAGGGGCGACTACCATATGTATGCGCAGGATGGTGGTGACGGTCCGGTTTCAACAAGTTTCGTATTCAATCGCAATCCGC
Organism: Bacteroidota bacterium; assembly: GCA_023437225.1. Classification (GTDB taxonomy): domain Bacteria; phylum Bacteroidota; class Bacteroidia; order Chitinophagales; family Chitinophagaceae; genus Flavitalea. The sequence goes on along the minus strand of JAEZGS010000025.1, from coordinate 21,959 downwards.
TTTTGCAGCTTGATGGAAAGGTGAAGGAGATTGGCAAGCCGAAAAAAGTGTTTGAAGAAGCTTTCGATAGCGAAGTGAAATACTATGAGAAGTCTGTGGAGTTCGTACAGGTTGTAAAAGTAAGAGGGAGTGCAAAAAGTAACCTGGCAGGAAAGGTGGAATTTATGGTTTGTAATGAAAAAGAATGTTTGCCTCCTGCAACCGTTGACTTCAGTGTTGCCATCGGAGGATGAGCCAATAACCTAACAAGATGATCAGAAAAATTGTACTCCTATCTTTTCTTGCATGCTTCTTTATTAACGCTTTTGCACAGGACACTGTAACATCCCCCGTAAAATGGAAACAGGAATCTGCGAGTAAGCAGAGTGATGGCAGCTACATTTTGCGTTTCGTTGCTACTGTGAATGGCGATTGGAAACTTTTTTCAAGCAAGGCAGCGGACGATGAACCAAATCTGCGTGTCATCCTTGATACTACATCAAATGCAAAATTGATCGAAGTCCGCGAACAGGGTAAACTGATTACCGAGAATGAACCTTTGTTTGATAACATTGCCATCAAATACTACAACAATGTCTTGAATCTGGATGTGATTGTTGCCGCTTCCTCAAACGACATTGCAGGAAGCATCAGCTATATGGCTTTAAAAGGAGAAGAAGTTGTAGGGCCGTATGATGAACCTTTCAGATTCGTTATTGACGCGTCAGGAAACATCACCTCTCAAAGTGCCACTCTCTCTGAAGTCTCTGCAGCAAATACTGGACTGAAGCGGGCTTCCATAAACTTAAAAGAACCTGTGTCCAATTGCGGTGGACAGGCGGTTGACGGATCCTCAAACGGCATATGGAGCATATTCTTACTTGGATTCCTGGGTGGACTAGTTGCGTTACTAACACCTTGTGTGTTCCCGATGATCCCGCTTACCGTGTCATTCTTCACTAAGAAGACAGGGAGTCGACAAAAAGGTATTTTCAATGCAAGCCTCTATGGTTTTTTTATACTTCTTATTTATGTCATCTTAAGTATCCCCTTTCATTTCCTGGATTCTAGCAATCCGGAAATACTAAATAATATATCTACAAACGTTTGGCTCAACCTCATTTTCTTCGTGATTTTCGTAGTGTTTGCACTAAGCTTCTTTGGGTTGTTTGAAATAACATTACCGAGCAGCATAGCAAACAAAGTTGATGAACGTTCAGGGGTTGGTGGTGCGATAGGTATCTTCTTCATGGCGCTAACACTTGCTCTTGTGTCCTTTTCCTGCACTGGCCCTATTTTGGGTTCACTACTTGCAGGTTCATTATCCACAAATGGCGGTGCTATTCAACTTACTATGGGGATGGCCGGGTTTGGGCTTGCCCTGGCTTTACCATTCACTGTATTCGCCTTGTTCCCGAGCTTATTGAAATCTCTGCCTCGTTCTGGTGGGTGGCTTACCACGGTGAAGATCGTCTTAGGATTTATTGAACTTGCTCTTGCAGTGAAGTTTCTCTCTAATGCAGACCTGGTTGAACACTGGGGAATATTACCCCGTGAGATATTTTTTGGTATCTGGATCCTTATTGGGCTTTTGCTGACTCTGTATCTTTTTGGGATACTGCGCTTCCCTCATGAAGGGAAGCCGAAACTTACCAAATTGAGATTGGGCTTTGGAGTGATCGTTGCACTATTCACCATCTACCTGTTACCCGGTGTTACTAAAACACCGTATGCGAATCGTTCACTGATCAGCGGATTTCCACCGCCATTGACGTATTCGATTTATGGGGAAGATGCGTTCAGAGGCGTAGAAGCTAACGTGGTCAACGATTATGAAGCCGCATTGGCACTTGCTAAAAAAGAAGGAAAGCCATTGCTTATCGATTTCACCGGATGGGCTTGTGTGAATTGTCGCAAAATGGAAGAGAATGTGTGGACAGTTCCTGAGGTGAAGGAGATCATTGAAAAGGACTATATCCTCGTCTCGCTGTATGTTGACGACAGGAAACTTTTACCGCGCGATCAGCAATTTATTCAAAGCTTCGATGATGGCTCCAAAAAAGAAGTAAAGACGATTGGTGATAAGTTTGCGACTTTTCAAAGTATCAATTTTACAAGTGTATCACAGCCATTGTATGCAGTTGTCAGCCCCGATGAGAAACTTCTTTCAAATCCAATAGGATATACTCCTGACGCTGATGAGTTCAGGGAATGGTTGGAGTGTTCGAAGAAAAAATAGGAATATACCTGTCACATAATAAGAAAAGCCCCTCGGACAAAGGGGCTTAATCATTTCAGTAGTCGGTTCTAAAACAGTTATTCGGATTCGTCTATTTATTCAAAAAATCGTCGGGTAAAATTAGTTACAGCGCTATCTTTTTTTGAACCATCATTTTGCGAAGGTTGATCAGGCCATAGCGCATTCTTCCAAGAGCAGTGTTGATGCTGCAGTCAGTCAATGCCGCGATCTCTTTGAAACTAAGATCTGCATAATGGCGTAAGATGATCACTTCACGTTGATCTTCCGGAAGCAGGTCCAGCATAAGGCGTACACGCTCATGGCTTTGACGCTTCATCATTTTCACATCGGCGCCTTCTTCAGTAAAATTCAGCACTTCAAAAATGTCCCTGTCATCACTTGTTTTGATAGAGGGGGTGCGTTTTACTTTACGGAAATGGTCGACACATAGATTGTGTGCGATACGCATCGCCCATGGGAGGAATTTTCCTTCTTCAGTATATCTTCCGCTACGGATAGTATCGATCACCTTGATCAATACGTCCTGGAAGATATCCTCGGCAAGGTATTTGTCCTTTACCATGAATACGATGGACGTGAACATTTTGTCTTTGTGGCGAAGTACAAGGGTTTCCAATGCATTCACATCTCCATCCTGGAAGTCCTGGATGAGTTCATTGTCAGTCTTTAAACGTAGTGAATTCATAAACTTCTACGATTTGTAGGTTATAGGATATTATTAAAAAAATGGATTTTAAAAGCGTCGGTCGGTTTTTCTGTGTAGAAGTGTTTCGTCGATAGATTAAGTGTTTGTTTTCAGAATGAAAGTACAAATTACCTACTAAAGATAGATACAATTTTCAGAAAACAAAATTTTCCGGATTTTTTTTCGTTACCCCGCATCGCCGCTAAATATTTCCATTCACCAATAAGGGGTTAAACCAATAAATTTGCGCATGCCACGCAAACCAGCAACAGTTGAAAAGTCTCATGCGAGCGGTGTAAGAATGGAGTCGGGGATCTACATCAAAGGCGCACGAATACACAATTTGAAGAATGTTTCTGTTTCAATACCAAGAAACAAACTGGTAGTTGTAACAGGTGTATCTGGTTCGGGCAAATCCTCCCTTACCATCGATACGCTGTTTGCAGAAGGTCAGCGGCGCTATGCGGAAAGTCTGAGTGCGTATGTTCGCCAGTTCATGTCGCGCATGGCAAAGCCCGATGTGGATTATATCAAAGGACTTTGTCCTGCCATCGCAATTGAACAAAAGGTCGTGACCAGGACTCCCCGATCTACAGTTGGGAGCATGACGGAGATCTATGATTACCTGCGACTGCTTTATGCGCGCGTGGGTAAGACCATCTCGCCGGTTTCAGGGAAGGAAGTAAAGAAAGACGATGTAAGCGATGTTGTTGACGCGATCACTGCCCTCAACGAAGGGGACAGGGTGTTGCTGCTGGTAAAATTTCGGCAGCATGCCAACCGCAATCCGAGCGAAGAACTGAATATCCTGTTGCAAAAAGGGTTTTCACGGGTAATGCATGCCAGCGAAGTATATCGAATTGAAGACCTTCTCGAAGAGAAAGCCCCGGTTGCTGGTCAGGCATTCAGACCGGATGACAGCAGTTATGTATTAATTGACAGACTTGTTGTAAAGCAATTTGAAGAAGATGACCTGCATCGGCTTGCAGACTCAGTAGGTACTGCGATGTATGAGGGTGAAGGCGAAGTTTATCTTCTCATCAATAATGAACATTGGCGAAGTTTTTCAAATCGCTTTGAACTTGATGGAATCACATTTGAAGAACCTGTACCCAATCTGTTTTCCTTCAACAATCCTGTAGGTGCATGCCCTATGTGCGAAGGATTCAGCCAGGTATTGGGAATCGATGAAGAACTGGTGATTCCCGATAAGACGCTAAGTGTGTATGAAGGTGCCGTGGCGCCGTGGAAAGGTGAGAAACTTGGAAAGTGGAAAGACTATTTCATTAGAACTGCAAGCCAGTTTGGGTTTCCAGTGCATAAGCCGATAATGGACCTTAGTAAGGCCCAATACAAGCTCTTGTGGGAAGGCAATAGTTCAGTAGATGGAATAGACGCTTTTTTCAAAGAAGTTGAACAGAACCTTTATAAGATTCAATATCGCGTACTGCTTTCAAGGTACAGGGGACGAACAATATGTCCCGAATGCCACGGGTACCGACTAAAAAAAGAAGCGCTATATATCAGGATCAATGATAAACACATAGGAGAGATCTGCGAGATACCGGTTCGTGAATTGATCCAATGGTTTGATGGTTTGAAATTATCAGAATACGAACAACAGGTGGCTCGTCGAATGCTCTTAGAGATAACCCACCGGTTGAAAACATTGGATGATGTTGGACTTGGATATCTTACCCTCAATCGGCTTGCCAATACATTAAGCGGTGGGGAAAGCCAGCGTATCCAGCTTACGCGATCGCTCGGAAGCAACCTGACCAACTCACTTTATATACTCGATGAGCCATCAATCGGCCTGCATTCGCGCGATACAAGCCGCCTCATACGCGTATTGAAAGAGCTGCGTGATCTCGGCAATACGGTAGTTGTGGTAGAGCATGACGAAATGATGATGCGGGAGGCTGATCACATAATAGATATGGGGCCACTGGCTTCCTATCTTGGAGGCGAAGTAGTTGCAGAAGGGAATTATGACGCCATAATATCGCATCCAAAAAGCCTGACAGGAAAATACCTGAAAGGTGAACTCAGCATTGAAGTTCCCAGGCAATTGCGCAAATGGAACAGGTCAGTAATAGTACAGGGTGCACGTCAGCATAATTTAAAGGGCATCGATGTTGAATTCCCTCTCAATGTGTTGTGTGTGGTATCGGGAGTTAGTGGTAGTGGTAAGACAACGCTTGTGAAACAGATCCTGTATCCCGCACTTCAACGCCTGAAGGGAGAAGCATCGGAAAAAGTTGGACTGCACAAAGCAATTACGGGTGATGTGGATTACATCTCTCAAATAGAACTTGTTGATCAAAACCCGATAGGGAAGTCATCGCGTAGTAACCCGGTTACTTACATCAAAGCATATGATGAAATACGCGATTTGTATTCTCAGCAGCCATTAAGCAAGATGCGCGGCTTCCAGGCAAAGCATTTTTCATTCAACGTTGACGGAGGTCGCTGCGATGCCTGTAAAGGTGAGGGGGAACAGGTGGTAGAAATGCAATTCCTTGCGGATGTGCATCTCACCTGCGAAGTATGCGGCGGAAAGAAATTCAAAGAGGAAGTCCTTGAAGTTCGATATCGTGAGAAAAGCATTCATGATGTGCTGGAGATGAGTGTTGATGAAGCGATCGAATTTTTCAGGGATGAAAAGGACATTGTCAAAAGAATAGAACCACTCAGCAGTGTGGGGCTTGGCTATGTTAAACTTGGACAATCGTCAGACACACTTTCGGGTGGTGAAGCGCAAAGAGTAAAACTCGCTTCCTTCCTCGGTAAGGGAAAAGGACAAGGGCATATATTGTTCATCTTTGATGAACCGACAACGGGACTTCATTTCCACGATATAAAAAAGCTTCTCACATCTTTTAACGCTTTGATAGAACAGGGACACTCTATCTTAGTGATCGAACACAATACGGATGTACTGAAAACCGCAGACTGGATCATTGACCTGGGACCCGAAGCAGGAGATGCCGGGGGAAACCTTGTATATGCTGGTGTTCCATCGGGACTAAAAAAAGTAGATGCCAGCCATACGGGGAAATACCTTTGACGGAATGCGGAATACACAATTCGGAATTGGGAATATTTATGCAAACTCGATCAACTTAAATCATTGAAATCATTCTTTTTGTTCTTCGTTGGATTGTTCATGCTTTGTGTGGCCAGGGCGCAGGTGCTTGATGTGCCACAATTGATTCAAATGCTCAATGCGGAACAGTTTGAAATTGATACGCTGCTTAAGCAAAAAGGTTACCTGTTACTTGAGAAGGAACAAGACACCGGAGCAGTGTTGCATTATTATACGCATCTCGAAAGATCAGATGACGGTCCTTCATGGGTAAGATCTTTTACACTCATTGAGGCCAGTTCGGATAAATATGCTGGTCGCATGATCCGATACAGAACTTACAATAAAGATGAATTCGTAAAGCTGAATGCCTACCTGCTGAAAAATCAGTTCACAACAAAGCATAAGGTCCAGTTAGGTTCCGAAGAACATGTGGTATTCACCAATGGGAAGTTCGATATAAAAATAAAGACCATCCGCAATAAGCTGCAGGATGGCCGTTATATCAAGAGTTATGAATATGAATTAGGAAAGTAAGCTGCCCATTTCCCATTTCCCATTTTCCATTTTCCATTTCTTCTTACCGCAGTCTGTTCAGGCTCTTTACCAGTTTTTCATCTTTATAAATATTACGCGCGGCAAGGAAAAAGAATACAACCATTAGAAGTGGTACTATCGCACCGATCTGGTATTGTCCCGATAGAACATTCAGATCTTTTTTGAACTGCTCCACTTTAAAATATTCGAGAAATAAGAACGCCAGTGAAGCTATGACGCCAATCACTGACAGCTTGAATTGAAGATTGCGATTTTTGAATAAGAAAATGCATGCGATCGCCAGAATACCGAGTAAGATAATAGCTATCACCATAATGAAATCATCCGCTAACAGGAAACGTCTCTCTGTACCGTCAGCAAGTTTTCCAACATAAAGTGTGAGTGTGTAAGTTGCGAACGCTGCTATGGCAACGATCAGCAGGTACAGCGATTGTATTCTTTGTATCATGAGCAAAAGTTAGGTTAATGTATAATATTGTTATGGATGTTTATCCTAATTCCGGATACAATGGAAACTGTTCCATAAACGCGTTAACTTCTTTAGCGATCTTCTCCAGTTCCGCTTCCGCATCGGCATTCATTAATGCTCGATCGATCATGTTTACTACTGCTTCCATATGCTCTTCGCGCATTCCACGAGTAGTGATAGCAGGTACTCCAACACGAATGCCACTGGTGACAAACGCTGATTTATCATCAAAAGGTACCATATTCTTATTCAAAGTGATATCTGCTTTACCCAGCACCTGCTCTGCTTTCTTGCCGCTGATATTTTTGTTACGGAGGTCGATCAGCAACAGGTGATTGTCGGTGCCGGCAGATACGATATCATAACCACGTTGAAGGAAAGATTGTGCCATTGCCTGTGCGTTGGAAACTATCTGTTTCGCGTAAACTGTAAATTCTTCTGACTGCAGTTCGCCAAACGCTACGGCCTTTGCGGCTATCACATGCTCCAATGGACCACCCTGAGTACCAGGAAATACAGCCATGTCAATGAGATTACTCATCATACGGACGTTACCCTTTGTATCTTTCAAACCCAGATTGTTTTCGAAATCCTTATGCATGAGGATAACACCGCCACGAGGACCACGCAATGTTTTATGTGTTGTGGAAGTAACAAAATGACAATGTTCAAATGGAGAGTTAAGCAGCCCTTTTGCAATAAGTCCAGCCGGATGTGCCATGTCACACATTACAAATGCGCCGATTTCGTCAGCTACTTTGCGGATGCGCGCATAATCCCAATCGCGACTATACGCTGAAGCTCCACATATGATCAGTTTTGGTTTCTCTTCGCGTGCTTTTTGTTCGAGCATTTCATAGTCAACACGACCATCTTCTCTCTTTACACCATAGAATGTGGGATGATATAGTTTTCCAGAGAAGTTCACGGCAGAACCGTGGGTTAGATGGCCCCCCATAGAAAGATCCAGACCGAGAATCTTATCTCCGGGCTGCAGTATGGCAAGCATCACTGCTGCATTGGCCTGCGCACCTGAGTGTGGTTGAACGTTTGCATATTCGCAATTGAAAACTTCTTTGATACGATCGATAGCCAGTTGTTCTGTTTGATCAACGATTTCACAACCACCATAGTATCGTCTGCCCGGATAACCTTCTGCATATTTGTTCGTCATTACACTGCCCATGGCCTGCATTACCTGCAGAGATGTGAAGTTTTCAGAAGCGATAAGTTCTATTCCCCTGCGCTGACGTTCCAACTCCTTATGAATGATTTCAAATACAAGGTTATCTCTTTGCATTAATTGTGAATTTTGCGGCAAAAATAGTCATCAGCGTTAGAACCTGCTATTTTTTGCTGAATTAATAATTAAGCAAAATTGCCTACTTTCAGTGTTTGCCAGTGAATTTTCTTCGTACTGACTTAATTTCGCAAACGGTCCTACAGACGATAGTACCCATTCGTGTCAAACACAACAAGATGAAAGCAATTATTCCCGTGGCTGGTGCAGGTACAAAGTTGCGCCCTCATACATATACACAACCCAAGGCTCTCATTCCCTTAGCAGGGAAAACAATCTTAAGTATTATAGTTGATCAGCTGCGCGATGCGGGCATAAATGAGTTTATATTCATCGTGGGATATCTGGGTGATAAGATCCGCGACTATATTCATGAAAAATATCCTGATCTCCAGGCGCATTTTGTAAATCAAAATGAGCGACAGGGGATCGGACATGCGATCTTATTGACGCGCCACCTCATTGCTGATGACGAAGTATTTATTGTGTTGGGCGATACCATATGTGAATACAACATTTCAGAGGTCATCAATTCTGAACACTCTGTTATTGGCATCAAACGCGTGGATGATCCGCGCGACTTCGGAGTTGCTGAGATCGGTGAAGATGGATTCATTTCCAGGGTTGTTGAGAAGCCGCAAATACCCAAATCGAATATGGCCCTTGTTGGTGTTTATAAAATCCGCGAGTCACAACAACTGTTTCAATGTCTGGAAGACAATGTTCGCAATCATGTAAGGAGCAGGGGTGAGTTTAGCATAACCGATGCGATCGAATGCATGATTCGGCATGGAGAAAAATTCCGCTCATTCAAAGTACAGAACTGGTTCGACTGTGGGAAGAAGGAAACGTTGCTGGAGTCTAATGCCACTCTGCTAAAAAAGTTCGGTGGTACGATTTCAGACGAGCATAGTTTTGAAAATACCATCATTGTTCCGCCCGTAAGCATTGCTCCAGGCTGCGACATACGCAATTCGATAATTGGCCCCAATGTGACCATTGGAGAAAAAACAAATATCAACTATTCAATCATAAAGGAATCTATCATTGGATCTTTTGCGGACCTCTTTGACATTGTGCTTACCAATTCACTCATTGGCAGCGATACCGATGTAAAGGGAGAAAGTCGCAGTTTGAACATTGGAGACAATACCGAAATTGACCTTGGAGAATCATGATAAGTAAATGATAGTTTTTTTTAATGTCTAAGTAATTTCATTTACATTTGATCGTTCATGCATCATATTGGAAGAGTAGTGTGTCAAAGAGTTTTGATGTATGAAAAAGTTCTCAACCTCAGCAAGTAAATCGCCCCATATGCACTCACGTAACCTTTTGATGATCCTGGGTTTTGTAGCCCTCGCTCATATTGCCGTAGCAAATACTGGCAAAGATGGAAAATCTGCTCCACCAGTTGTTCAGGGCAGTGTATCAGATGCAGTTACAAAGAAGCCGGTTAAGGGTGTTACAATTTTCATTAAGACCCAGGGCAATCGCCACGAAGTCACCACTGATGCTGCGGGTAATTTCAAAATCCCAAAATTGAATGGTTCAAGTAAGGTAACTATAGTATTGGAAAAGAAGGGTTATAAGACCTACCGTCGGGAAGGCGTGGTTTTGAAAGAAGGGATGATCATTAATTTCAACCTTGAAGATGTTGCTGAATCACAGGAAGACGAAATATTCCACCCTCTTCAACGAATGATGGATGGATTCAGATAATTGTAAAGTTTAGACCAGTTGCGATAAACAAACAGGGCCATATCCATGGCCCTGTTTTCGATTAGATACTTATAGTCTTCATCAGTTTTCATTTCTGATATTGATGTTCCCGTTTTTCTTCGTAATCTCTATGTTGTCATCTTTGAAGTACTTGCTGTATTTGGAGTTTTGCGAATCGCTTAATGCTTTCCCGTTCACTTTTATCCTGTCTGATTTAAACTCTATCGTATAATCTGTTTTCGTGTCCAGTAAACCTTCTGATTCCATTTCGTAGACCATTTGCTGGTACCCTTTTATCTCTGTGCGAGCCTGCTGCAGCCCCTTGTGCGCTTCTTCCATTTCTTTGCGTATATCTACCCGCTGGTTCTTCAGATCTTCCCTGGATCGCTCGATATCTTTACGCGCTTCTTCCAGTTCTTTTTCTATCTGCTTGCGTTGCTCTGCCGTCGATGTTTTCATTTCCTTCTTCGCGTCTTCCAATTCTTTCTTCATTTGTTCCCTCGCGCGAGCTATTTCTTTTTTGGCTTCTTCCAATTCTTTTTTTAATTCCCTTTTTTCTTTGTCCGAAAGATTTTCATGATTTTCCAACAACTCCTTTTCCAGGGAATCAAAATCAATCTTATTAAGTGACTCTTCAACGTCACGTTGGATTTTAGCAATGTCAACCTGTTTCATATGCACTTCAGCCTGCTTCATTTGTTCAAGGGCCTGCAGTCGTATTTTTTCAAAGTCGATATTCTCAATCTGCTCCCTGGCTTCTGAAAGCATTTTTTCGAGATCCTGGTGCTGGAATTTTCTAAGTTCTTCTTCGGCGACGTCAAGTTGCTTCAACTCCTTGTCGAAGTCGCGCAAATTTTTGCTTGCAGGAACCGTATCGCGAAGCAGATCAAAGTGAGGTAGCGCCGTATCAGGATTGCCAACCCATGACACCAATGTTGTTGCTCCGATGGCTAAAGCCATGGAAGCGGCGAGGGCAAAATGTTTTCCTTTCATAAAAGAATTTTGAATGGTTTACGAATGTATTCGTATAAATGTACGATTGAATTCGTAAATCAAACGCGCGAAGGGATAGAAATGTTACAAGCGGCGGATTAGTTGGTAGTCAGTAGTCGGTGATCGGTAATCAGGTTGTCGCCGATTACCGATTACCAACTACCGATTACTTTGTCACTTCCTCACCACCGCCCATTTCCACATTTCTTTCCATGTTGCTTTTTTACCGTACATAAGAATGCCGGTTCTGTAGATCTTTGCGCTGAGCCAGGTTGTGCCAAGGAAACCGGCAACCAGTATAGCCATGCTTGTGGCAAGTTCCCACCAGGGCACTGTACCGGGCACGCCAAATGGCACACGCGCCATCATCACAATCGGGGAAAAGAACGGTATCATGCTGCTCCAAACGGCAAGAGAGCCTTCTGGATTTATGATCGCATTCATCATGATGATTATTGCTAAAATGATAGGCATGGTGATCGGAAACATAAGACTTTGTGCATCCTGCGGATCTTCATTTACTGTACTGCCAACAGCTGCAAACAGCGCTGCGTAAAAGAGGTAGCCAAAGAGGAAATAGAAAACAAAACAGAAGATGATCAGCGGCCAGTTGACCGACGACAATTCACTTTTCGCCATCACCATCATGTTGATGGCTTCACTGGTTTGAGGGTTTGAACCGGGCATTTGCTGTTGCGCTCCGGCCATCTGTGATGCCATATCTCCTGGCAGGAATAAACCAAGTGTCGTTGAAAAAAGTGCAATCAGGATGATCCATAGAAAGAATTGAGTAAGTCCAACTGCCCCAATACCCAGGATCTTACCCATCATCAATTGAAAAGGTTTTACCGATGAGATCACAACTTCCGCGATACGATTTGTCTTTTCTTCCATCACACCTCTTAACACCATTGTTCCATATATCAACAACGTGATATAAATAATGAAGCCAGAAGCATAACCCACCCCATATGCTACACCAGAGTTTCCTTTTTTCAATTGGGCACCTTCTGCCAGTATGGCCGTTTCGGTTGTTACTGCGCTTGCAGCCTTTCTTATTGAATCAACCTTTACTACATCAACACCATATCGCTTCAACAGATCGCTTTCATAGAGATCACTGATCTTTCGATCAACTTGCTCACTGGCTACGATCCCAAAATTCTTATTAGAGAATACCTTCCAGTTAGCAGTTTGATTTGGTCCTGTGTGTGGTGAATACAGTATCGCCGTATAACCCTTCTTATCAAAATTAGCTGTATCAACTGTTGCATCTTTTACAAACCGGATGGCGCGATTGCTGTCCACTTCCTGGGTGAAAATTCCCGCATCGTCTACTACGGCAACAACCTCCTGTTTGGTATTTTTCACAGTGATGAGCACAACTGCTGCGATAACACCAACAAATAACAGTGGTGTAAGGAATGTAGAAATTAAAAATGTCTTATTTCGAACTCTTGATAAATATTCTCTCTTTATGATCAACCATGTTTTGTTCATGGAAAGTTGTTTAAGCAGTTAATAAAGTTTAGGCTGTTACTTTCTGAAACTGGCGTGTTAATGGAGTGCCTTCTACCAGCTTAATGAAGATGTCGTTCAGCGAAGGCAGCATCTCGTGGAAACCAGTGATGACGGTGCTTTGCTGAAGGTAGTGCTCGAGAACGTCATTAGTTCTGTAGCCTTCGCTTATCCGAACAATGTGCTGGTGTTTGTCGGCTTTAATAACATCGAAAGCGGGAGTTGGAGTTTCAATGGGTTCGGCACCTTCGAAGCTAAGCGTGTATAGGTTTTCTTTGTATTCCTGCTTAACCTGCCTTACTGTACCATCGAGAATTTTTCTTCCATTATTCATCAGGATAATATGATCGCAAATTTCTTCTACCTGTTCCATCCTGTGTGTACTGAAAATGATGGATGCGCCCCTTCGTGCAAGCTGATAGATCTCTTCCTTGATAAGGTTTGAATTAACTGGGTCCAGTCCACTAAAAGGTTCATCAAGAATGATCAGTTTCGGCTCGTGTAAGACAGTAGTTACAAACTGGAGTTTCTGTCCCATTCCCTTACTAAGATCTTCTACTTTTTTATTCCACCAGCTTTGCATCTCAAACTTTACAAACCAGTTTTTTACCCTTTCAACGGCTTCCTGTTTGGAAAGTCCTTTCAATTGAGCAAGATAAACTGCCTGCTCACCGATTTTCATCTTTTTATAAAGTCCGCGCTCCTCGGGCATGTACCCGATAAGTGATACATCATTCAAAGGATCGAAGGGCTTGCCATTGAGAAGCACCTGTCCTTCATCAGGGTAAAAAATTCCGGTGATCATTCGTATCAACGTCGTCTTACCCGCACCATTGGGGCCCAGCAATCCAAAGATGCTGCCTGCCTGCAGTGAAAAGCTGACGTCGTCAACTGCTTTTTGCGTTGCGTAGTACTTTTTTAGATTGTTTACTTCGAGGATGTTCATGTTTATTGATCTTGTTGATGGTAGGGATCAGTAATAAAGAAACCAAATTATACAATAATTATTTTATGCTGTCCAGTTTATGACTAATGGCAGCGGCCACTTTCTCGCCATCCATTGCTGCACTAACGATTCCTCCTGCATAACCAGCACCTTCGCCGCAGGGATAAAGGCCTTTTATCTGCGGGTGCTCCAGGGTTGCAGCATCGCGCGGAATACGAACAGGCGATGAAGTACGTGACTCGGTTGCAACAACCACCGCTTCGTTACTGTAGTAGCCGCGCATGCGTCGGCCAAATTCGCGAAACCCTGCTGCTAAACCATCATATATGAATCCAGGCAACACTTCATGAAGAAGAACGGAACTTATCCCAGGGAGATAAGAGCAGTCAGGAAGTGTTGAAGATGACTTTCTCTCTACAAAATCAACGAGTCGCTGTGCCGGGGCTACATACTTACCACCACCCGCAACGAAAGCTTTTTGCTCTACAGAAGATTGAAACTTCATTGCGGCAAGTGGATCTGTGTCGTTCGCAGATCTATAATCTTTTTGTTCAACGGATACCACCATTCCACTATTGGCAAATGGATTGTCGCGTTTCGATGGGGACCATCCATTCACCACCAGCTCTCCCGCTGCAGTACTTGCAGGTGCGATGATTCCGCCCGGACACATGCAAAATGAAAATACACCGCGGCCATCATGCTGATGAACAAGGCTATAGGATGCAGGTGGAAGGTATTCACCTCGCGAAGCACAGTGATACTGAATTGTGTCTATAAGCGACTGAGGATGCTCAACGCGAACGCCCAGTGCAAATGGCTTTGCTTCTATGTATATTTTTTGCTGGTGCAACATCTGAAAGATATCACGCGCTGAATGACCTGTCGCAAGTATCACTGCATGGCCGTCAAATTGATCATCATCACTTGTCACAACGCCGCTTACCTGGTCATTGATAACGATCAATTGTGTGACTCTTTTATCGAATAAAAACAGGCCTCCGCTATTGACTATTTGCTGGCGAATAGAAGTGATGATGTGCGGAAGTTTATTTGTACCAATATGAGGATGTGCTTCGTAAAGTATTTTTTCCTCTGCGCCAAATTGCACAAACAAATTAAGAATGCGATCGATACTCCCGCGTTTGTTGCTTCGCGTATAAAGCTTTCCATCACTGTATGTACCAGCTCCTCCTTCGCCAAAACAATAATTGCTTTCAGGATTGAGAACCCCTTCGCGATTTAACCGGGCAAGATCCCGCCGTCGTGATCGAACATCTTTTCCGCGCTCCAAAATTATTGGGCGAATACCGGATTCGATAAGTTTCAATGCTGCGAATAGTCCGGCAGGCCCGGCGCCTATAATGATCGCTCGTTTGTTACTCCTGTGAACGTCAGGAAATGTATAAGTCTGTGCCTTATGAGGTGTGAATGGCTCATTGAAATATACAAGTAGCGTAAGTAATATGTATGGTTGCCTGCTTCTTGCATCGATGGATCTTTTCAGAATTCGAAAGCCGGTGATCTCAGCAGAAGATACGCTTTCGCTTTTTGCAATCAGATCCTTAATGATGATGTCATTAGTTGCCTCTGCAGGCAGTAACTTGATAGTGAGTTGTTTTTGCATGTGTTAGGTTTCTATCCTAAAATTTTGCTTAAGAAGTATTGTCAAAATTAGCTTGTTTTCAAAATATTTAGCGCCCGGGTAAAGAACCACCGCATGAATTGTAAGGGTAAATCTTTACAAGAGATGTAGTTTTAATAATATATGCATAACCTTCATCAATATTTATCGTAATTGCATCTTCAGCTATTTGTTAGTTCAAAATATTTGTATCTTCCATAAGGCTCGTTGACAGGAAGTATATTGAAGTAACTACATCGAAAATCTTAAATATCTTAAGCGTTTCCGTGGAACGTTTTCATTTTTTTGAGGAACATTAAAATGCAGGCTGGGTGCGAGTTTCAGGCCATCAAGGTATAGTGTTCAATAAAGAGTTATTAGCAGAGTGCCAGGTTGTAATTGATGGTGTAAATGCAAGTGAATTAAAAAATTTTTTTTTCCAAAAAAACTTTTGATATTCGTCCCCCTGCGTTAATTATTTGTGGAGAATTTTTTTATCTGATGTGCTTTTTTTGATTAAGTGATGCCAGGTGATTCTGTTAAACAACAAACTTAACTCAACATAAATAGTGATAGGAAAAAATGGGTAAGTCAGCCGATAAAGTATGGAGCAATTGTCTGGAAGTAATCAAAGATATAGTTGAGTGGCAGCATTATAAGACATGGTTCGAACCGATAAAGCCCGTTGAATTAAAAGAAAGCATTTTAGTTATACAGGTACCCAGTCAGTTCTTTTTTGAATATCTCGAAGAACACTATGTAAACCTCCTGGCAAAAACTTTACGTCGAATTCTTGGTAAAGATGCCCGGCTTGAATATCGGATCATGGTTGACAGTGGCAATCACCAGAATAAACCTTTGACAATGGATGTTCCTGCTCATGGTTACAAGACGTTTTCAAATAATGAAATGGACTTTCCTCTCATCATCAACAATCCTGTAAAGAATCCATTTGTGATTCCAGGTTTGAAGAAGATGCAGATCGACTCTCAGCTCAATCCCATTTATACTTTTGACAACTTTATTGAAGGTGATTGTAATCGTGTTGCTCGTCGCGCAGGAAGAACGGTAGCGGAGAAGCCGGGTGCTTCATCATTTAATCCCCTGGTATTATATGGTGGTGTCGGTTTGGGCAAAACACATCTTGGCCAGGCAATAGGTAATGAAACAAAGCGTATGCATCCCAATAAGGTGGTATTGTATGTAAGCTCTGAAAAATTTATCAACCAGTTCCAGGATCATAGTCGCAATAACGCCATCAACGACTTTATTCACTTCTACCAGATGGTGGATATTTTAGTGATCGATGACGTTCAGTTTTTCAATCGTGCAGAGAAATCGCAGGACGCATTCTTTGCCATCTTCAATCATCTTCATCAGAGTGGCAAGCAGTTGATACTTACATCTGATAAATCTCCCAAAGACCTGGAAGGAGTGCAGGAGAGACTGTTAAGTCGTTTCCGCTGGGGTCTTAGTACCGATCTTCAAACTCCCGACTATGATACGAGGATCGATATTCTTGAGCGGAAAATGAAGAATGACGGACTTGAAATGCCTCGCGAAGTAGTTAAATACCTTGCCTACAATATCAACAGTAATGTGCGTGAATTGGAGGGTGCTTTGATATCACTGTTGGCACAATCTTCGCTGAATAAGCGGGAGATTGATCTTGACCTGGCAAAACGTGTATTGAGAAATTTTGTGAAAACAAGCAGTAAAGAGATTACTATAGAAACCATTCAAAAGATGGTTTGTGAATTCTTTGATGTGCCTTACGATAAGCTGTTACAAAAGACCCGTAAACGTGAGATCGTGCAGGCTAGGCAGATCACTATGTACCTGGCCAAGGCGTTCACGAAAAATTCATTAAAGACAATTGGTGAACATTTTGGTGGCAGGGATCATACAACGGTGATACATTCCTGTCAGACGGTTAAGGATCTAATGGATACAGATAGCACTTTTCGTGAAAGTGTAGTTGAGCTGCAGCAAAAGGTACAATTGGCTGCGATGTAATAGGCTTTGGTTTGCATCTATATTATTGGCCTCCATATGGGAGGCTTTTCTTTTTTAAAAAGCCGCTTCAAATTTGGTAATTGAAGATTTCCGCTTATTTTTGCCGTCCTGAAAAACAGGGTGAGGTGCCTGAGTGGCCGAAAGGAACGGTTTGCTAAACCGTCGTACGGGTTAAACTGTACCGAGGGTTCGAATCCCTCCCTCACCGCTGAACTATAAGATAAAGCCCGCACATTGTGCGGGTTTTGTTTTTTTGGATCGGTCGCGTTTGCATTATATTTATCAAACACTCAAGAGATGAAACAAATATTTCTGCTACTTACACTTCTTCTCCAGCTATACACATCAAACGCTCAAACAAAGACGCACAACGTTGTTATCGTTACACTGGACGGAATGCGATGGCAGGAAGTATTTTCCGGAGCTGATAGTACGCTCACATTTGACACAACGGCATCTTACAGTCATCGACAGGTGAGGGAGAAATATTGGGCACATACATCCGACGAAAGGAGAAAGAAGCTGATGCCCTTCCTTTGGTCTGAACTCGTATCAAAAGGATTGCTGATAGGAAACAGAGCTCTCGGTAGTAAAATGGATAATGCAAATCAATACTGGTTCTCTTATCCCGGGTATAGCGAACTTCTGACAGGTTATCCCGATTCGCTCATCAATTCGAATGATACAGTACAAAATCCAAATGTGAATGTGCTTGAGTTTTTGAATAGTCAGCCCGCTTTCAAAGGAAAGATCGCTGTATTCGGTTCATGGGATCGATTCTCGTATATCTTGAATCAGAAGCGCAGTGGTTTGTATGTGAATGACGGTTTCAAAAACGCTGATGCCACTGTTTCTCCCAGGATGAAATTTCTCAATGAACTGCAACACCAATCGCCCGATCTTTTTCATGGATGGGAAAGGCTCGATGTGTTTACTTATCACATGGGCATGGAGTACATGAAGGCGAGGAAGCCCCGTATCATGTATTTCGCATTGGGCGATACCGATGAATTTGCACATTCTGGTAAGTACGACTATTATATGGATGCTGCCCATCAAGCCGATGCATGGATAGGAGCGATATGGAATTTTATCCAGTCGACTCCCGGTTACGCCAACAAAACTACCTTGCTGGTGACTACTGATCATGGGCGGGGAAGTGCCCACGGAGGCGAATGGCAGCACCATGGCAGCGGCACTCCCGGTTCGGGTGAGATATGGCTGGCAGCAATAGGCCCTTCGATACCAGCGAATGGTGAACTGCGAAACAGTGGTCAGATTTTTCAGGGACAATTTGCAGCAACTGTTGCACAATTACTCGGCTTCGAGTTCAAAACACCACACAAGATTTTGCCACCGATGAACGTCACTAAGTGAGCGAGTCATTACTGCATTCAAAAATTGTGAAGCTGATTTTTTGTCTTTCATGAAGAAATTTTGTTTAAAAGTGTTCTATCCCCTACATTTGCACCCCGCGAAAGCAGTTCGGGGCGTAGCGTAGCCCGGTTATCGCGCCTGGTTTGGGACCAGGAGGTCGCAAGTTCGAATCTTGCCGCCCCGACAGAAAAAGGAGTTACTTCGGTAGCTCCTTTTTTTATTTTCATCGATATCATCGCCTTCAACTTATCACGCCATACAGGGCGTTGAAATTGCATAGTCGTGTTTTACAAATGCAATCACCAGGTCATCTGGAAAAAATCTTCTACGACATTATGGAAACACAACACTCGAATTTCGGTTTTTCGAACAGCAGGGAAGAAGGAGTGGAAGTAATGGAATCAGGCAATCTTCCGCGTGCGGTATTTCGTCCAAATTCTTTTATACTTCTTGACGGAGAGTGGAAATTTGCACTTGACTCTGACGACAAAGGCTTAAGCGAAGGGTGGCACCTGGGTCATGATTATGTGCAAACTGCTGACTGGCCCGGAACAGTGACAGCTCATATGTTACAAGCGAAACTCGAGGTCCCTGAGATCACTGATAAGATTGTGGCCTGGTACGAAAGGGAGTTCTCTTTACCCGAGAATGAGCAACCTTTACCAAACTCTATCATTCAATTGACATTCGGTGCATGTGGTTATGAAACACAGGTTTGGTTGAATGGTATCTTTCTGCGAACAATTGAGGGCCAGGAAATCCACTATGGAGAATACACTTCGTTCTCATATGAACTGGACGAAAGGATCCTGCGACCGGTAAACCGACTTACGGTGCGAATTGCAGACAGCATGGATGCAGATGTGCCAAGAGGAAAACAGGAATCTCATGTTTACAAACGTGGAGGCATATGGTATCAAACATATGCAGGAGCAGTACGCAGTGTGTGGCTTGAAACGGTCGAAAGAAACCGCTTGCGATCTCGAATTGGAGTGATAAGTGTTGTGGAAGATAACCTGGTCTCTTTTAATCTTACTACGCATATAAACGATCCGGGACAATATAAGATCCGGCTGAAAATATTCGAGAGCAAGAAAGACAAAACAGTACCGCTTTCAACATCTGAATTTGAACTGCATCTTGAGGCGGGTCAGAAAAAGCAAAGGGTTGTATGCGAAGTGCCGAATGCAAAACTATGGTCGCCAAAGGAGCCAAATCTATATTGGCTGGTTGCTGAACTCATCGATTCAAACGGATATGTAGCGCAAATTGAATCACATTTCGGCTTAAGAAAGATTGAGGCCCGCGGATGCACGGTATATCTCAATAATAAGCCGATATATCTGGATGGCATTCTTTACCAGCCCGGCATTTCAAGTTATGAGGAAATGAAGGGACATATGCATGCGATGAAAGCGCTGGGTTGTAACCTGGTGCGCATTCATATTGCGGGCGTTGATCCGCGCATCTACAAGCTTGCAGATAAAATGGGATTGCTGTTGTGGGTGGAAGTGCCCAGTCCGCATAGTTCCAGCCATAAAAGCCGCCAGAACCACCAGGATGAACTGCTTCGAATGCTGGCCATGATTGAAACACATCCATCGGTCATTATCTGGAGTTTATATAACGAAGATTGGGGTGCCCAGGACATTGCTACTAATGAAGAAACTCGCCAGTACATCATCTCAACATACAACTATATGAAGATTAACCATCCGCAGTTTTTGGTGGTGGACAACGACGGATGGCAGCATATTTCTGTGGAAGGCAGATTGCAATCGGACCTGCTGACTGCACACCTGTATACACCGGATCTAAAGACATGGACGGACCTTCTTGAGAGAATGACGAATGGCGACATGAATGTTGCAGCATATCCTTTGGTAGTGGGCGATCCCTTTTTCTATCGCAGACAGGTTCCGCTTTTGGTAAGTGAATGGGGAGGCTTTGGTTTCGTTGACTACGGAGGGCCGAAGGATGCGGATGAAAGAGCTCAAATGATATGGCAATTCAAGCAACAACTAAGAAGCCGACATATCGCCGGCGATGTCTATACTCAGGCAACCAACATTGAAGAAGAGCGCAACGGCCTCATCGACGCGGAAAGTTCAGAACTTAAAGTGCCAAAAGGGTTACTTGCTTCAAGTGCAAAAGTTGAATCGGAGAAAGTCAATCTCGGGCAGAATGGCGTGGACCGTTGATCGATATTGAATTCAAATATTTCAAACGTTAGCTGTCTAATTGGGCTACCAGACCGCATTAAAGATTCTTAATTCGAGGCTACACTTTTTTTCTTTAAATTTTGTAACCATTCCGGTATTCACCTACTCTTTGAAGCAGTCCCTCTTTCAATAGTTTTGATAACTTAACCGGCAGATCATGCAAGAACTTGCTTCTACGATCGAAATCAATTCTGATGCTACCGTAATTGAAAAGGTATTGAAAGGAGATATTGCTTTGTTTGAAGTACTTGTCAGGCGCTACAATTCGGTGATCTATAAAATCGCCCGGAGCTATGGATTTAATCACCAGGACTGTGAAGACCTGATGCAGGACACACACGTGTCGGCGTATCTAGCCCTGGAAGGTTTTGAAGGACGCTCTTCTTACAAAACATGGATTTCTCGCATCATGGTCAACAAGTGTCTTTACAAATTGAAATACGGATATTATAAGAATGAAGTACCGAGTGAGCAGGTTTCTGATCCTAATCATCAACCTATGCATGTCAGAAAAAATGACAATTCAACAGAAACCTCGCTATTAAATCGAGAGCTTTTATCAGTGTTGGAACAAAGCCTGAATAATCTCCCGACCATGTACCGGACAGTGTTTGTCTTAAGAGAGATAGAAGGTTTTTCCGTTGCTGAAACCGCCGATCTTATTGGCATTACGGATGTAAACGTCAAGGTTCGGCTCAATCGTGCAAAGTCGCTTTTGCAAAAACAAATTGAATGCATTTATTCTCGTGCCGATCTATATTCTTTCAACCTGGTATATTGCGATGCCATCGTTGATAAAGTATTTCAGAGAATCAAGAGTCTCAAGGGTAGAATTTAGCTATGGTAAAGAAAGGCTGCAATGAAGGCAGCCTTTCTCATTGTGTGTCAGGCATGCATATCTTCTATAGGGTGCAAGTCCCGAATGAGCGTTGCAGTACGTATCATTAGCTAAGAGCAAGGGTGTCCACTGTGAAGTGGAATCTGAAGGAAGCTGGCGGCAAACATTTGAGCCTACGAACAGAAACTGCATATAAGGCTGGGTAATGTGGGTAATGTTGCAATGCAAACAAAAGCCCTATACTGTACGGAACATTACCTTGTAAATGCAGAGGCTACATGAATGGAAAGAAGATATGCTTACCCTGAGAGATCTGATAATATCCGGCAACGTTATGAGTGAATGACGAAGCGGAAACAGGTGC
>JAEZGS010000017.1 GCA_023437225.1 Bacteroidota bacterium | reverse complement strand
ATACTAGCACATTAGCATACTAGCACATTAGCATACTAGCACATTAGCATACTAGCACATTAGCATACTAGCACATTAGCATACTAGCACATTATCACATTATCACAGCATCGTCCACCAAATATTTCTCTGCGCCTGCTTCCCCCAGTTCTTCAGTGATTTTTGCAGGGTTACCTGTAGCTCCTTTTCCGTAATCTTCTTTCCCTTTGCGCTGAACTCAAGTGCCTTGGGATCCGGCGCAACAAGTTCAAGCTTCGTTGCATACCAGGTTGTATAAAGACGGGGAATGGCTAATCCGAGAATCATTCCGGGCAAACCATGAAACGACTCGGGGCCGCCACTAGTAAGAATTTCATCGGTATAAAAAGCAACCACATAAACCGAATCACAAATAATTCCAACAGCCTTCCGGCATTCAAATCCTGCAATAGTGCGCGTTTCATCACTTAACCTCCACTGAACCCTGCGGGCCGTATCATCAATCAGGAAAGTTTCTTCAAATATATTTTTCAAATTCCTGGTCCTGCCGGTATTCAGATTCGTGGCCACTTTATTGTCCTTGGCCGGACCAATAAACCATAAATTTCTTTTATTATCATCTGTTTCGCGACCGGGGACATAAGCTGTCCGGCTTTCATCAAAATGAAGATCAAAGTATGTTGTGTGAAACCGAGGCTGTTTTGATATGAATTCTTTGAACCAATCGCCTTCATCTTCAGATGGCTCATACTGCCTGTGAACATTGATCTTCCTTTCAAATTCAATCTTTCCGGCTTTAATGAATCTTGCCTGCGCCATCATAAATGACGGAACTAAAGCAAGCGCACATAATATAATAAGTCTTTTCATGATAATTACTTTGTTGAGGCGTTGTTATTAACTGCTGGATTCCTGCTAAAGTTCCAGGTGAAACTTAATAGCCAGTATCTCCTGATAGTATTATAAGTATTCTCTGAAATGAAGTTGCTTGTTGCATTCCGACTGAATCCGATATTTTGATCGAGAATATCAAATACGCTCACCCGGATTTCGCCGGTCTTGTTCTTCAGGAATTTTTTCGCCAGATACGCATTCCATTTAGTAGCGTTCAAATCCCTGTTAAACACTGCTGTCTTCTGGCGTACAGCCAACTCTACCTCAGTGTTCACTTCAAAATTCCACGGTAATGGATAATTTATCGACATCTGATTCTCAAACACCCTGTAACGTGTAACCGTTCCGGGATTCAGAGAGGATTTGCTTGTAACAAAGTTGATATTTGGATTTATATAAAACGATGGACCTTTTTCTTTACTATAATGAATGTTCATCGACAGGTTCACATTCGTATTGTTATTCACGTTCCGCTTCTCATCAATGAAACTGTTATAACGTCCCAGGTTACCTCCTCCATTGAAACCAACATTAATGTTGTATTTCTTTATTTGAATCCAGTATCCCGCCCAGAAGTTTAAGTTGTAATTGCCCGATACATTCACGAACTGCGTAGTTCGTATTCCTTTATCAATTGTACTGCTGGTACTGATAGCATTATCCACCATGTTGAAGTTAGCGCTCATCCACAAACTGCGGCCACTCAATACCTTGAAGTCATTGAACTGAAGTCCGACATTATGCACGAATTCCTGCTTCAGTCCCGGATTGCCAATTTGAATATTTGTTGTATTTGTATTATCGAGAACCGGCTGGATCTGTTGAACAGAAGGCTGGCGCGTGCTTCCATTGTAATTGAGTGATAAACGGGTTTGCTGTTTAAAATTATAACGTATGCTCGCACGCGGAAAGAGATTTACAAAATCGTACTTGTACGTCGTGTCTGCCCAATTGTCCTTTTGACTGAAATCGGCAAAAGAAATATTTGAACCGAACGAATACATCAGCTTCTTACCATTGTTACGATAATTGAGACCAACACTATGCGTGTGAAATTTGAATTGATAGTCGTTACTAAATGTTGAATCAATATCATCATATTTTCCATCGGGTCCCTGTGTCTTATTGTATGAAACTCTTAACGCTTCACTATTGCTTACTCTGTAACCATAATTGGTTTCTAAAAAACCTTGTTTACCGATCGGCTCCGTATATGCGATTTTTGAATTGATCGCAAGGCTGTTCGTATTGTTTAATTTCCTTTGATCAAACTCTATAGAATTCACAGGTAAATTGCCCCCGTCAAAAAAATTAACTGCCGACTGTAACAGCCCATCCGTTTTCTGATCCTTGTATGTCTGATCCATTGACACTGATAACGTACGCCCTTTCTTTGCAAACTTCTTTCGATATATCATGCTTGCAGCAAAATCGTTCTTCGCACCGTCTGAAGTTAGTAGTCGGTCGTTCGTGTTAACAAGAGCACTGTCGTCATTTCTTGATTCTCCAACATAATGTGCCTTGCTCAATCCCTCTGTTCTGGAGCCGCCTACAGTGATCTTCAAGCTTGAAGTTGAGTCGAGCTTTACATCATAAAATCCATCCAGTTTGTGCCGGATATTTTGATTGTATGTATTTCTTCTTTCGCTATTGTAATAAGTTGTGTCAGGTAGAATATATTGACTGATGGTTGTTCCGTCGACGTCAATATTTTGTTTGTAATACCGATAATTTCCATTGATGTGTTTTCGGTCCTCGTTCCACTTGTTTGAATAATGACCACCGCCTGTCCATGCCTGCGGCAATCCTTCACCGTTATAACGGCCTCCCCACGTATTGAATTCGTCACCTTCGCTGAATGAAAAAAAGTATCCTTCCTCTTCATTGTATTCCATAGCGGAACCCCCTCCGAACCTGTCATTGTCCTCCCAGTTCAATCCTGCCTTTCCTGTATTTGCCATCGTTCCGAATGCCGCCATTTTTCTTTTTCCCTTAAACATATTCAGCATTGCTTCATTTTCAAACCAATCGGGAGTGCCGCCAGCAATTTTTGCTTTACCGAAATAGCCCTGTTTCTTATCGGCCTTCAATTTTAGATTTATTGTTTTGGTTTTCTCCCCATCGTCTATACCTGTAAATGTTGCCTGATCGCTTTTCTTGTCAAATACCTGCACATTCTCAACGGCATCGGCTCTTAAATTTTGTGTAACTACTGCCGGATCGTCGCTAAAGAATTCTTCACCATCCACCAGCACCTTTTGTACTTTCTCTCCCTGGGCGGTGATCTCTCCATCTTTGTTAACAGTAATGCCGGGCAATCTCTTGAGCAGCTCTTCTACATTGGCGCCTTCGCGCACTGCAAAACTGTCTGCACGAAACTCAAGCGTATCGCCTTTCATACGGATGGCGGCAATTTTTTGTCGAACAATCACTTCCTCGAGCAAAACACTTTTCGGGGTAAGAATGATCTCACCGAGATTCTTCGATGCTTCTCTTATGGAAACGGCATCCGCAAAATCAGCATATTTGGGGAATGTGATGCGGATATTATATTCTCCATAAGGAATGTCCTTCAAAACAAATGTTCCCTTGTCAGAAACGCGTGTAAACCCAACCAACGTGGAATCAGTTTTGTTGGAAAGCGTCACCACTGCATATTGCAGCGTTTTATCATCTGAGGTATCCTTAAGAGTTCCAGATATAGTGGAGGATTGAGCGAGCGACTGAATGGTTGCAAAAACCAACAGGGTTAGCAGGTATAGGTTTCTCATCTAGAGCAGTTAATCTGGTTGTTAGAATTATTGGGAAGTTATTTTTTAAATAAGAACATATCGGTGCTGTAAGGCTTAATTTTACGTTAAGACCGAATTTTTCATCGTAACTTTTTTTATGAACAACGGCGAACTTAACATGTTACCAGCGGATGAGCAGGGTAAAAATGATAAAAGGCAGAGATACGAGGATATACATTTCGTCGACTCAACACGACCGGTATGGAATTATTCGTTGTTCACTCAGCAGGATATTGAGAACTATCAGGCAGGCACGCATTACAGATTGTATGAACTATTCGGAAGCCACCCGGTAAATGTTCTTGGCACGCCAGGCTACTATTTCGCCGTGTGGGCTCCCAATGCAACGTTCGTATCTGTGATTGGTAATTTCAACGACTGGAACAATGATGCCCACCCATTGTTTGTGCGATTGGATAATTCGGGTATATGGGAAGGATTCATCCCAAACCTGCACAAGGGTGAATCGTATAAATATCATATCCATGGATTCGAAGGGAAGAAAATTGACAAGGGAGATCCCTATGCAGTCTTTTGGGAAAAAAGGCCAAAAACCGCTTCCATTACCTGGGATACCGGATTTTACTGGCAGGACGGGGAGTGGATGAAAACAAGGGCGGACCATAACTCTCTGAAGGCACCCTGGTCTGTTTATGAAGTTCACCTTGCTAGTTGGATGAGGCCAAATAAATACGACGAAGAATCTTATAATAGTTACGAGGACCTTAAGAGCCGGCTGGTACCTTATGTGAAAGATATGGGCTTCACGCATGTTGAATTAATGCCGGTAATGGAACATCCCTTCGATGGCAGTTGGGGTTACCAGGGTACAGGATATTATGCGCCGACCTCGAGATTTGGCGATCCGCAAATGTTTATGTCGCTTGTTGAAGCTTTTCATCAAAACGGTATAGGAGTCATACTCGACTGGGTTCCGTCTCACTTTCCATACGATTCACACGGGCTTTATATGTTCGATGGAACACACACCTATGAATATGCCGACATGCGTAAAGGATTTCATCCTGATTGGAACAGTTACATTTTCAATTATAAAAGGGGAGAAGTTCGTTCGTTCCTAATAAGTAACGCCCGTTACTGGTTTGATCATTATCATATTGACGGTGTAAGAGTGGATGCAGTGAGCTCTATGCTTAAGTTGAATTATTCCCGTACCACAGGGCAATGGGAACCTAATGAATACGGTGGCGATGGAAACCTTGAAGCGATCAAACTGATCAAGGATTTGAACGAAATGGTTTATCGGGACTTTCCCGATGTTCAAACAATTGCGGAAGAGGCCACCGATTGGCCCAAAGTGAGCAAGCCTACGTTTGAAGGAGGACTTGGTTTCGGAATGAAATGGATGATGGGATGGATGCATGATACACTTGACTACTTCAAAATGGATCCATATTTCCGTCAGCACCATCAGAATAAGTTCACATTTAGTATGATGTATTACTATGATGAGAACTTTATGTTGCCGTTAAGTCATGATGAAGTAGTTCACGGGAAAAGCCCAATGATCTATAAGATGCCGGGAGATGAATGGCAGAAGTTCGCTAATCTTCGGAGCCTTTATACTTATATGTACACCCATCCTGGCGGAAAACTGCTGTTTATGGGAAATGAATTTGGAGCCACCTGTGAATGGAATTATAAGTCTGAACTTCCGTGGGAGTTACTACAATTTGAACCGCACCTTAAACTTCAATCCTGCGTCCGCGACTTAAACCTGTTGTTACGCTCGAGTCCGGCGTTGTATGAAAATCAGTTTTCCATTGACGGGTTTGAATGGGTCGACCTCAATCACCGCGCCGAGTCGGTCATCTGTTATAAGCGGAAGGGCCGCGACAGTAACGATGACCTGATCATTATTCTTAACCTAACGCCTGTTGTAAGGATGGATTGGAAAGTTTACAGTCGGGGCAAATCGTTCTGGCAGGAGCTTTTCAACAGTGACCAGGTGAAATATGGTGGAACCGGGAACACATATAATCCGGCCATCCAAACCACACTGGTGAACAAAAACGAAAATGAATATGAAATAAATGTGCATCTGCCACCGTTAGGGGCCATTGTAATCGGCTGATGAAAATTGGTTCGTCGCTTGTATTCAATATCCAAAATGTGTGGTATGAGGCAGTTTGTTTACGTCGTCGTTATTATGTTTGTTACGGGCACTGCCCGGGGTCAGGGTGCTGACAGCAGTGCTTTTTATTTCGAAAAAGGAAAAATTGAACAGGAAGCACGGCGCTTCCGCGAAGCCGAAAAGCATTTTGCAAAGGCATCATCTTTTGCGCCTTCTAATAAAGACATACTTAAAGCACATGCATCTTCTTTGCTTTCTCAAAACCGATATGCTGAAGCAAGAGTTATTCTTCTAAAGGCTGAAAAAACAGATCCCAACGATCCGGAGATCATTGATCATTTAACCACGCTTTCCTTCAATTTGCGTAAATGGGATGAGGCAATCGCATATGCACAAAAGAACAAGATCAAGCCGGTTTCATACATCATTGGAAGAAGCCACTACGAGACGGAGAACTATGCACAGGCAATTACATTTCTTCAACAGGCGATGAAAGAAGAACCTGCGCGCGCGGACGTTCCATACATACTTGCACGTGCATACCTCGACATGAGCAATTACAAACAATCAGCGGCTCATTTCGAAAAAGCCATCGCCCTTGATTCTTCCCGTGCGCAATGGATATATGAAGCATCGCTTGTATTTTATGCAATTCCTGACTATAAGCGCTCTTTAGAATATATGTTGCTTGCTGGTAAAAAAGGGTATCCGAGGAACAACGACTACATAGAAAACCTTGGCAATGCGCACATCAATGTAAAACAATATGCACCTGGCATTGAACTTTTGAAAGAAGTGTTACAACGCAAACCTGCCGACCAGGAGTTGCTGTACCAGATTGCCCAGGCGAATTACGATTCTAAAAATTACCAGGAGGCAATTGACTACTGGGACAAAGTTCTCGGCAACGACAAATCAAATGCACGCGCCTTATACATGATAGGAATGTCCTATCAAAAGAAAGGTGAAACCCAGAAAGGGCAACAACTTTGTGATCGCGCAATTGCCATGGATCCTAGTCTTCAGAGTTTGAAGCGACAGATGAGCCAGGAGTTTTGAACAGAATGCGAAATGCATAATGCGCAATGCTGAATTGCTCCGTCAGGCAAATTTGTGTTACATTTTTTCAGGCACTCGTATGCCCAGTAAACCCATTGCATTTCTAATTGTGTTTACAGTCATCTGGGCCATTTGTAACCGCAATTCCTTTTTCTCCTCAGATTCAGCGTTGAGTATGCGCACTTCACTGATCAGTGAATTAAATGTTTGAGCGAGTTTGAAAACGTAATTGGCAATAACAGATGGATTCAGTTCCCTGGCAGCAAGTTCAAGCACTTCAGGATATTTCTCCAACTCTATCAACGTTTCTTTTTCTTTTGCAAGCAAGTCGCAATTCAAGGTATCATGTTTTGGCGCTTCCTTTCGAAGTATGGACCTGGTCCTCGCATAAGTATATTGGACGAAGGGACCAGTGTATCCGTGAAAATCTATCGATTCTTCCGGATTAAATACCATGCGCTTCTTCGGATCAACGCGTAATAGGAAAAACTTGAGGGCGCCTAATCCGATCATCGTATAAAGATCCTGTAGTTCATCTTCTTTGAAGTCCTGCACTTTTCCCAGTTCACGAGTATGTTGTGCTGCAACCGTTTCCATTTCAGTGACCAGATCGTCCGCGTCTACTACAGTTCCTTCGCGACTTTTCATCCGACCAGTAGGAAGATCTACCATACCATACGATAAATGATATATACCGTCCGCATTGGGTATGCCAAGTTTCTGGCAGATGAGCTTCAAAACTTTCATATGATAGTTCTGCTCGTCGCCAATAACATAAATACTGCTGTCCGGCTGGAAGTCTTCATATTTCTGCATGGCAAGCCCAAGGTCCTGGGTAATGTAAACAGAAGTTCCATCCTTGCGTAATAATAGCTTTTCGTCGAGACCATCACTTGTCAGATCGATCCACACACTGCCATCTTCCTTACGGGTAAAAACTCCTTTTTCCAATCCGCTTTCTACGAATTGTTTTCCGAGCAAATAAGTTTCACTTTCATAATAAGTCTTATCGAAGTCGGATCCGATTCTTTTATATGTCTGGTCAAATCCCTGATACACCCAGCCATTCATTTGACGCCAAAGGTTCATTGTTTCCGGATCTCCTTCTTCCCAGCGGAGCAGCATTTGTCGCACCTCCTGCATAATTGGAGTATTGTTGCGTGCGATTTCCTTAAGCTCATCGCGGATCTCAGAACGCTTATCTTCCGCCAGGGATGCATCATCAAGTTTTTGAACAAGGACCTTCGCTTTCTCTGCATCAGTTCCGCTGATATTTTCGAGCTCGCGGTTATATATATTTTCGAGTATTGGTGCGGTTTGTTCCTGCAGTGCTTTTTCAAAGCGAACATAATAGTCACCCACAAGATGATCCCCTTTGAGTGCAGCGGTATCCGGTGTTTCTCCGTTTCCAAACTTTTGCCATGCAAGCATTGACTTACATATATGAACCCCACGATCATTAACAATGCAGGTCTTAATCACTTCTGCGCCTGTCGCTTTGCAGATCTCAGCAATGCTCCATCCCAGAAAGTTGTTGCGCAAATGTCCAAGATGTAAGGGCTTGTTGGTATTTGGTGAAGAGTATTCCACCATGATTTTCCGGCTATTCGGCTCCGCCCATCCATACCGCTCATTAGAATGGTGCTCCTGCAGGAACGTCAGCCAGTAATCAGTGCCTACCTGGAGATTAAGGAAGCCCTTTATTACATTAAAGGCGGGAAATAATTTAGGATTTGATTCTTTTAATGCAGCTCCAAGTTCGTTCCCCAATACTTCGGGAGAGCGTCGAAGCTGCTTAACAAACGTAAATAAGACAACGGTATAATCGCCTTCAAATTCAGGCTTTGTTTCGCTAACCAGTATATCCGGCTCGCTAACAATGATGTTATATCTTGAACTGATCTCTGCTGCAATGGCCGACTGGATAACTGAAACAATGCCCATATCTATTTTTGTTGGTCGCAAAAATAAGTAAATAGGCTATCTTGCGGCGGTTAATGATGAAGAAGCTCATCCTAAGTGTGATAGACTCAGTGTATCCTGCCTTCAGCAGATTCATGCCGATACAAACATTCCGCTACGCCGCATGTGGTGGAGGCAATACGCTTCTCGATATATTCATCTATTTCGTTTCTTATAATTTTATTCTTCAAAAAGACATTATGCATACGCCGATCGGAGCGATAAGCCCTCACATCGGTGCCTTTCTGATCGCCTTCTGTATAAGTTTCCCTACTGGTTATTTATTGAACAGGTATATTGTGTTTCCAGGTTCTTCCCTGAAAGGCCGGGTTCAGCTGTTCAGATATTTTCTGCTGGTGGTCGTTTGTATCCTTCTTAACTACATATTTATTAAGCTTTTTGTTGAACAGCTTGGCATATTTCCAACTGTTGCTAAAATCCTTACGACGGTAATTGTGATATCCTTCAGCTACCTGACCCAGAAGCATTATACGTTTAAGGCAGAAACGTCTGGTAAAGTTCGTTAGCATCCTCGAGTTTACTGACAATTTTTCACCTTATGAGGGGCGGCATAATGATTGTTGAACCTGCTAATACATAAATTCATTTCATCATGGGAAAGATTATTGGAATAGACCTTGGAACTACGAATAGTTGCGTTGCTGTAATGGAAGGTAATGAACCAGTCGTAATTGCCAACGATGAAGGTCGTCGTACAACCCCTTCCGTAGTGGCTTTTTTAAAGAATGGAGAAAGAAAAGTAGGTGATCCTGCAAAGCGTCAGGCCATCACCAATCCTCATAATACGATAACGTCTGTAAAGCGTTTCATGGGCCGCCGGTTTGATGAAGTGACAGAAGAGATCAGTCACTGGAGCTACAAAGTGTCAAAAGGTGACAATAATACCGTACGAATTGACATCGACGGACGCCTTTATACACCACAGGAACTTTCAGCAATGATTCTACAAAAAATGAAGAAAACTGCTGAAGACTATCTCGGACAGGAAGTAAAAGAAGCGGTGATCACCGTTCCTGCATATTTTAATGACGCCCAACGCCAGGCAACCAAAGAAGCAGGTGAGATTGCCGGACTGAACGTTCGCCGTATCGTTAACGAGCCAACGGCGGCCGCTCTGGCTTATGGTTTGGATAAGAAAGCACATGATCAAAAGATAGCTGTGTTTGACCTTGGTGGAGGTACATTCGACATCTCAATACTGGAACTGGGCGAAGGAGTATTTGAAGTTAAGAGTACCAATGGTGATACCCACCTGGGTGGTGACGACTTCGATAAAGTCATCATGGATTGGCTGGCAAATGAGTTTAAGTCTGAGGAGGGAATCGATTTGCGCAAAGATCCAATGGCCTTGCAACGTTTGAAGGAAGCCTCTGAAAAAGCGAAGATCGAATTGTCTTCAAGTTCGGAAACTGAAATCAATCTTCCATATATCACTGCTGTTGACGGTGTGCCCAAGCACCTTGTAAAGAAACTAAGTCGCGCTAAGTTTGAGCAGCTGGCCGATAATCTTTTCGAAAGATGTCTTAAGCCTTGTGAGCAGGCTCTCAAGGATGCGGGCATGAGTGCTTCACAGGTGGATGAAGTTATTTTGGTAGGAGGTAGTACGCGTATCCCCAAAATTCAGGAAATTGTTGAGCGCTTCTTCGGGCGTAAGCCAAATAAAGGTGTTAACCCCGATGAGGTGGTAGCTGTAGGTGCTGCAATCCAGGGTGCCGTACTTACCGGAGAAGTAAAGGACGTGTTGTTGCTCGACGTTACACCACTTTCGCTCGGTATTGAAACAATGGGTGGCGTTATGACGAGGTTGATCGAATCGAATACTACGATCCCGACCCGCAAATCCGAGGTCTTCTCTACGGCAAGTGATAACCAACCCGGAGTTCAAATTCATGTGCTACAGGGTGAGCGTCCGATGGCGTCTCAGAATAAAAGCCTGGGTATGTTCAACCTCGATGGCATCCCGCCAGCACCAAGGGGAGTTCCGCAGATCGAAGTAATTTTCGATATAGATGCCAACGGTATCCTTCATGTTACTGCGAAGGATAAAGGAACAGGAAAAGAGCAAAAAATCAGGATCGAAGCGGGTAGCGGTCTTACAAAGGATGAGATTGAAAAGATGAGGGCAGAAGCGAAGGCTAATGAAGCCGTTGATAAAGAAGCTCGTGAGAAAGTTGAAAAGATCAACCAGGCAGACAGTCTTATCTTCCAAACTGAAAAGCAGTTGAAAGAGTACGGCGATAAGATCCCGGCGGATAAGAAAGCGCCAATTGAATCAGCGCTTAACAAACTCAAAGAAGCTCATAAAACTCAGGACATCGCTGCCATCGATACTGCTTTGACTGAAATGAATACAGCCTGGACGGCAGCTTCGGAGGAAATCTACAAGGCCACACAGGGTGCCGGCGGCAACGGCCCCGATGGTCCACAAGGCGGACAGCCGGGCGGTGGACCTGCAGGTGGTAATGAAAACGTAACAGATGCAGAATTTGAAGAAGTGAAATAAAGTTGCTTTACAACGTGAAAGGCCGTCGGATATCGACGGCCTTTTTTATTGTCCAGTGGCACAGTTTTTTCAGAAAATTTAACAAATCATCCGAAAAATAAATTTCCTAATTAAATTCTCCTGTATGAAACGGTCTCTACTACTCAGTTTATTCGCAACGCTTTTAATGTTTTCAGCAAACAATGCCAGTGCTTATGTGTCTATGGTTTCCTTACCCACAGGAAATAATTCTACAGTTTCTGCGCCAAAGCCTTCTCCGTTTGCAACGATGACAGTAAAAGATTTTCTCGCCCTTACTCCAAAAAAGTATGCTGCTCTTACTGGTGAAAAAATGTCCTTGTCTCAAAAAGTGTCATTAAAAATTGCACAGGCAAAAGTGAAGAAGATGGTTAAGAAGAACAAGGATGTTCAATTAATGACTTTTGCACAAGGGATTGACACAAGTGACTTCAGCATCGGTGGATTCGTTCTTGGTCTGCTGCTTGGAGTAATCGGTGTGTTGATCGCTTATCTCATCGGCGATTCCGCGATCATCAAGTGGTCATGGTATGGATTCGCGGTTTGGGGTGTTATTGTACTTTTAGCTTTACTGCTCTAAGTATTTTACAACTAATTAAAAAGGTTCGGCATTACCGAACCTTTTTTTATGAATCACGTGATAACTATTTCATCAGTACCTGAACAGTATTGCCCGACTGTTGTAAAATTTCTATACTTCTTCCCGCCACCAGGTTATCCAGTAATTCGTTGTTGAAGTGTCTAATGGTGAGTAGGGTCAGTTGCTTTTCTATCATCACATCAAAGATTCCGGACGCGTCGCTTGCAAGCTGGTCAATTTTTTCGACGTGATTGTCCAGGCAAATAGAAATGCGAACGGCTCCGGTTTGTACCAGGTTCGGCTTGATGCGGTTCTCAGACAGGATCTCGTATAATTGTGACATTGGTTTCTCAGAAACGAAAGAAAAATCCAGCGATGTGAGGTTCATTAACACCTGGTCATTCTTGAATACAATGATAGGAGGCAGGTTTTTTACCGATCTTCCATGTATCACCGTACCAGGAAGAGCCGGATCCAGGAAGCATCGAACATAGAGTGGAATGGATTTGTTCTGTAATGGTTTTATTGTCTTTGGATGAATCACCTGGGCACCGTAATAAGCCATTTCGATCACTTCCTCGTAACTCAATTCGCTAATAAAAGTGGCGCCTGGAAAGGCTTTCGGATCAGCGTTCATTACGCCTTCAACATCTTTCCAAATTGAAAGACTTTCAGCATCAAGGACGTTTGCAAGTATTGCGGCTGTGTAATCACTTCCTTCGCGTCCAAGTGTTGTGCTTTCGTTTTCATCAGTTGCACCAATGAACCCCTGAGTTAATACGATTGTTCCTGCATCAAGATGTGGTTGAATGATTTCTTTTACACGCTGTGATGTGAAGCCCCAGTCAATAGAAGCGTCCCTAAAATTATCATCCGTTCTCATTACATCACGGATGTCTATAAACACGCTGTCAAGTCCTTCCTCCCTCAGATACGCTTCCACGATTGCTGTCGAAAGTAATTCGCCAACACATACCACCTGGTCATAATAATAATCGAAATTTCTTACCGGCCGATCATGCAGCAGCCATTCAACCTCAGTGAAATAATTTAAGAGGTTATCGTATGCGACATTGTATTCTTTTACGAGCAGGTACTTGGCAGTATTTAAATGAGTTCTCTTAATATTTTCAAACAATATCAACGCCTGCTGATTGTCTCCGGCATAAAACGCCTCAACTACTTTCTCCAGTGCGTTCGTAGTTTTACCCATTGCAGACACAACTACGATCAATGAATCTGTTTGATGACTTGCAATGATGCCAGCAACATTTTTTATCCTCTCCAATGAATTAACACTCGCTCCTCCGAATTTAAAAACTTTCATGTTCAACTTTTGTAGCGGGTAAAGATAAAGAATGAGTTGCTTACATTTGGCCACCATTAACGCTTGCCATTATGACAATTATCAATCGACAGGTTCTTACTCTTGATGAATTTACAATCCAACAACTTCGTCAATTTCCGCATGCCACAGGGGAACTCAGTGGTCTGCTACGAGATATCGGATTGGCCGCAAAACGTATTAACGTAGAAGTGAATAAGGCCGGCCTTGTAGATATCCTCGGTGATGCAGGCACCATGAATGTTCAGGGAGAGGATGTGAAGAAACTTGACGTGTTTGCAAACAATCAAATGGTTGGTGTGTTACGACACGGCATTAGCTGTGCCGGCATTGCGAGCGAAGAAATGGAAGACTTCCTATCATTTAATGATGACGTGAGCATGAATTCGAAATACGTTTGTCTGTTCGATCCTCTTGACGGAAGCTCCAACATTGATGTGAACGTTTCCATTGGAACTATTTTCAGTGTTTTCAGGCGTGTTACTCCAATTGGAACACCTGTAATGAAAGAAGACTTCCTTCAACGGGGTGTTCACCAGGTTGCCGCCGGATACATAGTTTATGGATCTTCCACCATGCTCGTTTACGCCACCAGGCGTGGGGTTAATGGTTTTACACTTGATCCTTCCATTGGTGAATTTTGTCTTAGTCACCCCGAAATGAAATGCCCTGAACAGGGAAATATTTATTCAGTTAACCAGGGGAATTTCTTTCAATACGAGAAAGGCATACAAAATTATCTCACAGAGCTTCAGCAAAGAGGTAGGGGCGAGGGCGGCCCTTATTCGCATCGATATATTGGAAGTATGGTTGCGGATGTACACAGAAACCTGATAAAGGGCGGCGTGTTCATGTATCCTCCTACGCATGAATACCCCGATGGAAAATTACGCCTGATGTATGAGTGCAATCCCTTTGCTTTCATACTTGAAGTGGCTGGAGGCCGTGCTACCAACGGCGCTCAACGTATCCTTGAGATCGATCCTGTTGCTCTGCATCAACGTGCAGTTTTGTTTATTGGAAGTAAGGGGATGATCGACGAGCTCGAGACCTTTGCACCAATAGCCGAATAAATAGGTAAATTACAATGCCATCAAAACAATATAAATGGATACTGCTACTGAAGATCTTCGTTATCCGATTGGAAAATTTGCTCCCCAGCCATTTTCCGAAAAACAAAAACAAAGCTGGCTCAACGATATCAAATTTCTTCCAGGCTTACTGGAGAATTCGATATTAAATCTTGACGCAGAACAAATGCATACGCCCTACAGGGAGGGTGGCTGGACGATTATACAGGTAGTGCACCATGTTGCAGACAGTCATATGAATGCGATGATGCGCTTCAAACTCGCGTTAACGGAAGACAATCCGACAATTAAAACCTACGAAGAGCAGCTATGGGCAGAACTTGATGATTATCGTAACGTTCCTGTAAACGTTTCCATCACTTTATTACATGCCTTACACCTCAGATTGCACGCTCTCCTCAAAGATCTGCCAGATGAAATGTGGAACCGCACATTGTTTCATCCCGTACATTCCAAAGAAATCACACTCTGGCATCTTCTTGGAATGTATTCATGGCATGGATTACACCACGTGGCGCATATAACATCGCTGCGTGAAAGAATGAACTGGAAATAACAAACCTATGTGGCAGATACTTAAGTCTGAATATTTGTATAAAGAAACATGGTTCACTATCCGAAAAGATAAGTGTAAGACGGCCGACGGAAAGATCATCGATCCTTATTATGTGTACGAATTCCCCACCTGGGTGTCAGCTTTGCCCATAACAGAAAGTGGTGAGATATTGTTGATAAGGCAATATAGGCATGGAATTCAGCAAACTATTATAGAAATTCCCGGCGGTTGTGTTGACGACACCGATCCCGATTTTGAAGCCGCAATCAGGCGTGAATTGCTGGAAGAAACCGGGTATGAATTTACAGAGTACAAATATTTAGGAAAGATCTCTCCAAATCCATCTACAAACGATAACTGGATGCACATGTTTCTCGCAACTGGCGGAAAAAAAGTGCAGGAAACAAATTTTGATCACAACGAAGACATTGAATTGGTACCTGTATCATTAAGCGAATTAAAACGAATGATTCGTAACCATGAGATAGTGCAGTCGCTACACCTGACTGCCATTATGTATGCATTAATGGATCTGGATGAATTGACATTGAAAGACAGTTCAAAGTAATTCCGCCACCAGGAATACACTTCCGCATATGAGTATCAGGTCATCTTTATCGGCAGCGTGCTTAGCGTCTGCGACCGCTTTACTTAATGTGGGATAAGTATCTCCCTTCAAAGAAAACCTTATCGCCTTGTTGTGAAGATCCTGCTCATGCAATGCACGAGGTATCTGTGCCTTGGTGAAGTAATACGTCGCTTCCCGCGGAAGTATGTTTAATACCTTGTCAACATCTTTATCCTTCACCATTCCAATGATAAAATGCAGCTTCTTATATTCAGTAAGTTCCAGTTGTGCAAGAACCTGTTTCATACCATCAACATTATGAGCAACATCAATTATGAACAGAGGTTCGCGCCCAAGAACTTCCCAACGACCATGAAGGCCGTTGATCTTTTTTGTGTGTGCCAATGCGTGAGCGACACTACCATCATCTAATTTATAACCTTGTTGTTTTAACACCTGAACCGTTTCAAGCACGGTCATTAGGTTCTTCAACTGGTATACCCCAGGCAGATCCAGTTGATAATGTTTGCGATGTTCATCAAGTTGCGACTCCTCAACATAAACATCCAACTTTTCATTTGACGATTTCCACTCAGCAGCAAATCTTTGTTTGTCGGCAAACACAATAGAAGCTTGTAATTCGAGTGCTTTATTTAAGAAAATACCGTCGGTTTCTTCTTTTGATTCGCCAATAACAACCGGCACTCCCTGTTTGATGATGCCAGCTTTTTCAATAGCAATATCGGTAAGTGTATTGCCAAGGATATTCATGTGATCCCAACCTATATTGGTGATGACGGAAAGTATTGGGTGGATGATGTTCGTGCTATCAAGGCGCCCACCAAGCCCGACCTCAACTACTGCTATGTCCACCTGGTGTTGGGCAAAATGATGGAACGCCATTGCCACGGTGATCTCGAAAAATGATGGGTTTAATTCCTGCGTTAACTGTTGTACCTGCACAGTGAAATCAGTCACTTCCTCTTCACTTATCATCTTTCCGTTTATCTTGATTCTTTCGCGGAAATCGTGCAAATGTGGAGATGTATATAATCCCGTCTTGTAGCCTGCTTGTTGTAAGATCGCTGCTAACATATGTGACGTGGAGCCCTTGCCATTGGTGCCGCCGATATGAATAGTGGGAAACTTCGATTGGGGATTGTCAAAATGTTCGCACAGTTTAATTGTGTTATGTAGTCCAGGCCGCATTGCAGATGCACCCTGTCTGCTGAACATGGGAAGCTGGTCGAAGAGAAATTGAAGAGCCTTCGAATAATTCATTACGCAAAGGTAGTATGCAAAACCTTGAAGTATGCCTGCGGATCAATTACGAATACGGAAATCAAACTGGATCGTACCCATAGATTCCTGCCCGGTTGCATTGTATTTCAACTTCATTGCGTTCCTGATGGCAATCTCCTTATATGTAGAATTTGCAGTGGTTGATCCGCGCGGTGAAAATGTTGCAGAAACAACTCGTCCATTGGCATCGATCTTAATGTCAACAGCAACCTTCGCGTTCTCATTAAATTCATCCTGGAACGAAGGATTGTTAACGATTCGTCGACCCGATAAGCCCCTTATGGTTACAGGCATGCCACCTCTACCTGTTCCGCCTCCTGTGTAGTTATCCGAATCAGGGTTTCCTCCCGGCCTGCCCTGGTCACCGGTTCCACCGGCAATTCCCTGGTTGCCTCCTGGTTTATAGGTATCAGCTTCGTTGCCACCCGTCCCCGTACCGCTCACGCCCTTGAACACAGCTTTAGGTTTTGGAGGTGCCGGAGCTGGATTGTTTACCGGTTGAGGGTTTGCAACTGGCTTTGATTTCACTACATCCTTCTCAGGAATGCGGGTCGAATTCGGTTTTGTAACGGGCGGTTTGGCTACTGAGGGCGCATCTTCATCGTTATCGTCAGTTTCAAAATCTTTAGATTCCTCTTCCGTCGCTGCTGTCTGTTTTGGTGGTGTATAAGCTTGTTCATCTGCAGGAGATGGTTGCCCTGGAAGAAAGGGCTGGTCATCACCAAATCCCTGATCGCTGTTTCCCAGGTTTACCTCAATGCCTTCTTCAATAGGGGGTGGCGGTATGTCCGGAAGTCCCCATTTCACAAATAGAAATATTATAAGCAACGCCCCGCAAATAAGAGTGGTATAGCTTCCTGCTTTAAGATTTTTCTGTGCTTCGAAATTGTCTGTCATAGCGATTGGCATACCTGACGAAAATAACAAAATTCGGGCTAGATGTTTGTTAAAAGAAAATGTCATACGCGAAGCGCAGCATTGTAACAATTACCACCGCGAGAAAGATCCTTTTTATGAATTGGTTGCCTCGCAGCAGGGCCAGCCTGGCTCCTAAGAATCCTCCTACAGCATTACTGAGAGCCATCGGCAAGGCGATGGCCATAATGATTTTTCCGGAAGCGGAGAACAACACAATAGACCCAAGATTTGTTGCAAGATTAATGAACTTGGCATGAGCACTTGCATTTAAAAAATCAAATCCCATTAAACCTATAAATATCAACACAAGGAAACTGCCCGTTCCCGGTCCGATGAAACCATCGTAAAATCCAATTATAGTGCTGATGCATATACCATAAAAGATTTTTCTGCGGCGACTGTGTTGCTTTTCGGTGTGCATGCCGAAGTCCTTTTTTTGAAATGTATATACCGCAACAATACACAACACAATAAGCAATACCGGCTTCATAAATTCATTACTGACCTTCGTCAGCAACAATGAGCCAGACCACGAAGCAATAAATGCCAGAGGTGCCATTACCAGTAGCATTCGTCCATTTAATTTCACACGCCGGGCATATTGGATAGCTGCCAGGAACGTACCGCTAAACGCAGGAATCTTCAGCGTTCCAATTACAGTAGATACGGGTTGATTGGGTAAGATGATCAGGCCGGCCGGTGTTTGAATAAGTCCTCCGCCACCAACTATCGCATCCACGAAGCCAGCAAAAAACGCGGCGATGCACAACAAAATGATTTCAATTTCCATGGTTAATTGCTGCGGTTGGGCGAAACGTATGGAGGTTTGCAACGATAAGTCCCCCAATCACCATCACCCCCCCAATGACGTGAAAATAGGAGAGCTGCTCGCCGAGGAAAAGCATCGCTTCCATTACACTAAACACCGGGATAAGATTGCCAAACAATGCTGTCTTTCCTGCGCCAAGTTTTGAAATGGCAATGTTCCAACATAAGAATGCAATTACTGATGCACCTACTCCCAGGTACAACAAAATCAATAATAAAGAATAGCTCCATTTGGTTGGAGCAACGTATTGGCTTTCGATAAAATATGCTGGCAACAACAAAATGGTGCCTAAAGTGAAGCAGATAAAAAGAAAGGTTGTTCCGTCAATTCCGGATGGCTTCTTTCTCACCAGGATATTATAAATCGCAAAGGAAAGTGCCCCTCCAATAACCCATAAATCTCCGGTCGAGAAATGAAAGTTTACCAGGTTTGTTATGCTGCCTTTTGAAATGAGCATGAGTATACCCACAATGCAAATAAAAAGACCAATCATCTTGGGGCGACTCATTTTCTCCTTCAGAAAAACATATGCAAGTACTATGGAGAAAATAGGAGATGAAGTAGTGCCTATAAGTGCAAGATTGATGGCAGGCGAATAATGCCCTGCTACATAAACGAGCGTATTAAATAAAGTGACCCCTGTAAATGCAGTTAGCAGGAAATACCAGAAGTACTGCCTCACCCATTTTAGAGCATTCGGTATGGAATTCCAACATAATGGAAGAAGTGCTATGCACGCGGTTGCCCATCGTAAGAAAGCCAGGGCAACAGGTGAAATTTCATTGATAACGCCGCGTGCTACAACAAAGTTTCCCGACCACACTATTGTTGCAAGAACAGCCAGTAAAATTCCTTTTAGAGCATCGTTCCTGAATTTCAAAAGATCATTTTTGTATCAACTGATTATTATTAGTCCCAGTGGGCAAAGTCTACTTCGAAATCTCCCTTAATACGTTCGATGGGAGGATTAAAATAACCATATTTCACATCAGGAAATTCATCACGAATGAGCTCAAGAAGCTGTTTGATACCAAGAATTTCGCCCGTGTCGGAAACCTTTATCTTTCCTAAATACCAGTCGGGATCAATGTTGAAGTTTCTCCATTGAATCATATTAAGTCGCGTATCTATGATCAGTTTTCTTAAAGCCTCGTACTCTTCAACAGAATCGGTCATGCCCGGGAAAACGAAATAGTTTATACTTGCCCATCCTCCATAACTTCTGACAACTTTCAAACTTTCAACAATGTCTTCAAATTGGTAATTATTCGGACGGTAGTAGGCTTCGTAAATGTGCTTGCGTGCTGAGTTCGTACTTACGCGAATCGAATTCAACCCCGCTTCGCATAAGGCTTTTACCGCATCAGGTTTTGAGCCGTTCGTATTTATATTAATGCTCCCTTTTTGTGTATGCTTTCGAATCTCAATTATACTTTCACGGATGGTTTCCCACATTAACAATGGTTCGCCTTCGCATCCCTGACCAAAACTGATGATAGGATAGGGCGCAGTCTCCAGGTGTGGAACCGTGAACTCAACGATTTCCTCAGCCATTGGCTTGAAGGTAAGACGATCCTGTGTTGAAACGATGCTTTCATCCTGTGGTTGAAAGCTGATGCAGCCAATACAATTGGCATTGCATGCCGGCGATGTTGGAACCGGACATTCCCATCGTCCCATAAAATAATTTCGCGCTGCAGGGCAATTGTATGTATTGCAACAATTGTCTGCAAGATGCTTTACAAGCCTGTTGTGAGGATACGATTTTGTGAGCAATTCAACACCGCCCTCAATGCGTGTTTGATCATAACCTTCACATTCCTGGCGTATATCGCCTTCGATTCTGATGGCAGGAACATAAAACTTCTCGTCATACCATCCGGCTGCCGTATAACAGAAAAGTGGAAGGGTGGGAGCGTTCGGTTCCGTTTCATATGCCGCAATATAAAATCCTGTATGAGCAGGAGGAATAAAGGCTGCAACGGCCCATCCTTTCTCGCAGAGACGCATGTCACCTGTTACTACATCGATACCGATACCCCTTCTCCCTGGCAATTCATAAAGGTTGCCTCCTGCAGGTAATTCAATCCAGTCCTCTGCATCAACCGGGACAGCATCCCAGCCCGTTCTGCCAACCGAATAAAGGCTGGTATCTTCAAATATATTTCCCTTACCATCGGAGTAAAGGATGTATGGTGAATTTGTCATTGCAATTTTTTTAATCAGTCGCTGATCTGAGTTGCTCTCCTGCCCACAGATTGAATTCCTCTTCTGAAGCTTCAGACTCCCCGTCATCTATCACTTTTTGAAAGATCCTGTTAGACTTGAAATCCACTGTTAACAGTCCATCTTTCAATACCACATTGGTTAGATCCGACCAATTGTAGCGTTTTTTAAATAAAGTATTGAATACAATTTCCTTACCTGAAAAGCCAATCTCTAAAGGATGTTTCGCCTGGTATTCAAGAAGGGCAAGTACGATGAAAGCAAATAATAACCACTCGCCGTACGGCATTTTCATCCAGACCAGACCAGCAATCAAAAGCGATTTGCTGTAATACACCGTAACATTATCACGTTTGGACATGATGAGGTTATAAACTACCACGCCAACAATAAAGACGATGCCGAGTGTTTGAGGGATAAGCCAGGTTTGATGTTCGATCATTTCTCTTGCAAAAAGCAACGCCGAACCAACGCTTAATAATAAGCCGATTATGTTCACGAATAACTCACGTTCATTGCGAATTACAATGATGTAGTTGAACACGTTATTGTCTTTCTGCATATCAGTTGGATGCTGCAAGCATATTACACAATTTAAACAATACTCTTGCTCCAACGTTGGCATCCCAGTCATTTTCACCAACGCCCACTTCGTCCAGATCAAAGCCAATGAATTTCCTGCCGCTCTGCAATACCTTTTTGAAAAGATAATATACCTGTTCAGTCTCAAATCCGCCGTGCACGGGCGTTCCGGTATTAGGGCATAATTTAGGATCTAACCCATCAATGTCAAAGCTGATGTATACTTTCTCCGGAAGCCTGCTAACAATTTCTTCAACGATCTGTTTCCAGCTTTCCCCTTCAAATTGCCTTTCTTTTATATCGCGATCAAAATAAGTAGACACCCTTTCAGGATTTGCTTCGATATAATCGATCTCTTCCTGGCATACGTCGCGGATCCCCACCTGTACGAGCCTTGAGATCTGTGGTATTTCGGTAAGTGCATTGTACATGATGGAGGCATGACTGTATGAGAAGTTTTCAAAGGATTTTCTCAGATCGCAATGTGCATCGATTTGTAAGATGCCGAACTCACCGTGCTTTTCTCCGATCGCTTTCATAAAGCCAATGGGCGTACTGTGATCGCCACCGAGTAAGGCAACAAGCTTATTTTTTTTCAGAAGTTCACTTGTTTGCTCATAAACCCAGGTGTTGAGCATCTTTGCACCCTCATTGATTTCTTTAAGCGACTTACACATGAAAGCATTTTTCTCAAAGTCTTCGCCTTTTGAAATGAAGTTGATATACAGTTCCGCTTCTTTACGCAGGTAGTCGCTCTTCAGCAGGATCTTTTTATCGGTAGGCCGCAGATAAAAACCCTTGCGCCAAACTTCCTTGTATTCGCTATCGTACAGATCAACCTGCATACTCGCTTTCAATATGTGGTCGGCGGCGCGGGCTGTGCCAGCAGAATAACTAACGGTAACCTCCCAGGGCACAGGCACTATAATCAATGCGCTTTCATCTTCTGTGCTTGGAAGACCGAAAATGTTGTTATTTGGGTTAGAGGCCGAATTTGGATCGAAATTTTGAAGATTGCTCATGTTGCTTTTTTGAAACGGGAGGCAAAGTTAGTGAAAGCACATGGTAAAAGATGCGAACTGAATCTTAACACTTCCTTTAATAAAACCATCTGGTGTCGAAGCTTTTGGCAATCGTTGAGGTCTTTTTTCTCCTAACTTCGCAATCGAATTAAACCACATGAAAAAATTCCACATTGTATTACTTGTTGCCATCGCTGTTGTGATCGCAGTGCTTATCAGCTTCATGGGAGATCTTTCAACCTATGAAACGCTTGCTTCAGCCAGGCAGAAAAGTGGTAAAACTGTGACTGTTATTGCAAAACTTGACAGGTCGCTGGCCAATCCTATCGAATACGATCCTTCAAAGAACGCAAATTTTACCAGCTTTCATGTTGTCGACTCCCTTGGAAATAAAGCGAAGGTTGTCTATCATTTCGAAAAGCCTTTCGACATGGAAAAGAGCGAGCGTATCGTTCTCAAAGGAAAAATGAAAGGGGATGTTTTTGAGATCACACGTAAAGATGGTATTCTTATCAAGTGCCCATCGAAGTACAAGGATGATCCTAAAGCTGCTGAGAATAATCTGAGTAAAAACTAATCAACCGTAATGAACTACATAGGTGAACACCTGTTGCCCGGACAACTGGGCCATTTCTTCCTGTACCTTTCTTTTGTTGCTTCCCTCGTTGCCACAATTTCCTATTTCAA
The DNA here is from genome assembly GCA_023437225.1 of Bacteroidota bacterium. GTDB lineage: Bacteria > Bacteroidota > Bacteroidia > Chitinophagales > Chitinophagaceae > Flavitalea. The sequence goes on along the minus strand of JAEZGS010000017.1, from coordinate 368,477 downwards.
GGCTACAAATGCTGTAATGGAAGCGGATGTTCGCAGTTGGAAAAAGCTGGGCCGCATAGCTTTCATCGTTGATGTAGTTTCGGTGTTTGCAGTATTTGCACTGATTTTTTACATAATCGCCAACCACCTCTTCGAATATTATTATGCCTGGAATCATTCGGATCGAACCCTCGAACCGAAATATCTTCTGAGCAGTATCTGGGAAGGACAGGAGGGTAGCTTTTTGCTATGGGCCATCTGGCACGGTGTGCTTGGTCTGATACTGATACGTACCGCTCGCAAATGGGAAGCGCCGGTGATGACGGTCTTGAGTTTTGCCCAACTGTTGCTGGCGACGATGGTCCTTGGTATACACATATTCGGGGAGAAGATAGGAGTGAACCCCTTCCTGTTGACTCGCCATATGTTTCCGGATGCACCTGTATTTCAATCCGCTGACTATGTTTCAAAACTGGTAGACGGAAATGGGTTGAACCAACTATTACAGAATTACTGGATGGTGATACATCCTCCGGTGCTATTTCTTGGCTTTGCATCGGTTATCGTACCATTCGCTTATGCCATCGCAGGCTTGTGGAAAAAAGAATATGGTGGATGGACGAAAGTTTCCCTGCCATGGTCGCTTTTTTCAGCCGCGATTCTTGGTCTGGGTATAATGATGGGTGCTAAATGGGCTTACGAATCGCTGAATTTTGGTGGTTACTGGGCATGGGATCCGGTAGAGAACGCATCCCTGGTGCCGTGGCTTATATTAGTGGCAGGCATTCATACACAGATCATTTACAACTCAACCGGACACTCACTACGCGCTACGTACTTCTTCTTTATTTCAAGTTTTCTGCTGATCCTGTATTCAACCTATCTCACCAGAAGTGGCGACTTGCAGGATACTTCAGTTCACGCCTTTACCGGTGCCGATATGAACTGGCAGTTGCGAGGTTTTGTCCTTGTGTTTTTGATCCCTTCGCTCGCTTTGTTTTTCTCCCGGTATAAACAGATCCCATTCATCGCAAAAGAAGAAAACTCGTATTCACGCGAATTCTGGATGTTTATTGGATCACTCGTCCTATTTCTTTCAGCAGCATTTATTATTGTCTTTACATCGCTTCCCGTGATCAACAAGATTTTTGGAACGAATTACACGGTAGGCGAAGAGGTTGAATTTTTTTACAATCGTATCCAGATTTTTGTCGCCATATTACTTGGCGTTCTAACTGCTGTAACGCAGTTCCTGAAATACCGGGATACTTCCAAAGCATACTTTGGCAGAAAAATATTGGTCCCAACCATAATTTCTCTAATAGTATCGTTGTGCATCAGCATTTTTGGCGATATCAACTATGACAAGTTTGGAATTGGTTTCCTGGCAGCCATTCACCTTGCTCTGTTTGCAACAGTGTACGCTGTTGTGGCGAATACAATATATATCTGGACCGGCCTTAATGGTAAATTGAAAGCGAGCGGCGCGTCTGTTGCACACATTGGATTTGGGATGATGATGGTGGGAGTCCTGATCTCTTCCGCGAAGAAAGATGTACTATCGATAAACAGGCTTAACCCACTGAATTTCGGTTCCGAAAGCAAAGAGAAAGGCTTTGAGAACCTGACATTGTTCCAGGGTATCCGGACAGATATGGGCAAGTACTGGGCAACTTATGTTCGTGATACCAGTACCGAGAACGGCAAAAAGATGTTTTTCGAAATATTGATGGAACGAAAGGATGGCAAGGAAAAGTTCACTCTTTATCCCGATTTGATCCGCAATACCAAAGGTCAGGAAGGATTCTCTAACAATCCTGATGCAAAGCATTATTTGCATAAAGACATCTTTTCCTATATAAGCTATGCGGACAAAATGGATGACAGTGAAGATACCGCACAGTTTAAGAGTACTCCTGTGGCAGTGGGCGATACGCTCTATTATTCATCGGGATATATGACGTTGGATAAAGTTACTCTCAATCCAAACGATGAACGCTACTCGTTCAAAGCTGGCGACACCGCGTTGATGGCGCATCTTACAGTGCGCAGTGTTGATGGTAGCCGGTTCCAGGCGAAGCCTGTTTATTATGTGAAGGACAATCGTTCTCACTTCGTTTTAGATACGCTGTTTTCCCAGGGCCTTGCTGTTGGTTTGTCCAGAGTGGTGGATAGCGAGAAAGTTGAAATAAGTATCAAGGAGTCTTCCAAGCTTGCTCCTTTTGTGGCTTTGAAAGTGTTGCAGTTTCCATTGATAAATTTCGTTTGGTTTGGAGTAATACTGATGATGGTTGGGTTTGTGATGAGCATTGTAAGGCGTATTTCGCTGATGCGATCGCTTTCAGCTAAATAGTTATATTTATAAAAAAATATAGAGCTGAAAGGGTTACAATTTCGCGTAATTGGGAATCGTTAATTATGCCCCCGGGATTCTCCGGAAACTGAAAAAGGCCCCTGATTATAACATGAGACCTGGTTCAAAAATATTGCGGTTGTTGACATTGCTGTTTGTTCTTGGCGCAGCCGAGATCAATGCACAATCTGTAGACACGAGCGTGATCCCGATGCCTGTATTAGGTCCAAACGACACCATTCCGGTGCCGGCTATGGTAATTGGTAACGAATTTTTACCTGGGAATAATCTAACCTGGCATTACGTTACGGCGGGTTATCCAAAACATTTGCTGAAGAAGAAAAGGGAGTGGACACGTCTCAGAAATGCTGTATATGTAACCTATCCTTACGCCCGTAAGGCAGGAGCGGTTATGAATGAAATAAATGTGAAGCTTGCACAGATACCCGATAAAGAGCAAAGAAAGAAATACCTGCGCTCCCGCGAACGCGAGCTGAAAAAAGAATTTGCGGATCCCCTGCAGGAGCTGTCCGTTTACCAGGGCAAGGTTCTTATGAAGCTTATCAACCGGCAAACTGGAAACAATTGCTATGAGATCGTGAAAGAATACAAGGGTGGGGTTACAGCCAGGTTCTGGCAAACTATTGCGTTTGTTTTCGGCAGCAACTTAAAACAGCCCTATGAAGCACGTGAGGCAGACAGAGAAATTGAACTTATTGTTCGTGAAGTGGAACGGATGTATCCGCCTATGTATAACTAATCTCCAGATTTAATTTTGTTCGCAATGTTTGTAGTGCTGAAGCCCTCGACAATTGGGTTGACTACAACCCGGCCACCTCGCTCCATTACTTCCCTTGCTCCAACGATCGTCTCGATAGAATAATCACCGCCTTTTACCAACACATCCGGCGATAAAGCTTTAATTAGTTCGAGCGGGGTGTCTTCATCGAATATCACTACCGCATCAACCATTAGGAGGGACGCCAGTACAATCGCACGTGCCCGCTCATCGTTGATGGGACGTTCAGGCCCTTTCAGCCGACGGGTGGAAGCATCGGAATTCAAACCTACAACAAGAAAATCAGCTTCCCTCGCCGCATCTGACAGAGAGGCGATATGACCTCGATGCAAAATATCAAAGCAGCCATTGGTGAACGCAATGCTCTTATCCAATACACGCCATTGTGCAACCCTTCTCAATGCATCTTCCCAACTGAGGACCTTCTGGTCAATTGCCGATGGGTTTTTCATTTTTTCTTTTATTAAGGATCGGTAACAACAAGAAACAGATCGTACCAAAGATAATGATGATACCTGTTTGCGCGATCCATATCAGCATTCCCAGTGAAAGCCCTTTTTCAGGGGTGATTCCATATAGTATCAGTACCTGCTGTACTGCGTATTGGAAGGAACCAATTCCTCCAGGCGAAGGAATGATCATGCCCAGGCTTCCAAATGTGAGCGCTGAAAATGCCGCTTTTATACCATATTGAGCCATGTCTTTCATCGCGAAGAATCCCATGTATGTACTCAGAAGATACATGCCCCAAATGATAACAGTGTAGACCAGGAACAGCCCTTTCTGCTTTACAAAACGCACGCTTGTAAGACCCTGCCATACACCTCTTAAGATTGTCAGAAGTTTTTGGGCGGTCGTATGATGACGAAATCTGCGTAACAACCACCAGGTAAATAGAACCAGTAGCAATAAAATGCCAATGGCGACAAAGATTTTAGTTGTCGAAACTTCTCCCGCCCTGGACTTGAAAAAGTCATTAAATATCCCGATGGTAAAGCTTCCGATAACGTCGTACTGAATGGCTATAGTGATAAAAAATATAACCCCAAGACTAACTACATCAAACGCCCGTTCTGCTACAATCGTACCCACCAGTTTATCTGCAGGCACTTTTTCATAGCGAGCCAGAACGGTGCATTTTAGAACTTCGCCAAGTCGCGGTACGGCAAGATTTGCCCAGTAGCCAACCATGACAGCTAGAAAAGTGTTTGTGGTGCCCGGTGTATAACCCAAGGGTTCCATAAGTATCTTCCACCGAAGGCCTCGCACAAAATGACTAACAAGCAGCATCAGGGTAGCTGGAACGAGATAGATGTAACGGGCCTCTGAAAGATCCCTCCTGATTGCGTTCCAATCGGAATTGCGGAGGGTAAGCCAAAGTAGAAATATGCCCAGACCAAGGAAAAAAACATACTGGATCAGTCCGGACAATTTCCTGTTCATTGCTATAGTTTATTGCCTTCATGAGGAAACACGACCCATGGTTTGAAAGACTTTGCTTTATCAAAATCCATACGTGCATAGGAAATGATGATCACCACGTCGCCAACCGCTCCCTGTCGCGCAGCAGGTCCGTTAAGACAGCAAACGCCTGAACCCCGCTTTCCTTTGATCAGGTATGTTTCGATGCGGCTACCGTTGTTGACGTTCACCACCTGGATCTTTTCATATTCGATCATGTTCGCAGCATCCATCAGATCCTCATCAAGCGTGAGACTTCCCACATAATTGAGGTTGGCTTCTGTGATAACAGCGCGATGAACTTTCGATTTAAGTAATTCGATTTCCATAGAAGGCGCAAATCTATACAAATTCGCAATTAGAGCCGTTAACTTTAACGGCGGCCGATGGCGGTTAATCGATACAGTGTTGAACATTGTCTATCAACCGCTCTTCCTGTAAGAAAACTGCAGCCAACGCCACCAGTTGTTGCTGACCGTCCCAATTTCGCACCGGAACCAGGTTGAATTTATCAGCTACTTCGATGTAATCTACTGTGAAACCTTTCTGGGATAGCTGTTGCCTGGCGTTTGCAAGCAAAGGTTGCAGATCTCCGGCACGTATGGATTTACATAAATTCTGCAGTGCCCGGTAAATTTCTGCAGCGTGTGCCCGGTTTTCCTCCGATAGCCGGAGGTTGCGACTGCTCATGGCAAGTCCGCTATCTTCGCGTACCGTTGGGATACCTACAAGTTTCGTTTCCAGGCGAAGCAACTCGATAAGACGCTGAACAACCATACATTGCTGGTAATCTTTTAGTCCCATGAAAAGCTGCTGGGGCCGCACTCTTTGAAGCAATCGGCTCATCACCTGGCAGACTCCCTGGAAATGGCCCGGCCGATATTTGCCCTCATAAACGTGCTCCAGGTCCCCCAGATCGTAGCTCTCCAGGCCAACCAGGCCGGATGAGTACAGATCGCTAACATCGGGAAGGAATAAGATGTCACAATCTTCTTTAACCAGTTTCTCTATATCGGCTTCAATTGTTTTTGGGTATTTCTGGAAATCCCGCGGATCATTAAACTGGGTGGGATTTACAAATATGGAACAAACCGTACAGGTAGTGGCTGACTTTGACCGGCGGATCAATTCCATGTGACCTTCGTGCAATGCTCCCATCGTGGGCACGAATCCTATGGATTCGCCTTTTTTTATCAGACCATCCAGGTGAGTGTGCAACACCTGGCTGTTTTTAATGATCAGCAACATGTTCAGAATCGGGGCAACAGTAGTTTCAAGGGTAAGCCTGGTGGCGCAAAATCAACTTCCAACATAAATCCTTACCTTTGCACACTGTTTTTTTTGGGTTTATCTAACAATTCTTACAATAATGGTGACAAAGAAAAGGATTTTATTTATTGCCAACGAAATGTCTCCATACCTGGAGCTGACAGAATTTTCGGAGATCGTAAATCGATTGGCAATAAAGGCGAACGAAAATGGATTTGAGGTTAGATGCATCATGCCCCGTTTCGGGATCATAAATGAGAGACGTCACCGTCTGCATGAAGTGGTTCGTTTGTCCGGTATCAATGTTTCCGTTGACAATGACGATTACCCATTGCAGATCAAAGTGGCGTCGCTTCCCAATGCCAGGCTACAGGTTTATTTTCTTGACAATGAAGATCTGTTCAAACGGAAATTCATTTTCCATGATGAGAAAGAAGAGTGGTTTGAAGACAATGCATTGCGCACAGCCTTCTTTTGTAAGGGAGCATTAGAGACGGTTAAGAAGTTTGGATGGCCTCCTGATCTCATTCATTGTAGTGGATGGATGACCGGCCTGATTCCTTTATATCTTAAGACTATCTATAAAAAAGAGCCGGTTTTTGCACACAGCAAAGTGATCTTCACAATCGGCAGTAACAGTTTTTCCGAGAAGCTTGGTGACGACTTCCAGAAAGTCATCAATATAAATAACGGGTTGAAGGAAAAAGAGCTTGAGCCTTTCAAAGATGCCAATAATGTTGCCATGATGCGGGGCGGGGCTGCCTATGCAGATGCCATCACATTCGGCGCTGAAAAAATTGACAAGAAGCTTGTGGACGAATTTGGTAAGGTGCGCGGTAAAAAAGTGGTGAACTACAATGCGGAAAGTGATTTAACAGAGTATTTGAATTTGTATACCGACCTTTCAAAATAAGTCAATCAACACTAACAAAGAATTTTGTGAATCGTTCATTAACCGGTATTTTTCTAGCTTCAGCATTCATTTCTATTTTCATTTATTCCTGCACAAAAATTGACTCTACGGATCTTGGAATTGACCTGATCCCGGCAGTTGATAATATCAATACCTTTCAAACGGTACTTGATATCGAGACGGACAATCAATTGATGGAAGATTCCACTCGAATGTATTTACAGGAGGAAGCGAATCATGCGATCGGTATTATAGAAAACGATCCTGAGTTTGGCAGAACAGATGCAGCACTATATTTCACGACCGAGCCGGTGTCATTCAAGACCTATCCATTCTTGAAAAAAGATACAGTGTTCATTGATTCGGTGGTACTGTCTCTTTCTTATGCTGGACTTTACGGCGATTCAACCTCTGTGCAGCAATTTGAAGTTCGTGAGTTGGATAATGATTTCCCTTTTAAAGGTGATACTTCTTATCGCATAAATGTAGCTCCGTTTCCGACCTACCCCCAGGTACTTGGTTCAAAATTGGTAAACTTTACAACCCTGAATGATTCTGTAGTTTATGCAAACTCGGGGGATACGGTGAAAACGACCAACGAACTGCGCATTAATTTGGACACCGAGTTCGGACGCCGGTTTGTAGAATACGATACAACAAATGCTTATAAGGATCACAATGCCTTCAAATCGGTATTCAAGGGATTTGAAGTGAAGATCAATGAAGGTGCATCGCCTTCAAAAAAAGCGCTTGCCTATTTCAATATTCAGGACAATGCCAAAACGAAACTGACATTCTATTGTCGTGTCATGCGCAACGGAGTACTCGATACGATCAATCCAATGTTTGTATTTGCCAGTACCAGGGATACGGTGAGAACATATTTCGATCCACATGCTAACATAGTTAAGCGTACACCTTCAGGTAATTACCTGGCCAACGTAACAAATGGCAACACAAATGACGAACTCATTTATCTGCAAACCTCACCGGGATCATTTGCCAACCTGAAAATTCCGGGCATCGATACATTGACCAATCGTGTGGTGCATCTGGCAGAACTGATTGTTGAAAAAATACCTTCACAGGACGAAAACATTTATACTCCGCCTTCTGTGTTGTTTCTGGACGCGATCAATGCCGCAGGCGATACCGCATTTACAATCAGGAATGACTTTGTTCCTTCAAGCGAAGACCCCGGGTATGACATCAGAAGTTTTGGTGGCATCTATCAAAAGAATGGTTACAAGTTCAACCTAACGAGATACCTGCAGGGAATAGTGACAAAGAACAATCCTTCTTATACACTCCGTGTGTACGCACCCTACATTTCGATGCCATTTTATATGGCACCAACAGGTGCACTGTCCAGCACAACGTTCAGTGTATTTCTTAACAGGCAACTTGGCGCAGGACGCGTTGTTGTAGGAGGTGGTGCACATCCAACACACCGTATGAGGCTTCGAATTATTTATTCTAAAATTTAGTGCCGGCTATCTATATTTGCGGCGGATTTTTTAAGCCGATAGTTTAATTCAAAACAGACTCCATGCCTTATTTGTTTACTTCCGAAAGTGTATCTGAAGGACATCCTGATAAAGTGGCTGACCAGATTTCCGATGCACTAATTGATAATTTTCTTGCCTTCGATCCACAGTCTAAGGTTGCTTGCGAAACACTTGTAACAACCGGCCAGGTTGTATTGGCAGGCGAGGTTAAGTCCAAAGCATATCTTGATGTTCAGGACATCGCACGCGGCGTAATCCGCAACATTGGCTACACGAAGAGTGAGTATATGTTCGAAGCTAATTCCTGTGGGGTGTTATCTGCTATTCATGAGCAGTCTGCCGACATTAACCAGGGTGTGGATCGTCAACAAAAGGAAGAGCAGGGTGCAGGCGACCAGGGAATGATGTTCGGTTATGCAGTTAATGAAAGCGACGATTACATGCCGCTCGCACTAGACCTTGCACATAAGCTGTTGATCGAACTTGCTGAGATCAGAAGAGAAAACAATGAGATCAAATACCTGCGTCCTGATGCAAAAAGTCAGGTAACGCTTGAGTATGATGATAACAATAAGCCTTCGCGTATCGACACCATCGTTATTTCAACACAACATGATGAGTTCGATCCGAGCGAAGAACTGATGCAGAAAAAAATAAGAGAGGATATCATTAACATCCTTATCCCACGTGTAAAAGCAAAGTATACCACATACCAGCATTTGTTCAATGATGACATTAAGTATTACGTGAACCCTACCGGTAAGTTTGTGATCGGTGGACCGCATGGCGATACTGGTCTTACAGGACGCAAGATCATCGTTGACACTTACGGTGGAAAGGGTGCTCACGGTGGTGGTGCATTCAGTGGAAAAGATCCTTCAAAAGTGGATCGCTCGGCCGCTTATGCAACCCGTCATATCGCTAAGAATCTTGTCGCAGCAGGTCTGTGTGACGAGGTGCTGGTGCAGGTTTCATATGCTATCGGAGTTGCGCGTCCAATGGGTGTTTATGTTAACACAAACGGTACTGCAAAAGTAAATATGACCGACGGTGAAATCGCTAAGAAGGTGGAAGAGATCTTCGATATGCGACCTTATTTCATCGAACAGAGACTGAAATTGAGGAGCCCTATATACAGTGAAACTGCAGCTTATGGACACATGGGCCGAAAGCCGGAGATCAAACAAAAGAGTTTCCGCTCACCGGAGGGAAGAGAGGTCAACGTTACAGTTGAACTGTTTACCTGGGAGAAGCTCGACTATGTTGACCAGGTGAAGGAAGCTTTCAATCTCAATTAATTTCTTCAACATATTTATCATTACCAGTTCCGGCACTTATCCAGAACTGGTATTTTTTTTTAAAAGAATAGTATGACGGTGAATGAGGAGCACAACCCATGGAAGATCGTCCGGGAAAAATTCATCTATGAAAACCCCTGGATGAAAGTCACTGAATTTGATGTCATCAATCCGGCGGGAAGAGAGGGCATATATGGTAAAGTGCACTTTAAAAATACGGGTGTCGGCATCTTCCCCCTTGACGAAAATTTGAATACCTACCTCGTAGGTCAGTTCCGTTTTACACTCGGAAAATACAGCTGGGAAATACCGGAAGGCGGTTGCCCTCCGGATGAAGAGCCCCTGGAAACCGCGAAGCGTGAGCTATTGGAAGAAACAGGTCTGAAAGCGAAAAAATGGTCACACCTTTTTGATATGCACCTTACCAACTCAATTGCAGATGAATTCGGTGTAGTATATCTTGCAAGAGACCTGGAACAACATGAGGCAATGCCCGAAGAAACGGAACAACTTGCTGTGCGTAAAGTTCATTTTGACGAAGCGTACCAAATGGTTGAAGATGGACGGATCACTGATTCAATTTCGATGGCCGCAATTTATAAAGTCAAACTAATGTTGATTGATGGCAGAATATCATAACCGCGAAAAGCGAAGCAAGCCAACATTGATCATAGGGCGGCAGCCACTGATTGAAGCGATTGAAGCAGGCAGGCCCATAGAAAAGATCTTGTTTCAAAGAAATGTAAGTGGCGAATCGATTGGCGAGATACGCAAACTTGCAAAACAGTATGCTATCCCGATCCAGCAGGTACCTCCTGAAAAAATGCATTCGCTAACGAAAGCCAATCACCAGGGTGTTATTGCATTTGCAGGACTTGTGACTTATCTCGAATTACAACAGGTGATCGACCATGTTCTGGCATCGGGGGCAAATCCATTGATGCTGATGCTTGATGGCGTTACTGATGTGCGCAATATCGGCGCAATAGCCCGCACTGCTTTGTGTTGCGGGGCGCAGGCGATCATTATACCGGACAAAGGCACTGGCGCACTGAATGAGGAAGCAATGAAGTCTTCGGCCGGCGCACTCGAAAAGATTCATATTTGCCGGGTAGGCAGTCTGCTGAAAGCCATTGATGAATTACATCTCAACGGCATTCGCGTTTTCACATCGGCGATGCAGCAAGAAAAAATGGTTTATGACATTGACTATAAAGATCCTTGTTGTGTGATCATGGGTAATGAAGAAACTGGTGTGCAGGCTTATCTTGCGAAAGCAGCAGACGAAAAATTCAGCATACCTATGGCCGGTGATTTTGACTCATTCAACGTTTCAATTGCAACCGGAATAATTCTTTATGAAGCAATGAAACAACGTCTCCTCGCTTCTTAGCAAAAGGTTTCAAAGAAATACTGCACATTTGTTCAATGAGAGATCGTTCAACCGTCAAACTTGTTGAATGTCCCCGCGATGCAATGCAGGGATGGCCATCCATTATCCCCACTGAACAGAAGATCATATACCTGCAATCGTTGTTAGACGTAGGCTTCGATGTACTTGATTTTGGAAGTTTTGTATCGCCAAAGGCTATCCCACAAATGGCAGATACAGCGGAAGTGTTGTCTTCACTAGATCTATCGAACACGAACACCGAACTTCTTGCAATTGTTGCCAATCGGAAAGGTGTTCAGCAAGCCTGCAGCTACCACCAGATTGATATACTTGGCTATCCGTTTTCAGTCTCTGAAACATTTCAACAGCGCAATACAAATAGCTCGATCGAAGATGCATTGACGATGTTAAAAGAGGTTGTTCCGCAGATTCACGAAGCAGGAAAAAAACTGGTGGTTTATATCTCGATGGGCTTTGGCAATCCTTACGGTGATTCGTATTCCGTTGAAGAGGTAATAGCCTGGATGGAGCAGCTGCACAATGCAGGTGTTCAGTCTTTTTCACTTGCAGATACTGTTGGACTTGCTTCCGCAAAACAGGTTCAGGAGCTCACAGAACTTACGATAAAAGAATTTCCTCAAACCGAGATCGGTATGCATTTGCACGCACGGGCCGATTCCTGGGAAGATAAGATAGGCGCCGCCCTGCAGGCGGGCTGCATGAGATTTGATTCTGCAATGAAGGGAATTGGGGGATGCCCGATGGCAAAGGATGAGCTTGTGGGAAATATCGATACCGAAGAGTTGTTGAAATACTTTACGGATAAAGGTGTAGCGCCTTCAATCAATGCAACTGCTCTTCAAAAAGCCGCGGCAATAGCATCGGCAATATTTATTAGAAACTGATGAAGATGAACGAACATAAATTTATGATGGAGCTGAAAATACCGTCTCCAGGAAAATACATTCGTTTCAAAGAGAAGATCATGCTTATTGGTTCCTGCTTCACAGAGCATATCGGCAATTATTTACACGATATGAAATTCAGCGTGATGCAGAACCCAAACGGAATTCTTTTCGATCCTTTAAGCGTAGCCCAAAGCCTGGTTGCATACACTCGAAAGGATCATTATAAAAACATTGACTTATTTTTTCATAACGATATCTGGCAAAGCTGGGAACATCACAGCAGGTTCTCGGGTACAGACAAAGAACAGGTGTATAAACAAATAAACGATTCACATCAGCAGGCACATGAGTTCCTTAAGGATGCAAACTGGCTGATCATAACTCTTGGTACTTCCTTTTCATACAAACTTCGTGAAACAGGTGTAGATGTTGCAAATTGCCATAAAGCACCTGCCAACCTATTTTTAAAGGAGCTTCTATCCGTTGAAAAGATCAATGCCTCGCTTGACAATTGCCTTCATCAACTGTTTCATTTCAATCCAAAGCTGCAGGTTATTTTCACTGTTAGCCCCGTTCGTCACGGGCGTGACGGGCTGATAGATAACAACAGAAGTAAGGCGCGTTTGATAGAAGTGGTTCATCACCTTGTAAACAAGTTTGACAGGTTGCATTATTTTCCTGCCTATGAATTGGTCATAGATGTACTTCGCGATTACCGGTTTTATGATATCGATTTGGTTCATCCGAACTATCAGGCAACACAGTTCGTTACTTCGAAATTCGCGCAATCTTTTATTGATATAGAATCACAGCACCTGATGCAGCGCGTCCAGGAAATTATTACGTCGAGTAAGCATCGGCCGTTCCATCCTGCCACTCCTGCACATCAAAGTTTTTTGTCTTCACTAAAGAAAAAAATAGAAGAACTTAATGCTCTTCATCCGGAACTTGATTTTACTGAACAGCTTAAACTGATCAACGATCAACAGTTAAACGATGAGTGACAAAAATCAAACGGCAGCGGAAGCAATGCTTGGGTTCTACCGCACACTTAATCCGGATTTCAGAATGTCTGATGGTATTCATATAATGAATCCTTTTACGGATCCCGTTTCATGGCTGTATACTGAAAAGTTTTACAAAAAGTATTATAGCGATAATAAGAAACGCAAAATAATTTTTGGTATTAACCCAGGGAGGTTTGGGGGCGGTATTACAGGGATACCATTTACAGATCCCATCCGCTTAAAGCAAGATTGCGGCATTGATAATCCGTTTCAACAAAAACCTGAACTCTCATCAGTTTTCATATATGAGGTCGTTAAGGCATATGGTGGACCCTCGAAGTTTTACTCTGACTTTTTCATCTCCGCATTGTCGCCGCTGGGGTTTACAAAGAATGGAATCAATCTCAATTACTATGACGACAAGCAGCTGATAAAGGACAGTCGCCCGTTTATCATCGATTGCATTCAACAACAGATAGAACATCTACACATCGATCGTAACAAAACCTTCTGCCTCGGCGAAGGAACCAACTATTCAATTTTTAGAAAACTGAACGAAGAGAATCATTTTTTTTCTGAGATCATACCCTTGCCGCATCCCCGATGGGTGATGCAATACAGGCGGAAAACAATGGATCAGTTTGTTCAAAAATATTTAGACTTATTAACGGCCACCTGAAGCTATGGAAGATAAAAATATACTTGGATTAAAACTCCCTACAGATCCGCGATGGGTGGATCTCGCAAGCATTTCATTGGAAGAGATCCTTACTGATCATGCATATTGCGAACAAAAGGCGGCAACAAGTTGCATTTCAATCATACAGCGATACAGCGAACATGAAAGGATTGTTGAAGAGCTTGCTCCCATAGTTACAGAGGAATGGGGGCACTTTCGAATGGTATTGGCCGAGTTGAAAAAGCGGGGTTTGAAACTTGGAAAGCAACGAAAGGATGAATATGTAAACCAACTGCTTGCTTTTGAAATTAAGGGTGGTAGCGAGCAGGATCGCCTCCTCGATAAACTGCTTATATGTGCATTGATCGAAGCTCGGAGCTGCGAACGTTTCAAGCGACTAAGTGAAGGGCTCGATGATGAATACCTGCGTTCTTTTTATCGCAGGTTCATGGAAAGCGAAGCCGGCCATTATCATTTGTTTCTGGATATGGCAGATGACATGTTTGGAAAGGAAAGATGTCGTAACCGTTGGCATCAATGGCTTGAGAAGGAATCTGAGATTATGAAGCAGTTGGAATTACGTGGCGACAGAATGCATTGAAATTATTACATTAGACACATAAACCCATGATACCCACTTATGAGATGGATTCCTTTTAGTGCTTCATTGATAGGTACATTGCTGCTCATTGTAGTGTTAAGTATGCAATGGGGCGATATTCCTCCTCTTGGCCGGTTTCTCAGTCCGCAACATGGATTCTGGTTAAATGCAGAACCAGTCAACAAAAGCTATGATGATCAGCTTAACTTCGATAAGCTGAATGCTAAGGCCGAAGTTTATTTCGATGAACGTATGGTGCCCCATGTCTTCGCATCCAGCGAACAAGATGCATTCTTTGTACAGGGATACCTTCATGCGAAGTTCAGGCTTTGGCAAATGGAATTTCAAACACATGCCGCTGCGGGTCGACTGAGTGAAATACTCGGTGCAGGTCCTGACAGCGCGATATTAAATAATGATCGCACCATGAGAAGGCTGGGTATGGTGTATGGTGCGATGAATTCTTTGAAAGCCATTGAAGCCGACAGTGAGTCCAAATCACATCTTGATGCATACACAAGTGGGGTCAACGCGTATATCGGACAGCTTACCAATGCGGATCTCCCATTGGAATATCGCTTGCTAAATTATGAGCCTGAGTTGTGGTCGAATTTTAAGACGGCCTTGTTCCTGATGTACATGAGCTACGAACTTACCGGTCAGGAAAACGATATCGAATACACAAATGCAAGAAAGGTATTTAACAGCTTCACGTTTGACAAGCTGTATCCTATCACGCAGGACTCTCTTGATCCAATCGTCCCACCCGGAACAATATTCGATACGGCGTCAGTGAAGGTTAAGATGCCGATGCACATCGATTCATTGTATTTTTCGGGCGGAGATTCTTTATCCATCGTAGAAACGGAACCAGACAGGGACAATGGTAGTAACAATTGGGCAGTAAACGGATCCAAAACGGCAAGTGGCAGACCCATACTTTGCAATGATCCGCATCTTGGTATAAATCTTCCTTCTTTGTGGTATGAAATGCAGATCAGCGTTCCGGGATCGAATGTTTATGGTGCGAGCTTTCCGGGAGCACCGGCAGTGATCATTGGATTTAACGACAGTATTGCATGGGGAGTAACGAACGCTGAACAAGATGTTAAGGATTATTACGCCATTCAATTCAATGAAGACAGATCGCAGTATTTATTCAATGGAGCATATCTTGATGTAGAGAAAAAAGTCGAAGAGTATCGCATCAAAGGTGGCGGTGTTTTTCTCGATACAGTTTCCTATACATTGATCGGCCCGGTGATGTATGATAGAAATTTTGACGGAAATGGAAGAGCGGAACACCATCTTGATCTTGCGGTAAGGTGGAAAGCGCACGATGGAAATAATGAAATGAAATCATTCATTGATTTGAATCGCGCCAAAAATTATTCAGATTATAGAAAAGCCATTGATGGCTTCAGTTGCCCCGGTCAAAATTTTGTTTTTGCGAGTAAATCCAACGATATAGCGATCTGGCAAATGGGATCCTTTCCGGCTAAATGGAAACGGCAGGGAGATTTTATCATGCCCGGAACAGACAGCACTTATTTCTGGCAGGCAGATATCCCTAAAAAAGAAAATCCCCATCATATCAACCCCGAAAGAGGTTTCGTAAGCAGCGCCAACCAGCATGCAACCGATTCGACCTATCCTTATTATGTGGGCGGAACCCATGATTTATACAGAGGGCGCATCATCAATCGAAAGTTGGCGCCAATGCAAAACATCACACCGGCGGATATGCTCGCGTTGCAAAACGATAATTCAAATTTATTTGCACAGGATATTCTTCCTTTGTTGATCAGGAATGTGGATCGAAGCGTTCTTAATGACCTGGAAACACGTTATCTGCAAATCGTAGAGCAATGGAATTATCGCAACGATCCTGATGAAAACGGCGCTACCGTTTTCACGGTATGGTTTGATTCCCTTCAGTCCGTGATCTGGCTCGACGAACTGCAAAAGGTGAAAGGCAGGTGGTGTTACCCGCAGGACTTCACCCTGGTTGAAGGACTATTGCGCGATTCGATATACATCTTTACAGATAACGTGAACACCCCTGAGAAGGAAACGTTGATGCAACAGGTCACAGCCGCCTTTCGCAAAGCGGTACCCGAGCTACAGGAACTGGAGAATGAAAAGAAGCTGAGCTGGAGCAAATACAAGGATTCAGGAGTCAGACATCTTCTTCGTATTGCAGCACTAAGTCGGTTCCATCTTCGAACAGGGGGCGGACCGCATATCGTAAATGCAACGAAGAGATATCATGCACCCAGCTGGAAAATGATCGTTCATCTCACGGACGACGTTGAAGCCTATGGCATCTATCCGGGAGGACAGATCGGTAACCCGGGAAGCCGCTATTACGACAATTTTGTTGACGACTGGGTTGCAGGAAAGAATTATCGACTCTGGCTCATGAAAGCGGATGAAAAGAACGACAAAAGGATACTCTCGAAAATGACATTCTCAAAATCCTAATCAATGAAATTTATTATATCAATCGTATTGATAGGCTTACTGGCGCTTGCATCAGGTCTCTTTCTTCCCTGGTGGAGTGTTGCACTTGCTTCCTTTCTTGTTGCTTATGTTATGAAACTCAGGCCAGGTCTGGCATTTCTCGCCGGCTTTGTCGGCGTTTTTCTGTGCTGGCTGATTATTGCCATGATACGTGATTCTGCAAACGACGGGATCTTATCAGCAAGAATATCGGAACTCTTCGGCATTGGCGGCTCAGCCTTTTTGCTTGTGCTAATCTCCTCTCTGATTGGCGGGTTGGTTGCGGGACTTGCAGCTTTAACAGCATCGTATTCCTTTTCCCGGCAGATGGATAATGTTTAAATTGTAATTTAGCGCCTCGAAATTTTGTTCACAAGGCAAGTGTCCTAAAAGTTTCAATTATGGCAGTACTGCACAACCGCGTCTCTCAAAAAGAGTTGAAGGAAAAATTATTTCGTGAAACAGAACCAAGAACGACGATTTCCTTCTATCAATACTTCAGGATCGAAGACCCGAAAATATTCCGGGATCAGCTATACATTCATCTTGATGCATTAAAGGTTTTCGGAAGAATATATGTTGCCCAGGAAGGAATCAATGCCCAATTGAGTGTACCATCTTCGAATTTCGATTCACTTCGTCAATACCTGTATTCGATTGCGGGACTGGAAAACATCAGGCTAAACGTAGCGGTGGACGACGATGGAAAATCGTTCTGGGTACTTAAGATCAAAGTGCGCGACAAGATAGTTGCCGACGGTATTGAGGACACCAATTTCGACATGCGAAATAAGGGTCGATATGTAAACGCTGAAGAATTTAATAAGCTAACGGATGACCCGGAGACCATCGTCATCGATATGCGCAATCACTACGAATATGAGGTGGGTCACTTTGAACATGCGATTGAAATCCCAAGCGAAACATTTCGTGAGCAACTACCCATGGCAGTTGATATGCTGAAAGATCGTGCCGACAAGAACGTGATCATGTATTGCACAGGAGGAATCAGGTGTGAGAAGGCGAGTGCATATTTGTTGCACAAGGGCTTTAAAAAAGTGTTTCATTTAGAAGGCGGCATCATCCACTATGCTAATACCGTAAAAGAAAAAGGGCTTGATAATAAGTTTCGGGGAAAGAATTTTGTATTCGACGAGCGGCTCGGTGAGCGAATCTCAGACGACATCATAGCTCATTGTCATCAATGCGGTAAGCCTGCCGATACACATACCAATTGCAGCAATGAGGCGTGCCATCTGTTGTTTATTCAATGTGATGAATGTGCCGCCAAGTACAATGGCTGTTGTTCGCAAGAATGCAGACATACCATTGAATTACCCGAGGAAAAGCGCAAACAATTGCGGAAGGGAGTAAACAATGGTAAAAAGATATTCCGGAAACATAAGAAGACGATCGGCTAATTTAGGAGAGCCGATCATCTCGTAATGAACCAAGTGAATCAACAATTCTTTTGTACATTTCTTCATCCGAGAGCGGCTCAGGCTTGAACGGTTTGCCAATGACCTGTTCGTACAGTTCAATATATCTTTTGCTTATCGTATCAACCCATTCAGCATCCATTTGTGGCACTGTTTGTCCTTCCTTACCCATGAAATTGTTTGCGATAAGCCATTCACGAACGAACTCTTTACTTAATTGCTTTTGTTTTTCATTGCGCGATAAACGCTCTTCGAATCCATCAGCATAAAAGTATCTGGAACTATCGGGAGTATGGATTTCATCCATAAGCACAATGTTATCATCGATCATTCCAAATTCATATTTTGTATCCACCAGTATAAGGCCGCGCTTTGCGGCAATTTCTTTACCCCTTGCAAAAAGATCCAGTGTGAACTTTTCCAGTTGCGACCATTGTTGAGCGCTTGCAAGACCTCGCGCAATGATCTCTTCCTTCGATATGTCTTCGTCGTGGCCTTCTGAAGCTTTGGTTGTAGGAGTGATGATCGGCGAAGGGAAAAAGTCGTTTTCACGAAGCCCCTCCGGCATTGTTACACCGCATAATACTCTGCTTCCACTGCTGTATGTTCGCCATGCATGACCGGTAAGATTTCCCCGCACTACCATTTCAATTTTGAACGGTTCACATTTCCTTCCTATTGAAACGTTCGGAGCCGGAACAGCCAGCAGCCAGTTAGCACAAATATCTTTTGTGGCATCAAGCATATATGCAGCAATCTGGTTTAATACCTGGCCCTTAAATGGTATCGGTTCGGGAAGTATTACATCAAACGCCGAGATCCTGTTTGAAGCGACCATTACCAACCATTTATCATCTATCGTATATACATCCCTGACTTTTCCTTTGTAATATTTTGTCTGTCGCGGAAATTCAAACTGTTTCATTTGTCGAATATACAAGGAGTTTAGAAATAATATTTTTTGAGGTATATTACAATAATGTATTTTGCCCCAGTAACTCTTAACTAAAACATCAAATTATGAGAAAATGCATCCGCTATCTGGCGGTATCATGCCTTTTTACTCTCGCTACGATTGCTGCTTTCGCTCAAACGATCACACTGACCGGAAACGTCAAAAACAGTACTACAAAAGAGGCAGTTCCTGCAGTCTCCGTTACTATCAAAGGAGGCACTGGCGGTACTTTTACGAACGACCGTGGTCAATTCAGCCTGCAGATCAATCAACAGTTGCCAGTGACGCTTGTTATTAGTGCAATTGGCTTTACTGAACAGGAGTTTACGGTTAATTCGGCTACTGAACCTATTGCCATCGAATTACAAACCAGCTATTCAATGGGTGAAGAGATTGTTGTTGCAGCTTCAAGAACTCCGGAGAGGATACTTGAATCGCCCGTGACAATTGAACGCATGAACTCCGCGTCGATTCGCAACGCACCAGCCGCGAGTTATTATGATGCTGTGGCAAATCTGAAGGGTGTAGATCTTACCACATCAAGTCTCACATTTAAAACTCCTTCAACACGCGGCTTCAATGGAAGTGGTAATCTTCGGTTCAATCAATTGGTTGATGGAATGGACAACCAGGCTCCTGGTCTGAACTTCGCTGTTGGAAGCATTATAGGACTTACTGAGCTGGATGTTGAAAGTATGGAACTATTGTCTGGTGCATCGTCCGCATTATATGGCTCTGGTGGTATGAATGGTACCTTACTGATCAACAGTAAGAATCCTTTCCGTTACCAGGGATTGAGTTACCAGGTGAGAGTGGGTGTGATGCACGTGGATAATGAACAGCGCAAAGCATCGCCTTACTATGATTTCTCTCTGCGTTGGGGTAAAAAGATCTCCGAGAAATTTGCATTTAAAATATCGTCACAGTTTGTGCAGGCACAGGATTGGCAGGCGAACGACAGAACGAATCTTGCACGTAACAACGTGTTTAGTTCAATAAAACCAGGTGACCGAAACAGTGACCCGAATTACGATGGAGTGAATGTTTTTGGCGATGAAGTAAGCGCAAGTATGACTTCACTTTCACAGGCGCTGGTTTCACAGGCGTCAACTACAGCTTTGCCATTGGTACAACAACAAGTTGCTGCTGCATGCGGATGCGTACCAACCGCTGACATGATCAATGCTGCGATGGTGCAGTTCCTTTCTACCAATCCGCAAACAGCACCGTTTTATCTGGGTCTTCAGAATAATGTTTTCGGAAATCAATCAGTAAGTCGCACAGGTTATGATGAAAGAGACCTGGTTGATTACAACACATATAATTTCAAATTAAGTGGTGGCCTTTATTACAAGATCACTCCAGGTATTGAAGCATCTTTAATGGGTTATTGGGGAACCGGCACAACAGTTTATACCGGGGCAGACAGGTATTCATTGAAAGACCTGAAAATGGGCCAATATAAATTAGAGGTAAAGGGAAGCAACTGGTTTTTGAGAGGTTATACAACACAGGAAAATTCAGGCGATTCATACGCTTCTACCATCGCTTCAATCCTCGTAAACCGTGCATGGAAACCTGATGCACAGTGGCTGGGCGAGTACACAGGAAATTACTCTGGGGCCGTATTGCAGGGCGCACCACCTGCAACCGCGCACACGCTGGCAAGACAGGCAGCAGACGCTGGTCGCTACCTTCCGGGCACTCCTGAATTCAAGAAGGCGTTCACCGATGCTATAAGCAAGCCCATCGGCCAGGGTGGAGCAAAGTTCGCTGACAAGACGGACCTTTATCATTTCGAGGGTCAATACAAACTTCCTGAAAACAAAATTGCAGAAGTTATAGTTGGAGGTTCTTTCCGCAACTATGTATTGAATTCACAGGGTACCATCTTTGTTGACACGGCAGGTACAATTTCTATAAGTGAATATGGAGCATACCTCCAGGCACAGCGTAAATTTTTGGGCGATGTACTTAAATTAACCGGCTCTGTTCGATATGATAAGAACGAAAACTTTGATGGCCGATTCACCCCGAGAGTGACTGCAGTAGTGCAGGTTGCAAGGGATAACAACATTCGTTTGTCATATCAGACAGCGTATCGTTTTCCAAGTGCCCAGGATCAATACATTAACCTGCAAACTCCTGGATCCAGACTGATCGGTGGACTTCCGCAGTTTAATACTTATTTTAAATTCAATACCGCACCTGCCTTCACGGCAGAAAGCGTTGTTGCATTCCGCAATGCAGTTGGTGCAAATCCGAATGCGGCTTCTATTGGCGCAGCAGCACCATTGTTACAAGCGTCTCCTTTCATCACATTGAAGCCTGAGAGCGTTGCGTCCTATGAACTGGGATATAAGGGACTCATTGCAAAAAAACTGTTGATCGATGTTTATGGTTACTACAGTCGCTACCAGGATTTTATCGCACGAAAAGCAGTGGCTCGCGGAATTAATGAAAGCACTGATCCAAACGTATACCTTCGGGAATTGTACAGTCCTTTTACAACAAACAATTATTCGTTTGTAACGAATAGTCCAACACCGGTTAAAGCGATCGGATGGGGCGCAAGTGCTCAGTATCAGGCGGGCCGAGGCTATTCCATTATGGCAAATATCTTCAGCGATAAACTGCGCGATATTCCTGCCGGACTGGTAACATTCTTCAATACGCCCGAACTACGTTTCAACCTTGGACTTTCAAATGAGGATCTGTACAGGGGCGTTGGTTTCAATTTGCTATACAGGTGGCAGGATAAAGTTCAGTGGGAAGGAACATTCGGCACCGGAGAGATTCCATCATATGGTGTTCTGGATGCACAGGTAAGCTATAAACTTGCTGCAATGAAATCGATGATCAAGCTTGGTGCAACAAACGTTACGAACAAATACTATCGTAGCGCTTTTGGTAATCCTCAAATTGGCGGCTTATATTATATCAGCTTTGCTTACAATGTTTATTAATTGATACATCATCGAAACGAAAAGCCCCGAGTGATCGGGGCTTTTTTAGTATTGATAGCGGGTTATTTAAAGGTTGATATTATACATTGAAACGGAAATGCATCACATCACCGTCTTTCACAACATATTCTTTCCCTTCGATCCTCAACCTTCCGTTCTCCCTGCAAGCAGCTTCAGAACCGTATTGAATGAAGTCCTCGTAGGCTATAACTTCTGCTTTGATAAATCCTTTTTCGAAATCTGTATGGATTACACTTGCGGCCTGCGGCGCCTTCCAGCCCTGGTGTATCGTCCATGCCCTCACTTCCTGCACGCCAGCAGTAAAGTAGGTATATAGATTCA
Source organism: Bacteroidota bacterium (assembly GCA_023437225.1). Lineage (GTDB taxonomy): Bacteria > Bacteroidota > Bacteroidia > Chitinophagales > Chitinophagaceae > Flavitalea. The sequence continues at coordinate 346,105 of JAEZGS010000017.1, read as the reverse complement.
ATAGCTTATAAGCAGAACGAATGAGGCGATTCAATGCAGGTTCAGTCATCTTATATTCTTCCATGAACAACTGCTGATCAGCTGGGTCTTCCATTTCTGCGATCTGCTGCTCAATGGTATTATTCATTACGATTACCTGCGCGTCTTCATTCTTCACTGCTTCAATCAATTGTTGAGAATATTTATTTCCCGTATGCATGGACGCTTCGTCCACATTCGCAACATACAAAACCGGCTTATCGGTTAATAAAAAGAGGTCAGCTATTGCAGTGCCTTCTTCTTTTGAAAGTCCTAGGGAATGTATGCTTTTGCCTTGCTCAAGATGTTGCTTGCAACGGGCAAGCACTTCGTATTCCGCCTTTATTTTGGCGTCACCGGTACGGGCCATCTTTTCAACACGAGCCAGTTTTTTTTCAACACTGTCCAGATCTTTTAGTTGAAGCTCGGTATCGATAATTTCTTTATCACTAACAGGATTGATCGCACCTTCTTCGCGAAGAATGTTTTCATCTTCGAAACAGCGAACAACATGTATGATTGCGTCCACTTCACGAATGTTCGCAAGGAATTTGTTGCCGAGGCCTTCACCTTTACTTGCGCCTCGAACCAGCCCCGCAATATCAACTATTTCTATTTGCGTAGGAACGATCCGATTTGGTTTTACCAGTTCAGCCAGTTTATTCAGCCGATGATCGGGAACATCCACCAGTCCCATGTTTGGTTCAATAGTACAGAAGCGGTAGTTGCTTGCCTGTGCTTTTGCACTGCTGCTAACCGCATTGAATAAGGTCGATTTGCCCACATTTGGTAATCCTACTATCCCTGCTCTTAAAGGCATGTCATTTTTTTTGAGCGGCAAAGATACAGGAAAACAAATCGTTCCTGTTTTTGCGTTACTTTCATTTCATCAACATTGTTTATGGCGCTGAATTTCCTATGGATCGCTTTCTTTCTGATCGCTTTTACCGTTGCCCTTGTCCGACTCCTTATGGGAGATACAGAAGTCTTCAAGACAATAATAGACGGTGTTTTCGAGTCGGCCAATGCAGGGGTTCAGATATCCATAGGACTTATTGGAATCATGAGCTTATTTCTGGGCTTCATGAATATCGGAGAAAGGGCAGGGGCGATCGGGTTGCTGTCGCGTATCGTTGGGCCATTCTTTAAGCACCTATTCCCTGGTCTGCCTCGAAATCATCCGGCGATGGGTCATATGATGATGAATTTTTCAGCAAATCTTCTTGGTCTTGACAATGCCGCCACTCCTTTCGGGCTGAAAGCGATGGAAAGCTTACAGGAAACAAATCCGGACAAGGACACTGCGTCTGATGCCCAGATCATGTTTATGGTTCTGCATGCATCGGGATTGACGCTTATACCGGTAAGCATCATCGCACAGCGAGTGATACTAAAGTCGCAAGACCCAACTAGTATATTCATTCCTTGTCTTATCGCAACTTTTGTTGCAACCATGGTGGCCATGTGTGTTACTGCTCTATGGCAAAAATTTACGCGAAGACAGTGGATCGCAATTGCTACCGTTGGATTGATAGGAGCGGCGTTGCTCGGCGCTCTGGCCGTTTACCTTCGTGTATTCCTCGATAATGAAGCCGCTTCAACATTTTCAAAAGTGGTCAGCAATGGGCTTATCTTTTTGATATTTATTGTATTCATCCTTGGGGGTATTTACAAAAAGGTACATGTATACGACGCTTTCATCGACGGTGCCAAACAAGGTTTTGAGGTTGCGGTAAGGATTATCCCATACCTGGTTGGAATGCTGGTGGCAATCAGTGTTCTGCGTACCTGCGGTGTATTCGATTACATGATCCAGGGTATGAGTTGGTTCTTCAGCATGTTGGGACTGAATACCGATTTCGTTCCGGCGATGCCTACTGCATTGATGAAACCCTTTAGTGGAAGCGGCTCCAGGGCAATGATGATCGATGCGATGAGGGTGTACGGACCTGACTCGTTCGTAGGGCGACTAAGTTGCGTGTTCCAGGGATCCGCAGACACCACGTTTTATATCGTTGCGCTATATTTCGGTTCTGTGGGTATCAAAAAAACACGCTATGCTATTCCTGCTTCTTTATGTGCAGACCTGGCAGGAGTGATCACTGCGATCATCATCGCTTATAACTGGCCGTGGTGATTTAATAGAAAGCGGGAAGCGGAAAGCGGGAAGCGGCAAATCGGAAAGCGGGAAGCTGAAACCGGGAAGCGGTTTGTCAGGTTATGAGCATGAAACCATTTCACTTCCACATCTTCACATTTTCCCATTAGCATTATCGCATTATCATTATCACATCTCCACATTACCACATTCCCACATTTTAATTAGCACACTAGCATACTAGCACACTAGCACATTAGCATTTCACCCCACCAGCATACCATCAGAAAGTAAACCGGATCGAAAACGCGAAAGCGTCCGGCACGAAATTAATGTCGGGGATAATATCCAATTCAGGCTTCCAATCGAGCGAAGCATTTACAGGTGCATTTGCAAATTTGTAATCAAGGCCGATTATGCCCGTAGGTCCAAGGTAAGTATCGCCATGTTCAAAGCCTACATAAGCACCGGCACCGTAAAACCATCGAAGACCATCAACTTTAAGTGGATTGTGTATTTCAAGCAATCCGCCTAGTCCAAAGCGACTTCCAAAGGAAACAATCCCTTCTATGGCAGTTTTATCTGTCGCAAAATACTTTACACTAACTGCATTGTTGAGGGTGGGAGTTGAGTTGCTCAGGCGTAAGCCAACACCAGCGCGGTAATCCTGTGCATTTGTTGTAGCGCAAATACCCAGAAGCATCAATACAAATGTTGCAGATAGTATTTTGTTCATAGTAAGAATTTTCCCTGTAACGCTTAAAACGCGCTTATTAACATGAGTGCTTTGTTAATATTGTCTTCTCCGCATTCCGCTTTCCGCTTTCCGCTTTCCGCTTTCCGCTTTCCGCTTTCTGTAATCAGTCTCCCATCAACTCAAACTTCGACTTTGGTCTTTTCTCTTCCTGCCAGTTGAAATCGCGTAGCCTTTTTTCAGTTTCTGGCATCTTACGCACCGGGTACATCGTTCCCTTTACATCACTGATGAATACAACTTTTTGCAGCTCTTTATTGGCAAACCGCATATCAATTATGTCTCCACTTGCACGGTTTATACCAATTAATTTCTCCTGATCATCTTTCGCGTAGTATACACTTTCGGCATTTCCTTTTGCGCGCATCTGTTCAATATTGCCATCTACAAATTGACCATTCAACGTGTTGCCCCGGATCTGGTTGAACATATTTTCGCCTGCCTTATTGATCAACATTCCATTTTCATAAACAAGCAACCTGTCGGCTTTTTTATTTTTTGTAAATAGCTGAATGGTGTCACCAGTCACCTGGCTGCCACTCGCCCATACAACAGGATTAGTATACAACTGGAAAACAGAATCAACTCCGTTGTAAAATAAAGAATCACAAACAGCCTGAAGCGAATCACTGAATATTCGAACGTTGCGGTAAACCTGGAAGTAACGATCTGCACTGTCGCTATTATTGGTTGCAAACAATGAGTCTTTCTCCTGTACTATTGAATCTGTATCGATTACGACTGACGAATCGATCTGTACAGTATCCAACTGTTTTTGGAGTTTACTAAATCGACCGGAATATAATGTGTCTCCTGTAACGTAGATGGAATCCTGTTCCTGCTTTAATATCATCAACGGACGTTGCGTTGCAAAAAAGCTTTCCTCGTTCCTGTTCGATTCAATATAATTCGCAATTATGGATACTCCCTGGGCAGTATCCCTGAATACTGCATTGCCCTTTAAGATGCTTATGCCGGTACGATCGTCCGTCTCTACTTCATTTGCAATGATCGTTACTGCACCATCTTTGATGATAGGTCTTTTTCCAAAAAACGCATTCTTTGCCTGAAGATCATAATAACCGTCGCTTGTTTCAATCCTGCGGGTGCTATCTTCAATGATTGTTTTTGTAATGAATGTTGCTATCTGGTTATTAGTGTTGTACAACAACGAATCAGTAGTGAGATTATATTCGGGGTCTTTTAATTTTACATTCTGCCTGAAATACACATCTTTCAAATCCGCATAGTACGTGGCCTCCCGACTGGTCAACACAGAACTTTTGTTCACCACACGCCCGTTATTCCGATATATTCCGATCTTTTGGTTAAGATCATATTCCAGTTCCTCCGTAAATAGTTGTGTGGTGCGATCGGTCAATCGAACTTTTCTCTTCAGTGTTGCGATGCGGGTATCTACTTTGTAATGCAGATACTGAGAATAGGTGTGAATGCTGTCGTTGTCGTTGATATGAATATTACCGAATGCCTCAAGTACCTTCGAAAACTTATTATAAACTGCGCTGTCTGCTGAGAAAACCGTACTGCCTTGTCGAAGTCGCACGTTTCCCGCCATCATCTGAAACTCGTTCAGTGAGTCAATTTTTTTAAAGCTGAAACGATCTGCATTTAATATGTCTACAACCCGTACGGTATCGGCACCCGGTTCTCCTGGAACAGGTTGTTGAGAAAATACTGCTGGAACAAATGCCAGCAACAGCATGGCGAACGCAAAGAAACTTTTCATAATCGTAGTCGGACACTATTGACTGGCAGTGCTGTCGTATAGAGGTGCCATCAATGGCTCAGGCTTCGTCTTTTTTCCAAACACCGATATGTTGACATAGCGTTTTGGATGCATCCTGAGGTCGTCAAGCAAAGTAACAAGGCTTCTATTCGTTAGTCTAAGCTCATCGTACAATTGGCGATCATTTAACAGCATGCCGAGGGTTCCATTCTTGCTACTAACATTGTCAATCGTTGTTTCAAGTTTGCTCATTGTATTCTGCAGCGAAGTTATCACTTCCTGCAACTCAAGTTTCGCAAGTTTATCAGATGTTACTTCCAGGTTGCTGAGCGTGCTGTTGATCTTATCATTGTTGCGGGCAAGATTACCTGTTATGGCTTCAACATTATTCAGCGACCTTGATAAAACTCCGTTTTGTGCATTTATCAGTCGCTCCAAAGAACGGCTTGACGCAGCAAGATTTGCAATGATATTTTGCATATTGTTCTGCGTATTCGGATCAACAACTTCAGTCAGCCTCGCTATTAATGTGTCAAGCGATACGATTGCTTTATTAACGTTGTCAATCGCAGGGTTTATACTTTTGGTAAGTTGCCCCATTACGCTTTGATTTTCCATCGTCTTTAAGGTATCGCCATCCTGAGCATACGTTGTCGCTTCGCCAAGAACGATGTCTACGGACGAAGTTCCTAAAAGCTCTGATGAAATCGTAACAATGGAATTGCGGGGAATGTTGATGTTCTTCTCTATTGTAAGTGTAACCACTATGCCGCTAAGGTTCTTATCCTTTTCTTTCATCTGCCCAACCTTACCTACCTGGAGACCGTTAATAAGGACTGGGTTCGAAACTGATAAGCCCCTTACACTGGGGAAAACAGCAAACAACTCATCATTCTTTTTTGTAAGGTCTCTTCCTTTGAGGAAATTAAAACCGAGGATCAAAACCACTATTGCTACCGCTGCTAATAAACCAATTTTCGTCTCATTAGAGATTTTCATTCTGAACGTTTTATGCATCCCCATCGTTGATGGGCGACGGGTTAAAATTCATCATAAAAAATCATACCGCCAACAATTAATGATTTAACTGATTGACGGTATGCATAATATGATGGAATCAAAATCTCAGAAAACCTCATTGCCTCGCTGCAGTAGCGTCCCGGTAGCGCTTGATCGCACTATAGACCTGTTGTGCAATTTCACGCTGCCCATCTTCGCTATTGAGGTATTTTTCATCCGGCGGATGAGTGATGAAGCCGGTTTCTACCAGAATACTTGGCATCGATGTCGCCTGCAAAACCCAGATGCCTTTCTCATTCCGCTGTTTTACGCCGCGACTATACCGTCCTCCTTTTACAAACTCTTCTTCCACCATGCTTGCCAACAGATAACTCTTATCAAAGAATTTTTTTGTCCAAAGGAGTGCCTTTGCCTTAAACTCGGGATCATTAAGATCGGGAGCGAATTCTGTTGAATCAAAAATTTCCTCGCTCACAACATCTGAACCTACAAACTTTTCTTTTTCATCCGTACGATCCGCTGCCCATATGAAAGTTTCGGTGCCATGAGATGGGTTATCTGTATAATAAACAGAGTACTTTGGAACCTTACGGGTGCGTTTCTTCCGGTTCTTTCCCTTACCTGTATAATATGTTTCAGTTTTATAACCTGTGAACTTACTGTGCCTGATCTTGGGTGCAGCGTTAACGTGTATGGAAACAAACAAATCGCCTTTATTCGCGTTTGCAAAATCGGCTCTTGCCTTGATCGCAGGATAAACATCCGTGGTGCGGGTATAGAGGATCTTTGTATCGGGCATTCCCTCCTCCAGCAATTTGCCCAACTTGAGTGCGACGTCCAGGCAAATGTCTTTTTCAAATGAATAATCGCCACGCGCTCCAACATCGCTGCCACCATGTCCGGCATCTATTATGATCGTCTTCAGAGCCGGTTTAGCGGCCGATTGTGCTGGTATCTTTTTTGATGAAAAAAGAATGAACACAAACAGAGCAGATATCGATAGTAAAAACGTCTTTTTCATCATGGTGTACAAATCATTTTAATCTTTGAAAGTTCTTCACATTGTTTTAATGCTTTAAAGACTACTTTTGTCGCCTACCGCTTATGATTGACGGACGCAAAAATAGTTATAAATACGGTACTGCATGGTTTTTAGCCATACTAATAACGATCACAACTACCGGTAATTATAGCACGCAAAATAAATTTTTGATTCCCTTAACTGCTTCAGCGGATACGATACCTGTTGTAAAAAATCGATCGGGTAAAGACACGATTCCTCGCGTTGCAGATACCATTTCATTACGCCGCGATTCTGCTCGCGAAATTAATCGCGATTCACTTGTTTCCCTCTCTGACACTATTCCACTTATTGATAGCACAGCATCGATAACAGATACATTTGATGTGCAGTTGTCCGCCGATTCTCTCGACAGCCCTGTAAGCTATTCTGCATCGGATTCCATGGTATTGATTATTCCAGAAAAGAAGATCATTCTGTATAGCCAGGGAAACATCAAGAAGGATGACATGGATCTCTCCGCAGACAGCATTGCTTTCGACCAGTCAACAAACCTTATCGTAGCAACGTTTCGGAAAGATTCACTGGGCAATATGATCGGCCGGCCAAAGATGATTCAGGGTGAGAGCACGATGGAATCCGGTTTCATTCAGTTCAACATGAAAACGCAGAAGGGTATCACTCGAAATACGATAACACAGCAGGGCGAAATGTATGTGCAGGGAGAACGCATAAAGAAAATTTCTCCCAGTGAGTTCTTTGCGTATCGCGGACAATTCACAACCTGCAATCTCGACACTCCCCATTTTGCATTCAGAACCCGCAAGCTGAAACTGGTAAATCAAAAAGTGGCAGTTACAGGACCAATCCATCCGGAATTTGAAGGAGTTCCGGTACCGATATACCTTCCGTTCGGATTTTTTCCGATCTCACAGGGAAGACATTCAGGACTGTTACCTCCCCAGTTTACTGCAAGCGAACAATTCGGAATTGGTTTGCAGGGTCTTGGTTACTACAAGGTGCTCAATGATTATTTTGATGTCACCCTTCGCGGCGACATTTATTCATACGGCGGATGGGCAATGTATTTCACTCCAACTTATCGGAAACGATATCGTTATTCCGGTACCATGAATTTCACGATGCAACAGACTCGCATCCTGAACGATTTTAGCATTAACAAGGAAGAGGAATTTGAGACAACAAAGACCTTCAACATCCAATGGAGTCATTCCATGGACTCTAAGGCCAGGCCCGGAACAAGTTTCTCAGCCAATGTCAATGCTGGCTCTTCGAAATTCAACCGCTTCGTTATCAACAACGCAACACGGAACTACCAAAATAACTTGTCCTCCTCAATTACATATTCAAAAACCTGGGGTGGACAGTACAATCTTACTGTAAGTGCCAATCATAGTCAAAACAATAACAACGGCGTCTTCAATATCAACCTCCCCAACATCGCTTTTACAGCCAATACGATGTACCCGCTTCAGCCTAAGAATTTTGCAGGAACACCGAAGTGGTATCAAAAACTTGGTATCGGCCTGAACACAAACATTGCAAACCAGATAAGTTTTTACGACAGCCTGTTCAGTTTTACTAAAATTCTGGATACGATGCAATGGGGTGCACAACATAACATACCCATTCAACTATCGCTGCCTCAACTTGGCCCTGTACAAATATCACCGGGCATCAGCTATCAGCAAAGATGGTATTCGAAAAAATTCATAAGAACTTTCAACGACTCGGCGAGAACCATAGATATCAAGAGACAGAATGGTTTCTTCGTAGGTCACGATATTTCTTTCAGCATCGGAGCCAGCACAGCATTGTTTGGAACGTTTGACAAGTTTAAAAAAAGCAGTAGGATAAAGGGGATACGACATGTCATCCGGCCAAATATCTCTATGAATTATAAGCCCGACCTTTCCTCTGAGGATTTTTATACCGTTCGCGTCCGCCGGCCCGACAGCACATTAGTTGATCAGCGGTTCAATTATTTCTCAGGAAACGTTTACGGTCCGTTCGGTGAGGGCAGGTTTGGAGGAATCGGATTTGGTATTGATAACAATCTTGAAATGAAAGTGCGTTCGAAAACCGATACGAGTGAAGGCGGACTCAAAAAGGTTCGTCTCATTGACGGTTTCGGCTTCAATGGATCATATAATATGCTTGCAGATTCATTTAACCTTGGACCAATAAGTCTTTACCTGAGAAGCACATTGTTCGAAGACATAAACATTACTGCAAGTGCAACTCTGGATCCGTATCAATTTGATAAGTTTGGCGACCGGATGAATCGTTACGCATGGCAGGGCGATAAATTTTCTCTGGGCAGGATTACAAACGGTAGTATCGCCATCTCCACATCATTCCGAAGTAAACAGGCGAAAGAACAGGAAAAGCAGGAGCAGGAAGAACTGGCAAATACCGATCTTCCGCCGATGACCATGGAAGAGCAAATGGCCCAGCTCGAGTATGTGCGTCAAAATCCTGCGGAATTTGCAGATTTCAATATCCCATGGTCGCTCAATATCTCTTATGCCTTAAGTTTTAGCAGAACCCCTAAGCCGGATTTCAGCGGCATGGAAACCCAGGTGTATTCGAACTTTAACTGGAACGGAGATTTTAACCTGACTCCAAGGTGGAAGATGGGAGTTAGCGGCTATTATGACCTCAGTACTACTACTTTGCAATCGCTTACCATGTTTATTTCCCGGGAAATGCATTGCTGGCAACTTTCCATCAATGTCACGCCCGTAGGGCTTTTCAGGAGCTTCAACATTACCATAAACCCGAAGTCAGGTTTGCTTCGTGATCTGAAAGTAAACAGGACCAGATTCTTTTACGGAAGCTGATGTCAGAATTGAGAAATGAGAATTGGGAATTGAGAAGGGGAATTGCAAATTGCGATGCGACTATCATGAATGATCTACGAAGTAATCCCGCATTGTCCGGTGCACCCTTTGCCGGAAATCATCCATCGTTTCTTCTTCACCCGCATTCATTTCAGGAAGAAAATGAATCTCTAATTTATGGGGCAACAGGTACATCGTTCTTGATGCGGGCAATGCTTTCTTCGTGTTGAAAATAAGAGCCGGGATCACCGGTGTTTTCGTTTCTTTAGCCAGCCTGAATGCACCTGAATGAAATGATTTCAATGGTTCACCTGATTTGTTGCGAGTCCCTTCAGGATATATACACATGTGCAAACCCATTGACAAAACGGCTTTCATTTTCGTATAACTTTCCTTGCGACTTGCTTCACTTTTCCTGTTCACCAACACACTTCCTGCTTTGTATATATAACTGAAGACAGGAACCTTGGCCATTTCGCTCTTAGCGATGGTTTTGTTGCCTCCGGGGATTGCAGGTGATGACACTGGTATATCGAGAAACGAATTGTGATTGCAAAGGACTATATAAGATTTGCCTTTGCTAAAATTTTCAAGACCACGTTTTTTTAGCGGGCATCCGATCAGCCATAAAAATGTTCCCATCCAAACTCTTGAATAACTGATAAATCGGTGAGTTCTTTGAGGTTCTGCTTTAAAATAAACAAAAGCCAGAAAGGGGATATAAAAGATGAACATCGTGATAACAAATACCAGCAAAGCCCAGGTTGCCCAGATTCGCGCAAAAATATCTTTAATGAGTTTCATGCTCTTAAGTGTTATAATGACCAGTCGATCGGATCAATGCCATTGGAAACCAGGTAATCATTCGCCCGCGAAAAATGCCTGCATCCGAAAAAACCGGCATTTGCTGAATATGGCGACGGGTGTGCTGCCTTTAAGACCAGGTGTTTTGTCTCGTCAATCAGCACCTGCTTTTCCTGGGCAAACTTACCCCAAAGAAAAAACACCAGGTGTTCTTTTAATGCTGAGAGCTTTGATATAACCGCATTCGTAAAATCTATCCATCCGATCTTCTGGTGACTATTGGGCTCACCCTGGCGCACGGTTAATGATGCGTTCAACAATAGCACACCTTTCCTGGACCACTGACTGAGATTTCCGGATCGCGGCACTGGTACCCCTACATCGGAACGTAATTCTTTAAAAATATTAACCAGTGAGGGAGGGGGAGTAATACCGTCCATAACGGAAAACGAAAGTCCATGTGCCTGTCCCGGACCATGATAGGGATCCTGCCCCAATATCACCACTTTTACGTTATGGAATGGGGTTGAATTAAAAGCATTGAAGATCAACTGGCCCGGAGGATAAATGACTTTGGCTGCAGCTCTTTCCATACGCAGGTGTGCTGCAATTGACAGAAAGTATGGCTTATTGAACTCTGATTTTAGCACTTCCTTCCAGCTGTTTTCAATGCTTACTTCCATCTGCGTTGTTTTAATAAAAATACGTTACAAGGAAATACTTACACGTTATAAAGCTTTTTTATAATCTCATCAAAGCCGCGTCGTTGTTGAGCATTTCCAATATGCATTGTCAGAACTTTACTTTTCTTCAGGACTTCGTCATGTAGATTGGTGGAGAATTGAGAATACAAAAACAACAACGAACAGACCTTCAGAAATGAAGGTTTCTGTTTTTATAGTCTAATGATTTTTTCCCCCCAGCATGGGTACAAATGAAAAGCTCTCAAATATTTCTTCTGACACCGATCCGTCTTCAAGTTTAGTTAAGCGCAACATTTGTTGCACTTCACCTTCACCTACAGGAATAATCAGTTTGCCGCCGACTTTCAACTGCTGAATCAATTTTGGTGGAATGAATGGTGCCGCTGCGGTGACAAGAACTTTGTCGAATGGGGCAAAGCTTGGCAGTCCTTCGTAACCATCGCCATAAAAATACTTGATGTTAGGATAGCGCATCTTAAGTACAAAGTTTCGATGTGCGTCGAACAACTTTTTCTGCCGCTCGATGGTAAACACTTTTACACCGAGTTCACCCAATACGATGGCCTGGTAACCGCTTCCGGTACCTATTTCCAACACTTTTTCGAGAGGCCTGGTATCCAGCAACTGCGTCTGGTATGCAACAGTATAAGGCTGTGAGATGGTTTGCCCTTCAAGAATTGGAAATGCTTTGTCTTCATAAGCAACCATATCAAAAGCGGAATCAAGAAAGTAGTGACGCGGAACATTATTCATAGCATTCAGCACTCGTTCATCGCTGATGCCTTTTTGTTTCAACAGGTCGATCAATTGTTTGCGCAGGCCTTTATGCCGGTAGGAGTCTTCATATTTCCTCATCGGGTGCAAATGTAACTATGTACAACAGTTCTGAAAAAAGGCATTTCAAACTTATTCCTTAACTTGAATTAACCATTGCCTAAAACCGCCATATGAACCATAAGATCCCGTGGGTCATAGCCTCATTTATTGCCATAGCGTTCCTATGGGTCGCATGCGTTAATGGAAACAAAGACGCTCATCAATTTCCTGAAAGGGTAAGCTACAATTTTCATATCCGACCAATTCTTTCCGATAAATGTTTCAAATGTCATGGCCCCGATGTAGCACAAGTGCAGGCTGGTTTGCGGCTCGATCAGGCTTCATATGCATATGCTCCACTCAAAGAAACGAAAGGCGCTTTTGCAATTGTGCCTGGCAAGCCGGATGAATCTGAACTTATCAGGCGGATATCTTCCGATGATCCTGACTATATGATGCCCGAGCCTTCGTCTCATCTGGGTGCTTTATCAGATTACGAAATCAAGCTGTTTCGCAAATGGATACAGCAGGGTGCAGAATATGAAAAACACTGGGCTTTCATCGCTCCAAAAAAATCTCCGCTTCCTAAAACAAAAAACAGCGAATGGCCGCGCAATGAAATAGATCATTTCATTCTGCAAAAGATTGAACAGGCCGGATTGTCAGCATCAGAAGAAGCTTCCAAAGAAATTTTGCATAAACGACTATCCTTCGATATTACCGGCCTTCCCCCATCCGAAGAAATGATGGATCGTTTTGTGAATGATAAAAGCGACAAAGCGTATGAGCGTTTGATTGACGAATTACTTGCGTCTCCGCATTACGGTGAAAAAATGGCTGTGCATTGGATGGATGTAGCACGCTACGCAGACAGTTATGGTTACCAGGATGATAATATAAGAACACAGTGGCCGTATCGCGATTGGGCAATCCATGCATTCAATAAAAACTTACGTTACGATTCTTTTGTTACCTGGCAGCTCGCTGGCGATATGTTACCGCAAGCTTCCAAAGAAAAGATCCTTGCAACAGCTTTCTTGCGCAATCATAAATACACAGAGGAGGGAGGCGTAGTGCCAGAGGAATATCGTGTTGAGTATATAGTCGACAAAACAAAAACCTACGGAAAGGGAATACTTGGCCTGACCATCGAATGCGCGCAATGTCATGATCACAAATACGATCCCATTTCGCAGGAGGAATATTTCCAGATGTATGCGTTTTTTAATAACACTAAAGAGGTAGGATATGAAGGCGATGTTTCAGTATCAAAGCCAGCAAAGACCCCGATACTCAGCATTACCGATGAGGAAGCAAAAACCATTTTTTCTTTCCTCAACAAGAAAGATACAGGGATGCTTACCGTGTCTGTGATGGGCGAACTTGACACGTTACGCAAAACATATATCCTTGACAGAGGTGCTTACGATCAGCCAACGCGAGCAGTGAGTCCGGTTGCCCTCAAAGCAGTATTGCCGTTTGATTCCAGCAAGACACCCACAAATCGTCTGGGCCTCGCGGCATGGACAGTTGATCGAAACAATCCCTTAACAGCACGTGTATTCGTGAACCAGATATGGCAGGAAATATTCGGTAGGGGCATCGTTAAAACCTCGGGTGATTTTGGTATGCAGGGGGAACTGCCCTCACATCCTGAATTATTGGATTGGCTTGCAGTGGACTTCATGGACAATGGATGGGATATAAAGCGATTGCTGAAGAAGATATTTATGTCGGCAACCTACAGGCAATCTTCGGTGTCACGGAAAGAGCAGATTCAAAAAGACCCGGAAAATATATTATTATCACACGCGCCCAGGCGCAGATTAAAAGCCGAGTTCATTCGTGACATGGCGTTGTATTCAAGTGGGTTACTTGTAACAAAGATCGGTGGGCCAAGTGTAAAACCTTATCAGCCAAAAGGTCTGTGGGAAGCTGCAACATCAGGCCGTGGTGTACTTGCAACCTATAAACAAGACAAGGATGAAAACCTTTACCGTCGCGGGTTGTACACGTTCATTAAGATGACGGTTCCTCCCCCCGGCATGATCATGTTTGATGCAAGTAACCGGGATCAGTGTGAAGTAAAACGACTGAATACAAACACTCCGTTGCAGGCATTAATTATGATGAATGATCCTGCGATCATGGAAGCGTCGCGTGTATTTGCACAGAATCTGTTGACACAGCGGCGTGCTTCCACCGATGCCCTATTAGAGAGCGCATTTAAAAGAATCATTTGCCGAACACCAACAGAAAAAGAGCTAACCATACTTAAAAATTATTATCAGGATCAGCTTGCTGCATTTACATCGGGAAAGCTTGATGCCCGTTCGACTTTGAAAGCAGGAGAGTATCCGTTAGATGAATCACTTGATAAGAAAAAGTTAGCGGCAATGATGAAGGTTGTCAATCTTGTTTATAACATGGAAGAAGCAATCACAAAAACCTGACGATGGAAAAACAAATAATAGAGCACCATCTGAATTTAAACAGGCGTAAATTTTTATCGCGCCTTAGCCTGGGCATTGGCAGTGTTGCTTTGGGATCATTGCTTGTACCCGGACTTTTTGATGGTAAGGAAGAAGAACAATTGATTGCATCAGGTTTACCACACTTCGCACCACGGGCAAAAAGGATCATTTATCTTTTTCAAAATGGTGCGCCTTCGCAACTCGATCTATTTGACTATAAACCTAAGTTGCAGGAGATGTTCGGGGAAGATCTTCCTGAATCTGTGCGGATGGGACAACGGCTTACAGGAATGACTTCAGGGCAAAAGAAATTTCCGCTGGCAGGTTCGGTTTTTAGTTTTGCACAATATGGAGATGCAGGTGCATGGATCAGTGAGCTTATGCCGCATACATCACGCATTGCAAATGATCTGTGTTTTGTGAGAAGCATGTATACCGAAGCAATCAATCATGATCCTGCACTCACATTTTTTCAAACCGGTGCACAGGTGGGAAACAGGCCTAGTATGGGCGCCTGGCTGAGTTATGGCCTGGGCAGTGAAAACCGCAATCTTCCTGCATTCTGCGTGTTATTATCAAAAGGAAAAGGCAATGGCCAGGGCGTATATTCGAAGCTTTGGACCAATGGCTTCCTCGACTCGGTACACCAGGGAGTTCAATTCAGCAGTGGTGATGAGCCCGTGCTTTATTTGCAGAACCATCCGGGCATTGACAAAAATGACCGAAGACAAATGCTCGATAAACTGGCCGAACTCAATAATGAATCTTACAACCAGTTTGGTGATCCTGAGATCATGGCCCGCGTGCAGCAATATGAAATGGCATATCGTATGCAAACTGCAGTGCCCGAGATTACTGACCTTTCCAAAGAGCCAGAATCCATTATCAAAATGTATGGGCCGGATTGTCTTGTTCCGGGCACTTATGCCGCAAATTGTTTGTTAGCACGTAAGCTGTCGGAAAATGGAGTACGCTTTGTTCAATTGTATCACCAGGGGTGGGATGGACATGATAACCTTCCTTCACAGATAAAGGGCCAGTGCATGGATACAGACCAGGCTTCAGCTGCATTGATTACAGATCTGAAACAACGAGGCCTGTTGGACGAGACGCTCGTTATCTGGGGCGGAGAATTTGGCAGAACGAACTATTGCCAGGGAGCACTTACAAAAGACAATTATGGAAGAGATCATCACCCTCGTTCTTTTACTATATGGATGGCGGGGGGTGGTATCAAACCCGGTGTTTATGGAGAGACGGATGACTTTGGTTACAACATTGTGCGCGACGGTGTGCATGTAAACGATTTTCATGCTACGGTGCTGCATTTGATGGGACTCGACCACGAGAAACTAACCTTTCGTCATTTGGGAAGAAGATATCGTCTTACCGACGTGGCAGGTAAGGTTGTGAATGGAATTATTGCCTGATCGATAAAAAAACAGTGAATGCAAAGAAGAAGATTTCTTCAACAAAGCAGTGCCGGGCTTGCGGCATTGATCATCAAACCACCTTTCAACATGAACAGTGATCTGATACTTGGACATAACGGTAAACGCTATCGTCTGCAGACAGACTGGAGCCAGGCCGATATTATTCGTAACCCTGTAAATGACTGTCATGAGATGGTACAGGACTCGAAAGGAAGGATATTGCTTCTCACCAATGACACACACAATAACGTTCTGATCTACGATAAAAAGGGTCGGCTGCTGAGCAACTGGGGCCGCGAATATCCAGGTGCACATGGTCTCACAATTTTCGATGAGAATGGCACAGATGTATTGTTTATTTGTGACAATGCCAGGCACCAGGTTATCAAGACTGATACAAGCGGCAAAGAACTGTTGGTGTTGAATTTTCCTAAAGAGACGGGACAATATTCAAAGCAGGAAGAATTTGTGCCAACAGAAACGGCGATTGCACCCAATGGAGATATTTATGTAGCGGATGGTTATGGGAAAGATTTTATCATTCAGTACGATCATAAAGGAAATTACATTCGTCATTTTGGTGGACGTGGAAGTGAAGACAAGCATCTTCTGAATGCTCATGGCATCGCTGTTGATCTTCGTGATAAAACGAATCCTACGTTGATCGTCACTTCGCGGCAGCAAAACGCATTCAAGAGGTATGATCTGCAGGGGACTTACCTGAACACAATAGCATTGCCTGGCGCCTGGGTGTGCCGACCTGTTATAAACGGTGATTATCTTTATGCGGCGGTGTTACAAACGGATTCCAAACAAGGTCAGCACTCCGGTTTTGTGACAATTCTGGATAACAATTTTAAGGTGGTATCAAATCTGGGAGGGAACGAGCCGCAATATATTGATGGAAAGCTTCAGTCCATGCATCAAACGGAAACGGCATTTCAATATCCTCATGATGTATGTGTTGACGACGAAGGGTCTTTGTATGTAGCACAATGGAACTCCGGCAAAGTATATCCTTACAAATTAAAACCAGTTTCCTGATAGCATCCGTGATATAATGATCCAAACCCGAAACATATTCTTCAACATTTGTTTTGCGCTGAATTGCCTGCTTATCTTCCTGTCGCTTTTTGACTCCTCTTTGCAATTGCCCGAATGGCTACAGGTAGGAGGAAGGCTGCATCCGCTGATATTACATTTTCCCATTGCGCTTATCGTGGTAATGATATTTGTTGAATGGAATCTCAGATTGCTCAATGATCGCCATGTGGCCGATCTCTTTTTATTGCTTGTATCTGCGCTGTGTGTCTTAGCGGCTTTGGCCGGATTGTTTCTGGCACAGGAAGACGGATATGAAGCCGTTCAGTTGCTATGGCATAAATGGGGTGGAGTTTCATTATCTATCATTATCATTTCGTGGTATTCATTTCGGAAAGTCATTCGCAGCAGCAGGTTCTATTTGTCGATTGCAAGTATTGTAGTGTTGATCGCATTGGTAATCACTGGTCATCGTGGTGCTGATCTCACACACGGTGAAGGTTTTGTTTTCGAACCGTTGAAAAAGGATGATGATAAACTGCCAATAGCATTTGAGGATGCAGTTGTATATACGCATATGGTGCGACCTATTTTAGACGAAAAGTGTTCGGGCTGTCACAATTCAAAGAAGTCAAAGGGCGAATTAAGTTTGGATACCGAAGCCATGTTACTGAAAGGCGGCAAAACTGGTAAACTTTGGGATACTACTCACCACGATCTTGGACTTATGTTCCAACGCATCCAGTTGCCAATGGATTCCAAAAAACATATGCCCCCTAAAAACAAACCGCAGTTAACTGATGAAGAGGTCTTCATATTGAAGCAATGGGTAAGGACAGGTGCGGATTTCGTCAGACGAGTTTCTGATTTGCCGGAATCGGACACATTAAAGAACATTGCAAAACTTAAGTTCTCTAACGATCAAAATATGGCGTTTGACTTTGATGCGGCGGATGAAAAGATCATTGCAACACTCAATAACGAATATCGAAGGGTAGTCCCTGTGGCACAGGGATCGCCCGCATTGAAAGTGGATTTTTTTAGTGCATCAAAATTTGATGGACAACAATTAAATGACCTCCTGAAAATAAAAGATCAAATCGTTTATCTGAACTTAAATAAGATGCCGGTTAAGGATGAATCAATGGATATCGTGTCACAGTTCAGGAACTTAAGGCGTCTCAATCTTTCCTTTACGGATATTACAGGTGCTTCGTTGACAAAACTTGCAGCATTAAAAGACCTGCGCCATCTTTCATTGTCGGGAACGAACGTGACTGTTGAACATCTTGAAAAGTTGCGCCCTGCAGCCGGGTTAAACCGTATGGAATTATGGAACACACCAGCAACGCTTAACAATAGCAAGCGGATTGCATCAATGTTTCCAAATGTAAAGATCGAAACGGGTTTTACAGGAGACACGCTGATCCTGCAATTGAATGATCCCGTAATTGTAAACGAACAACAGGTATTTCAACGGCAAACTAATGTGCAATTGAAGCACTACATCAATGGTGTGGAGATGCGTTATACTGTTGACGGGACTGAGCCAGACAGTGTGAACTCGCCCGTGTATCAGCGTCCTGTTCTAATCAAAGATGGTGTTCAATTTAAAGCGAAAGCATTTAAGAGAGGATGGATTGGGAGTAATGTAGTGGCCAGAAGTTTTTATCGTACAGGATTAAAACCGGATTCTATTGCATTAAAGAAGCCAGCAGATCCGCAATACAGGTCTGACGGTGCCCGAACATTAATCGACCTGGACCTTGGAGATCTGAATTATAGAAGTGGCAAGTGGCTTGGGTATCGTAATGATCCTATGGAGGCGGTAATTTATTTCAATAAGCCGGTTGATATAAGCGAGGTCACTGTAAATATGCTTATTGATGTCCCAGGTTATATACTGCCACCATCCGAAATTGCATTGTATGCTGATGTAAATAAAACGCCATTACGGACACTTAACCCACCTGTTCCGATTAAAGACACATCGGGATACCTTCATTCGTATAAGCTCTCTTTTGACAAGCGAAGTTTGCAGAGACTGACCGTTGTGGTAAAGCCATTGCCCAGGATTCCTTCCTGGCATCGGGGGAAAGGGGAAAAGGGATGGATTTTTATAGATGAGATACTGTTGAATTAATTAAAAAACGCCCACGTTGTACGCGGGCGTTTGTATCAGTGAACCGGATTGGATTCGAACCAATGACCTACTGCTTAGAAGGCAGTTGCTCTATCCAACTGAGCTACCGGTCCGGTCTCTTTTGGAGTTTGCAAAAGTAAGGATTCTGCTCGTATACTCAGAAATTTCCTTTTCCTATAAATGACCTGCATTCTGTATCTGGTATTCAGCCTTCCGTCAGGAACTCAACTGCCCGCTTGACCACTTTATTCTCACGATAGATCTTTCTGTGCCCGAGGCCACGCGTTATTACAAATTCAAGATTCTCGTGCCCAGCATCGCGGGCGCGCAGCGCGTCCTTCAATGGAGTAAGTTCATCATCTTCATCATGAAACCATAAGATCTTTCCTTTAATGTGCTTCAATGTCCGCACAACCGAATAGTGTTCTGGCCATACGCCGCCTTTTTCATAAATCAGCTGGTCAAACTCCTTGCGCACATCGGCGCCGAGTTGCAGGAACTGGAACATCAGGTCAATAGATGTTTTGGTTTCTGTCGCCGGAGCAATCAGCACTGCCTTCATCCTTTCGTTATCAGGAATAGTTTCCATAAAATGCGTTATAGCCTGTCCGCCGAATGAATGCCCAAGGAATGCATCGATAGGACCGTATAGCTCATTCACCTTTTGGAGCATGGCAACATACATGGGCAGGTTGACCTGTCGGCCTTCTGAGCGCCCGTGTGCAGGTGCATCAAATGCAATAACCTCTACGCCTTTTTTGACGAGGAGACTGATGTACCTGTCGAAGTTATTTGAGAATGACTCAAAGCCGTGTACGATGGCTACTTTCTTTGCAGAAGAATGGTTCCAACGGTAGCCCCGAACTACTTTGCGTTCAAGAACAAATGATAATTTTTCTGCTACATCGAAAATTGGAGGGGTCCGATGTTTTGGCTTGCGATAGGGTGTACAAAAAAGTTTGAACGCTTCTTTAGCCGCTTTCCTTCTTGAAAGTACTGCCAGAATATTAAGCCTTGCACGTACGTAATTGATCGCTAATTTTTGTGCTAACTTCATCTTGAATTATCCAGTTCTAAAATTAAGAATAAAGTTACCTATATGCGTATTGTAATGTTAGGATCCGGAAATGTAGCCACTGTATTATCTCGATTGCTTAAACAAAACAATCATGAGATCGTACAGGTTTACAGCAGAAATGCACATGACGCCGCGCAACTTGCCAATGAAGTGAGCGCTGTTCATACGCATGTTGCCACAGAAATTGATATGAGTGCCGACTTATACATCGCAAGCATGAGCGACACTTCACTGTATGGTATGCATGAATGGCTTCAGCTTGAAGATAAGCTGATCGTTCATACTGCAGGGTCGGTTCCCATGAACGTATTGGAAAACGTTAGTCTCAATCATGGCGTACTCTATCCGCTCCAGTCGTTGAGAAAAGAAATGATACGCGTACCGGTTATTCCGTTTATGCTTGAAGCCAATAACGCTGAAAACCTTGCGATCTTACAGGACGTAGCAGGTCAATTGTCGGATATTGTATATGCCGTCAATACCGATGAACGCATGAAGTTGCACATAGGTGCTGTGCTGGTAAGTAATTTTACCAACTATCTCTACGCGAGAGCTGAAAAATTCCTTGACGACAACTCCCTTGACTTCGGTGTTCTATTGCCATTGATAAAAGAAACAGCGATCCGTCTTAAAGAAGAATCACCTGCTGCATTGCAGACGGGGCCTGCCATTCGCGGTGATATGACCACGATCGAAAAACATCTTTCGTCATTGGAAGACGAACCGGATCTCTCGGTTTTATACAAGACGATGAGCCTTGAGATACTTGATTGGTTCAAACAAAATACAGATGCTTGAGGCGATAATCGATACAATTACATGTATCGCTCTTTAATGATATTACAGTGATGTTGCAGATGACCGGCGGTGACAAAGCCAAAGCCAATAACGTTTACCTCGTGTCCGTTGGCGGTTCCTGTTTGTAATAATTGTTCTTCATCAAATCCCTGAAACATCGATATTGTTGAATTGCGCAGGCATTTATACTCCTCAACAAGGTCGTCCCAATCACGCGCCGACGCTTTTGAATTGGCAGCCCACTGATTTTCGTCGAAACCAGGCAGGGACGTTGTGTCTTTGCGGGAGAAAGTGAGAGCACGGTAAGCAAATACTCTTTCGGCATCAATAATATGTTGCAACAGTTCCTTCAATGTCCATTTTCCTTCGGCATACGCATGGTCAGCTTTTTTATTTCCGATCTTCTTTGCAAGCTTTCGGAACCGTTTATCGCTGGCTTCAAGTGCGTCTATTAGATCTTGCTCTTTATTAGCCTTAACGTAGTTTTCATAATGAGCGGGTACTTTACAGTTGGCAATGGTAACCATGGTGCATGTTTTCAACAAATTAAATCAATAAACCACAAAAGAAAAAGGCCGCTCAAATGAGCAGCCTTCATTTCATTCCCAAATCTAAATTCTCAAATCGAAAATTAGTCGTTCGCTTTATTCTTCAACACCTGTTTGGGTGCCTTTCTTGTCTGCTTAGTTTTCTTGCTTTCTTCAAGTTGAGCCGCAATCTTCGCCGCTTCGTATGCATTGATAACTCCACCGGTTCTGCTGATCTCGCTCAGATCCACTTCACGATCAACTCCTGGTACGCTAACTTTTATACCGGGCGACTGTGCAGATTTTTCAATACTGTATTTAATCTCCTGGGCAGATAGCGAAGGAAAATAAGACATCAATAGCGCCGCGGTTCCCGCCACAACAGGGGAGGCCATGCTTGTACCATTTGCAAATCCGTAAGCATCGCCACCGGGCACTGTCGAATATATCTTCACTCCAGGTGCAAAAACGTCCACCTGCTCCTTGCCATAATTTGAAAAATTAGCGGCTACGCCACCGAGACTTTCATCACCACTTGCTCCAACCGTGATCCAGTTGTTCGCTTTTGAAGCGGAAGCAAAGTAAATTGGGCTAGGAAAATTATCGGAAGAGTCTACATTCTTGGCACTATTACCAGCAGCATGAACCAATAGTACACCTTTGCTTTCAGCATACATTACGGCTTCATCTACCCATTTCTTCTGCGGCGAAAACTCTTTTCCAAAGCTCATGTTGATAACCTTTGCGCCATTGTCTACCGCATAGCGGATGCCCAATGCAATATCTTTGTCATGTTCATCACCATCCGGGACAGCACGGATCATCATGATCTGCACATTGTCGGCAATGCCATTAATTCCTTTCTGATTGTCACGAACCGCAGCAATGATTCCTGACACATGCGTTCCATGAAACGGTGTGGAAGCCATTACATCAGGGTTGCCATAGTAACGATCATTGATGTCATTTTCATTATCCTGCACTATTTCCGCGCGATAATTGCGGGGTGCCTTTTCTTTCGCTTCAGCTTTGCGTTCCTGGCCGCTTACATATTCACCAAATCCTTCGAGGAATTCCTTGTTGGTTGATTCCATTTGCTCATTTGCCTTAAGCAAATACAGAAAACCTCCTTTTGCACCTTTCTCAGAATTATTACCAGGAACGAACTTGTCCAAATCATTACCAGTATAGGTTTCCTTACCCAGTGCAAGACGTATGATGCTATCACTGCGAACCGCGGCATTGAACGCTTTCTTCAACATTGACAGATCCACCATTCCTTCCTCATCACCTCCCAGCACATTCTTCTTTGCTTTCAACCAGCTTTTATAAAGCACTTTATCTTCAACGCTAAGAGTTGTTGTATCTACCGATTCAAACCTTGTCTTATTTGCATGATAAAAACGGGCTCCCTCATAGGAGTCCTGTTTAACATTACGACCGTCTTTTCCCCCGATAAAATTCCATCCATAAACGTCATCCACATAGCCGTTTTTGTCGTCATCGATACCATTACCTGGTATCTCTTTCGGGTTACGCCATAATACCGGTTTAAGATCTTCATGTAACGTGTCGACTCCGGAATCGATGACCGCTACAACGACTGTCTTTCCCTTTAAGTTTTTTGATTTGATAAAAGAATAAGCTTTGTTAAGGCTAATGCCCTGGAATCCGTCCTCGGATTTGTCGAGAAGATGCCATCCCTTCGGAACTTCAACATTGGTACGTTTCTGTGCTAATTGCGCGTTAGCTATGGAACCTCCTGCAATTAATCCTATAGCCACCATGGATACTCTAACCAAATTACTCATGCCTGTTTTTTTAGTTCTCTTTAGATGCTTAAGTTGCTTTTTTAGTTGGAACTTAAACAGTTATTGAAAAGATTTTAATTGTTGTTAACGAAAATGGGGGAGTGATCCCCCAAACGCGTGAATCTAGGCAAAATCATGCCATACGATCACAAAATTACATGAGCGGTCGATGTTGCAAGGTTAATTATTTTCCAACTTCAGTTCAACGCGACGGTTCCTGCTTCTTCCCTCCGGATTATCGTTGGAGTCAATCGGTTGAGATTCACCATATCCCGTGGCCTTTACACGCTGTTCAGAAATTCCCCGTTCGATTACGGCGGTTCGAACAGCAGTTGCGCGTTTTTCCGACAACATTTGATTAGCAGTTTCGTCTCCTACATTGTCCGTATGCCCCGAAATAATCAATCTTAAGGAGCTATCCTGCTTCATTAAAGCAACCACTTCTTCAATGGCTTCAAAAGACGAGGGTTTAAGTTTGTCGCTTGCGGTCTCAAACAATATCTGCTTAGCGGCTATTTCTATTTTTTCCTTAACTTCTTTTGCTATCTCAGGACAGCCATTGTTCAATGCCGAACCGGGCTGATCGGGACACCTGTCGATCCGATCGTTCACGCCATCTTTGTCGCGATCCGGTTCAGGGCATCCTTTGAATTCCGCAAGTCCCGGAGCATTGGGGCATTGATCTTCTTCATCGTTGATGCCGTCCTTATCAGCATCAGGAATCGGGCAACCCTGGTATCTCGTGAGTCCTGCAACCTGTGGACATTTATCGTTTTTATCGGCAACGCCGTCATTGTCGCTATCGGGACATCCACCTGTGACCAGTGCTCCAGCTTCCGTTGGACAATCATCGTCTGTATCCACAATACCGTCCTTATCAGAGTCTTTAGGCAACACAACGGTCGGGCTTTTCTTATTGAGATAGAATCCAATAGAAGCACCTACCACCTGGTGTTTCATGTTTGTTGCGTAGGATTGCCTGTAAAAATCGGTGAGTCCCCTTGTATAAAAACCAGTGAGCGTCAATGATCCCAGCTCAAAGCCCGCTCGAGCATTGAAACCAAAGTCGAAGGTTTTGGCTTTGCCGATCTCATTACCAACCTCCACGTTCTTTTCTACCGATTCAAACTTGTTTGAAGGATAAAGACGGGTTTCGGTTTTTTCTTTTCCATTATAAAAAAAGGAAACGTATGGCCCTGCGCTCAGAAGGAAGGAAGCCTTCGGACCTAAGCTGAATTTGTAAGCAATATTTAATGGAACCTCGATATAATTGGTCGATAAGGTCGACTGCCTGTTTGACGTATCGGGGGCAGGAATACCGCTGGTATCGAAGCCCTGCACGTAACTGCGACCCTTTCCAAAATAGAGGATGCCCGGCTGAAAAAACCATTTGTTACTGTTGCTCAATGGAACGTCTATTAAAACGCCAACATGAAAACTATTGCGCGACCCAAAAGACTGGGACACAGTACTATCGTAATATGGATTCAAATTTTCCTTAACGGACGCCTTGTGTGGGCCGCCAATAACAGCAACGCGTAATTGAGCAAGGGAAAATGCAGGGATCAGCAATATCATCCCTATAAAGAGGGGTAAACATCTTTTCATAGATTGGAATTTCCAGCCTTCATAACGAAAGCAATTGCTATATATTTTCAACTAACTGCAGAAACATGTAGGAATTTGGGCGTTATACATGGAATTTGATGCC
The DNA here is from genome assembly GCA_023437225.1 of Bacteroidota bacterium. GTDB lineage: Bacteria > Bacteroidota > Bacteroidia > Chitinophagales > Chitinophagaceae > Flavitalea. The sequence goes on along the minus strand of JAEZGS010000017.1, from coordinate 321,243 downwards.
CTGGGCCAATGGCAGCTTCGTTGAATAGTTGATGGTATTCGTTTGTCTGCGCATATAAGCTTTCCAGGAATCACTGCCGCTCTCCCTGCCACCGCCAGTTTCTTTCTCTCCGCCGAAGGCGCCACCTATTTCCGCGCCGGATGTCCCAATGTTCACATTGGCTATACCGCAATCACTACCGGCTGCAGAAAGGAAAAGCTCCGCTTCCCTTAGGTTAAGCGTCATGATGGATGAAGACAAGCCCTGCGGAACACCGTTCTGTATTGCGATGGCTTCTTCAATCTTCTCATATTTTAGTAAATACAGGATTGGCGCAAATGTCTCATGCTTCACAATTTCCGATTGAGGCGTTACCTCTGCAATGCATGGCTTCACATAGCAGCCACTTTCAAATCCATCGCCGCTAAGAACGCCGCCTTCTACAATGAATGATCCTCCCTCTGCTTTACATTTTTCAATCGCTTTGAGGTATTGCTCTACTGCATCCTTATCGATCAACGGCCCGACGTGGTTACTTTCTTCAAGCGGATTTCCTATACGTAGCTGACCATAGGCTGTTACCAGCTTTGATTTTACCTGATCGTATACCGATGAATGAATGATGAGTCGGCGCGTTGTTGTGCAGCGCTGGCCGGCAGTGCCTACAGCGCCAAAAAGACTTCCGATGATTGCAATGTCAAGGTCGGCATCTTCGGTTATTATGATGGCGTTATTTCCACCAAGCTCAAGGATAGAGCGTCCAAGCCTTGCGGCTACAGCTGCGCCGACCGATTTTCCCATGCGTGTTGAGCCGGTGGCCGAAACCAGCGGAATGCGAGGGTCTGATGCCATCGCTTCTCCGATATTCCTTTGACCGCAGACGAGGTTGGAAACCCCCTCCGGGACGCCGTTATTTACAAACACTTCACTAATGATCTGTTGGCATGCAATGGCACAAAGCGGTGTTTTCTCAGAAGGCTTCCAAATACAAGTATTGCCGCAAACCCATGCTAACATTGCATTCCAGCTCCACACTGCAACAGGGAAGTTAAAGGCAGAAATGATGGCAACAGGTCCAAGCGGATGCCATTGTTCATACATCCTGTGACCCGGTCTTTCCGAATGCATCGTTAATCCATATAGCTGCCTGGACAAACCGACGGCAAAGTCGCAGATATCAATCATCTCCTGTACCTCTCCGTAACCTTCCTGCAAGCTCTTTCCCATTTCATATGAAACGAGTTTGCCGAGCGGTTCTTTGTACTTCCGCAATGCAACACCGATTTGTCGCACAACTTCACCACGGGCTGGTGCGGTCCACATGCGCCATTGCTCAAAAGCAATCCCCGCCTGATTTACAGTGTGGTCGTATTCCTCCATGGAAGCTGACCGCACTGAGCCAATCATCTTGCCGTCGACAGGAGAGTGGGAGGTTAAAAGTTCACCTTTTCCTTCAAGCCAATTGTTACCCGTAGATACACCAGTATTATTTTGTTCAAGTTTAAATGCTTCTAAAAAATGCATAGAGTGGAAGTTGTGCTCTTAATATTGTTCTTTCTCATTTGGGAAATCGCGTGTCTTCACGTCTTCAATATAATGTTGTACCGCGCCCGTTATTTGTTCATGCATGTTCAGGTACTGACGAAGAAATCTTGGTTTGAACTCGGTATTAATTCCAAGCATATCGTGCATTACAAGAACCTGTCCATCGCAATGTTTTCCTGCGCCAATACCAATTGTTGGAATTAATAACGCCTCAGATACTTCTTTAGCGAGAGACGCGGGTATCTTCTCGAGAACTGTGGCGAAGCATCCTGCTTCCTGCAACAACTCTGCATCTGCTTTGAGCTTCTCTGCTTCATCATGTTCCCTTGCCCGAACCGAATATGTGCCGAATTTGTAGATGCTTTGTGGAGTTAACCCAAGGTGTCCCATCACAGGTACGCCAGCTGCTACTATGAGTTTCACAGAATCGATCACTTCTTTTCCACCTTCTAACTTGATGGCGTGTGCGCCGGTCTCTTTCATAATACGAATTGCCGATGCCAGTGCTTCTTTGGAATTGGATTGATAAGATCCAAAAGGGAGGTCAACAACCACCAGGCTTCTTCGTACACCGCGTATCACGGATTGTGCATGATAGATGATCTGATCTAGAGTTATCGGCAAAGTGGTTTCATGCCCCGCCATTACATTTGAAGCTGAATCACCAACGAGGATAACATCAATTCCTGCATCATCAAATATCCGGGCAAAAGAAAAATCATATGCCGTTAGCATAGAAATTTTTTCACCCGTTCGTTTCATCTTTTGAAGTGTATTAGTAGTGATCTTCTTGATCTCTTTGTTCACGCTCATGAGCAGTTTTGTTAATTGGAAATAGCAGCAAAGTTAAGTGAATGAACCGAAGACCTGGTTTACTTAGCTTTTAGTTGATGATACAGGTGCTGTACCAACCCGTCCGCAAGACCAATCTTAGGTACATATATCTCATCAATATTTGCCCATTTCATCACATTCATGTAAATGAGCAGCGCCGGAACAATAACATCTGCCCTGTCTTCTTTAAGCTTATATAAACGGATCCTGTCTTCCAGCGACACGCTGCCTAATTCTTTATAATAATCTTTGATCTGTTCGATGTGCAGTGGTTTGCCTTCTTTTTTCTTAGAGAGAGAAAAAACCTTGTTGATATTGCCGCCGGACCCAATTGCAACTATGTCGTTATAATTACGCGTTTCGCGGCGAATATAGTCGCGCATCTCGTCCCACGTGTACTCATCCACCTGGTGTTTCAATAAGCGAATGGTTCCGATGTTAAAAGATTTTTTAAACGCAAGTTCTCCCTGTCTGAAAAAAGTAAGTTCAGTACTTCCGCCGCCTACATCAACATAGAGATAAGAATGAAATTTGTCGAGGTTTTCTGCGATATGATTTTCATAGATATAGCTCGCTTCTGTATCCCCTGTAATTACTTCAATACGGATTCCCGTTTCCGCTTCAACTTTATCAATTATTTCTTTCGAGTTTTTTGCATCACGCATTGCGGACGTAGCGCAGGCCTTCCAATTTGTGACTTCATAGATGTCCAGCAAATACTTGTAAGCTTTGATCGTTTTCATGATCATGGTTTCTCTTTCTTCGGAAATGCGTTGGTCTTCGAATACGTCAAAGCCCAGGCGCAGCGGCACTCTTACGAGATTCAACTTTTGAAATTCCGGTTTGCTTCCATTATGTTCAACAACTTCAGTGATCAACAATCTTGCTGCATTACTCCCAATGTCAATTGCTGCCAGTCTCATCGGTTAAAATTATTTGTTGTAGTTCGTTTTGCGTTTGCTGTTCACCAGGGACATTCATAGGTGCTGTTATGTCTAGTAATTTTTGTTGAAGGTAATTGTAGATCTCAAGCTGAGAACGGACCTTTGGCAAATTATTTCGTACATAGGAATTGTTTAAATCATTGTTCAGCATTCTTGCTTTAACATTATCTGCGAGTTGTATGTCTAGTATCTTTTTCAATACGCGTTTAATATTGTCGTCCAGTATGGGACAGGTTGCTTCTACCCGGTGATCAAGGTTTCGTACCATCCAATCGGCCGAAGATATGAACACCTTTTCATCACCACCGTTATGAAAGATAAATACCCGTGCATGTTCAAGGTATTCATCCACGATGCTTATCGCCTTAACAGGCTCCACAAACTTTTTATTTTCGGATAGCATACAGAAGATACCGCGTACGATCAATTTAACTTCAACGCCTGCGCGCGCAGCGTCATATAATGCACCGATCAACTCCGTGTCGCTAAGAGAATTCATTTTGAGCGTGATGGAGGCGGTTTTCTTAGTCCGCGCAATCTTGATCTCTTTCTGGACCAGCTTCATTAATTCCTTCCTTAAAGAAACAGGGCAGGGGATGAGTCGCGTACATGATTTTAATAACTGGGTCCCTTCTTTCCATCGTTCGAGGTACATGAACAAACGGTTGACATCTGCCATGATGTGCCGCTCTGATGTAAGCAGACAATGGTCGCCGTAAACTGTCGCGGTTTTTTCATTGAGGTTACCCGTACTTACAAAACCGTAATGAATCGTACGGTTATTCACCCGCTTTTTGATAAGGCAGATTTTAGCATGTACTTTGACGTTGGGTATGCCGAGTACCACCTTAACACCTTCCTCTTCCAGTATTTTTTTCCATTCGAGATTGGCTTCTTCATCGAACCGTGCGCGCAATTCTAATACAACGGTTACCTGTTTTCCGTTCCGCACCGCGTTAATCAAAGCATTGATGATCTTCGAATTTGAGGCCAACCGGTACGCGGTCACTTTAATGGTAATAACGTCCGGGTCAATGGCTGCTTCGCGAAGCAGGTCAATAACGGGATTGAATGAGTGATATGGGAAGCTCAGCAGGACGTCTTGTTTCAATACCACATCCGTTACCCTGATGGCACTAGACAACATGGGATGAATAAAAGGCTTCTTCCGGGTGCTCTTCCTGTTAAAGACATCAGGGAACTCCATGAAGTGCCTGAAATTGTGAATCCGTCCGCCGGGAATAATGCTGTCCTTTTTCGAAAGATTGAGGCGGCGCATCAAAAACTCAATAAGTCCGGGATCCATGTCCTGTTCATAAACAAAACGAACGGTTTTGCCTTTACGTCTGTTCTTGATCCCTTTTTCTATCTTTTGGATGATCGTTGTTGATACGTCATTATCAATGTCCATTTCAGCGTCTTTGGTTACCTTAAATGCCCATGATTCATACCGGTTATAACCAAAGTAGCCAAAGATCTTTTTCAGGTTGAAGCGAATAACATCTTCCAGTAAGATGATGTGCTGCTGGCCCGGAGGGGATGGCATCCGAATAAAGCGGCCATTCACCTTTGCCGGCACCTCTATGATAGAATATTTGCGCTTGATGGAACCGTCGCGCCTCGACAACACTACCCCCAGGTAAATGGACTTTTCGCGGAGATAAGGAAACTGGGGTATGCTTTCAACCATCAGCGGGATGATGTTCGGACGAACTTCTTCTTCAAAAAAAGTGGCTACAAAGCGTTGCTGATCTTTATCCAGCCTCTTTTCAGTGAGCAGGTGAATGCCCTCTTTCTCCATTTCCCGACGAACCTGCTCCCATGTCCGGTTGAAGAGAGCCTGCTGATTGATCACAATTTCCTGTATCTCGTCGAGAATTTTTGCAGGCCGGTCCTCCATATGCATATTCTTTATTTTATGGCCGTAGTCGACCATTCGTTTTAAAGTGGCAACACGCACACGGAAGAATTCATCAAGATTATTTGAAAATATGCCCAGGAATTTTACTCTTTCTCTAAGGGGCACGGTTGTGTCGGCTGCTTCCTGCAATACGCGCTCATTAAAAGCCAGCCAGCTGATGTCCCTACCGATGGTTTTGATTTTCTGCTCTGTCATGTTCTCCAGGTACTTTGTTTAAAATGCCGAATCTTATTGTAATATAAGTGATTACTTTTACGGTTCAATCGCCCCACCGGTTCTGGTGGCGGTAAAAAAGAGTAAATCTTTTTTGTTGATTCAATAGATTTTACGACCTTTGCCGTCCAAAAATTTTTGAACTCATGGCAAGAGTATGTCAGATCACAGGTAAGGTTCCCATCACCGGAAATACTGTGTCGCACTCAAATATCAAGACCAAGCGCAGGTTTTTACCGAATTTGCAGACCAAGAAATTTTACCTGGCTGAAGAAGACAAGTGGATCGTATTGAAGTTGTCGACCGAGGGTATCCGTACTATCAATAAAAGAGGTTTGTACGCCGTGGTAAAGGAATTGAGAGCAAGGGGCGAAAAGATCTAATTGGTAGAAGCATTTTTAATAACAAACAACTTTTCATACAATGGCAAAGAAAGGTAACAGGGTGCAGGTGATCATGGAATGTACCGAGCACAAGAACAGCGGTCTTCCAGGAACAAGCCGTTACATCACTAATAAGAATAAGAAAAATACTCCTGAGCGACTGGAGTTAAAGAAGTACAACCCTATCATGAAGAAGGTAACTGTACACAAAGAGATCAAGTAATCGGATAACAATACAAAATATATATCATGGCAAAAGCAGCAAAAACCGCGATTAAAACCAAAGACCAGAAGGCAGCCGCAGAAGCTAAGAACTGGACAAAAGTGATCCGTGCGGTTCGCAGCCCTAAAACCGGTGCCTACACTTTCAAAGAGCAGATCGTGCACAAGGAGAAAGTGAAGGAGTTCCTGGCCCAAAAATAATTAGGTTAGTTTGTACTACTAATAAAGCTGTTCTATAACCAGGAACAGCTTTTTGTATTTGTATAAAAAAACACAAGATGGGATTTTTCGGAAAACTGTTTGGAAAGAAAGAAAAGGAAACGCTTGATCAGGGTTTGCAAAAAACCAAAGAAGGTTTCTTGTCGAAGATCACCAAAGCGGTTGCAGGAAAAAGCACTGTTGATGAAGAAGTGCTGGATAACCTCGAAGAAGCATTGATTACCGCTGATGTGGGATTGGAAACAACGGTGCAAATCATTGAAAGAATAGAAGAGCGCGTTGCCCGCGATAAATATATGGGCACCTCTGAACTGAATCGTATCCTTCAGGAAGAAATCCAGGGGATGTTGACCGATCCTGACGAACAGCGCAATTATGGATTTGACACTAAACTTCCTTACAAACCCTATATCATTCTTGTAGTAGGCGTCAACGGTGTTGGCAAGACTACAACAATTGGCAAACTGGCATATAATTTCAAAAAGGCAGGAAAATCGGTTCTACTTGGGGCCGCGGATACTTTCCGCGCTGCAGCAGTGGATCAGCTAACCATCTGGAGTGAGCGTGTGGGTGTGCCGATTGTAAAACAGCCTATGGGGTCGGACCCGGCTTCTGTTGCGTTTGACACCGTACAAAGCGGTATTTCGAGGGCATCAGACGTAGTTATTATTGATACAGCGGGTAGACTTCATAACAAAGCTCATCTCATGGAAGAGCTCAGTAAGATCAAACGGGTCATTCAGAAACATATTCCCGACGCGCCTCATGAAGTAATGCTGGTGCTCGATGGATCAACCGGTCAAAACGCGCTCGAGCAGGCAAAGCATTTCACTGCTGCGACGGACGTGACAGCCTTAACGATCACCAAGTTAGATGGCACAGCGAAAGGCGGTGTAGTGCTGGCGATCGCAAACCAGTTCAAAATCCCTGTAAAGTTTATTGGAATGGGCGAAAAAATGGAAGACCTGCTCGTGTTCGACAAACACGAGTTTGTTGATTCCCTTTTCAACCTGGAGAAAGCCGACTGATTAGATCGGCTTTACCAGGAAGTGATACTATTTAAAGGCGAAACGAACGCCGATGCCGCCCCAGCTCCTGAAATCGGTTCTGGTTATGAATGTAAATGACGGCTGCCAATCGATGCTGACGTTAATAGGTGCTCCTTTGATTTTGTAATCGAGCCCTAATACACCGTCCACTCCCAGATCCACACCTTCATCCCGGTCGTAACGACGTTTCCAATCGTCGTCATAAAAACCAATGTGTGCCCCGGGGCCAATGTACCATTGTAAACCGGGAGCCCCATTAATGTCTCCGTGAAACTCGTAAAGACCGGTAAACCTAAAGCCGTAATTCCAGAAATAGGCTATCCCTTCAAGTGCCACGTCAGGCTTAATAAAATGTTTTACTGTAATTCCGCCGGGCCAGACTTTTACACCGGCCGCTGTGGTGTAACTCGAACCTGTCGCCTGGGAAAAAGCTACAGAAAGAGTCCCAACAGCAATAATGAGAGTGAGAAAGGCTTTTTTCATCATACGAATCATTTTACCCCGCAAAGATGGGGTAAATCTGACTAACTTTGCAGCCGCATGAAAACAAGATCACTTAAGAGAGATAAGGTTAATATCATTACGCTCGGCTGTAGCAAGAATATGGTCGACAGCGAAGTGCTGAGTGGACAATTACTGGCTAATGATATCAATGTGGTGCACGAAAATCAAAAGCTTGATCACAACATTGTGGTGGTAAACACCTGCGGCTTTATCGATAAAGCCAAAGAAGAATCGATCAATACAATACTTGATCAGGTAGAATTAAAACGCAGAGGCAAGCTTGATAAGGTATATGTGACGGGATGTTTAAGTGAACGATATAAAAATAACCTTGAAGCGGAGATACCTGAGGTGGATGCATACTTCGGCACAATGGAATTGCCACTTGTTCTGAAAGCATTGGAAGCGGATTATAAAGCGGAATTGATAGGTGAACGATTGCTCGCTACTCCGAAGCACTATGCATACTTGAAAATTGCTGAAGGCTGCAACCGCACATGTAGTTTCTGTGCGATTCCATTAATGAGAGGTGCTCACACCAGTAAATCAATAGAAGAGATTGTTCGTGAGGCAGAAGGTCTTGCCCGCAAAGGGGTTAAGGAGATTATGCTCATTGCGCAGGAACTTACTTATTATGGTCTTGACCTTTATAAGAAAAGAATGCTGCCCGACCTGTTGAATCGTCTCGCAGATGTGCCCGGCATCGAGTGGATACGTTTACATTATGCGTATCCTTCAAAATTTCCCCTGGAGATATTGGATGTAATGCGTCAGCGCGATAACATTTGTAATTACCTGGACATGCCTTTGCAGCATGCCAGTGATAAAATGCTGCACGCAATGCGCAGGCAAATCACGCAAAGCGAAATGAATGAGTTGATCTTCAGGATACGTGAAACTGTTCCTGGTATTTGTTTGCGGACCACTTTAATAGCTGGTTTTCCCGGAGAATCGCTGGATGATGTTGAAAGCATAAAGTCTTTTCTTCAGCTTCATCGCTTCGACCGTGTTGGAATATTTACTTATTCACACGAAGAAGGGACCGGGGCATATGACCTGCAGGATAATATTGCCCAGGAAGAGAAAGAGCGCCGTGCGCAGGATGTAATGGAAGTGCAACAGGAGATAAGCCTGGAAAAGAACCTGGAAAAGGTGGGTAAAACCTTTAAAGTACTTATTGACAAAAAAGAAGCGGGTCGTTATCTTGGCCGCACTGAATTTGACAGCGTTGAGGTTGACAATGAAGTGATCATACCGGCGACTTCAAAACTAATCATAGGCGACTTTGTAAATGTGAAGATCACCAGGGCTTACGACTACGACCTTGAAGGTGAGGTTGTATCATTTGCATAGTAAAATTTCAATTCAACATTCAACGTATGGAAACGAATCTGCGGCAACATATTGACGGCATCTTACATGCTTCTCAAAAAGCTTTTCTTGAATATAGTTTGTTGAGTGCTGCACGCAGGTCAGAATTCGTTGAGGCCATAGCTCAAAACATATCAGCTCTGGGGGATGCGTTGTTATTTGCCGCAGCGGGTGAAACGAACCTGGGCGTTGAACGTTTGCGAAGCGAGAGGGCACGGACAATTTCGCAGCTGCGTTTGTATGCGGACGCCGCCGCAAAAGGCATAGTTCACGATATTCGAATTGACACCGAAGACAAAAGCCGCAATCCGGCAAAACCGGATCTTCGCAAAATAAGCTTACCACTTGGACCGGTAGTTGTTTTTGGTGCAAGCAATTTTCCTTTCGCATATTCCACGGCGGGAGGAGATACGGCATCGGCACTTGCTGCTGGTTGTTCCGTAGTGATGAAGGGTCATCCGGCGCATCCCAGAACTTCCAACATGGTGGCTGCCGCGATTGAAAAGGCGGCGAAGGATACCGGCATGCCAGAAGGAGTATTCTTGCATGTTGAAGGTACTTCAAATGAAATCGGGCAGGAACTGGTTATGCATCCGTTGACCTCTGCGGTTGCTTTTACCGGTTCGCTGAATGGAGGCCGTGTATTATACGATCTTGCTGCTACGCGGACGCACCCAATCCCGGTGTTCGCTGAGATGGGCAGCCTCAATCCTGTCTTCTTATTTCCATCGGCTCTGAAAAACAATTTGCAATCGATCGTAGAAGCGCTTGCATCTTCCATCACCACTGGTGCAGGCCAGTTTTGTACGAAGCCGGGTCTCATTATCGGCGTGGAGGGTGACGAGTTCAGTGAATTTATTGAGCTTCTTTCTATGGAAGTAGAAAAAGTGGGGCCTTCTCCAATGCTTCATAAGAATATAGCAGCCACCTACCTGCACGAGCGTTCGATGGTCCTTGAACAGGATGGCGTTGACAGTTATCTTCAGGACATCGAAGATGAAGGAAGTCCCTTCGTTGCATCCGTTCATGTAATGGAGTTTCTGGATAATAAGAATCTGCAACGCGAGGTATTCGGACCTTTCAGCCTCATTATTCGCTGCAGCGCAGTAGACGATTTCATTCAAATTGTCGAACGCCTCGAGGGACAACTTACTACATCATTGTTCATATCGGAAGAAGCTGCTTCACAGATCACCGGCTTTATTGAAATGGTAAGTCGCATTTGCGGACGAATCATTTTCAATGGAGTTCCCACCGGCGTGGACGTTGCTTATGCCATGCAACATGGAGGACCTTATCCCGCCACTACAGATCCCAGGTTTACATCGGTTGGACCTGATGCAATAAAGAGGTTCCTCAGACCAGTAAGTTTTCAAAATTGTCCGCAACATCTTTTGCCCGCAGAATTAAAGGACGACAATCCACTCAATGTGATGCGACTTGTTAACGGGATGCTAACGACCATGCACATACGAAGCTAGAACCTGTTAAAGGCTTTGCAATTTCTTTCCCAGCGCGTGTATTAAAATATCATATTATCTGGGACCTGCAAACTTTGTTATACCCGTCATATCCACTTGTGGATTACACGTGCATATCATTTAAAAGCAGTGGTGACGCGTATTCCCAAGAGTATCTACTTTTAAAAAAGAGCTTGTGGGGCACACCCTGATGCATGAGAAGAAAACAGGGGAGTGGCTACAAATAAGCACTTATTTTTTACATATACTATCATATCATTAAACCAAACACAACCGTTTTTAATCTTAATTAGCGGTAGAATAAAAATCCACTATCAACGTAAACAAAAAACTATGTTACAGTCACAGATTCCTGATGCTATCCTGGTTCAGAAATCAACTAAATGGTCTGTAGAGAAAGCAAACGAATGGTATGCAAAACAACCCTGGTATGTGGGTTGTAATTTTGCTCCAAGCACTGCCATCAACCAGCTTGAAATGTGGCAGGAAGAATCTTTCGATCTCCCGACGATCCGCGCTGAACTTATATTGGCAAAATCACTTGGCTTCAACATTGTGCGGGTATATCTGCACAACCTTCTTTGGGAAGAAGATGCTGAAGGTTTTAAAAGTAGAATTGATACATTCCTCGGCGTAACTGATGAACTCGGCATCAAAGTATTGTTTGTATTATTTGACGACTGCTGGAATCACACAGCAAACCTTGGTGCACAGCCAGCGCCAAAGCCCGGCGTCCATAACTCAGGTTGGGTGGCGAGCCCTGGTCGCAGCAGAATCGTTAACAAGATCGGATGGGATAGTCTTGAGGCATATACAAAAGACATTCTGAGTACCTTTTCAGGGGACGATCGCATCGTTATCTGGGACTTGTACAATGAACCCGGGAACGAACAAATGGGTGATCTTTCAATGGACTTGCTTAATAAGGTTTTTGAATGGGCATGGGAAGTTCGACCAACTCAGCCACTTACTTCTGCAACCTGGAATGCAGAGTTGGTAAACCTGAACCCGGTTCAACACAGAAATTCAGACATCATCACGTTCCACAACTATAAGGATGCTGATAACCTGGAGGAGGAAATACAAAGCCTCGCATCGTATCAACGCCCGATAATTTGTACCGAATACATGGCAAGAACCTCAGAGAGTTTTTTTGAAACCCATCTGCCTATATTCCGGAAATATAACATCGGCGCTATCAATTGGGGACTTGTTGCCGGAAAAACAAACACAATATTTCCGTGGGGTTCGCCCGAGGGGACCGATGAGCCAACCGTTTGGTTCCACGATATCTTCCGTAAAGACGGTACTCCATACGATGAGAAAGAAGTTATTGTTATACGTTCGATAACCGGCGCAGCCGCAAACTAATAAAGCATTCAGCAATGTGCATTTATTAATGCGCATTGAGCATTCAATATTTCGCATTTAGTTAAAGGCTTACCTGTGAGACACAAAAAGCCGCTTCGAGAGAGGCGGTTTTTTTATTATCTTGAAAGGTAAAACCATTAATATGAAAAAGCTGTCATTCCTTTTTGCAGCAACGCTCTTCGTAACGTGCACGTATGCACAACGCACACTTACAAAGTTGTGGTCAACTGATTCCACTTTAAAGGTTCCTGAATCTGTTCTTTATGATGAAAAGAACAACGTCTTGTATGTTGCCAATATAGATGGACAACCTGCGGAAAAAGACGGCAAGGGATCAATTGGAAAAGTGTCTCCCGAAGGGCAGGTTATTTCTGTTGATTGGGTTTCGGGTTTAAATGCACCCAAGGGGATGGCTTTGCATCGGAATACATTATGGGTAGCGGACGTTGACGAGATGGTGGCCATCAATGTCGATTCGGGCACTGTCAGCCAGCGAGTTCCTATAGAAGGGTCAAAGTTCTTGAATGATGTAACCGTAGATCAGGCGGGTAATGTTTATGTGTCCGATTCGCGCAGCGGTAAAGTCCACGTGATACGGAACGGACAGCCTTCAGTTTACTGGGAAAATCTGAAAGGCCCTAACGGCCTGCTATTTCATAAGAATAACCTGATGATCCTCGATGCAGGCACGCTGAATGAACTGAATAAGTCAAAAGGTTATAAGAAGATTGCGGAGGGAATGGAATCAAGCACCGATGGCATTGAACATGTAAACAAGAATGAATTTATTGTATCATGCTGGTCGGGTGTTGTTTATTACGTCTATCCTAATGGCAAGACTGAGATACTACTGGATACACGGAACGAAAAAATAAACTCTGCTGACATAGGCTACGATGCGAAAAAGAAGATCGTTTATGTTCCCACTTTCTGGAAGAACACCATTGTTGCCTATCAGCTAAGATAATTAAGCGGCATTCTCATTCCAATGAGTTTGTTATTTTTGATAAGCAGTGGGTAATTTGTTTGCCTACTGCTTTATTTTTACCTGTATGGACTGTACTTATACAAACATTGATCATTTATCTACCGGTTACTTCAGTTCAATTGTAATAGACTATCTGCAGGAAAAAGAATCACTGCGTTTTTATTGCGAACGCTTTCAAAACAGCGAAGGCCTGGAGAAGTCCATCGAGGCGAGAACAGCATCGGGCGTTGATCGTCAACTGTTACATAAAGGATTGATGGACCAATACTCGAATGTACCAGTACATGAACAGGTGCAAAAGAACATTGACCTGCTACTCAACGATAATACGTTTACTGTTGTCACAGCCCATCAACCCGCATTATTTACCGGTACGCTTTATTTTGTATATAAGATACTCCATGCCGTTCGCCTTGCGGATGATCTCAACAAAGCGCATACAGATAAGCATTTCGTTCCTGTTTATTATATGGGATCAGAAGACGCTGACCTGGATGAGTTAAATAACATCTACCTGAGTGGCGATGTACTTCGCTGGGACGCCCGACAACAGGGTGCCGTAGGGCGCATGCAGCTAAAGAATCTACAACCGATACTTAATCGCATCAGCGGGGAACTATCTGTGCAGCCTTTTGGACAGGAACTGATGGAGATACTTGAAAAATGCTATGCGGATGGCAAGTCTGTACAACAAGCTACATTTGATCTGGTTCACACTTTATTTGCACGTTATGGATTGGTTGTGTTCATACCCGACAATGTGATGTTTAAAAGTGCGATGAAGGAAGTGTTCCGTAATGATCTGACCGAACACCTTGCTTATAAGTGTGTATCTGACACTATCTGCTCCCTGGGCGAATTTTACAAGATACAGGCGAATCCGAGGGAAATCAATCTCTTTTATCTTAAAGATAATATCAGGGGCCGAATTGAAAAATCCGGTGACTCAGACTACGTAGTAGTAGGAACGGACTTTACGTTCACACGTGAGCAATTATTGCAAGAACTTGATTTGCATCCTGAAGTGTTTAGTCCAAATGTAATATTGCGGGGGCTAATGCAGGAGATGTTACTTCCGAATGTTGCCTTTATTGGTGGAGGCGGTGAACTTGCATACTGGCTCGAATACAAACAGATGTTCGAAGCCTTTAATGTTCCGTTTCCGTTATTGATGCTAAGGAATTCATTCATACTTGTTGAAGAGAAGTGGATGAGCAAGGTCCACAAACTTGGAATGGATGTGTACGATATTTTCAAACCTGCAGATAAAATAATCGAACAGATCGTTCGGGCAAGAACTGATAACCGTTTGCAACTGCAGCAGGAGATTGATGGGTTAGTGCGGATTTATGAGCAGATCCAGGGCTTAGCGAACAATGTAGACAAGAGCTTTGATAAACATGTTATTGCCTTACAAAAGCGCGCTTTGAAGCCTTTACACGAATTAGAAAAGAAGATGATCCGTGCGGAGAAACGGAAGTTTGAGGCAGAGGATAGGCAGGTACAATCGATAAGAAAGGCACTCTTTCCCAATAACAATTTACAGGAGCGGGTAGAAAATTTTCTGCCCTATTATTCAAAATATGGAGCTGATTTCATCGATTGCCTTTACAATGCAACGGAGTCAGTTAACCCGCAGTTCCGGATTATCGAGTTTAGTGATGTAAGAGTGAGGGCAGATGTTTAATTGTCGAACTCATTGTGGTATCCCTGTTGCCTGAGTTTATCAACTTTAGCGAGAACTTCTTGTTCGAGTTGTTGCTTGTAGTTTTCCACCAATTTTCTTACTTGCACGTCAGTGGCACCAATAATACTTGCTGCCAGTATGCCCGCATTCTTTGAACCGTTCAAAGCAACAGTCGCTACGGGAATGCCCCCAGGCATTTGAAGAATGGACAACACAGAATCCCATCCGTCTATGGAGTTGCTAGATTTAATGGGAACGCCGATAACGGGGAGTGGAGTGATTGAGGCTATCATTCCAGGAAGATGAGCTGCACCACCAGCACCGGCGATGATCACCTGGATTCCGCGATCTGCAGCAGATCTTGCATAGTCAAACATTCTTTGAGGAGTACGATGTGCAGAAACCACTGTTATTTCATGCGCAATCTTGAACTGCGCAAGAATATCGGCCGCTGCCTGCATGATGCCAAGGTCACTATCACTACCCATAACAATTCCTACCCTTATTGATGTTGTTTCATTATCCATATTCAGATGTTAAATGTAAAAGAAATGAATGTTCATCGATCTGCCATTATTTCACAATATCACCCCGCACGCGCAACAATTCTGTTTCTGCAAGTTTCGTGTTGTAACGGGCTGCGATTAAACGATTGTATGCATCCGCAAGACTGATCTGTGCTTCCCTCAATTCAAGATACGTTGAGACACCCTGCCTGAAACGCGCTAATGCGATGAAGACGTTTTCTTTTGCGAGCTCTATATTTTCCTCCTCAAGTCGAAGCGCTTTTTTCTGATACTCATAATCCTTAAAAGCATTGTTGAGTTGCACTTCAATCTGTGAACGTTGATTCTGCAGGTTGATCTGTTGATAGTCGATATCCAGCTGTGCCTGACGTATCAGCCGGCGTGTATTGAAACCATTGAGAATTGGAATCGTAGCGGAGAACCCGAGGTTTAATCCTTTGTTCTGATTGAACAGTGGAGTGAAAGGATTGATCGCAGCCTGGTTATCCTGACGAGTAAAATTGTATGCCGAATTAAATTGAACCACCGGCCAGCGTTCGGCCTTTCGTTCGAGCAGGCTTACTCGTGCTATATCTATATTCTTTTGAGCGATCCGTATCGCTGGATTGTTTGTGTCGAGATTGTTTGCGATCTCTTCGTACCGGAGATCAAGGTTCAATGGAATGCTGTCAGATACCACATACGTGGTTTGTATTGGCTGACCCATCAATTGATTAAGTTGCTCCCGCAACTGCAACATCAACGTTTGTTGTCTCAATTGCGCTGCCCTTTGCGCATTCAGGTCTACATTGGCTTGTAGCAATTCAGGTTTGCTTCCTAACCCGACAGAAAGTTTACGGTCAGCCAGTTTCACTCTTTCTTCACTGATAGACATCTGCTCTTCAATTGCAACGAGTTGCTGCTTTTGTTGTACGATGTTATAGTAATTGTTGATTACGGCAGCTACGGTGTTTACTACCTGGTTTTGTACTGCCAGCTGACCCAGGCGGGTAAATTCTTCGAGACGCTCTTTTGTTGCAAACATTTTGAAACCATCAAAGAGAGTCCAGTTAAGCGCGAGACCTGTTTGAAGGTTCGAAGACTTTATATCATCGCGTTCACGCGAGGTACCATCTGCAAATTTCTGGCGCTGGTCATTATCGTTCCATAGCTTAGACGCGGTAGCGTTAAGTCGCGGCAGAAACGCTGCATTTGCATACTTATAGTCGAGCGCATAAGATGTAGAATCATTGCGAACCAAACGAATGTCATAATTATTTTTAAGCGCACGTGCGATCGCTTCTTCAACAGTTAATATTTCCTGTGCACCAACAAGATTGCCAAATAAAATAGCTAACAATAGGGCGCAGGATCTTCTCATGATTATTATAGCTCCTTGGTACATGTTTATACTTCTTCAATAACAGGTTGTTGCTTTTCTTTCTTAAGCCTGATCTCATCGTCGAGAATCTCAAGCTGATTTTTCTTTTTCTTTTGAGATAAAATGGCATACATAGCAGGAATTACAAATAATGTAAGTACCAGCGAAAACAGTATACCCCCAACAATAACGATACCCAATGGTATGCGGCTTGTAGCAGCGGCTCCCAGCGAAAGCGCAATTGGCAGCGCGCCTAAAGACATAGCAAGACTGGTCATCAGGATTGGTCTCAATCTACCCGTTGCGGCTTCTAATACAGCCTGTGATTTTGTGAGACCTTCCAATTGTTTTTTGTTGGCAAATTCCACAATCAAGATACCATTCTTAGTTACAAGACCGATGAGCATGATCATACCGATCTGTGAAAAGATATTTAATGTATGTCCGAAAGCCCACAATGACAGCACTGCACCCGCAATGGCGAGCGGTACCGTGATCATGATCACGAGCGGATCAATGAAGCTTTCAAATTGAGCAGCAAGTACCAGGAAGATCAATACCAACGCAAGTAAAAATGCAAACGATGTATTGCTTGAACTGTCCTGAAAATCTCGCGATGCACCAGCAAGTGAAGTTGCAAAGCTGTCGTCCAGCAGACGTTCGGAAATTTCACGCATTGCTTCGATCCCATCACCAAGAGTTTTCCCGGGAGCAAGTCCGGCGGATACTGTGGCGGATTTATAGCGATTGAAGTGATATAAGGTTGGGGGTGTTATCTCTTCGGTAATAGTGACGAGATTATCCAGTGAAATGATCTCGTTGCGATTGTTACGGACATAGATGTTTTTCAAATCTGTGGGGTCGTCACGTTCATTTCTGGCAACCTGGCCAATCACCTGGTATTGTTTGCCTTCTTTGATGAAATAGCCGAGTCGCCTGTTACTCAACGCAAGTTGAAGTGTTCTGGATATGTCTCCAACCGAAACGCCAAGCTCACTTGCTTTCAATCGGTCGATATTGATCTTAAGCTCCGGCTTGTTCAACTTGAGGTCTGCATCCACCCCTTGAAATGTTGGATTCTTGTTGGCTTCTTCAAGGAACTTCGGTAATACTTCAGTGATCTTATCGAAGTTGTTGTTCTGAATTACAAACTGAACCGGCAATCCACCACGGCGACCTACCGAGATCGTTTGTTCCTGAATTGCGAAAGCACGCCCTTGTGGAAAGCCAGCAAGGTTTCTGTTCACCATATCAACAATTTCCTGTTGTGAGCGTTCCCGAAGTTTAGGATCGACCAATACTACCCGGACAAATCCAGAGTTCACTGACCCTGCACCCGCAAAACCCGGAGCTGTAACAGATAGAACAATTTCTTTTTCGGGAATTGAATCTACCATGAACAGCGACAGATCATCCACATACTTGTCCATATAATCGAACGCAGTTCCTTCCGGGGCTGTTACCTGTAAACGAAACTGACTTCTATCCTCCATGGGAGCGAGCTCGGATTGCAGGTTTGTACCGATAAAATATATGATTGCAAAACATGCAACTATGATTGCTATAGCGGCCACTTTGAACTTCATGAACCGCTGCAGAGTATTATGATAGCTTCGTTCCATCCATTGAAAGAACGGCTCTGTTTTCGTATACAGCCACGAATGGCCATGCTTCTTTCGTGTAAGATAAACATTCAATACAGGCGTAAGTGTCAATGAAACAAAGGCAGAGACCAGTACCGCACCGGCTACGACGATACCAAATTCACGGAACAATCGTCCTACAAAACCCTGTAAAAAAACTATTGGCAGAAAGATCACAGCAAGTGTAATTGAGGTGGCGATAACAGCAAAGTATATCTCTTTGGATCCTTCTTTCGCTGCCTGCCACTTGGGCATTCCCCGCTCAATCTTTTTATAAATGTTTTCCGTCACAACAATACCGTCATCCACAACAAGCCCTGTCGCCAGCACGATGCCCAGTAACGTAAGTACGTTTATGGTAAAGCCACTCAGATACATAATGAAGAAGGCAGCGATCAGTGACACAGGTATATCTATCAGTGGACGAATAGCAATAAGCCAGTCGCGGAAAAAGAAGTAAATGATCAATACAACAAGCACGAAAGCGATGATAAGAGTCTCTTCAACTTCGGCTATAGAGTTCTTGATAAACTTTGTCTGATCCAGCGCGATATTCAGCTTGATGTCTTCGGGCATCTCCTTGCGCAGCTGATCAAGTCTCCGGTAGAATTCATCAGATATTGCAACATAGTTAGAACCTGGCTGAGGTACCAGTGCAAGGGCTATCATTGGGATGCCGCTTTCTTTCAGAATCGTTTCTTCATTTTCCGGACCCAATACTGCTTCGCCTATTTGCTTAAGTCGTATGTCGGCGCCGTTGACATTTTTGATGATGACGTTGTTGAAATCTTCTTCGGTTACAAGTCGGCCAAAGGTTCTTACAGATAATTCCGTTGCGTTGCCTGAAATCTTACCTGAAGGAAGTTCTATGTTTTCTCGATTCAGTGCCTGTTCCACATCGTCGGGTGTAAGGCCGTAAGCGCTCAGCTTTGCAGGATCGAACCAGATACGCATGGCATATCGTTTCTCTCCCCATATCTGGATACTACTTACACCAGGAATGGTTTGCAGTCTTTCAACAAGGACGTTATTGGCATATTCCGTTATCTGAAGCTGATTCTTTGTATTGCTTTGAACGGTCATTGATAGTATGGCATCTGAACTGGCATCTGCTTTGGAGACGACCGGAACATTGTCAAGATCAGCCGGCAATGAACGCACTGCCTGGGACACTTTATCGCGCACGTCATTTGCTGCCGCCTCGAGGTCAATGCCAAGATCAAATTCAACATTTATATTGCTTGTCCCCTGGCTACTCAGAGAAGTGATGTTCTTGATACCTGCGATACCGTTAATTGCTTTCTCGAGCGGCTCTGTGATCTGCGATTCAACGATGTCCGCATTTGCGCCAGGGTAGGAGGTACGTACATTTATGTTGGGGGGATCAATGGCGGGATAATCGCGTATGCCAAGGAATGTGAAGCCGATGATTCCGAACAACACAATAATTATGTTCAACACGGTGGCAAGTACGGGGCGTCGTAAGCTTAATTCCGATATGTTCATACAATGACTTTGATTAATCAACTTTAGTGAGCTTCACTTTACTCTCGGGACGGATCGCAAGTAATCCTGTTGTCAGTATGGTATCGCCGACGTTCAATCCTTCGGTGATCTCTACAAAGGTTGAATCGCGGATGCCCGTTGTAACAACCTGGTATTCGGGTTGGCCACTGCGATATAGCACAACGCGCTTATTACGTGCCTGTGGTATTACGGCCTGGGTAGGAACGACAATCGCTTCGCTGTTACTGCCCAGGTTCAGCGATACACTCGCAAATGCACCGGATGCAAGAGATTTATTGCGTTCGTTAACCACCGCCCTGACACGAAGGCTCCTGGTGTTTGCTTCGATGGTTGTTTCAGTGGCAATAACTGATGCCGAAAATTCTTCTTTCTGACCGGTGATCCTAAATTTAATCAATTTACCCGGCTTCATTTCTTCACTATATTTTTCGGGCACGGTAAATTCAAGTTTCAATTTGTCGACCTGGCTGATGGTCGTTAGTGTGTTGGCCGGAGTAATATAAGCTCCAACACTTATGTTCCGCAATCCAACCTGGCCGCTGAAAGGGGCGCGTATCTGTGTGCGGTTTATATCTACCTGGATAAGCTGGATATCGGCTTTCAGGTTGTTGATCTGAAGTTCACTGAGATCGTATTCCTGTTGGCTGATACCATTTATCTTCAAGAGCTCCTTTTGTCGTTCGGCAGTTTTTTCAGCAATAGAAAGTTGTACCTGTAATTTCCTTAATTGTGCCTGGAGGTCGCCATCAAACAGCCTTACCAACACAGCACCTCTTTGCACAAAGCGCCCCTCCGGGATGTTTACCGATACAACACGACCGGAAATTTCAGGCCGAATTTCGGTTGTTTCAAAAGGCGCAAGACTTCCTGCAACTTCAATGTTTTCACTAAGTGACCGGGTCTTAACAATATACCCTTGAACCTGTACCGGCGCATTACGGCCAGCGGGTCCACCAGCACCTGGACCGGCAACGGGTTTTTTTTCTTCTTTACAGGAAATGAAGATAACGGAGAACAACAGGAATGAAAAAAGCGCTCTCTTAAGCATATAGTTAGTTCATTACAATTAACAACAGGCGAAAATAAATGATTGCTATTTCCTCCGTGATGAAATTAATTTGAGTGGTATAAATTTAATTAATGTGCGTTTGACGACGTATTACGCTATTTCCTGCTTACGACCCGTAGTGTTTTTTTTATGAGATGAGCGCTGTCAATTAAATTTTCCCGGTCCTTGCTAAGAATGGTAACATGACCCATCTTTCTGCCGGGCCTGGTTTCTCTTTTTCCGTAAAGATGAACGAAGACATCAGGCATTCTGAGTACCTCTTCGAGGCCTTCATAAGTAACCGGACCAGAATAGCCTTCTGCTCCAAGCAAATTAACTATAGCGGCAGGCTGAATATGCTGCGTGTTCCCCAAAGGATAACCCAGCATGATACGCCACAGCATATCGAACTGTGAACTAAAATTGGCTTCAATGGAGTGATGACCGCTGTTATGAACGCGCGGTGCGGTTTCATTCACGAGTACTTGTCCGTGCTTGTCGACGAACATTTCAACTGCAAAAAGTCCGGGACTGTTCAGCCCACGAACCACGCGAACGGCAAGCTCATTAAGTTGATCAAGCACTGTTTCCGGCAGATCTGCTGGACTTATCTGGTAATCAAGAAGGTTCAGTTCAGGATCAAAGACCATATCAACGGGTGGATATGTGACGATGGATCCATCGGTGGATACGGCAACTATGACGCTTACTTCTTTTTCAATGTCCACAAGCTTTTCAAGGATTGCCGGTGCATCAAATCCTTTCGCCATATCCGATTCAGTATGGATCAACTGAACACCGCGACCATCGTATCCTCCAGTGGCAATCTTATGCGCTGCAGGTAATAAGTGTTGAAATGACACTAATTCGGACAACCTGTTAGTAACCACAAAGTCGGCAGTAGACGCACCGGTTTCCACGTAAAACTTTTTTTGAACGATCTTGTTTTTGATGATGCGTAATGCAGCAGGGGATGGAAATATTTTTACTCCCCTTTCTTGCAGATGTTCCAGAGCGTCTTCGTTCACTGATTCAATTTCAATTGTCAGTGCATCGAGACCGGAACCGAAGGCAACAAC
The DNA here is from genome assembly GCA_023437225.1 of Bacteroidota bacterium. Lineage (GTDB taxonomy): Bacteria > Bacteroidota > Bacteroidia > Chitinophagales > Chitinophagaceae > Flavitalea. The sequence continues at coordinate 299,348 of JAEZGS010000017.1, read as the reverse complement.
ATCATCATAGTTGCGGATGTCACCCCTGGTGAAGTGATGACACAGATGTGCCGACGGGCATTCTTCATCGTTTTCCATCACATAGGTTTCAACGGGATAATTAGCGGCTGCCTGTAATAACATCCTGCCGAGTTGACCACCACCGAGTATTCCTATCCGTTGCATAATGTGATTTTGCGCAAAAGTAGTTGTTTCCTAAATTTCCTAACTTGTTGAATTAAACCATTGACATGCAAACCACGAACGATCTTGCCACGAAGACGGATTTTCAAACCGACTTCCTTCCACTGGAAGGAACCGACTATGTTGAGTTTTATGTCAGCAATGCGAAGCAGGCGGCTCATTACTATAAGTCTGCATTCGGTTTTCAATCGCTTGCATATTGCGGGCCTGAAACGGGTAATAGAAATACGGTAAGTTATGCCGTACGCCAGGAAAAACTCACATTGGTATTCACGTCATCACTTCATTCTGATTCTTACATAAGCGAACATGTTAAACGACATGGAGATGGCGTACGTTCTTTGGCATTACGAGTTGACGATGCCGTTCGTGTATGGAAAGAAACAACCAACCGCGGTGCGAAATCCTACCTGGAGCCAATGGAAGGAAATGACGAAAACGGAAGATTTGTAATGAGCGGTATACATACATATGGCGATACAGTGCACCTGTTTATAGAAAGAAAAAATTATCATGGAGTTTTCATGCCGGGTTTTGAAGCGTGGACACCTTCTTACAATCCGCCACCTACGGGACTTCTTTATGTAGATCACTGTGTTGGCAATGTAGGTTGGAACCAAATGAACAAATGGGTCAGGTTTTATGAAGAGGTAATGGGCTTTAGAAATATCCTGAGTTTTGACGATAACGACATTTCAACGGAATACTCTGCCCTTATGAGTAAAGTGATGAGCAATGGTAACGGTTATGTGAAATTCCCGATCAACGAACCTGCAGAGGGAAAGAAAAAATCACAGATCGAAGAATACCTTGAATACTATGAGGGTGAAGGTTGCCAGCATGTTGCAATGGCAACAAACGACATCGTTCATACCGTTTCCGAATTAAAGTCCCGCGGGGTTGAATTTCTTCAGGTGCCAACAAGTTATTACGATGATCTTTTAGAGCGGGTGGGGACGATCGATGAAGACCTGCAGCCGCTGAAGAAGCTTGGCATTCTTGTAGATCGGGATGACGAAGGGTACTTATTGCAGATATTTACAAGACCTGTGCAAGACAGGCCAACTGTTTTCTTCGAGATCATTCAGCGAAAAGGCGCAAAGAGTTTCGGCAAGGGAAATTTCAAGGCATTGTTTGAAGCCATTGAAAGAGAACAGCAAAAAAGAGGGAACCTTTAACGGCGGCATGACAGGCATTTTTCCTAATTTTATCGCTGGAAAGAATAACCCATTAAATTCCGCGTTAATGCAGCTTTGTAAGGCCCTGTGTATGCTGAGGAAATGCTTTTTAACCTTGTTCATAATGTCTTTGTCAATTGCAGGATTGGCCCAGGGCGCCGCCTCCAGTTTCAACTTCATTGAATACCAAAGAAGTTTCCCGAGAATTAGTGAAGCACTCAAGCGTAAAGAAGACACGCTGGTAAAACAGTTTAAGGCAAAAAATCTGCCGTGGCCGGTGAAGTCTGTGTATCTGAGATCCTTTAAGTACGATAGCCAGTTAGAAGTGTGGGTTAGATACAACAATAACGAGAAATATCGGCTCTTTAAGACGTACAAGGTTTGTGCACTTGCCGGATCACTCGGTCCCAAGCGAATGCAGGGAGATTACCAGGTACCCGAAGGTTTTTATTACATCAATGAATTTAATCCAAGAAGCGCTTATCATTTAAGTCTCGGTCTGAATTACCCAAATAATTCGGACAAGATCTTAAGTGACAGTCTTCAACCAGGCGGTGATATATACATTCATGGCAGTTGTGTAACAACAGGATGTATACCCATCACAGATAATCAGATTGAGGAGTTATACATTCTTGCCGCGCACGCACGGAACCAGGGGCAGGAATTCATCCCGGTACATATCTTTCCTATACAATTTAAGAATCAGAAGAGTGCTACTTATCTGACCAAATATCTTCGCGACTTTCCGGAATATGCTCCGCTTGTTGCCGAACTTAAACAGGCATATGAATTTTTCGACAAGACAAAACGAGTGCCCGTGGTAATGGTTAACAAGAAAGGCCGCTATGTTGTGGACCGCACGCTTACAGCAGATGAAGAAAGGGAGGAAATAGAAGCTGCAGCCAAACTAGTAGTACCTGTAAAAAAAGAACGACCACGGAAAGAATTCAAAGAGGAGGAGCTGGCGAAGTCGGTTGACCGATTACCACTTTTTCCCGGTGGCAATGCTGCATTCCAGGAATTCATAGATAAAATGAGCCGGGAAATGATTTCATACCTGGAAAAAGATCAGAAAAAGACATTTATCCTTATTGATTTTATTATTGATCGCGAAGGAAAGCCTGCGTACGCAAAGGTGCTGAAGGGAGGAAATGACGCGCTCAATGAAAAATTAGAACTTCAATTTGAAGCGATGCCTAACTGGACACCGGCAAGTAAAGGAGAACAACCGGTAGCCATGCGATTGAAGCAATCCCTGGTAATAGAAAAACCAGAAACCGTTAGTTTAGACAGCTTTACAGGAAGCGGTAATTGAAATAAATAAATCAAAACCCTTATTTTCGCCCAAAATTTTTCATGATGCAAACTCAAAAGAGATCGAGAGGATTGTACTGGATCCTGTTCTTTGCTTCTGTGCTCGCCTTCATTCTGGTTTATATGTTCAAGGGTGAATTGTTGACACTCACGCTTCCGTTTGTTTGCACATTCTTTGTGTTGGCTATGGACATCATCTAATCAAATTTATCCTTCGCTTTACCTTATAAAAATGCCTGGATAGTCCGGGCATTTTCAGTGCCGTTACGCCTATTGGAAATCTATTGTGTTATTTGTACACTTTGTAATACATTCGCTGACTACTTAATTGCTTTATGAGAATAGATTTTTACATCAGGTTTGGTACAGTGCCTGGCCAGCGTTTATCGTTGTGCGGGAATCTTGCGGTATTGGGTGCAGGTAACTCTTCGAATGCTCTTGCTCTGACTTATTTCAGTGCCGAATTCTGGCATGGCTTCATAGATGTTGATGTTTCTCAAGTTCCTGAACTAAAATACAGGTATATACTTCACACAGAAGGGGGGCTTTCCATTCCCGAGGGAGGCCAGATGAAATGCATTCGGATTTCAGAGCATTCTGTTGAGCATCTTCAGATCTTCGACAGTTGGAATCATGCGGGTGAGTACGAAAATATCTTTTATGCGGACCCGTTTCAGAAAACACTGTTGAAGGAAAACGAAACCAGGATCAAAGTAAAAAAGGCAAAGAACTTCAATCATATTTTCAAAATACAGGCTCCACTGCTTGAAAAGAACCAGGTGGTTTGCCTGATTGGCAGCGGCCAGTCGCTTTCCAACTGGAACACCGATTCACCCGTTCTGTTGTCCAAAGAAAACGGATATTGGACGGCTTCGCTTCAACTGCCAAATGAAGACCTTCCGCTCGACTACAAATACGGTGTTTACGATGTTTCAAAAAAGCAGTTTATAAAGTATGAACTGGGATCCAATCGCCGACTACGAGAGGTCATTCATGCGGATCAACTGACCATACTTCATGATGGCTTCGTACATCTTCCTAATAGTAACTGGAAGGGCGCCGGCGTATCGATCCCGGTATTCAGTCTGCGTTCAAAAGATTCTTTCGGCATCGGCGAATTCTCAGATATAAAATTATTAGCCGACTGGGCAAAGCGTGCGGGGTTGAAACTGATCCAGGTTCTTCCCGTGAATGACACAACTGCTACCCGTAGCTGGACGGATTCTTATCCATATGCTGCTATCTCTGCTTTTGCATTGCATCCTATCTACTTGCGACTTGCAAGCGCTGCAGGAAAGAAGCATGCAGACCTTATTAAGCCGCTGAAGAAAAAGCAAAAGCAGTTAAATGAACTTAGTGCTATCGATTATGAGCAAGTGCTTCGATTCAAGCTTTCTACCGCCCGTGAACTTTTCAATGTTCAAAAGGAAGAGTTTCTGAAAGATGATGACTTCCTTAATTTTTTTGATGCAAACAGGCATTGGCTCGTTCCTTATGCAGCTTTTTGTTACCTGCGTGACAAGAATGGCAGTTCAGACTTTACTACGTGGAAAATATATAGCAATTACGATAAGGCAGCCATAGAAAAATACGTTTCACCTAGGGCAAAACACTACGACGAAATTGCTTTTCAATATTACCTGCAATTTCACCTGCATCTGCAACTAAGAGACGCGGTGGAATATGCTCACAAGAATGGCATCATCATTAAAGGTGACATTCCAATTGGGGTTTACCGGTATAGCTGTGATGCATGGATTGAGCCGGAGCTGTATCATATGGACCAACAGGCTGGCGCACCGCCGGATGGATTTGCTGTAAAGGGCCAGAACTGGGGCTTCCCGACATATAATTGGGAGAAGATGTCTGAAAACAGTTTTGAGTGGTGGCATCGCAGGTTTGTGCAAATGAGCAATTATTTCGATGCGTTTCGGATCGATCATATACTTGGCTTTTTCAGAATATGGAGTATCCCGCTCCATGCGGTGGAAGGCATAATGGGCCGCTTTGTTCCGGCAAGACCTGTTTATCCTTTCGAATTTTCTCAAAGAGGGATGTGGTTCAATCCTGATAGATTTTGTTTGCCATACATCAATGATGCCGTATTGAACGAAATGTTCGGGGAAAGACAACACTCTATTCTGGAGTATCTTGAACCAACAGCAGATGGCCACTACCAACTTAAAGACGCATTTGATACCCAGCGTAAAGTTGAACAGCACTTTTCAACCTTTGAAGAAAACGAGGAGAACAATTACATAAAGCAGGGACTATTCGATCTGATCTCAAATGTCATCCTGTTCAGAGATGACACGATGGAGAATGCTTTCCATTTCAGATTCGGTATCGACAGGACGATCTCTTACAGGCACCTCGATCCACACATGCAGTATCACTTAAGTGAACTTTACATTGACTATTTCTTCCGCCGGCAGGATGCATACTGGATGGAAGAGGCAATGAAAAAACTTCCTGCGTTGAAGAGTGCAACTAACATGTTGATCTGCGGTGAGGACCTCGGGCTTGTTCCCCATTGTGTTCCTGAAGTCATGAAGCAGCTTGGTATTTTGAGCCTGGAAATTCAGCGGATGCCAAAGCAGCCAGGTAAGGAATTTTTCCATCCTGGTGCCGCTCCCTATCTTTCGGTAGTTACGCCTTCCACACATGACATGAGTACTATTCGTGGATGGTGGGAAGAAGATCGCGCAGCTACACAGCGTTTTTACAACATGGAACTGGGGCAATGGGGAGAAGCGCCCCGTACCTGTGAAGATTGGATCAATAAAGCGATTATCCTCCAGCACCTGTATTCGCCCGCAATGTGGAGCATTTTCCAATTGCAGGACTTGTTGGGCATGGATGAGCAGATAAGAAGGGAGGATGCTCAGGAAGAGAGGATCAACGTACCGGCAGTACCAAAGCATTATTGGAGATTTCGAATGCATCTAAATCTCGAAGACCTGCTCCGCGAAAAAGAATTCAACAATAATCTAAGAAAATTCATAGAAGCCAGTGGTCGTTAATTATCGTTCATATGAACTGCCGTTTCATGATCCCTTTACGATTGCAAAGGGATCCAAGACACACCAACCTACACTACTGGTATCGCTTGATTATAGGGGAGTGACGGGTTATGGCGAAGCACCGGCTATCGGATATTATGGTGTCACCATTGAAAAACTTATTTCCGATATTGAATCGAAAAGGAAACTGATTGAACAGTATGCCTTCACCGAACCCGAACGTTTCTGGCATTATCTACACCATTTGTTTCCTGGGAACAATTTCCTTGTTGCCGCACTGGACATCGCATATTGGGATCTGTTTGGTAAAGCGAGAAAAAGTCCTTTGAAGAAAATGTGGGATCTGGAAGAAACTGATTCTCCGCTTACGGACTATACCATTGGCATTGATTCCACTGAAATTATGATCAGAAAAATGGATGAAAAACCCTGGCCAGTTTATAAAATAAAAATGGGCAACGGGGTAGGTATCGATACAATCGAACAACTTCGGAAACATACCGAAGGGTTGATTCGCGTTGATGTAAATGAAGGATGGAGCAGGGAAGAAGCTATGCAATACATCCCTCAACTGGCACAACTGGGAGTTGAATTGATTGAGCAACCTCTGCAAAAAGACGATTGGGAGGGAATGAAATTGTTATACAAGCATTCAACGTTGCCATTGATCGCCGATGAATCTTGTGTGGGCGAATACGATGTTGAAAAATGTGAAGATCACTTTCATGGAGTGAATATCAAGCTAACAAAATGCGGAGGTATCACACCTGCTGTGAGAATGATCGATGATGCAAAGGAATTCGGACTTAAAGTGATGTTAGGGAGTATGAATGAGTCAACAATTGGTACTGCAGCTATTGCACATCTTGCACCCCTGGCAGATTACCTCGATTGCGACGGACCTTTATTGCTTAAAGAAGACGTTGCCAGCGGTTTATTGTTTGAGCATGGAAAAGTCATTACGTCTGCGGAGCCGGGACTTGGAGTAAGTTTATTTGAAAGCTTTTAATTGCTTTGAATGACGGTAGGATTTTCGACGATAATTGATATCGTTGATTTATCAATTATAGCATGGTCCACAAAATACATATCTACCTCACCAATATTTTTTGCTGTAATTTTCCCCCGATAGGTGCATGAGAATTGATCTCGTATTAACTCGTAAGTGGACGCAGAGATATTTACCTGCCCGGGCTCTCCGTTGCTCTCCATGCGGTTGGCAATATTCACTGTGCTTCCCCAGATATCATAAGCATATTTCTTATTGCCAACAACACCTGCAATAACTGGTCCTGTATGGATTCCGATACGTAGCCCCCAATCTGGTCTGCCTTGCAATCTGCGTTCGATGTTCATCGCTTCTGCGAATTCCTGTATCTCTAAACTCGCTTTGACGATGTCAAGCGCATGGCTGTTGTTTTCAATAGGCACACCCCCAGCACACATATAGGCATCTCCAATGGTCTTGATCTTTTCCAGGTTGTATTTTTCAATGATCGAATCAAAGCGTGTAAAATATGTGTTTAATTCCTCGATAATCTGTTGCGGCGAAAGATGATCTGCCAGTCTGGAGAAACTTTTAAAGTCAGTAAATAACACTGACACCTTCTCATAATACTTTGGAGTTGATTTACCGGTAGCTTGCAACTCCCGCGCAACTTCGGTAGGAAGAATGTTGAGCAAGAGTGTCTCAATTTCATCTTTTTGTTTATCAAGGATGCGGTTGGTGCGCATCTTTACTTTATAATTATGGTAAAGAATAAATGCAATCAGAATTAACAGGGTAAGTCCTACAATAGCTGAATTCGTTGCAAACTTTTGCCGACGCAATTCAACTGCCTGTAATTCGGCATCTTTCGTTAAAAGGTTAATCTGACCCTGCTTTTTTTCTATTTCAAAATCGAGTTGAAGGTTGGATAGCTTCTTTTCGGTCTGTATGTTATAGATCGTATCCTTGATGTCGTTCAGTAAATTTTGGTATATAAAAGCCTTTTGATAGTCACCTTTCTGCGCATAGGTTGATGCATAGCCGGAAAAGACTTCTTTTAAGTCATATGGAGAACTGAGTTCGCGGGCGAGCTGTTCAGCATCACCAAATGCTTTCAATGCAAGATCGTTGTTGAGCTGTCCCCGATAAGTGTTGCCTAATCCTACAAGGGATTTTGTCATCTCAAGTTTCTTCGCAGAAGTGCTTGCTCTTTCAAACGCTTTAGAAAAATACGCGGATGCGTTTGCATAATCCTTTTCCTGCAGATAGGTGTTACCCATCATGATAAGGGAGTAACATATCGTTTCATCATCTTCAGCGTCATAGATCGACCGGTTAAAATAAAATAACGCGGAATCTTTTTGATGTTTGTTGAAATATGTTTCACCGAGATTAACAAGAGCGGTACTGATTGCAGCCTTATTGTTTATTTGCCTCGAGAGATACAGTGCCTTGTAGAAATAGCCAAGTGCTTTATCATAAGTCGACGGCTTGTTGATATAGATCGTACCGATGTTGATCATAGCAGTCGCGATGCGCAGTTTATCACCCATCTTTTCAGATATGGCAAGAGACTGAAGCAAATATTCAAGTCCCTTTTCTTCATCACCCTGTTCGATGTACATCGCACCTATATTGCTAAGTATGTTCGCTTTTCCTACCTGATCATTCATTGACTCGAAAATCCGCATAGAAGCGTTATAATAGTCCAGAGCATCAATAAGATCTCCGGATTTATATTTTGACAATCCGCAAAACTTCAACGCTTGTGCTTTCCCTGCTTCATAGTCGAGCTTTTCGGCCAGCAATAACGCCTGGTAAGCATAATTATAACCCGCAATCGGGTCTGAGTTATAATATGCCCTGCTTATTTCGACCAGCACTTTCACCCTTGAACTGTCTTGCGGCATGACTTGAACTGCTTTATGCAAACTGTCAACATTGGGCTCCTGTCCTTTGGTGCTGATTGATATCATAACCAAACACAGAAGGGCAACACACGCATGTTTCATCAGCTTCTATTTTTGAATAACCATATCGAAATACTAAAGCTTTAAAATCTTCCTCGTTTCCGACCCGGTGCTGACAGGGATCCTAACAAGGTAAGTTCCAGACGAAAGTCTGTTTAATCGAAGTTCTATAGTGAAAGGATCAACTGATCTTTGATGGAAATTGGATACCAGTTTGCCGCGCAGATCGTAGATCTTTACGACATTATTTACACGGATTGGAGAGGATGTTTTAATGATTACCCGGTCTCTGGTGGGATTTGGATATACTGACTTTGTTGTCAAGTTAATGATTTCCTCCGGTTGTCGTAGTGTAATTATTGCAGAACTGCTGTTTGTCGTCTTACATTTTTGTGATTCAGCAGTGGCATAACTGGCAGTGGATGATTTTTGATTTACTTCATATGTTATGACGATCCACGTCATTTTGTTGCCATCGAATTTGATACTGAAGGTATCAGTTCCTACTTTGAATAATTCCGGTTGCAGCCCTTCATATCTACCTGTGGTTTGAAGAACATTTTGGGGGCCACGTGGCACGTAGACAGGCGTTTTATTTTCATTGTAGTATCGGAAGCGGGCAACATAGATCAAGCCTGAGGGGTCGTTGATGAGAGTATCAATACAGTCTAATACAGGCTTGATTTTTTTTGCACCTTTTCCTTTCGGATTGATATACAGCAAGCCGGCTGCATAGTCAATCACATAATCGCTGTTTGAAAGCTCCAATTGTTTTGGAACAATGCTGTAGATTCCGGCAAGTCCTGTATATCCTGGAACGATTTCGTAAACTGGTCCGCTAACGATTGTATTTACATCATTGTTGACAAAACCGGAATAAGTAGATGTGAAGACGGGTAAGGGACTTCCCTGGAAAATCACTTTATCGTCTGCCTTTACAATGAGCGATCTCGGGGTTATCTCTAATGTTCCGGTTTGATACTTAAGTACATAATTGGAAGGCTGCTGCATGATTGCACCATAAGGACTCAATTGATAGCTGCCAACATGAAGGATGCCGGTATACCATTGATTTGCATCATCGACAAACCTGAATGAGGGCGGAACTACCATGTATCCTGAGTCTGCATCCTGGTATTGATAACCGCTTACATCAAATGCAAAGTCCGGCAGAGTATCTCCATATATTAACGCTGTGTCACGTGCGGTTACCGCAAGTGATGCTGGCAATATTCTTAGATTTCCAAAGTCGTATCGAACCTCGAAATTTTCAGTTAAGAACGTACCCGGCAGTATAAACTGCTCGCCGGATTGAATGCCCGTCAGAAAAATAACTGACCGGAATTCGCTTACTGGTTCTACATCCGCCTCATCAACATCCTGCTCGTCAAGTATTGCAGCTATGCGACCGGACGTGTCGTCACCCACGGTGTTTCCATTTAACAGTGGATAGGTATTAGACAGGGTTTTACCATTTACTGTAACAGAACCATTTGAAAGCGTCTTGCCGTTTGACAAGGTTTTGCCTTTCAATAAAGTTAGGTTAGCAATGTTCTCTGAAAAATCAAAAAAGGATTCCAATGCAATTTCTACAACATTGGTTGTTTCGACAACAACGGTTCCATTAGAAAGCGTTTTGCCATTGGACAAAGTTTTGCCATTAGAAAGCGTTTTGCCGCTTGCTATGAAACTTAAATTAACCAGTTGATCATTTGATAATGTCTTTCCGTTCGAGAGCGTTTTTCCATCGAGTATCGCGAAGGTGTTTACTGCCAGACCGGAGGTATATAGATTTTGCAGGGTTTGCCTGAAGGCCATCCTGGTTGATCTGTCTATACCGGTTTCATCATAGATATAATTGAAACGAATGTTTCCTATCTTCTCCCCGTAGGTTAATACAGTATCTGCAGGAACAATCGTTAATGGCATCTTGCGGATGATAAGAACACCATCATCCGTAATAAAATTAAAGAAGTCGTTGAAGGCAGAATCAAGCAACGAATAATGCACCCTCGCAATATAGATCCCTGCATTGCTTTGCGTGTTTGCCGGTGTCTCTATCCATATGGAATCTATGCCAATTTCCTGCAGGGCTGCAGTTGTCAAATCAATCGGCAAACTATCCACCAGGACCGTATACCTAATAACTGGCATTGTTTCACCGAAGCGTTTAGAAGTATCGATGGCAGCAATAGTAACATTCCTACGGATCGTGCTATAAAAGTAAAGGGTGTCTGCTCCGCCATCCCGGCGAGTAGTACTGATTGGCTTGTTGTAAGCAATCAACGGTGGATTGCCGGCAAATGGTTCAATCTCTGCTTCGATCGTATTGGAATTTACGAATCGCGATTGCAGGGTATCACCGTCAAAGATGATACGTGTGTCATTTGATAAATAGCGTCCCTCTATGGTGACAGTAAACTGCTCGCTTCCTGGTTTTTCAACATCGGTTACCAGGTTAATTATTTCAGGAATTGGCTTTGCTATTGAGGACAATGCTTCAAAAGGTTGTAACAGGCCCGCACCCGTCAGTTTATCGAAGCCGGGCGCATGTATGTCCAAAGCGGATGAATGCATCAGTGTTCGCATCTGGGCGGGCAGCAAATGCTGTTCATAGAATCTTGTTCGTGCCTGCATAAGCAGCGCGCCGGCAGCGGCTGCGTGAGGTGCTGCCGCAGAGGTACCATAGAAATTTGGGATGCCATCGCCTTCAAGGTCAAGCGATCTGAAATCAATTGTTGTATTGACACCATCGTATGAAGTAATGTCCGGCTTCGCCGGAACCTGATTGTTCAGCAGGGTTCCACCGGTTGAGCTAAAAGGTTCTGCAATTGGGCTGCCACCCAACGAAGGAGACAAATTATATCGAACCGCACCTACGGTGATGGCATGTGGTGAATTTGCATGTCCAACAATTGTACTCGAATCATTATTATGTTCATTGATCACGAGATCACCTCTGAATACAACATACTTAAAACGAACGTTGTCGTTTCCATTTGCCCGAACGATCATGATATTGGCTAGGGATTGTTCCGTGACGTAGAAGGGAAGAATCTCGATCGGGTCACCACCAAAATTGTTCCTGTTAAATCCAACGATCGGGGTACCTGATGCATTGGTAAGATATATATCGAGATCATTTGTAGTTCCTGTCCTTGTTTCGCCTATTGAATACACTGAGTCCTGCCATTGCAAGACGATCGTATAGCTGCCAGGTTGCAATACCAGCTGCTGATGAATATCTCCTGGGGCAAATTGATGTGCATGCCCGGTGAGGCCGGGTGGGGCGGGTGTTGGAATGAATACAGAGCCATATGACTTGCTGGCAAAGTTTCCGGCAGAGGTGAAATAACTTACTCCGCGTCGGTTTACATTGCTTACTGCACGCGAAACGATCCCTTCTTTAAAGAAAGGTTCCGTGATGTAAGTAACATCGTCAACAATTATGTTACAATTGTTATCAGCAAGTTCAACAATGCCATCGGCCAGATCCGTAGCGCTGGTAAATCCTGTTCGGAAAGCAAGAGAAGCCCCTGGTGCGAGGTCATGAACAATTTCAAGCATCGCGCGTCCCTCGTCATTTGCAGGCCCAAAAAGATATTCACCAACTATTTGTACCGGTATTGGATAAGCAACGTTTCCGACACCTGGCAGATCGCCATTCAACACGCCGTTAAGAGCGCGATTTCCAGGACGTTTGTCGTAACTATCGGATATGACCCCAACTTTTACACCTGATCCGTCCAGCCGGAACGCTTCGCGAATTGAATTGGTTCGCATGGCTGCATCAGCACCGCTGGTAACTGCTCCTACACTCGATACGGGTGGAAACAGCGGCCTGCAAAAGTTAACCATCGCAGGCAGGCTATCCAGCTTTAAGAGCTTGTTTATTGGATACTTTCCTGTGATCATTAAGGAAGTAATACCACTGTCAATCACATTGGTCATACCATAAGCAGAACTTGTCAATAGCGCAAGCAATTGTGTCTGTAATCCAGCCCTGGCAATGACCTCTATAAAAACGCTATCGCTACGTATGATGTAAACGTTTTTTGACAAAGTATCTGCGGAGCGAAAATTCTGATATAGTGATAACAGCTCAGCACCAATGGGATTATTCACTTTCCTGTTTAAAGGTGTATAGTCCGGGATAATGGTACTGAAGTCACCAAATACAACATGTTCGATGATCGTTCCATTATTGATGATCACCTGAGTGCCGCTGTATAGGGATCCAAATACACGTGCGATTTCAGAACCCGAACCTACCTTTATTGCACCGTATGGTGCCCAAACGGTGCCGCTCCATTCTGAATAGCGGCCTCCACCTGAATTACCGGGCGAAAGCACAAATGCGAAGTTTCCATTTGTGGATCCGTTGCCATGAATCTCCATGTAAACTTTCGAAGCATCTGCACCATTTATAAATTCGACGTTGAGTTTGCTGAGATTAACATCACCGTGGACATAGATCCGAAAGACTCCGGAAGCCTCATTTTTTAAATCGAAAATGAACTTATTAAAAGTCCCGCTGTTAATTATGTTTTTGAAAACGTAGGTGCCGCCTCCGGAAAAGGTAAGTGTTTTGCCACCGTTCAAAGCAACGGTGCCATAACTGGCTGGCGTTATTGATCTGGTGTTTATGATCTTCGTTGTTCCAGCTGCAGTAAAGTTGTTGATAGAAGGCATATTGGGCAACTGCGGCAATTTGGGGTCTCCAAGGATCTCGCGATTGCCGAGGAAGGGTCCGGTGTAATTGGTTCCCGAAGGATGAGTAACCGTTCCGGAGATGGAACCGCTGAAAAGAATATTTCCCTTTATTTCAAGATTGCCTTTGACAATTGTGTTGGAGCCTGTCTGTAAAGAATATCCGGATGCGGAAAGTAAGTTTGCTGCTGTAATGTTTCCGGTCACAGAAACGCCATTGGAAAAAATCACTTTGCCGCCGCTGTTTACGTCGCCATTTATTGTAGCCGAGCCGGTAGTTTGAACCAGTGTATGACTACCAATCATACCACTTTTTATTGAAGAAGCGCTACCAAGTTGAACGGCGTAACCTGGAGAAGAAGGTCGTGCGAAGAGCGGGCCTTTGGCCTGTTCCCCAAAACCGCCATAAATAACATAACCCGCTACGCTGTTGCTTTTCGGCTGCGAATAACCATGTAAAGAAATGATCATCAGAAGGCAGGCTATTGATGATCTCACTGCATTGCTGCGGCGGTGGGATGGGTGCATGATGTCGGTATATTAAGGTTAGTGGCGAAAAGGCACGGGCACTACCAATAGTTCAGATTTATGCTTTGAAGGGGTGCGAGTAAGAAGAAGATTAGAATCAATGTAATTATTTAATGTCGCAGCTACAAACTATTTAGTGAAATCTTGACCTGAGATAAGAAGATGTTCTTCCAGACCGCTGTATCCGCCTATTTTGCTTTGTGAATCTTGTTTGTATCTTACCCTGGATGAGAAACAATATTTACCGGCTGCTAAATATCAAACGATCGGAGTCGAAATATGTTTTTGATCTTTTACTTGTTCAACTATTTATCGGTATCTCAAATGCTTATACAAGTATCCTTGCATTTACCTTATTCATAAACCGCTTAGAGATCAGGGAACTCCCACAGGCGTACATCGTAATCGCTGCAGCGTTGCTTTTTTTGAACATGATCTACGAAAAACTCGAGCATCGATTTTCTCCTTTGCAATTGCTTAGGTTTATCATCGCCGGATCGATCGCCGTTTTGATCTTTTTATGGTTTGGACTTGAATATGGTGATCCGCATACATTTATTTTTACACTACTGATCTGGAGTACCTTATTCTATATGGTGGCTGGTTACGCATTTTGGGGGCTTGTATCCTTGCTTTTTAATGTGCGTGAAAGTCGGCGAGTCTTTTCGGTTGTGGGGGCCGGTGACATCCCCGCCAAACTCATCGGTTACATTTCAACACCTCTCTTCATAAGTCTGTTCGGCCTGAATAATCTTATGTGGTTTGCAATTGCTACCCTCGTTTGTGGTCTTATCATTTTTAATCGAATCATTAAGAAAGAACAATGGGACGTTATTCGTAACCGATCACACTCTCAGCACCTACATCAAAGTCGTGTCACAAGAAAAGATCTTGTTGCATTTTTCTTTAAGAACGAATTGATCTTTACCATATCCCTGTTATCTATCTTGAGTTATAACGTTTACCTTCTCGTTGATTACACATTTTTGTCGGAGGTTAGATTTCGTTTTTCAAACGTTGCTTCACTTGCAACGTTCATCGCTGCCTTTTTTGCCGTAGGCCGATTGCTCGCTGTAGTAATGAAACTCATTTTTGTAAGCCGCATGATCGAGCGATTGGGCTTGATCTCATGCTTGTTTATCACTCCAACCATTCTTTTACTTATGTGTGTAAGTTTCTTCAGCGTGAATGGAGGCTCAGGCTATAATGTATACCTTTTTGGTATCATGGCGATGCTCACAGAAGTATTGCGATCGGCGGTTCAGGAGCCAATCTTTTTCATTCTCTTCCAACCGCTGCGTGAAAACTTAAGACTGAAAGGGCATATCATTTCAAAAGGATACATGCTTCCTTTCTCTCTCCTTACGGTCGGCGGTACACTGTTTTTTATCTTTAGCTCTGAACTGGTTATGACCATTGAGTTAACGGTAAACATTCTCATTGTTAATATCCTTATCTGGACAGTTGTGATCTTCCTTATTCGTAGGTCCTATATCTCAACTCTACATGCATCTATAAAAAAAGGCTTTTTCAGTAGTGACAGCCTTCATCTTTATGGAAAAGACACGATTGAAATACTGCTTAATAAATTAAATGAAGGAAATCCAACCGAAGTTATTTATTCGTTACGGCTACTTGAAAACGCACATTATAAGAAACTTGACGTCGTTTTGCATAACCTATTAAAACGTTCCTCACACGAGGTGCAACTCTATGTGCTTGAGCGTATGGAAGTGCGCAACTCATGTGACGTTGCGCTTATGAAGGACATGATCAATGGCGACGTGAGTGACCTTGTGCGAGTACGTCTTTTCAGAATATTATGCAGGCTGGACCAGGATCATTTGATCAGCGAAGCAAGAAGATTATACATGCATGAACCCATGTATCAAAAAATCATCGTATCAAACCTCATGAACCAACGTGAATATGATTACATCAGACGCGGTGTTGATGAACTGCAACGTTATCTTTCTTCATCGCGTACCGAGGACCGGATGTTTGCTATTGACATTATCGAAGAAATCCATAACATTAGGTTTTCGGAAGAACTGCTTGAGTTGTTGAACGACCGCGAACCTGAAGTTCAGCGGCATGCATTATTGGTAGCTTGCAAACTAAAGATGCATAAGCTGCTACCAAAAGTATTTGGAATGCTCACAAATGCATCCCAGAAATATCTTGCCATTAAAGGGCTGCATTTATATGGAGACGAGTTGTTCAAAGATTTAGAACATGTTGACGTTCGCTATGCTGATCATCTTGACGAACTGGTTAGAATTGCAGGTAAAGCACGCGGCATCTATTCAACCAGTTTTGTGCTTGCTTTGGTTGACGATAATCGTGTGAGTCAACATAAAGTTGTTTCTGCTCTTTGGTCGAAGGAAGACTATATGCCAAAGAAACACGAACGACTACAACTTCGTCAATTAATTAGCAGGTTTATGGAGCAGGGAGTTGAAAAGATCGGATATTATTTTTCTCCTTCAGTTCAGCAACAGAACTTGTTGAAACAAGCGATCGTCGACGAAGTAAGGCGTGACCTTATAACCATCTTGCGAGGATGCGCAATTGTTTATCAAAAAAAGGAGATCAATCGTTTAATTGAATTATTTGATTCAGGAAAAGGGACCCGAATCTATAATGCAATGGAAATGGCGGACCTTCTACTCCCAAAAAATATCGGCCGGGAACTAAATGTTTTTTTTGATTTCATCCTCGATCCGGAAAACGCAAACCGTCATGCGCATGTTACTCGAAACGTGGAAGACCTTGAAACTGCCATGGTTGCTTCGCCTTCATTCTTCGACCCTTACTCGCAGGCTCTATTTCTTTACACATACTGGCAGCGGCAAGACAAACGTCTGTCTTTGTTGCTTCAGCGGATACGAATTGATAGCGATTCGATGCTGTTGAATGAAACAAGAAACTTTATAACAAAATCTGTAACTTAAGGTATGTTGATTATAGAGAAAGTTTTGTTGCTTAAGAATTCAAGCATTTTTCAAAATTGTCGTGAAATGGATCTTGTTGACATCGCTTCCATTTGCCATGATGAATATTTTGAAAAAGGTGTCACTCTTTTTGAGAAGGGTGAGCCTGGGAATTATATGTATTTTATATACCGGGGACAGGTGTCAATTCACGATGGGGAACACCAGCTTGCAGAACTTTCCTCAAACGAAATCTTTGGTGAATTGTCACTCCTCGATGCAGAGACACGCTCTGCCAGTGCCACCACGCTTACTGACTGCATTTTGCTAAAAATTGAGCAAGATCCGTTTTACGATGTTGTTGCAACCAACTCGGATATATTGAAAGGAATCATGGGAACTTTATGTAAGCGATTGAGAGAGCAGGACAAAATTACAATTCAGATGAAACAGCTTGTGCACTGATCAATTCAACTCGTTTAGTTTTTGAATATTCAGCTTCTTCACGTGTTCGCGTTCAGTCCGGGATGACTTAGTATGGTAATGATGATTCGAAAGGAACCTTGCCTGCAGTTCCAGCCATTCCTCTTCAGTTTTTATGATAGAAAAATGCAGAAACTCCTCTTTCAACGAATTGCCAATTGTAAAGAAGTCAGATCTGCCTAAATAATCCAGATCTGCATCGCAGAGTATTTGCTGTAGGTGCGTTACTGGATTTTGAGGAATTTTCGTAGCCATAATTAGCTCCACAATTTGCTGCTGTTCATTTTCGTCTAAACCAAGTGAAGGAGCATCAGCAAGGAAAATTTCACAACTTCTTTCTTCATGATGTGCATAGGTGTGCAGAAAACCCGTGTCGTGGTAGAGTGCAGCGATTTTAAGCAATCGAAGCTTGCCTGGCTCGCGAACGCCTTCTTCTTTAGCAATACGTTCTGCCTGGGAAACCACATCAATTGTATGCTCCATCCGATGGTAGGTAAGCATAGGATTTAAGCCTTGCAGTTTTTGCAATACCATATCCTGAATGTGAGAAAGTGATGTTGTAACTTCCAATGGTTCTGTTGAGATGGATAAGATATAAAAATTATCCGAAACCCCTTCACATTTCTATTTAGATGTACCTTTGGTGTACATGCGACGCCTCATCGCCATATTCATGTTGAGTCTGACTTTGGTAACCCATTCTGAGTTTGGGCAATTACTAAAGCTTCCAATGGTATACATCCATTTTTTACAGCATAAGCAGGAAAATGGAAAGCTGAGCTTCGCACAATTCGTAACACTACATTACAACAGCGGCAGTGGCGCACACAGTAAGGATATCGATCATTCGAGGCTGCCTTTTAAGAACAGCGACCTTGTGCAGTCGGGTTTTATATTGAATGTTCCTGTGCTGCCAGCAACAATAAACATGTCACTTCAACCACCCATTGGTGCATGTACACTTTTTATTTCCCATGATCAACAATTTGGTATCAGGGGATATGATAAGTCAATATTTCAACCTCCGCGAAAGTCAGTCGGTATCTGCATTTGATTGAAATACCTTATTGTAGTCTTCAACTATTACCATGCTCTACTCGATCATTCGATTTTCAGTTCGAAACAAACTGATCATAGTGCTATTTACAATTGCACTGACAATTTGGGGCAGTTTGTCTTTAAAAAACCTGCCGATAGACGCTGTTCCCGATATAACCAATAACCAGGTGCAGGTAATTACATCTTCACCGTCACTGGCAGCACCTGAAGTTGAACGACTCATTACTTTCCCGATTGAGCAGGCGACCTCAAACATTCCTGGTATCGTGGAGATGCGTTCTTTTTCAAGGTTCGGGCTTTCGCTTGTTACCATCGTATTCAATGAGTCCACGGATGTTTATTGGGCAAGGCAGCAGATCTCCGAGCGTCTTGCATTGGTGAGAAGCCAGATTCCTACTGATGCAGGCATTCCAGAATTAGCACCCGTTACCACCGGTTTGGGAGAAATTTTTCAATATGTTGTTCGTCCAAAGCCAGGATACGAAACCAGATATGATGTTCGTGAATTGCGAACAATTCAGGATTGGATTGTGAGAAGGCAGTTATTAGGCACACCGGGCGTTGCAGATGTCAGCAGTTTCGGCGGAGAATTGAAGCAATATGTCGTTGCCATAGATCCCGACAAACTTAACAGCCAGCATCTTACCATATCAGACGTTTTCAATGCACTGGAGAAAAATAATCAGAATGCGGGGGGTGCGTACATCGAAAAGGGACCAACTGTATTATTCATTCGAACCGAAGGGCTTGCAGCAACTATTGACGACATTAATGACATTGTCGTAAGCAGCACCTCAGCGGGAATGCCGATTTTAATCAGCGACGTTGCTAACGTTGAACTTGGAAGTGCAACAAGGTATGGAGCGCTGGTATACAATGACGCGCAGGAAGTAGCCGGTGGTATCGTGATGATGTTGAAAGGCGAAAACTCATCAAGGGTGATTCAAGATGTAAAAGCCAAAATTGAAAAAATTCAGCAAAGCCTGGATGAAGGCCTGGTCATCGAGCCTTTTCTTGATCGCACTAAAATGGTGAACAATGCCATCGGCACAGTAAAAAGAAACCTTATTGAAGGAGCACTCATCGTAGTTTTCATTTTGGTATTGTTCCTCGGTAATCTGCGTGCCGGCCTCATCGTTGCTTCGGTGATACCGTTATCGATGTTATTTGCCATTGCTATGATGAATTTGTTTGGTGTTAGTGGTAACCTCATGAGCCTTGGTGCGCTTGATTTTGGATTGATCGTTGATGGCGCTGTAATTATCGTTGAAGCTGTGATGCACAGATTGTATCATTCCAGATTACGTGAACAAGTGTTTTCGGCTAAACAAATGGATGATGCGGTCACTGAATCTGCATCTAAAATGATGGGAGCAGCTGTGTTTGGGCAGGTTATTATTCTGATTGTTTATTTACCGATTCTAAGCCTCGTTGGCATTGAAGGCAAAATGTTCCGCCCGATGGCACAAACCGTTTCCTTCGCACTGCTAGGCGCCTTCATCCTTTCGCTGACGTATGTGCCAATGATCACTTCGCTTGTACTTAGCAGGAAAATACGACAACAACGGAATTGGTCAGACCGCACGATGGAGAAATTAGGGTTGGCATACCGTTCATCGCTTATAAAAATAATGAGGTATCCAGGTACTATCGTAATAACCGCTTTCCTTTTGTTCAGTCTTAGTGTTGCAATTCTCATCAACCTGGGTGGAGAATTTATACCGGAACTGGAGGAAGGAGATTTTGCCGTTGATACCCGCGTACTTACCGGAAGCTCTCTTAATACAACTATAGACGCAACAAAAAAGACTGCTGGGCTCTTGCTTGATAGTTTCCCCGAAGTTGAAAAGGTTGTAACGAAAATCGGCAGCGGCGAAATTCCAACAGACCCGATGCCTATTGAGGCCGCTGACATGATGGTAGTGTTGAAAGCAAAAAAAGAATGGACATCCGCAAAGTCATTTGATGAACTTGCTGGTAAGATGAGCCGGGTGCTTGAACAAGTGCCGGGAGTCACAACCGGTTTCCAGTTTCCGGTTCAAATGCGGTTTAATGAACTAATGACAGGATCTCGACAGGATGTTGTTTGTAAGATCTTTGGTGAAGATCTTGATTCTCTGGCATCATATGCGCAAAACCTGGGGCGACTTATTCAGGGTGTAGATGGTGCAACCGATGTGTATATCGAAACGGTGACGGGCCTTCCACAAATCGTCATTAAAATAGATCGCAGCGCGCTTGCCCGTTTCGGGCTGAATGTAGAACAGGTGAACCGCACTATAACCGCAGCATTCGCGGGTGCACCTACTGGAAAAATTTATGAGAATGAACGGAGGTTTGACCTTGTAGTGAAACTGAAACCGGGGCTCCGTGAAAATGTTCAGGACATAAACAATCTGTTGATCGCAACTCCAGCAGGAATGCAAATCCCGTTATCGCAAGTTGCAGATGTATCCGTGAGAGAAGGACCAAATCAGATCCAGCGTGAAGATGCGAAGCGGCGAATAATAGTTGGATTCAACGTGCGGGGTAGGGATGTTGAAACTATTGTTGAAGAGCTGCAACAAAAGGTAAAGGATAGATTACGACTGGCGCCGGGTTATTACGTTTCCTATGGAGGCCAGTTTGAGAATCTGGTAGAAGCACGCGAACGATTGTCAATCGCAGTGCCAGCTGCGCTAGCATTGATCTTTCTAATGTTGTATTTCGCTTTCGGTTCGATCAAACATGCACTGCTGGTATTTACTGCAATCCCATTATCTGCTATCGGTGGAATCTTTGCCTTACTTATTCGCGATATGCCATTTAGCATATCTGCAGGCGTAGGATTCATTGCCCTTTTTGGCGTAGCTGTACTAAATGGTATCGTACTTATAACAGAATTCAATCGATTGAAAAAAGAACAATTTGGAAACATGGATCAAGTAATTGTGGAAGGTACCAACCGCCGGTTACGTCCTGTGCTTATGACCGCTGCAGTAGCATCCTTAGGCTTTCTACCAATGGCATTAAGTAACGGCGCCGGTGCAGAAGTACAACGGCCTCTTGCATCAGTAGTAATCGGAGGATTAATTTCAGCTACCGCCCTTACATTGTATCTCCTGCCTGTTCTCTATAAGTGGTTCAACCGTATACCTAAGAAGCTTAGGCAAGGCCAACTGCCGATTATTATACTGTTGCTTTTTGCTACATGTAGTGTTACGAACATACAAGCGCAACCAGGATCTATTGCTTATACATTGGAAGAAGTGCTCGAGCGTGCGCGAAAGCAAAATTTGTCAATTATAGCGGCGAACATGCAGGTGCAGTATCGACAGGCGTTAATTAAATCCGCTAATGAATTATCACCAACAACAATTGAGGCAGAGTATGGTAATGTAAACAGCATATTTAATGATACACGGTTTGTCGTATCTCAAGCATTTGATCTACCAGTAGTGTATCGACGCAAGCGAGCATTGTTCCGATCTCAAGTGAATGTTGATTCAATTCAGACCGACTTAACAAGGATGGAGGTAGAGCGTGAAGTGCGGCGTATCTATGCGCAGCTGATCGATATCATGGAACGTGAGAAGGTGCTTACTGAATTAGACACCGTATTTCAACAATTTGCCCAAAAGTCAGCTTTGCGGCTTGAGGCCGGCGAAGCAAATAAAATAGAATTGGCCACAGCAAATACACAGCATGCAAACATAAGAGTGCAACGTCAATTACTACAATCGGATCTTGTGGATTTACAAAAACGTCTTGCAACTATCGTGAATGAAGAAATGGTAATACTTCCGATTTACGACTCATCGATGTTGATTCAGTTTGCATTACCAGACAAAAGCCTATTGCGCCAACATCCAACATACCGATTGGCTTCTGCCCAATTGCTGGAAGCAGAAAAGCAGGTGCAGGTTGAGAAAAGCAGTTTACTTCCATCGTTCAGCCTTGGATATTCCAACCAATCCTTCCGTGGGTGGCAAAGTAAAGACGGAATCAATCAAAGGTATTACAGTGGGAGTGACCGGTTCAACGTGGTTCAGGGCACTATTTCAGTTCCATTGTTCACTTCTGCTTACAAAGCGAGGATTAGTGCAGCAAGGGTCCGGGAAAGCATGGCTGAAATTCAGGTTGAGAAAGCTGTTCAGGAGTTAAACCGAAACTATGAAATAGCTATTGATCGTGTGCAAAGAACTATGGAAATAGTTTCGATGTTCAAGTCAAAAACTTTAAATGATGCACGGGTTGTATCTGAACAGGCAAATATTCTCTTCAATAAAGGGGAGATCAATTTCCTGGAATGGACAATTGTGATAAACCAGTCGCTAACAATACGGCTCAATCAACTTGATGCAGTCCGGCAATATAACGAGGCGGTCATTGAGCTAATTCATCTATCACCATCAAACAACTAACATGCAAAAGCTTCTATCAATAATAGGTGGGATCATTTTACTATGGAGCTGTTCAAATGACGCAGTTGTTGAAGAGACTTCCAACGAAACTACAGATTCTACAAAAATTGTTCGACTGGACTCTTCGCAGCAACGTTTCGCAGGCATTCGAGTGGGAAAGGCCGAGGTGCGAACAATAAATCAGTCACTGCGTTTGAATGGAACGATTGATGTCATGCCACAAGGCTTTGTGTCAGTCGCATTCCCATTAGGCGGTTACATCCGGTCATTGCAACTACTTCCTGGAATGCAGGTTAAGAAAGGACAGGTACTCGCTACCATTGAAGATCAAACCCTGATACAGTTGCAACAGGAGTATCTGTTAGCACTTGCACGATCGGAGTATACAAGAACTGATTTGGAGAGGCAGCTGACATTAAATCAAAGCAAGGCGAGCAGCGACAAGACCTTGCAGCAGGCCAGGGCGGATGACCAGGTACAACGAGTGCTTATCCGCAGCTTGCACGAAAAGCTGCAGCTTGTTGGCATCAATCCTTCAAATCTCAATGAAAGTAATATATCACGTTCAGTATCGCTTCGTTCGCCTATAACAGGATTTGTGTCGAAGGTTAACGTAAACGCTGGAAGGTATATTCAACCTACGGAAGTACTTTTTGAACTATTTGCTCCGGAGAATGTGCATGCGGAATTGACGGTATTCGAGAAAGACCTGAACAATATCGCACAGGGTCAAACGGTATTCGTAAATCTGGCCGACGATCCAGCCAGAAAATATGAAGCCAAAGTATATCTTATTACAAAAGACGTTAATGATGAGAGAGCGGGAACAGTGTATTGTCGGTTTACCCGGGTCCCTCAACTGATAAAACCAGGCATGTACGTTAATGCGATAGTACACCTTGGAGGGAGGTCCACAATGTCAGTACCTGAGGAAGCACTGGTGCAGATAGGAGATCGGCATTATGTGTTTGTCAGCAATGGTGGGGGAGAGTTTAGATTGCAGCAAGTGCAGGCAGGTGACTCCTTCAACAACTACGTTGAACTAATTTCGCCGCCGGCAATTCTAAAAAATACCGATATCATAGTTGACAACGCGTACTCTGCGTTGATGAAATTAAAAAATGTCAGTGAAGAATAGATTATCGCTTGTACTGCAGCATCCATTCATAGATGTTTTTACCGCTTTTGCGAAATGCAGGGTCGCAGCCTCGAGTCCATGAGTCGTGTTTCGCTTCACCCGCATCAGACAGCTCAGTAAGTATCGCTGCAATTGATGGTTTATTCTTATTGATTTCTGCAACGAGTTTGTCCGCATCATCGAAAGGCATCAACTCATCACCACGATTGTGCAAGACCCAGGTTGCATATCTTCCCGTCGCAATGCTTTTCGCCTTTGCGATCATATCTTCGTCCGATTTGCACACGCCTGCCATCGGTACAATCGCAGCTGCTTTCCCCGGATATTTCCATGCATAATCCACGATCATTCTTCCACCCATACTCATTCCAACCAGGTAGATACGGGACTTGTCAATTCGATAAGTTCGAGACGCGTGATTAACAAAAGCATCAAGTGCCGCGGGTGTTTCAAACTCATTGAATTGTGGTGCAAGAACAATAAAGGAATGATATGCCTTATTTATCTGGATGCTTGCTGGAAAAGTCTTATCCGCAAGTCTTTTTGTAATGCCTTCTTTAGTCAGAAGATTCAGATCCGAGGACCCGTTTCCTCTTTGCCCAAGTCCATGAACAAATATCAATAAAGGATAATTCAGTTTTGAAGTCTTATAGTGTACAGGAAGCGCCTCATAATAGCCGCCGATATTGCTATGTATTTTCTTCGTCACAGCGGTAAGAACCGGTGGTTGTGTTTCCACAATCGGCTTATTCTGTTCTGGAACTGGCGCGGGTGATGGGGCGGGGACTGGATCTGGCGCTGAGGTCGAAAGCTGTTCATCTTTTGAACATGAAGCCAGAAACGCTGATATCAAAATTGTGTAAATGGGCTTCATATGGAATTTTTCCAGCACCCATCAAAAAACTATGCCTAAAATTAAAATATTGTATTTCAAAGCGATAAGAATCCCGCACCTATAAACTCGATAAGGTCACCCGGTGTCATGGATTCCTCAGATCGGATCGGCGCAATGAGATCCGCAGCTTTTCCATGCAAGTAGCATCCAAGAATTGAAGCTCCTTCAGCACTATAACCGTTTGCAAGAAGGGCGGTAATGATGCCGGTGAGAACATCACCACTTCCACCTTTGGCAAGACCCGCGTTCCCTGTTGAGTTGAAGTATGTCATTCCACCTGGAGTTGCAATACAAGTAAATTTCCCTTTTAATACCACTACGATATTATATCTTTTAGCAGCGAGTCGAGCCTGCTCTATTCGTTCAAAATCGTTACTTACTGTCCCAAACAACCTTTCCATTTCTTTGGGATGCGGCGTGATGATCCAGTCACTGTGTGGAGTATTGAGCAGATCAATATTGCGGGAAATAAGATTTAAAGCGTCTGCATCAAATACCATCCTGTTTCTTGAAGAATGAATGATAGTTTCCAACAGCTTCAAGGTTGATTCGGCAGTTCCAATTCCAGGCCCAATTCCAATTGCAGCATATTTTTGTAAGTCTGCATTTATTGGATCCACTATGGTTTCATTGTTTGAAGTGATAACCATCGCCTCCGGACATGCAATTTGCATTATGCTATAACCACATTTCGGTATATAAACAGTTAGCAATCCGGTTCCGCTTCTGATACACGCGCGCGATGCAAGGATAGCCGCACCCATCTTACCATAACTGCCTGCTATAATAAGTGAATGACCATGGGATCCCTTATGAGAAAAGCGACTTCTGGGCACATATATGGCCCGGGCTAAATGCTCATCAGCCAGAATGTATTGACTTTTGATTGTTTCAAGGAATGCAGGCTGCAGGCCAATGTCAAGTACATGAAGCTTGCCTGTGTACAATTCATTTTCGGAAACAAGGAATGCAGGCTTCAAACATTGAAACGTCAATGTATGTGAGGCGCGAATAGCAACGCCATCATCGAGTGATTTATCGGCATATAAACCGGTTGGCAGATCGATTGAAACGATTGCAGCTCCTGAATTATTCAGATGTTCAACCAATAAGCGTGAAAGACCATCAAGAGGGCGGTTCAATCCTGATCCATACAACGCATCGATAACCACTTCGTCTTTTTCAATTGCCGGGATGGTTTCTTTTGTTGGGACAAAGCGAATCAATATGTCAAGTTCGTGTAGTCTTTGCAGATTCGATTGAAAGTCATCCGTACCTAATTTCCCAAATTCGAGTATTGATACAGTTACTTTATAACCTTTCAAATTTAATAATCGCGCTATAGCAAGACCATCGCCGCCGTTATTTCCTTTGGCGCAAAAAATTGCAAACGATGTTTCATGCCCGTAGTTATCAGCGATCCAGTCTACACATGCGGTAGCGGCTTTTTCCATCAATTGCAGCGATGTGATGGGTGTGTGCGCAATGGTGTAAGCATCCCATTCACGTACCTGTTGAGCATTCAGTATGTGCATACTGAAAATTAATAAGAAGTAAGCATATTAAAGTGGATGTTAATTGCCGCGACTACCATAGCGGCTTCCATTGGCAGAATTGCTGCTATTTGTTTGAAGTGTTACCCGGTGATCAACTTCATCATCTTCTCCTTTGGAATCGTAATTGCCAAAGATGGTTGCAAGATGTTTTGACTTATACACAATTTTTGAGTCGTTATTACAGAGAGCTATAATCGTAGTGTTCTCGTCGGGAAGTCTATAGAAAGCAGTCCTGTTACCGTGCCACCATCCGTTGTGATAGATGATCTTCTTTTTATTTGGATACTCCTGTAGTCGCCAGCCCAAGCCATAATTATTGATACCTTTTTTTTCATTACTATAGCCAGTATAAGCGGCTTCCAATGTCGTTGGTTGAAATAACATACCTCCGCGCAATGCCTGATCCCACTTCAAAAGATCTCTGACTGTACTGTAAATATTCTTGTCTCCATATACAAGATCAAGATAATCGAAAGCATATTCCCGGCCGCTGTAGAAATAGGAGCTTAAAGAACGTGCACTATCACTTGGTGTGAATACGTAAGTGTCGTTCATTTCCAGCGGTTCGAAAAAGTTCAGTCGCATATACTCTGCAAAATGTTGTCCTGAAACTCTTTCAACAAGGAGCGCCAATAAGGCATAATTTGTATTAGAATAACTGAAACGCTTATCCGATGAACCAATTTGTATTTCATCATGGCGGTCAACCATAAAATCAAATACGTCCTGGTTGGTGATAAATTTCTTTTTGTCCCAACCAAGTTTTTCCATGTAATGCACATAATTTGGAATACCGCTTCTATGGTTGAGTAAGCTTTTTATGGTCACATCGGGCAAAGGAA
The DNA here is from genome assembly GCA_023437225.1 of Bacteroidota bacterium. GTDB lineage: Bacteria > Bacteroidota > Bacteroidia > Chitinophagales > Chitinophagaceae > Flavitalea. Next base: position 272,142 of record JAEZGS010000017.1, on the reverse strand, counting down.
ACTCTTGCATATACTGCACAAGCGGACTGTCAATTATCAATTTACCTTCTTCCCAGAGTTTCAAAACAGCCATGGCTGTAAAAGTCTTTGAAACAGATGCCAGGTGAAACGAAGTATTAGGAGTGATGCTGTCTTTTCTTAGTCGCGGGTCACGAAAACCGGAGTATTGCTCGTAAATAATCTGACCATTCTTAGCTACAAGGAAACTTCCGTTGAACCTGCCTCTTGCAAATGATTTCGAATAAAAATCTTCAATCATTCTTTTATACTCACTCAAATCAGCCGGCGGAATCGCCTGTTGCTCGATTGCAGTCTGCACAACCGGCATTGGATCTTTTTCGGTCTTATTGTTCGCAGAGTTGCTGCAACCGAATAGAATAAGTAACGGCAACCATTTTATATAGTACTTCAACGGGTGTCTATTAAGGTTATCGGACAAATGTATAAAAAGGAAGTTTTCAATTCGACTATATTTGCAAATCCTATACCCATTTCATCGCCAATAAGTCGTTATTAACATCATGGAGAAAAAAAACACCAGCTATCCAAAAGAAAAGATTAACATACTCTTACTTGAGAACATTAGTGAAAAAGCAGTAGGCTATTTCAAGGATGCAGGTTATGATTCAGTGACAAAGCTGGGAGGGGCATTATCCGAAGATGAATTGATACGTGAGATCAGGGATGTGCATTTATTAGGCATCCGTTCCAAAACGCAGGTTACGGCTCGTGTGCTCAATGCCGCCAAAAAATTACAGGCCATCGGATGTTTCTGCATAGGGGTCAACCAGGTTGATTTACAGGCTGCAACGAAAAACGGGGTTGTTGTATTCAATGCCCCCTATTCAAACACAAGATCGGTAGCTGAGCTAGTGATCGCTGCGTCTATAATGCTGATCAGGAGAATTCCCGACAAGAATCGCTCGGCTCATGAGGGTGTTTGGCTTAAAGAGGCTAAGGGGAGCTATGAATTGCGGGGAAAAACGCTGGGGATCATTGGCTATGGAAATATTGGTTCGCAGGTTAGTATTCTGGCTGAAGCGCTGGGGATGCGAGTGATATTTTACGACACTGTTACCAAATTGCCATTGGGTAATGCCGAATCGAGAAAATCTCTGAAAGATCTCATGGGGGAGGCAGACATCATCACACTCCACGTTCCCGAACTTCCAAGCACTAAGAATCTCATCAACAAGAATTCGCTAAAATTTGCCAAACCCGGATCCATTTTGATAAACTACGCAAGGGGAGAGGTAGTTGAAATTGATGCACTGGCTCATGCATTGAAGGAAAAGCATCTTGCTGGTGCAGCCATTGATGTGTTTCCGTGGGAACCGGAGAAGAATGGCGACAAGTTCACGAGTCCTCTGCAGGGACTCTCCAATGTGATCCTTACTCCACATATCGGAGGAAGCACTGAAGAAGCGCAGGAGAATATTGGAGCCGACGTGAGTTCGAAATTGTTCCACTATTTAGAAACTGGCGTAACCATCGGCTCTCATACGGTTCCTCCTTTGAGCCTTCCATCATTAGAAGGAACGCATAGAATATTGCACATACACAGAAACGTTCCTGGTGTGTTATCGGCCATCAATACGCAGTTATCAAATCACGACATCAACATTCTTTCACAATACCTGAAAACGAACGAAGAGATAGGTTATGTGGTTCTCGATGTTGATAAAAAGCTGTCAAATAAAGCATTTCAATTACTCAAAGAAGTGAAGGAAACAATTAAAGTGCGATTGTTATACTAACCTTTTGAATACGTTTACATAAGTTGACTTTATTGCCTGAAGTATCAGAAGTACTTCAACACCAAGCTGCCTGTGCAGAATGCGATACATGATGAACATCATTAAAAGGTAAAGTATGGCAATAGCGATAGCGCCTCCAATTCCGCCGGTTGTCATGATAAAAAACACATGAAGCACAAGTGATACTCCGAAGAAAAGCGCATTCACCTTGAAGTTTAGCTGAGGTTTACCAATAGCGTCCATCATTGCACCAAAATGATAGCTAAGGGGACGTACCCATCCAAAAAGCATTGCAATTTGAAGCAGTGGTGCAGCAGGATAATAGTCTTTACCGCCAATGATCAACAAAAATATTTTTGGTATCAGTAACATGAGTACTGTTACAGGCAGCATTACGGCGAGAATGGCACCCGCCATTTTTTCGAAATGTTCTTTCAATCTTTTGCTTCCTTCCAGCCGCATTGTTTCAACGTTTTTAGGAAAGGCGACATCTGCGGCAGCAAGGGCAGGGACGTCCATCATATTATTGATTCGGTTGACGACATTGTAAAACGAAACATAGAGGCGACCCTGAAACGGATCAAGAAGCATGGCGGTAAGTAATTGATCGAGGTTACGTCCGGCTTGTGCGAAGAGGTTGGTGCCGAATGTGTATTTACCAAACTGTAACATGTGAACAAACATCTGCCGGTTGAATTGAAAATTTCCCTGTTGATTGGCACTGGCGAAATAATAAATCAAGAGGGTACCGATAATAGTGCTGAATATCTGTACAAGCAAAATGTTTCCGAGTAAGAAATACTCCGGAAAGAATCGGAGCAGGATAATTCCGGAAAAAAACAAGAATTGACGGGTGAAATTGGCAGCAAAAATTTTTTCAAAACGAAATCGTGCCTGAAGCAGCATTTCGAAGTGACTGAAAAAAATGTTTATTAATATGATCACTATGCCGCCGGGGATCAGTTCATGTAATGTGTCTGATTGAAGCCATCGCGCAAGCATATCGCCGAAGGCAAAAAAAAGCAGGCATACAAGTACTGAAAAAAGAAGATTAACAACGAAAGATGAAGATTCAACTTCATTGCGGCGATCTTCATATTGGGGCATCGCAAAAAATTTGATTGCGGGATTTCGCAGTAATCCATTTTTTGCACCTTCAATAAGTGAGATGAGCACAACAAACAATGCCCAATGCGAAAATGTTTCCGGCTCAAATTGATGAGCCATTACTATATAAGAAACCGCTCCAAACAGAAATAGTGCAAACCGTTGCAGGAACGTGTAGAAAAGAGAGTTCAGCCAGAAGGATGAAGAGAACGGTTTCAAAAACGATGTTTGACGTAAAAGTATATGTTTCCAATGATAGCCCGAATTTCATAAGCAAAACGCATTCATTATCTTCAATTACAAATTTTTCTAATGAAGCCGCGGAACAAACAAAACAAGTTTTCACTTGCATTGCCAGGTTTTAATGAACATCATAGCGAAGATTATTATGTACTTGCTGGAGATGTGGGAGGAACAAAAACCAACCTTGCTTTGTGTTTGGTCACTCTAAATGGAATTGAAGAAAAGTTCAGTAATAGCTATCCTTCAAAAGATTTTGCGGGGCTCGTTGATACGATTGAACAATTCTTAAGCGAGTGCGACGTGCGTCCGGCAAGAGCTGCATTTGGTGTTGCGGGACCTGTGATTCATGGGAAGGCTGATCTGACGAACCTTGGATGGATCCTCGATTCAAAAGAATTAATGGCTGCATTGCAAATAGATCGACTTACATTATTAAACGACCTTGAAGCAACTGCATATGGTCTTGCAGACCTGCAGGATAATGAAGCACTTGTACTGCACCGGGGCGACCCGACCATTGGAGGCAATATGGCAATCATTGCACCCGGTACCGGGTTGGGAGAAGCCGGACTTTATTTCGACGGTCAATGGTACCACCCGTTTCCTACAGAAGGAGGTCACTGCGACTTTTCGCCACGTACCAACTTTGACATCGGGCTCTATAATTATCTTAAATCAAAGTATGATATCGTGAGTTGGGAGAAAGCAGTGTCCGGACCAGCTATTGTTGACATATATCATTACCTGCTCAAAGAGAATAATTTGAAAGTGCCCGGGCATATATCTGAGCGCTTTTCAAATGAAGATAATTCGGCGGTCATCAGCAGCCTGGCAATAGAAAAAGATGATGTGCATTGCACCGAAGCGATGAATCATTTTGTTCGATATCTCGCCCGCGAATGTTCAAACCTGGTGCTGAAAATGAAATCTACAGGCGGCCTTTTCATTGGAGGCGGCATACCTCCCAAGATCTTACCTCTTTTGGATTCAACGGAATTTATGCAACATTACCTCGATGGTGATCGTATGGAAAACCTGCTCACACAAGTGCCCATACGTGTGATCCTGGATAGCGAAACCGCTATGGTGGGTGCCGCCTATTATGCGGCTTACGGTAAATGGTAATTTGTTTCTCTTAATATGAATACTGACATTTGCTGCCTCAATCATGTTCGTTTAAAAACTACTGATGGCCAAGAGAGTTCGTTCGGAGAATGGTGAAGAGGATGTTCAGAAAGCAAAAGTCAATAAGGAATCTCTTAAAGAAGCTTCTGCAATCTTCAGATACATCAAGCCTTACCAGGGGAAATTTATAGCAGGTCTTGTATTCATTTGTTTATCGAGCGTTTCAACAATGGCGTTCCCGTATTTGCTGAAACAACTTATTGACAGTGCACAGGGAACAGTGGATACGTTAATATCAGGTACGAATGGAATACTATTAATGATCGTACTGGTGCTGGTGTTGCAAATGATCTTTTCCTTCATGCGTATTTACCTGTTTTCTATTGCAGGTGAAAATGCACTCGCAGATTTACGTAAAGATGTATTCAAGATGATCATCACTATGCCGATGGATTTTTTTGGAACCCGAAGGGTAGGAGAATTATCCAGCCGACTGAGTGCGGATCTGTCTCAGATACAGGATGCGGTGACGGTACTGCTGGCGGAAGTTTTGCGCGGCTTACTTACCCTGCTTATCGGCATAGGATTGATCTTTTACATATCCACCAAGCTGACATTATTAATGCTTGCTGTGATTCCCGTAATTGTTGTCATAGGAGTTGTCTTCGGCAGGCAGATCCGCAAGCTATCACGTAAGAGCCAGGATGAGCTTGCTAACTCAAACACCATTGTGCAGGAATCTTTCCAGGGCATCAGCAATGTCAAAGCATTTTCAAATGAATGGTATGAAATCGACCGGTATCAGCGAAGCCTGCGAAATGTTGTGAGTATTGCCATTCGCAGCGGACAGGCGCGTGGATTATTTGTTTCATTTCTTTTGATGAGTGTTTTCGGTGCTATTGTGTTTGTTGTATGGTATGGTACCGGGCTGATGCGTGAAGGAGTTTTGTCGTTTGGTGACCTTACAGCATTTGTGGTATACACCGCTTTTGTAGGTGGCTCCATGGCTGGATTTGCAGATCTGTATAGTCAGTTGCAAAAAACGCTGGGTGCCACACAAAGGGTTCGGGAGATATTACGTTCTGACCCCGAAACGCTGGCTCCCAACAAACAACCGCTTGATCCGAAGTATCAGTTAAACGGAGCAGTATCCTTGCGAAATGTAGCATTTCATTATCCGTCAAGGCCTGAAACACCTGTCTTACGGGACATAAACATGAATATCCTTCCGGGACAACAGATTGCTTTGGTGGGGCCAAGTGGGGCTGGGAAGACTACTTTAGTTTCTTTGTTGCTGCGCTTTTACCATCATGCCAAAGGATCGATACTTTTCGATGGAAAGAAAATTGAAGACATCCCTTTGTCACAATTAAGGCAACAAATGGCTTTGGTGCCGCAGGATGTATTGTTATTTGGCGGCACGATTCGGGAGAATATCGCATATGGAAATACGGACGCTAACGATATCGATATCATGGAGGCGGCAAAAAAAGCTCACGCTCATGAATTCATAACGGGTTTCCCCGAAGGGTACGAAACCATCGTAGGCGAAAGAGGTATAAAACTTTCCGGCGGACAAAGACAACGAATCGCGATTGCCCGCGCGATCCTTAAAGACCCGGTGATCTTGTTGCTTGATGAAGCTACCAGTTCGCTGGACTCTGCATCTGAGGCGTTGGTTCAGGACGCGCTTGAAAATCTAATGGAAAGCCGCACGTCATTTATAATTGCACATCGGTTGTCAACTGTGCGTAAAGCAGATCAGATACTGGTTTTGGAAAAAGGAATTATTAAGGAAGCGGGCACTCACGATGAGTTGATGCAAATCGAAGATGGACTCTATAGAAGCCTCAATAAACTACAGTTTGCGGATACTTAAAAAGCCAAAAAAAAAGCTGCAGCATCCCGCTGCAGCTCTCCGATATAAGAAATAAACAGGAAAGAAATAAACTACTCAATTAACGCGCGAACACTATCGGCCATCGTTCTGTGCTGTTGTACAATCGGCAGGTACTTAGCGGCATAATTCTTCAGCCCCGGGTGAGTACCCGAAGTTGAATGATTCTGGAACAAATTCGCGGCCGCAACATGTAGCTGAACCTGGCTGTTCATAAAGGCCGTATCAAAGCTATAGCCGTTCAGGGCAGCAAGCCTGTTCTTGAGATCTACGTTAGGCTGAGAAATGTCATGTGGCAGATCAAAATCCACACTGTTTGCGATAGAATCAAGTTCGTCCTGCGCAAGTTGGTGTTGATCGATCATCATTTGTGCGAATTCACGAACGGTGTCGTTTGTTGTGTTGTCCAGCGCGAGCTGGCTGATCTGAATTTCTGCGGTGTTTGACCGTGCTGCGTTTGCAGCGAAGTTTTCATCGGTGTCGTTTAATTCATTGATTAAATCGCCATCATCGTCCTTGTCGCAGGCTGTAAATAATAAGGCAGCGGAAAAAGCGCCCAGCAACATCATTTTCTTGATTAACATAAGGCTTCTGTTTTTGTGGTGAGTAAAAAGCATTTCAATTCTACGGCTGGGTGTTATCTGAATTTCAAACGGCGTGCCTATTAATGCGCCCCGGTGATATTTTTGAGTAATGTGCCGGATTATGAAGGAACCTGACCACAAAACGCAGGAAACTATTTTGATTTATTTTGAGCTCATAATTGATATTATGTTAAATAACCATCGAACAGAAAAGGGAACATTTCTGTTCCCCGTTTCTCTTAGTGATTCTTTTCTACATTATTGAACTTGTCTGTATAAGCGGCTGCCTTCTCTTTATCCTGTCTTTGTTCGTAGATGCTGATCAGCAGATCATACGCATCTTTCAATCTTCCCTTTTCATCAGCTTTGAGTTTACCTTTCGAACCGATCAATGTATCCACTTTTTCAAAATGTGGAATCGCCTGGTCGTATTTCTTGTTCATTTCGTTGCGAAGTTCTTCTTTCTTTTTCAGCTCCGCAGCACTCAGCTTGGCGTTTCCTTTTGGTCGTATTGCCTTATTCACGTTGCTTATGTCAACACCTTCATTGTAATAGATCTGGCCCAACAACAAATGAGCGTTTGCATAATCGGGATTCAACTTCAGAGCGGCATTGAGTTGCTCCACAGCTTTGGTGATCATCTCTTTCGAGTTTGCCGGGCGCTGGGTTGAATCAGGATTGTATGCTGCCTGGTACAATTCCACTCCATAGTTGAAACGATACAGGAAGCTGTCAGGATTTGCAGTTACGATTTCTTCGTATTTCTGGAAAAGCTGGTTTTTGTCGGCCGTCTCCCGCATCATGTCAAGTTCAAATTCAGGCCAGAAAGCTTCCTTAGGATAAACCTGTTTGCCCAGATTTACAAACTTCATTGATTCTTCCTTGTTTCCTTTACGATAGTGGTAATCAGCAAGCCACTTATAGATCTCTGCAAATCCTTCTCCCGTTGCTTTACTTTCTGCGATCTTACCGTAATAAACAGCGGCTTCTTCGGGCTTATTTGCTTTCTCAGCAGATATACCAGCATATAATGCTGTTGTCGTATCGAGTTTGATGTTGTTTGTCCAGCCATTATTAGCAAGGAACTCAAATACGCTATAGCTGTTCTTGAAATTCGCTAAGGCATCATTGTAGTTTCCGGAATTAAAAAATGTTGCAGCATCGGCTGAATAACCCTGGTAAAGATCCACCAGCGGCGTGCGATCAACGTTTAGCAGAAGGAATCTTTTTGCTGTATCCTTTACAGTGGTCTTCTCGATTTCTGCATACTGGCGCAGAGATTCGAATGCCGTTTCCCTGGCATTGGGCACAGTAGCCTTTAAGGCATTGTCCTTTGCAATCGCGTTGTAGATCTTTGCCTTCGTATACCAGGCTTCAGAATTTGCCTTGTTCTTTTCAACGGCAAGAAAATTGTCGATTTCTGTTTTTGCCTCCGCTAGCTTATTCTTTTCCAACAGGTCTTTTGCCTTTGGCAGCTTTTGGGCAAATACAGCCAGGCCGGTTAAAGCAAGCAAAGCGGTTAAAAATAGTGATCTCATTCTGTTTGTTTTTTATAAAAATTATTATGAGGCAGATTCGTCCTGTGATTCCAGACCTCCGTCTGCGTCAGTTGCCGAATCATCAGATGCATCCGGTGTTTCAGGGGTTGCTTCGTCCGCTTCATTTAATAAAGTATCCTCGGGGCTGCCCGGCAACGGACTTTCCTGGTCAACATGGATATCCAACTTGGTGATGGCAGCTATCTCATCTCCTTCATCCAGGCGAATAAGTTTTACGCCCTGTGTTGCACGGCCCTGCGAACTGATACTGCTAACACCCATCCGGATCGTTACACCACTTTTACAGGTAATCATAAGGTCTTCTTTCGCGGTCACATCAAGAATTCCAACAAGTGCGCCGGTTTTATCGGTAACACTGATCGTCTTTACTCCCTTTCCGCCTCTGTTTGTTACCCTGTATTCCTCGATTTCTGTACGCTTTCCATATCCTTTCTCGCTGACAACCAATACTGTTTTTGATTGGTCATCCTTGCCGACACATATCATGCCAATCACTCCATCATTTTCATCATCAACTTCTATACCCGTCACTCCAATCGCCCCTCTTCCTGTCTGCCGAACTTTCTCCTCAGGGAACCTGATTGCACGTCCACTGCGGATGGCCATCATGATCTCACAATTTCCATCGGTCAGTTTGGCTTCCAGAAGTTCATCACCCTCAAGGATCGTGATCGCGTTAACACCACTGGAGCGTGGACGGCTGAAATCCTCCAACGCCGTTTTCTTAATTATTCCTTTCCTTGTGCACAGTACTATATTATGCGCTCCCACAAAATCCTTATCCGCAAGATCTTTCACATCAATGATCGCTCTTACCTTATCATCTGGTGGAATTTGTATCAGGTTCTGAATGGCCCGTCCCTTACCGGTCTTTTCACCTTCAGGAATTTCATAAATATTCAACCAGTAGCAGCGGCCCTTTTCCGTGAAGAAAAGCATAGTATGATGCGTAGACGCAACAAACAGGTGCTCTATATAATCTTCCTCCCTCGTTTTGCCAGCAACTGAACCACGACCACCCCTGCGCTGTTGCCGGAACTCCGATGCAGAAGTTCTCTTAATGTAACCCAGGTGAGAAATGGTAATAACAACATCCTCTTCTTTGATAAGGTCTTTTATACTTACCTCATCGTCGAGATAAGTAATCTCAGTTTTCCTTGCATCGCCAAATCGATCTTTTACTTCGCTCAATTCTTTCTTAATGAGGTCGTAACGCAGTCCTTCGTTGCCAAGAAGTTCTTCCAGGTGTGCGATGAGTCGCTGTAATTCCTCATACTCCTCACGTATCTTATCCCTCTCCATTCCTGTCAGACGCTGCAAACGGAGTTCAAGTATTGCTTTCGCCTGGATCTCATCAAGTCCCCATCCTGCATTTACCAGGTTGTCTTTTGCAGTCTCTGGATTTGACGATTCGCGAATAAGGCGGATCACTTCATCAAGATGATCAAGCGCGATCAGGTAACCTCTTAACAGATGCGCTTTCTTTTGTGCTTCGCGAAGTTCGAATTGTGTTCTGCGAACAATCACTTCATGACGGAACTCTATGAATTCCGAAATCATGTCTTTCAGATTGAGCGTACGTGGACGGCCTTTTACGATCGCCACGTTATTGATCCCGTAAGAAGTCTGCAGTTCAGTGAATTTGAAAAGAGTATTGATAACTACGTTCGCATTGGCGTCGCGTTTCAAATCCACCACTATTCGGGTTCCTTCCTTATTGTTCGATTCGTTGTTTATGTGGGCAATCCCTTCGATCACTTTATTGTTCACCAACTGGCCGATACGATCACAAAGCGCATCCCTGTTTACCTGGTATGGCACTTCGGTAATGATAATTGTTTCCCGGCCGCTCGGCTTGGTGTCGATATGAACTTTGCCTCTCACTACTACCCTGCCACGACCGGTCTGCATCGCAGCTTTAACGCCATTTACACCATAGATCACGCCGCCTGTTGGAAAGTCGGGGGCCTTCACATGTAGCATCAGATCGTCTACTGTAATTTCCCGATTGTCAATGTATGCAATGCATCCATCAATAACCTCACTGAGATTGTGTGGAAGAATGTTTGTTGCCATGCCCACTGCAATTCCGCTGGAACCATTCACCAACAGGTTTGGTACCCGGGCAGGCAATACTGTGGGTTCCTCAAGAGAGTCATCAAAATTTAATTGGAAGTCGATCGTATCCTTGTCAATGTCCATCAACATATACTCGGCAAGGCGCTCAAGCCTTGCTTCGGTATATCGCATTGCCGCAGGCCCGTCACCATCCTGGCTTCCAAAGTTTCCCTGACCATCGACCATTGTATATCGCATACTCCACTCCTGGGCCATACGCACCATGGCATCGTACACCGAAGAATCCCCATGTGGGTGATATTTACCTAATACCTCTCCGACAATACGCGCGGACTTTTTGTGTGACTTGTTGTAGTGTATACCGAGTTCATTCATGGCATACAGTATGCGGCGATGTACGGGTTTCAAACCATCCCTCACATCAGGTAAAGCGCGACCGACAATAACCGACATGGAATAGTCGATGTATGCGGCCTTCATTTGTTCTTCGATATTTACTGGTACGATACGATTGAAGTCGTTCGTTTCATTTGGCGTGAGCTCTTTTTCTTCCATGTGAATATGCTGCCTTTGTTTCTATATAAGGCCAGTAATGAACGCAACTGGCAATCTGCGCTAAAGGCTCGCAAATCTATGATTTTTAGCGCTTAAAACCTGCTTTTAGCAGTGTTAAAAGCAAGTATTTTTCCACTCTCTGTGAACATGGCGGCATTTATTTTTTAACGGTTTATTTATGTCTGTCAACCAATAACTACCGTTAATGTAATTCGTTGAATATCCGTGGAAAGCTGGCATGGGTTTTTACACATTATTATAGCTAACCTCTTCATTACTCACTTTAATTGGGTTTATGGACCAGTACCTACTTCTGCGCGACAACAAAAAATCGGGGCCATTCACAGCTGCTGAACTGGCAACTATGGGCCTGAAACCGTATGACCTTGTTTGGCTCGAAGGTAAAAGTGCGGCATGGCGCTATCCCGCGGAGATCGATGAGCTTAAATCCTTTGCTCCTGCTGTAGAGGAGCAGCCGTACGATCGTTTTTACAAAAAAGAACAGAAACCCGCCGTTGAAACAGCGCCGGAAAAGTCGCGCGACACAGTTCCAAAAGCACCGACTAAGTCGACACAGCAGCCAATTGAAAACACCGGCGACAAACGCATCTTTGTGTCAGTTCCTGTAACCCGGCAGTCGGTGAGAAAGCACTCCGAGCCTGTTGTTCAGTCCCAGTCAATCATCGAATCGGTTCTTGCAGAGTCAAGTACAGTAAATAAGCTGGCGAAAAACCAAATAGGTTCGGACCAGAGGCGCTCAGTAAATAAGTCGATAGAGCACACCGATTCAACTGAACGCAGAATCGAACAAATATCACACAAAAATGTCCCGGCCAAAACTGATGGTCCGCGCAGGTTTGTTTACACGTCGGTTGCAGCAATGGTGGTATTTGTTGGGCTTATCACTTTCCTGTTTGTTAATTACCAGCAGCAAAAACAGCAGCTTCGCAAGCTGAACGAACTGGTACTTAATATGCAACAAAACCAGGTGCCTGAGACTTCACCTTTCAACAAGAACGTGGTTGCAAAATATCCAATCGATGCTGATGCATTTTTTGAGGACACCTCGGCGAGGTCGATGAAAGTCGAAGGTGTTGTATCACAACAAAGCAGTCCTTCTGTACCTGTGATCAAACAGAAGGTTTCAGTCGCTGCTCTTCCTGAAAAGCAAAAGAAAGATTCCTCCAATATTCACAACAAGATCGATTCGGTGGCGGTTGAAGTCAAAGACGTACCTGCGGAGCGCCCATCATTGAAGCGCGATTTCAATAAGAAGAATCTTGCCCAACTGGTGCAGGTGACGCCTAATAAGTATAAGACTGGCTTACTCGGCGGAATTTCTGACCTCAAAATTACACTTGATAATAAGAGTCATCTCCAACTGGATAAGATACAGGTAAACATAGAATTCCTGGGTCCGGAAAATAAAGTTGTCAAAACACAATCGGTAGTATTCGAAAATGTTAGTGCCGGGCAGGATGTTACAATGGACATCCCACGATCTACTCGCGGTGTTTCTGTAAGGTGTTCTGTGCAGAGCATACTTAAGGAAGATGAGGTTATAGCCCTCCACTAATCGTTTTATAACTTTTTTATTTCTGCAAGGTCTTTGTTACTTTGAAGAATGAAGCACATATTATTATTCGGTGCGGGCAAATCAGCAACAGTCTTAATTGATTACCTGGTTAATCTCGTGCAGCAAAATTCATGGCATCTGACGGTTGCTGACCAGGATAGAAAGACGGTGGAAGCAAAGCTACAGGGCGCGGCAAACACATCGGTTGCTGCGATCAGTGTTAATGATGAAGATGGACGTGCCGAATTGATCCGCTCTGTTGATCTGGTGATTTCACTACTACCCCCTTCATTACATTACCTCGTTGCGATAGACTGCCTTCAATACGGAAAACATTTGCTTACTGCTTCATATGTTGATGATCGAATACGCGAACTGCAACAACAGGTAAAAGACAAAAAGATCCTTTTTTTATGCGAAATGGGACTTGATCCTGGAATCGATCACATGAGCGCAATGGAATTCATCCAGCGTATAAAATCAAAAGGCCATCATATCAGTGCTTTCTACTCGCACTGCGGAGGCCTTGTGGCTCCCGAATCCGATGACAACCCCTGGCATTACAAGATCAGCTGGAATCCCCGCAATGTAGTACTTGCTGGCAAAGCGGGAGCTGAATTTCTTGAGAATGGAAAGAAAGTGCATCGTAATTATGAAGATCTGTTTGATGTAAGACAGTTATTGCAATTGCCGGATCTTCCTGCTTTTGCATGGTATCCTAACAGGGATTCACTTTCATATATACCGCTGTACGAGTTAGAGGGTGTTGATACTTTTGTGCGTACCACTCTTCGACATCCTGAATTTCTTTCAGGATGGAAAAACCTGGTTAAGATGAGTCTCACCCGTGAAGACATTTTTTATGAAACTGATGGAAAGACTCTGCAACAATTTTTCCAGGAGCATTTAAATAAGAACGGTTATGGTGAATGGCTGGAACATTCGCTCAGCGAAAGATTTCAACAAACAAAAGAATTACTTGAAAAGCTTTCCGAGCTGTTTGAAGTAGAGGAAGAAGCTGCAAAACAGGGCAATGAAAACAACGGAGACATGATGTTTGTTGATCCGGAAGGCGAGATAAGAGAAATGAATATTGATGATGTAAAAATTGAAGCCGTGTCTACTGTGACAGGTACGATGAAAGAGGCCACACAGACATTAAAGCAACTGTTCCATCTTGGCCTCGGAGACGATGCCACGCTGATAGATAAAGGCAATTGCAGTGCTGCGGACGTTCTTCAATATGTACTTGAGCAAAAACTAAAACTGAATTCATCAGACAAGGATATGATTGTAATGGTGCATGAAATAGAACATGTATCAGAGGGAAGAAAGTATCTGAGCACCAGCTATATGGTTATCAAAGGCGAAGATAATTTGCGCACGGCAATGGCAAAAACGGTTGGACTTCCTTTGGGCATTGCTGCCAATTTCATTTTGCAGGGAAAGATCGATGTTAGCGGCGTGCACATTCCTACAATTCCTGAGATCTATTTTCCTGTTCTTCATGAACTGCGGCACCACGGAATCGTTTTTCACGAACACCACGAGGAACTTGAATGAACATGAGCTCGAAGAAGAAACTTGTTGTCTTATCCGGTGCTGGCATTAGTGCTGAAAGTGGGTTAAAAACTTTCCGTGATAGCGATGGATTATGGGAGGGTTATGATATTAACGAAGTGGCAACTCCCGGAGCGTGGAATAAAAATCCTGGACTGGTGCTTGAGTTTTACAACAAGCGCCGGGCAAACGTAAAGGAGGCCATGCCTAACGAAGCGCACATCCTGTTAGCAAAATTGGAAGAATACTTTGATGTGCAGATCATAACGCAAAACATCGACGATCTGCATGAACGCGGCGGATCTTCGCAGGTACTTCATCTGCATGGAGAGATCTTTAAAATGTGTAGTGAGCAGAACCGAGAATTGGTTTATTCCATTGAAGGAGATATTAACATCGGAGATCTTGCAGCAGATGGAGCACAGTTGCGGCCGGATATTGTCTGGTTTGAAGAACCGGTTCCGAAAATTGCAGATGCGGTAATGTTGGTTCGTCACGCAGATATCTTTGTCATAATTGGAACTTCACTGGTTGTTTATCCGGCAGCTGGACTAATTAATTACGCACCTTGGCCAATACCCAAATACATCATTGACAAACGGATCCCTTACACATCATCAATAAATAATCTTACCCCGATAGAAAAAACCGCCGTCGAAGGAATGAAAGATCTATTTCGTCTTCTTACCAATGCCAGCTAGTTCTAATACTACGTTCCATTCTTTTTCCAAAACCGGCTGTACTGAAAGGCGACTGTTTTTTATTAAAACCATTTCTGTCAACCTTGGTTCTAATTTGATTTGTTCAAGCGTTACGGGTTGCGGTAATTTTTTAAACGGAGCCACATCAACCATTACCCAGTTTGGGTCTTCTGTAGTGGAGTCCTGGTAAGCTTCTCGGATCACTTTAGCGATACCCACAATCGCCAGCCCTTCATTACTGTGGTAGAAAAAACACTGGTCTCCTTTTTTCATCGACCGTAAATGATTCCGGGCAGCATAGTTACGGATGCCGTTCCAAAAAGTGCTTTTGTCTTTCTCAAGTTGTTCCCAGGAATAAACAGAAGGTTCCGATTTGATCAGCCAGTAATTCATATATAAATATTACAGAAATAACAAAGTGTACGAACACATAACGTGTTTAGAAGTTAGCAAGAACATCTGCAATATGCATGGTTTGTATATTGAACCCTTTATTCTTTATATAACCGTCAAGATGCATCAGGCACGACACATCCGTTGAAATAATGCACTCCGCTCCGGTACGCATTGCATTGCTTACTTTCTGATCAGCCATTCCAATGGAAATGGGGTCAAACTTAACAGCAAATGTACCACCGAAACCACAGCAGGTTTCAACGTCTTCCATCTCCACCAGTTGCAATCCTTCCACGTTGGCAAGTAATGCCCTTGGTTCCTTTTTGATCTTGCACTCACGAAGTCCGGCACAGGAATCGTGATAGGTTGCTTTCGAATGCAATGATGCACCCACGTTTGTTACACCCAGGATGTTGACCATAAAATCAGTAAACTCAAAAATTCGCTTTTGAAGGTCTTTGACATCATTATGCAGCGAGGAGTTTTCGAACATCTTCATGTAGTAATTCTTCACAAATCCTGCGCAGGATGCTGAGGGAGCAACTATATAATCAGACCCGCGAAAATCCTTTATGAATTTTGTACACACGCTTCGGGATTCGTCCCAGAAACCTGCATTGAAAGCCGGCTGTCCACAACAGGTTTGATCAGCGTTGTATGAAACGGTGCAGCCTGCTTTCTCCAATACTTTAACCATATTGAAGGCGGTTTGCGGATAAAGCTGGTCAACGAAACAGGGTACAAAGATCTGAACATTCATGGTTTACCAGTTTGCTTTAAACATGTTTGGAAGAGAAATCATTTTAAGGGCGGTGTATGCTGCTTCTTCGCCTTTATGTCCGTGCCTTCCACCGATGCGCTCCTCGGCCTGGAATTGATTATCGACTGTAAGCACACCGAAGACCGTAGGGATGGGCAGCTCAAGGTTCAACTTTGTAATGCCCTGGGTGACCGCCTGCGATACATACTCGAAATGTGGAGTGTCGCCACGCAACACACAACCAAATACAATGATCGCATGTGGACGATTGGGCAGGTCTTTTACATGTTGCCACAATTGTCTTACAGCAAATGCAAGTTCAAATGCACCGGGTACATTGAAGGTCCGGATCTGATCAACACCATACTGCCGTAAAATGCGAATGCATCCACTCTCAAGTTCATTTACAATGCCGGCGTTCCAATCGGTCTTGATAATAACAACACAGGCATTCGTGGGTAGAATGCCTGTGTCTATTTTAAATAAAGTACTGTTGCTTACTTCAGCCATTGCTGGTTGTTGATGTGTGATGCACTTAATTATATTCGCCTAAACGTGCGAGATACTTTTCAATATCGCGACCCTGCTGAGACGCAGGATATTTCTCTTTTATAGTGCGATACATTTCGATCGCCTCTTTATTATTTCCAAGATCCTGGTACAGCAACCCTGCGCGGAATAAATATTCCGGAGAATTGAAGTTGTCTGCGGGATACAGCGTACCTGCCTTCCGATAGGTTTCCGCAGCTTCCTTTTTCTTTCCGGTTTCTGCAAATGCATCAGCAAGCAGACCGGTTGCCCTTACGGAAACAAGTTTGTCTCCCGAAGAAAAATCTTCAAGATATTTGATTGCATTCTTGAAATCACCCAATTTCATATAGCTCGCGCCTGCATAGAATTTTGCAAGGTTGCCCGCCTTTGTGCCGCCATGGCGACTGATGATCTTCAAAAATCCCGGATTGTTTGCATCCCCATTCAATGCAAGCTGTGCAGAATCCATGCGGAAATATTCCTCAGCACGGAACATCGCTTCAGATGCCTTCCGTTCTTCCGGCAATTGAACATAGTTTTTATAGGCAAAGTAGCCGCCAACTATCAACACAAGGGCGGCAAATGCATATAGAATATATTTACTGTTCTTATTCCAGAACGCAGCATTCCTGTCAATCGTCTGTTTTTCGTTGGTGACAGGTGTTTCCGGATGCTTCACTTCGGTAGCCATGTTTATTTTTTATTTAGTCGGATTCGGGATTTAAAATTAATCTACGATGAATGGATAGTTCTCTTCCTGAACAATATCTTTCAACACTTCATCATCATTTGGCCAGGGAGATTCTTCGGCAAACTTCACTGATTCAACTACTGTCTGACTTACCCGTTCATTGATGGCATCAAGTTCTTCCTGTGAAGCAAAATTATTATCCAGTATTGTTTTTAAGATCTGTTGAATCGGATCACGCTGTTTGTATTCGTCTACCTCGTCTTTTGTACGATATTTTTGAGGATCGGAGATGGAGTGACCTTTATAACGATATGTTTTGATCTCGAGCAATGTTGGGCCTCCCCCTTCTCTTGCTCTTTTAACAGCGCGTGCAACGCTCTCATGAACTGCTTCGCAACTCATTCCATCAACCGAATCACCAGGCATCTCATATGCATCAGCCAACTTATAGATATCAACTACATTACTCGTTCTTTCAACCGAAGTTCCCATTGCGTAGTTATTGTTCTCGCATATGAATACAACCGGCAGCTTCCAGGTCATAGCTATGTTGAAGGTCTCATGCAGGATACCTTGTCTTGCAGCACCATCTCCAAAGAAGGTAAGGCTAACGTTATCGGTTCCACGATACTTTTCGGCAAACGCAAGCCCCGCGCCCGTTCCGATCTGGGCACCAACAATACCATGTCCTCCAAAGAAATAAACATCTTTTCCGAAAAAGTGCATACTGCCACCCTTTCCTTTGGCGCAGCCTGTGGCTTTGCCATACAATTCGGCCATACATGCATTTGCACTGATGCCCTTGGCTAATGCCAGCCCGTGATCACGATAAGCAGTAATAAAAGGATCTTCAAGACGCGTTGCAGTCATGCAACCTGCAGCGATGGCTTCCTGACCTACATAGGCATGAAAAAACCCGCGGATCTTTCCTTCCATTTTGTACTTCTCTTCTGCCATCAATTCAAACTGCCTGATCAACTGCATTAGTTCATACCAATACAGGTAAGTTTCACGAGAAAATTTAGTGGCCACGTTACAAATTTTGAGCGGCAAAGATAAGGGTAACAGGGGAATATAAAAAGCTCCGTTCTTACGGCTTTCAAAATCACTTAACTTGCAGCAATCTTGCTAAGAATCAACTCCATATCGCTATTTCAATTCAAAAATTATGCTTCACGTAAATTCCTGTTCAGCGAACGGGTAGTCGGAATTCATGGCATGAACGGCCGCGGAAAAACGAATCTCCTCGATGCCATATACTACCTCTGTTTCACTAAAAGCTATTTCACCAGGTCAGATCAACAAAACGTTCTTAATGGAGCATCGGGTTTCAGGGTGCAGGGAACTGCTCAGTTGGCAGACAATGATCACGATCTGGTTTGCGTACTGCGGGAGACAGGAAAAAAAGAATTTTCGATCGATGGCGACATGTATGACCGGCTTTCCGAGCATGTTGGAAAATTTCCGGCGGTGATTATAGCGCCGGACGACGTATACATCATTACTGAAGCCAGTGAAGAACGTCGACGACTTATTGACGCCATTCTTTCGCAAACAGACCATCAGTATCTCTTAACGTTGATGGATTACAACCGGGTTCTGCAACAACGAAATTCTTACCTCCGCAACACAGAATTTCAGCGTTTGGATCGGCGGTTGATGGATGTATATGATGAGCAACTTGTAAAGCATGGCAGCTACGTCTTTCAGGTTAGGAAACGATTTCTTGCATCGTTTATTCCTGAAGTGATAAAATATTACGGTCAGATTGCGGGTGAACATGAAGGACTTGAATTGATGTATAAAAGCCAGCTTCATGATGTCGATATGGCTGAATTGATCATGAATCACCGTGACAGAGATATGGCGTCACAAAGAACCAACGCCGGCACACATCGTGATGATCTGGAAATCTTATTGAATGAGCGTTCTTTCAAGTCAATGGCATCACAGGGACAAAGAAAAAGTTTGCTCTTTGCATTGAAACTGGCGGAATTCGAGGCGCTTAAGAAAAATAAAGGTTTCTCTCCCCTGCTACTGTTGGATGATGTTTTCGAAAAACTTGATGAGCACCGCATGCACAATCTTTTGCAGCATGTGTGTTTACAGGAAGACGTGCAACTGTTCATCACGGATACTCATGGGGAAAGAATTAAAGAACACATGGCGAAGATTGGAGTAACTTTCCAGCTTGTTCAAATATAATCGTGCATTATGGGCGAGTATTCACTGGGAGATGCTTTGAATAATTTTCTGCGTCAAAGCAAACTGAAAGGACAACTGCAGGCTCTTCAGATAGAAGATGTGTGGGAGAAGATAATGGGTAAAACAATCGCAAAGTATACCGATAAGATCCAGATCCATGGGTCTACGCTTTATATAACCACTACTGTTGCGCCGCTGAAACAGGAACTCCTATATCAAAAAGACAAGATCATTCAGCGTGTCAACGAAGCGCTCGGCGAACATGCGGTAAAAGACGTTGTGATCAATTAACGTTAAGTGCGCGCTATTCGAGGGTCCGTTGCTGAATAAAGAACATCAGCAAGAATATTTATTATCACGAAGAATAAAGAAGAGACCAATACGGATCCCATAACTACCGGAAAATCCAGTTTCTCCAACGCATCGACGGTTACTTTTCCAATTCCCTGCCATCCGAAAATATATTCAACAAAAAAAGCACCTGCCAGCAATTCGGCAAACCAACCTGTCACTGCGGTGATCACAGGGTTTAATGCATTTCGCAGCGCATGTTTCCATATCACAACTTTTTCATCAAGTCCCTTTGCTCTTGCGGTGCGGATATAATCCTGGTTGAGAACATCAAGCATTGCACTACGCGTTAACTGTGCAATGATTGCAAGCGGCCGTATGCCTAATGTAATGGCCGGTAGCACCAGATTTCGCAGATCAAAGGTCTTTCCCTTGAATGGATCGATTTCAAACAAATTGCCCGTCATGTGTAGCCCGGTTATTTCTGAAAGTACAAAGCCAAAAAAGTAAGCTATTAGTATCCCTATGAAAAAAGACGGAGCAGAGATACCAAGAATACTGGTCACAATTGCTGTTGTATCAATCCACGTGTCTTTTTTGATCGCTGCGATCACACCCAACGGTATACCCACGCAAACGGCTATCAGCATCGCAGCGAAGGCCAACAAAAGTGTTCCTGGTAGTGCATTCATCAATATCTCACCTACTTTGCGGTTGCTTTGATAAGATCGCCGTAGATAGGGTAATTTAAATGCAAGTTTCTTTTGCCCGCCTATGAAGATACCTGTGAGATCCTTCGATTTTATTTCGCTTTCAGAATGGATTGAAATGGGCGAAACGTCGTTCACATATAAAATGAATTGCTTCCACTTTGGTTGATCAAGATGCAACTCTCTCCGGATGTTTTCCTGTGTTTGCTTGTCTGCAGTTTGTCCGAGCACAAGTCGTGACGGGTCACCGAAACCCTGGAACAGGAAAAATACAAGAACAATCACTCCAGCCATAACCAACACACTGTTGATCACTCGCCGTGCAAAGTATCTCATCATGATCCGGCGTCACTTTGCTGTAAATATTTTAAAGCCTGTTGAAAGTCGGCATAACTCCATTTATTTCGGATGATAGCTCCCGAGACATGCAATATCGTGGGGTTGGCGCGGGCTGCTGTTTTTATTGCTGTGGCGTCCGCACGCAGTATTTCTAATTGCGAAAGATCTATTCCTATCAAGCGCAATTGTTCTACGGGAAGATTTGTTACCATGAAAACCTGCATACCTGACTTTCTCGCATGTAAAGAAACCACGTCAAATTCTTTCGGCCAATCGCTTTTACTAAAGCCGTCTTTTAGAAAGAGAAAAAGCTTTTCACCCCCATTCGCAAGCAATGCCTGTGTGGTATCATTGCCCGACAGTGTTTGCAACGCAAAGTCAACTATCGGGGGTACCGCATTGCCTTTCCGCAAAAGCTTATCATAACGTCGAACAAACTTGTAATCAGAGTCGTTGAAATCTTCGGGAAAACGATCCGCCGTAAATTCAACCTGCGTGCCTTTGTGATCATAAACAAATGTAATGGCAGTGCTATCTGGTACAGAACCCGCAGGTGGCTTCATCTGTTGCAGAATATCGTTGCCTTTTTTATATGGAAGACAATCCACCACGGGAAGATGCAGCAAAACATACCACTGAAAAGCGAAAGCAAAGACTGTTGTCATAAATAACAATACTGCATTACTTACGCCGCTAAGGGCAGGCCTTATTTTGTTTCTAAATAAGAAGATCGGGATAATGTGTATCAGCAGAATCAGGTCTTTAATAAAGGAATCGCTTGCCTGAAGCGGGATACAGTTTCCAAAACATCCGCATTCCTTGATCTTACCTGAGAACAAAGCATAACCGGTAAGGAAAGTAAAAAAGATGATCAGTAATAAAAGCAGCCAGGCAAAGATTTTCATCTTCCATCCGAGGATGACTGCCACTCCGGCGATGATCTCGAAAGATATAATTGCGATCGATAATGGTAATGTAAGATCATGGAGGGCGTGAAGGTTCCAGACTTCAAAAAACTCCTGCATTTTGTAGCTTAATCCTAGCGGATCGTTTGCCTTGATAAGACCAGAAAAAACAAACAATATTCCTACGATAAAGCGAATGATGGTTAAGGTTATACTCACATCGAATGTTTTATATCATTAATCTCCTTTATGTATTCCTTCGTCAATTAATATAAGTGCGAACAAAGAGTAGTTGATGATATCGATGAAATTGGAATCGATGCCTTCACTGACAAGGGTGCGACCTTCATTTGCCAGTATCTGCCGGATTCGCATCAGTTTTACAAGAATGAGGTCAACGAAACTTTCCTGGCTCATTGCACGCCAGGCTTCTCCATAGTCATGATTCTTTTTTAGCATCGTCTGCCGTGCCGTGTCAGCGTACCTGTCATAAAGTTGAAGAGCCTGTTCTTCGGACAGCTCGAGTTCAGCGCCTGCGGCGAGTTCAATTTGAATAAGGCCGATGATCCCGTAGTTCACCATTGCCTTGAATTCAGAGTAGATCCCATCTTCAATTTGCTGAACGCCTTTTTCCTGCAGTGTTCGGATTCGCTGAGCCTTGATGTATAGCTGGTCAGTTATCGATATAATCCGCAGCAGTCTCCATGAGGTGCCATAATCTTTGAGTTTCTTGTAATAAATATCTCGGCAGGAATCAATTGCTTTGTCGTATTGTAAATTCGTGTTACTCATGAAGCGTTCGTCTACGTTGGAATATTCGTCTTAATTTGTCGGCCAAATGTAAAGATAAGCGCCGAATGTACACACTCAATTGCCGCGGCACGCTGCTCACCATTGAAAGGCCATTAGTGATGGGGATCATTAATATCACCCCTGATTCTTTTTATGCAGGGAGTCGCGTAAGAAATGAGAACGCAATGTTAGATCGGGTCCGCCAAATGATCAGTGATGGCGCTACCATTATTGATATTGGAGGGCAGAGCACCAGGCCTGGA
This sequence comes from Bacteroidota bacterium, assembly GCA_023437225.1. GTDB lineage: Bacteria > Bacteroidota > Bacteroidia > Chitinophagales > Chitinophagaceae > Flavitalea. Next base: position 249,516 of record JAEZGS010000017.1, on the reverse strand, counting down.
AGCCAGGAAGTAAATGCCCAGGAGGAACTTGATCGTGTGATCCATGCCATTGAGTTGATTCACTCGCAATTTCCCGAGACCATTCTTTCCATCGATACTTATTATTCCGAAGTCGCTTTACATGCCCTGGAAGCCGGAGCATCTATTGTAAACGACGTCAGTGGAGGAATGATGGATCCACATATGCTGAACAAGGTAGCTGCTTTCAAAGCTCCGTTCATTTGCATGCACATGAAAGGAACGCCGCAAACAATGCAATCCTATACAGATTACGGCGATCTCGAGAGCGAGATCATAGATTATTTCATTGAGCGCATCGCTGCCTGCAGGACTGCAGGTATCGTTGACATCATCCTCGATCCTGGTTTTGGATTTTCCAAAACGATCGATCAAAATTTCCAATTGCTTAAGAATTCGGCATTGCTCAATTCGTTTGAATTGCCCTGGCTTGCCGGCCTTTCCAGGAAGGGCATGATATATCGTACTTTAAAGATCGATGCCGATGCATCACTCAATGGCACTACGGTGCTAAATACCATTGCATTGCAACAGGGAGCTTCCGTGTTACGTGTGCACGACGTTAAAGAGGCGGTACAGGCAGTAAACCTTATGTACAAGTTGCAACGGGGCTAAAAAAAAGAGGCCCTTGCAGACCTCTTTCTAAACTATTTTCAGCTCGCTCATTACCTCATTTTCGGCATCTGCGGACGTTGTGGCGCTGCAGTGATATCAATAACCTGTACATCAAAAACCAAATTTTCGAAAGGCTTGAATGGCGCTCCCGGAGGAGGATTGCCTCCATAAGCAAGCATAGAAGGCACGTAAAGTGTTCCTTTTGCTCCTTTGTTGAAGAGTCTTAAACCATCATCCCATCCTTCGATCGCTGAACGGGTTCCTATTACCATGGTGTACGGATCTGTATGACCGAAACTTGAATCGATGTTGCTGTCAAATATTTTTCCGGCAAATGTCTTACCAGTGTACATTACCTGGACTGCTTTACCAGAATCTGCAACAGGCCCGGTTCCCTGCTGTGTAATCACAACATATGTACCCTTCTCCGTCTTTTGTGCTTTGATGTTATTTTTTGCGAGATACTCCCCGATGTCCTTTACTTCTTTTTCCTTTTGAGCATTGAAGATCTTCATCTGATCGTCACGTAGTGCCTGTTCATTAGCAAGCACATCCACAACGCGAAATGTGAGTGTCAGTTTATCTCCTTTCTTTACATATGGTGGTCTTTCAGCCTGTTGCTTGTAAAGGCTGTCTGTTTCCATTACAACTACAGCGCTATCTCCTTTCCTAAGCAATGGGAAGATTTCAACGGGGTTATAAATGGGTCCAACACTATCAACGGGAGCATAAGTAGGCAGACCTTCAAAACTTGAATTTAATACCGAGTCACCCATTTTCTGGATAAAGTGAACTTTTATGAACTGGCCTTTCTTAACAGGCTCGCCTTTTCCTTCTGATATGATCTTATACTTAAGTCCGCTCTTGGTTTTCTTAAAACCTGCATTGGGCGAACAAGCAGCCATGGCAATCGCAATTGCACTAAAAATAAAAATGCTTGCTTTTTTCATTTGAAAAATTATTGATTGTATTTGTTTGTCTGTCGCAAATTAAGCCAGTTGATCGGCACACTCTTTCATTGCCCTCACAAAATCTGACGCGGTTTTCTCCAAAGGTTCAAGGCTTCGGCCTCCTGCTGCATTATAGTGCCCACCTCCATTAAAATATTTCCGTGCAAATGTATTTACATCAAATTCGCCTTTGCTTCGGAAACTCCATTTTCTTTCTTCATCCCGATCGATGACCAATGCCGCCATTTTTATCCCTTGTATACTAAGCGGGTAATTTACAAGACCTTCAGTATCACCAGTACGTATCTGGTACCGGAGTAAATCTTTCTTTGTTATTGCAATGAGCGCCGCATTGTATTCGTAATAGATCTCCATTCGGTGCAAAAGCACATGTCCAATAAACCGTAGGCGGTTTTCAAGGAAATTGTCATAAATATTTTCATGAACTTTCGTATGGACAAGACCAAGGTCTTTTAATTCAGCTACCATCCTGTGAACCCCTGCATGGGCCGATGAAAAACGAAATGAACCTGTATCCGCCATCACACCTGCATACAGGCATTGAGCGATGGTAATATTCAATTTGTCACGATTGCCGGATCCAATGATAAAGTCATATACCATCTCACATGTCGAGCTCTTATTTGTATCGCTTACCCCAAAATGAAAGCTGTCAACTGCTGGCTGTTGATGATGATCTATAAGTATTCGTGTGCCAGCAAAATCTTCAAGCAGTGGTGTAAGATGCTTGGTCCGCGAAAGCACATTGAAATCAAGGCAAAAAAGCCAGTCTGACTCTGCAAGTGCCTTCTCTGCCACGTCTCTGTGGTTTTCAAAATCGATCACCTTGTCCGAACCTTCCATCCAGTTAAGCCAGCTGGCCCAGTTAGTAGGAGATATTACCGTCACCTGGTGTCCGAGTTGCGTTAACAGGTGATAAAGTCCCAGTGATGAGCCCATGGCATCCGGGTCGGGCTTTTGGTGCGTGGTGATCACAACCTTATGCGGTTGCTGAAGCTGCGGATAAAAATCTTGTATTGGTCTCATTAAAATGGAGGCAAAGTTGCACAATTAAACGCAAATTCGAACGGCCTTTTTGGTGTCAACGCCTATCTTTGCCGCCAAATTGAAGAAATATGACTAACAGAACATTTACAATGATAAAGCCGGATGCGATGAAGAATGGCCATGCTGGCGCTATCATTGACCGCATCATCAAAGAAGGATTTCGTGTTGTGAGCCTTAAAATGACAAAGCTTAGCGAAGAAAAAGCGGGTGAATTTTATGCGATACATAAAGAAAGGCCTTTCTATGGTGAATTGGTAAGCTTTATGAGCAGCGGACCTATCATTGCGGCTATCCTTGAAAAAGACAATGCAGTGAGCGCATTCCGTACGCTTATTGGCGCTACTGATCCGGCGAAGGCAGATGAAGGAACAATACGCAAACTGTACGCTACTTCATTGGGAGAAAACGCCGTTCATGGAAGTGACAGCGATGAAAACGCAGCAATTGAAGGATCATTCTTCTTCAGCGGACTCGAGCAATTCTGATAAAAGGCCACTATATACGAAAAGGCTGTCGGGTCTCCGGCAGCTTTTTTATTTATTAACCAGCGGCTTTACTGAGTAACCTGCTTTTCGCAACAATTCGATCACCCCCTGATCACCTGGAAGATGCCCTGCACCTACCGCAAACAATGTTGACTTATCATACATCATACTTTGCATCTTTGTGATCCACTTACGGTTTCTTCCGTACAGCATAAGATCCATATATTGTTCCATCGAAGGATCTGATTCTACCACAAGCTTGAGCATTTTATTGAGATCCTGCTCCCGGTATACATCGACCATTTGTTGCGTCACTTTCTTATACTGATCGATACTATCCACATACTGAACCAGGTCTTTCGCCTGTTTTTCGTACGGGATACTGTCGAATATGCTACCCTGAAATTCAATGGTTTCCAATCCCAGTATCTCCTTGTCCCTGGCGGCACCCATGATCTGCTGTTCCATACCATTGGTCTTTTCACAACCCATCATCGCTTCACTGATCATTCCTGAAATAAGATAAGGCTTGAAGCGATTGAGCATCGTTAGCGGAAGTTTGGTTTTGTTCTCGGCAAAGAATTTCTTTACCCGGTCATATTCTTCCGTGGTTAAAAGATCAGAAACTTTTTTTCCATCGGTCATTCTTAGAAAACGGACGGAATTCATCATTTGCTGCATATCGTCCATGTCGATCTCAAAAACGATCTGTTCGGAAGAATTGATTGCAGCCTGAAGTCCATCACTAATTTTTGCGTCTTCGGGACATAAGATGTGCATGGTGCCAAAAAGGTAAGAAGGCTGTTTCAGACCATGGCCGCTGATCTCCCAAAGTAAAGTTTTCTCGAAACCCTTACCGGAAGCAGGTTTTCGGGCCTCAGTTTTTTTATTGGTCTTTTGAGGCTTGCCAGACTGTGCCATGATCCCCTCCCCTGCGGCGGTCGCCAATATCACTAGAATTAGTAGTTTAATGCTCATATCATTGAATGTCGTAATAATATTTATACATTGCCTGCGAAATAACCCCTATTTCTTACCCTATTGCCCAAACATATGAAACTTCGACTGCTTGCAGCCGTACTGCTGCTGGTTTTTAGTGTTAATGCACAGAAAAACAAGAATAATTTTGAATTCGGAAAGGTCGACAAAGCCGACCTCTTAATGAAAGAATGTGATTTTGACCCGAAAGCAGAAGCAATGGTGCTTTTTGATGTCGGCGAAACCTACTGCTTTTATTATCCTACTTCCGAAACAAATCCTTTAGGAACGCAGCTGGAACGACATGTGCGCATTAAGATCCTCAGTGATAAAGGGCTTTCTCACGCTGACGTGAAGTTGCCTTATATGGACTTTAAAAATGTGTCCACCATTAAGGGACTCACTGCGGCGACTTACAACCTAGATGCCTCAGGAAATGTTGTGGTAACTAAAGTCGACAAGAAAAGCATTTATGAGAAGCGATTGAACAAACGGGCTTCAGAAGTGGTTTTCACCTTCCCTGACGTAAAAGTTGGGTCGATCATTGAATACAAATTCAAATTAGAAGCACAGGACCTCTACGCCTTATCGAACTGGAATTTCCAGGCTTCCATCCCAGTCAGGCACAGCGAATTCACATTGAATTTTCCGCGCGAAATTGAATTGGATTGCCAGTCCTATGGTGCGCTGGATGTAAAACGCAACTTCAAAATCTTTGGGAATAATGATATCCAGACTTATTCGCTCGACAATATTCCTGCATTGCGGGATGAACCATTTATAAGCTGTGAAGATGATTACCTGCAGCACCTTGAGCCTCGGCTGCTCGCGCTGAATCTGGGTGTTAGACGTATTCCACTTACCACTACCTGGCCAAGAATCATCAAAAATCTTATGGAAGATGAGGATTTTGGAATTCAACTTAAACGTAATATACCCAGAACCGACGACCTCAATAAAGAGCTTGCCAACATCCAGGATCCTTACATGAAAATGGTCACCATCCATAATTATGTACGAAAGAACATGGAATGGAACGGATACACCAGTATATGGGCAATGGATGGAGTGCGATCTGCCTGGAACAGCAAGAAAGGCACCACTGGCGAGATCAATTTTATTTTGATCAATTTACTAAAAGATGCGGGACTCAAAGCTGCACCAGTCCTTATCAGCACCAGGAAAAATGGGGTTGTTCGCCCTGCAAATGCCGACTACTCGCAGTTTGATAAGGTGATGGCTTATGTTACCATCGGCGACAACTTTTATGTGCTTGATGCATCGGATAAGCATACACCTCCAAACCTCATTCCATACGAAGTAATGTACAGCGAAGGGTTAGTAATTGAATCACTCGAAAAGTTTGAAGGCGGCTGGAAACCACTCTGGAATGAGAAAAAAGTATACGGAGAACAAGTTACCCTTCATGGGTTGATAGACAGTGAAGGCAGGATCAGCGGTACTGCTTTGATCAGAAGTCTCAACTACTCCAAAGTGAATAAGCTACCGGTTCTGAAAGAGTCCAGGAAGAAACTTATTGAACAGCTTATAGGCGGCGATGCTACGCTTAAGATTGACAGCATTGAGATAGAAAACGTACAGAGCGACAGTTTGCCGCTTGTTCAAAAATTAAACTACGTTAAGAGTGCATCGTTGACGGGTGATTATTTGTATTTCAATGCAAACATGTTCACGGGACTTGAACAAAATCCTTTTGTAGCCGATGAGCGTACGTCAGATATCATGTTTGCCACCAACAGGCAATACATGATCAACGGAAGCTTCTTCATACCAGAAGGAATGGAGTTCGATGAAATGCCACGAAACGTGAGGATGATCACTCCTGACACGAGTATGATATTCACCCGCATTATACAAGTGGAAAAAAACCAGTTAATGTTCCGGATCAACGTTGATTTCAAAAAGCCGTTTTTCCCTGTCGACGAATACCCCTACTTCAAAGAATTTTATAAGAAACTGTTCGATCTGTTAAACGAACAATTTGTTATAAAGAAGAAAGCTAAACCTTAGCACTGATATGTTACACCGTTTATTATTTTGCTGGATACTGGTGTCTTTGGCCGGCAGTCTCCACTCACAACCGACGAACAATTTTGGATTTCCCAGTTCATTCGAGTATGAGCTTAACAAAGTTCCATTTGATCCAGATGCAAATGCAGTTGTGTTGTTACATAGTGCTTCATCGTCCTATGACGATGAGCGAAGGCTTGTTACGCAACATCATTTTCGCATCAAAATCCTAAAAGAAAAGGGACTGGAATATGCAAATGTGAATATCCCATTTTATGCTGAAGATAATTTTGAGCAGATCGCATATCTCGAAGCGATGACGATCAACAGGAAAGATAATGGAGAAATCGAGATTGCTGCTGTCGATCGCAAGTCTATCTTCAATGAAAAAACGAGTCGCTATCTCGGAAATGTAAAGTTCTCCTTTCCTAAAGCTACAATAGGAAGCATACTGGAATATAAGTACACCAGTATCATGGAGCATTTCGGCGGATTGGAGAATTGGTTTTTTCAACGGGAAATTCCAACAATACGCAGCACCTACAATCTTCAGGTTTTGCCAAACGTAGAATTCTCATATGTTGCATACGTGTCACCCATGTTGAAAGTTGATGTACAAAGTAATACTTCCACCGGCGAAGTATTTTTCTCGATGAATAACATCCCTGGATTGAAGGATGAACCATATATGGACGCACGAAAGGACTATTTGCAACACATCGATTTTCAGCTTTCTGCAGTCGGTGGTTCTGCGTACGGAAAGAGAAAGTATATGAGCACATGGGCGGAAGTGATCAAGGAATTGTTGAACAATAATAGCTTTGGCGGGCAGCTTAATAAAAGGCTTTCAGGAACGGACGACTTTGTAAAAATGTGTGCTTCGCAGGATGAGTATCGGAAAATGCAATTGGCATTTGAACATGTGAAAATGCAAATGGTATGGAATGGATATGATGCCAGGTACTCAGAGAGTGTTAAAGACGCCTGGACAAAAAAGACAGGCTCGAGCGCGGACATGAATCTTGCCCTGGTAAACCTGCTGCAACAATTGAATCTTGATGCACACCCTATGCTGGTAAGTGAACGTTCACATGGTGTTGTGGTAACCAATCAACCTTTCGTGGACCAGTTCAATAAGGTAGTTGCATTCGTTAACATTAACGGCACCAATTATTACCTCGACGCCTCAGACAAATATTCAACACTTGCCCTTATACCTGAAAGCATTTTGAATACTAACGCCCTGTTGATAAAGAAACGAGACGGAGGGATAATGGTTGTGCAGGATGTCAAAACCGCTTACCAACGAACTCTTGCGTCAAACGTCACAATTAAAGACGGCAAACTTGAAGGTGAAGCATATGTCAGCTACCTGGATTATGCACGACATCGAAATTTACAGGCATATAAGGCTAATCACAAATCGTTCATCGAATCTAATTTCAAAACATCTCTTAAGAATGGAGATGTTCATGACTTCGAAAGCGTAAACGAACTGTCCGATTCACTTCCATACATGCAAAATTTCAGGTTTACAGATCAGCTTGTTGAGAATAATGGATATTATTTCATCAATCCTACAATCTTCAGTGGAATGTCTCAAAATCCTTTCATTGAAAAGACGCGCTTTAGCAACATTAATTTCGGTGCGAGGCAAAGTATCAGTTCATCGATCAAAATCGTCGTACCCAATGGTTATACAATTGATGCGCTGCCAAAACCGATCCAGATCGTTAACTCAGATAAGACGATCAGTTTTCAGAGACAGATTGAAAAAAATTCTGAAGGCAACGAACTCATATGCAGATTGCGTTTTCAGACAGGCCAGGGCTTATACCTGAGTACTGAATATCCTGATGTCTACGCGTTTTATAAAAAGATGTCTGAATTGTTAGCTGAACCAATTGTTTTGAAAAAGAAATAAAATGAACCAGTATATTCTTCTTCTGACCTTTCTTATTGCCACGATTCAAACCGAAGCACAAGCTATTGCAGCGACACAGCTGAATGCAATGGAAGAAAAAGCATCCTTGATCAAGCAATTTGAAAGCATTGTTATGGACGTCGAGTCAGAAGATCGCGTTACGGTAAAAACGCACCAGCGTTACGTAGTGATGAATGAGAACGGCCAACGTGCTTTGTATTTCCAGGAATACATTGACCCAACGGAATCAGTTGACAACATTGAGATCAATGTATTTGACGCAACTGGTTCGAGCGTTGCTAAGTACCGGAAAAAAGACATCCAGTCCTATGCTGTGGGTGATGGTTTGATAGACGACAACTTTCTATTGTTTTTTCGAGTTCCAGTAACAAGATATCCTGTGATCGTCGAATACAAGTTCGAAAACAAATCTAAAGGAACCCTTTTTTACCCTGCCTTCAACATCGCGTCGCCAGGCGAGAAAGTGGAGAATTCTACGTTTGTTGCGAAGGTTCCTAAAGATCTTGATCTGCGTTTCAAGGCGCAAAACACCGACATAAAACCTGTAATCACAGAAGAGGGTCAAAAGAAGATCTATACCTGGAGGGTTTCCAACATGCCTTCATTTGAACACGAAGAAGGATCGTTGAATGATCCATCGAAGTTTCCAAGAGTAGTGTTAGCGCCAAACAAGTTCAGACACTACAATTATTCCGGTGATCTCAGCTCATGGAAGGAGTTCGGCCGTTTTGTTTATGACCTCAATAAAGGCCGCGATCAGTTGCCCGAAGATAAAGTACAGATGTTTAGAGCGCTTGTAAGCGATGCTGCCGATGATCGTGAAAAAGTGCGACGTATCTATGAATACCTGCAACAGAATTTCCGCTATGTAAGCATTCAACTTGGAATTGGAGGGTTTCAGTCTTTTACAGCTGATTTCACCGACAAGAAAAAATATGGAGATTGTAAGTCATTAAGCAATTACATGAAGGCAGCTTTGAAAGCTGTTAACATTAATAGTCACCTCGCCGTGATCAATGCAGGAGCCAACAGATCTTCGATGGATCCGGAATTCCCCGTGCAAATGATGAATCACATGATCCTTTGCGTTCCCAACAACAAAGACACTTTATGGCTTGAATGCACAAGTAAGACTTCTGAGTTTGCAGTATTGGGAGCTTTCACTGAAAACCGACGTGCTTTGCTGGTCACTGAGGACGGCGGTGTTCTTGTAAATACTCCGACGAGTCGTTCTTTTAACAATGCTGCTGATAGAACCACTTGGATCCGGCTGGAATCCGATGGTGCCGGTGAGCTCACTCAAAGTATTCGCACCTCGGGAAGCTTTCGCGAGATCATGGAAGCAGTGAAGAATGAAAAAGGAGATGATATCAAAGCGTATGTAGTGTTGAACTGGAAGCTGAAGCAGCCTGACGAATTCACCATTACATTCCCGGATAAACCAGCCGTTCATGTTACATCGCTACATGCAACATATGAAAAGGTTCCGGAGTTTATGGTGGGTTCAAAGATGTTTCTTGCTCCGCGGCTTTACGCGTTCTGGTCAAAAAAACTACCGGACGCAAAAAACCGCAAGATGGATTATTATTTTAGCGAGCCTATGTTGTTAATTGATACGACCAATTATATCCTGCCCGAAGGGTATACAATTGATGCTTTGCCTTCAGCCAAAGAATTGGATTGTGACTTCGCGCGGTACAAAACAAGATATGTTTTCAATGCCGATACAAAGACTGTTTCAACCATCGCCAGGCTCGAAATAATTGAGCATCACATACCTGCAGCAAAATATGCAGAGGTTAAAGAATTTTTCGACAAGATATTGCTCGAAGACGGGCAACGGGTAGTTATCAAAAAAAATTAAAGGCTTAGGGCGACGAATGAATGGATTGTCTAGAACTTTGGACAATCCATTTGTTTTCTATTGAAACTTCCGCCACCAAATGAGGCGTTGCGGTATCCAATATTGAATATTCGATACGTGACATGTATGCCGGTGAAATAATACCAGTCTTTATGTTTACCACCACGTATCCAACCCGCCGGCGGGTAATTCGGAAGACCGTCTTTCAACTCATCACCCCTGTAAGAATAATCTACTGCCCTTTGTCCTTTCTCGGCGAGTAGGATAAGGTCATCCACATATGTTGTTGATACATCATCAAGATAATCGGTAAATAGTTTTCTCAGACCGATCTCGAAACCAAGCGTGATTTTTTCATTGACGGCATAACGGGCACCAAAGCCAAAAGGTATTGCCAGCTGGTCGAGAGAATACTTTTTCCTGTTAGGATATTGAGGTAACCCCTGCCCTTCAGTGCTTAGCGGTTGAAGGAAAACTTTCTTACCATTAGGAGCATATGTATAAGGACTGAAATGATAGATTGCAAGACCAGCAAAGACGTAAGGAACCAATGGCTTTTCCATGATATCGCCAAAGCTATATTGAATGAGACCGCTTGCTTCGTAGATGCGGGAACGGAAATGAAGGTTCCTGCTGCGAAGCGTTGGAGGATTCAACGAATCGTGGGCTTCAACATGACCGATTCTTAATTCTCCCCTAAGGGCGAGCCGCGGAGACAGTTCATATTGAAGTCCCAGGCCGCCTGCAAAGTTTGATTGGGCAAAAGAAATTCTTTTAGGCTGGAGATCGCCGTGGTAATTAGATACTCCTCCAAAAGCGGTAATAGAAAGCCTGCTTTGGGAAAAAACCAGCACAGGGCAGAAGAAAAGGATCAGTAAGAAAAGCCGCATAGTGTATGTTTCAAAGTTAAATGCGGATTTTTATAGGAACGGATTGCGATAGCTAAGCAATTATTATTCCGGGTTCATTTCGAAGTACCGGATTTTCGCGAAACGAGTTTTTTAAATTCTTATTGTAATTCCCCGGAAAATTACCCCGAAAGTGTTGTTGACTTACTTACCAGCTTCTGAGAAACAGCCTTGTTCGTATTTTTCGTAGTTTAACCGAACAATTAAAGTACGTTATGAAACGCTCATTTCAATATGTTTTTTGTGCAGTCCTACTGTCGTTAAGTTCACTCTGTGTTAAAAGCCAGATGCTGGATTCGTTGATACCGGTGCGTGCATTTGCAATTGCTGCTCCATCGCCCAACAACCTCGACTCTTTCGTTAATTTTATTGTCACTGAACTGGCTCCACGCAAAATCAATCAACTGATACTGCGTATCGACTATAATTATCAATATAAGTCGCATCCTGAACTGGCTCAGGCAAATGCCCTCAATACGGTGCAAGTAAAAAAGATTTCCGAAGCCTGTAAGAAAAATGGCATTCGCATCATTCCTCAGATCAATTTATTGGGGCATCAATCGTGGGCAAATCAGTTGGGCAGGCTCTTACAGGTATATCCACAGTTCGATGAAACGCCTCACGTGAAAATTCCGGAAAACTATAAGTGGCCGAATGAGGACGGTTTGTATTGCAAGAGCTACTGCCCTCTTCATCCTGATGTACACAAAATTGTTTTTGCGCTCGTTGATGAAATATGCGAGGTCTTTGAAGCGGATGCTTTTCATGCGGGCATGGACGAAGTGTTTTATATTGGAGATGACAAGTGTCCACGCTGTAAGGGACTTGATAAATCAGTACTCTTTGCACAGGAAGTAAACCGTATTCGTGATCACCTTCGTATGCGAGGCCGCGATTTGTATATCTGGGGCGATCGATTGATCGATGGACGTGCCACCGGCATTGGCATGTGGGAAGCAAGTTTCAACGACACGCACAGAGCAATCGATTTGATTTCTAAAGATGTGGTGATTTGCGACTGGCATTATGAAAGGCCCGACAAGACTGCAGTATTATTTGCATCGAAAGGTCTAAACGTTATTACCTGCTCATGGCGAAAAGGCGATGTGGCAAGGCAGCAGGTTCGTGATATGCATCAGTTTCGTACCGGTTCAACGAAAGAAATGAGAAACAAATTTTTGGGCGTGATGGAAACAGTGTGGGCTCCGCCCGGCAGTTTCTTCCAGGAATATTACTCCAGGAAGAAGGCCGGATTTAACGGACCGCAGGAAGAGACCACTACTGCTGCATTCCTTGCAATGTTTGACGAGGTGGATCGACTTGCCTCGAAGAAACCTTAACTCACCTGGCTGCAACCTTTTTGAATTTCATTCCGCCCTGCATATTCACGAACATATGTGTGACGGCGTTGTTTTCGGTGAGGAATTCAATTTCAGTTTCAGGTCCCTTAAGAAAAAATTTGTTGTTCGATTCAGGCGTCAGTTCGATCTTTTCAGCATCGCCTTGTGCCAATGCAAATAGCTTATTATCCTGAAGAGAGATGTGAATAGTAAATCCATTGTCCAGTTTGTATTCACCTACATACTGGGATAATATTTTATCATCAAGTTGGGCCACCTTTTTTTGAACCGGCAGCGAGTATTGTTTATTGAATACTACCGCTTTCAGATCATCACTTAACTGGCTGCCGTTAATGTCCTGGTAGTTTGACAGAAAAATTATGGTGTAGCCTGAATTTGGAAACTTCATAAAATTTGCGATGAATCCACGAATCATTCCGGTATGACCTACCTGTTCTTCAAGCCCTTCGCCGCTTCTCATCCAACCAAACCCATAGTTATTATTGAATACAGATATCGCCTGGTCTTGTGCACGCTTTGATAATATCTTATGCGATGAAACGGCTTGGCTCCATTTGAAAAGATCATGGATGTTCGAATACATTGCACCTGCACCATAAGCACGGGCAATCTGTTCATCCGTTGCCTGCATTGGCAACCCGGTTTTTGGGTCTGTAATGTATCCGTTTGATTTGAACTTAGAAGCCCGCGAATGTTGGTCAAATCCTGTGTGCTCCAATTGCAACGGCGATAAAATATGCTTGTGTACGTAATCCTGCAAAGACATCTTTGAAACTTTCTCGACTATGTAACTCAAAAGGACATAATTGAAATTGTTGTATTGAAACTTTTCTCCAGGCGCGAAAGCTGGTTTGTTGCTAACAAAACTCGCAACCGTTTTTTGCAGATCACCGTTATTCTCCGCGGGTGAACCATTTATGCCGGATGTGTGGCTTAGCAGATGCTTAATGCGCACTTCACTTCCATTCGGAATTTTGTTGAAGTATAGGGAAACCGGATCTTCAATGCTCAACTTTCCAGCTTCGGCGAGCTGCATGATAGCCGTTGACGTGAACATCTTTGATAACGATGCAATTCTGAATTCAGTCGACAGTTCGTTTGGAATGTTTGCTTGTTGATCCGCATATCCATATGCTTTTTGAAAGAGGATCGAATCATCTTTTGCGATCAACACTACGCCACTGAATTTCTTATTTGCGGCATATGCGGTCATCAGCGCATCCGCTTTTTGTTCGATTGTCTGCGCGCGGGTAATAAGTGGAAATACCAGCGAAATAATTAATAGTATTCTCATATTTTTTCGCGTTATGACTCACATTAATAACCCGCGGTTACAGCACGCAATGAAATTTATTTCAAACGGTAGTTACAATCAAAACTGTAAGTACATTTGTATGTCATTCGGGATGTAGCGCAGCCCGGTAGCGCGCTTCGTTCGGGACGAAGAGGCCGCTGGTTCGAATCCAGTCATCCCGACATTCTTATTCCCTTTATTTTACACAAAATATTATGACGTGTCTTCCTTGAGAAGTAGCGTCATGTATTTTCATCTTTCTACAAATTGCATAACTATTTTTCCTAGATTTGCGTCCTCGTTTTGACAGTGCATTGAGTGCACAGTTTCGGGTGGTGGCGCAGCCCGGTAGCGCACTTGTATGGGGTGCAAGGGGTCGCTGGTTCGAATCCAGTCCACCCGACAAAAAAAGGATGAAGTATGATTGTTTCAAATATCAATCTTCTTCATCCTTTTTGTATTATACATGCAGGTGATCTGCTCACTTCCATTAGCATCAATATTTCAACTTATATGCAGCCGTTACCTGCATGGCAGAAAGTTGTGGCCGGTAGCCGGTAAATTCGGCAACAGGTGTTGGTCCCTGGTATGCAGCCATCAGCATAAATCGCTTAGTGATCGTAGCACCCACAGAAAAATTATAGGCAAAGGTGTTCGCTGCCATTTGAAACTCTTCATTCTTTACTTCACCATAAATGTATGTCCTCACGTCGTGTTGCTTATTATTGTTTAAAACAAGCAATCCTGCTCCCGCCGCAACGTGCACTTTGAAGTTCTCCATGTTTAACACATGCACTCCAAGATTTAAATCAACACCCATTACAAGATCGGACCTGAACGTCGTATTTTTCACTGAAGTTGCGTTAGTGAATTCACCACTGGCCTCATATTGAAAAAGTTTTAATTGCGGCATCAGGAACCAACGATCAAAGTTTCGTCCAAGTGGAACCATATAAGCAACAGACACAAGTGGAGAAATCTTCGATTTGTAGCTTGTAGCTATGGAACCCATCGATTCCTTTGACCTTAGGCGGACACTATTAACTGAAACACCAGCGCCAACAATCCAGCTTGCCCGTTTCTTCACAACAGGTGCATCCCTTTCCACAGGGTCAAGCTTTGTGAAAAAACGAATCAATGCATCATCTGAATACCTCATGGATTGTACAGAACCAGAAAGCCTGCGTTTATCGATCTGTTCTGTAAACAGGTTGCTTAATTGCTGGCGATAATCAGCAATTTCATGAACCCGATCCATATCATAGTATTTTTTATATCGAAGCTCCCATATTTCACTGTTGCCCTTTCTAACATAAAAGTTTACACGTTCATCATCAGTGAACGCATACAACTCATGTGACGGACCTTTTGAAAGCAGGCGGAGAAATGAATGTATTTCCTGATGGCGGTCTTCACCAACTCCAACCCCTTTGCTATTGATCAATTCGTAATCGTCAATTGGATTCGTAAGTCTGTTGCCATTGTATGCGACATACTCATCGAATCCTTCTACAACAAAACGCTCACAATTACTGCTCGTCAGCGTTAAAGAATTACCGTTCAACGGCTGAAACTCTACATTGGAAGGGCTTTTTGTCCATTCGCTGTATGCGGGAAACACGCCTTTAACTGTGTCGTTACTTAAGGATACATAATAACCGGGAGTCGATTTTTTCTGTGCAACCGAAAGCAGGGTTGCAAACGATGCTACCAGGAGCATCAGGGCTTTTACTAATTTCATGTTTAGGTTTAGGGTATGAAATGCAAGAGTAAGGTTTTTTTTGAATTGATAGAAAGGTGAACATCTGTTATCTTCGCTCAACTTTTTTTAGATGAAATTTCTCATTCAACAGGCACAGATCGTCGATCCCAACTCTCCTCTGAACAATCAAAGGCTTGACATTCTTATTGAAAATGGCGTAATAGTGGAAATGGAAGACTCAATCCAGGAAGAAGGCGCCGCTATTGTCAATGGAATGGCATTAAGTGTTTCGCCGGGGTGGGTAGATGTTTTCAGCAACTTTGGCGACCCGGGTTACGAATATAAAGAGACTCTCGAAACAGGCGCGGCAGCTGCTGCCGCCGGTGGTTATACTGACGTATTCACCATTCCAAATACCAAACCTGCAGTTGACACTAAAACGCAGGTTGAATACATTAGAAGCCGTTCCGCGAATTTGCCGGTTAATATTTTCCCGCTGGGGGGGATCTCCAAAGGTTGTGAAGGAAAAGATCTTGCAGAAATGTACGATATGCATGCCAGTGGTGCGATCGCTTTTACCGATGGCATCAACCCGGTTCAGTCATCAGGCATTCTGCTCAAAGCGTTGCAGTATGTGCGATCGTTCGACGGCGTAATCATTCAAATAGCGGATGACCGCTCACTGGGAAGTTCGGGTGTAATGAATGAAGGAATTGTTTCAACGCAACTTGGCTTGCCTGGCAAACCTGTTATTGCTGAAGAATTAATGGTAGCGCGCGATATCAAGCTTGTCCGATACGCAGAGTCAAGATTACATTTCACAGGAATATCGTCACCTAAATCGCTTGAATACATAAGAAGGGCGAAAGATGCGGGTCTTGATGTCACCTGTTCGGTTACACCTCATCACCTGATGTTTTCTGAAGAAGACCTGATGCAGTACGATACCAACTTAAAAGTTTATCCTCCTTTCAGATCGATCAATGCCAGGAAGGAACTGCAGAAAG
Organism: Bacteroidota bacterium; assembly: GCA_023437225.1. Classification (GTDB taxonomy): domain Bacteria; phylum Bacteroidota; class Bacteroidia; order Chitinophagales; family Chitinophagaceae; genus Flavitalea. The sequence continues at coordinate 233,290 of JAEZGS010000017.1, read as the reverse complement.
CGGTGCTTGATGGAACCATTGATGTGATCGCATCACATCATATGCCGCACGAATATGATAGTAAGGTACTGGAGTTTGAGTATTCCAAAAATGGCATGATCCAATTGCAGAATACCTTCCACGTAGTAAAAGCAGCCATCCCTGAACTCTCCGACGCGCGCATGGTCGAATTGCTGAGCATCAATCCAAGAAAGATTTTCGGCCTGCCGCAGCCAACAATAAACATCAACCAGGCAGCAATATTAACGATCTTCTCTTCAAAACTTAGCACATCGTTCGATATAAAGTCCAACAGATCCCGTTCGGGAAACAGTCCATACTTTGGTATGGAGCTGCCCGGTAGTATTTTGGGAATCATCAACGGCACCAAACATTATCTTCAACAAAACCAAAAGCTATGAGTAATCAAACTTCGAATCCAGGCGTATCATACGGACTTATTGCCGGCCTGTCATTGATCGTATTCACCGTATTGCTTTACCTGGGTGGGGTTGACTTTTTCATTGGAGGATTTGCATACCTGTCGTATGTAATAGTGATCGTCTTTGCAGTACTTGCCCCATTAAAAAAGCGAAAGGCGAATGGAGGATTCCTTCCTTTTGCAGATGCTTTGAAAATTACGTTCACAGTATTTGCCATCGCGTTCCTCATGCAGGTGTTGTTCAATTATATACTGATGAATTACATCGACACTGGCTTTCGTGATGCGCTTACACAGGCCACCTACGATAAAATGGAGCAAATGATGAAGCGTTTTGGCGCTTCTGACGAACAGATCGATAAACAACTGAATGTTGCCATGCAAGACAATCCTCATTCGTTGAAGAATGCAATGCTTGGATATGGTATATGGTGTATAGTTTTCTTTATTGTTTCATTGATCATTGCAGCGATCGTTAAACGTAACAAACCTGAATTTGACAATTCATTCAATCAAAGCTAGGATGGACTTATCCGTAGTAGTTCCTTTATATAATGAAGAAGAATCCCTGCCGGAATTAACTGCATGGATACATCGTGTTGCTCTCGAGAACGATATTTCGTATGAAGTTATTCTTGTCGACGATGGCAGCACAGACAATTCGTGGGAAGTCGTAGAGCAACTCGCAAATGCCAATCCACAGATCAAGGGTATTCGCTTTCAAAGAAACTACGGTAAATCAGCCGCATTAAATGAAGGCTTCAAAGAAACTTCAGGCAAAGTGGTTATCACCATGGATGCTGATTTGCAGGACAGTCCTGATGAAATCCCCGGACTAATGTCAATGATCCTGGACGAACGCTTTGACCTTGTCAGCGGCTGGAAAAAAACGCGGCACGATCCGATTAGCAAAACGCTTCCCTCAAAATTTTTTAACTGGGTAACCACGAAAGCCTCGGGAATTTACCTGCATGACTTCAATTGTGGACTTAAAGCTTATCGTAGTAAGGTTGTAAAAAATATTGAAGTTTACGGTGAAATGCATCGGTACATACCGTTGATCGCTAAGTGGGCTGGCTTTAGGAAGATTGGCGAAAAAGTGGTTGTACATCAGGCCAGGAAATATGGCCAGTCGAAGTTTGGGCTCGAACGTTTTATTAACGGTTTTCTGGATCTCGCATCCATTATGTTCGTGGGCAAGTTCGGAAAACGCCCTATGCACTTTTTCGGCCTTTGGGGAACCTTGTTTTTCGTGATAGGCTTCACCATTTTCCTGTATCTGACGATCTCGAAATTTGTTTTCGACATTACAGGTTTAACGCAACGACCTCTATTCTTCTTTGCTATCCTTGCAATGATTATGGGAACGCAACTTTTTGTCACCGGATTTCTTGCAGAGTTGATAACAAGAAATTCGCCTACGCGTAATCATTATCATATCGAAAAAAAGATCGGCTTGCAACAGGCCGAGTTGAGATGAAAAAAATTGTGATAATCGGACCAGCCCATCCCTTACGCGGTGGGCTTGCTACTTTCAACCAACGCCTCGCCAAAGAGTTTTCGGACCAGGGACATGATTGCACGATCTATTCCTTTTCGTTGCAATATCCCTCATTCCTGTTTCCAGGTACCTCTCAATTCTCAAAAGGACCTGCTCCGCTGGGAATAAAAATCCGAACCATCATTAATTCCATAAATCCATTTAACTGGATCAGAGTTGGCAATGAATTACGCAGGGCCAGGCCCGATCTTATCGTGGTTCGTTATTGGCTGCCTTTTATGGGACCGGCACTAGGAACGATCTTGCGACGGGTACGAATGAATAAACATACCCGGATAGTTGCAATAACTGACAATGTGATTCCACACGAAAAGCGTCCCGGCGATACGCAATTCACCAGGTATTTTTTAGGAGCATGCGACGGATTTGTAACAATGAGCGACAAAGTGATGAACGACCTGCGCAGGTTCAGCGAAAAGCCGGCACAACAGGTATTGCACCCGCTCTACGATAATTTTGGTGAAGCGATATCAATGAAAGACGCAAGGATAAAGCTTGCACTTCCTTCAACCGATCGAATCATACTTTTTTTTGGTTTCATTCGAAAATATAAGGGACTTGACATCCTGTTCGAGGCGCTTGCAAAACTCAAAGATGATCTATCGGAGAAGAACCAACCCATGCCCAAATTGTTGGTAGCAGGTGAATTTTATGAAGACGCTCAAACATATCATGATCTTATCACCCATCTGGGAATAAAAGATGATGTTATATTACATACCCACTTCATACCGGACGAAGATGTAAAATATTACTTATGCGCTGCCGATGTTGTGCTGCAACCTTACCGAAACGCCACTCAATCAGGGGTCACTCCCCTGGCCTACCATTTTGAACGACCAATGATCGTTACCAACGTAGGAGGGCTTCCTGCCCTCGTTCCGCATTTGAAAGTCGGTATTGTTGCGGAACCTGATCCTGCGTCACTTGCAGAGGCTATTCAGCGGTTCTACGAATTAGGTCAGGACTTTTTTATTGCGCATCTTCGCAGCGAAAAACAGCAATATTCCTGGAGTAAACTAACCGAAGCACTCTTTGACGTTGCATGGAAAACCAATAGAGTAAGATGATCCATAGAAGCAAAGCTCCCCTGAGAATCGGGCTCGCCGGCGGGGGTACTGATGTAAGCCCTTATTGCGACCTGTACGGCGGTGCAATCCTTAATGCAACCGTATCTCTCTACGCTTACGCCAACATTCAACCAATCGACGATTATAAAATTCATTTGCATGCTGTTGACAGAAATGAGACAGAGTCATTCGAATGGTCTTCTATGCTGCCCGTCAATGGTAAACTTGATTTGTTGAAAGGCGTTTTCAACCACCTACAAGAGCTATATAATCTGCCGGCAAACGGGTTTCGGTTGTCAACATTTGTAGATGCGCCAGCAGGCTCCGGGCTGGGAACCTCTTCCACCCTTGTTGTAGCTATAATCGGTGCTTTTGCAGAAATGCATAAATTACCATTAGGAGAATACGACATCGCTCATATGGCATACGAGATCGAAAGAAAGAAATTGAAGATGGCTGGTGGCAGACAGGATCAATATGCTGCAACTTTCGGCGGTGTGAATTTCATGGAATTCATGTCGGATGACAAAGTAATTGTAAATCCACTTCGGATACGACAGCAATACCTGTTTGAACTTGAAAACAATTTGCTGTTGTATTATACTGCAACAAGTCGGGAATCAGCCAAAATCATCGAGAAGCAAAGTCAGAACGTAGTGAATAAACAGGGAAGTTCCATTGAAGCGATGCATCAGCTAAAGCAACAGGCCCAAATGATGAAGGAAGCTTTGCTGAAAGGAAGGATTCATGAGATCGGTGAGATACTTGATTTCGGCTTTCAACAAAAACGCAAAATGGCAGAAGGGATATCCAACAGCTTAATGGAAGATATCTATTCAACAGCTCGTAAGGCAGGAGCCACAGGAGGAAAGATCTCCGGTGCCGGTGGCGGCGGCTTCATGATATTCTATTGCCCCGAGAACACAAAATACCAGGTAAAAGAAGCATTGTCTTCTTTTGGTGGTGTGAGCAGAAATTACCAGTTTGTTGATCATGGACTCACCAGCTGGAGCATTTAATACGATAGTTTAATACAAAGCATATGTCGAATAAGGTCAGGGAAATTATCCAATCGTCAATAGACGTAAAATCCGCGATCCTCCGCGATGAAGAATTGCTGAATACAACTCAGGCAATTGCAAAGCAGATGGTCGAGGCTTTGAAAAACGGCAACCGAATATATTTCTGCGGCAATGGCGGCAGTGCGGCAGATGCACAACATCTGGCTGCAGAATTCTCAGGAAGATTTTATATCGATCGTGATGCGCTGCCAGCAGAAGCACTGCACTGCAATACGTCATACATGACTGCTGTGGCTAACGATTACAGCTATGATGTTGTGTACGCACGTTTGATCAACGGCATAGGAAACAAAGGAGATTTTCTTGTTGGACTTTCCACTTCAGGAAATTCCGGAAACATTATTAAGGCGTTTGAGAAAGCGCGTGAAAAAGGTATTGTAACCGTTGGCTTCACGGGCGAAACCGGCGGTAAGATGCGCGATCTGAGCGACCATCTCATAAACGTTCCGAGTAAAGACACTCCTCGTATCCAGGAATCACACATCATGCTCGGTCACATCATATGCCAGCTTGTGGAAGAACAATACTTTCAAACCCCATGATCCGTGAAGCAATTGTTTTAGCTGGGGGATTAGGTACCAGGCTCCGGGAAGCAGTTCCCGATCTTCCTAAATGCATGGCGCCAGTTGCAGGAAAGCCTTTCCTCGAATACCTTATCCAGGCATATGAGCAAAAAGGAATTGAACGCTTCATACTTTCGCTCGGGTACAAAGCCGACTTTGTTATAAATCATTTTCAGTCGCGAATAAACAGCGTTGCCCTTGACTTTGTAATTGAAAAGGAACCTCTGGGAACAGGAGGCGCAATCATGCTATGCCTTGAAAAAGTGAAAGCCGCAGACGTGTTGATATTGAACGGAGATACATTCTACGATGCAGATCTGGCTCTACTATTTGCGGATCACCAAAAGTTACAAACAGAATGTACGTTGACTTTGAAGCCGATGATAAATTTCGACCGGTACGGCGCAGTTCAGATTGACACGAACAATATGGTTCAATCTTTTTTTGAAAAGAGACACTACGATGAAGGGCTCATAAATTGCGGCGTTTATGCCGCCAACGCGGAGAAACTAAGGAAGCACCGTTTTGCTGAAAAATTTTCCTTTGAGAAAGAATATCTTGAAGTCTATTGTAAAGACCAATTGATTGGCGCATCCATCCAGGATAAGTATTTTATCGACATTGGCATTCCTTCAGATTACGATCGCGCACAAATAGAAATACCCGAACAAATCAACAAATAATATGCTCGATCTTTCAAGAGTTGATAATACCTGGACTTTATTCCTTGATCGTGATGGAGTGCTGAATGTAGAAAAGGAAGCGAGTTATGTATTTGATTATAGTGAGTTTGTTTTTCTTCCCGGAGTCAAAGACTCACTTAAACAATTATCAGAATTGTTTGATGCCATCATATTGGTAACCAACCAACGTGGAATTGGAAAAGGATTGATGACTGATGAAGATCTTGCTCTTATTCATGAACAGATGTTGAATGAAATAAAACAGTCGGGCGGCAGGATCGATTCTATTTATTACTGCTCATCACTGGACGATAATCATGAAGACCGGAAGCCCAATCCGGGAATGGCTTTCCGTGCCCAAAAAAGGTTTCCTTCAATTGAGATGGGGAAATCGATCATGGTGGGAAATAATCTGAGTGATATGTCATTTGGCAAAAATGCGGGCATGTATACCGTGCATGTCAGAACGACGAGACCCGATATAACATCCCCGCATCCGCTTATAGACCTTTCGTGTAAAGACCTACCGGAGTTTACACAAATGATCGTTGAGGCTAGACAGCAGACATAGAACCTGCGTCTATGAAACTTTTGAAATTTTGTACGTCTTCCCGAACCAGTTTTTCAAATATCGGGTTGAACAAGCGCGCCACATTTGTCCCTATGTTTCCTGCCGGAGGACGATAAGTGATCATTATTCTGAGTTCAGTTCCGCGGTTTCCAAGCGCATCGCGGAATTCAACCTTACCGGCGTTGTCAATTGATGAACCTGGAAGTGATCTCCACGATAGTAGGCTACCCTCCTCATCTTTCACTATTTCTGCATCCCACTTAAATGTGATAGGGTTGCCCTCGGGGAACTTTGCTTCCCAATGTGATCGGCGAGAATCCAATTCAGTCACACTTACAAGGTGTTTCATAAACAGTGGCAGGTTTTCCAACCTTCTCCAGAAATGATACACTTCGTGCTTAGGTTTATTTACTACCAGGTTGGTGCGAATATTCACCGACTCAGTTTTGCTACCGTCGATTTCAAATTTGTGATATACAGGGCAATAGCCGCTGACACCACGATACAATAATGCGCCGCCGGCAGCAATTCTTGATATGCTACGCAATGGTGCGCGACCGATTTTTTTGATAGAATTGAAAACCAGGAACGCGCCGATTGCTGCGGAGGCAATTCGTTCGAAATTGCTAACGTTCACATGTACATTTCCGTTTGCCGGATCAAAGGCATTGGAACCGATAGGTTGTTCGGCGGGTAAATATTGCTGATTGTACATAGATCTGTTTTTTCAAAACTGATAAAAAAACCCTGCACAAGTGGAAGAGAGTTTTCAAAGCACATACTAAACGCTTACTCACCAATTAGTTATGCAGAGGCAACAACAGTTTCTAAAGATTTACCCGGAGAATTAGGTCGTCGAATGAGTAACTATTTACTCAATTGTTGCAATAAGAAGTAGTTAATAATTGACCTCGAACACTAAACCAATAAGCTGAAATCCGACATTTGCGGCATATGAATTCAAACTCTATGCGGCTCAAACAAACGCTTCTAATTCTGTTGCTAACAGTTATGGGTTCCCAACTCATGGCCCAACCGGACCAGAGGCGCCAAATAAGATTGAAAGAAGATTCCCTTATGCGGTTTGCCGACAGCATGATCAACGGTACGAATGCCATGACCCGTTTCAGGGCAGACAGTAATTTTGTTCGTGGTTTAGTGCGCGCACTTCAGACAAAGAATTCATTTCACTATCCGTTTGATTCTTTAAGAACAGTCTCGAAATTATATGCGCCCGATAGCGCCTTTAGAATTTTTACATGGCAATTGAAGAAAGATGAATATGTCTTCCTTCAGAAAGGCGCTATTCAAATGCGCACGGCAGATGGATCATTAAAATTGTATCCACTTTTTGATGCATCCATGTTCACATCGCGCCCTATGGATTCAGTGCGTACCCGGAACAACTGGATCGGAGCTATTTATTATCGGATCGTTCGGAAAGAACATAATGGAAAGGCGTTTTATACGCTGCTCGGGTTTGACGATTTCAGCATAGCCAGTAACAAAAAGTGGCTGGAGGTCCTCTCTTTCAATGCCAAAGGTGAACCAGTGTTTGGCGGCCCTGTTATCTCTTTTGCTGAAGATTCAGTAAAACGCCCTGTTCAATCAAGGTTCAGCATTGAATATAAAAAGGAAGCGAACACGGTATTTAATTATGATGCGAACCTTGATATGATAGTGTTTGATCACCTCATTAGTGAGACCGATGAACCCCAAAAAAAGGAAACATATATACCAGATGGTGACTATGAGGGTTTTAAATGGAAGAATGGCCAATGGGTACACGTCAATAAGGTGTTTGACTTCGCATTAAGAGACGGTGAGTTTCCAGTAGATGCAACCATTCGGGATGCAGAAGGTAACATCAATGAACAGGCACTTGAAGACGCCTCGCAAAAGAATATTGAAAAATCGAAAAAGAAGAAGGGCAACCAGTAGTGATTGCCCTTTTTATTAATCGTCCAGTTTTAGTACTGCGAGGAATGCTTCCTGTGGCACCTCAACATTTCCGATCTGTCTCATTCGCTTTTTTCCTTCTTTTTGCTTTTCGAGAAGTTTTCGTTTACGACTGATATCACCACCGTAACATTTTGCGGTTACATCCTTCCTCATAGCAGAAATGTTCTCACGTGCAATAACCTTCGCTCCTATTGCGGCCTGTATGGCAATCTGGAATTGCTGTCGCGGCAACAGCTCTTTTAGTTTTTCACAGAGCTTACGTCCGAAATCCTGTGCACGACCACGATGTATCAATGCGCTTAAGGCATCAACTTTTTCTCCATTTAAAAGGATATCCATTTTGACAATATCGCTTTCACGGTACCCTATAGGATGATAATCAAAAGAGGCATAACCACGCGTCTGACTTTTTAATTTGTCGTAAAAATCAAAAACTATTTCCGTCAAAGGCATCTCAAAAATCAATTCGACGCGGGTAGTGGTCAGATAACTTTGATTGATCAGAATGCCTCGTTTGCCAAGACACAAGGTCATAATGTTACCGATATAATCGGGCTTGGTAATTATCTGCGCTTTGATGAAAGGCTCTTCGATGCGATCAAGCTGAGTAGGATCAGGCATTTCAGTGGGGTTATTCACGATTTGCTTCTCGCCTCTTGTGGTATACGCGATGAAACTTACGTTTGGCACCGTAGTGATCACCGTTTGATTAAACTCTCTTTCCAGCCTTTCCTGGATGATTTCCATATGCAACATCCCAAGGAATCCGCATCGGAAACCAAAGCCAAGTGCTTGTGATGTTTCAAGCTCATAAGTCAGCGACGCGTCATTCAATTGCAATTTGTCCATGCACTCGCGCAGCTCCTCGAATTCATCCGTATTGACAGGGAAAATTCCTGCAAACACCATCGGTTTCACTTCTTCAAAACCCTGGATCATTTGGGGATCAGGATTTGAGGCAACAGTAAGTGTATCTCCTACTTTAACCTCTTTGGCATTCTTGATCCCCGTGATGATGTATCCAACATCGCCCGTCCTGACTTCCTGCTTTGCATCCAAAGCAAGTTTAAGAATTCCCACTTCGTCTGCATCATAAGTAAGGCCTGTTGATACGAATTTTACTTTATCGCCCTTCCGGATGACGCCGTGAAGAATGCGATAATAAACGATGATCCCGCGGAACGAATTAAATACACTGTCAAATATCAGTGCCTGTAAAGGTGCAGTTTCATCACCTTTAGGCGCAGGTATACGTTCTATGATTGACTTGAGAATATTATCAACTCCGATCCCTGTGCGCCCGCTTGCATGGACAATCTCTTCACGTTTACAACCGATCAGTTCAATGATTTGATCTTCTACTTCTTCGATCATGGCACCATCCATATCGATCTTGTTCACCACCGGGATAATCTCCAGGTCATTGTCAATTGCGAGATATAGGTTCGAAATAGTTTGTGCCTGGATTCCCTGGGTCGCATCCACCAACAGTAAGGCTCCTTCACAAGCAGCTAGCGCGCGACTTACCTCATAGCTGAAATCAACGTGGCCGGGCGTGTCGATAAGATTAAGAATGTATTCCTGTCCATCTGTATGACGATAGTTGATCTGTATGGCGTGACTCTTAATGGTAATACCTTTCTCGCGCTCCAGATCCATATCATCCAATACCTGGTCCATCATCTGCCTCTCTGTGATGGTTTTAGTAACTTCCAGTAACCTGTCGGCCAAAGTGCTCTTCCCGTGGTCAATATGAGCGATAATGCAAAAATTCCTGATGTTCTTCATGTTTCCAATGGCCATTTCGAGGCGCCTGCAAAGGTAATAAAACGCGCGTCAGCAACGGAAAAAAGAAAAACAGATATCTTGGCATTCTATCCATTAAATTGTCATTTTCGAATACTTCCCAGTAATGAGGATTTTTTACTTCACCAATTCATATCCGTACGGTCAGCCAGATCACTGGAAGACAATCGAGTTGGAGGCGCTTGTAGCACGCGGCCATGAGGTTACAGTTGTGCCATTCTACTACGGTGGAAATAAGAGAATGCTCATAAAGCCTATTGCATCGGTCACTTATAAATTGCCGTTAACAGCAGATTTGAATTTTGTGAGTCGCCTGAAATTATTCTTTCAGGCTTTGTTTTCACCGTTGATCATCTACTTTCTCAAAGAATTTTTTTCAACAAAAGTTTTTCTCAGTCGACATCATGTTACCTCCTGGGTGCGCGACAGCTATTATACGGCAGCACTTTACTTCCATCCTTTTTTGAAGCGGCTCGCTGATGAGTCTGACGATGATACGGTATGGTACTTCTTTTGGGCCCGGCACTCTGCATTGATGATTCCCTTTTTGAAAAATCGCCGCTTCAAAGTGGCAACTCGTTTACATGGCTTCGATCTATACCTGGAACAAAATTATGGGTACATACCCTACCAAAGGCAGGTCCTCTATAAGTCAGATCTTCTACTCCCCTGTTCCAATCATGGTTTGAAGTATCTGGAAGAGACACTTGGAATCGACAACGATACATTTTTAGCACGGTTAGGTGCGCCACCTCAATTTGCCATCCGGCGATCTCAAGACATCATTGCTCAAAATCATATTCCTAACAACGTTCTGAAAATTGTAACATGTTCTCCTGCCGTGCCGGTAAAACGATTGCTGTTGCTAGCAGAAAGTCTTGAACACATACGATTTCAAACATTGTGGATGCATATCGGCGATGGAAATGAATTGATGAGCTTGAAAGCATTTTGTGAACGCTTCAACCATTCTCATATCACCACTATTTTCAAAGGTTACCTCTTCCAGGAAGAGATTCCGGCAATTTATGAAAGTGAGCAGTTCAATGTATTTGTAAATGTTAGTGAGTCCGAAGGCGTGCCTGTTTCTATAATGGAAGCATTCGCCGCAGGCATTCCGGTCATCGCTACAAATGTTGGCGGCACTTCTGAGATAGTAAACAAGGACAACGGCGTCTTGCTTGAGCCGAACATCACTTCACTACAATTGGCCGAAGCTCTTAAAGAATTTAATGCACTCCCTGAATCTACACGCCAGGCGATGCAAACCAATGCAAGGCAAACCTACCTGCAGAAATGTGATGCCGTTAAGAATAGCGAAACTTTGGTTAAGCGACTTGAAGCATTAGTTGCGAAGTGTGATTCTTAATTGACGCAATGGAAACCTGAACAAGTCAATAAACAGATTTTTGTTTTGCTTTTTGAATATATGAAGTGTATACATAGCTGAGGCAGAATATGCGATGCTGTTAATAATGGCTGCTGCGTACACACCGCCTTTCGGAACAAAAAGTACATCAAGCGTTGTAAGTATGCATAGTCCGATAAACGCACCAATTACATTATGACGTATTTGATTCTGGCCGGCAAAATGTGCAGTCAAGGGGAAGATGCAGCTATATAAGATCACTCCCGGCATCAGCAAAAGAAATAGAGAGTACATCAATGCAAAATCATTTCCAAATACGTAGGGAAACAACCAATAGCCCGTCATGCAAATGAAAAGGCAAATAAATATGTTGAGATAAAATAGCAATAATGCAGCTTGCGATACTTTTTGACCCATCAGCTTTGAATCGTTTGATGAAGACGAAAGTGGAAAGACAACGGTGGCTACTATTCCGGGTATGACAAGTAATAGTTGTGTAATCCGCGTCACCTGGGTATAATTACCAAGCGCAACATTCTCACAAAAACGCTCGACAAAATAATAGTCGAGTCGATACAACAGAAACGTGACTGTATTTGCTATCCATGCGATCAAACTGTATTTGAATAAATGCCTTATATCTGCCGGGGAAATTTGTACCGAACTTTTTAAGCGTTTTGAGAATGCGAGGTATGAGAATGCAAGTAAGACACCTTTGATCAGAAAGGAATAGAAAAAAGCGCTAACGATGATATCCTGTTGCTGCCAGGGCTTATATCCGAGCAGGCCGGCTAATATAAATAGAAAGAGCAGCAGCTGAACTATTGCGCCAACAACATTAGGCGTTTCGAAGTTCAACTTGCCATAGTACATGGAAGAAAAATAATTGTACAACAAATTTCCGGACACAAAGCTCACCAAAAGGTGAGTATCGATGCCATCCCTTGTAGCGCTCAAACTGGCGATCGTATCCCACCCAAAAAACAATAATGCAAGAGAGGAAATAATAATTGTCCAAATGACACCAATGGCAGCTAGCAGGTATTGGTTCAACTTGTTTCCTGCGGAATAGTACCCTATTCCAGATTCAAGGCTAAATCCTGCAACCTGTATAAACAGTGATATCAGGGCTATGTCGAAATAGAGTGAACCAATGTTCTCTGCACTCAGGGATCTGGCGAGAACTATGGTTAATAAAACATTAGTGCCAAAATAAAAAGCCCTCCAGAACAGGTTTTTCTTAAAGAGAGTTCGGAGGGCCATATCGATAAATGTATTATTTAAGTGCGCGCATAATAGCTGCAAATTCAGTCGACACAAGTGAAGCACCACCTACAAGTCCTCCATCGACGTCAGGCCTGGAGAACAATTCCTCTGCATTGGAAGCTTTAACACTGCCTCCATACAAAATTGAAATATTGTTTGCAACCTCCTGTCCATATTGCGCAGCGAGAACCGCGCGCAGATGAGCATGCATCTCTTGCGCCTGGTCTGAACTTGCAGTGCGGCCTGTACCGATCGCCCAGATGGGTTCGTAGGCTATGACAATCTTCTGTACCTGCTCTGCACTTAGGTGGAAGAGTGATTCGCGAAGTTGTGTTTCCACAAATGAATTCTGAGTTCCTTCTTCACGAATATTCAACGGTTCGCCACAACAAAATATGGGGGTGATGTTTTTTGCCAGGCAACGATCTACTTTTTCAGCTAGAAACTTATTGTCTTCATGATAGTATTCACGTCTCTCGCTGTGTCCAATGACTACATAATTGATGTCGATTGAAGCAAGCATATCCACTGAAACTTCACCCGTGTAAGCACCTTTTTCCTGGTTTGAACAGTTTTGGGCAGCAGCAGCATAGTTCTTTCTTGAACCAACTTTGCCATTAGCCATTATGAGATATGGGAAAGGAACAGCAAATACCGCACGCTGATGTTCCTGTAGTTCTATATTGTTTTCTAAGATCTCGTTCAATAATAATTCACCCTCGTGATAAGTACAGTTCATCTTCCAGTTTGCTGCGGCGATTTGTTTCCTCATAATATTAAAATTTTGAATGCGCAAAAATATGCCTCAATGCCTGAACTTCAGGTTCTGTAAGTTCCTTTTGTTTCAATTTTTTCCAGTTAGTTATATGTTCTAAGGTTTTATCTATACTCGCTTTAGTGGTCCCGTCAGTCCCCCAGCTAAAGGATGGAATGTATTTGGGTGTAAGACCCGAACCAAAAACATTCGCACACACTCCCACCATGGTGCCTGTGTTGAAGGATGTGTTTATAGACGCGCGACTGTAATCGCCCATAATTAAACCACATTTGTTACCCACCACTTTCGAGGCATTCAGCGATGGCACCCACATGGAAACATCACCAGCGGTGTTTTTCATATTGGAGTTCGAAGTGCCGGCGCCAAGATTGCACCACTCTCCCAGCACGGAATCGCCAAGATAGCCGTCATGCGCTTTATTGGAATAACCCATCATCATTGAGTTCTTTATTTCACCGCCCGCAACGCAACGAGGGCCAATGGTGGTTGCTCCATATATTTTGGTTCCCATTTTTATCACAGCACCCTCACAGATCGCAACGGGTCCCATTATCATTGTTCCATCCATTATTACGGCATTGCGTCCGATATAGATGGGGCCTGACGATGCGTTCAACCAACACGATCCAACACTTGCACCTTCTTCAATAAATATCTGCGACTCGTTGTTTGCATATGTGCCTTTCTGAATCGGTTCAGACTTCCTGCCGTTGGTTATAAGCTCGTAGTCCTGCCGGATTGCCCAATCATTCAACTGAAATATCTCCCAGGGAAATGAGATCGTTCGCTGACCCTCAGCGTCTGGAAGGATACCAGACCTGAAATTTTCCAAAAAGTAGTTTGATGGAACGAGGTTGGCAGCAATTTTTTTATCTCCCGGCTCGCCATGATCCAGAACGTCCGCCCCAACATATTCCCACTTCTCACGAATGGTGAGGATTCCCACTCGTATATCGGACATGTGCCTGGTAGCAGTAAAGGGAAACAGTTGCTGTTTGTAATCGATGGAATCGCTGATCTGTTCGGTTAAATGGATCTGCTGCATTGTATAAAACTAAGGCAATGCTTGCAAAAAAAATCCCCTCACAATGGAGGGGAAATAATATTAGAGCGTTGAAAAACTATTTTTTCTTCTCGTAACGCTTCTTGAATTTGTCGATACGACCAGCAGTATCAACCAATACTTTCTGTCCGGTAAAGAATGGGTGCGATGTATTGGAAATCTCCAATTTCACAACGGGGTATTCATTACCATCTTCCCACGTAATAGTCTCCCTGGTTGCTGCTGTTGAACGGCTGAGGAAGGTATTGCCGTTACTCATGTCTTTAAAAACTACTAACCGGTAACCACCGGGATGGATGCCCTTTTTCATATTATTTATTTGAAAGGTCGCACGGATTTTGCCGTGACGGTTAAAAAATAGGTCGCAAAATTAGGCATCACGTGGCGTTTTACCAAATTTACTCCGAACTAGCTTCGCATGTTGATGTATTGCAGGGGCAGCTCGAGTTCCGCCTGCTGGCATAACTTTATAACATCCTGAAGATCATCGATCTTCTTGCCGGTCACCCGTATCAGATCGTCCTGGATCTGCGCCTGCACCTTAAGACCGCTTTCTTTGATCAGTTTGGTGATCTTTTTAGCATCTTCCTGCTTAATGCCATTTCGAACCGAAACTTCTTTTCGGATGATCTTACCGCTCGGATATGCTTCTTTTGAAACGTCAAAAGCAGTTGGAGCAATACCTTGCTTGTGCGCACGGTTGATAAGCACATCCATCAGTTGACGCATCTTCATGTCGTCCTCAGTTTCAATTACGAGGTTAAAATCCTTTTTATTTAATTCGATCGATACCGGAGAATCCTTGAAATCAAACCGATTCACAATCTCCTTTCGAACAACGTTGACAGCATTATCAAGTGCCTGTACGTCAACTTTGCTAACAATATCAAATGAAGGCATAAATGAAAGTTCTGGTTACCAGCAAATGTAAGAAACGAAAAAGAAAAAGTCCCTGCACAAACAGGGACTTTGATCATATCATGTAAGAAGCTCCACAACCTACAATATAGCAGAGTACGATTGCAACAAGTATTAGTTTTTTCATGGGTCTTTTTTTTATGACAACTCTATGTTATCTGTCCTGTATCCACTCAATGAAACTAAATTTCCATGCCAACGAAAATGCCCCGTTTCCGGGGCACCTTTATATATAGTGAGGGATTGAATTATTCGGCCTTAACGCGATTTTGTTCTTCGTTCGCACCACCCTTTTTCCTTTGGCTTCCATTTCCGTTCATGGCTTTACCAAAGCGGTAAGAGAAAGTCAGGTTCAGTACACGCGAATCTCGTGAGTTGCGGAATGATGCTTCAGTCGATTCAAACTTCATATATCCTTTCGCCTGTTGTGTATAGAAAAGATCGCGAACATTCAGTTTGATAGTGCCCTTATTCTTTAAGATCTGACGCGCTACACCCACGTTGAATTGTCCCATGGGATCGATTGTAAGCTGTCCTTCAATTCCTTTGGAACGATACCATCCGCTGATTTCTGCACTCCAGCCTTTATTGAATTTAAATTGGTTATTTACGTTGAACATCAGGTTACCTGCCTCTGCAACTACCATTTCACCATTCACGGGTCCACGGAATTTGCTGTAATTATAGTTTGAATAGATCATCGCAGTCCACCATTTGGTAACAGGCATTTGAACATTCACTGCAATACCGGCATTCTCCCTTCGACCAATATTACCCTGTCTCACAATGGTTGCGTAATTATATTCATTACCTACCTGTTCAGGCTGATCAAATGTTTCAATAAACATATCGTTCGTAATTCCATAGTTGAGTGTAGTGGTCAGGAATTCCTTGAATATGTGACTGAATTCAATGTTGTTGGAGTATTGTGGCTTCAAGTATGGATTTCCCTGTCCGTAAGTGTATTTATCCAGAAAGAAAAGAAAGGGGTTCATGTCCTGGTATGCCGGGCGATCAATTCTTCTTCCAACGTTCAAACCAAACTGATGATGCTTGCCAGCCTTATAGCTTAAGTATACTGTCGGGAACCAACTGTTGTAAGATCTTTGAAAAGAAGAGTCTTCTCTGGTTGGATTGCCGTGCTGAAAGCCTTCGTAAGTAGTGCTTTCAAATCTCAATCCGGTCTGTACTCCAAATTTCTTCGTTATCTGCTTGTTGAAATTCAGGTAGGCAGCATATACATTTTCATTATAATCAAAATGGTTTGTTTTCCTGTAATCAGTTTCCCAGTTTTGATTCATCAGCTCGTAATAATTCGCGCGGTTCTCCGTAACAACATGGCTTGCTTTAACCCCGAATTCAAGCTTGGCTTCCTTCTTCAACGGATGAGTGTAATCAACCTTAGCTGTGTATATATTGATGCCCACCGGTAGATCGCCTCTCAAACGCTCATCATATTTTTTTACCCAATTAGGATTGTATGTCGAATTCGTAAAATCCTGCAAGCTCGATGCGTCATACATGATGTAGTCGAAGTCCGCTGTTATCTCACGGCCTGTGGAATCAAACTGATGACGCGCATTGAGATTCAAGCTAACGTTTTTCCACAACTCTTCACTTCTCGACGATGCCTGCACAATGGAATCAGTAACGAACTCAGGATTCTTAAGGTAGCTCGTGTTAGAACCTCTCTCTACACTCGGATTATAAAATCCTGATGCAACAACTCCCAAAGTGGTTTTTTTCGTAAGTGTGTAATCCATTCCGATCTTCAGATTGTGATTCTGACGCGACATGAGCATCAAACTTCTCTGATCGAATATTGCCCTTAAGGAATGATTGTCTTCGAAATATTTACGATGAATGTCGAGCTGTTGAAAGAAGTTTGACCATCCGAAACTGTAACTGGAAAATATGTTCACTTTGTTATTCCTGTAATTCAGTGATAGGCTTTCATTGGTTCGAAAATAAGAACCCTGCGATACCCCAACGGTAACGTTTCCGTTTGTGCCTTTCATCTTATTTTTCTTTGTCTTGATATTTATAACCCCTGAATTACCAGCAGCATCATATTTCGCCGGAGGGTTTGTCATGATCTCAATCTGGTCGAGTTGTGAAGATTGCATTCCCTTAAGCATATTGGCCAGCTCCTGGCCGGAAAGATAAGTAGGACGGCCGTCCAGGAGAATCAGGACGCCCTGCTTTCCCTTCAGGCTGATATTACCATCTTTGTCAACCTGTACACCCGGGGACTTTTCTAAAACCTCCAGGGCATTGGTACCTGTATTTGACACGGCTGCATCAACATTAACCACCATTCTGTCGATCTTTTGTTCGATCATTGGTTTGCGGCCTACCACTGTTACCTGCTTAAGGTCCTTGGTTGCATTTTCCAATTTAAATTTTGGCAACTCAACAGGAGCGCCATTAACCAGGAACGGAGCAGAATAAGTGGTTTGAAGCCCCACGCCCGAAATCATAACTAGGTACTCGCCTGACACCACATCGCGAACTACGAAGTGACCCGACTCGTTTGACGCAGTCACACGTATAACGGATGAATCTTTGGGCTTCAATAAACTAACAGTAGCAGCCACAACTGGCTTTTCGGACTTATCGGCTATAGCGCCTGAAATGTTGGTTTTGGTTTGAGCCTGGCTGGTAAACGCAAACGCTAAAATCGTTGCGAACAGGACGTAAATCTTTTTCATTATCGAGGTTTTGTAGATTGAGTACTTTGTTTAGCTGCTTACATTCCAAAAGTAGGTACTATGTAAAACAAGGTACAGTGGATTGTGTCAGAAGGCGGATTATAGTGATATCTGGAAATAATCGCTTTCGAGGGAATGTGACGCAAGAGCGCCGCCCAGGTTACAGAGCCAGGTGTGTTTGTGATGAGTGGAAAAAAATGGCGTTAAACGGGAGGATCACGCTTTAACGTGTGACTTGTGCATTTTTCGTAAGTACACAAGAAGCCCCAAGCCTGTAAGAATCATTATAAAGGAGATGATTTCTGCCTGGGTTGGATGCAGTCCGAAGAGGTCATATTTTGTGTTAACCCGGATCTTTTCAATCAAAAATCTTTCAAAACCGTTGAAAATCAAGTATATCGCAAACAA
The DNA here is from genome assembly GCA_023437225.1 of Bacteroidota bacterium. GTDB lineage: Bacteria > Bacteroidota > Bacteroidia > Chitinophagales > Chitinophagaceae > Flavitalea. Next base: position 215,058 of record JAEZGS010000017.1, on the reverse strand, counting down.
TGCTCCGGGTATGGCCAATCGCTTTCGAAGAAACCATAAAACCAGGAACAATATGGTGCAAATAAGGGTTTCATAAAAAGCAGTTGGAAACACCGGAATCGGCAGATGCGTGCAATATTGATCTCTGCAGTCGACAATATTCACCCCTTCATTAATGACATTGTGAGGAAAGTTATAAGCAACCAACCAATCGGGCATCCACGAAGGAGCAGCTACATGTCTAAATGGCACCTGAGCTACGGTATCTACCTGGAAGGATTTCGTATAGAACTCACTGTGTAAGCGTAGTGTCTGGCTGAATTTCTCCGGCGAAGAACTTACCATTTTAGCATCAGGAGTTGAAACGTATGCACTATTCAGTATACCCCAGTCACCGTCGCCTGATACCTGGCAGCCTAATCGGCCAATAGCATATGCAATCATCATCGTTGGCGCAAACGCATCAACGAGATGTCTTAAACCAATTTTGTGCTTTCGCGCATAATAAATGATCGCTGCACCAGCACAAATCAAACCTCCGTAGAACGTGAGGCCGCTGAACGAAAGAAGTGATTCAACTGGATTTCTTACAAATTCATTCCAGTTCTCCAGGTTATGAAAGATCTTCGCTCCGAGAAATCCAAATATCGCAGCAAATACCACAATGTCTCCTACCCTGTCATGTGGCCAGATCCGAATCGTTCTTTTTTCTGGTTTTGACAGCTTGGTCTTGTTTTTTTCATACCACCGGATCCCTGCGAATAACAATCCCAAAATAATTCCCGCAGGTAAATTACCCTGTGATGAAAAAACGAACTCCTGTGGGTCCACCGCAGCATTTGAGTCAAGAAAAAATAAACCAACCAACTTATATCCAAAAATAAATCCGAGCACAAAATTGCTGATCAGTTCGCTCAGCGATGCCGGAGCTCCAACAACAATTTGCTGGTCTGTAGCTTTGAAAACACCCTCTCTCTCCTTTCTTTTAAATTCCTTTGTAAGCACCCACGCGCCAGCGAGGAAAGCAATGGCGACAAAAAATCCAAATGAGTTAATAAAACGCAGTCCGGGAAGAGTTACTCCAAAAAGATCGCGAAAAGCATAGTAGAGGTTAGGATACATGAACGCGTTTAAGTTTCAAAAAATGAATTGCAATGATAAGAAAGAAACGACAAAAAAATACCCTCCCAGGAATAGGAGGGTCTTCACTATGAACAAAGCTGAACAAGTCAGCAAATTCTTAAGCACAATATTCTTCGAATGCAGACATAAGGTTTTGAGCGATCATTTGTGCAGACCGACCTTCGATCTGATGCCTTTCAATGAAATGTACAAGCTCACCATTCTTAAATAATGCGATCGCAGGTGATGAAGGAGGGTAAGGCAACAGGTTCTCACGAATCTTGTTAACCGCCTCTACATCAAAACCGGCGAAGCTTGTTGTAAGATAATCAGGTTTTTTGGACGAATTATGAACGGCCATTAATACACCGGGACGGGCAGAGCCTGCAGAACATCCGCAGACTGAGTTGATCATCACCAGCGTTGTTCCTTCTTTCTTTAACTGACCTTCTACATCTGTAGCGGTCAGCAACTCAGAAAAGCCATTCTCTGTCAGCTCTTCTTTCATTGGGATTACTATCTGTTCTGGATACATACGTTTGGTTCTTTATTAAAAGCAAATCTACGAAACTTTTTAACCGTTCTGAACGCCTGTTTGACATCAGCCATCGCGCCCGAGGTGTCAGTCTGTCATATATATTCTTTCACAACTGCCTCAATAGCAGTAAAAACGGCATCGGTATATTGTTTGAACCATCCAGGAAAACAAAAAACATAAAAACCCATATCATGGCACTAGTAACATTTAAACATCCTGCAAGTTATCCATCGCTTTCAGATTCCTTGTTTCCCTTTGTGTTCGACAAGGCGTCTGTACCAACAAAAGGTCCCGCTACCAATATTTTTGAATTACAGAACGAGTACCTTCTTGAAATGAAAGTTCCAGGTTATTCAAAAGAAGACATTAAAATATCGGTGGAAAAGGATTTGTTGACAATTGCCCTGGACAGCAAGGAATCAAAAGATGAAAACAGGAAGCTGATCCGGAGAGAATTTAATTTGAATTCTTTTAAGCGCGTATTTAGTCTTGATGAATCTGTTGACTCGGAAAAAGTTTCTGCGAAATATGAGAACGGGATCCTTTATCTGTCTTTGCCGAAAAAAGAAGAGCTGAAGCCGACGGTGAAAGAAATCACTATTAGCTAAGTGAATTGTGTCCAGTCATTTGAATTTGGTTAAAAATGCCGTCTCCAACAAGGGAGATGGCATTTTTTCTGCCGTTTGCTGTAACTTCGGCCACCATGAGAAGATTAGCGCAGATCCGTCCATATCCGGCTTTTATCTTGATCTTTCTTTTATCGGTCAGCCTGTCATCAAAAGCCCAGGTGCCTGCAACAGACACGATTCCAACAGCACATGACACAACCCATGTAGTGGTGGTTGATAGTACATTGCGTATCAAGAATCTGAATCCATACTTCACTTTACATGTAGATTCGGCGCTCAATTACCAACTCGAGATAAACCGCGATCAAAAAAATTACTACTGGTTTCTACGAAACTCGCCGATTGGCCTTCGCATTAATAAGGACAATGGTACCCTTACCTTCAAGCCCGAAAAGTCTTATTTCCTTTCCGGCAAACTTAAGTACGACACTGAGTATCGGGTTGCCGTAGGGGTGCAGAATCTCAACGATCCAACCGAACGGGTCGACACAACCTTTGTTATACAGTTTTACAATACTGACATCATTCCCTCTCGCGTCAAGCCATCGATAAACAATACTCTGACAGTCGAGGAGGGTGACACGGTAAGCTTCAGAGTGCAATGTGAGAACGGAAGTTTTCCAATTGAATACATCACTTTCTTTTCTAACACGCCTTTGAGAAACTATTCACAGGTTAATGGCTGTAACGATGTGTTCACATGGTCCCCAGCCTTCGATTTTGTAAAAGAAGGTGACAACCCAGGCGAGAAAACTCCCAACCAACGTACGCTTATATTGAGTTTTGTCGGTACAACACGTTTTATGGTCAGAGATACTGCAAACGTGACCATCATTGTGAAGAACGCGTTGAACTATCCCCTTGCAGTGGAAGAGCACAAACTCATTACCCGTAACATACAGACCTATGTACTCCAGCTGAAGTACACATTCATTCAGCTTGATAAGAGTGTAAAGAGAACGAAGTCTACCAGAACGGGCTTTGATATAACAAGTTCCACAACAACTCTCACCGGGACCATTCTAAACTATTCCGATAACTCTTCTACTCAGAAGACCGGGAAGATCCTTCCAAGTGTCGGGGTTTCGTTAGTACCTATCAAAGAAGCGGTGGCTCCGCCCAAGGTGTTCGATCAAAACCAGGCTGGATTAGTTCGTTCTTCAATTAAACGCCTCGAATTCATGGTCCAGGACAACGCGGTGGTTGGCGAGAGAGATCCAGACATTGCAAGAAAAACGAACAAACTGAAGGAAGAACTTAAACAGATCCAGGTGCAGCTCATCGACATTCCACTTGAAATTGCACGAGGCTTAAGTGAAGAGGAACTGAACGATTACTTCAATAGCCCCAAGGTGATGAAGAAATACCGGGTTAGAAAATGATGAATGCGCCGGTTTATTTTTGGCCGCCCTCACATCCTGTCCTCCTGCGTGTGTCTATCAGATACTGAATTTTCCATTGACCATTCAGGCGTACAAGTTGAAACGAGTTCACGCCACAATGGCTAAACTTTCCATCGAAGTAAAACTGATAGGGAGTCCATACAATTGCAAGGGGTCCGTCGATGCGAACAGTTTCGAATTCAATGCGCTCATCCGCCGCACCTGGCTTAAGCGAGCCGACTGACTGGATGAATTTGGACGGATGATCGGTCATGATAACCATTTTTCCTTCCCTGCTTCTGGCGATAGTTTGAAGAATTGCACTATCTGCAAATACTTCTTTCATAATGTCAGGGTTAGCGGATTTCATTCCTTCAAACAATCGATTTACCACCGCTTTGACAGAATCTTCGGTTGTTTGGGCAGTTAGGCGACTGAAACAACATACGGCGATTAACAAAACAACAATAAATTTTCTCATGAACTTCGTTTTAACAATTTTAGGCAGGAGAATTGTGACAACCAAGAGAATTGTGATAAACTAAATCCCTACGTTATGAAAGCACGTCAGCTCCTTCAGATTTTCATTGCATTCTTTATTTCGATCGTACTATTCTCGTGTCGTTCTTCAAGGCATACTCATAAGTCATCATTGCCTCCCGGGCAGGCGAAAAAGGTTTACGGCCACCGATCGGCAAAAGCTTTTGCGCCTGGTCAGCAAAAAAAGAAGGCGTACCATTATGACAATGGACGCCCCAGTAATAATAATAAGAATAAGAAGAAACACCGCAGGGATTAACGCTTCATTCCTAACTTTTTATTCGGCGGTTAGTTGAGCTTTCCGCTTTCCGCTTTCCGCTTTCCGCTTTCCGCTTTCCGTTACTTGATGTATCCAAGTATCTTCAACATGCTTTGTGCTGATTGTTCCCGCGCATAAACCCAGTCGACAAGTTTACCATTCTTGTCGTAACCAACGATAATGTGTTTCGGTGATGGAATCAGGCAGTGCTTGATTCCACCATATCCGCTTATCTGATCCTGGTATGCTCCAGTATGAAAAAACCCTACATATAAAGGTTCTTCATTATTGACCTTGGGAAGGAACACCTCATTTACGTGTTCTTCTGAATCATAATAATCGTGACTATCACAGGTGATGCCTCCAAGCACCACACGCTGGTACTCCTCGTCCCATTTATTTACCGGAAGCAAGAGAAATTTTTCCCCGATGCCCCAGGTGTCTGGCAGTGTTGTGATAAAGGATGAGTCAATCATATACCAGCACTCCCGGTCGTTCTGCATTTTCTCGCCGATGACACTATAGATATGTGCCATGCTCTCTCCTACTGTATAACTACCAAATTCTGTAAAGATATTTGGCATCGGAACCTTATTCTTTTTGCAGGCCTTCTTGATGTTTCCAACGATCTCAGTGATCATGAACTGGTAATCATATTCGAATCCCAGCGAGTGTTTGATCGGAAAACCACCACCAATATTTATTGAATCCAGTTCAGGGCAGATTTTCTTCAACTGGCAATAAAGGTTGATGATCTTATTTAGTTCACTCCAGTAATAAATATCGTCCTTGATACCTTTATTTAAAAAGATGTGCAACATCTTCAGTTGAAAGCGGTCTTCATTGCCTTCGATCTTATCCACATAGAATTCCAGGATATCGCGCGCACGAAAACCCAGTCTCGATGTATAGAATGGAAATGTGGGTTCTTCTTCCGCGGCTACACGAATTCCAAGCTTGAACGGAACCTTTACCGATCTTTTGTATTGCTGGAGTTCTTCCTTATTGTCAAGAATTGGTATCACATTCTTGAAACCGGTGTTCAGCAACTGTGCAATCCTGGAGGTGTAAGACTTTTGTTTATACCCGTTGCAGATGATGAACATGTCTTTGGTGATCTTTCTTTTCTCATACAATTTCTTGATGATCTCAATGTCGTATGCATAAGAAGTTTCAAGATGGATCTCATGTTTAAGTGCCTCTTCAACAACGAAAGAGAAGTGTGAGCTCTTGGTACAGTAACAATAATGATATTGACCTTCGTAACGATGTTTCTTCATGGCATGATCGAACATCTTCTTGGCTTTCTTTATCTGCATACCTATCTTGGGAAGATAAGTGAGCTTCATGGGCGTGCCATACTTGGCGATCAGCGCCATAATATCAAGACCATTGAAAAACAGATTGCCATCTTTCGTTTCAAAACCTTCCTGGGGAAAATTGAATGTCTGCTTCACCAGGTCGGTGTACGAATTGTTCATGAACCGGTTCTGTGTACTGATAGTTGTAAATTTAATTGGTTAGTAATCTAACTGAACCCTGTTCGACAGGCGGTTACAAAAGTAATTTTTTGCACAAAACAAAAACAAAAATCCGGATGCGAAATTTTCACACCCGGATTTGCTATTTGACGAAGTAGCCATTATTTAACTGAAGCTACCAGTTGCTTGAAAGATTCAGGCTCATTCATTGCCAGATCAGCAAGTATCTTGCGATCGAGGGTGATGCCTTTTTTATTAAGCAGGTTGATGAACTGCGAATAGTTCAAACCTTCTTCTCTTACAGCGGCATTGATACGTGCGATCCACAATGCGCGGTATTCCCTTTTCTTCAACTTCCGTCCTACATACTTGTATGTAAGACCTTTTTCCATCACGTTTTTCGCAACGGTGTATACATTCTTGCGTTTGCCATAAAACCCTTTAGCGGCTTTAAGGATCCTTTTCCTGCGTGCTCTTGAAGCAACTGCGTTAACTGAACGAGGCATATCTGAATTAGTTTAAATTGTTGTTTAATAAAAGACGGACAGATGAGCGTTATTTCAATCTCAACAGGCGTTTTACGAAATCCATATTTGATTTGTGAACGATACCGTCCTTGCTCAGAGCACGCTTGCGTTTAGTAGACTTCTTTGTAAGGATGTGACGCTTGAAAGACTTCTGGTGAGTGATTTTTCCTGTTCCAGTTACCTTGAATCTTTTCTTTGCACTGGAGTTTGTTTTAACCTTAGGCATTTTAACTTGTTTACTTTTACACCCTGCTGGCGGCTTCACACAGGTGAAGCTCTTATGGGGCCTTACGGGCAATCAGGTTTCCCTGAAATGGGTCGCAAAATTAAGTAGATTAAACGGTTAAACAAAAAAACCGGGTTCTTTTTTGGTTCTCCACGCTGCAAATTACTTCAAATCAATATCTTTAGTTCAACCATAATTGCTATTTGCTCATATGAAACGAACCTTAAGCTTGCTTATTTTGCCGCTATTGCTCCTCTGTATCGTATCCTGCAATAAGCGCTCAGGCAAACCCCGCATCCTTGTATTCTCTAAAACTGCTGCTTTCAGGCACTCGTCAATTGAAACTGGAAAGCAGGCTCTCATCAAACTGGGGGCTGAAAATAATATGGTGGTTGACACCACGGAAGACGCCTCCTATTTCAATGAGGACAGCCTAAAGAACTACTCGGCAGTAGTATTTCTACACACAACAGGCGATGTACTAAATAATTTCCAGGAAGCCGATTTCCAGCGATACATCGAAGCAGGAGGTGGATTTGTAGGGATTCACGCCGCAACCGATACAGAATACGACTGGGGCTGGTACGGCCGACTTGTAGGCGGATATTTTCACAGCCATCCCGAAATCCAGGCTGCAACTTTAAATGTGATTGACAAACAACATCCTTCTACCAAACACCTCCCTGATCAATGGAAACGGACCGACGAATGGTATAATTTCAAATCGCTCAATAAGGATGTGAAGGTGTTGATGACGATCGATGAGAGCTCTTACAAAGGCGGCAATCATGGAAAGGATCACCCAATGGCATGGTACCATGAATACAGCGGTGGCCGCTCATTCTACACCGAACTCGGTCACACCGAAGAGTCATTCGCGGAACAAAACTTTCTCAAACACGTTTTGGGCGGCTTACAATACGCCATAGGAGATAATAACAAACTCGACTATGGAAAAGCTGTAACACAGCGTCCTCCTGATGAAGATCGCTTTGTTGCGACACGACTTGTAAGCGGTAATTTCTTTGAACCAACGGAAATGGCCGTACTTCCTAACCTTGATATACTCGTAGCTCAACGACGGGGAGAACTAATGCTGGTGAAGAACGGTGATTCCTCTGCCAGGCAGGTAGGATATTTGAATGTTTACTGGAAGACCAACACTCCGGGCGTTAACGCTGAAGAAGGACTGCTTGGCTTACAAGCTGATCCGGATTATGCGAAAAATAATTTTGTATACCTGTTTTATAGCCCGATAGATACTTCGGTTAACCGGTTATCGCGGTTCATCTTTAAGAACGACTCACTGCATATGGCTTCTGAAAAAGTCATACTTCAGTTTTATTCACAACGGGAAATATGTTGCCACACAGGTGGATCAATAGCCTTCGGTCCTGACCGTACGCTATATTTATCAACAGGTGACAACTCCACTCCTTTCGATCAGCCCGGTCAGTATCAGAACCATGGTTTCGCCCCTATCGACCAGCGCCCGGGGTTTGAACAATACGATGCAAGAAGAACCTCCGGTAATACCAACGATTTGCGAGGAAAGATATTAAGGATACGAGTGAATGAAGATGGAACATACACGATACCTGAGGGAAATCTTTTCAAACCCGGCACAGATAAAACACGTCCTGAAATCTTCGTTATGGGTAACCGCAACCCATACCGCATATCTGTAGATAAAAAAACCGGCGCCCTATATTGGGGTGAAGTTGGTCCCGATGCAGGTAACGATAGCCTGGAAACCCGCGGTCCACGTGGATACGACGAAGTAAACCGTGCAGCAACTGCGGGCTATTATGGTTGGCCGTTGTTTGTCGGAAACAATTATGCTTACAGGGATTATGATTATAATACCGGTAAGTCGGGTGATTTCTTCAAAGCCGAGGGCCCGATTAACAATTCAAGGAATAATACTGGCTTGCAGCAGTTGCCGCCTGCACGCCCTGCATACATCTGGTATCCATATGCGGCTTCAGCGGATTTTCCTCAAACAGGCACCGGCGGCCGTAATGCGATGGCCGGCCCGGTATACTATTCCGATATGTATCCGGAGAAGACCCGGCTCCCTGACTATTTCAACGGAAAGCTCTTCATCTACGATTGGATGCGCGGCTGGATCAAAGTCGTTCATATGAATGAAGACGGTAGTTTCGGTAAAATGGAACCGTTTATGCCATCGCTTAAACTCGCAAACGCCATTGACATGGAAATGGGTCCGGATGGCAAGATGTACCTACTTGAGTATGGCACGGGATGGTTTTCAAGAAATGCCGATGCCGGGCTTTTGAGAATTGATTATAACCCGGGCAATCGGGCACCGAAGGTTGGACAACTCACTATTGACAAAACCTCGGGAGCCCTTCCTTTCGCTGTTAACTTATCCATTGAAGCGAAAGACCCGGAAAAAAAGCCACTTAAATTCAAGTGGCACATCGGTAATGAAATAAAAGAGTCGAATGAGCCGACCTTGCAACACACATTTAATAAAGCGGGAGACTACCCTGTTTACGTGGAAGTGATCGATGAATCAAAGGAAACGGTTAAAAGCAATACTGTCAGCGTTTACGCAGGTAACGAGGCACCGCAGGTTTCCATAAATATCATCGGAAACAAAACCTTTTATTTTCCTGGAAAGCCAGTGCAGTACGAGGTTAGGGTTACTGATAAAGAGGAAGGCGCTTCTATCGTATTAGAAAATCTTTTTGTAACTGCGAACTACCAGTCAGGAATGGACCAGGCATCAACTCAGGGTCATAAACAATTGTCGGAAGCAATGACAGGTAAGACAATCATGGAGTCATTGGATTGCAAGGCATGTCATAAGGTGAACGAGAAATCGATTGGACCTTCTTACATCGATGTAGCAAAACGCTACGAAAAAGACCCGAATGCTGTAAGCTACCTGGTAGGTAAAATTATTAAGGGCGGTGGCGGCGTGTGGGGTGAAACAGCAATGTCTGCGCATCCTGATCTGCCGGAATCAGATGCAAGACAGATCGTGACCTGGATACGGTCGTTGACCGTAGAAAGCAAGCAGGCGGCTTCACTACCTCCACAGGGAACTATACCATCATCAATCGGAAAACCAACTGCCGAAGATGCTGTGTTATTGATATCTGCAACATATAGCGACAAGGGAGGAAATAGCATCAAGCCACAAACGAATTATGCAACTGTTGCACTACGGAGCACTACCTTAAATTTCAAGGGAGTTAAAAATGTAGAAGCATACTCAAGCATTGACATGAACGGCCGCACCATTATGATCACTCCAAAGTCGGAGGGTCACTTCAGCATTGATTCGATCGATCTGACCGGTGTTTCTGCTGCAACGGCAACCGTCGGCTGGCAGGCCCCTCCCTCACATGGTTATGTGTTTGAGATACGGCTTGATGGAGCAAGCGGTACGAAACTTGGTCAATTTGTAATACCTGGTCGCGGCGCTTCCAAACCAAACGAAACACCTTCATTTACGCAAATCAATTTCTCGCTTCAACCAGTCACAGATGGAAAGTTTCACAATCTATATATCGTGAGCAGACCTTCAGATCCTAAAGAGGCAAGCCAGGTTGGGCTTGTATCGATTCAGCTAAAATGAGATATTAAAATAACTTACTAACATTCACACCGGACCGGGACGTACACGTTCCGGTTTTTTATTTACCCGAACGCCCATGCATTTTTGAACGGCTATAAAAATAATTTATGAGAATGCTGGTGATGATAAGCAGCAGTCCAAAAAACTCCCGGGTGTTTTCAATCCAGGGTTGCGTTGCCTTCATTGACCCCGCAATGTTTTCACTGTTATGATCATTAATCCAATTCAAAACCCCGTCACTGGCAAAGAATAGCCACAAAGCATAAAATAGTAACAGGACAATCGTAACAATATATGCTCGTGGGTAAAACATGTTACGCATCGCCTGAAAGCTAAACCAGGCTGGAACGAGGTAGATGGCAATCCATAGCAGTGGATCCGGATCATTGTATTGCAAGATTGCTGAAGAGAAAAACAACAACAGGAAAAAGAGGTTTAGATATTTCATATCGGCAATGAGAATTCAGACGGATATGGTTGGAAGGTAAATCTTATTACCTTAAATTACAATTGCACCTCCTGCTTTCCGCCCATTGAAATTCCACTTTGGTAACACACGCACACTTACTCTTAAACAATAAAACTAGCGCTATGAAAAGGATTGTTTGCCTACTTGTGTTGACGATGTTCGTTTATGTGGCTGAAGCCCAGGTTATCAAGCGACTTGCAGACCGCACCAAACAAAAGCTTGAAAACAAAGCCAGTGAAAAAATCAATGAGGGAATTGACAAAGCAACTGACAAGCCGAAGAAAAAAGAGAACTCAAAAACAAAAAAGACTGGCAGCGATGCGGAGGAAGAAGAAAAAGCAACCCAGGATGAAGAAAAAGCTGCAGAATCAGATGAAGCCGCTGAAAAGACAACCACAAAGACACCAACTCTAAGCAGCTATTCGAAATTTGATTTCGTACCAGGAGAAAAAATTGTTGCGTTTGGCAATTTTGAAAGAGATGAGATCGGCGACTTCCCTGTGAACTGGAATACGAATGCGTCTGGCGAAGTAGTGACCCTCAATAATAAAGAGGGGAAATGGTTCCAGATTAATAAAGAAGGGGTTTTTCATCCTGAGTTCATTAAGCAGATCCCTGATAATTTTACGCTTGAGTTTGACCTTGGTGTCAATAATGATTTCGATTACTACAGTTCCGAATTATCAATGGCTATAGGTTATCTCGATGAAGAACGTCAATTTACGGCTCTGGACTTTCACCCGGATTTTGGACCGCATGAAGGCGTTCGTTTAACACTGCATCCATTCAGTCCCAGTATGAAAGCGGGGCGCTCAACATTCTACAATAGTCTGAAGGGAAATCGCAGAATAGATAACAATGTGTTGATTGAGACATGGAATCCCAAAACAAGCAACTTTATTCATGTTGCATTGTGGCGCCAAAATCAACGGCTTCGTGTTTATGTAAACCAGGAAAAAATCTTTGATCTTCCAAAAGCCTTTGATATGAATAGCAAGTACAACTCAGTTGTATTTTCCAGTAACGGCATGCACAAAAAAGAAGATTACTATGTCATCAACAACATAAGGCTCGCTGCAGGTGCACCAGATACGCGGAACAAACTTATTACCGAAGGTAAATTTGTTACCAGGGGAATTTTATTTGATGTAAACAGTGATGTTATAAAGCCTGAGTCATACGGGGTTTTAAAAGATATTGGCAAAGTACTTACAGAAAATCCGGACGTAAAGATCACCATCGTTGGTCATACGGATACAGATGGCGAGGATGCAAAAAATCTGGATCTCTCGAAGCGGCGCGCAAACGCTGTGAAGACGGCCCTGCAAAATGAATTTAAGATCTCGGGCGAAAGGATGCAGACCGATGGTAAGGGAGAAACGCAACCGGTAGACAAAAACGATTCACCTGAAGCTAAAGCGAATAACAGACGAGTGGAGTTTATTAAGAGCTAATTCGATTTAGCACACAAATTAAAATGCGGAATAGGGTCTATTCCGCATTTTATATTATAGTGATGCTAACCTTACGGTTTTTTCTTAGCCTTGGGAGCAATTATCATCAACATCCGCTTACCTTCCATTTTTGGAAGTGCTTCTGGTTGCCCTGTCTCGGCAAGGCGTTCAGCAAACTTCAATAGAAGAAGTTCACCCCTTTCTTTAAACATGATCGCACGTCCTTTGAACTGCACATAAGCTTTCACTTTGTTACCTTCTTTGAGAAAACTTTCAGCGTGCTTGGCTTTGAAATCAAAGTCGTGGTCATCAGTTCCGGGAGTAAAGCGAATTTCTTTTACTTCAGCAGATTTGCTCTTCGCTTTCATCTCCTTTTCCTTACGTTTTTTCTCGTAAAGAAATTTATTGTAGTCAATGATCTTACAAACCGGGGGATCGGCGTTAGGCGATATTTCAACAAGATCAAGTTGTTGATCTTGCGCCATGCGCATTGCTTCCTGTGTTGGATAAACACCAACTTCTACATTGTCGCCAACCAGTCGCACCTGCGGTACCCTGATCATGTGATTGGTCCTGTGCTCCTGCTGCTGCTCCTTTTTAAACCTGGGGTTGAAATTACCTCTTGGTTGTCTGGGTGGAAATGCCATAATTAAGCTGCTCCCCGCCCCATGGGGATGCGTTTTTTCGATTTTGTTTTTAATAAGTTCCAGGGGGATGGAACTATTCAGCTGTTCTATTCCGTATCTCTTCAGATACCTTTTCAACAAATTCCTCGACGGTACTCACTCCGGAATCACCCTTGCCCTGTCTTCTGATGCTTACCTTTTTCTCATTCACCTCTTTTTCGCCAATGACGAGCATATAAGGCACTTTAGCCACTTCGGTATCCCTGATCTTCTTACCTATCTTCTCATTCCGGTCGTCGAGTTCTGCACGAATATCAGCTTTTTTCAGTTTTTCCAAAACAGTTTCTGCGTATTCACGGAACTTATCGCTGATAGGCAGCACCTTTACCTGCAGGGGTGCCAGCCAGGCTGGAAATTTTCCCGCATAATGTTCCAACAGGAACCCGATGAATCGTTCGTGTGTGCCCAAAGGTGCACGGTGTATGATCAGCGGTGTTTCAGGGGCATTATCCTGGTTGGTAAACTCGAGGTTAAATCTGCGGCCCTGTGCAAAGTCGACCTGGTTGGTAGCCAGTGTGAACTCCCTTCCGATTGCGCTCCAGATTTGTACATCGATTTTGGGACCATAAAACGCAGCTTCGTCTGGAACTTCAACAAAGGGTGTATTTGTTTTTATTAGAACGTCGCGCACAAGTGCTTCCGTTTCTATCCATAGCTGAGGCTCATTGATGTATTTCTGACCGAGCCTGGCCGGATCGTGCAAACTCAAACGCATCACATACTTATCAATACCAAAGATCTTGAAATACTTCAGGTACATGTCATTGACCGCCTTGAACTCCTGGTAGAATTGTTCCTTCGTACAATAGATGTGTGCATCATTCATATGCAGGCAACGAACACGCATCAATCCAAACAACTCCCCACTTTGCTCATAACGATAACAGGTTCCGTACTCTGCTAAACGCAAAGGCAGTTCTTTATAGGATCGTTGCTCAGCCGCAAAGATTTTGTGGTGATGCGGGCAGTTCATTGCCTTCAAATAATACTTAACACCTTCCAATTCCATGGGAGGATACATGCTGTCCTCATAGTAAGGAAGATGTCCACTTTTCAGGTACATGCTTTCCTTTGCGATATGTGGAGTCACAACTCTTTTGTAGCCTGCCGCAACTTCAGTTTCTTTCGCAAGCTTTTCCAGCTCTTCAATAATAATAGTTCCATTGGGCATCCACAAAGGAAGTCCAGGTCCTACGTCATCATCAAAGGTGAAAATCCCGAGTTCTTTACCAAGCTTGCGATGGTCACGTTTCTTTGCCTCCTCAAGCATCTGCAGGTATTCGTCAAGTTCTTTTTGTGACGGGAACGTTACACCATAAACACGTGTAAGCATTTTATTTTTTTCATCACCTTTCCAATAAGCGCCTGCTACATTGGTAAGCTTAATAGCTTTGATAAATCCAGTATGAGGAATGTGCGGACCGCGACAAAGATCAGTGAAGCTGCCCTGGCTATAGAATGTTATCTCTCCATCCTGCAGGTTGTGCAGAAGGTCTAACTTGTATTCATCGCCCTTCTCAAAAAAATAATTCACTGCATCTTTCTTGGAAATCTCTTTTCGTTGATATGCACTGTTTTGTTTCGCCAGCTCATTCATCTTCACTTCAAGCTTGCGAAGATCTTCTTCAGTGATCTGCTGACCTCCAAGGTCCATATCGTAATAGAAGCCCTTGTCGATTGAAGGTCCTACCCAAAATTTCACGCCCGGATAAAGTGATTCAACCGCTTCAGCCATAAGGTGAGCAGAGGAATGCCAGAACGTCGATTTACCATCATTGTCATCCCACGTCAATAGTTTTAAAGTAGCATCGACAGTGATTGGGCGTGTAGCATCACGCACTTCGCCGTTCACACTTGCGGCAAGAACTTTTCGTGCAAGCCCTTCACTTATAGAGCGTGCAACATCAAGCGCTGTTATCCCTGGTGCATATTCTCTAACCGCACCGTCCGGTAATGTAATCTTGATCATAGGGCGGCAAATTTAACGAACAATTCGCAGACGACCATTAACAGTAAAAAAGTTGAACAATTCTAAATTCCCTAAATTGTCGCGGTAATAGTATTGTGAATGAGACTGCTGTTCATTATTTGTTGTTTTTTGAGTGTTACTGCATCTGCGCAAGACCTGTCAGGTATCTGGCGTGGGCATTTTCGATCGTCGAACAGCAGGATGCTACAACTACTTGGCGAGGAAGACCGATATAAATTCGAAGTGCAGCTGGATCAGAAAAATCGGAAGTTCAGTGGAGTTACCTATTCTTACAAAACAACCGTTTTTTACGGGAAAGCCACCTGCATCGGTACCGTGAATCCTTCAACACGTAAAGTGCTACTCGAGGAATTGAAGATAGTCGAGGTAAGAATGGCGGGCGGAGACGCTTGTATAATGACCTGCTTCCTTCAATATACAAAATCAGGAGATGAAGAATTTCTTGAAGGAACGTACACCAGCATGAACACGCGCGACTCTTCGAACTGCGGCAAAGGGACACTATTCCTTAGAAAAGTCTCAACATCAGATTTCTTTAAAGAGCCATTCATAGTAAAGCGTGAGAAGGAGTTGGAAAAGAAACGATCTGCCCCGCCGGTGACACGCAAACCGTCTGAAAAACCCGATGTGGTAACCTCGAAACCCAATAACGGTACTGTAACCAAGCCACGCACCACACCTGCGCCGACACCGAAAAAAACCGAACCACCGGTTGTAGCAAAAAAATCAAATGATGGTACTGCCGAATCTTCGTCACGTCAGACACCTGTGAGGATTGATAGCAGTGGTCGTAAAGCAACAGTTAAACGTCCAACTATACCCGTCCCAAAAGTCATTGCATCCAGGGCAAACGAACTGGTAAAAACTATCGACGTTAGTGAAGGAAAAATCCTTGTTAACCTCTATGATAATGGCACTATCGATAACGATACCGTTTCGGTGTATGTGAACAATCGCCTGATGATCTCAAAGCAACGTCTCACAGCGAGCCCACTGGTTCTCAGCTTTGATATTAATGAAGAAGAACCTGAAGTGGAACTTGTAATGGTTGCTGAAAACCTTGGTGAGATTCCGCCTAATACATCATTGATGGTAGTTAAAGCAGAGGGAAAGCAGTACGAGGTTCGTATCACTTCCAATGAACAGAAAAATGCGGTGGTTCGTTTCCAGTTGAGCCAGGCTCCATGATGCTACCGTTCAAATAAAAATCCACTCCTGAAAGCCGGAACAATTTAATTTTCCTGAAATCATTTCATGCGTATACTCGTTGCTTTGATATTGATATTGTTTGCCGCTGAAGGTTCCGCTCAGAATCTTACAGGCATATGGCGTGGAAAGCGAACTCAGGTTGCGGGAGGTTGCTTTCCTGAATACTCACTTGAACTTCAAATAACGTATTCGGGCAATACGCTGTTAGGGCGCGCGTATAATTATTACGATAAGGATCAATACACCAAGATCTTATTCAGCGGAAAATATAATCCGCAAACGAAGAGAATGGTTATCATTGAAAGCGCGGTGCTGACTTATAACATACCCGCATCCTGTGTACCATGTATCAAAACTTATGATCTCACCTGGTCATTGTCCAATATCGAGGAAGCACTCGATGGAACCTGGAAAGGACACGAAATGGGTAACGCAAATGCATGCCCTCCTGGTGCGATTCATCTGACACGACAGAAATCTTCGATCTTTCCGGTGGAAATTGATCAGGATGAAAACATGCGCGCAATTCAGGCGGGAATGAACATTAACAAGCGAAAAAAAGAAGTGGTACAGGAGTTTGTTGTGCAGCAGCCGGAAATCAAGATCGAGCTTTACGATAATGCAGAAATTGATGACGATACTGTCTCCATTTTTTTGAACAATACATTGTTACTGCACAAAAGAAGACTGACTGACAAACCCATAATATTAAATATTTCAGCATTTCCGAATACTGAATATGAATTGATGATGTATGCTGAAAACCTGGGAAGAATTCCTCCTAATACATCGCTGATGGTGATCACCGCAGGTACGCAACGTTATGAAGCCCGATTAAGCTCCAACGAGGAAAAAAATGCAGTTGTTAAATTCAAATTGAAAGAATAACGCGATGGCTTGATTTTTTATATGTGGAGAGCAAACAAACGTTCTACACACTTATGAAAAAAGTATTTCTTGCAACAGCTTTGTCTATTGCAATGCTTACCTCCTTTGCGCAGAATAATGTTTCCGTCGGTCCACATGCGGGCTTTGGACATGCGTGGATTAGTGGTACTGATGCAGACAACCGTTACAAGCCATCGGGCACGTTCGGACTACAGGTTGTTTACAGTGCAATAGGAAATTTCGGTATCGGAGGCAACCTCTCCTATTCTATTGAAGGTGCTTCTGCGAAAACCGGCAGTCTGAAGTACACAACGCGACTCAACTACATTCGCATTCCTATTACAGCAATGTATTTCTTTCGACAGTTTGGTGACAGGGTTAGACCAAAAGTATCAATTGGCCCCTCCGTTGGTTTTCTTGTGGGCGGAGAACAGGATTTCAACGGTACTATTGTGGAGGATGTAGATGACGACTACAAGAAACTTGATTTCGGCATTTATACTACCGGTGGTGTGCACGTACGGTTACTACCCGGCACATGGCTTACAATTGACATGAACTACTATCATGGTTTATCTGATGTAACTGAACAGGCAGACAAGAACAAAAACCGAAACATTGGCGTGAATGCAGGCCTGCTTTTCGGCCTTACAAAATATCGTGAAAGAGATCGAAGATACTAGCCATTAGAATTTAAAATTCCACGTCACTGCCGGGATAATGGGAAATAATGAAACCTGCCTGGCAGTGACTTTTAATGATCCGTCAGAGGCGCTACCTTCCTGATCGAAATAAATAAAATAAGGATTTAACCTACTGTACGCATTGTAGATACTAAAGACCCAGCTTTGTTCCAGTTTCTTTCCGGCTTTCTTCTTTGGAGTAAGCGTGGCAGACAGATCAAGCCTGTGATAAGCGGGTAATCGATACTGATTAATGCTGCTGTATTCCTGGGTCACCACTCCATCAATAACGTAAAAACGTTCGGGCAATGTGGTTGCATTACCCGTTCCATATACAAACACAGAAGAAAACTTCCATTTCTTATTCAATTCAAACATAGCGACCGCCGACAGGTCATGCCTTCGGTCATATTTGGCGAAGTAAGTTGCGCCACCATTAAGTTTATCAAATCGTCGCTTAGTCCACGACAGCGTATAGCCAATCCAGCCAGTGAGTCTGCCACGAGTTTTATTTACAAAGAATTCTGAACCGTAACTCCATCCCTTTCCATAGGTGAACTCGCTCTCCGGATCGCGCAAAGATGGTGTATAGCCTTCTGAATATTCTATCTGGTTGAACATATCTTTATAGTAGACTTCAACCGAAGTTTCATATGTGTTGTTCTCAAAATTTTTGAAAAAGCCCAGTGAATAAAGCCAGCTTTTTTGTGGCTGAACAAGGTATGTACTTGGAACCCATAAATCAGTAGGCAATGTTGAGCCAGCATTGCTAACGAGGTGAATGTATTGAAGATTGCGACTTACCGCTGCTTTAATGCTTGACTCATCATTTATTGCATATCGAACAGTTATTCTTGGTTCCAGTCCACCGTAATTTACAATTTGATCGCCCCTTCCATAGACTGTACTGTCCGTCTTGTTTCCATTAACGTCGCGCTCATAAATTGTAAAAGGTCCTTTCTGCGTGAACTGACTGTAACGCAGGCCAGCGTTGACTTTTATGCGATCGGACATGTCCCAGTCATCCTGAATATATACGGCAGCTTCTGCGGCATACTTGGTATTCTCGTTGTTCGGAGAGAATACAGTTTCGCCCTGTCTGCTTGTGAGTACATTGGGGATGAATGTGTGATAAGTATAAAGTCCTCCAAATTTTATGCGATGTCTTGACGCTGGGTAATAGTCGAAATCAACCTTTGCGGTTCGATCCTTAATACCTGAAGAAAGATTGATCTCAAAATCGTTTTGTGCGCCACCAAAAGAAAAATTATAATCGTTATAAACAAGAGTTGCATTTGCAAATAGCTGGTTGTTGAAGATGTGGTTCCATCTTAACGTGCCTGTTTTGTTTCCCCATGGTATCGTTGCTTTGAAAGTACTTCTGCTGTTGTTGAATCGAAACACATCCCTTCCCAGGTAACCGCTTAGATAGAGCCGGTCACGCGAAGAGAAACGATAGTTCACTTTCATATTGAGATCATAGAAATAATACCCTGAACCATAAAAATCACTTTCTTTAGAAATTGCCGGTTTGGCTAATACATCAATATAAGTTCGACGCGCACTTATGATATACGATGCTTTGTTTTTTCTTATAGGCCCCTGTATTGACAATCTGGAAGAAATAAGACCGATGCCTCCTTCAAATTCATGGTCATTCATATTACCGTCTTTCATCGTTACATCGAGCACTGACGATAATCTGCCTCCATACTGAGCAGGCATACCACCTTTGATGAGCGTGGTATTCTTAATTGCATCTGAATTAAATATGGAAAAGAATCCAAACAAATGTCCCGTGTTATAAACGATAGCATCATCAAGCATAATAAGATTCTGGTCGGGACCTCCACCACGAACGTACATGCCCGTGTTTCCTTCTCCTGCATTACGTACCCCGGGAAGGAGTTGTAATGTCTTCAACAGATCGACTTCTCCAAGCAGAACAGGGACAGACTTCACCTGCGCGGTGCTCAGGTCGATGCGACCCATTTGTGCATTATTTACATTTTGATCACGTCTTCGCGATGTAACAACTACCTCCTGTAAAACTGACCGCTGATTGAGTAATATATTGATGGTGGTGTCGTTGGTCAGACGAACCGAACTTTGCCAATAGTGGTAGCCTGCAAAGCTAGTCGTTACCTCGTATGTTCCCTGTTGAAGTGTGATCGAATAAAATCCATATTGATTGCTTGCGATCGAGCGGCCCGTACCATTAACACTTATAGAGGCTCCTATCAATGATTCTGACGATAACGAATCCCGCACGTATCCGCTAATCGTAAAACGTTTCTGACCCATTCCTGCGGTGCAAAGCAGCAGAAAGAGAACTAGTATTACCGATGACTTCATTAAGGAGCATCGTTGTAAGTAAGCGAATCAGCCACTGAGCCGCAGGTCAGCATCTTGTCACCGAAGTATGGATTTCTGATGGTGCGCGAATTACTGAGCCAGTATGCACCCTTGTCGTTGAACGCCATCGGGCAAAACTGATAATAAACCGTTCCGCCACCGTATTGAACGGTTCTTGTGAGACTCCATAAAGCATCAGAGATGATCTCGAATTCTTTCCGCTTTTCTTCAATATCCTTCTCCTGGCCGAGTGCATCCGCACTTGTACTAATGGTACCAGTGTAGCTTAATGCTGTTTCTTTGATCACACCGCTGGTATCGCCTTCCAACGCTGAGATGTTGAGGCTGTCGGCGCTTAGTTTTAAAAGTCTTGCAGCGCTGTCGGCGCCTGGTGAATTGCTGGCCACGAGAGCATCTTTCAAAGAATAATATGCATTCATAAGGCTGTCGTACGATCGATTGAACGCATCTGAGCTACCCTTGATCACAATCGGCTTGGTGTCATCTACTGCGCTTGGCTCCTCGGATTTGTTTCTAAAATACTGGTAAGCAAGCATGGCAACCGCCGAAACGATGAGCAATCCTATGATTATTTTTTTCATCCGTCGATTTAAATAGTTTGGTAAAGTGTATACAAATGTAATTGATAAATCTGCATCATCGCGGATTGTCATACTTTTGCGGCGCCTTTAGTAAACAGGCCACGTATGCTCGCAGGACTAACAAATGTAACTTTCGAATTTGGTGCAAGAGTGCTCATTGAAGATGCTACCTGGCACATACAGCCTAATGAGCGCATTGGGCTGATCGGATATAATGGAACCGGCAAATCAACTATCCTGAAACTTCTTGTTGGCCAGTACAGTCCGAGCGAAGGCCTGGTAGAGCGCAGCCGCAGTACTTCTATCGGATATCTTCACCAGGACCTACTGAGTTTTGATACCGGCGATAGTATTCTGAATGTGGCGCTGGGCGCTTTTGAACGCGTGTTGCAATTGGAGCATGAGATTGAGATCCTGGGTAAAAAACTGGAAGCGTCCTCGGAGCACGATGCACAACAGGAAACGCTGTTGCATCAATACACAGATAAACTGCATGAGTTGGAAACGCTCGATGGATACACCATTCATCACCGCACAGAAGAAGTGTTGCAGGGACTTGGATTTTCAAATGCCGACCTGCAACGGCCCTTCCGCGAATTCAGCGGAGGGTGGCGTATGCGCGTGTTGCTGGCGAAGATGATCCTACAACAGCCCGATCTCTTACTACTTGATGAACCAACAAACCACCTTGACCTGCCATCAATTGAATGGCTGGAAAAATATCTTGTGCACTACCAGGGATCCGTAGTGATTGTTAGTCACGATAAATATTTTCTCGACAGAATGGTAACCAAGATTGTTGAAGTTTATCAGCGAAAACTCAATATTTATTCGGGTAATTATACTTATTACGAACAAGAGAAATCACTGCGTGTAGAAATGCAACAACGCGCGTTTGAAAATCAGCAGGATTATATACGCCAACAAGAGCGATTCATTGAACGATTCCGATCCAAAGCGAGCAAAGCGGCGCAGGCACAAAGTGCATTAAAAAGACTGGAAAAACTCGACCGCGTGGAGCTGGCAGAAATTGAAAGACCCAATATCCGGATCAATTTCAGGATCGACAGAGTTCCCGGGAAAACATTGGTAACTCTGCGAAACGTTTCAAAGAGCTTCGGTGATATCCGAATCGTAAAAAATGCATCTGCAGAAATTGATCGTGGTGATAAGATCGCGCTCATTGGTGCAAACGGAAAAGGTAAATCTACTTTACTGCGTATTATCGCAGGCACTGAATCATTCGAGGGCGAAAGAGTATGGGGACATAATGTAGAGGAGAGCTTTTATGCACAGCATCAGCTGGAAGCATTAAATGTCAACAATACACTTCTTGAAGAACTGAAGAGTGCTGCGAGCCAGCAGACCGAACAGGAACTAAGGAATCTTCTGGGTGGATTTCTTTTTGGTGGCGAAGACGTTGATAAAAAAATCAAGGTATTAAGCGGTGGAGAGAAAGCGCGGGTTGCACTCGCCAAAACAATTATCAGCAAGGCTAATTTTCTGATGCTTGATGAACCTACCAACCACCTTGATTTGCACTCGGTAGAATTGTTGGTAGACGCGCTGAACAAATACCAGGGAACAATGATCCTCGTTAGCCACGACCGTTATTTTATATCGAAGGCCGCTAATAAGATCTGGGAAATAGAAGATCAACAAATAAAAGTATTCGATGGCAATTACGATGAGTGGGTTTCATGGAAGGAACGTATGGCAAAGGCTTCTGCATCACAACAGAGTGAAGAGCCCAAACGCAAACAGGAAGAAAGGCCGAAAGAAGTTGTAAAAGAAGAGACGACCGTAGAAGTAATTCAGCATGAACCGCCACGCGCCATTAATAAGGAATTGAAGAAAGAACTTCAGAGGCAGCAAAAGATCTTTCAACAGATCGAAGCTGAGATCAGTGTACTATCTCAAAAGAAGATCGAGTTAGAAGCCGCACTGGCAGCCCCTTCCACATATCTTGACAAGACGATCTTCCATGAAACTGAAGTAAATTATAAAGCGGTTCAGGACAAACTGGTTGTGCTGAACCGCAAGTATGAAGAGGTGTTTGAAAAGATCGTTGACCTTGAATCTAAAGCCTGACCATTATTGTTGGCCGGCGTTAATAGAATCGCGAGACTTAATGAAGTCGCATACAAGGTGAGCGACAAGTTTACCGATCGTTTCCTGCTTTCTACCATCGGCAAGTATGGCCGCCCCTTCACATATGTGCAGGTATGCCACTTTTGAATCTGCAGCAGCGTAATTAATGTATTGTCGTGCGTGTACCGTTTGAATGCCGGTTGGAGTTTCAGCACTTGACAATGTATTCTGTATCGCGTCAAGATCAAGTTCTATACCGGTGAACGCGTCATCTGTGAATGCACAGGCATGAGCAACCGCCTGCATAAAGGTTCTCTTTTCATGTATGAAGATATCTTCGAAACTTACAAAGTCGATAAACGGATTGTTTACAATGTCAACCCAAACGTTTTGAGGTATCAGACCTTCCTGTAATCCAATGATGCAATACTTCTGCAGGTATCCATCTTCTTCTGCATACCTGAAGCCGTTGCCACTATGTCTTCCTTCCGTTGTACGGTAGTCGCTGTGTGCATCGAGGTTCATTGCATTTATCTGGGCAAGAGGTAATTTCCCGGACTTATTCAAACCCTTTGCTGATCCTTTGATCAGCGGGTATGCATTATTGTGTCCCCCACCAATTGCAACAGGAATTTTACCGGCAGAAGTGATCATTTTTGTAAGATACTCCACCTCATCATCTACCGTAAGAACGGCGTGCCTGTAAGCAAGCACTTTCTCATCTTCATCGTGTGCATTTTGCTCGATAAGTATTCTTAAATCGCTGAAGTCAAAATGTCCGAGTAACAATACGTTTTCACCTGACATGAAATCGTTACTCTGAAGATTAAGGAATGATGTCATGAACGTTTGCCACAAGGTGTCTGTTCCGCCTTTGCCGTAATTTGCCCGAACGCCGATATCTTCGGCAATTCCAAATACAATATAAGTTGCAGAACTCGCATCCAGCGCCTGCTGCAGCGATTCCTCCGGTGCTTTGGCAGCCTCATGCTGAATGCATTTTATTGCTTCTCCCAGTTTCGTTTCAAATCTTCTTATTCTTGTTGCTGATAATATCTCCTGTTTACTATAAATCCTGAAGTGCCTCAAATGCTCCATCCTGTAAAGATTTAGTTTGAATCAATATTTGAAATTAAGGGAGATTTCAATAACCCACATCATTATTGAACCCACTCCCCGCCTATCATTACATTTTTAATAACGTTATCGCTAAAATGGTAAGGAAGAGCAGCAATGTTGTTAATGGGTTCTGTCAAAATTATGTTTGCTTTTTTGCCTACGGCGATGGAACCGGCTTCCGTTCCTATTCCCATAGCGAACGCACCGTTGATGGTGGCCGCATTTATCGCTTCTTCGGGAAGCATTTTCATTTGTATACAGGAAAGCGCAACGACGAAATTCATATTATATCCCGGAGATGAACCAGGGTTGAAGTCTGACGCAAGAGCCACAGCGCAGCCGGCATCAATTAACTGCCGGGCGGGTTGATAGTTCATTCGCAAAAAAAAGGCAGCGGTTGGTAATAAAGTACCAATGGTAGCGGAATTACTTAGCGCCTGAATTGCTTCCACATCCATGCTTTCAAGGTGATCCACACTTACGGCATTCAGTTTAACGCCAGTCTGAACTCCGCCGGATACATGCAGCTGGTTGGCATGGATCTTTGGCATCATCCCATATTTCATTCCTGCTTCACAGATCTCCATCGTTTCTTCAACCGTAAAAAAATTCTGCTCACAAAATACATCAATGAAATCTGCAAGTTTTTGCCTCGCAACTTCAGGGATCATTTCATGAATCACCAGGTCAATATAACCGCGCCTGTCGTTTTTATACTTAGCAGGAAATGTATGAGCTCCCAGGAAAGTTGAACGGATGATCATTGGGGATGTGTTTTTCAAGCGTGCAATTACCCGAAGCATCTTCAATTCATTTCGGGTATCAAGACCATAGCCGCTTTTTATCTCGATCGCGCCTGTTCCCAATTTCGATGCACGCTGAAGGCGATGATAAGACAGCTGGTATAACTCTTCTTCCGGCATCTCTGCAATTGCAAGTGCTGAATTGAGAATTCC
This sequence comes from Bacteroidota bacterium, assembly GCA_023437225.1. Lineage (GTDB taxonomy): Bacteria > Bacteroidota > Bacteroidia > Chitinophagales > Chitinophagaceae > Flavitalea. The sequence goes on along the minus strand of JAEZGS010000017.1, from coordinate 190,263 downwards.
TCCACCGCGACGCGCGATTTCCTCGTAACTCAGGCCCTTTATCTTGTCAACAAATTCAGATTCTCTTGTCCTGGCAAATACAAGGTGACTATGGCTATCGCACCATGCGGGAATAATTGTTCCGCCATTTGCGTCAATGATCTCAAAACCGGAAGATTCGGGCATTTCATCCATTGTACCAAAACCTGCGATCAAATCATTTTCTATGTGCAGGAATGAATTTTGAATATGAGGCAATTGAGCCAGCTGCTTCCCTCTAAGTGGTGCAAGCGGGTTGTGTGTGCCATATAAGGACCCGATATTCCTGATAATTACTTTCAAACAAAAATTTTTTGAAAGTAAAAGTTTTTTGTTGGTTAGTTTTAATTTTTAAAACCTCATTATGCAGTTTCCCGATTTCTCAGATCCGGCGATATGGATCAGCTTATTAACCCTGACTTTTTTAGAGATCATTCTTGGTGTTGATAACATCATATTTATTTCGATCGTTGCTAACAAACTACCGCCCCACCAGCAGAGAAGAGCGCGACTCATTGGCTTGTTGCTTGCAATGGGTTTCAGGATTCTCTTATTGCTGACCATTACATGGATCATCCGGTTGACTGAACCCGTGATCACATTGCCTTACTTTGATATCGGACTAAGCTGGAAGGACATTATTCTTCTCTTAGGTGGTTTATTCCTCATCGGCAAAAGCACAATGGAGATCCATCACAAGCTGGAAGCTTCACAAAAAAAAGAGGCCAAAGCTGTTTACGCCACACTAAGTTCAGTAATTCTGCAGATCGTTATGGTGGATGCGGTGTTTTCGTTTGATTCAATCTTAACCGCGATTGGGCTTGTCGATGATGTGATCGTTATGATCATTGCCGTTATAGTTTCAATACTTGTAATGATGGCCTTTGCTGGTGTGATCAGCGACTTCATCAATAGACATCCAACATTGCAAATGCTTGCACTTGCCTTCCTTATCGTTATTGGTATCATGCTCGTGGCCGAAGCTTTCCACCAGGAAATAAGCAAAGGATATATTTACAGTGCAATTGCGTTTTCACTCGTCGTTGAATTACTTAACATGCGACTTCGAAGGCATCGTGAGCCTGTCAAATTGAATAACGAAGAACTATAAGGAGAACCGGAGAAACGGAGAAACGGATAAACAGATAAACGGAGAAATTAGAAGCAGGGAGACAGCTTATTGTTATGTCTCCCTGCATTTTTATCGTATAAACGAATTATCGGAACACTAATCCATGTATTTCTGCGGTATCCTGGGCAAGCTCATAACCTGCATCAGCATGGCGTATCACTCCCAGGCCGGGATCATTTCTCAGCACGCGCCTAAGGCGGTTTTCAGCTTGTGGCGTTCCATCCGCCACAATCACCATTCCTGCGTGAATGCTGTATCCCATTCCCACACCACCTCCATGGTGGAGGCTTACCCAACTCGCTCCGCCTGCGGTATTGACCAAAGCATTTAAGATGGGCCAGTCGGCTATAGCATCGCTACCGTCCAACATTGATTCTGTCTCACGATTGGGCGAAGCCACCGATCCCGTATCGAGATGATCTCTGCCAATAACGATCGGAGCCTTAACCTTTCCTGTTCGTACTAATTCATTGAATGCAATGCCGGCACGCTCACGCTCTCCCTGCCCAAGCCAGCAGATACGTGCTGGCAAACCCTGGAATGCGATCTTTTCTTTCGCCAATTTCAACCAGCGTTGTAAAGAACTGTTTTCGGGAAACATTTCTGCAATAACCTTGTCGGTCTCGGCAATGTCATTCGGATCACCGCTGAGTGCTGCCCAACGAAATGGTCCTTTTCCTTCACAGAACAGTGGCCTTATATAAGCGGGAACAAAGCCGGGGAAATCAAATGCGTTTTTAAGCCCCTGTTCAAATGCTCTTGCCCTGAGGTTATTTCCATAATCGAATGTTATGGCGCCCCTGTCTTTCAATTGCAGCATCAACTGAACATGCCTGTACATGGAACAATTAGCATGCTTCAGGTATTCGGCTGGATCTTGTTCGCGAAGCACAACGGCTTGTTCATAGGTGAGCTCATGTGGCCAGTAGCCGATAAGCGGATCATGCGCCGATGTCTGGTCTGTAAGGGTATCGGGAACTACGTTTCTTTCGATAAGCTTTTCCAGTAAATGCACGGCATTACAATGAACACCAATTGAAACTACCTCACCATTATTCCGTGCTTCCATCGCTCTGTCAATCGCTTCGTCGATGTCATCTGATATCACATCGAGGTATCTCGTTGCAAGCCTTTTTTCCATGCGCCACCTTTCAACTTCTGCAACAAGACAAACCCCCTCGTTCATGGTTATTGCAAGGGGTTGAGCCCCGCCCATACCGCCAAGGCCTGCCGTAACATTCAAAGTTCCTTTCAACGTTCCATTGAAATGTTTAGACGCTATTGCTGAATATGTTTCATATGTTCCCTGCACAATTCCCTGCGAACCGATATAGATCCATGAACCGGCGGTCATCTGTCCATACATTATCAATCCTTTTTTCTCCAGCTCATTGAAGTGTTCCCAATTCGCCCAATTGGGCACGAGTTGTGAATTTGCAAGCAACACCCGTGGCGCGTCTTCATGTGTTTGCAAAACCGCAACAGGCTTCCCACTCTGGATCAACAACGTTTGATCATTCTCTAAAACTTTGAGGCATTGAATGATCTTATCGAGCGATTCGAAGTTTCGCGCGGCTTTACCTCGACCACCATATACGATCAATTCTGCGGGCTTTTCCGCAACCTCCGGATCAAGATTATTTAAAAGCATTCTAAGTGCGGCTTCCTGGATCCACCCTTTGCAGTTCAGTGCTGTGCCTGTGGGAGTGGTGTATTTTTCTTTACTGTACTGAGTATTGTTTTGCATAATGCTCATAAACAAAATTGTTTGTACCCTTCATTTAAATTAACTCCACCGATCTTAGAAAATTCATTGCATGAATGAACGAAGCTTCCCTCACTGATCATCTGATGAACCTTAATGATATCGTCAGCAAAAACACGATCCTCATTTGCAAACGATACTTTTTCGCGAACATAATCATGTGCAAACTCGAGTATGCTACTGCTTTTATGCGGCCGCCTGAATTCAATTGCCTGGCATGCACTCATCAATTCAATGGATAATATATATTCAAGGTTATCGAGCACCTTATTGAGTTTTCTTCCGCTGATACTTCCCATGCTTACATGATCTTCCTGTCCCAATGATGTTGGAATACTATCTGCGCTTGCAGGAAAGCATAATGTTTTGTTTTCTGTGACGAGTGCAGCCGTGGTATACTGGGGTATCATGAATCCGCTGTTGAGTCCTACGTTGGTCATGAGTAAAACAGGTAAACCCCATTTGCCTTCAAGCAACAAATAACATCTTCTGTCTGAGATATTGCCAATCTCTGATGCAGCAACACAAGCGTAATCCAATGGAAGCGCGAGCGGCTGACCATGGAAATTGCCACCGCTTATCGTATCAAGCACATCAAAGATGATAGGATTATCTGTTACAGAATTGAGTTCAATTTCAGTCAGTTCTTTCAAATGCAGCCATGCATTGCGTGAAGCGCCGTGTACCTGTGGCATGCACCTCAATGAATATGGATCCTGAACACGTCCGCAATCTATATGACTCTGCATGATCTCGGATTCGTCGAGCAACATGCGCAATCTCTGTGCAACCAGCGAGCATCCACTGAAAGGACGCAGTTCGTGCAATCTGCGGTCAAATGGCGCTTTGGTACCTGTCAATGCTTCCAGACTCATTGCACCGATAATGTCTGCAGCCTCCAGGCAGTTATACATTCTTTCAATTGCTTTTACCGCGTGTGCGGCAATAAATTGGGTACCGTTGATCAATGCAAGTCCTTCCTTTGGCCCTAATTGTATGGGTTGGATTTCTTCCAGCTGCATCATTCTTGCTGTACTCATTTTCTCCCCTTTGTAAAATACTTCACCCAATCCGATGAGAGGAAGAAACAAGTGGGCAAGCGGTGCAAGGTCGCCAGATGCACCTACACTGCCCTGTTCAGGAACAACGGGAATAATATCACGTTCAATATGCCAATGAATGCGCAACAAGGTTTCCCATTGCACACCTGAAAATCCCCGGGCCAGCGATTGGAGTTTTAGGATAAGCATCAGCCTTGCGATATCCAGTGACACGGGTGAACCGACACCAACACTATGGCTTTGCAGAATTTTGTATTGTAACGTCTGAGTATCCTCTGCTGAAATTTTTGTATTTGCAAGAATGCCGAAGCCTGTGTTGATCCCGTAAACAGTATGCCCCTGATCAACGATTTCCGCAACATGCTTTTGTGATGCTTTGATGCGCGCTATCGCATCGGCAGAAAACATCAGACCACGTATGCCCTTGTTGATCTCCACCGACTGTTGAATGTCAAGATGGTCTTCGCCTAATTTAAAATGATTCATACGAGCCAAATATAAGCGTTGCTAACAATTGTTAGCAACAGTACTTATTTGCCTGCATCTAAGCAAATTGTTTTGTAATTTACTTTTCATAAAACGATTGCCATGTCATTTGTAATTACTGAAGAACAGGTGAAAGACTTTCACCGTGACGGGTATGTTATAGTAAGAAACTTCTTTTCGTCGCAGGAGATCGAAAAACTATATTCAGTAGCAATTGAAGATCAGGTGATGCGCAGCAATGCCGTCGACCTGAACGATCAGTCAGGAAAGAAAACAAGACTGACACTTTGGTTCAATCCGGGAAGCGATCTTTATAGTTTATTGTTGCGAAGTCGACGCATGGTATTATCGGCTGCCAAATTACTTGATAGCGATAGTCCTGTTTGTCATTTCCACTCAAAGCTAATGCAGAAAGAGCCGCGTGTTGGCGGCGCCTGGGAATGGCACCAGGATTACGGATACTGGTATAAGAACCAGTTTCTTTTTCCCGAACAGCTGGTCAGTGTTATGATAGCACTCACCGAAGCAAACAGGGCAAACGGCTGCCTTCAGGTGATCAGGGGCTCACACAAACTCGGTCGGGTTAATCATGGCTTTGCTGGTGAGCAGGTTGGTGCAGATATGACGATGGTTAATAATTGCCTCACATTAATGGAACATGTATATGTAGAACTCGAACCAGGGGATGCGCTTTTCTTTCACAGCAATCTGTTACATCGTTCAGAAGCTAATTTGTCTGACAAGCCAAGGTGGTCGTTGATCTCCTGCTATAATTCCCTATCGAATCCTGCATTTAATGATGATACTACTTCATGGAAAGTACCTGTTGCTATTGTTGATGATGAAGAGTTGATGAATGCTCCATTGGAAGGTGCATCTGAAAAAGGCGATTTTCTTAGAAAAGAAAACGATCCTGCGTTGAAGGATACTGGCTGGGAAAAGGAAGTGATCACAAACTAAAAGCTGATGCTTAATAGAACATTAATGAATGCTGAAATTATTTTTTCTATATCTTAATTCCTTACTTAGCCATTAACTTCTTAACGACTACCGCATGAAAAGCAGTGCACTCCTTGCCCTTATGATGTTTCTTGAATATTTTATCTGGGGCGCCTGGTATGTAACCATGGGCACGTACATGTCAGAAAACCTTCAGTCGTCCGGAATAGATATCGGTGCAGCGTATAGTGCACTTGCTATTGCAACAATCATTTCTCCGTTTTTTGTGGGGATGTTTGCCGATCGTTTCTTTGCAGCGCAGAAACTAATGGGTGTGCTGCACATCGTTGGTGCAGTTGTGTTGTTTCTCGCAACAATTATCACAAATAACACTGTGTTCTTCTGGGTGATCCTGTTGTATTCACTTCTCTATATGCCCACCATTGCGTTATCAAACAGCATTGCATTTAACCAGATGACCGATCCGGGCCGGCAATTTCCATGGATCCGGGTATTTGGCACGGTTGGATGGATCGCGGCAGGATTGATGATCGCAACTTTGGGAATTGAGAAAACCTCTTCAACATTCATGATGGCAGCATCCGTATCTGCCATCCTTGGTATACTTAGCTTTCTTCTTCCAAACACTCCACCGAAGGGTGCAGTGCAGGGTGCAGCTTCTCGTGCGTTAGGCACTGAAGCATTTGTATTATTCAAAGACAGGCCCTACCTAATCTTCTTTATTTCTGCCATACTCATTTGTATACCTCTTTCTTTCTATTATGGTTTTGCTAATCTGTTTCTCAATGAAGTTGGAATGGAAGATGCCGCAGGAAAGATGATCCTGGGCCAGGTTTCAGAGGCTGTATTCATTCTTGCGATACCATTCTTATTCAATTCTATTGGTGTAAAAAAGATGTTGATCTTAGGGATGATTGCATGGATACTACGCTACGTTTGTTTTGCGTATGGCGACACAGGCAGCAATACCTGGATGTTGTTTGCGGGCATCATCCTCCACGGTATATGTTATGACTTCTTTTTTGTTACCGGCTATATGTACACAGAAAAAAAAGCAGGAGAAAAGATCAAGAACTCTGCACAAGGTCTGTTTACGATGGCTACATACGGAGTTGGTATGGTGATAGGAACCTGGGTGTCAGGTTTTGTTGCCAACCATTATACCGTTGCTGATGGACACAACTGGAGAAACATATGGTATGTCCCAGCCATTATTGCTATAGTTGTGCTCATATACTTCATGCTCTTTTTCAGGGAGAAGAAAGACCCGGCGGCACTGGCACCGGAACCGCGTCGTTTTGAACCATAATCATTTTTAACCAAAATCATATGATAAGAATTGCAATGCTTGGATCGGGATTTATTGGACGATTTTATGCCGATTCACTACTTGGACAAAGAAGCAAAGACAAGATCGTAAGCATCTACTCCCGAAGGGAAGAAAGTGCAAGAAAATTTGCGCGCGATTATGAGGTTGCGCATTGGACAACGAACATGGAAGGAGCAATCGCTCACCCGGATGTGGACATTGTTTGCATTTCGCTTCCCAATAATTTGCATGAAGCGGCTGTGATGCTTTGCTGTAAATATAAAAAAGCGGTGATGACTACCAAGCCGCTCGGACGTAATGCTGAGGAAGCAAGGCGCATGCTGGATGCTGTGGAAAGTGCAGGCATATTCAATGGATATCTCGAAGACCTTGTATACACACCAAAATTTATAAAAGCGTATCAAAGCGTAAAAGAGGGAGCGCTCGGCAGAATATTATGGGCCAAATCCAGGGAAACTCATCCCGGCCCGCACAGTGATTGGTTCTGGGATATTGAACAAGCCGGTGGCGGTTGCATTCTTGACCTGGGTTGTCATTGCGTTGAGATCACCCGCTCATTTATTGGCAAAGACATCAGGCCTGTTGAAGTTATGTGTTGGGCCGACACTCAGGTCAAACCCATCGATGCGGAAGACCATGCAATAGGCCTCGTTAAGTATGAGAATGGAGCCATCGGTCAATTTGAAGTAAGCTGGACCTTTAGAGGCGGCCTTGATCTTCGCGATGAGGTTATGGGCTCGGAGGGCACTATCTGGCTGAACAACTTCCTTCGTACAGGATTCGAAATGTTCACTACAGGAAAGGGCGGAGATTATGTTGCTGAAAAAGCAGAAAGCAATACAGGCTGGCTATTCCCGGTAGGCGATGAGTTGAACGAACTGGGGTATAACCACATGTTTACTGACATGTTTACCGCATTAGAGAATGGTACGCAACCGCGTGAAACTTTCTATGACGGCTACATTGTGAACGCTGTAATTGACGCGGCATACAGGTCAGCTAAAACAAAACAATGGGAATCGGTAAAACTTGATGTTTGGCGAGGAAGAGATGGCGTGTCGAAAGACAGCCACCTTACGGAATACGATGCAGAAAATTACCTCGTAAAAGAAGAGATGACTCACTATGGAGCAAAGAAAGTGATATTAAAAAACAAGGCAACTGGAAAGATCAGTGAGAAAGTCCTCGAACAACATTAAATATAAAAAAAGCCGACTTCATAGTGAGTCGGCTTTTTCATTTAACATAGACTGCCTTTATAATTTCAGGTCACTGATAATGCCTTTGATCTTTTGATCCAGTTGCTCATGAACTGCATCGTAATCTGCCGCTGACGACAATGGTGCATTTACACTAAAATAGAATTTAATCTTTGGCTCAGTACCAGATGGTCTTGCAGAGATCTTACTACCATCGGCCAGTAAGAATTGCAACACGTTTGATTTAGGTAAAGAGATCTTCCAGGTTTCACCCGTGCGAAGGTTTCTACCTTCCTGAGTTTCGTAATCGAGTAACGTTTCCACATCAACGCCATTCAATGATGCCGGAGGATTATTTCGGAAGGTCTGCATCATCTCTGCAATCTCTTTCTGTCCATTCATTCCCTTACGGGTAATCGAGATGAGATGCTCTTTATAGAACCCGTACTGAACATACAGATCAATAAGTTTATCAAACAGTGTTCTGCCCTGGTCTTTCTCGTAAGCCGCCATCTCGCACAGTAATGCAACGGCCGAAACGGCGTCTTTGTCGCGCAATTGTGGTCCGATCATCAAACCATAACTTTCTTCCCCACCGATTACATAATTTTCACCTGCTTCTTTTTCTTTTATTAGCTCAGCGATCCATTTGAAACCAGTTAGTACATTATAGCACTTCACCTCATTTCTTTCAGCAATGAGATCGATCATATCTGTAGTTACAATGGTCTTTACCACCATATCATTGGACTGTGCAATACCTTTTGCCCTACGTGCCTCTATCATGTAATTGAATGCAAGAACGGCCGTCTGATTGCCATTCATAAGCACCCAATTGTTATTGCGATCTTTAATAGCAATGCCCACACGGTCAGCATCCGGATCAGTTCCAAGAAGAATGTCAGCATCTATTTCCCTGGCCTTACGAAGACCGATGCTCATGGCTTCTGCTTCTTCAGGGTTTGGATATACAACAGTTGGAAAATTCCCATTTGGCTCTGACTGTTCGTCAACAATCGTCACATTGGTAAAACCAAATCGTTGCAATACTTCCGGCACAAGCATGATCCCTGTCCCATGTATCGGAGTATACACGATCTTCAGATCATGCTGACGCGCTATTACTTCCGGATACACACTCAGGCTCTTTACCATGTTGATATACGCTTCATCGAGTTCACGACCTATGATCGTGATGTTTTCCTTTCCACCTTCCCATTTAACTTCATCTACGGAAGAAATCTTTTCAACTTCGCGAATGACATTCTTGTCATGCGGTGGAACAAGTTGTCCCCCGTCGTTCCAATATGCTTTGTATCCATTGTATTCTTTGGGATTGTGTGAAGCGGTGCACACTACTCCGCCCTGACAGCCAAGGTGCCTGATGGCGAAGGAAAGTTCTGGTGTAGGTCGCAATGATTCAAACAAGAAGACCTTAATACCGTTAGCCGCCATTACATTTGCCACGATCTCTGCAAAGCCACGACTATTATTCCTGCTGTCGTGTGCAATAGCTACGCGGACATTACCACCAGGGAAGGATTGATTCAGGTAATTGGCATAACCCTGTGTAGCCATTCCTATTGTATATCGGTTCATCCTGTTAGTACCAACACCCATAATGCCGCGAAGCCCACCGGTTCCAAACTCAAGGGTCTGATAAAAACTTTCGGTCAATTCTTGCGGATTCTCCTGTTGCATTCGTCGAATCTCTGACTTGGTAGTTTCATCGTAGTTGCCATTGAGCCATTCAGTGGTTCTTTTTGATATGATCTCTTCCATAAAGTGAGTATTAATCGTTGTTATATCAATGTCGTTATTCAATATATGCGCCGGTTACCATATCGTTGGTGACTTCCACGAAAATATGATTCTGCAAGGTTGTTGCAAGAGAAATGCCTACATAATCCGTACTTACAGGGAAGGCTTTATGGCTTCGTTCAACAAGTGCCAAAGTCTGGATTTTGGCGGGATATGCGTCCATAAGAGGTTTCAAAGCGTACAGCATTGTTTTGCCGGAATTTGCAACGTCGTCGATCAGGATAATAACTTTACCCTCCATTTCCGGTGTTGAACTAAGGCTAATGGCGCCGGGATTTCTTTTGTCCAGATCAAGATCAATAAGAGTGATTTCAAAAGGATGGATAGAACGAACCAGGTTCATGATCACCCGAGCAATAACGCTTCCGTTTTCTTTGATCCCAACAAGTATAAGCTCAGGTTCATATAAGTTGTTTTCAACGATCTCGTACGCGATCCGCTCCAATTTCCGTGCAATTGTTTCCTGGTCGAGTATGTACTTTTTCATCCCGAAGATGTTTTGCCAAAGCTAAACGCTGCAAGCCAAATAAACCAATAATCATGGCCATACCCAAAATATTTATCTCTTATCTTAGTTGATATAATTACATTTTCATGCAGATCATTTCGCAGGTTTTGTTCTTATTAGTTCTCGCTGTTGCTGTATGGTTGTTCGCACGCAAGGCGCGGGAAATACGTGCCAACATTCTGTTGGGCAGGGATGAAAACTATAATGACCGGCAGCCGGAAAGGTGGAAAAATCTTCTCCTGCTTGCCTTTGGGCAAAAGAAAATGTTTCGCAAACCGCTTGTTGCCTTTCTTCATTTCATCGTCTACGCAGGGTTTATTATCATCAACATCGAAGTTCTTGAAATCTTGATCGATGGTCTTGCGGGCACACATCGCGTCTTTTCGGCACCCTTAGGAAACGTTTATCCAATCCTTATAAACGCTTTTGAAATTCTTGCCGTTGGCGTGATCATTGGTTGCGTTATATTCCTGTTGCGTAGAAACGTGTTGAAGCTTTGGAGATTCGTCAGCCGCGACCTGAACGGCTGGCCACGTTCCGATGCCAACTATATTTTGATTACTGAGATAGTGCTGATGTCTTTATTCCTGTTGATGAATGCAACTGATGGCGTTCTGCAACAAAGGAATTATGGTCATTATAATATGAATGCGCAGCAGCCATTTCTAATTTCGGGTTTACTTCAACCCATCTTCAGCGGCTTGACCAGCGAAACCCTCGTGTTATTGGAGCGAACCGCCTGGTGGCTTCACATCATCGGTATCCTGGCTTTCCTTAACTATCTCCCCTACTCGAAGCACCTCCACATTTTACTTGCATTTCCAAATGCATATTATGCGCGTCTTAAGCCGGCTGGTGAGATACGCAACATGCAGTCGATACAAAACGAAGTACTTTATGCAATGCAACCTGAGCTTATTCCGGAAGGCGCAACGCCACCGGATAAATTTGGGGCCAAAGACGTCTTTGATCTCAGCTGGAGAAATCTACTTGATGCATACAGTTGCACAGAATGCGGCCGGTGCAGCGCCGCATGTCCGGCCACTCAAACTGGTAAAGCTTTATCTCCTCGAAAGATCATGATGGACACGAGGGATCGCATGGAAGACATACGGGCTAACATTAAGAAAAATGGTGAGTTCGTTAGTGACGGCAAAACATTATTACACGATTATATTTCTGTAGAAGAATTGCGTGCATGCACCACATGCCAGGCTTGTGTACAGGAATGTCCGGTAGCAATCAGTCCACTTGAGATCATACTGGAATTACGTCGGTCGCTGATCATGGAAGAAAGCAATGCGCCGCAGGAATGGAATGCTATGTTTGGGAACATAGAGAACAATTTTGCGCCATGGAAGTTTTCGCCCGATGAAAGGCAACAATGGATCAATTAATTGCTTTTAACCTGACATTATTGACTGCTAAGGTGTTTAATCGATGAGACTATTGCGATTATTTTGGCTTGGAATGATGATCAGCTTCGTCGGTACTCTACCGCTTGGAACACTGAACATTTCAGCCATGCAGATCTCAGTAAGTGACGGCACACGTCCTGCCCTTCTGTTTGCGCTGGGAGCGCTGCTGGTTGAGGTGATCTATGTGCGCTTATCACTGGTGGCCATGAATTGGATCAGTGGAAAGAAAAAACTGTTTCGAATATTTGAATGGGCAACGGTTCTCCTGATTTTTGCCCTGGCAGTATCAAGCTTTTTTGCGGCGGCTCACCCCGGCGTTGAAAAAAATGTGATCCTCTCCAATAGTGTCCATCGTTTTTGGCTGGGAGTCATGCTGAGTGCGATAAATCCACTTCAAATACCTTTCTGGTTTGGATGGAGTACCGCCCTTTATTCAAGAAATATACTTCAGAGAAAGGCCTCACAATTCAATGTATACATACTTGGTATTGGCTTAGGCACATTGCTTGGCAACCTCGTATTTATCATCGGAGGAAGATTTATTGTCGACCGCTTGAACGCAAGCCAGGCAGCGATTCACTATATCATTGGAATTGTATTCGCTCTTACTGCCATTGCCTTGCTGTTAAAAATGGTTAGAAAAAAAGATGCTATCGCCCAGATGAATAATTGACAGGTGTTTGGTCAATTTATTATTCGGTCATCATGGAAATCAGCCGGATATTTTCTTTATCGTTGCGAAACATCTGCACACCATCATTCCAGTTAAGATAAGCAACGCCACGTTTGTGATTGATCGCGCTTATACGGTATAAAATCATCCAGTGCCTAATGAGTTCTTTCCAGGCGAAAAAAATTGAATGCCTCGGATCATAGATATGTGTGGGTTCAGATCCTGCACCATTTACTTCGATGATAGAAAAGTTTTTTCCCTGCTTTAGTTCCTCCCAACTGTTGAAACGAATGTCCAATCGACCGAAATAAAAATCCGGAATCTGCTTGCAGACTGTATCAATCGCATTCTCCAGGTTTTCATCAACGAGATGAGTGTCGTCGATGAATTTTGCACCGCGCGCATGGTTGCCGTATGGCACAAGTATCACTGTCTTTTGCCTCGGTATCACTTCATGAAAAAGCTCACCATACATTTTTTCAAGGCTGTGTAGCTGCATCAGGGCCCGCTTGGAATCGCAGATCAACTGCTTCAATGTTTTTATTCCGTCGCCTGTGACGGATAAGAATTCTTTCCTCACAATTCCTGTGATTTTACCACTGGCCGCTCCTGGTATGCGGTGATAAAATATTCCCACTTCATGTTCTAAGGCTACAAATTCCTGCACATGGAAGTCAACAAGCGCATCTCTGACATAAGAAGATAAATCTTGGCGACTCTTTAATACCCGAACTCCTTTACCCTTTCCGCCTTTGTTAGGCTTACCCACCAATGGATATCTTAAACCGCTGGCTTCAACTTCATCTGCCACATTATTTACGTCGACTGGAATATCAAAGAACACAGATCGTGGGGTAATATGTTTTGGTATTAATGGATATATATCCTTTTTTGATTCATCCGCGAAGCCACCATTTTGTATAGAGGGATTAGAAGCTGAGAAAAAAAAGAAAGACCGCGCCCGAAGGCAAAGCAAAAACCAGACGGGAAGTATCCATGCATAGATCATCCAGAAATTCCAATATTCCCAATGAAACAATTTTATAAAGAACGGATGGTAGAGAACTCGCTTAATTGCATTCATTATTGTTCAACAAATGTTTTCATTAAACGAAGGCGACAGTTAGAAACATCGTTGCTTTGAAGGTCGTGATGTTGCATGAAGATGTCGGCGGCACTTATCTGCATAGATGTTACACTTACCGTTAATTCGCGGTCATTTCTGTTCATGCGCAGATCATTGTGTTGATCACCATCTCCTGTAAACAAATGAAAGTGTTCAATCTCCTGCCGTGTAGGTACGGGATGTTCAATCATCCATTGATCAAACCACCGCTTTCGCTTCTCAATTATATCCTCTGTGTAAAGAGTGCATGAAGACCAGATATGAGGTAGGGAAGCATCTAATTGCTCCGATTCCTTGAAAGACCCGTCCCATCGACATTGATAAAGTGCCATGCCTTGCAAGATCACCGCTGTAAAAGGTTCAATATTTTGCAGGTCAATACACTCAAATTTATGAAGCGGGTCACCACCCCTCAACAGATCAAGCAAAATCAATCCGCGACTTTTCTTATAAGGAGGATTTTTCTCATGCCTGATGCGGGCACCATTTAAAAAAACAATTGCGTTTCCATTTTCATGCGCAGCTATCCAGGTACCGCCTGCATCCGGGTCAGCAGGATAGATCATCCTCGAGCCACCAAAGTCATACTGCGCAGGTGTGATTGCCCTTGAGCGAAGTTTATTTTCATCACGATTGGAAGTAAGAAATACGGATCCGCTGGCAGGAATAAAGGTTACTGTGCACATTCTTTTCTGAACTTAACGGTTGACGAGGCAACTCCAAATTCATCTGGCAGCTGTATGGAAGCCACCTCATTGATACCTACACGTATAAGTGCCATATGATGTATCGTATGTTCCAGGTTATAAGCTATCTCCCTGAAAAAATTTGTTTGTATGCGAATGGGTGTGGTTGAAAGATCGTCATAACAAGCTTCCAGAACAAGCTCCCTGTCTGGTCTTGAAAGACCATCATGAATTTCTTTCAGCAATGAGGCTGCGAGCGCCTTATTGGTTTCAATCTCAGTATCCCGTTTTCTCTTTTCATAATTGATCAGACTATGGTCGTATCCCTGTTCAAGACATTGAAACAATTCAATAATGTGTCGAACATGCTGACCTATTGTGTTGTTGAAAAGAGTTGTGCAGGGTTTGGAATATTGTTCTTCAGTTAGCTGGTCAAGGCTGCTTGCAAGTTGTGTAAAAACATTATTTACAGCTTGTTGTAATTGCATTTGGAAGATTTATTATTGCAAAATAGTATTATTTTTTTATTATACTAACCGGTTGGCGTTTGTTTGATGCATGGTTTTCACAGGACAAATTTCATTGTTGCTTCATGCAATATTAATACCGGGATATAACTAAAAACAACTTCTATTACATTTACGAAAAATAACACACATGCAGGTGCCTATAATGTCCGAACTCTTTGCAAACGGCCAGTCGCCCGACATATTATTCTGGGTGGGATGTTCCGGAAGCTTCGATCAGCGTGCCCAAAAGATCACCCGCGCATTTGTTAGCATCCTTGAAAAAGTAGGTATAAGCTACGCCATACTCGGTAATGAGGAGATGTGTACGGGAGATCCTGCAAGAAGAGCAGGCAATGAGTTTATCTTCCAAATGATGGCTTATCAGAACATCCAGGTACTTAACAATTATGGGATAAAGAAAATAGTGACGGCCTGTCCCCATTGCTTCAATATTTTCAGGAATGAATATCCGGAACTTGGCGGCCAATATGAAGTGATTCATCACAGTACACTCATCCAACAACTCATTGACGAAGGCCGCATACGCCTCAGGGAAGGTGGCACCTTCAAAGGAACAAAGATCACTTACCACGACAGTTGCTACCTTGGTCGTGCAAATAATATTTATGAAGCACCCAGAAAAGTGCTTGAAGCGCTGGATGCAGAACTTATCGAGATGAAACGCTGTAAGAGCAAGGGCCTTTGCTGTGGAGCCGGAGGCGCCCAGATGTTCAAGGAAGAGGAAAAAGGCAGTAAAAGGATCAATTGGGAACGCACAGATGAAGCCGTTTCTACTGGCGCCGCGGTGATCGCCGCAGCCTGCCCTTTTTGTAATACAATGCTTACCGACGGAGTGAAAACGCTCGAAAAAGAAGACACGGTGAAGGTGCTCGACATCGCGGAGCTGGTGGCATCCTCCATGGAATAATTGATAAGTTGGACTTTTTTTCACATGGTGGCGGCGTATTTTTGCGCTATGAAACTAAATTACCAGGAACTACTACCTGCAGATTTCGCGGACAGCTCGAGAGTTTGGATCTACCAGTCGAGCAGGTTGTTTACAATACCGGAGGCGTTACAGATCGAAGAGATGCTTGCTGATTTCGTTACGGGATGGAAATCTCATGGCGATCCGGTGAAAGGCTATGCCAACCTGTTTTTTGGCCAGTTCATTATCCTGATGGCAGATGAATCCAGCACCACCGTTGGAGGTTGCAGCACTGACGGGTCCGTCAGATTTATTAAAGATATTGAGCAACTGTTCCATGTTAACATGTTCGATCGTCTTGCACTTGCTTTCATAATCAAAGAGAAGGTTCAACTTGTGCCGATGGGTCAACTTAATTATGCATTGAATAACGGCTTTATCACAGCCGACACCCCATTCTTCAACAATACAATTCAAACCAAGAAAGAACTACTTGACAGCTGGATAGTTCCGGTTGGAAAAAGCTGGTTGAGCAAGAAGATCGGACAGGAAATACAGAGCCGATAAATCTGTTTAACAACCACTGTCATCCTGTCATTTTACCTATCTTTGCCCACTAAATTTTTTGTGCGCCAATGTTTGAGTTGTTGACTGATAAAAAGCACGATGAGAGCCGTCAGGGCGAGGCTTATGCAGCCTCTCTTGAATTGCCGTCGTTGAAGAAATTTTATATTGAGAGTTATGGATGCCAGATGAATTTCGCCGATAGTGAAATTGTGGCTTCCATTTTACATGAAAGCGGTTTCGGCGCAACCCGCAATTTTGAAGAAGCTGATCTTATTTTCATCAACACCTGCTCCATCCGCGAAAAGGCCGAGCAGACAGTGCGAAAAAGACTGAATGAGCTTAGAATCATCAAAAAAAATAAACCCGGTGCACTTATTGGCGTACTGGGCTGTATGGCTGAGCGCCTTAAATCTCGTTTTCTTGAAGAAGAACAACTTGTAGACATGGTTGTAGGTCCGGATGCTTACCGGACATTACCTGGTCTGATATCTGAAGCGGAAACCGGGCAGAAGGCCGTAAATGTTCTGCTGAGCCGCGAGGAAACCTATGCCGACATTGCACCTGTTCGTCTGGATAGCAACGGCGTAACAGCGTTCGTAAGTATCATGCGTGGTTGCAACAACATGTGTGCTTTTTGCGTAGTGCCCTTTACAAGAGGCCGTGAGCGCAGCAGGGATGCGCACTCCATTGTAAGAGAATGCGCACAGCTGTTTCAACAGGGCTTTAGAGAAGTAACGCTGCTGGGACAAAACGTCGACAGCTATTATTGGGTAAGTGATGATGGTGCTGAGATCGTAACTTTTGCTCAATTGCTTGAACGGGTGGCTTTAATAGATCCACTTTTGAGGGTTCGCTTTTCTACCTCACATCCGAAAGACATCACCGATGAGGTGTTGCATACAATTGCCCGGTATAACAATATCTGCAAGTACATTCACCTTCCTGTTCAAAGCGGGTCCACAAGGATACTTCAGTTGATGAATAGGACATACACGCGAGAATGGTACCTGGCCAAAGTGGATAGAATTAAACAAATACTGCCAGACTGTGGCATCAGCTCAGATGTTATCACTGGGTTTTGTACTGAAACTGAAGAAGATCACCGGGATACTCTTGCACTAATGGAGTATTGTCAATACGATTATTCTTATATGTTCTCCTACAGCGAACGAGCTGGAACGCTTGCTGCACGCAGGTTTCCCGATGACGTTCCTGAAGAAGTCAAAAAGAGACGGCTTACAGAAGTAATAAGTCTTCAAAGAAGAATGTCTGAACTCAGCAACAAGGCCGATGTTGGAAAGACCTGGCAGGTGTTGATTGAAGGTGACTCAAAAAAAAGCAGCAATGAGTGGATGGGTAGGAACTCCCGCAATAAAGTAATCGTGTTTCCAAAAACGAGGGAAGGGCTCAGCAAGGGAAGTTATGTGGATGTGGAAGTCACCGATTGCACAGGTGGCACGCTGATCGGCCGCATCTTTGAAATTAATTGACCTCTAATTAAGCTAAGACCTTTTACATGGACATTCAATCGATAAAGAACAGGTTTGGAATCATTGGCAATTCACCAGGACTCAACTTCGCCTTACAGGTAGCTGCACAGGTTGCAAACACGGATCTTACTGTATTGATCTTCGGGGAAAGCGGCGTCGGAAAGGAGGTATTCTCACAGATCATCCATGCCCTTTCACCGCGGAAACATAACCCTTTCATAGCAGTGAACTGTGGTGCCATCCCTGAAGGAACGATCGATTCAGAACTATTCGGACACGAAAAAGGCTCGTTTACAGGTGCTGTGGATAGTCGCAAAGGTTATTTCGAAACGGTTAACGGGGGCACTATTTTCCTCGATGAAATTGGAGAGATGCCTCTTGGAACACAGGCACGTTTGCTTCGTGTGTTAGAAACGGGCGAATTCATTCGTGTAGGTTCTTCAAAAGTTCAGAAAACGGATGTTCGAGTTATAGCTGCAACCAATAAAGACCTCCTTGACCTCACACATCAAAACAGGTTCCGCGAAGATCTTTATTACCGACTTAACACAGTGCCGATAAGGGTTCCGGCACTACGAGACCGTAAAGAAGACATCATTCTGTTGTTCAGGAAATTTGCAGCCGACTTCGCAGAAAAATATAAGTCTGTTCCCGTTCAGCTTGACGAAGATGCAAGACAGATGCTGGTGCATTATCCATGGAATGGGAACGTCAGGGAACTGAAAAATATCGCGGAGCAAATTTCAGTGTTGTCGTCCGAAAAAGTGATAACTGCAAATGGTATGCAAAGATTCCTTCCCATGAAGGAGACCAATAGATTACCAATGCTTGCACCTTCAGGCAACGTTAACGGGCACGAGTTCAACAACGAACGAGAAATTCTTTACAAACTTTTCTTTGACATGAAAAAGGACGTAAACGAATTGAAAAAGATCTTCGTTGAAATTCTGCAAAATCCCTCGATCGCCGGCCAGCACGCCAACTTCATCAATGAACTCAAAGAGTTCCCCCATCATGAAATTATGCCGCAGCAACCGGTGCAGCCAGCGGCCCTCGGAGCGCCTATGTACATCCACCCGGATGACGACATACAGCAACATGAGGAGGTGGAAGAGTCGTTGAACATTATGGATAAGGAAAAAGAACTTATCATAAAGGCTCTCAAGAAGCATAAAGGAAAAAGAAAAGACGCGGCTTCTGATCTTGGTATTAGCGAGCGCACTTTATACCGTAAATTAAAAGAATACGACATCAAAGAATGACGAAAACCACATCCGTCAATATGAAAAAGATATTCTCACTCGCTTTTTTACTTCTAAGCATCAGCGTGATTTATTCGTCATGTTATTCCTTTAAGGATGTGAGTATTCCTCCTGAGGTAAAGACCGTCCGCGTTAACTTCATTGAAAACAAAGCGCCGTATATAAATCCCACGCTGGGACCGGCATTGACAGACAGGCTTCGTCAAAAAATAAATAACCAGACAAGGCTTACTTTAATTCAAAATGAAGAAGCACATTACGACATTACCTGCGTCATTCGTAATTATAATGTAACAACATCTGGTGTTTCTCAACAGCAGGCATCAATCAACAGGCTTGTCGTAACAGTTGCGGTAACCCTGCGCAATCGCATTGATGAAAAAGGCAGCTTCGAAAATGCCATGATATCCCGTAATTTCGACTTCAACGCTAACCTTAGCCTGCAACAAGCGGAGGCCCAGTTGAACGACCAGATCCTTCAGAACCTGAGTGATGAAATCTTTAATCGTATCTTTTCTAACTGGTAAAATATGCATAACGAAGCCCGGGTAATTCTTCAACATATTTTTAATCGTTCATCCTTGCAGGATGTGTCAATCGAAGATCTGAGTGCGGTGATCGATCAACATCCATATGTAGGTTCATTACGATACCTGCTTGCGAAAAAAATGTCTGGCGCAGCTGATGACACGAGCGAGGATTTGAACGGCCACCCTGCCCTGTTTTTTCATAATCCTTTGTGGTTTGAATACCTGCTGCAACAACCTCTGACGGAAAATGCTGAGCCCGTTTCACAGGAACTTTTGATGGAGAAACCAGTGCTTGAGTCACGATCGACAGATGTCTCCACAAACAACGAGGCAGCCATTTCAAGCGAACCGGTTCAGGCAGGATCAACTAAAGATGCATCTGCCACTGAAAGCTCTATGTCTCTTGGCTTAGGTAAGATCGTCAAACCATCCCGATCTACTGCACCGCTGGAGTTCGAGCCATACCACACTATCGACTACTTTGCTTCACAGGGAATTCGTCTGCAGGCCGCGGATCTTAACAAAGACAAGTTTGGGCAGCAGTTAAAAAGTTTTACCGAGTGGTTGAAGAGTATGAAACGCATCGAGGAACCCGCTGCAACCGCACCATCTGATGTAAGTGCACAGGAGAACGTGGCACGCATTGCAGAGGATTCTAATGAAACGAAAGACGTTTACACTGAAGCTATGGCTGAAGTGTGGGCAAAGCAGGGCAATATCCGCAAAGCTGAAGACATTTACCGGAAATTAAGTTTGCTGAATCCCGACAAAAGCGCTTATTTTGCTGCCAAAATTGAACAACTAAATACCTAGATATGTTGATCTTGTTTCTGATACTGATTCTCCTGGCTTCTGTGATCATTGGATTTTTCATTCTCGTACAAAACCCCAAAGGTGGCGGCTTATCAGGAAGCATCGCAGGATTTAGTACACAATTTATGGGTGTTAAACAAACTACCGACGTGCTTGAGAAAGGAACATGGGTTTTAGCCGTAGTGATCGCATTACTTTGTTTGTTTTCACCAGCATTTATCAGCAACACAGGATCTGAAGGCAGGGAACCAAACTTGCGTCCTACCAGTACGCAAACTGCACCAGCACCTGCAACGTTGCCTCAGCAAGCACCTGCCAATCCTTAATATTTTAAGAACGAATACTTTGACCCTGCTCATTCGGGCAGGGTTTTTTATTTATTTTACGTGCTAATTGAATGTGCATGGTTAAAAGGATCGCGCTCGCTTTAATCTTACTGGCTATTATCATCGCCGCATTTCTTGCATCAAAAGTTCTGCTTCCGAATGGTAATGACGATGCAAAAGCAAAGTATCTGTACGTATACAGCGGTCGAAATACCAGGGCCCATGTGATGCAAACCATTCGCGACAGCCAATTGCTTCGAAGCCCTTTGCTTTTTGAAAGAGTGGCCGAGGCGTTGGACGTCTGGGACCGCATACGGCCTGGCAGGTATGAGTTATCAAAATCTACGACAATTCTTAACTTGGCACGCCGACTTCGCAATGGAACGCAGTCGCCCGTTGATCTTACCATCACCAAGATCCGTACTAAGGAACAGTTGGCATCGATGATCGGAAAAAGATTTGAGACGGATTCCGCCTCAATGATTCGCTTCCTGAGTTCACCGGACAGCGTAGGCCGATTTGAGCTGGATACCAATACAGTAATGGCAGCAGTATTCCCGGACACGTATACATATCGGTGGACTGCAACGCCTTCCACGATATTTGAAAAGTTGCATGCTCAATACAAAAAGATATGGACGTCTGAGCGAAAACAAAAGGCAGAGGCACAGGGACTGACTCCCATCCAGACCTACATACTCGCATCCATTATCGAGGAAGAAACCAATGTGGATGATGAGAAAGGGAATATGGCAAGTGTTTACATGAATCGTTTAAAAAAAGGAATGCGGCTCGGTGCGGATCCTACCGTGAAGTTTGCACTCAGAGATTTTGATCTCAGAAGGATTTACCAAAAGCACTTGCAGGTTGAATCGCCGTATAATACGTATCGAAATACCGGCTTACCACCCGGGCCCATATGTACACCATCGCTGAAGACAGTTGATGCTGTGCTCAATGCTCCGCAAACTGAATATCTTTACTTCGTTGCAAAAAGTGATTTTTCACAAAGACATGTATTCACTACCAACTATGCTGACCATCTGAAATTTGCCCGCGAATACCAGGTGGCGTTGAATGCACGGCAGAATAAAGGCACATCAACGGCGAAGGACATTATTGAATGAAATGATCGATATTGAAAAAAAGATATTAAACACCCGGCTCGCACAGACATTAATTGCCTGGTCGAAAAAGGTAACACTGCCTGGTTTTGAAAAAGTTCCACTCTATGATGTCATAGTCTTTTTCTTTCAACAGGTAAAGAAAATCGGACTTAGTGACCGCGCAGCGGCTGTTGCATTTAATTTTCTGCTTGCAATACCAGCTGCCACCATCTTTCTTTTTACGCTCATACCCTATTTTCCAATCTCGGACCAGATCACCCAGGAAATACTGGTACTGACACAATACTTTGCACCTAATGAACAGACTTATTTCCTAGTAAAAGATTTCCTTGAAGACTTTCTTAATACGCCAAGATCGGGTTTACTGTCTATCGGTTTTATCCTTGTCGTCTGGTACTCTTCAAACGCTCTGATGGGAATTATGCATTCATTCAATCGTTCACTATCTCACGTCACAGAACGCAATTTTTACCAGGATAGATGGATGGCTATACGCATGACCACAGTATTGATCTTATTTATTTTGATCACTGTTACACTGCTGGTAACTCAGGGCACATTGTTTCATTTTCTAATGGAAAAATTAGAGATACGCAATAGACTACTTATATGGGTAATTGATTCAGTGAGGTGGATCATTATCATTGCACTGGTATTATTCTCCATTGGTTTCATTTACAAGTTTGCACCTGCTATTACAAAACGTTGGAAGATGGCCTCCCCTGGCGCCATTCTCGCAACCTTTCTAATCGGTTTATCTACATATCTTTTTTCGTTGTACCTGGAAAACTTCGGTTCGTATAATAAGATCTATGGTTCGATAGGAACTATAATGATTGTGATGATATTACTGGAAATGAATTGCCTTATCCTCCTGATTGGATATGAACTGAACGTAAGCATTCATTCACTCAAAGCAATCGCACAGGAGCGTGAACGTTCAGAGGCAGGAAGAAAAACTCCTCTTCCCGACAAAGCAACAACGGATTATGAATAAAAAAGGCCGGTTCAATGACCGGCCTTATAATTCCAGTACAAATATTTACTTCTGTAACTCCAGCACTAAAACGGTCTTTGCCGGAACCTTAATTTGATTAAGCTGATGGCTACTTCCAGTTACAACATCACGACCGTTCTTAAAGCCGCTCATACGCTCTGAAAAGCGCTCTGTGTCTATCGTTGCTTCCGCGCCCGCATTCATGATGCACATCACTGTTTGTTCAGCATCATAACGGAAGTAAACATATACATTTCCTTCAGGAACGTAATGCATCATCTTACCCGTTTTCAAGGCCGACGACATTTTGCGAAACTGTGCAAGTGATCTGGTATAATTAAACAATTCATTCTCTTCAGCATTTCGTCCCTGCTCTGTAAATTTATTTTTATCAGCGTCTTCCTTCCATCCTCCAATGAAATCCAGGCGTACCCATCCATCAGGATTACTGATCCCTTTCATCCCAATCTCAGTACCATAATAAAGTTGTGGGATGCCACGGAAAGTAAGCAACCATGCGAGTCCCATCTTTAATTTTTCTTTGTCTTCTCCCACCTGCGAATAGAACCTGCTCATATCATGGTTATCAAGGAAAATCACCTGCTTCATTGGATCTTCATAGATGAAATCATGACTTGTGGTCTGATGAAGACGATTAATACCTTCTGTCCACCCAGGTTGTTGGGTTAATGCTGGAACAATTCCATACATATTTGTTTGAAAGTCGGTAATGCCGGGGAGATTGCTTTTAAAAGGAATATCAAGTTTGTTTTTTACAAAGTATCCCTGGTTAAGCGGACCATGCACCCACGTTTCGCCAAACAAATGAATGCGGGGAAATTCATCGAGTAATGCCTTATTACATCGGTTCATAAACTCCATGTCGTTGTATATGTAGGTATCAATTCTCCAGCCGTCCAGTCCAAATTCCTCAGTACTCCATATGGCATGTTGTATAAGGAAGTTTGCGAAGTATGGATTCTTTTGATTCACATCAGGCATTGCAGGCACAAACCATCCATCACTGACACGTCGCTCATCTTTTTTCGATGCATGTACATCAAAGAGGGGCTGTTCCCGGTAATTTGTTTGCGTGTACTTCGGCCAGAAATGAAACCAACTGCTATCCGGCAAGTCACGGAACAAGAAATGCTCGAGTCCCACATGGTTGTAAACAGCATCCTGTATGAGTTTCATTCCCCTGCTGTGCAATGCTTCCGACAGGTCCTTATATGCCTGGTAGCCGCCTAATCTCGGTTCCACAGTATAATGGTCCGTAAATGCATAACCATGTTCTGATCTTTCAGGCATATCATTCTTGATAACGGGCATCATCCAAATGGAAGTAACGCCAAGATCCTGCAGATAATCAAGCTTTGATTGTACACCTTTCAAATCGCCACCATGACGATGATATATTGAATCCCTGTTCAGGGTTTGATCCCTTAACCCGGAAATGCGGTCGTTCGATGGATCGCCATTGCTGAACCGATCCGGCATGATCAGGTATATCAGGTCCTCAGATGTTATCCCTTTGTTTCTGGATCTTCCATTCTCCTTGCTGCGAGCCTTCAACTCATAACTAACATTAGCGTTCCCTACCCTGATATTCATTTTTCCAGGTTTCGCGGCACTGCTAATTTGAAGATCGATGAACAGGTAATGTTTGTTAGCAGGTTGAAATGTTTTCAACAGCTTAACACCTGGATAATTGACCGATGCGGAAGCAGGTAAGCCATCGGTTGACCTTAGCATCAATTGAAGTTTCTGATTCTTCATTCCGGTCCACCAGTGTGTGGGGTAAATGTTTGGCTGAGCACTTACCTGCATATATACAAATGCAAGTATGCATACAATAAAATGTTTCATATTATCTCTGATTCGTATTGAGAAGAGGTTTGGCTGCAGGGTCGTAAACAAAGATCACACTAAGAGCGCCGAGCAGCATAAATACACCCGCCAGAACAATGGCATAGATCGGCTGGCCGTTGTAAACATATTTCACAATCGGTCCTCCTACAAAACCATTAATTATCTGCGGCAGCGTAATGAAAAAATTGAAGATACCCATGTAAATTCCAAGTTTGCCTGCAGGCAATGATGCAGATAATATTACATAAGGCATTGCAAGTATCGACGCCCATGCAAGTCCAACGCCAACCATTGCAAACTTCAGCATCGCCGGATCCTGAATGAAATATATTGATATCAGTCCCAAGCCTCCTGCGGCAAGCGACGCAGCATGCGTTAATTTACGACCCAGATATTTTGCGATAAATGGCAAACACAATGCATATAGCATCGCTACAAAATTGTACACGCCGAAAGCCGAGCTTACTTTGTTACCGGCGTCATTGTATTCAACCGTCTTGGAATAGTCACCGCTAAGACCATAAACGTGAGTGGCCACTGCATCCGTGGTAAACACCCACATGCTGAACAATGCAAACCAGCTGAAAAATTGCACAAGGCCAAGTTGCTTCATGGTCTTGGGCATATTCCTGAAGTCAACGAATATCTGGCTCAGACCTTTTGACTCCTGAACATCGGGCTCGCCATGATAGGAAGCATATTCTTTGGGTGGATATTCGCGCGAAAAAAATACCGTGACAAGTATCGCTGCAATAAATACTGCAGCGCCAATATAAAATGAATACTTGATGTTATCTGCCACCTGGTTTTCGCCGGCGGACATGTCAAAACCGAGCTTCGCCATGATCTCTGGCAACGCCGACCCGGCCACAGCTCCAAGACCAATCAAAAAAGTTTGGATGCTGAAACCCAACGTGCGCTGGCTATCTGGAAGATTGTCCGCAACCAGTGCCCGGAAAGGCTCCATGGCAATGTTGAAAGAAGCGTCCATGACCATGACCATTCCGGCACCTATCCAGAGCGCAGGAATCAGTCCAGCAAGGTTTCCGGAATTCGGTAAAAAGATCAACGCAGCTGATGATAACAACGCACCCGTAAGAAAATAAGGCTTTCTCCGTCCCATGCGATTCCAGGTCCTGTCGCTGTAATGACCTATGATTGGCTGTACGATCATACCCACAAGAGGTGCCACGATCCAGAACATGGGCAGATGTTCTACGTCCGCTCCAAACGAACGCAATATGCGGCTGGTATTGCCATTCTGTAAGGCGAAACCAAACTGGATTCCAAGGAATCCAAAACTCATTGTAATGATGTTGAATACCGAAAGGCGGGGTTTGGGAACAAGTGTCCCTTTTACGGGTGTCGCCGTGGGGGCATTTAATGACATAGCAAGCGTTTAAAGCAATGTGTAATTAATACATAATAGGCTAAAGTACATAAAAAAAACATCCGCATCTAATACGGATGTTTTAAAATAATTAGATAACGAAACCATTCGGTATGATGGCGCCTTTCTTGACCACCACAATTCCGTCCTTAACGGTATAAAGTGAATGGTCTGAGTTAGGCAGATGTGCGCCCCCATTAATCCTTACATCATCACCGATCCTGCAGTTTTTATCGATGATCGCATTTTTGATATAACAACGTTCACCAATTCCGATCGTAGGAAGACCCCGTTGATGGTCGCTCTCAATTTCAGTGAGCGTTTCGAAGTAATCGTTTCCCATCACATAACAGTTGACCAGGGTAGTTCCATGTCCGATCCTGGAACGAATACCTACAACGCAGGTATCGATACGCGAAGCATGTATAATACAACCATCGGCGATGATCGTCTTTTCGAGTTGAGTGCCACTGATCTTCGCAGGTGGCAACATACGTGCTCTTGTGTAAATGGCTTTTGTATTATCGAAAAGGTTGAAATCAGGGATCTCTTTAGTTAAACCAATGTTCGCGTCGAAGAATGAATAAATGTTTCCAATGTCCGTCCAATAACCTTCATACTGATAACTTGCCACCTTATATTTACCGATCGATTGTGGAATGATCTCTTTACCGAAGTCCGCACAATCTTTATATGTTTCAGTAAGTTGTTCAAACATGAGTTCACGGTTGAACAGGTATATTCCCATGGACGCAAGATACACCCTGCCCTGCGAGCGCATTTCCTCGCCGGTATCACTGTCCCAGTCGGCCAGCATGTCGCGTTTTGGCTTCTCGGTAAATGCAGTAATGAAACCTTCTTCATTTTGTTTAAGTATACCAAACTCTGAAGCTTCGCGCGCTGGAACCGGTATGGTTGCAATGGATATTTCTGCTCCCGTGTTAATATGGTTTTCCAACATTTCGTTGAAGTCCATTTGATATAATTGGTCGCCCGAAAGTATCAGCACGTAATCACTTTGGAACGGCCCGATGTGCCTGAGACTTTGACGAACCGCATCGGCGGTACCCTGGTACCACGCCGGGTTATCCGGAGTTTGTTCTGCCGCAAGAATATCTACAAAGGCAGAACTGAATGCACTGAAGTGATAAGTGTTTTTGATGTGCCTGTTCAGGGAAGCCGAGTTGTACTGTGTCAAAACGAACATCCTGCTGATGCCGGAATTGAGGCAATTTGAAATCGGAATGTCCACGAGGCGATATTTACCGGCAATGGGCACAGCGGGCTTTGAGCGACTGGCAGTCAAGGGATACAATCTCGTTCCTGCTCCGCCACCTAATATTACAGCTAAAATGGATTTTGACATACGTACAATTTTTCTTGTGGAAACTATTGGATGACCTTATAAATATAATTTTTATTTCCTCTTGTTTATGGCGTCGTTGTATACATCCACATATTTCTCCACGCTACGTTCCCAGCCAAAATCCAATGCCATCATGGTTTGGCGGATCTCCGTCAGGAGAGCTTTATTGCGGAATAGCTCAACAGCGCGATACACACCGTGAGTGATGTCTGCCACATATGCATTGTTATAGCATATTCCATACCCGTTGGGATCACCGAAATCAATTACGGTATCTTTCAATCCTCCTACTCTTCGCACCATGGGTATAGTTCCGTAACGCATCGAATACATTTGATTTAAACCGCAGGGCTCCACGCGTGAAGGCATTAACAAGAAATCAGTGCCCGCATACATAAGGTGACTCAGGCCTTCATTATAACCTATGTAAACGTTGTAATCGTTATTGGCAATTGCTTTAATTGAAAGCAGGTCTGACTCAACTTCCGGAAAGCCACTCCCTAATATGAGGAAGTTCATCCGTCTGCCAATGTATACAAATGAATCGCGAATAACATCCCCGAGCAGGTCTGCCCCTTTTTCGCCAACAAGCCGGCCAATAAAACCAATTAGCGGCTTATCGAAATCAAGAGAAAACATCTCGCAAAGTTCCATCTTATTTTTCGCCTTACCTGCTTCGACGTCCGCGCGACTGAACTTATTCTCTATATAATTATCCGTTGAAGGATCCCACACATGTAAATCTATACCATTAAGAATGCCTACGCATTTACCCTTTTCATACTCGAATAATGCTTCAAGTCCGTTGCTCATGTAACGCAATTCATCGAGATAACTCGGACTTACCGTTGTAACGATGTCTGCACATTTGATGGCACTTGCAAGTGGATTAATATCGCCATGCCAATCCAGCATTCCCGACTTCCATGGATCCCATGATGGAATAAAGGTAATGTTCTGCCATCCCATCACTCCCTGGTATTGTGCATTGTGAATCGTCAATACAGTCGGAATCATTTCCAGCGATCGATACTTGTAACAATGTTTCATCATGAAAGGAATAAGTCCTGTATGATGATCATGAACATGTACAACATCCGGTTTTATTTCCCATGAATTCAGCCAATCAAGTACAGCAATTTGAAATGCAGTAAAGCGTTCATCATCGTCAGGATAACCATATACCTTTTCACGATCAAGCAATCCGTTGATATCAACAAGGTAGAGCTCAAATCCAAGCTCCGCTTCACGTTCGCGAATAACTGTAAATTCAAACCACCAGCTTGCAAGATTCGTGTAGCCTTTATGAACCACATCCCATTTGTGCTGATAAAGAAACTTCGTGCGATACATCGGCATTACAACCCTGGCTGTATGTCCGAGTTGATTAAGATATTTAGGAAGAGCTCCGGCAACATCACCAAGTCCGCCCGCTTTAGCTACAGGATAACACTCAGCGCTTACATGTATTATTTCCATGTGGTTAATTAACCTTTGAATTTAGTAAGGATTTATGTATCTACTTACTAAGCAATGAAAAAATTTTTCGCATGCGAAATAGTTGGTACTTTCAGCACTTCAAAAAAATTCAATTCATTGGTTATGAATCAAGCCAAACAGCCTACTAACACGGGCGCGCTCGCAACTCTGGTTTTAGTGTTTTTCTTCTGGGGATTTATCGCTGCTTCTAACAGTATCTTCATTCCTTTTTGTAAGGAACACTTTCAATTATCTCAATTCGAATCACAGCTAATAGGTTCAGCTTTTTATGGTGCCTACTTCATAGGTTCTTTGATTCTCTATCTTGCTTCGAGTGTTATGAAGTTCGATATACTTAATCGCATCGGGTATAAGAAAGGAATTATCTACGGTCTGATCATTAGTACAGTTGGTGCATTGATGATCATCCCTTCTGCAAATGCAAATTCATTCGCTGCGATACTTGCATCCTTTTTTGTTGTAGCACTTGGTTTTTCGCTTCAGCAAACAGCTGCGCAACCGTTCGCTATTTCGCTTGGCGACCCTTCAACAGGTTCACACAGACTCAATCTTACAGGTGGCGTAAATTCACTGGGTACAACGCTTGGTCCCATTATCGTTAGCTTTTTTCTGTTTGGCTCAGTGGGAAGCACTGAAGTGAAGGAAGTGACAGTTACAAACATCAATACACTTTATCTGATCGTCGCAGGTGTGTTTACTGCAGTGGCAATCTTCTTTGCAGTATCAAAGCTCCCGGCGGGTAAGAACGATGATAAGTTCGAAGGTGCACATAAAGCATCTGCTGCGTTGCTTACTATGACGGGTATTATCATAGCAGTGATCATCGTAGGCCAGCTTACTGAAATTTCGAAGATGACATTACTCATCATCACCATTCTTGCGGTTATCGGTGTGTTGTTTTATTCCAATGCAAATGCACAAAAGAATGAAGCTGGTTGGGGAGCGATGAAATACTCTCAACTTATTTATGGTATGATCGGCATCTTCATATACGTTGGTGTAGAGGTAACCATTGATAATAACTTTGGAGCACTTCTAAAGATTCCAGGATACTTAACCGAAGCTGGAATGGATGAAAGTGACATTTCAAAATATGTATCGCTTTACTGGGGTAGTTTGATGATCGGCAGATGGACAGGTGCTATCAGCGTATTCAACCTATCGAAGACAGGACGCACGATTGCGACGGTAGTTGTTCCATTCATTGCATTTGCAGTGATCCTCGGAGCCAATTACATTAACGGTAACGATGTAACTGACCTGTTTGCTTATTCGATCTGGATCCTGGTTGCTATTGCCGCATTTTTCTTTGGTCAGGAAAAACCCGTTAAAACACTTGTAACCGTATCAGTACTTGCAATGACTGCAATGCTTATCGGAGTGTTTACCAATGGTCTTATATCAGTGTATTCTTTTATGGCCGGCGGTTTGTTTTGTTCAGTAATGTGGCCTTGTATATTTTCGCTGGGTGTAGGTGGTCTTGGTAAATACACAAGCCAGGGCTCTGCCTTCCTCATCATGATGATCCTCGGTGGTGCGGTGATTCCTCCATTCCAGGGCTCACTTGGTGACAATCCTGCAGTCGGAATGCATAACTCATACATTATCGCAGCGATCTGTTTCGCATTGCTTGCGTTGATCGCGTTGAAGCTTAAATCAATTCTCAGTAAGCAAGGTTTGGATTTCGATCAGCAGATCAGCGGTGGTCATTAATGTCTACTAAAGAACAAAGTATAATAATGGATAGCAACGTTTCATTTCAACCCCTTGCAATAGGTATTGACATCGGTGGTACAGGAACAAAATTTGGCATAGTAGACAGGAATGGCAACATCTTGTTCTCTAGTGAAATTTCAACACGTGGCCATATTACGATCAATGATTTTATAGAGGAGCTCCACAAGAATCTCTATCCCCTGATCGAAGAAGCAGGAGGCCCTGGCCGGATAAAAGGTATCGGACTTGGTGCACCCAATGGTAACTATTACACAGGCACAATTGAATACGCGCCAAATCTTCCCTGGAAAGGAATTATTCCCTTGGCGAAGCTTGTTGAAGACCGGTTCCAGTTGCCTGTTACTTTGACCAACGATGCAAACGCTGCAGCAATTGGTGAAATGATGTATGGCGCCGCAAAGGGAATGAAAGATTTCATCATGATCACCCTTGGCACTGGCGTTGGTAGCGGCATTGTAGCCAATGGAAAATTAATATATGGTCATGATGGATTTGCCGGGGAACTTGGACATACCATCATCATCCCGGACGGCAGGCTACACGAAGGAACAGGAAAGTATGGCTCTCTGGAGAGTTATGCTTCGGCAACCGGAGTTAAACTCACGGCCCTTGAGTTCCTCGAGAAAAGTACCGAAGAAAGTCTTCTTAGAAACCTTCCCAAAGAATCAATCGATTCAAAAGACGTTTACAATGCTGCTATCAAGGGTGATAAGCTTGCAAAAGAGATCTTTGAATTTACAGGTAAGGTATTGGGCATGGCGCTTGCCAACTTTGTGATGTTCTCAAGTCCCGAAGCTATCATCCTGTTTGGTGGTCTTACAAAGTCAGGTGATCTGATCCTTAAGCCCACCCGCGAGCATATGGAAAAGAACCTGCTTCAGATCTTCCAAAACAAAGTCAAGATCCTTGTCAGTCATTTGAAAGAATCTGATGCTGCTATACTCGGTGCCAGCGCATTGGTGTGGGACAGTAATGCAGGAAATCAGTAAACGATAATAATTTAATAGCGAAGGCCGGATAACTCCGGCCTTTTTTATTTTAAAGACGATGCATTGAAACTCATATGCATGTCAATCATTTTCTTGTTGATACCATGAATACTGCGGGAACAGCCCGCTGCCCGTTTTTGTCAGAAGGTTGTATAGTCTCCTTACCATTCACCAGCATCATACTGCTCCCTCCTCCATCAAGATTCAATGCCTCCTTACATTTCAGTGAAACAAAAATAGCTGCAAGTTCCTCCAGCGTTGCGCCTTCAGCCTTGCCAGGATTCCGTCCCTCTATTACCAGTATCACAAGCTTTCCATCATCGGTGTAACCCATTGCGGTACGTGGATGCAAATCGGATTCGCCACCCAGAAACATTTGTTCTTCTTTGTTGGTGATCTTCACCTTACCGTCCTGCACCAGAACAGGTCCGCCGCCAATTGCAGTTCGCACTTTCCAGTATTTCCATCTGTCGATGGTTCGCAGATCGTAAATAGAAGGATCAGCTATTTTTCCTTTAGAAAGAATGGGCCGCTCCTGGAATGCAATCGGCCGCTGATTCGCGGTATCGGTAAATATCCATGCTACGTCAGCTTTTCGTCTTCTTGTGATCCCTATTGCGCTTCGTGTAGGGTAATAATATTCATCCGTAATTCGGCTCTTCAGTGCTGGAATATTATAAGAAAGCATGTTGCCGCGATTTACAACAACATTTAAATTTTGATTGGTTTCGAATGAAAAGAAACTTCCATTCACAACAATCACCGGTTCGCGATTATCAATATAAAACTGATATGGAGTAATTCGGCGACCTCTCGTTGTATCGGTAGAAAAAAGGATGCGTTTATCCTTTATTTTTATTTCTGCATAGTAAGCAATAAATGGACGCCCATTCAATGAATTGTCTGTGCGATATATGTGTACGGATTTTGGCAATGCACCAAATGATGCACTAACGTCTTCCCAGGACAACTGAGCAAACAGGCAATTGCCTGAAAGCAGGAGCATGACAGGAAATATAAATCGCATAAAAGTGATCTGAATTCTGTAACTGTGACGAGTTAGAACCCACTCTCGATTTTCGCCCTTCTCCACTCACCTATTCCATAACCAGGAATGATGTGTTTTTCACTATGATATGAAGAGCGCACCAATGGACCGCTTTCAACATAATCAAATCCCATTGAGTAGCCGGCTTCTTTATACTCATTGAACTCGTCAGGATGCACAAATCTGTCAACAGGTAGATGTTTGGGGCTTGGTTGAAGATACTGCCCAATAGTGATCACATCAACGCCGCTGTTGAACAAGTCCTGCATCGTCTGTAATACTTCTTCCTTCTTCTCTCCAAGTCCAAGCATGATCCCGCTTTTCGTTCTCATGCGACCTTCTTTCAATATTTTCAACACGTCAAGGCTTCTGCGATATTTAGCCTGTATCCTCACTTGCCGGGTGAGTCTTTCGACCGTTTCTACGTTATGAGAAACCACTTCCGGTGCTGCGTCAATAACCCGCTGAATATCTTCTGCCTTTCCTTTAAAATCAGGAATCAATGTTTCAAGCGTCACATCAGGATTCAAAGCCTTCACTGCGCGGATTGTATTGTGCCAGATAGTGCTTCCGCCGTCTTTCAATTCGTCACGATCCACGGAAGTTATAACAGCATGCTTAACTTTCATCAGATGGATCGCTTCAGCCACACGCTGAGGTTCGTTCCAATCAAGCTCAGTCGGCTTGCCGGTAGCCACAGCACAAAATCCACAGCTGCGCGTACAAACATTTCCAAGGATCATAAAGGTTGCCGTCCCTTCACCCCAGCACTCGCCCATATTAGGACAATTACCACTTTCACAGATAGTATGAAGTTTGTGATCGTCTACAAGCGAACGTACATGCCGGTAGCTTTCACCGATAGGAAGTTTTACTCTTAACCACGAAGGCTTTTTCACTCTGCCATTCTCCGGCACAGGAGTATTCACTGTTAGTTCTTGCATGTTGCGAAATTACCGATTTATTTACGGCGACCCAACAGAAGGCTTATGTAGGCGCTGAAGAAGAATTGTTTTTCCTTATTGTAAAGCATTTGAGGAATCTTTTGCAAATAATACTCCGCTTGCAGACCTGCTTCGATGGCAGATACTGTTTCATTCAGTCTTCCATAATCAAATCGCATGGCGGCCTTTGCTGTAAGACCTGGCCGGAACTTAACTTCGTCCCATCCTACCATGAATCCTGAAGCACCTAATGGAATGTATGCGCTGTCAATGATCTTATCGTATGTCACCCTTGTTCCACCTTTCTCATCCACATAATAAGGCTTGAGAAGCCCCAAAGACAAGCCACCACCGTATATCGCCGACACTGCAACGCCATTTTTATTTGCTTTACCACCTATTATCCGCTGCTGCGCCATCCCAAGCTTCAACTGATAAAAATTATTAAGCTTGCCAACTATTACTGAGTTAACCTGGTATTGATTGAACGATGCATCGCGCTTGCTTTCTTTGTTATGTTTCTTCTCGCTCAACTCGATCTGGTAAAGGTTTGATAGCCTGTTGGAATTTGATCTTCCAAGTTCATAGGAGATCCCATATCCATCGGTGGCAAGTTTGATCCCAAACACACTTTGCTTATGAAAGATGATTTCGCCTTCTTCCTCCTGCCTCAGCAGTGCGTTGATTCTTTCTTTGCGTTGCTCCCGTTTATCTTCCCTGCTTTTAGCCCTGGTATTAGTTTGAGCCAGTACCGACGCACTCGTCAGTATTAATATCGCCAAAAGAATGTTTTTCAAACTGATTAATTTATTAGGTAACGTAAATTTAAGGCAAATTCATACACATGACTTCAAGAGTTGTTTACGAAGGAAATCTCAGAACGGTTTGCACACACGAAAAATCCGGATCTATTATAGAAACTGACGCGCCCATTGACAACCAGGGAAAAGGTGAACGTTTTTCACCAAGCGATCTTGTTGCCACTGCCCTTGGAAGCTGTATGCTGACGATCATGGGGATCAAAGCACGAGATATGCAGGTTGACATCACGGGTATTTCTATCGATGTTGAGAAAATTATGACAACTGATCCGCGCAGAATATCAGGAATAAATTTAACGTTTCAGGTGCCCACAGAGCTTCGACTTTCTCAAAAGCAACAAACAATTTTGGAAAATGCAGCGCATACCTGTCCCGTATTTTACAGCATTCATCCCGATATAGAAGTGAAGACGACTTTTCTATGGAACGCAACAGTCGAAGCTGAATAATTAATTTCCAGATGGAGCCGGTTGCCTTGCCAGCAACTGGTTCCCTATCTCACATTCAAGGCAACGCTTCACATCACAATATGCCTTCTTTAACTCAAGCAGCGACTGGGTTTCATCGGCATGGTCTGCCCGGAATCCAAGCTTTTTGAATGAATGGAGAATTGAGTTGGATTCTGCCGGAATTTGCTTTAACCAGCCTAATGCCTTTTTCTTGAGGATTTCATCTTTATGAAAACTTCCATACGCGTACATCACTGGAATTATTGCGTTGATAACAATCGCCCATAACATTTCCAGGCCTAATTTTTTCGGCTTGTAATTACTTTTATCGCGAAGCGAATAATGGTAATGCCAGAAATCGTTTGCCGTGATGTCAAACATTGGCACACAGTCACGGATGTCTTCGAGATGCAGGAAGTAGTCAAATAAAGGCGGGTTTACATGCATGAACATCGCCAGTTGAGCCAACCTCACAGTTGGAAAATTCGATGGTCGCATTCTCAGGAAATGAACGGGGTTTCGGATCGGCGACAAACTAAACTTCCGTTTTAAAAATTGGTATTCCTTACTTAAGAGCACCACATAATCGTCTGTTGATGGCTCGTCGAGAAGGCCGCATTGACCCAACATAACTGACTCCAGTTGATGAATCTGCACTTTCAGTCTTTGCAGTACATTAAAGGGTATTGACTGGGCCATTTGTTCAAATGCATCACCATTGATACTGCCCCCGAATGCGCGCGCAACCTTATGCCATAGTATGGCCTCCCAATGATTACGAAAAGTAGATAGCTCCGGAAAGATTGTTTCGGCTTTCCTGTTGAACCGTTCTTTTAGCAGAACATCGATGTTGTCTAATTCTCGCGGGACATTATTTGTAATGAGCAACGGCTGGCAGGGAATGAATGAACGGTTTTCTTTCAATGCAGAAAACCTTTCGAGCAGAATAGTAGAAATTCTGTCTTGCAACACCAGCGTGCGCAGATCTTCAAAAATTAGCTGATCATTTTCCCATACAACATGAAGGATAACGTTGTCATAATTGTGATCATCATTGTGAAAATGCCGAAACCAGTCGGACGCTTTTATGTGTAATTCCACCTGCCCGCACCATAATGTGTTATTAAACCTGATCCTTGCACCAATGAAGTCAGGTCCCTGGTTCGTATTTAATTCACCTGGAAACAATATCTCAACAAGTTCGCCGCTGGTAAGCCGGAGATCCTGCATATTAAATAGCTGCTGCTGCCAGATAAATTGAAATAACTGTTCTTTCATTGATTGATCGGGCAACAAATCTCCGCCACGTTCAATACAACACCATGATGTTTTATCAGAAACCTGCCAGTATTTTCACCACTTTGGAAATGGGTAATCCCATAACATTGTAGAAGTCACCCTTGATCCATTCAATTCCTGTAATCCCGATCCATTCCTGGATTGCATATGCCCCTGCTTTATCAAACGGCTTGTATGTATCCACATAGTAAACGATCTGTTCTTCACTTAATGGATGAAAGCTCACCTCTGTAACCTCTGCAAATGAAATTTCACTGCCACTTGTAAGCAATACAACGCCGGTGATAACTTTATGCACCCGGCCCGAAAGTCTTTTCAATGTAGCAATCGCTTCTTCACGGTTTTCAGGCTTTCCGATGATCTCGTCATCCAGCACCACAACAGTATCTGCAGCTAATATCGGTATGTTGTTTTCGAAGCGATTGAATACATTGGAGGATTGGACTGCCAGCGCCTTGTTGCGTGCAATGTGTACAGGAATTTCCTGCAACGGTAGGTCCTCGGGAAATGTTTCACCGGTCTCGCGAACAATAATATCGAAGTCTATGTCGGCCGATTCAAGCAATTGCTTACGGCGTAGTGATTTGGATGCTAGTACGATCTTTCTCATAAAATTCTAATGGACGATTAAAAATATCATTGACAATATACCGGTGAACATCACCAGCTTCAACATATTACTTACAGTATGGTAATCCTTGCTCTGCGTTGCCTGAGCAAGTTTCTTTATTATCATTAATAGCGGTAGCACAATTAGTATGAGGCAATAAAACGACGGGATCCACCAGGTTAGTTGCAGCATGTAAACAAAGACGATCAGCACTGTTGCGATCAACACAACCAGCCATGTTACAGCAAACACTTTTGAGACCATAATCCCCCATAAGATCGGCATGGTTCTGCAACCATATCGTGCATCGCCTTCCATGTCTTCAATATCTTTTACAACCTCCCGGACAAGTGAAATAATAAATGCGAAACCCGCGTATAAGAACGTGAACCGCAAAAGCTTTGAACGATCAACAGCCTCATAAAGCTCATTGTCCGCCATGATTATGTAATGGTTCGCGAAGCCGATCACCAGCACTACCCACGCAGTTAAAAGTGATATCAGGATGTTCCCGGTGAGAAGCTTTTTCTTAAAAGTTGTAGAATAAAACCACAATGCGGTAATGCATAAAAAATGTGCTATGGCGATCCAGAAAATGTTCAGTTTGAAACTCAGATATATGCCTATTGCAAGGCCTGTTACCGAAAAAATCCAATGCCAGATAATCGCCCAGCGACGTTTGATGACCTTATCCACTACGAGCTTTTGTGGTTTATTGATACGGTCAATATTCAGATCGAAATAATCGTTGATTATATACCCTGCTGCGGCAATAAACACCGAGGATACTATGAGCAAAATAAGGTTAACACCGTCGATGCCCGGTGATAGATGATTGTCTGTAAAAATTGGTACAACAACAAAAAAATGAAACAATACCTGGGTAAGCGCAATGAATAAGAGATTCATAGATCGAATCAACCTGAAAAACGCAGCGACCAGTTTTATACTCATGCCCAATGTTTCATGATTACATACTTTTCACTTCGGTATACTTTTCCCAGTCACCATTTAATTTGAGTACCGTTTCCAGCACATCCCGCACACAACCGGCGCCACCCGGAAAACGCGAGATATAATGAGCAATCTCCTTAACCTCATCCACCGCATCATTCGGAGCGGCAGCAAAGCCTACTGATTTCATTACTGCAAAGTCGGGAATATCATCACCCATAAATAGAACGGCCGAAGCTTCTTCACCTATTGTCTTCAGATATTCGTTTAAGACGTCGACTTTATTTTCAACTTGCATGAATACATCCACAATGCCAAGCTTGTTCAAACGCTTTATCACAGGTTCCGAATAACTACCGCTTATTACAACAATCCTGTAACCCTTCCTCACCGCCAGTTGTAATGCAAATCCGTCCTTGATGTTCATCGCCCTTACTTGTTCCCCATCTGTGTGAAGGTAAACACGCCCGTCGGTGAGAACTCCATCAACATCAAATGCAAACACCCGGGTTTTTCTAAAACGTTCCAACAGGTTCATAACCTTCTATTGATTCGGTGCAAAAATAGGGTAAAACTGACAGCAGTAATATGATAAGAGCACCAGCAAAAATAAAAAGCGGAAGACGTTTTGCATCTTCCGCTTAGCTTACATGAAAGCACCTATTTACTTGTTACCGTAAACAAGGTGATCCTGAACGATCATATCGTTTACCACGTTTACAGCTTCATTGATATATATATCGGTTCGAAGATTTTTTACCCACTGGTTGAAACGCTCTGTCTTTGCAGTATCTGATGAAATGCGTTTCAAATCTTCATTCAGTGCTTGCACATCGAGTTCTTTCTGAAGCTTTGATGATTGCTCGATCCGCTTAACGGCTTCGCGAATCTTTTTCTGATCATCAAGATATTTCTCGAGTTGAAGATTGTATACCTTATCGTTCTGGCTTGCCAGCCATTCTGCGCTCTTACGAATCTGAAGAAAATTCTCATTGCTGTTTATGCGTGCCTGGCTGGTCTTTTTGATTTGTCCCAGATCAAGCGAATACTTCCAATTATTGTAGTCAGCTTTCTGAACAACATCCCAGGGCAACGCATCCGGATTGTGTCTCTCTCGTAGCGGCGAATACTCAAACACATCGGGAATAGTGATGTCGGAACTTACACCTTTGAGCTGGGTAGAACCGCCGTTGATTCTATAAAATTTCTGAAGAGTAAGTTTTACGGTTCCAAGTTCACTGTTAGGATCCAGAATGCCAAGAGCTTTGTCGAGTCCGATATTACGTTGAACCGTGCCCTTGCCAAAAGTCGTTGAGCTTCCTATGATCACGCCCCTGTTATAATCCTGGATTGCGGCAGCAAATATCTCAGATGCTGAAGCACTGAATTCATTGACCATTACAGCAAGCGGGCCGGTATACAATACCTGTTTGTCGCGGTCACGATAGATAGTTGGCCGTCCATCGCGATCCTTGACCTGCACAATCGGACCATCCTCAATAAAGAATCCAACCATTTGTACAACATCGTATAAAGAACCCCCGCCATTATTTCGCAGGTCCATTATGATACCGTCAACCTTCTGTTCTTTTAGCTTGATAATTTCTTTGCGCACATCATCGGAACTACGCGGACCATTTGGATCTTCAAAGTCCGCATAAAAATCCGGGAGGTATATAAAGCCAACCTTGCCTTTGTCTGTGTTGATCACCGTGCTTCGTGCAAAGCTCTCGTCAAGCACGATGGCATCACGGACTAATGATACTGTCTTTACTGAGCCATCTGCTTTCTTAACCGTGAGTCTTACCTCCGTCCCTTTCTGACCACGAATGATTTTCACGGCATCGTCAACAAAATAGCCTGCAACATCGGTAGGTTCTCCAGAACCCTGTCCAACCCTTAGGATCACATCGCCCACATTGATCTGTCCCGATTTCCAGGCCGGGCTTCCTGTAACTAATGAGGCAATTTTTATATTTCCGTCTTCTTCTTTTAGCGAAGCTCCAATTCCATAAAATCTTCCGCTCATTAATTCATCAAACGAACGCTTTTCAACCGGGGGGAAAAAAGTTGTGTGTGGGTCCATCGATTCAGTGATCGTTTTTACAAACGCATTGAATCTTTCGTCATCGTTGCGCGCATTCTTAAGACGCTCATAGCTGCGATTCATGATCTTCAGCACACGCTCGCGGGCCTCTTTTTCCAAATCTGCTTTTGACTTCTCAACATAGCCATCCTTTCCTTTGGATTTTTCTTGCGACTCGATGTTATCCACGTAGCGCTCGAGTACAAGATATTTCAACCGCTTTCTCCACACATCGCGGCGTTCCGCTTCGTCTTTTGGAAAATCGATCTTATCCGGATTTATATTGGCCACTTCATCTTTGGTGAAATCGAACGGTGCTGCAAGCAACTCCTTATACAATAGTTCAGTTTCCAACAACCGCTTCTTGAAGATCTCAGAAACTGCGGGCACAAAAGCAACTTGTCCTCCCTTTATCTCATCGTCTAATGTTGTTTCATATTTACGCAACTTTTCAACATCTGATGCAAGCAAAATGTTCTTCAAAGGGTCAACTTTCTCTGAGTGGAGAAATTTTTTAAAAATTTCCCGGGAGAAACTATCGTCAATTTTTTTCGGACTGAAATGTATCTGTGTGAGCATTTCCCCAACATTGTGAAGTATCTTCTCATATTTCGTAGGTGGATTTGGATTCCCAATCCCCATGGAACGGAAAGTGATAATGAGGCCGGCAAATACCAGCAACAACACTACTGGCAGGTTTTTTCTATGAAACATATATTGGAGGGCTTTAGTCATTGTTCCAAAAATAATCTTTAATCGAGCGCAGTGATTGGCAATATAAGGATATTAACAAAGGCTTTGCCACAATAAATTACGAGCGGAAGAACAACAACAGCAAATAAAAAAAGCCTGGACTTATGTCCAGGCTTTGGGTGACTGACCGGGTTCGAACCGGCGACCCTCAGAACCACAATCTGATGCTCTAACCAACTGAGCTACAATCACCGTGTGGACGGCAAAATTAGTAGAAGCGTTACTGTCTGCCAAATACTATTGGTATTTTTTTCATGCAATTTTTTTAGCCTTTATTTGCGCCATTAAGTTCACTTCATGAATTACTGGCTGATCCTGTTGCCTTTTATCTCTGCTTCAATTGGTTGGTTCGTCAACGCACTTGCTATCAAATTGATGTTCCATCCTACCCTTCCGGTCAACATACTTGGAATCCGTTTCCAGGGTGTTCTTCCCAACAGACAGCACCAGCTTTCCGAGACACTGGGACAACTCGTTGCCGAACGATTTGTTTCATTTGACGAGATCCGATCGCGTGTCACAAATCCTGAAAATTTAAAGGACATTCTACCGCATGTGGAGGGACATATTGACGAGTTTCTTAGAGTCCGCCTTAGCCGGCAAATGCCTATGATAAGTATGTTCATTGGTGACAAAACGATTAACCAGTTGAAGGCAATTTTTATGGATGAACTTCAGATCATCTTTCCCCAGGTGCTAAACGAATACATGAATAACCTGCAACAACAAATTGATGTTAAGCAAACAATTACTGCCAAGCTTACAGCTCTTTCAACCGATAAAATAGAGCAATCTCTACAACATCTTATGTCACGGGAGTTCTGGATGATAAAGTTATTTGGAGCGGTGCTCGGATTCCTGATAGGTATCATCCAGTTACTTATCACTTCAATTGCCGCTTAGCCACTCATTTTGCCTTTGAACATTATTTTAACACTTCTCGCAAGTAAAAACTCGTCGCGTCCTCTAATCTTGTGGAATTTTTGTACCTAATCCCAGTAATTATTACCAACATCTTTATTATGCTACGTTTACTTATTGTTGTTCTATTCAGTTGTGCTTCTTTCTTATCTGCGTCTGGTCAAATGCCGGGAGGAATGGGCGGTCAGAGAGGCGGCGGCCAGATGAACATCGGAAGATTTTACGGTAAAGTGATAGATGCAGCAACAAACAAACCTGTAGAGGCTGCTTCCGTACAACTTATACAAAGCAAGTTTGACACAGTTTCACGCAAGCGCAAAGACACGATCATTTCCGGAATGCTTACTTCACGCAATGGAGAGTTTGCACTGGAAAACCTGCCAATGATGGGAAATTTTCGTCTGACCATCACCGGTATTGGCTACGCACCACATGAGCAAAAAGTAGCCTTTGAGATGAATCGGGGTGCGGGAAATGATATGAGCTCTGCGATGGCAGGCATTGATAAGGATCTTGGCAACATTAAGTTGAAAGCTGACGCGCAGGTGCTTGAATCAGTTACAGTGACCGGCTCCAAGCCCATGATGCAAATGGGGATTGATAGAAAGATCTTTAATGTCGATAAAAGCATCACTTCATCAGGCGGAACTGCAATTGACGTAATGCGAAACGTACCGGCTTTAAATGTTGATATCGATGGCAACGTAACATTGAGAAATACAGCTCCACAAATCTTTGTGGACGGAAGACCCACCACCCTCACTCTTGAACAAATACCTGCTGATGCGATTGAAAGCGTTGAATTGATCACCAATCCTTCAGCCAAGTTTGATGCAAGCGGCGGTCAATCAGGAATATTGAACATCGTCTTGAAAAAAGCCCGCAAAACCGGGTACAATGGAGGCTTGCGTGCCGGTATTGACTCACGTGGCCGCGTTAACGGTGGAGCAGACATTAATGTTCGCCAGGGCAAGATCAATGTGTTTGCCAACGGCATGTACAACCAGCGTAAGTCAATTGGCTGGGGGGAAACAGAAAGATTCAATCTCTTAGATAATCCGAATACACGAATATTTCAGAGAAACGATAATGAAGGGAACGGTGCATTTATGTTCGGAAGATTCGGTCTTGATTTCTTTATTAACAACAGGAACACCATCACTATTGCGCAAACCTTCGTGCGCGGCAAGTTTGATTTCGACAATCAAAATTCAACGTTCACTGATACATTATCTAATACAGCAGGCTTCGAAACCGGTTACAGAAATACTATTGGTGAAAATGAATTTCGTAATGCCGGAACAATGCTTAGCTATAAGAAATTGTTCACCA
This sequence comes from Bacteroidota bacterium, assembly GCA_023437225.1. Taxonomy (GTDB): domain Bacteria; phylum Bacteroidota; class Bacteroidia; order Chitinophagales; family Chitinophagaceae; genus Flavitalea. The sequence continues at coordinate 147,460 of JAEZGS010000017.1, read as the reverse complement.
AACCAGGACGTGAATGGACTGCCGATATAAATTATAATCGCAGTAAGCACGATATGTTCCAGGACATTCGATTCCGTTCTTTCTACGATATGAACAGGACAAATCCAAAGTCTGCTGAGATCAACCAGGAAATCGATGGTGGTGGAAGAAATGAATTTTTAACTGCGCAAACAGATTATGTTACTCCTATAACGGATAACATAAAGTTTGAAGCAGGTCTTCGGGCGCAAATAAGGACATTTGAAAGCCGCCAGATCAATTATATAAATGACATTCTTCTTCCTAACATCAGCAACAATTTCGAATACACTGATTATGTATATGCAGCCTATGGCGTCTACTCGCAAAAAGTAAAGGACAAATTCAACTACCAGTTAGGATTGCGCGCTGAAAGTTCCAGCTATTCTGGGGAACAGATCGGTAAGCAAACTTTCAAGAATGAATTTCCGATAAGCCTGTTCCCGAGTGTGTTTCTTACGAAAAACCTGAACAACAAACAGGACATTCAATTAAATTATACACGCAAGATCAACAGACCTAACTTCTTTCAGTTGATGCCCAACACAGACTTTTCGGATCCTTTGAACCTCCAAACCGGTAATCCGGATCTAAAACCTGAATTCACCAATTCACTTGAACTGGGATATCAAAAATTCTATGGTGAAAAGAATAACAGTGTGCTGGTGACTTTGTTTGGCAAGCATACTACAGATCTGATCGCTCGTTATCAAAACTGGCAGGAGATCGGATCTAGTGGTGACTCCGCATTTGTGTCAACATATATCAATGCAAGCGCTGCATATGCAGGTGGATTGGAACTCGTGTTCCGCAACACACTTACCAAATGGTGGGAGGTGAACCTGAATACGAACGTGTACTATTCAAAGATCAATGGAAGCAACATACTGCAGAGTCTCGATAATGAGCGTACCAGTTCATTCACCAAGATCAACAATACTTTCCGTTTGCCGAAAGCATGGAGCATTCAATTGAGTGGTGAGTATCAAACAAAAAGTGCATTGCCGGTATCTACAGGAAACAGTGGCGGCGGCGGTCGCGGCGGAGGCGGTGGATTTATGATGGGTGGAGGGTCTACAACGCAGGGATATATCGCGGCCAACTACGGAGTTGATTTCGGCATACGCAAGGATTTCAAGATAAAGGCAAACACCCTCACAATGTCTCTTAATGTGAATGACGTGTTCCGCACGCGCAAGTACTCTGTGTTTTCAGAAGCAAACGGCTTCAAACAAACCGACTGGAGAAGAAGAGACGCCCAGATTGTCCGCCTGAACCTCAGCTATCGCTTTGGAAAGTTCGACGCATCGCTGTTTAAGCGAAAGAATATGCGCGGCGAAGCAGAAGGCATGTCGAATGGAATGCAGGGTATTCAACAATAATCCATCTATGTTATCATACCTCGCTTTGGGCGACTCTTACACTGTCGGTGAAGGAGTCGCCCTTTTTGAATCTTTTCCGTACCAGCTGGTGCAACAACTGCGTAATGCGAACATCAATTGTACCGGGCCTGAGATAGTTGCAAAAACTGGTTGGACCACCGACGAACTTCTTGCGCATATTCGTAGCCATGTATTCGCTTCGGAATATGGAGTGATTACGCTCTTAGCAGGCGTCAACAATCAATATCGCGGCAGGCCCCTTGAAGAGTTCTCAAGTCAGTTTGCAGCCCTGGTTGATGTTGCCTCAGAACTTTGTGGCGGTAATAGTCAACGTGTTTTTATTCTGTCAATCCCTAACTGGGGACTGACCCCGTTCGCGGCCGATCGCAACATTGAGCTCATTACAAAAGAAATTGACAGTTATAATAACCTAATTGAGGAATACGCAAAGAAGGCAAGCTGCCCTTTCATTGACATTACCAGTACAATCGATGCGTCAACTGACATCGAGCTGCTGTTAACTGAAGACAAGCTACACCCTTCCGCACGGGAATATAAGCGATGGGCAACCGCTGTGTTCAACCAGTTGAAAACAGTTTATAACAGGTGATCCTCGTCGAATTGTAATTCTTCCTTAAGATCGATAAGAAGGTTTTTAAGCGGAGGCCGCTTGGGTCCCGAGTTTTCACCTTTTTCCCACTTATCGAAAGCCTCACGAATTTTTCTTCGTTGCGTTTGAGTAAGCTGCGATAATATCTCTTCCGAAATATCAAGCTTGTTGTTATAGTATTTCTTGTTCCGTTCAAACACCATCGCTTTGTTTCGTCTGATCTCTGACTCAGCATCAGCCATCCCAACAAGTTCGTCTTTAGCTAATGCAATGTCGTATGGCCCTGCCTGCATGATCAATTTCGATATGATCGGACCGGTTTCAATTAGGATAATCAGCAAGGTGATTAACAGCGATGTCCAGAAAACGCTGCTTTCCTCATCACTTAGGTCAGACAAAGCTTTGTTTCGCTCTAGAAAACCAACGTTTGCAGCCAGCGATGCTTCATATGCCTTGCGCTTCGAGTCAACCGAACCCTTGATGCTTCCCAAAATACTATCCTGAACCTGGATAGATGCAGTGAGCTGGCCTATTTCGGGAGTGGAGCTTTGAAGCGCGCGATTGTACGCATCCATCTTCAAACGCGTAAGCTGCTCAATTCCTCTTCTTCCTGATCCGCCGGTACCGTCGGCTTCACTCACATAAGCTGACCTCAGTCCATGTAAAGTATCTTCCAACGCCGACCTGCGTCCCTGTAAACGATTTTTTTCTGTCTGTGCTTCATTGATAAAAGCTCTCTCTTCCTCACGCAACAGACTATCATTTTTGAAAATTTTCGCGTGCATATTCTCAGCAACTTTTACATTGATCTCCTTTTCGAAGATTTTCAGTTCAAGGGGACGGGCGATCGTAAAACCAATAAGAACAGCCAGAACAATCCGCGGAATAGCCATTTGAATTTGCTTTCCGGTTGAAAGGCCATACTTGCGCATCGTTGAAACAAGAAACCGGTCGAAATTGAATATGATCAGTCCCCATAATAGTCCGAAAAACACCGCAGCGATAGCGTTATGAAAAATGCTGTATAGCGCGTATCCAGCCGATATCGCTGCCAGGGCAAATGTGGCAAGTAATACGCCACCGAGCCCGGAATATTTTACATATTCAGATGGATAATTACGCAGCAGATCCTGTTGCGCCCCTGCACACCACCATAGGAAGTTGGAGCCGTTCTTTTTGTTTGAATCGAACGAGTCGTACGTGTACAACCCATTGGATTGACCGTTAAGGTTTCCAGCCATGTTAGTAGGATTGATATTTAAAAATGGTGGTTGAAGTAGGAAGAAATGCTAACGGAAAACACATCTGTTAATTGCAAATAAAATGCTAATCCGGCTCGTTATTTTCTCCGTTGGCGGTCGTTTTCTCCCCGCGGCTGGAAACCCGCTTATTTTTTAATTTGCCTCCTATACACTAAACTTGCACGCAAACCGGCATTTTTTTATCCGACTGACAACATATGGCGAAGAATTTACTTATTGTGGAGTCCCCTGCGAAAGCGAAAACGATTGAAAAGATTTTGGGCGACGATTTTGAGGTCAAGAGCTGCTATGGCCATATCCGCGACCTCAAGAAAGAAGAGATGGGCATTGATATCCAGAACAGCTATCAACCAACCTACATCGTACCGGAAGACAAGGAAAAAGTAGTGAAGGAACTGAGGAGCATTGCAAAGAAATCAGATGAAGTTTGGCTGGCAACGGATGAGGACCGTGAAGGTGAAGCGATCAGTTGGCACTTGTGTGAAGTCTTAGGGCTGGATCCCAATACTACCAAGCGAATTGTCTTTCACGAGATCACAAAGCCTGCCATCAGATCTGCCGTGGAAAAGCCGAGAACAGTGAATATGAATCTTGTAAATGCGCAGCAGGCACGACGTGTTTTAGACCGTATTGTAGGTTTTGAGCTTTCTCCTGTTTTGTGGCGAAAAATGAGCATGAAGAACAACCTGAGCGCCGGCAGGGTTCAAAGTGTAGCTGTGAGGCTGATTGCAGAACGCGAGCGTGAGATAAATGCCTTCAACGCCACAAGCAGTTTCAAGATCGAGGCATCTTTTGCAGCAAACGATACCAATAAGAAGAAAACGAATTTTAGTGCCGAAGGAAGGCGTTTCGCCAGCGAGGATAACGCCGCAACCTTCCTTGAATCATGCAAAGGTGCGGAATTCACAGTGGCGGACGTCCAGGTAAAGCCAACCAGGAAAACCCCTTCTGCACCTTTTACTACTTCAACGCTGCAACAGGAAGCCAGTCGCAAACTTGGATACTCGGTAAGCAGGACTATGCTCATTGCGCAGAAGCTGTATGAAAGTGGTAAGATAACATACATGCGTACCGACTCTGTCAATCTTAGTGAAACTGCCCTTGGTGATATCAGCAACCAGATAACCTCTCAGTTTGGAAAACGGTACCATCAACCAAGGAAGTTTAAGAACAAAAACGAGTCCGCTCAGGAAGCGCATGAGGCGATCCGGCCAACGTATATGGAAAACGCTACAGTTGACGATAATGACGCAAGACGTCTTTATGAACTCATTTGGAAGCGAACGATGGCCTGCCAAATGGCTGATGCAGAATTAGAAAAGACAGTTGCAAAGATTACGATCTCAACGAATAAAGAAGAGTTGACCGCACAGGGTGAAGTCTTGAAATTTGATGGGTTTCTTAAAGTATATATGGAAGACAGGGACGATGAGGACATGGAGGATGATGAAGTTAAAGAAGGAATGTTACCGCCTTTGACTGTCGGACAAAAGCTTCCTCTTAACTGGATGAAAGCAACTGAAAGATTCAGCAGGCCTCTTCCCCGTTATACAGAAGCGTCATTAGTGAAGAAACTGGAAGAGCTTGGTATTGGCCGCCCTTCCACATACGCGCCAACTATCAGCACTATCCTCAAACGCGGCTATGTAGAAAAACGCGATAAAGAAGGGGTTAAGCGCAAGTTCAGAACCCTCACCCTGGCAAATGACGCCATCAATTCGGAAACCAAAGAGGAAACTACGGGTGCTGAGAAGTCAAAGTTGTTTCCAACAGACCTGGGCCTGGTGGTGACGGATTTTCTTAAGCAGTACTTTGACGACATAATGGATTATGGTTTTACCGCGCGCATTGAAGGCGAATTTGACGAAGTGGCTGCTGGGAAATTGAAGTGGAATAAGATGATCGACGAATTCTACAACCCCTTTAAAAAAGATGTTGAGAATACAATTGAAAATGCGGAGAGGATCAAGGGCGAACGGGAATTGGGCATTGAAGCAGCATCGGGTAAGAAAGTCATTGCCCGAATGGGACGTTATGGGCCAATGGTGCAGATTGGTGATGTAAACGATGAAGAGAAGCCACGTTTCGCGAAGTTGAAAAACACCCAAAGTATCGAGACAATTAGCCTCGATGAAGCCATGGAACTATTCAAACTGCCGCGGACACTAGGGCAATTTGAAGACGGTGATGTCACTGTAAATATTGGCAGATTCGGACCTTATATCAGTCACGACAAAAAATTCTATTCGCTTAGTAAAGACCACGACCCATACGCCATTTCGCTTGAAGACGCAATTCCCATCATCAAAGAGAAAAGAAGTGCTAAGGAAGAGCGTACCATTAAGGTATTTGAAAAAGAGAAGATCCAGTTACTCCGTGGTCCTTATGGTCCTTACATCAAGCAGGGACTTCGCAATTTCAAGATCCCGAAGGAAAAGCAGGAGAACGTAGCGGATTTGTCTATTGATGATGTAAAAAAGTTAATCGAGGAAGCTAAAGCCAACCCACCGAAAAAAGCTCCGCGTAAGAAGAAAGCCGGTTGAAAATGATCAACCTCAAATTCCATCTTACAAGGGAAGAATTCTTTTCATTCAACTATTACACTACCTGGGCAGCCCCTTTCAGGAAGAAATACAGAATGATGTATTACACGAGGGTGCTCCTTCTCTATTCAGTTGTAGCTTCGGTGTATGTACTGTCATGGCATCGGGGCCAATGGTTCATTGATTTTCTCATCTTTACTGTAGTTGGCCTTGTATATGTTACCCTGGTGCCTTTTTTTGTTCAGCGGTCAATAAGATCCAGAGTTGCCGCTATGCTTAAAGAGAAAGAGAATCAGCATATCCTTGACCAATCAGAAGTGATTATCAGTGAAGATGGCATCGTTGACCGGGATACGGTGTCAGAAACACAGTATAACTGGGATGCGATTGTGCGGTCGTCGGAAACTGATTTCTTTTTCTATCTCTACACCAACTCATATCATGCTATTGTAGTTCCCAAACGTGTTTTATCGGACCAACAACATAAGACGCTACGCGGCCTCCTCGAAAGGCATCTGCCACTCAGTTCAGCACTCAATTGAAAAACAGGCCACAATAACAGAATTGAATTCCCAATTCAAACATATGCGTGTGGATAATATTTTATATCCCTTAACAGCATACTACCGAACTTAGGTTTGTAACATGGAAGAAAACAACGAAATATCAGCACTGTTTACCTTGATTGACGATCCCGATGAGGAAGTGTTTGGAGCAGTATCCAGTCGCATTATTGACTTCGGGCGAGGCATCATCCCAAATCTCGAAAACCTTTGGGAGAATACTGTAAGCGAGCACGTACAGGAGCGGATCGAAATGATCATTCATAAACTTCATTTTCGCGACCTCTTAGAGGATTTTACGGAATGGACGAAATCTTCCCGCCCGGATCTTCTTGCCGGCGCATTATTAGTGTCAAGATTTCAATACCCAGATCTGCCTCCAACACAGGTCTACCAGGATATAGAGAAACTTCGAAGGAACATCTGGCTGGAGTTGAACAGCTATCTTACACCACTCGAGCAGGTGAATGTGATGACAAGCATTCTATACAACTACTACAACCTTAAAGGCACTGAAGTAAATTATCAACAATCCGAAGAGTTCCTTATTAATAAGCAACTCGAATCAAAGAAAGGCAATTCTATCGCCAACGGAATTATTTACCTCGTACTCGCCGAACTGCTTGATGTACCTGTAAGGGCCATTAACATTCCCCGGCAGTTTGTATTGGGTTATTTTAAACAGGAATATGATTTTTCGAAGCACACGGAAGACATACAATACAAAACAGAGTTTTTTATTGATCCAATGAGTGGCCAGGTATTCACCCACAAAGACCTCGAAACGTATTTCAAGCGGATCAACGTGCCTCCTGTAAACTCCTATTTTCAGCCATTAGAAAATAAACGGATCATACAGGTTCTGCTGGAAGAATATAGCAAATGCTTTGACCAGCCGGGTAATGAATATAAACGCGCAGAGCTTCAACAACTGGCCGAATTGCTGAATCCTTAAACTAAACTAAAAGATGGTAAACGAAAAAAGGTGCATTGCTGCACCCCTTTTCTATTATTCATCCAACTAACAGCTTATTTTTTCGCCCACCACAATGGTGTGAGTACTTCATCAGGACCACCAAGAAATTGAACTGCCTGCTGATAGCCGGCAGCATTGCTGTTTTGCAGTCCCGAAGGGTATTTCAGACGTTGAGGAAAGAACTTGACATCACTTGTCATGTAATTAGCATTGGTCAATGCCGGGAGGTTAGGTAACGGATTTTCAATTGCCGGATTCTCAAAGAATGGTAAACCAAGCCTGCGCTGATCATTCCAGGTTTCTAACGGCAGCCATGGTGTTTGCGCAATAAACTTCTGAGTAATGATCTTCACCAGGTGATCGTTTCTTACTGCACCACTCTTGTAAAGATCATTTTTTGGATATTTGATGGAAGCCACTCCAGCCTGATTTGTATAGCCATTCACGAAAGTCATATTGTGTGCGTCGCCAGGTTCTGTTGTATGATCCCACTTAACTGAAGTTCCTGCAAGATTGAAATCCTCTGACGCCAGGTATTCACCCAGGTGCTGGGCAACACCCCAGTACTCAAAGCTTTGGCGAATTCCTGCTTCGTATGCTGTCTTACCATCAACCGGCACATTCCATCCACGAACTGCAGCTTCCGCAAGCAAAAAGTTAGTTTCCCATGGTGCAAAGAAGATGCGTTTGTCCGTACTGTTACGGAAGCGTTGCGACAATCTGGGAGCCGTTCCTTCGTACCCACGCAGCATATTGCGGGAACCTTTTTCACCCCAATCCCCGTTGCTGAATGCATTGTATGTGAATTTAGCGTCGATCTCTTTATATACCGTTCCATCAGCATTCATCAGGTTGCGTTTCGTATTTTTTGCATCCTGTGTCCATGACGGATAGCTGTTGAATTTGGGATTGGTGACATCGCCGGGAATCACGAATGTTTCATATGCGCGGGGGTCAATCGCATAAGGCAATCCATCCAGCCAATAACCAGCACGCGGATCATTGGTCTTAAGCGACATATGATTTTCGTAACGCACACCTACATAGTCCTTCGGTTTGATCGAAGCTTCGTAAACATCCGAGAGTTGATCGGCCGATTCTATACCACCAAGATTCCAATATAGATTATAGAGAGTTTCTGAAATGAACTGCGCATTCCATTCGCGGGTCATAACCCCTGATAGCGGGTCCCAACCTGAACGTTCTGCCACCCAGAAGGTATGATCCATTGTGGTGATCAGCGGCAGAGAAGCTGCTGCCTCAAACTCACTCTTTGCTCTTTCCGCATCCACTTCAGACATGCGCATTGCAAGGCGCAAACGCATAGAGTTTGCATAACGTTGCCATTTGCCATAATCGAATCCATATGCCTGATCGAAACGAGTGAGGTTAGCTGGATTTTGAACGGCCAGATCAAGCTTTGAGCTTGCGTCTTTTAACTCATCAAGCATGAAGTAATAGACTTCCTGAACACTCGCAAACTCAGGATTAACTCCCTTGAATGCTACAATAGGAATGGGTCCGAAATTGTCGGTGAGCTCACTCATAAGGTATGCCCTCCAGATCCTTGATACCTGGATAAGGTTTTGAGTATACACTTCTTCTTTATCTGCCTCTATCTGGTGATTAGCAATTTCGATCGCAGTATTTGCATTATTTAACCAACCGGACACATAGCTATAATAATCTGTTGACCATCCATCATTATAACCTCCAACAGATATGCCGTTTGACATCTGTTGGCGTCCGGCAGTTTTCCAATACAACACAAATGCGCGTTCTGCTACATGCGGATCCTGCTGCGCTCCTATGATGGAGTTGTTTAAAAAATATTCCACTCGCACCTGGTCTTCATTGGCAGACAGTGGATCGACATTTAATTCATCGAACTTCGAGCACGATCCCAACAGCGCACCGGCTGTTAACATCATGCATGTATTTCTAATTAATGTTTTCATCATTTTCGTTTGATAATTTTAGAAACCAAGGGTTAAGTTGAACAGAATGGTGCGTGTGGTTGGCGCAGTGGCATTCTCAAAACCAACGGCATTTGTTCGTGTTGCAAATACTGATTCCGGATCAATGCCATTCATATGACTTGTAATTAGCCAAACGTTGTTACAAGAAACACCAACACGTGCTCTTTGTAAAGCAGTTCTACCAATCAGCTTTTTAGGCAGCTCATAACTTAACTGAACATTACGCAATCTCACGTTTGAAGCATCGTAAAGATTCGCTTCTGTAATACCCATATTACTTACACCTGCAACCGCTGTCCAGTAACGCTGTGGCGTCACCTCGATTGTATTCTGCACATAGTTACCGTTGCCATCCGCTATAACACCCTCAGCCACGAATGGATCGCGAGAACCGTTCACAACTGTTAATGCAGATGTGCCGTTTTCCTGCATATCTGCGAGAGTTCCAGAGAACATCATACCGCCAAAGCGCGCATCTACCAGGAACGACAGGTTGATTCCTTTATATGCAAAGCTGTTTGTAATACCAAGCAAAGCGTCGGGCTGTTGATTTCCAAGTCTCACGGGATTTGGGTCGCGCTGAGGCAAACCGTTTCCATCAAGAAGGATCTTACCGAAATGCGGGCTCTTATCGTCAGTAACACGCATAAATCTGGTTCCATATATCTCACCATATCGTTCGCCTGCAACAGCGAGTACCTGGATGTCATCATATCCGCCAAGGGAATACCTGGTAACTCCTTCGGCAATCGAATTTACCGTATTGACATTGCGAGAGTAATTGGCTGTGAGATTCCACATCAGCGAGTTGGGATTATTGAGAATGCGCGCATCTGCGGTGATCTCAAAACCTTTGTTTTCTATATCGCCGGCATTGATCTTCTTAAATGAATAACCACTCATAGGATCCATCGGAAGATTGATCAATTGCTGTGTTGCATTGGATTTATAGTAAGCGATATCTAATCCAACCCTGTTTCTTAAGAAGCGCACCTCTGCTCCTACTTCAAAAGATTTGATCAATTCGCTTCTCACATTTGGATCGAACAATATTGGATTGCGCGATGCAGTTGTGTTTCCAAGTGGATCCTTTCCGATGCCATATGTATTATAAAGCTGGTATACACCCAGATCATTACCTACCGTTGCATAAGACGCTCTTAGCTTTCCATAGGTCAGCCATGAAGGCAACATCATTCCCATATTCTGGAACATATCGGTAACAATGTATGATACACTTAATGAGGGATAGAAGAACGATCTGTTTTCTTTGATCAATGTTGAAGACCAGTCGTTACGGAACGTCGCATCCACAAAGAAGTAACCATCATAATTCAGCTGCACAGTTCCGTACAATGAATTCATTCTTCTTTCATTCAACCCTTCGTCTACTGTTGGAGGATTCTTACCGTTCCTTAGTGAGAATAAATTTGGCACTTCTAATTCACCTGAATTGCCGCGTACGAGTGAATACTTTTGTGACATCAGGTTACCTCCTAATGAAACTACACCACCAACTTTTCCAAACACGTTGTCTTTACGAGCGGTGATCAAAGTACTGTAATTGGTTTCGCTGAAAGTTTCTTTGCCAAGGCTGTAACGGCCTGTGGACGTCAACGGTGACCCGCTATACACTTTAACTTCGGTGTTTGTAGTATAAAGGTCGCCACCCGCCTTAACTTCAGCATTTAACCAGTCAGTAAATTCATACTTGACAGATGCATTCATTATGAAACGGTCGCGACTGTCTTCATTTAAGTTGAAGCGGTTATTCCAGTAAGGGTTCACCTGGTTTGAAGCTCCATACCATATCATGTTCCCCAAATTATCTCTGGCAGGTTCAAATTCTGTTACATCAAGTGAACGTGGAAGCAGGTATAGCGTCCAGAAAGAGTTTTCGTTTTTTGGTCCACCAATGGGTCGATTGTTTGCAAGTGTGTTGTTATACTGAACTTTTGTATCGGTTGTCCACCGATCATTTTTACCAAACTTACTAACTGCACGAGCCATTAAATTCGTTCTCGCAAGCTTCACTCCCGGTATCATACTCCTGTCATCAAGTCTATTGATAGATGTGTACACAGAAGTGCTTTTGAATTGCTGCTGGAAGGAGACGCTATTGTTTGCCTGGATGCCGGTCTTGAAAAAATTCTTCACGTTGTCGTGCGTCCTTAACGCCACCTGTTCGCCATTCCAGTTCTCAACCATCTGGCCTTCAGCCTTCGGACCCCAGCTTGTTCCTAACCGATTGTCGAAAGTTCCATCTCTACCCTGACCATAGCTGTTTTGTAATTCTGGTCTTGTAAAAATACTTTCAACACCATAGGAAGATGAAACGGTGATGCCCAATCCGTTTTGTCTTCTTCCTGTTTTGGTAGTGATCATAATTACTCCGTTTCCAGCTCTCGAACCATATAGCGCTGCCGCAGACGGGCCTTTAAGAACAGAAATATTTTCGATGTCTTCTGCAGCAATATCCGCAAGACCATTTCCCATATCTAATGGAGGATTCCAGTAGTCAGCACTTGCAGCGCCTGTAAAATTGTTTATCGGAATCCCATCGACAACAATCAATGGTTGGTTGTCACCGGTCAAAGAGTTGTTGCCACGCAACACGATCTTGGAAGAACCTCCCGGTCCGTTACTGGAGCGGATCACATTCAGTCCGGCAACCTTTCCGGTGAGTGTATTTGCGAGGTTTGTTTCCCTGGCCTGCACAAGCGTCTCGCCTTTTACTTCCTGCACCGCATAGCCTAATGACTTTTTCTCTCTACGAACACCCAGTGCCGTTACAACCACTTCCTGAAGATTACCTTCCGTAGGGTTTAAAACTACCGCAACTGAAGCAGAAGAACCCACGGGTACTTCTTTTGTTCCGAAGCCGATTGAACTGATCAATAATACAGCATCATTGTTATTAACTCCAATGCTAAATGCTCCGGTTTCGTCGGTGCTCGTTCCACCTTCAGATGCACCTTTTACAAGAACAGTTGCCCCAATTATTGCAACGCCTTTTTCGTCCTTTACAGTTCCGGTTACCCGTCGCTGCTGGGCGGATGCAATTGCTACAGAGCAAAAGCAAAGCATCAGCATTAGCAACCGTTGAATGTTTCTTTTCATTACAGTCTTTTTTTGTTTTAAATATTAGGTGTTCATCATAGATATAGAATGCAGATCGCTAGAAGATTTGTAAAGGTTCGTGCTTTGTCTTTCTGTCTAGACTTTCAATAACCAACGCCGCCGCCCCTATCAATTCTGCGTTCTTATTGAAAGTGGAAACAACAAGTTCGGTGTATGCAGCAAGTCTTGGAATACAATATCTGTTCAACGCCTGCTGTACCGGTGCCAGCCAGAGCTTTCCCAGGGATGCACCTCGTCCACTCAGGACAACTAATTCCGGGTTCATGATATGAATTAAAAATGCGATTCCCCGACCGATGTTGAATGCAGCTTCAGAAAACAATTCCACTGCAAACTGATCGCCTTTCAATGCTTCATTAATAATTGTATTACATGCTGCCTCGAAATCATCCGGAATGGATTTGATTGTTGACACGCGTCCATTCTCCAGGCCCTGCTTTGCTTTTTCAACCACTACCAGCATTGAAGCTTCGGTTTCCAGGCAACCGCTTTTGCCACAGCTACAAAGTTTGTTATTGCTGAACACAGGAATATGGCTGAATTCACCGGCAAATCCATTGTATCCGCGAAACAATTCACCATTAACGATCATCCCCAAACCCACTCCCCAGTTGATGTTGATTACCATAACATTCCTCTTTCCATGGGCTGCTCCGAATCGAAACTCTGACAAGGCGATCAAACTGGAGTCGTTGTCAATGTGCACCGGTAAATTCAAAACATTTTCAAGGTACTCGATCAGGGATCCGGAAGGGGATTCAAGGAATGAATAGTTGATCCCCTTCTTAGAGTCGACAAACCCCGGCATTCCAATTCCAATCCCGAGGATCTTTTCCGGAGCCACTGGAATATTATCAACGTATTCTCTTATTGTGGAAGCAAGCTCTTTAAGTGAATTATCGTTACCGTGGAGTTGAATTGAATACTTTCTGACATCTTCAATGTTACTGTTCTGCATGTCCATCACTCCTATTGTGGTGATCAACTGGTCCATTGCAACAGAAATCACATACATGCGCCCCGAAATAAGTGAGTACATCATCGGCCTGCGTCCACCTGTTGAAGGTGCAAATCCCCGCTCTTCAACGCTACCTTCTTTTATCAGTTCATTCAATATGCGGGTTGTTAGCGGGAGGCTCTTATCAATGAGTGTGCTTAGGTCAGAACCTGATAGCACTTTACCAAAACACAGCTCTTTTAAGATCTTTTTTTTATAAAAATCCGACTTGCTGGCCATTTTTGTTCAGGGTTAATAGGTACCAAACCTAAAGAATCTTTTTAATTAATTAAAATAGTTGCTAATACATTTCTGGATTAATTAAAAAGAAAACAAATAAAATCCTCGAACAATCAGTTTTTAAGAAAAAAAAAGGGAAGCAAATGCTGCTTCCCTGACAAGTTTTTTTTTGATAGTTTATAAACTCAATTTCCACCCATCGCGATATTCTCTTTTTACAAACTGGTTTGCTTCATCGAAGTTTGTCACTTTCATATTCTTTGAGTCCCAAAGCAATTTCTTTCTACCCAAGTATTTGTCCTCCCATCCTTTAAGCTTAGGATTTTGCATCATCCATGAACGAATGGCAAGGTTTCCGATCAATATGCTTTCTGTGAAAGGACCAGCATATTCAAAAGGTGAACTGGTCTGCCCTTTTCCATATCCATCAATGCATGCATTCACCCACTGCACATAATGACCTTCAGGAACTCTTTTGATGGTCTCCGCAGGCATCTTTTTCTCTTTCATCAACTTTGTGGGTAAGAGACGCGGATTAGCCCCGTAGCAATCTGCCATTAGTTTGCCTTTTGTGCCAATGAAGATTACTCCGCCGTCCCAATTGCCCATTGGTTCATCGGGGCCGAGTTCTTCAGGTCTTTCAGGCAATAAGCCACCATCCATCCACGACACTTTGATCTTGCCTTTTCCGTCCTTAGTTGGATATCCCAGGTGTATAATGCTTGCAGGTGGACAGCTGTCAACATAATTGCCTTCGGCAAAAAATCCCTTCCAATTTCCACTGACACTGCACTCCACCTCGTTTGGATAGTCTATTGGAAGGATGCGGAATACAGGATCCATGATATGGCAGGCCATATCACCAAGTGCTCCTGTTCCGAAAGCCCACCAACCTCTCCAGTTGAAAGGCAGGTATGCAGGATTATAGTCTATCTTCTGCGCAGGACCCAGCCACAGATCCCAATCAAGTTCTGCGGGGATAGGATGATCTCCTGTTGGTGTCGGTATGCCTTGGGGCCATACAGGTCTGTTTGTCCAGCATTGAACAGTATGAACTTCGCCAATCAATCCTGCATCATACATTTCTTTCATCTTGCGAACGCCATCACCAGATGCACCCTGGTTACCCATTTGCGTAACTACTTTGTATTTTTTTGCAGCCTCCGTGAGCACGCGTGCTTCATAAATATCATGAGTCAATGGCTTTTGCGTATAAACGTGCTTACCAAGTTGCATGGCCGCCAGTGTCGCCACAGCATGGGTATTATCCGGCGTGGATATGGATACCGCATCGATGTTGTTTTTTTCCTTCTCCAACATCACGCGAAAATCTTTGTAATAGTTAGCTTTAGGAAAACGGTTTCGGGATTTGGTCGCCTGCCTGTCGTCGACGTCGCAAAGCGCAACGATATTAGCTTTTGGACTTCGTGCAAATGACGCGAGGTCACTTTCACCCTTACCACCGACGCCGATACCAGCTATGTTTAGCTTGTCACTTGGCGCAATGTAACCTTTGCCTCCAAGCACATGTCTTGGTACGATCATAAATCCAGCGGCGGCGAGTGAAGTGTTCCGAATAAAATTTCTCCGGGAATCGTTGTTCTTCATTGTGCGATCGAATTTGGTTATTGATTGTTGGTTTTAATTTTAAAAGCTTCTATAGCTTCTTTTTACATATTGGTTAGCCGGTTCAAAATTTGTGATCTTCATATCCTGCCCATTCCACAGCAATTGTTTGCGACCATTGAATCGCTCATTGCCTTTTGAATCTTTCTCCGAATGATTGAAACTCCTTACTGCAAGATTACCCATTAACACGGTTTCTGTCAGTGGACCTGCGTCTTCAAACGGCGAGCTTGTGTAAGCTCCATGCCCTTTTTTGCATGCATTCACCCACTGTGTCTGGTGGCCTTCTGCACCGCCCTGCACAAACGGTCTTATGGGTTCGGGTAGTTTCGTTTCTTTCATTCGTCTCGTAGGAAGTAATGTAGGATTTCTTCCGAAAAGTCCGGCCATAATTTTGCCTTTGGAACCTTTGAACAAGATCCCACCATCCCATTCGCCGAATTGCTCATCCGGCAGCAACTCCGCCGGTCGTTTCGGCATAATACCTCCATCATACCAAATCATTTCAACCGCAGGCATTTTATCACGGGCAGGAAACTGAATGTGTATCTTGGATGATGGCGGATAGCTTTCAGGATTCAACAAGGGATCGAAAAATCCTTTGTATACCGCACCTACACTACATTCTACTGCTATAGGATAGCCGAGTTTCAAGGCACGGTAAGGGACATCCATAAAATGACAGCCCATATCTCCCAATGACCCAGTGCCGAAGTCCACCCATCCGCGCCAGTTGGCAGGAATATAAATAGGATTGTAAGGTCTTTTTGGTGCAGTACCAAGCCATAAGTCCCAATGCACTTCGCCCGGGATCGGAAAGTCGCCCGATGGAGTAGCAATCCCCTGCGGCCATACCGGTCGGTTTGTCCACACGTGTACAGTATGGACGGGACCAATTACTCCCTGTTGCACCCAAGCCTCAATATGGCGGGTATCATCACCGCTGCTGCCCTGGTTACCCATCTGAGTAACCACCTTGTGTTTACGTGCAGCCTCGGTTAAAATACGCGCTTCAGCTATATCGTGCGTCAGCGGTTTCTCAACATATACGTGTTTCCCGAGTTCCATGCATGGCAGCGTTTGCACAGCATGCATATGATCGGGTGTGCTAATGATAACAGCGTCTATCGACTTTGATTCTTTATCCAGCATCTGGCGGTAATCGTGATAATAACCAGCCTTCGGCCATTTTTTTCTTGAATCTGCGGATTGCCGATCATCAACATCGCACAATGCTACAATGTTTTCCGCGCCATTATTGAATGCCTGTTGCAGGTTATAACTAGCTTTTCCGCCGGCACCGATTGCAGCAATATTTAATTTGTCACTCGGCGCAATATAACCTCGGCCGAGAACATGCCTGGGCACAATCATAAAGCCGCCGGCAACAACCGCCGTGTTGCGTATAAAATTCCGACGCGCATTATGTAACTGTTTCTGATTTCCTTCTTTCATTGGCAAACAATCGTTGAGATTACGATAACGAAGCTTCCATCGAAATGTCCATATTCAAAGCCTTGCTTACAGGGCAATTTGCTTTTGCATCTTCAGCGCATTCCTGGAATTTTTGCGCATCAATGCCGGGAACTTTTGCTTTCAACGTAAGATGAGAGGCCGAGATCACACCATTATCCAGCGTAATAGTGCATGTAGTTTCGATCGTCTCAGGTTCAAAACCCGCGGCACCAAGAACAAAACTGAGCTTCATGCTAAAACATCCTGCGTGTGCAGCTGCTATCAACTCTTCGGGATTGGTACCAACCCCATCTTCAAATCTCGACTTGTAGGAATAATTTGTTTCTTTTAATACTGTACTCTGACTACTTACCTTTCCACTTCCTTCTTTTCCTGAGCCGTTCCATACGGCAGTTGCTGAACGTTTCATCGATATTTATTTATTGATTAAAAGTATTATTCGCTGGCTCGCAGCATCGAGTTTGGAAGTTAACGATTTAATTGGCATTTGTAAAACTTGTTGCTTATTTTGGAATCGATGGAATCCTTCATAACCTACTATAGATCGCCCATTGGCAATTTAAAAATATGTGGCAACGAAAATTTTGTTAGCGAAATCAGTTTCGTTGACAACAACGATCAATGGACTCCCGAAAGCATTGTACTTCCACCATTAGCAATTCAATGTGTTGAAGAAATGATTCAATACTTCCATGGAGCAAGACGAAGTTTTGAGTTTGCAATTCACCAGGACGGTACCAGCTTTCAGCAAAAAGTATGGAACGAACTCATGAACATCCCATTCGGCCGAAGGATCAGTTATCTTGAGTTGGCGCGAAGACTTGGCGATACAAATTCCATTCGCGCAGCAGCTTCGGCAAATGGAAGAAATAAGTTAGCCATCATTGTTCCATGTCATCGTGTGGTTGGATCGAAGAACGACCTCGTTGGCTACATGGGTGGATTATGGCGCAAAAAATGGTTACTTGACCTCGAAACAAAAGTGGCATACGGTGTGCAAACCCTTTTTTAGTTAGCTTCACTTTTCAAGAACTGATATCTTATGGGTTTTCGCGCATTATGGGTGAAAGAGACACCGGAAGGAAATTTTCAAAGAAGTATTATTGAAAGAAATATTGATGATCTACCGGCTGGCGATGTACTGGTTCGTGTTCAATATTCTTCTCTTAATTATAAAGACGCACTTTCTGCCACGGGCAACAAAGGGATTACCAAAAAATACCCGCATACCCCTGGCATCGATGCAGCCGGAGTGGTAGAACTTAGTCGCGATCCCCGCTTTGCAGCAGGCGATGAAGTGGTTGTAACAGGTCACGACCTTGGCATGAACACGTGTGGTGGATTTGCTCAGTTCATCCGCGTCCCAGGTAGCTGGGTAATTGCGAAACCCACGAATTATTCTGTAAAAGAATCGATGATCATCGGAACAGCAGGTTTTACCGCTGGCGTTGCATTGTATAAAATGGAACGCATGGGGCTCTCGCCAGATCAGGGTCCTGTTGTTGTAACAGGTGCATCGGGTGGAGTGGGAAGCATGGCAGTAGCACTGTTGGCCAATGCCGGTTATGAAGTGCTTGCAGTGACAGGTAAAGTCAATGTAGGCGAATACCTGCATTACCTGGGTGCGAAGCGAATCGAATCACGCGAATTTGTAAATGACCAGTCAGGTAAATCATTATTGAAACCCCAATGGGCCGGGGCAATAGATACAGTTGGTGGCAATGTGCTCAACACGTTATTGAAAGGAAGCCGTACTGAAGGTTGCGTTGTCAGCACCGGATTGGTCGGCTCACCAAAACTTGACACTACCGTATATCCATTTATATTAAACGGTGTATCGCTTATAGGTGTGGGTTCTGCAGAAACACCTGCAGATATACGGCTAAGGGTGTGGGATAATCTTAACACAAAATGGAACCTTAAGAGTAAACTGAACGCAATTGGAAAAGAAGTGTCAATTCAACAATTAAACGATGTTTACTTCGATCACATTCTTGCTGGAAATACTACCGGCCGCATAGTGGTGAATACAAACGCCTGATCATCTTAACTCATCGCTGCGAAACGCAAAGGGCAGTAAATGTGCCGCGTTATTAATGACAAATATTTGTCCTGCCATCCCTCCGAGTATCAACCTTATAGGTTGACGCATCCGCTCTTCAAATTCAACAAGCGACTGCCTGCAAACGCCGCAGGGTGCAACGGGGTGATCACTCTTAATGAAAGTTGAATCGTAACTGATAGCCATTGTTTCAATTGCCTGATCCGGATATACTGAAGAAGCTGACGATAGCAAAACTCTTTCAGCGCACAACCCTGCCGGGAATGACGCATTTTCCTGGTTGGTTCCGGTTATCACCTTCCCATTCGTAAGTCGCGCAGCCGCACCGACATGAAAATGTGAGTACGGTGCATAGGCGGTTTTGGTAATCTGACGTGCCCGCTCAAGTAGCTCCTTATCCAAAGCAGACAGTTCGTCAATAGAATCGTATTCTTCGTATTCAAAAACCTGTGTTTCTTTTTTCATATTTGATTAATGAATGCTTTTGAACAGTCGATTCCAACGAATCCCTTTATCATAGCTCATCCAGATCAACCAGGCCTCGCCCACGATATGATCTTCTGGCACAAAGCCCCAGAAACGACTGTCTTGTGAACGATGTCGATTGTCTCCCATCATCCAGTAATAATTCATTTTAAAAGTGTAACTGCTTGCAGCCTGGCCATTGATAAATATTTGGCCATTTCTTTCCTCCCACTTATTTCCTTCATAAACTGAAATAACGCGTTTGTATAACGTAACGTTCTGTGGGGTTAGATCAATGCTTTTGCCTTTTTGAGGAACCCACAACGGACCGAAATTATCTACAGTCCAATTGAATGAGGGATCATAAGGAAACACAACTTCTGTGGATAGTTCACGCGATATAGAATCAACACCAGGAATCGTCTTCATAATGGCGAGCTCGCTTTCTGTCAGGTTGATTCTATAAACATTCCCCCCTGCAAATGAAAAGTCCGGAGAATGCTCATCGGAATTTAACTTAATGCCTGCTTCACGAAGTTCTTCTTCCGTTAATACTTTGTTTGTTGAAGTGAATACAAAATGATCTGTAGAAGACGTGGGCGCTACAAAAGCCTTCTCATTATTAACATGTAGTATCCCGTCTTTTATTTCCAATACATCACCAGCTATTGCAACACATCGTTTGATGTAATTTTCTCTTTTGTCTACCGGTCTTGTTGTAACTGTATATTGATCCCACACAATATCACGAGCCCGCTGCTTACTTAATGCAACCCGCTGTGCCGAATCCTGCACCTGGCTTCGCAACATATAAAATTGTTGCTGCTCTTCTCTTCGCAGGATGTCATAATAAGGATCCTGCGAGTCGCGCTCTCTCGTAAGTGTATCGCCGGCCGGGAAATTGAACACCACTACATCATTTCTCTTAATTGGATTCTCAAACCAGCGTCGATAAGGCAAGCTAAGAGACTCCGTATAAGATTTAGCGCTGAAAATTGGTAATGTATGATGTACAAACGGAATGGCTAATGGCGTATTCGGTATACGAGGGCCATAGCTTAGTTTGCTCACGAAAAGAAAATCATTTACAAGCAAGGTTTTTTCCATGGAGCCTGTAGGAATGGTATAGGCTTCAAATATGAAAGTGCGAATAAGTGTTGCGGCAACTATTGCAAATACAGCGGCATCGATCCACTCTCTTGTTGAACTTTTCTTATGCTTCTTCACGGCATCCGGTCCAAGATACCGGGCATCCTCTGCAAATGCCAGATAAGGAAAATACAGGAAAGGAACAAAGACGGTGAGCGCGTGCTGCCATAACCGAAACTTACCAAACAGCTTTACAAATTCAACCAATATCCATATTGAAATAAACCATCCTGCCACCGGAATAAATTGCCAGAAAAACCAGTGTTTGCGTAACCTGGCAACTTTGATGATCTCCCACGTATTTAGAAACGGAACCCAGGCTTTCCAGGATGCTATTCCGGCCTTGGCGAATAACCTGAATAAACCAAAAGCAGGTAAGAAAACGATCAGCAACGATATGACAATAAGTATAATTAAGTCATGCGAACTCATCAAGGGGATTTTTAGATTCCGACAAAAATACCATATTAAACGCCACAGCTAATTTCCGTTCGAAAAGTTTTGCTAAAACCTTAACACCGCAGCCAGTATGTCGTTTATCTCTTCAAATTTATTCATGATCATAAAGTGCCCGCCGCCCTCAATAATGTGTGTTGGCTTAACGTACCGTATTGGAAAGATGTGATCGTTGGTTCCATGAATGTGCACAATACCTGCTGGTACGTCAACGTTTTGCCAGTTGACTACCTGGTTGATGGCCCAGTTGAGATAAACCGGGTCGACATTATCCCGGTATTCATTTGCAATCTTTTTCTCGCGGTCATTCGTTACTCCAAGGAAGTAATTTTGAATCGGTCTTAAAGCGCGAAAGGCGGGATTTCTTCCATATTGTTTCAGCGGCAGAATTTTGTCTGCCTTCAGGGCGCCGGAAGTGCGCATCCACAAGGGCAATTCACTTCGTGTCTTTACACTTGAGAGTAGAACAATTTTTCTTACAGGCCGTAATTTAGACATTTCAATCGCCATCATACCTCCAAATGATAGTCCGATTATTGTTGGGTCCGGCTCGCTGATCTGGCCCCACAAACGTTGTGCGTATTGTGATATAGATTCGCCTTCAATAGGTGGCTGCCAGCATATGAATTTCAATTCGCCCGCCGCTACATGAATGCTTTCGAAGACACGCTCATCTGCTCCCAGGCCGCTGATGCAATAAACTTTTTTCATTGCAATCTTATCTTCGTGGTATTACATACGTCTGCACATCAGATAAAGAAATTGACTTACCCGACAGGATAACAAGTCGCTCCACCACATTTCTCAATTCGCGGATATTTCCTGTCCAATTGTGCTGCTGCAAAGCGTCGATGGCCTCCTGCTCAATTGATTTACGTGCGATCCCATAATCTTCACAGATATCATTTAGAAACTTGTCAATCAAAAGCGGAATATCGTCACGGCGATCATTTAAGGATGGCACATGTATGATGATCACACTCAATCGGTGATAAAGGTCGAGGCGGAAATTTTTTTCCTCTACTTCCTGCAAAAGATTCTTATTGGTGGCGGCAACAACGCGTACATCTACATTGATGTCCTTGTCACCTCCCACCCGGGTGATCTTCCCTTCCTGCAACGCACGCAGCACCTTTGCCTGCGCACTAAGACTCATGTCGCCGATCTCATCAAGAAAAAGTGTTCCTCCATGCGCCTGCTCGAACTTTCCAATGCGTTGTTTCACTGCAGAAGTAAAAGAGCCTTTCTCATGTCCAAACAATTCACTTTCTATCAACTCACTGGGTATTGCAGCGCAATTAACTTCAACCAACGGACCTTCAGCCCGATTGCTTTTCTCATGCACCCATCTTGCAACCAGTTCTTTACCTACACCATTTTCACCGGTAATGAGCAAGCGGGCATCGGTTGGTGCAACCTTTTCGATGGTTTCTTTGATGTGCAGAATTGGACCCGACTGTCCGATCATCTCTTCAACACGCGCAACTTTTCGCTTCAATACTTTCGCCTCGGTAACCAGGCTTGTTTTATCGGTAGCATTACGAATTGTAATTAGCAAACGATTGAGATCCGGTGGTTTTGCGATGTAGTCATATGCTCCTTTCTTTACCGCCTCCACGGCGGTTTCGATAGTTCCATGACCCGATATCATTATCACTGGTACGTCTGGGTTGATCTCACGCGCGCGGTCCAGGAATTCTATTCCATCAAGTTTTGGCATTTTGATATCACATAAAACAACATCGAAAGTTTTTTCTTTGAATTTTTTCAAACCTTCTTCGCCGTCACTCGCTTCATCAAGTTTATAACCTTCGTAAGATAAAATTTCGGAAAGGGTTTTACGGATCGCTTTTTCGTCGTCGATTATTAAAATATTTGACATATTAATTTTTAGTCTGAAACATGAAGTTATTGCAATGACAATTATTTTGCCAACTCCACTTCTATGATCGTATCAAATTCCTTTTCTTTAACGGTCTTAAGATCAAACAATACATATCCGTCTGACAAGGCCTGGTATGCCACAGCACTTCCGCCATCGAACTCGCGTGCCGCACGGATTTTATAAGGAAACTTCACCAAGAGTTTTTCCTGCATGTTCAAAACATGAATGAAAATCTTATTTTCTTTTTGCGTAATAGCTCCCCATGATTGCGGAGGTAGATGCCCCCGCTTCGTGCCATATACTGTGGATCCGTTTTTCTTCAGCCACTCTCCTATGCCACTTAATCGTTCGGTAAACTCTGGTTGTATCGCCCCGTTTGGCATTGGTCCAATATTCAATAAAAAATTTGCACCAAACCCTGACGCACGAACCAGATAATGCAAAAGGTTTTTTGTTGACTTGTAGTTGCGATCAGTAATATTGAAGCCCCAGGAATCATTGATCGTCTCACATGTTTCAAGCGGTAGCGTTGACACCCCCTGTCCGCCAAAACCGGTAGTATTCCCACCGGGAAGATCTTTCTCAAACATTTGAAAATCCTCCCCTTCAATCGGCATCAAATGATGATTGTTACCAATCAATGCGGAAGGTTGCAGCTTATGTATAAGAGAATAAATTTCATCGTACTTCCAATCCACTTTAGAAACGGATTTCTTGTTATGATCATTCTCCAACTGATCCCAATGTCCGTCAAACCAGATGCCCGCGATGTCTCCGTAGTTCGTAAGCAATTCGGTTAACTGGGCTTTCATAAAATTGATATAACTATCCCAGTGGCTCTTTTTAGTTCTCCCGGTACCCGTGCCGGTACGTCCTGTTTCATACTGATAATCGGTACGGTACCAGTCGAGCAAAGAATAATACAAGAACAGTTTTATGTTTTGTTTCTTACACTCATCGGCAAGTTGTTTCAATACATCTTTCCCATATGGTGTATTTGTTATTTTCCAATCAGACTGTTTGGTGTCCCAGTTACTGAATCCATCGTGATGCCTCGACACAAAAGTGATGTAATGCATTCCCGCATCCTTTGCGGTTTTCACCCATTCGGCTGCATTGAAATCAATAGGATTGAATATATGGATCAATCGCTGGTAATCAGGTACGTGAATATTTCTATTGTTCATTACCCATTCACCATGCCCAAGAACACTGGATGCACCCCAATGGATGAACATGCCCAACCGGGCGCTATCAAACCATTTGCGCGCCGCAAGGTTTTGTGATGTCGGCTTATAGTTTTGTGCATTACCTGCAAGAAAGGAAACCAGGAAAATGAAACATAAAAAATGCCTTTTCATAATGTGCAGTTAAGTGGTGTGTAACGAATAAATATAAAAAAAGCCCGGAAGAAACCGGGCTTTATCATAAACGTTGATCGATTTATTTTTTGAGATACATCACTTCTTTTACAAGCTTCACTGTTCTGGGTATGTCTGGAAGTGCGAGTGCAACAAGGTTGGGTGCATAGTGCATTGGGGCATCTGCAGCTGTAATCCTCCGAATAGGAGCATCAAGGTAATCGAAGCCTTCTTTCTGGATGCGATATGCGATTTCCGAAGAAACACTGCACATAGGCCATTGTTCTTCAACAATCACTAAACGATTAGTTTTCTTAACGCTTTCAAGGATGGTCATCCAGTCGAGCGGTCTTATGGTGCGCAGATCAATTACTTCAGCACTTATTCCTTCTTTTTCCAGTTCAGCGGCAGCACCAAGCGCAACCTTCATCATTTTATTATACGACACGATGGTAACATCAGTACCCTCGCGTTTAACATCCGATTTACCAATTGGAATCAAATATTCACCTTCAGGCACTTCTCCTTTATCTCCATACATTACTTCGCTTTCCATGAACATTACCGGATCGTTATCGCGAATTGCCGCTTTCAACAAACCTTTGGCATCATAAGGATTAGAAGGAGAAATAACTTTGATACCGGGAATGTTTGCGAAATAACTTTCAAACGCCGTAGAATGCTGCGCACCCAACTGGCCGGCAGAACCATTGGGACCTCTGAATACAATCGGGCAACCTATTTGGCCACCACTCATTGCCAGCATTTTTGATGCAGTGTTCAGTATCTGGTCAAGTGCAAGTACTGCAAAATTCCAGGTCATGAATTCAACGATCGGACGCAGTCCGTTTTGAGCAGCTCCCACTGCAACTGCAGTGAATCCGAGCTCAGCGATCGGTGTGTCAATCACACGCTTCGCACCAAACTCATCGAGCATACCCTGGCTTACTTTATACGCACCATTATACTCCGCTACTTCCTCTCCCATCAAAAACACACGTTCATCCAGTCTCATTTCCTCAGACATTGCTTCGCGAAGCGCTTCGCGAAAGGCGATTATTCTTGGCATCCTAGGTTTTTTAGAGGGGCAAAATTATTGGTATCGGTTCACAATAACAAATTGAGTAACGACAGCCTATTATGCTCCCTAAGTAAAAGCTTGTAAAAGACCATAAATAACCCCGGTGCATTAAACCACCGGGGGAATATTTCGGTCTTTTGCAGTATGAAAACATTATTTGAGAACATCATGCACCGTATGCACGTTAACTTATGGCCGTTTTCTCCAAAGAAACTGACCCCTGTGAAATTGAAATCACCCAGTCATCCTCATCCTGCTGAAGTAAAGGGTGGCTCCAGGAATTATCCTCCTTCACGTTAACATTATACAACGCAACCACTAGTTTACATTCTCGAGGATCAGAGCTGAGGCTCCGCCTCCGCCGTTGCAAATCGCAGCCATTCCATACCTGGCGCCGTTTTGCTTTAGTATAGAACTAAGCGTAATCGAAATGCGTGCACCGCTGCACCCAATTGGATGACCAAGTGCCACAGCACCACCCCATACATTTAGTTTATCCATAGGAATAGACATTTCGCGTGCATTGACCAATGCTACACAGCTGAATGCTTCATTAACTTCCACATAGTCCATATCACCAGCCTGAAGCCCGGCGCGGACAAGAGCATTGTTCATTGCCTTAACAGGTGTTGTGGTGAACCAGCGCGGATCCTGGCTGGCGTCTGCAAATGATACAATTCGAGCAAGTGGTTTCAAACCAAGCTCCTTCATCTTCTTCTCTCCCATCAGCACTACTGCCGCAGCACCATCATTTATCTTCGATGCGTTTGCCGCTGTAATTGTTCCATCTTTGGCAAATGCGGGCTTTAGTGACGACATCTTCTCGAAATTCACCTTTTTATACTCTTCATCTTCTGAAACTACTGTGGTGGTCTTTCCCGGAATCTCAACAGGTACGAGCTCATTATTGAACCAACCCTGGCCATACGCTTTAGCTGCACGGGTATAGCTTTCTTTCGCAAATGCATCCTGGTCTTCCCTGCTGATCCGGTATTCCGTACTGCATAATTCACCAGCATTTCCCATATGTTCATCGTTATATGGATCCCACAATCCGTCTTTGAGGATACCGTCAGCTAACTGGCCATGACCGAGCCGGTAACCACTACGTGCCTTGTCGAGGTAATAAGGAATGTTGCTCATGCTTTCCATTCCTCCGCAAACGACGATAGCACTTTCATTCAGCATTATGGAATGTGCACCCATCATGATAGCTTTCATCCCGCTTGCGCAAACTTTATTAACAGTTGTGCAGGGCACCGACGTTGGTATTCCCGCAAAAATGCTGGCCTGCTGCGCAGGAGCCTGACCGATTCCGGCACTTACAACATTTCCCATATAAACCTCCTGCACATCCTCAGGGCCGATACCAGCGCGTTCAATAGCCGCTTTTATTGCTGCCGCTCCCAGCTTTGGGGCAGTCAGCGAAGCGAGACTTCCATTTAAACTTCCTATAGGTGTACGTGCAATAGAAACCAGATATACATTAGAGACTTCCATAATCATTGATTAAAGTGAGCCTCAAATATAAGCCACACTAACAAATGTTAGCTAAACATTACAGGTCAAAAAAAAGACCGCTTTTGCGGTCTCTCAAGTGGGTGATCGGGTAATTTAATTGTCGAGCGATCTGTCGAAGTAATTCTCTGATATCAAAACCTCCGCGCTGCTTACCTGCTCGAAAAACGAAAATCGAATAAGATTCTCTATTTGCGATTGGTATTGTTTGTCCACTTCGTGACAACCACTGGCAGCTTTCCAGATCTGGATTTTCTTATAGGCTTTTCTACTACGATTTTTCATCCGGCTGTCGTTCATAAAAAATTCGCCGGCTATGGCTTTTCGTTTGTCCAGGTAGGGATTATTCATTGGATTGATGGGTTTAGATAGAAACGAAATTTTGGTTTATGCATTGTTGGATGTTCAACTTTTCTCTGCCCTTCAATTTCAAATTAATTTTTCTGACTAACAATTAATCTTCTTTGATAAAATTAATTGTCAGCATTATTCTTAACTTAACACTAGAAAAAACCCTTATCAGTATTTGATAAAACTAAATCTAAATCCATGGCCCGCTCAAGAACGCATAAGCCCCAGGCTCATTCTCATTCAACACATCATGCTTCGGCAAACCACCACAATCCCCGCAAACCTGCGCGCACAGCGAGTTGGATCGTTGCTATCTTTTTAGCATTAGTAGGTATAGCAGTAGGTTTTTTTGCTGGTGGCGATGCCTTAAGCACAATTGTTGGTGGAATCGTGGGTGGTGTTGCAGGATATCTTGCCGGTTTAAGCATTGATAAAAATTCACTAGCGAAAAGCAAATAATATCCGCTCTAGTTCATGCACCTCTCTTCAAATCCTTCATGCTCCAGAATATCCATGTTGGGTTGAAAAAGGAAGAATGATTGATTCAGCATTTCTGCGGCTTCATCGCGGAATCTTGCACCGATGGAAGGTGTGCGTAAAGCAAATTTCCAACTTTGAATCTTTAGAAATGCCAGGTGTGAAGCTTGCAAAACGTGAGTCTCATTGATGTGAAATTTCGCTGCCAGGTAATCCTGTTGGTTTTCTGTATACAAGTAGTTGTTCATTTCCTTCTCTTGTGTTTGGTTTTTCAATAATGTGATATTACTTTAAAAACCCATTTCCGTCTGCCGTTCATCTTGCCATATAATTCCAATTACTGGAAAATACCTATTGGCGGTCAACGGAAAAATATAAGCGTTGGACACAATAGCAGTGTAATGTTTAATGCGGGACCTGTAAAAATTTTGTTAGAGAATGCGCCGCTTATTGAAGCTGTTTTCTTTTTTCGTGGAGTTCCCTCCAGGTAGTAATAATTATCCCCTGTTCCTTAATGTAGTTTCGCAATTCCGGATCAAGCATTGCCATAAGATCCGCCCTGCGAACTGGCCCTGAATCTGAAATATGTTGAAATATGTCCGACTTTGCTGTGCAATGCATAATGATCATTGTTATCCCAGGTCGGATCGAAGCGAGTGCTTTTTTGTAGTTTTCAGTTGCCGTCTTCGAAAATTGTCTATCTGACACTTTATCCTCCTGCTGTGGCTTCCAGGTATAACTCTCGTTATGTAGATCATCCAATACGGGTAGTCCCGCATTCCAAATCATCTCACCGGCCATGCGTATTTGTTTCATTGCATCCTCTGAAAGCTGTACCTGTTGTTGGATCAATGTTGCATGACCTGCCGGCAACATCACCGGTATTTTTTCCTCTACACCCATCTTAATATATCGTTGCAGATATTCAGGTTTGGCAAACAAAGTTCCCATGTGAGAATCAAGATGCGTGGGTTCAAAACCCATATCCCGCGCGCGCTGTAACTGAGCGCGGATTTCGCGTTCGACCTCATCAGCACTTGCATTCTTAACCACGTCTTCCACACTTGCCCACATCGCCCCTTCCCGATCTACAAGACCCGGCACCGCCGGCTTGCCGCTTACAGGCAGCCATCTGTAATCCCGCCACTCAGAGTTGAGGGTAAGATGAAGTCCTGCATCAATCTTCGGATTTTCATGAAGAAATCGCACAAAGCCAGGTACCCATGGGCAGGGCATCATTACACTGCATGATGAAGCAACACCTTTTGTCAGCGCCTGGATCGCTCCCTGGTTGGACTCATACGACATTCCTGCATCGTCAACATGAAGAATAACAACCTTGTCATTCTTCTTGTATCCAAGTCGCTCAGCGAAGCTTTTTAGCTCTTGTGCTGCAACGTTGAAACAAATGAAAATGCAAAGGAAAAGCAGTGAGAGGCTTTTGGTTGGGGTCATGAGTTGTAATTAATAGAAATTAATCATTAAAAAAGCTCCAAAAAAATAACTCAAAATATTTGAATCCTTTACATTTATGAGCAGTACTTTTTTGAACCGTTAAAACCAACCGAATGGGAGATCTGCAGATCAAGAAACAACCAAAGAATTATGATGTAATCATTGTTGGCTCGGGAGCGGGCGGTGGAATGTCCGCTTACGTATTGGCCAACGCAGGTTTAAAGGTGTGCCTGCTTGAAGCCGGACCACTGTATGATCCTGCCAAGAACATAACCCAATTAAAGAACCCTTGGGAATCGCCACGTCGTGGTGCATCAACGCGGTTTCGCCCATTTGGTGATTTTGATGCCTGTTACTGGGGTTGGGAGATTGATGGAGAGCCTTATACCAAAGCGCCAGGCACACAATTCGACTGGTGGAGAGCGCGTATGATGGGCGGGCGTACGAACCATTGGGGCCGCATTTCATTGCGCTTCGGCCCGCTTGATTTTAAAGGAAGAAGTCGCGACGGACTGGGCGACGACTGGCCCATCGGCTACGACGATGTAAAACCTTTTTACGATCGTGTAGACAAACTCATAGGAATTTTCGGTACGGCGGAAGGTTTGGAAAACGAACCGGATGGTATCTTCCTTCCCCCACCAAAACCGCGGCTGCATGAATTGATGATTAAGAAAGGAGCAACCGCTGCAGGTGTTAAAGTAATTCCTTCACGACTTTCTATACTTACAAAGAAGATAAATGATGATCGCGGCTCATGTTTCTTTTGCGCGCAGTGTGGACGTGGATGCCAGGTGTATGCGGATTTTAGTTCGGGTTCTGTGCTCGTAAATCCTGCATTGAAGACCGGCAATGTTGATGTGATTGCTAATGCAATGGCAAGAGAAGTTCTTACAAATCGCGAAGGACTTGCAACTGGTATTTCCTATGTGAACAAAGAAGACCTGATGGAATACCAGGTGACCGGACGTGTAGTTGTTCTTGCAGCAAGTGCATGTGAGTCCGCGCGTCTTTTACTGAATTCAAAGAGTACACGCTATCCAAATGGTCTTGCGAATGGTAGTGGTGTTGTTGGTAAATATCTTCACGATTCAACCGGTGCTGCAATGGGCGGATATCTGCCGCAACTCTTTGACAGGAAGCGTTACAACGAAGATGGTGTTGGAGGTATGCATGTGTATTCGCCCTGGTGGCTTGATAATAAAAAATTAGATTTTCCGCGGGGTTATCACATTGAGTATTGGGGTGGAATGGGCCAACCTGCATATGGATTTGGGTTTGGGATCGAAGCAATGAATGGTAAACATCTCGTACATGGCAAGAAGAAAGAAGCTGGTGGATACGGGGCTTCACTTAAAGAAGACATTCGCTTCTTCTACGGTGCAACGGTTGGAATGGCCGGACGCGGAGAGGCACTCGCATTGGAATCAAATTATTGTGAGATAGATCCCAAAGTTGTGGATAAATATGGAATACCAGTTCTTCGTTTCAATGTAAAGCATACTGACTATGAAGTGAAGCAGGCAAAGCATATGAAGGAAACTTTCAAAGAGATCATGTACAATATGGGTGCAGTAGTTACATGGGGCGATGATGGTCCTGAAAACAATTATGGTCTCGATGTTCCTGGTAAGATCATTCACGAAGCCGGAACTGTACGTATGGGCAGCGATCCCAAGAAATCTGCATTAAATAAATGGAGCCAGTCGCACGAGTGTAAGAATCTGTTTGTTGTCGACGGAGCGCAGTTTGTTTCACAGGCAGATAAGAATATTACGTGGACAATACTTGCTTTGTCAATGCGTGCATCCGAGTACATTGTCGATCAAATGAAAAAGCAAAACATTTAACCAGCATAACAAATTCAAATGGACAGAAGGAAATCAATTAAAGCGCTCGCAGTAGGTACACTATCAGCAGGTGTACTACTTGAAGCGTGTAAGACTGATGATAAGAAAACCGCAGATGTTGAAGTTGGTAAAGACCAGGGTGAAAAGAAGTTTACACTCGATCGAATGGAAGAAGAGAAAGCGCATTTCGACCGTGTGACATCAACAACTTTTTTTACGCCGGAAGAAATGGCAACGATCACTGTTCTTGCAGACATTATAATACCTAAAGATGATAAAAGCGGAAGTGCATCTGATGCAAAAGTTCCTGACTTCATTGAGTTCATCGTTAAAGATATGCCGGAACATCAGGTTCCGATGCGTGGCGGATTGAGATGGCTTGACTTGCAATGTTTAAAGCGTTATGAAAAACCATTTAAGGAATGTAACAAAGAACAGCAAATTGAAATGGTTGACGATCTGGCTTACCCTAATAAAGTAAAACCAGGATTGGAACAAGGTATCGCTTTCTTTAGCTATATGCGCGATCTGACAGTTACAGGATTTTATACTTCGCAAATTGGAGTAAAAGATCTGGAATATGTTGGTAATGCTCCCAACCAATGGAATGGCGTTCCAGACGATGTGCTTAAACAATATGGACTTGCCTATACGGAAAAGGAACTTAAGGAATGCATCAGCTTCACATAACGTAATCAGAACTATTAGTAAATAAAAATCCTGCAATGTACTTGCGGGATTTTTTATTAGCATTTTATATTTTTTCTGCTTGTTGAGGATTTTTTTCCACGCTTGACGGTGATCAATCATGCCACTAAAATTGTTTATAAGCTATTGGCTATGGCATGTAAATAGTAAGTTAAGGGGATATGACTAAAACTTACAATACATCGACAACACCAGTAAATACAGAACTTCCGAAAGATTTAGTTTGTTTCTCTCATTTGAGATGGAACTTTGTTTATCAGCGCCCGCAACACTTATTAAGCAGGTTCGCTAAAAAGTTTCGTGTATTCTTTATTGAAGAACCGTTGTGGCAGGAATCTGCAGATACACTTCAACTAACACTTACTGATGAAAACGTTTTTGTCGTAATTCCTCAACTGCAATCAGGCGAGAACTCACACTCAATTGATGACAGGATTTATTCATTGATTACGCGATTGTTTCAACAGCTTGAAATACGCCGCTTTGTTGCATGGTACTATACACCAATGGCACTTTCTTTCAGTGAAAAATTTAAACCTGAGATCACTATTTATGATTGCATGGATGAACTATCAGCGTTCAAATTTGCACCTCCGCAATTAAAAGAGCTGGAAGCTGCACTCATGAAGAAAGCTGATGTCGTTTTCACCGGAGGACATAGTTTGTATGAGGCAAAAAAAGATAAACATCCGAATATACATCCGTTCCCAAGCAGCATAGATAAAGATCATTTTAATCGTGCCCGACTAAATACATCTGAACCCGCAGATCAGAAAAGCATACCTCATCCAAGATTCGGATTCTATGGCGTAATTGATGAGCGCATGGATATACAATTGATCGGAGAGGTTGCAGAACAAAAACCTGATTGGCATTTCGTGATCATTGGACCAGTTGTAAAAATCGACCCTGCCACACTACCAAGGCATTCAAACATTCACTATCTGGGAGGCAAATCATACAATGAATTGCCTTCTTATTTAGGTGGCTGGGATATCGCCATTATTCCTTTCGCGCTGAATGAATCTACTCGATTCATTAGTCCTACCAAAACGCCAGAATACCTCGCAGGCGGAAAGCCAGTAATTTCTACTTCCATTCGGGACGTTGTAAATCCGTACGCTACCCAGGAACTTGTGCACATTGCAGACGATGCATCAAAGTTTATTGCGGCTGCCACATCAGAGCTGAAGACTACAGACAAAAGTTCATGGCTTAAGAAAACCGACCAGTTCCTCGCGAATGTGTCCTGGGATAAAACCTGGGAAAAAATGATGGACCTGATACACGACTGCGTCCATTCGAAACAAATTACCACAACAACTAAAACAAAGGAGAAGCTGTATGTTTGATTACTTAATTGTAGGAGCCGGTTTTGCAGGTGCAGTACTGGCAGAGAGATTGGCCACCGTTGCCGACAAAAAGGTATTGATTATCGATCAAAGAAATCATATCGGTGGAAATGCATATGACTATTATAACAAAGATGGTATCCTTGTTCATAAATATGGTCCACATATCTTTCATACGAATTCGAAAGAAGTATTTGACTACCTCGGGAAATTTACTCCATGGCGTACATATGAGCACAAAGTGCTTGCAAGTGTAGATGGACAACTTGTTCCCATGCCTATAAATCTGAATACAATCAACCAACTCTATGGCTTGAATCTTTCATCATCACAACTGGAAGAATTTTTTGAGCAGAAAAGTGAAAAAATCGCGCGGGTAAAAACTTCGGAGGACGTTGTTGTAAGTAAGGTTGGTCGTGAATTATATGAAAAATTTTTCCGTGGCTATACACGCAAGATGTGGGACCTTGATCCTTCAGAACTGGATGCATCTGTAACCGCACGTGTGCCAACCCGCACCAACAAAGACGACAGATACTTCACCGATACTTACCAGGCAATGCCGTTGCATGGTTATACCCGGATGTTTGAAAAAATGCTTTCCCATCCGAACATTAAGATCATGCTGAACACAGACTATAAGGAAATTGTTGACTCCATTCCTTATAAGAGCATGATCTATACCGGTCCCATCGACAGTTATTTCAATTACTGTTTTGGAAAATTGCCATACCGGTCACTCGAATTCAAATTTGAAACGATCGATGCGGAAAACTTCCAGTCTACAGGTACTGTGAATTATCCGAATGAACAGGCGTTTACAAGAATCACTGACTTTAAATATCTGACAGGACAAAAACATCCTAAGACTGCTATTGTTTATGAATTTCCGCAGGCAGAGGGTGATCCATACTATCCTGTACCAAGGCCAGAAAATGCAGAGGTTTATAAGAAATATCAACAGCTCGCAGCCTCAATGACCAACACCTACTTTGTAGGCAGGCTTGCAACATATAAGTATTACAATATGGACCAGGTCGTTGCACAATCCCTCACCCTTTTCAAGAAACTAATGCAACACCATGCAGAAACACATGTTAACGGACATAAAGTTCACGTCCTCCAACCTTGAAATCTGGGGCGGCATTGAGTGCACCATCAACAGGGTTGGCGACAGATATCTTAATCAACTGGATTATTCAGGTTTCAACGAGTTCGATGACAGACTGGAAAAGGTATTAACGCTTGGCATTAAGAAATTAAGATTTCCTGTATTATGGGAACAACATCAGCCGGTTTTGGATGAGCCTATTGACTGGTCCAAAACCGCTGAACGTCTCAACACGCTTCGGGACAATGGCGTTGAGCCAATTGCTGGTCTGGTGCATCATGGCAGCGGACCTACCTATACAAATCTTCTCGACAAAGAATTTCCAGAGAAATTGGCCGCTTATGCAAAACAGGTGGCTATAGCATTTCCATGGCTGGAATATTATACGCCAGTAAACGAACCGCTTACTACCGCGCGTTTTAGTGGGCTCTACGGTATCTGGTACCCGCATGAATGTAGCGATCATCATTTCTTAAAAATGCTGATCAATCAGGTGAGGGCAGTAGTTCTGTGCATGAAGGAAATCCGAAAGATAAATCCCAATGCAAAGCTCATACAAACAGAAGACCTCGGTAAAACATATTCTACGGAAAAGCTTCAATACCAGGCGCGGTTTGAAAACGAAAGAAGGTGGCTTACTTACGACCTACTATGTGGAAGAGTCGATCGAAAACACAAACTCTACAATTATCTACTGGAATCTGGTGTTACACCTGATGATCTGAATTATTTCCAGCAACACATATGTCCTCCGGACATTATGGGCTTTAACCATTATGTTACATCCGAGCGATTTTTAGATGAACGCATCCATCTGTACCCTCCACACTTACAAGGTGGCAATGATGTGGACACTTATGTTGATACAGAAGTTGTGCGTGTTGCACATGACTTGAACACCGGCCTTCGGGTATTGCTAACCGAAGCATGGGAACGCTATAATCGCCCGATGGCCATGACTGAAGTGCATTTGCATTGCTCAAGGGAAGAACAAATGCGATGGTTCAAACGCGTGTATGATGACTGTTGTGAATTGAGAAGGCTGGGTATTTCAGTGGCAGCTGTGACAGCGTGGTCGTTGTTTGGAGCATATGGCTGGAATAAATTGCTTACACAACCCGAAGGCGACTATGAGCCAGGAGTTTTTGACCTTAGATCGGAAACTCCAAGAGAAACAGCAATGACAAAGATGATACGGAGTCTTTGTATCAACGGGCATTTCTCGCACCCGCTTATCGATGGTAAAGGATGGTGGGAAAGAAATATTCGAATCATATACAGTGACAGTGCAACGCTTAAACATATGTCTTCTTATAAACATCCGGCGAAACAGCAACCTTTGTTGATCATTGGAAAACGCGGTACTCTTGGCCGTGCATTCGCTCGCATTTGTGCATTACGTGGTATTCCCTACCAATTGTTGGGCCGCGATGAACTGGATCTTTGCGACCAGCAGTCTATTGAATCTTGTATCGATATCTATAAGCCATGGGCGATAATCAATGCTGCAGGATTTGTGCGGGTTGAAGATGCGGAAGAAGATGTGGCAAAATGTTTTTGTGATAATACTCAGGGACCAGCGCAATTGGCGGCCTGTTGCAGCGCCCATGGAATAAGATTGCTGACCTTTTCGTCAGATCTTGTTTTTGATGGCAAGAAAGAAAGTCCCTATATAGAAGCAGATCCAACTTCGCCTTTAAATGTATATGGCCAAAGCAAGGCTGACAAGGAAAAATTGGTTTGTGAGATCAATCCGGATGCTTTGATCATTCGCACAAGCGCCTTTTTCGGTCCATGGGATGAGTACAATTTTGTTCACGACGTAATAAGAACCCTGGAAAGAGATGAAGCTTTCTTTGCTGTCGATGATGTAATGATCTCTCCCACTTATGTCCCTGACCTGGTGCATGCTTCATTAGACATACTTATCGATGAAGAGAAAGGATTATGGCATCTTGCAAATTCAGGCGAAACAAGTTGGTATGAATTTGCGCGTGAAGCTGCAAATCGTGCGCACCTGAACGAGTCACTTATTGAAGGAAGGAAACTTTCCGAAATGAATTGGAAGGCAGCTCGTCCTTTGTACAGTGTCTTAAAAAGTTCAAAGGGGATCTACCTTCCAACATTAGATAACGCTTTGCAACGCTATTTCGCAGAGAAAACAAATCAATCCATACAAATGGCGGTCTGATTGATTCGCAAATTTGTATGTTGTCTTAAAGGCAACAAGAACTACACCTCTTCGCTAGCCAACTTGTTGTAATCTTCCGTTAGTTTTTTCTGAATTTCAAACGGCACTGGAAGGTAGTCATGAAACTTCATGGTGAATCGCGCCCTTCCCTGTGTGATCGAACGTAACGAAGATGAATAGTCATGCATTTCGGCCAATGGTACTTTAGCGATAACTTTTGTAAAATGACCGGCAGCATCCATACCCTCGACAATTGCGCGACGTGTTTGTAGATCGCCAATTACAGAACCGGTAATTTCCTCCGGACACATAACCTCAAGTTGATATACGGGTTCTAACAATTGTGGATCGGCCTCCTGGAACGCCTGCTTGAATGCTTTGAGTCCTGCTATTTTGAAAGAGATATCATTACTGTCAACAGGGTGCATCTTTCCATCGTACACACTCACACGTACGTCTCTCACAAACGATCCTGTCAATGGACCTTCATGCATTTTTTCCATTACACCTTTCAAAATCGAAGGCATGAAACGTTGATCTATCGCACCACCAACTATGCAGTTGAAATAAACCAGTTTTCCACCCCAATCAAGATCGAACGAGTCCCGACCACGAACCGATAATCCTTTCGGATCTGACATACCATCGTGCCATGGCTCAATTCTCATATACACTTCACCGAACTGGCCAGCGCCGCCCGATTGTTTTTTATGGCGATAGTTTGCTTCGGCCATTCGGCGGATGGTTTCACGATAAGGGATTCTTGGTTTCACAAACTTCACTTCCACCTTATGATAGTGTTCCATCTTCCACTTCAATACTGCAAGGTGCATATCGCCCTGGCAGCGTACAATAGTTTGTTTTAATTCCGGAACAAATTCGACGATCACTGTAGCGTCCTCTTCCCTGATCTGGTGCAGCGCTTCGGAGAGTTTTTCCTCATCACCCTTTTTGGAGGGTTCTACCGCCATGCTCATGTTAGGCTGAGGGAAAACAATAGGAGTTAATTCAACATTCTTTCCTCTGTCGTGAAGCGTATTGTTCACGTGTGTATTCTTCAATTTCAACGTCGCCCCAATATCACCTGCCACTAATTCATTCACGCTGGTTCTCTTATTGCCTTCAACGATATAAAGCTGGTTAAGCTTTTCTGTACCTCCGGTAGTTTCATTAATTAGTTCGGTACCTGATTTCAAAGTGCCGGAATATACTTTGAAATAAGAAAGGTCACCAACGTGAGGTTCTGACACGGTTTTGAAAACAAATATCGATACAGGACCTTTTGCATCACATGGAAGTTTGTCTCCTGATTTTGTGATTTGAGGAGGCATCTCATTTGCGCTTGGACAAACATTATCAATGAAACCCATCAAGCGACCACTTCCCATATTTCTTTCTCCTGATAAGCAGAATAGAGGAAACAGATCGTGATTGATCATTGCTTTTTTAAGTCCTTCTTTCATTTCGTCTTCCTCAAGCTCTCCTTTTTCGAAGTAATGCTCCATCAGAGTTTCATCGTTGCTTGCGACAGCTTCAACAAGTTCTTTATGCAACTGTTCCGCCTTAGCCTTTTCTGAATCAGGGATTGGAAGCTTCTCGGGTTTACCGCCTGTATCGCGAAACTTGTACATCGTCATGCGTAAAACATCAATGATCTCGTGAAAGCCTGCTCCCTGTTGCATCGGATACTGTACAACAACCACTTTACTTCCGAAATGATTTTTTGCTTCAGTGACCGTATTGTCAAAATCTGCGTTGTCATCATCGAGCTTATTGACAGCAAATATCATTGGCGTCTTAAACTTTTCTGTGTACTCCCAAATGATGTCCGTACCCACTTCTACACCCATCACAGCGTTCAATAACATAATACCGGTATCAGCTACGCGAAGTCCCGATATCACTTCACCAACAAAATCATCGTATCCGGGTGTATCAATGATATTAATTTTGTAACCACGCCATTTTGTATGCAATAGTTTTGAAAAAATGGAATTACCACGTTCTTGTTCAAGTTCATGCCAATCGCCTACTGTATTTTTTTCAGAGATGGATCCCCGGCGGGTAATAATTCCTGCTTCATAGAGCATGCATTCCGCCAATGTTGTCTTACCTGAGCCAGCATGGCCAAGCAAGACAATATTTTTTACGTGTGAAGTATCAAATTCTGCCATTGTTCCAGATTTAATGATGAAGAAAGAAGGTAATAATGACAACTAAGCCACTAGCCTATTGGCTTCTTCATCATTACTACCTGTGATGCCCGTAATGTTAATGTGCGTGTGCCATGAACCGGTCGTATTCGGTTCTAAGTTCATTTAATGTGAACGTCAGCGTTTCAAAATCGTCATGAAGATTTTCGTGTTCCGCAAGTGTTGCATCGGAGATGGATGCAGTGTCTGAACTTAACTCGTGTTTGATCTTTTGTTGGTGGACTTTAATTGAATGTTTTAGATCGTGGATGTTGATCAATTGGATGTGCAGTTGATTGTCGAGGTGATCAATCTCTAATAAGCTGTCCTTGCTTGTTTCGTGTGAGGCGGCGGCGGGTAAATGACTCTTTAACTGGCCAAATTCGTCGCGTAGTGAACGTAATGTCTCTCTCCAGGCATTGCATTCACCAGAAAGCTGTTCGATTTCTGTAGTAACCATGGGAGTAAAATTTTAGGTGATAAATAAAAGAACTAACAACATTTTACCCTGAGTAAAATCTTATTCTAATATAAGCAAGAATACCGACAAAAAAAGGCTGATTTTTGTCATGTTGTTGCTACTTTTACGCCCCCTTGATCAGTCAGAATACCATACAGCAAATACTCAACAGGATCGACATCGTTGAGATCGTGGGCGCCTTTGTTAAGTTGAAAAAGCGCGGTGCAAATTATCTGGGTCTTTGTCCATTTCACAATGAAAAAACCCCATCATTCATTGTATCTCCAGGAAAGGAAATCTATAAATGTTTTGGATGTGGCAAGAGTGGTAATACGATCGGCTTTATAATGGACCACGAAAAGTATTCGTATGTAGAAGCGTTGAAATGGCTCGCAGCGCGCTACAATGTTGAAGTTGAAGAAACCGAGGTTAGTAGTGAACAAAAGCAGCATCAGCAGGTTGCCGACAGCCTTTACATTATTAACGGCTTTGCGCAAAAGTATTTTACTGAAAAACTTTTTAACGATCAGCGAGGTATAGATATCGGCTTAAGCTATTTAAAAGAACGTGGTTTTCGTGAAGATACCATCAAAAAATTTGGACTTGGATACTGCCTGGAAGAAAGGGACGCTTTTGCGCAACATGCTATCGCATCACAATTCAACATTGATCTACTTCAAAAGACGGGACTCGTTGTTGTTCGAGATGATCGCCCGCTGGATAATTATCGGGGGCGAATCATTTTTCCGGTTCATAATCAATCTGGCAAGGTACAGGGCTTTGGCGCCCGCATTATTGGTAAAAGTGATCGTGCGCCCAAGTATATCAACACTCCGGAGAATGAAATATATGTCAAGAGCCGCATTCTTTACGGCTCCTATTTCGCCAGGCACGCAATTGATAAGGCAGACGAATGTCTGTTGGTGGAAGGTTATACAGATGTCATTTCACTTCACCAGGCTGGTATTGAAAACGTAGTGGCGTCCGGTGGTACCTCATTGACGCCTGATCAACTCAGACTAATTCGCAAATACACCAATAACCTGACAATAATTTATGATGGTGATAATGCCGGTGTGAAAGCAGCGCTGCGCGGATTGGATCTGGCGCTGGAAGAAGGCCTGAATGTGCAATTGGTGCTGATACCCGACAACGAAGACCCCGATAGCTACGTCAACAAGATTGGAGCCGGAAAATTCCAGGAATTCATTCAGGCGAATAAGAAAGACTTTATTTTCTTTCAGCTGGATGTATTAATGAAGGATGCGGGAAGCGATGTGGCGAAGAAGTCGGTCATCGTTAACCAGGTTGCCGAAACGATCTCTAAGATCAATAAGGTAGAAGATTTCTCCAGGCAGCAGGAATACATTCGCAAATGCTCACAGATACTGAACATTGAGGAGCAGGGCTTTCATTCACTGGTCAATAAATTTACCCGCGAAAAAGTTGCTCAAAAAGAGACAGTAGCAGCACGTGCACAGGAACAGGCCAATGCGTCAGAAGTTCCCGCTCAACACAATGAAGATGTTGAGAGGCTCCTTCAAAAAGACGAAGCGCAAGAGAAAGGACTAGTCAGCTGCCTGATTGAATTCGGGCTCAAACCATGGGATGAAGAAAAACGGGTAGCAGATTACATTTTGGAACAATTGGAAGAGGACACTTTGCTCGAAACCGAGAAACTGAATTTAGTGACTACAATGTATAAGACCTGGTACGAAGCAGGCATTGAGCCAGGACCCAAGAACTTCCTTTACCATGAGGATCAGGAATTATCAAATTATGTAGTGTCAATTCTGGAGTTTCCTTATGAGCTTAGTCCAAACTGGAAGGAGCATTATGAAGGCAAGATCTATGATCGCGACGACCTTTATAAAGAAGAGGTGATCTCTACAATTTCTTATCTCAAACTGCGCAAGATCAAAAAGCTAATTGAGGAAAACCAAAGTGACCTTCAGAACCCACATACAACCGAGGAACTAATGTTGCTGATGCAAACACATATGCACCTTAAATCCATTGAAAGGGAACTCACCGAGAAAAACGGAACAGTAATATTCAGATAAGAAATAAAAAAGCCCGCTTGAAGCGGACTTTTGAATATTTTATTGCATACTCTTATGCGGTCACCTTGGCACTGGCAGTACGCTTGCGCGTAGGCTTTGAGGTCACTGCTTTCGCGATGACCATATCCACTTCATCTGTATTTACCACTTCTGCAGGTACTGCTGACTTTTGGAACCTTACCGCTGTCCATACATGATCAAGAGGCACTTCCTTGATGGATTCGTAGCCT
Organism: Bacteroidota bacterium; assembly: GCA_023437225.1. Taxonomy (GTDB): domain Bacteria; phylum Bacteroidota; class Bacteroidia; order Chitinophagales; family Chitinophagaceae; genus Flavitalea. The sequence goes on along the minus strand of JAEZGS010000017.1, from coordinate 106,230 downwards.
TCTCCCCTTATGCAGCTCCAATTACAATCTGACTTGAGATCTGTTGCAATTTTAGAGCTCGCCTTCGGGTAGGCTATCCAGAATTTACCTTCCGGATGTAGAGCCGGCAGCACGTCCTTAAGTATCGCTTTTAGTTGATTAGAACTAAGGGCGAAAACCAATGCAAAATCAATTCTCCTTGATTTAAGCAGAGGAGTGACGTTTTTCACAAATGATAACTTTACAAATTGCTTTTCGATTGAAGAAGGAAGACCCTGAATTAATATATTCTTCTCTTCCTTTAGCTGAAGCTTTTCTAACAGGTTTTGCAACATGCCTCCGGAGTTTGTTTAAAAATACGGGTTTGTCTAAGGGGTTTGCAAAATTACGCATTTCGGAGCATGCAGGAAATTTAATTTGCAAAAGGAAAGGCCCCGCTTCGTGTGAAGCAGGGCCTTTTAATCATTTTTTTATTGATTATTACCTGTTTTTCATTGGTTTATAATATTTCAACGCTTCAGGCATTAAAGCTTTCAATCTTTCTATGCGGGTTTCTTCTGAAGGGTGCGTGCTAAGGAATTCCGGAGGCCTGTTGCCCTGGCTTGCTGCCGCCATCCGTTCCCATAAAGGAACTGCTTCCTGCGGATTGTAGCCAGCCATTGCTGTAAATATAAGTCCAAAGCGATCTGCTTCCAGTTCCTGTTTTCTTGAATTGGGAAGCAATACACCGATTGATGCAGCCGGACCGTAAACGTTATTGAATATGTTGCTGATCCGCTCGTTTCCGGAAGTTAAAACACCTCCTACCACCTGGATTCCCTGCGCCAGCAAAGTTTGGCTCATCCGTTCGTTACCGTGCTTGGCAAGAGCATGAGTTATCTCGTGCCCGATAACAACAGCAAGCGCGGCTTCGTTTTGCGTCACGGGTAACAACCCGCTATATACCACCATCTTGCCACCCGGCATCGCCCACGCGTTTACTTCTTTGCTGTCGACGAGATTATATTCCCACTGATAGCCTGCAAGCTCTTCCTTCAAACCTTTTTGTGAGTAATATTGGGTGATTGCATTAGTGAGGCGTTGTCCAACTCTACGAACCATTTCAGCATCCCTGCTTGAATTGGCTGTAACAACCCTGTTTTGAGAGAGAAATTGCTGATATTCCTGGGCGGCCATCGTACGCAATTCGTTTTCAGACAGCAACGCAAGTTGATTGCGGCCCGTTATAGAATTTTTGCTGCATGCGATCATAGATGTTATGAACGCAGCTATAACGAGTAATTTTTTCATGGGTAAACCTTTTAGCGTGTTTAAACAATACTTGTACCATCGCGCCCTGAGATAGACGGATTTCCCTTTCGTTTAATTTAGGATAAGTTATATATCCCCTTCCCGGCTCTGTCCCCGACGGCGGGATTTTCTTTTATCGCGGTGCTTAAGAATTGGCACTTTGCTTTCTGAACCCCGGAGAATACGAGTTATATTTTTTTGATGTGTCAATACAACCAGCAACGCCACTGCAATAGCAAATGCGCGGTACAGCGGTTCTTTTTCATTGAAAACAAAAAGTATAAACACTGCAAAGGCAACGCTTGCTAAAATGGAGCTTAATGAAACGAAGCGGGTCATGTATAAGACGAGGAGAAAAACGCCCACACAACAAACGGCAACAAGGGGTTGAATGGCGATGATCATTCCAAACAAAGTGGCCACGCCTTTTCCACCTCGAAAGTCAGCCCATATGGGGAAGATATGCCCCAGCACAGCAGCCAGACCAAGGCCTACCATAAAATTAGTTCGATCCCATTCACTGGTAAGATAATAGGGAAGTAAAACAAACAAACTTGTGGCGGCCACTCCTTTTAAAACATCTACGATCATCACGATAGTGCCCCACCGGGATCCTAATATGCGAAATGTGTTGGTTGCTCCTGCATTTCCACTACCATAATCGCGGATGTCGATACCAAAAAATGATTTGCTAATCCAGACAGCCGTGGGAATAGAGCCTATGCAATAAGCCATGATTATCAGCAACAGTTCTTTCATTCGATCTAATAATATGGACACCAAAAATAAGGGTTTACAGCTCAAGAACGCCGCTCATACTGTAAATTAACCTCTTATATGCTCATTTTTAACGCAATCCAATTGTCTTTCATGCTTTCAGTTACCAATGTCATTCCATTTTTTAATGCCGCTTTAATTACTTCCTCCCGGTCGCCAATCAAAAGGCCGCTAAATATAACAACCCCCCCTTTCTCATCCAGAGCTGCAGCTACCGACGCCAAATGCGTTAAGATCACATGCTTGTTCAGGTTTGCAAGAATAACATCGAACTTAAGTTGTGACGGAACAGTGTCGGCTCGTTGCAGATCAATATGATTCCCCGCATTGAATAAAATATTTTCGGAAGCATTTTCAACACTCCATTCATCGTTGTCAATCGCAACCACATTGGCAGCGCCAAGTTTCGAAGCAAGTATTGCCAGAACACCGGTGCCTGTTCCAAAATCCAGCACCGATTTGCCTTCAAGATCAAGCGAAGACATCATGTCGATCACCTGGTATGTTGTAGCATGATGACCGGTGCCAAAGCTCATTTTTGGGGTGATGACAATCTCATGCTGCACTTCATTTAAAGGCTTATGGAACTGTGCCCTGATGCCACAAAAATTTCCTATAAGAACGGGTTCAAAGCTTTGCTCCCACACTTCATTCCAGTTCCTGGGCTCGAGCACTTCAATTTGGATGGATGCCGGGGGCTTTATAAGCTGCTCGATTTTATTTCTGTCAAATTCAGATTGACGAATGCATGCAATAAGGGAGTCGGCTTGTTGTTCAAAACCTTCAAACCCCTGTGATGATAATAAAGCGATCAGTATCTCCTGTTCTGCCTGAGACACGGACGAAATTGTTAACTGTATAGTGTTGTCCATATGTATGAAATAAAAAAGCCTGCATTGCTGCAGGCTTTAAGAAACTTATTCCTGACCTCTCGGCTCGGTGTTCTCCGGTCTTCGCTGCTCAGGCTTTGGCATTAGCACCTTGCGGCTTAACTTGAACTTTCCTGTTTTCTGATCGAGGCCTATCAATTTCACTTTTACAATATCCCCTTCATTTAACACACCTTCCATTGTTTCCAGACGCTTCCATGAGATTTCACTTATATGAAGCAATCCCTGTTTCCCCGGAAGGAATTCGACAAAGGCACCATACGGCATGACTGATTTTACTTTCGATTCATACACCTCGCCAACTTCAGGCACAGCTACAATTCCTTTTATCCAGGCCACTGCCCTGTCAAGACCGGTCTTGTCTTTACTAAACACACTTACTTCACCGTAGTTTCCAACTTCTTCGATATTGATGGTAGCGCCGGTCTCACGCTGAATTTCCTGAATGATCTTGCCACCAGGCCCGATCACTGCACCAATGAATTCCTTATCAATAAACAACTTCTCCATTCTTGGAGCATGAGGCTTAACTTCTTCTCTCGGAGCCTGCATACAATCGTACATCGCGTCAAGTATGTGAAGGCGGCCTCTTCTTGCCTGCTCCAGTGCCTGGCGCATCGTGTCCATGCTGAGTCCATCCACTTTGATATCCATTTGAACGCCGCAAATGCCGTCACGGGTACCGGTAACTTTGAAGTCCATATCACCCAGATGGTCTTCGTCACCCAGTATATCAGTAAGAATTGCAGTCTTGCCATCAGATGCTCTGGAGATAAGGCCCATTGCAACACCACTAACATGTTTTGGGATAGGAACACCTGCATCCATTAAGGCCAGCGAGCCGGCACAAACGGTAGCCATAGAGGAAGAACCGTTGGATTCAAGGATATCACTTACAATACGAACGGTATATGGATAATCATTGCCAGGCATCATTTGCTTGAGGGAACGCATGGCAAGATTTCCATGCCCTACCTCTCTGCGGCCGGGGCCCCTCATTGGCTTCACTTCCCCTGTCGAAAACGGTGGGAAATTGTAATGAAGGATGAATTTCGAGTACTCCGAAACAGCAGCACTTTCAACAAGTAACTCATCTAATGGAGTTCCTAAGGTAACCGTTGTAAGTGATTGAGTCTCACCTCTTGTAAAGAGAGCCGATCCATGAGGTGATGGTAAGACATCCGTCTCCATGGCAAGTGAACGTACCTCGTCGAGCTTGCGTCCGTCAAGGCGAACCTGGTCGTCAAGGATCATACTTCTTACTACTTCCCATTTCAGGTCCTCAAAATATTTTTTTGCCAATTTTACGTCAGCGGGATCCGCTTCGGCGCCAAGGCTTTCAACCAGTTCTTTTTTGAGTGCATCGTAAGCGTCGGAACGTTCGTGTTTTTTTGACTCCGAGCGAGATACCTGATACACGCGCTCACGGAATGCAGCAACTTTTTCCTGAAGCTCAGGCTTTTCCACCGGCTTGGTATATTCACGCTTCCCGGTTCTTCCGGCTTTGTCCCTTAACTCCAACTGTGCACGAATCATTACTCGGATGGCATCATGAGCGATTTCCAGCGCACGAACGAGGTCTTCCTCACTTGCTTCCTGAGCCTGGCCTTCCACCATCATCAGGTTCTTTTCAGTTGCGGCAATGATGAAGTCCATTTCCGCCTTCGCCAATTCAGATCTCACGGGGTTTACCACCAGATTGCCATCGATCTTTGCTACTCTTACTTCGGAAAGCGCCTCCTTAATTGGCACATCCGAAACAGCGAGCGCTGCGGACGCTGCCAGACAGGCAAGCGCATCAGGCATAACTTCAGGATCGCTTGAGATAAGCGTTACAAGTACCTGAACGTCACAAAAATAATCTTCAGGAAACAGCGGACGCAAGGCACGGTCAATGAGCCTGCTGATAAGAACCTCATAGTCTGAAAGGCGACCTTCGCGCTTGAAAAAAGAACCAGGGATCCGTCCTGCCGATGCAAATTTTTCTGTATAATCTACAGTAAGAGGGAAAAATTCCTGCCCTTCGCGAGGCTCCTTGTTAGCTACCACTGTCGCAAGCAAAATGCAATTGCCTTGTCGAACGGTTACCGCTCCGTCTGCCTGGCGGGCTAACTTTCCGGTTTCAATGAAAATCGGCTGACCGCCGAGATCGAACGATACATTAATAGGCTGAGAAAGCATACGTCAATAAATTTAGTTCCCAGGCATGCAAAAGGAGGGATTTGCGCATGCAGGGGAGCCGGTTAAAAAAGAAGAATTCAATGATCTATGAGGGGTTCGAACAAACAACTATTCCCAACCGGTTGAGTTGGGAATAGCGAAATATTGTATAAGGAACAGGAAGTTATTTCCTGATTCCAAGCTTTTCGATCAACCCGCGATATCCCTGGAGATTGTGCTTGCTGAGGTAATTCAACAAACGCTTACGCTGGCCAACAAGACGCATCAATCCACGGTGCGTGGAGAAATCCTTCTTATTTTGCTGAAGGTGTCCTGAAATTCCGTTGATTCTTTCTGTCAACAATGCGATCTGGCCCTCAATAGAACCCGTATTTTTAGCATCTCCGCCAAATTCTGTAAAAACGCTAGCTACTTTTTCTTTAGTTAGATAAGACATCTCAATTTTTTTTAACAAACATCCAAATTGATATTCTGCAAATTTAGTCGGCAAAGGTAGCGTAAAAATTGCAAGAAATACAGCGTTGAAAGCAGTTTTTTTCTGATTTGTGTAAAAATACGTACTTAGCAGAATACCAGAAATCAGTTGAATGGAAAAGCCTGTTTTGGCCTCAATAATCGGTACCCGTCCGCAAACTATCAAACATGCTGTGCTTCGTAAAGCACTACTTCCCCACTTCAACGTAATAACGATACATACAGGTCAACATTACGATCCGTCACTTTTCCACGAGCTATTTGCAGATCTTCTGCTTCCCCCACCCGATTTTTCAGTGACCAGAGAGGGAGCCAATTCATCAGGCGAATGGCTCGACCGGATTGTTCATATACTTCAGCAGGTTAAGCCCAATGCTGTTATTGTTTTTGGTGATACAGATTCTACTTTACTGGGTTCTCGGGCAGCAAATAAGCTGGGAATACCGTTAGTGCATGTTGAAGCGGGCGAAAGAAGTTATAATGATGACATGCCGGAGGAACAGAATCGAAAATTAAGCGATCAACTAGCCAAAATATTATTTTGCGTGTCGTCGCGTTCCGCCAGGCAACTGAGGAAAGAAGGAATTTCAAATGGCGTGTTTGTTGTCGGAGATCTGATGAAAGACCTTTTGATTCGGAACGTGGCAGACTGTCAACTTCCATCCGGGCCCGATTACTACCTGGCAACCATTCACCGGAACTATACTCAAAAAGACGGTAAAAAACTCTCCGATTTCCTTAACCAACTGGATAGCCTGGACGCAACGGTGATATTCCCTTTGCATCCATCAACAAAACGTTGGTTAAGCGAACATGAGATTGATGCTGTAGTGTATTCGAACATAAATTTTGTAGCGCCGGTCGGATATAACAAATGCCTTTGTTTGCAGAAAAATGCCCGGGCGATTATCACCGACTCCGGGGGAATGCAAAAGGAAGCTTACTGGCTAAAGAAACCGTGCATAACTTTGCGCACGGAAACTGAATGGACTGAAACTCTCGAACATCACTGGAACCAGCTTTGCTACAACGGTATTGAAATTGATGCCTTATTGAAAAATAAGCCGGGTTTTCACAATGAAAGCCTTTATGGCAATGGGGATGCTGCCGGGAACATTACAAAAATACTATTGAATGAGTTACAGTGCTGATAACATATTGCTGATCTATTCGGACGAAATTACTCCCCGGCTTAAGTACGCCTTCCGACTAATTTTCGATGATATGCTCGGCATAAAAACCTCTTTTACTCAAAGCGCCGTCGAATTCGCTGAAACTGATAAGCCAAAAATTGCATACAGCAGGAATAAGATATCAGAGTCCCATCAATTCTGGCCTGCTCATTCAATATTGTTTGAATACGATATACGTTCACAGGATGTGAATGAAACCGATGGGCAGTATCCTCTTGGCGGAGATCCATTTGCATCGGCATTTTACATTGCTACGCGATATGAAGAATACCTTCCTCATGAGAAAGACATTTTCCAGAGATTCGAGGCAAATCAGTCGATACTACATCGGCTTGGCAAATTGAAAGTTCCGATAGTTCATTTCTGGGCAAACGAAATTCTCCGGCAACTGCAGCAACATTATTCATTGCAGCCACGCTTTAAAACTTATAAGCCGTTGGTGATGATTGATGTTGACCAGGCATTTTCATACAAACATAAAGGCGTGTTATGGTCTGGTTACATTATGGTAAAGAACCTTTGGCGAAAAAACCGTGAGGGTATCAGGGAGCAGACACAAGTGCTTCGCGGCAAAGTGACAGACCCATATGATTCGTTCGATTACCTGAAACAAATGCAGATGGCCAGTGGTGTTGATATGATTTTCTTTATTCACTCCGGAAGCAGATCAAGGTACGATCGACCTGTTCCTATTCGATATAAAGGAATTCAAAGTCTTATAAGGAACATCAGTCGCTATGCTCAGATCGGCCTTCATCCATCGTTTCAATCGAATGACCAGGTATGGATGCTTAACCAGGAAAAGGCGCTGCTTCAAAAAATAACGGGTAAACCTGTTCTGTCCAGCAGACAGCATTATCTTCGGTTGGTAATGCCTGCAACTTATCGTAACCTTGTCCGTGAGGGCATTCAGCACGACTATTCCATGGGCTACGCAACAGAAGAAGGCTTTCGTGCAGGTATGTGCATACCTTACAGATGGTTTGACATTGAAAGAAACGAGATAACAAGCCTTACTATTCACCCCGTTTGTTTTATGGAAGGGATTTATGGACAGGCCAAACAATTACAGCCACAGGAAGCCTGGCAACAGATGGAACGTATGATTGATACTGTTGTGGAAAACCATGGGCAGCCTATTGTTGGGTGGCACAATCATACGATCACGGATCAGGGATTATGGGCCGGTTGGAAGATCCTGTTTGAGAAGATGATTACAAAACTCATAAAGATTTGAAGAAAGTTGTTCTCGCCGTCATCAGTGATCTCGTTTCCGACCAGCGCGTCGATAAGGTGGCCACTTTTCTTCATGAAAAGGGATGCGAAGTGCTCCTGATAGGCAGAAAATTTGAGCATTCACCTACCCTTGATGCCAGATCATATCTCACAACTCGGATCCGATGCCGATATAAAAACGGTCCGCTGCAGTACATTGAGTTTAATATCCGATTGTTTTTAAGATTGCTAAGAACCGATGCACACATCTTTGTTTCTAATGACCTTGATACATTGTTACCAGTGTATGCCGTTGCGGTTTTAAAAAACAAACCGATTGTATACGATGCACACGAATACTTTACGGGAGTACCGGAACTAATGGAAAAAAAAGTCAGGCGCAGGATCTGGAAGATGCTGGAACGATTGCTTTTGCCAAGATTGAAGCATGCTTATACCGTAAATGAATCGATCGCAAATTTATACCGAAACGAGTATGGCATTGATATGAGGATTGTCCGCAATCTTCCAAGAACTGTTTCTTCAAATTCAATCATTCCGGATACCAATCACTTTGAAGAGACTAAAATTTTGATCATGCAGGGCGCAGGGATCAATCGTGATCGTGGCTTCGAAGAAGCGATACAGGCGATGCGATACCTCGATCGGTCTTTTTTATTATGGATCGTCGGTTCGGGGACAATCATTCATGAACTTCGATCACTGGTTCAGGAACTTGCCCTTCAAAATAACGTTACGTTTATCGATCGGGTACCTTACTTAGAATTGATGAAATATACAAGGCAGGCATTCCTTGGTCTCTCATTGGATAAGCCCGTTTCATTAAATAACGAGTTAAGTCTTCCCAATAAATTGTTCGACTATCTCAATGTAGGGGTTCCGGTTCTCGCAACGGCATTGCCTGAGGTAAAGAAGATCATCGATCATTATGATGTAGGCAAATGCATAAGCGCAGCGGATCCCATACTTATCAGCGATGCGATCAAAAGCATCGCCCAAAATGGACCTGTATATTCACAATGGAAATTGAATACTTCCATTGCAATGAAAGAATTGAATTGGGCAAATGAAACAAAGGTGCTGGACGAAGTGTATGCACCGCTACTGTTGAATTGATCAGTCTATCGTTATAGATGCATTGTCAATGACACGTCCGCGTTCTGTCTTCACTACTCTTGCCGGGAATTTCTGCATTACCATGAAGTCGTGGGTTGCCATCACTATTGCGGTACCGTAATCCCTGCAAATATGAAATAACAATTGCATGATCTCTTCTGAGGTTTCAGGATCAAGGTTGCCGGTAGGTTCATCAGCCAAAATTAATTTCGGAGAGTTGAGGAGGGCACGGGCGATGTCAACACGTTGTTGTTCGCCACCACTTAATTCGTAGGGCATTTTGAAGCCCTTCGATTTCAAGCCTACCTTATCCAATACATCAGCGATTTTCTCCTGTATCAGTTTCTCGTCTTTCCAACCAGTTGCCTTAAGCACAAACTTAAGGTTATCGTTCACTGTACGATCGGTCAATAATTGAAAATCCTGGAAAATAACTCCGAGGTTACGTCTCAGGAAAGGCACTTTCTTCCAGGTCATTTTGCTGATATCAAAACCCACCACTGTGCACTCACCTTCCCTTAACGGAAGATCTCCATACAGTGTTTTTAATAAACTTGACTTGCCTGTTCCGGTTTTGCCCACCATATAAACAAACTCACCCCTATTCACCACTAAGTTAACATCCTGTAGAATTAGGTTCGAGCCCTGGAATACATTAACGTGCTTCAGTTCGATTATTTTCTCTTCCATAGAATAACCAATTCAAACAAAAATAAGTAAAGGGGCTTTAATTCGGCCCCTGTAATTTTTGAGAAAACTGTTTAGGACGGTCATTGCGCCGTTTGAATCCGCGAGACGATTGGAAATTATCCGTTCTCTTCTGTTTGAAATTAGAAGAAGGACCGTTGAATTGTAACGGAAACGGATGACCGTCCACAATTTTAATTGATTGTGAAGTGAGTTTGTTTATATCACGCAGATAGGAACGCTCTTCGTGATCACAAAATGATAATGCAATGCCATCAGCACCGGCACGACCGGTTCTGCCTATACGATGTACATATGTTTCTGCAACATTAGGAAGATCGTAATTGATCACATGCGTTAGTCCATCGACATCAATGCCTCGTGCTGCAATATCAGTAGCCACAAGTACTTTCAGTTTTCCGTTCTTGAAGTGTTCGAGTGCACGCTGACGCGCAGACTGCGACTTATCTCCATGGATCGCATCGGCATTGATGTTGGCCTTTTTCAAGTCTTTTCGTATTCTGTCAGCACCATGTTTGGTACGAGTGAACACTAAGGTCCGGCTGATATTTTGGTCCTGCAAAAGATGTTCAAGTAGTGCCTGTTTATCTTTCTTAGCTACCATGTAGATCGATTGATCGATCTTTTCCGCAGTAGTTGCAACCGGGGTCACTTCTACTTTTACAGGATCTTTCAGGATGCGCTTTGATAAGCTTGCGATCTCTGCAGGCATTGTTGCAGAAAAGAAAAGTGTCTGTCTTGCCTCAGGAATTTCGCGCAATATCTTTTTGATGTCATTAATGAATCCCATATCCAGCATCCTGTCGGCTTCATCCAGAACAAGGACTTCAAGCCTGTCGAGGTAGATATATCCCTGGTTCATGAGATCCAGGAGTCTGCCGGGAGTAGCAATAAGTATATCGGTTCCATTCCGCAATGAAATGGTTTGCTGTGCCTGTGGCACACCACCGAAGATAACATCGTGCTTCAGATTGAGATGCTTGCCATATTGCTCAAAGCTTTCATCGATCTGCCCTGCCAACTCACGTGTTGGTGTCAGAACCAGTGTACGGATGTGTTTATATCCCTGTGCATTGTTCCTGTTCGTGTAAAGCATCTGCAGGATGGGTAGTGCAAATGCAGCGGTCTTACCTGTACCAGTTTGTGCAATTCCCAGGATATCCCTTCCCTGTAAGATCACCGGTATTGCCTGTGCCTGAATGGGAGTTGGATTTTCGTATTGTTGCGCACGTAGCGCTTTACTGATAGGTTCTATAAAACCTAATTGTTCAAAAGTCAAAGTATTCAGTTTAAAATAATAAAAACTAACCTTCTGGTTAGGTGCTCGTCGCTGTAGAACTTGATGAGCTTCGAAGGAGAAAGTTATCTAGTGCTTGTGTGAGAGCTATTGAACGAAGATAACGAAATAAATGTAAGCCCTTAAGAATTTGTTTATAAGCTAAATTATTTAACAAAGAAATGATCAGGGAAATGAGATGGAGTATTGCAACACCATCGAGTTCCTGGTGCCCTGCCTGGTGCCCTGTCCGGTCAGCGCATCGACATAGAACAAAGGTCTGTTTTGAAGGGCAAGGGTAAGCTTTGATGTATTGCCTTTCAACAACCAGTTGATGCCGGCATCGATGTAGTTCATGCGATCGTTCAGCCTGTCATAATCTGCATGCTGGATCGAAGCGTAAGGCATCAGCGTTGTCTTACCAATCAGATTTTCCGCAAACTTATAAGCAACCTGTACATAAAATACGTTTCCCGTTCCAACTGCGGGAAAGCCATTTCCATGGCCATTGATCAGGTCTTTTTGGGTTCCTCCATTTGCAGGATTCATCGTTGCGAAGTTTCGAATGTATCCATCACCGAAATCATACCTTATCCATGCAGCATAAGCATTGAAGGATGTTTTTTTGGATCGATTCAAAACCTTATCGAGAAACACATCAACTGCTATATGATTCATGGAGCTTCGGATGGTATCGTTGCCTTCAGCAGCTACCCGCCACATCGCATCCTGTTGGTGAAGAAATCCGGCACCCACATTGAAAACATTTTTTTCGCCTATATAGTTGCCAACTGTATAGGGTGTTACATTCGATTCTTTGTCTAACATCTGCCATTGAAAATACCCTGACCATTGCATCTGAGCCGGTTCTGCCGAATAGGATGAATACTTCCCGATATTGGCATTGTATCCGGACGCCTTATGTACGGCAAGTGGATGGTTCATTGCAACGCGGTAATCCAGATCCCCCAATTTTCCTTTTGCATATACCGAAAGTTTTCTGAGCAACTGATCATTCATGTCCACTGTTGCCTGTTGATAAAGTGGCGCATCAATTCCATTGAAAGATGCTGTTGCAGGTGATGAAAACCGCGATAATCCTCCCCAACCAGTAAGACCTGCACCGAAACTAAGCTTCGTTTTAATTGCGGCATACTCTCCTACTGCATCGAGCACACAGAGGCCGAGTTTGCGATCGCTTAAGAAATTAAAGTTGTTCTCTCCGATCATGGTGTAGAAAAAAACGCGGTCGGTCAATTGTCCGGAAAAGTTGATGCGGACCCTGCGTATGCCGATATCCGAATAACTACTTTTTGCGTAACCGTTGATGGTTGACCCTGGATTCATTTCCGTATGTCTTACCCATATCTGGTTCCCAAATCCAAATTTGAGATACTGCGTACCATCTGCATTCAACGGTAACTTGCCATCTTTAAACAGCTGAGCGTTTGCACCGGAACCTATCGCCATCAAACTAAACAGAAAGACAAAGACGCGAGGGATATTCATCAACATAATGCAGAGCTTTATAGTCGGCCTGCAAGTTAGAGACGTTCCGCAGGGGATCTCAGGAGTTTAAAGAAGCATCTGCATGATTTTCATCAGCCTTTCCGCGTCCACCAATAAGTTAGCTTAAGCACTACCGCCCTGTTTCTTACTGAAAAGGGCGCGGGAAAGTAATTATCAGTATAAACAATGAACAGGTCTGAAGCCGGCTGGTAGCGCCACTGAAATCGGGAATTAATATTCATGTTTTTCAATTGCTCATTGTACTGAATAAATGTTGAGAAGAACAATCGATTGGTGAATGTGATGTCAATATTCGATCCTATAAGCCAGAAGTTGTTAAGACCCCATGGCTCCGGCAAATCAATGCGATTGTAACTCAGAGTTGCTAAGAGACTGAGGTGGGGTTGAAACCGATAACCCAGTTCGCCATATAGATTCATTCGTCTGCCCTTCATATAATACTGACCTATGGTGCTGTTGAATGCATAGGTGAATAAACTCTGGGGTTTTGAAACAAACTCCGTTCTCCATGAATTCATTATGTGACGCGAGCCAACAGGCAGGCTGTCTTTGCCGCTATTTGTTGGATCAAAAGGTCTGAAAAGATCAACAAATTCCTGGATGAATCCAGACTTCAAAACACTCTGATCGCGGAAATTAGCCACATAATAATAGCTGTTTAAGTGGTCTGTTTGTGCCCACTTACTATTGACAAAATAGTTGATGTTCACCTGTGGACCATGACTCAATACCTGCCCGCTTTGAGGAAAGAATAAACGGTTGATGGACGTTGCAAACCTTTTATAACCGGTGCGTGGCACATAGCCGACTTCAGCATTGAATTGATTGTCGACAGATTCAATCTGCAATGATGCGATCCATTTTCGTGTGCTGTATTGAAGATGACCGGCATACACAAGTTCCGCAGTACGTCCCGGAGTGAACGAGCTAAGAAGCAACGCCTTTCCCGTCCATCGGTTGTTTGCAGATGCGAGATTATATTCAACTCCAGCAGTGCGATTGTATTCAGAATATATTGTTTTTAGTGAGTCCGAATCGTAACGCAGCGATTGTTTGTTGACGAAGATCAGACCGATATTGGACCTGGAAAATACCTTTCTCTGCATGGACAACACTGCGAAATTTTGTTCAGGCAAACCCGTGGAGCGTACTGATGCGGTTTGCATATCCATTAGCCCGATGCGCCAGTTTTTATTGATGTTCCCACTTAGTCGGGCACCCGCTTTTATTTGCACACCCAGCCCAATGCGCCGTGAGAAGAATGGTCTGATCGTAGAATAGCCGAAGTTGGCAAAGAGATCTCCATTCTCTAAAAAGAATTGCCGTCTTTCAGGAAAGAATAATTCAAACCTATCCAGGTTGGTCACTTGTCTGTCTACTTCAACCTGCGAAAAATCCGGATTTACAGTAAGATCGAGGTTCAGTGAAGATGTGATACCAATTTTGACATCGGTTCCAATTTTTTTCTGAAACGAAGATGCTGTTGCGGGATCAAAAGACTTGCTTAACCCTGTAAGCACGTAAGGAATCACGGAAATGTTTGTACCAGGATCCGGTGGCGGCTGGTCCCAGACCAGATTGCCTGTAAAAGCAAGAGCGGCTGTTGGGAATTGCCTTGGAACGGGCGTCCAGCTTGATTTCTCACGCGCTTTCAGATCAAGCCTGCTGAAATTGATACCCCAGGATGTAATGTTCTTTTTATACCTGATGGTGGTAAAAGGCACCGCCATTTCAAATACCCACTTCTCTTTGTCGTTTGACACTGCAGATATCCATTTGTTGTCCCAATTAAGGTCGACGGCATATCCACCATACATGGTTCCATCCCATTGTGCGCCTGCTGCATTTGCTCCAAACGAAAAACCATTTGTAAGATCGTTGAACGGATCCATGAACAGAAGGAAGTTGTCATTCTTGCCAAAGATGAAATCCCTGCGCAAAGATTCCACATAGTTTGAACCGGGCAATGCATGATAACAGATTGCAACCAGGTAAAGATTATGCGCATCGTAAGACATCATCACGTCTGTACGCACGTTTGCCTTACTGGTGTCCATGGGCAGCACCATTTGAAAGCCGGAAGCCACCTGGGCTGAACGCCATGCATCATCATTCAGCAAACCATCGATCACAACGGGTTGAGTGGTCTTCTTTATGTGAAGATTAAATGTATCGTTGATCTTTCTTTGCGCATGTGCAAACAAATGAAATGAACACAGTATGCACAGTAAGACAATTCTGCAACAACAGATCTTTGGCAATGATAACAATCCTTATAGAGGTTAGGAGTTAAGAATTATTGACCCCATAAATTTAATGCATCGCCTTTAGCTTTTCTCCATTCATTTCTCCACCGATGCATGTCGACAGGACCGATAACTGGCAGAGGTTTGCGGGCATCCTTAGATTTGATGGAAGGCACGCGTGCCGCTTCTGTTTGATACCAGTATGCTACTGAACGCAATTCAAGTGTCAGCACATTGTTGTGACCGTGTTCAATGCTGAAGCGGAGTGCCTTGTCAAAGTATATGGGATCGGGGATATGAAAACGATATACATGCGTTCTACCAGACCACCCAATAGTCCATCTGCCACCTCCGTTGTCAGGAAGGTGAATACGTGGATAACCAAAAAAAGGGGTCATAAATATTTCTTTGGGACACCATGCAGTATTGAAATAATCTTCGGTGCCTGTGCCGTGTAGGGTTGGATACTCGCTACCGTCAATAAAGAACATATCATCCCCTTCACCATACCATATCGGCGACGGTGAATTCACGTAATAATTAACTCCAATAAACTGACCTTTACCTTTAATGTCTGCGATGAGATAATTTCTGTCTCCCTTTTTGTTTCTGCCCTGCTGCTGACCCAGCACGCCCCACTCGTTTTCACGTTCTTGAGATTCCGTTTCTGTTACCTGGTTGTTGAACCATGCGTGAAAGCGACCCATGTCGGGCGGCAGTTGGTTCATTTCATAATAGTCGACATAATAATAAAAAGCATCAATATCGATGGTGTTTTGATTCTCTATTTCTATCCGCGCACCATTTGCAAAGGGCATGGCAAAATAAGAAACCAGTGCTTTTGAATCACCAGGCGCAACATTCAAAGGATGCGTATAATATGGGTATGCTTCATTCCAGCCCTGGCCAAAAAATGAACCTAGCGGGGCTTCTACTGATGGAAAAGTATTGCCATCCCAATACATGCGGATGATGATGTCATCGCGAAGAACTTTGTCTGGCTCAGGAGCAATCGTGATCCAGATGTGATTTATGATGCCGGCTCCCTTAACGTTGAATAAAGTTTTTTTCTCGGCGGGCCTGATCTTTTCGAGACGATCGTTGTTGCCCCCTGATGTATCGTAGCTACTGATCCTTTTTGACCGCATTCCTTTTTTGATCTGCGCAAGGGAAAGCATGTCGTTTGAAAATTGCGCGAAAGAAGCGGATGCCGTAAATAACAGCACCATCAAAGTAATGGCTTGTTTCATCGTTAGGTTGATTTCAACCTAATATTAATGAAAACCGTTTAATTAAAACATTGACTCGCTGGTGAGAATTCTTTTAGATTGTCGCGAAAAATTTTAAGTGCTTTTCCGATGTGTTTTTCGACAGTGCTTACTGAAATGTTCATCGTTGATGATATCTCTTTATTAGAGAGATCAGAATTGCGGCTTAATAAAAAAGCGCGTCTGCATTTTTCAGGTAACGTTTCAAGCACCTCATTGATACGAACTCGTAAATCCTTTGCATCCAATTGGTTTGCAAAATCGTTTTTGCTAACAGCATTAAAAAAAAGCGACTTCGTATAATTACCCTTAATAGCATCTGAACGAAACTCATTAAGGACTTTATATTTTACCGCCTGAAGAAGATAGGCGCGAACGGAAACTTTGAACTCAATATCATTTCTTTTCTGATAGAGGTCGATGAAAAGGTCCTGCACGAGATCCTCAGCTTTTTGCCTGGATTGAAGACGTTTATAAACAGTATCAGTGAGTAATCGCCAATAGCGATGATACAATGCCTCAAATGCAGCAACATCGTCTTTTTGTATGAACCCGAATAACTCGAGGTCAGAATAATTCGAATAGCAAAGCTTATCGTTAGACATGCAATTGTGAATTATGAGTTACGAACTTAACGTTTTTATTCGGTATAAAAATCACGTCCGGCCGATTAATGTTCTTTTAATCCGCGGGATAATTTTTCATCAGCATGATAAGGTTTGTGAATGATTTTTCCTCTATGGATGCAAGTACTTCCGGCTCCAGATTATCCATTAATCCTTCATTACTGTCCATGCTGTCGTACCAAAGATCCACGATCGACATCTCCTCAGGAGTGGCCGTGCCGTCCAGGTAACGTTCAATTAATTCAATCATCATATTCGATTCCATACTCTCCTGTTTCGGAATGAAAGCAATTGTTCCTTACTATGTTGGTTGTGCCCCATCACGTGGATTCACGAATGATAAGGCGAGGCATTTTAAGTACCTGTGTATCCGTGATAATATCTTCATCGTCATGCGGGTGACCTATTCGTTCTACCAGCAACTGGATAGCAGTCCTTGCAATTTCGGCGATCGGCTGTTCGATCACACTGATGCCGGGGTTATACAGGCGAAACACGTCATGATCATCAAAACAGAGCATACCAACATCCAGCCCTATCTGGAGATTCATTTTTTTAAACGTTTCAATCCCGGTAAGACCGAGGTAGTTAGTTGCAAAGAACACTGCATCAAGCGATGGGACCGAAAGAAGGTATTGTTCCAATGCGGCAACCGACCTGTCCTGTTTTTCAGAATATGGAAGCCTTATTACCCGGTTTGAGGCATCGCTGAAATTCCTTTCTTTCAAAAATGAAAGAAAGGCCTGTTCACGTTCCTTCATTTGCACGGGCGGGTCTTCTACTGAAACATATGCGATGTTGTGATACCCTTTGCTAACCAGGTGATTCATTCCCATGCGAATGCCAAGCTCATTATCCACCAGCGTCGAGGGAGCATGCACACCCGGCAAACTCCGGTCAATAAGTACTACAGGTTTATGATGCCGTATCAGTTTGGACACTTCATCACGCATACCGGGCGACGGCGTGATAAGAAAGCCATCCACCTGTCTGTTGGAGAGCATTCGAATCAGCTCGACTCCTTTCTCGTCGCTATTTTCGGTACTGCAATAAACAATTTTATACCCTAGTGAATAAACCTCATCTTCAACGATCCGGGCCAGTGATGCAAAGAACACGTTTGAAATGTCTTCAACAATTAAACCAATGATTTTAGTCTTGCCAGTTCGCAAACTTACCGCGGTATGATTCGGCTGGTAGCCCATTTCATTGGCAAGCCGAAAGATCTTTTCGGCCAGTTGATCGCTTATTCTCGCGGTCTTAGCTTTGCCATTAAGAACCGATGAAACAGTTGAAGGGACAACTCCGGCTTCTCTAGCAATATCTTTGATAGATATGCTTTTCATATATATAAAATTACCGTTGTTTCCCTCAGTTTCAAAATTCTATTCAATTAGTTTGACATCAGTTCACAACTTTTCCTATGACAGTTGCTTGCAGCACCGATCAGCGCTGCGTTTTCACCGAGAACTGCTGGTTTAACCGATAAATATATTCCATAGGATGCCAGTGTTTTAAGAAGTTCTTCTTCGAACAAGTCAAAGGACTGAGCAATGTTGCCACCGAGCACGAGCATGTCCACTGTACTATTCAGCTTTCTGCCTCCAAGAAACTCACCAAGGTTATGAGCAAATTCAGTAAACAGCTGTGTAATGATCGTCTTTGGAACCAAAGAATCTGTGAGTATCGCTTTCACATTGCCAATCGCCTTTCCCGTTAGTTCTTCATATCTGTGGGTGAACCAACGCGTGGAAAGATAATCTTCCGCAATACCATTTTTAAAGGGTGCACACCACCACTCCGCGTCCACAACCTGGTTTCTTTTTACATAGGCAGAACCCAGCCCCGTACCCAGAGTTAGTCCAACGGCATCCCTGCAATCCTTTGCCGCGCCACTGAACAACTCACCGTAAAGGAAACAGGCGGCATCATTAGTAAGGACGATGTCAGCAGCTTCAATATTGAGAGATTCTGCCAGAAGATGTTTTATGTTGAGGCCGTACAGAGCATCATATTTGTCCTGGTTATGTATAAGGCAAATGCCTTCATCATAATCAAAAGGACCCGGCATTGCAATGCCAATTTGTTTGGGTACCATTGCTACAGCGTCGAAGCTTTCGCTTATCACAGATGACCAGTTTTTGATGATATCCTGGTACTCTCCTTTTGAATCGATTGCCTTTCTTCTGATCGTTTTTTGTAATAGTTCTCCGGAAGAGATATTGATAATAGCGGATGTTATATGTGAGCCTCCTACATCGATTCCTGCTACGAATTTGTTCTTCATTTTCTTCTTACTTATATATATGTCACTTTCCTCTTTTGTTACCGCTACTCCGCTATTTATCCTTCACAATACGGGCAACATATCCTCCGCCTTTGGTCATAGATATTTTCAGGGGGGATTTGTTGTTTACTTTTGTAGATTCCATTTTGCAATCTTTGGCGTTACGGTCGGCATTGATCCCGTCTTTCCAGGAATGCATGGTATAATTGCCGTCATTCAGAAAAGAGAGATCGATATCCAATTCCCTCGCCGTCCAGTCGGTCATTGCGCCAATGTACCAGTCCCCATTCAAAGCCTGCCTCGCGATAGCCACGTAATCACCTACTTTGCCGTGCAATGGTATAGTTTGCTTCCAAACCGTTGGAACAGCGCTAAGAAACTTCATTGCCTCCGGCTCCCGGTAATAATGTGTTGGAAGATCACATAGCATCTGTAAAGGGCTTTCATAGATCACATACATAGCCAGTTGATTTGCTCTTGTGCCGAGAGTCATCGGTTCTGCGGGAACGGCAGCAAATGCCTCCTTTTGAACGTTCAGCATTCCGCCTGGTGTGAAATCCATTGGGCCAGCAGCCATGCGGGTGAACGGAAGGGTTGCAGTGTGATCGGGACCTATCGCGTTGGCAAATTTGCTTATCTCATTGCCAAAGACACCTTCAGAGGTAAGCACATTGGGGAATGTTTTTAACCAACCTGTTGGTTTATACGCACCATGGAAGTCGACAAGCATTTTTCTTTTGGCTGCTGCACGGGCAACACGTTCATAATAGTTTACCATTAGCTGATCATCGCGTTGCATGAAGTCAACCTTAATTCCTTTGATGTTCCACTTCGAAAAAACATCCAACGCGGTGTCGAGTTGCTGATCTAAGACAAGCCAGCTCGTCCACAAAATTAGGTCCACACCTTTTTGCTTTGCGTGCCGCGACAATTCTTCCATATTTATATCAGGACTTACTTTGAGCAAATCCCGAGTGTCACACCAGCCTTCATCAAGTAATACGTATTCTATCCCGAATTTTGCAGCAAAATCGATATAGTACTTATAAGTTTCAGTATTTATGCCAGCCCGAAAATCAACATCATAAATATTGTTGTAATGCCACCAGTCCCACTGCACCTTTCCGGGCCGTACCCAAGAATAATCCTGATCGGCAGGTGGAGCCAGTTGATACACGAGTTGGTTGGAAAGTATGTCCTTGTCTTCATTTGCGATCATTATGATTCTCCAGGGAAAAGATTGCTTCCCATTGATCTTTGCAATATAGTTTTCTGTAGAGGTAACCTTCTGATCACGATCACTGGTGATCTGGAGCGATGATGGGAATTTTGGGAAGGTGGCAAACAAAGTGCCATTGCCTTTACCGCGCAACCACATACCGGCATAGTTCAACAAACCGGATTCCGTAAGTAATAATTTTTTCCCTTTTACTTCGAATAAGGCTGGTAAGCTTGCAAGTCTTTTTTCAGTGATGCTATCGAGCCGGTAATTCTTATACTGCCGTTCATTATGTGAGAAAAATCCATCTTCTTCAGGGTACCACGAGCGGGCCATGGGATCAAGTACGAACTCACCAGTTTCTGAGACAACGTTATAAGCGCCTTGAAGCGATGAAACCCAGCGCCATGCAACGCCGTTGTCGTATGCACGGAGTTGAAGATTTAGTCCATTGGTAAGTTGTAATTGAAGCTCATTGTAATGATCCCGGACTTCGGCGGACTTTTGAGGGACCAGTGGTTTTAAAATCGTATTGGCTGAGCTGAGCTTATGCCTGGAGACTTTAATTGCGGAAGAATTATTCCGGTCAGTTTGAAGTGCAATGGCGGAAGGATGAATGATCTGTTCACCATCGACATTTATTGAATATCGAATGCTATCGGTAACATTCACCTGCACCCGGATGTTGGATCCGGGTGAGGTGAGTGTGTAGGTTTTTTGTGCTAAGAGTTGGTTTTGAATGAGGGTTAATGCGAAGCAGAAGATAATACTTGTTGTTCTCATAAGCCTTCATTCGTCTATGCGAGAAGATGTGGTTTTTCGTTGAATGTTTTCCATACAAGTTCACCGAATAAAGTATTCGTCCATGCAAACCATTTACGTGTGAAATTCTTCGGATCGTCTTTATGGAAAGCTTCATGCATGAAGCCCGTATCGCCGTGTGTTCTTATTAATGTTGCGATGCTGGTTTTGATCTCTTCATCCTTATTTGTAGTTAGCGCGCGCATAATGATACTCATCGGCCAGATCATATCCATGCCAACGTGAGGACCACCGATACCTTCGGCTACTTTACCCTTAAAAAAATAGGGATTGTCGAGGGACCAGATAAATCTCCGTGTATTTTGATAAATGGGATCCGTATTTTTCATAGCACCGAGATAAGGCAATGCAAGAAGACTTGGAACATTGGAATCATCCATCAAATAGTGGTTTCCAAAACCGTCCACTTCGAATGCATAAACCTTTCCGTATTTCGGATGATTAACTACTGCATACTTCTTCAGAGCCGATTCAACTTCAGTTGCCAGAGAGCGACATTGAGCGGCGGTAGTATTGTCCTTTGCTATGGCGGTGAGCATTTCAGCCGCCTGCCGAAGGCTGGTCACAGCAAAGAAATTTGAAGGCACCAGGAACTGAAACACTGTTGCATCATCGCTGGGGCGAAATGCTGAACAGATAAGTCCTACAGGGTTTACGGGATTTCCGTATCCGCTTAATGGCACCGTATCTGTGGCCACTGCTGTGTGACGCTGGAATTTATACGGGCCGTTTCCTGTTTTTTTCTGTTGCTCTTTGAACGTTTGCAGGGTGGTCTTGATCGCCTTTTGCCATTCTTCGTCGAAGATGGATGTGTCGCCGGTTTTCTTCCAATAGTTATAAGCGAGACGGATGGGATAGCAAAGAGAATCGATCTCCCATTTACGTTCGTGTACACCTGGTTTCATGTTGGTAAGATCCTTCGCCCACTCCCCTACTTTATTTTCATCATTATAAAAGGCATTAGCATAAGGATCTTTATTAACGCAGTATACCTGGCGGCGAATAACCCCTGCGATCAGTTGCTTCAACTGTGCATCTTCGTTCACAAATTGCAGGTAAGGCCACACCTGGGCGCTACTATCGCGCAACCACATTGCGTCGATGTCCCCGGTAATAACATATGTATCCGGAAATCCACCACGCATTCCATGATAAACAGTGGTATCAAGTGTATTGGGAAAGCAGTTGTCAAAAAGCCAGGCGAGCTCAGGATTCTTAACCGTCGACTTAAATTTTGCAATGGCGGCTTCTACCGACTTACTGGTAAAATGCCTTGATTCCTTTGGGACACGCACCACGGGAAATTGATCCTGTGTAGAGGATGCCATGGCGAACACATTGTTGAACATCAATCCCGCACCAAGCAGTCCTGTATTCTGAATAAAAGTTCTTCTTTCCATGATTCTATTGAAATTTTAATACTTCTTTGTTTGAATGGCAAGCACTAAAAGATGAAGAAAAACCTCCTGTAGAAACAGGAGGCGTTAACGATTGCTTGCTGTATGCATAAAATTATCTGCTATTAAAAGTAACTCAACTTTATTCCTACCTCTACTCATCTGAAAAAAAATTTCCAATTGTTCATTATTTTGATCGTTTATCCTCGTCAGCCAGTATACCAAGCACTTCGTCAGTAAGCTTGCCAAAAAATGATATTCCCGCTGCTCCATGTGCCATTGCTGTCTGAACACCGGCTTTTATCTCTTCATTATTTTTGAAATCCGGCAGGTACAGACCAGCGTACAAAGGGAACTTTTTATTAAGTGCTTTAACACCTTCCTCTACCGCGTCACCGATCCAGCTTACATCTTCCTTATAGAATCCATGGTATATCATGGGAAAAATACCTGTCAATGGCCAGTTCACCCAATCCTGCCGAACATTCCTCCGGGCAACTTCCGGGGTAGGAAACACTGCTGCTGTAACGGGCTTCTGAAACGATTTAGCCACATCAGCCATCCTTCTTACAACGTTCGTAATTGCATTATATCGGAAAAGTCGCCATGACAGGCTTTCATCCGGATACTGGATATCGAGTGGATCTTTTTGTTTTGATGCTTTGAATTTTTCGCGGCATACTTCACAATAACAAAAATCATATTCCGGTAATTCACGTGTTTGCTCAATTCTATAATTATCCCAAAGATTTACCGGCAACTTCACGTCGCAGAACCGAATATAATCGAGATGGATCCCATCAACATAATCTTTTTCCAGCGTTTCCCGCACCTGGCTTTCAAGATACTGAATGACCTCCTCTCTTGATGGGCAAAGCCACCGATAGTAACCCACATATGGTGGTTTGTCCGAACAGGAATTGCCATTGCGACTCACGGCATACCACTCGGGATGAGACGTCAAAAGAGAACGCTCTCCACGATTCATGATCCACATCCAACGATGCGACTGTATACCATGCTTGCGGGCTATCCTGTAATGACGCTCGCTATCGGCCTCAAAGAAAATTCCTTTGATACCTGCTTTTGCGTATTTACTATAAAGGACATTTAGGTCTTCTTCTTTATCGTTCTCACGTGGATTGATCCAAACCCAGTGTTTTGGAAGTTTCTTCTTGTTTGCACCCTGATCTGCAGCGTGCAGCGCTACAGGCAAGAGTGTGGAGGAAATACCGGTCAACACCGTGTTCTTCAGGAAAGTCCTGCGTTTTGTCATGGTATCTTGTTTTGCGATTGTATGAAACCTTGTTCGTTCACAGAAAGTACCGATTTGTCGTGGCCGATGTATACGGTAAATTGATTGGATGTTGATTCCATCTTCAATATGTTTTCAATTCCTTCGATCTTTAACCCGGACGAATTTATTCCAAGCGCCTTAAGTGAAGGCGCATAATGTCGTTGCTTTCCGAAGTATTCTTTTTGCTTGTAATATACAAGCCATAAATGTCTACGCTGTAACTCGGTGTACGGCAACTTAAAATCACTTCCGGCCTTCCTTAAAAACTGTACATATCCCCAACGTTCAGGATAATGCATATTGATCACGCCCTGTGGCGACCAGACCCAGTTGTATTCGGAAAGCACTTTGCCGTTAGCATCCTTTTTCCTTATGTATACACCTTCTCTGACCTCGGTCTCCCACTGGACTCTCGAAAAATTAATTCGCCATAAGGCTCCCTCTGATGGCGATCGCCAACTGTTTCCAATAAACAGTGCACGAAAGGGTATCGCCATTTCTACTGTCCACGATGAGTCTGTATCAGAAGGATCGTTTATCGTTCCCTGGATGCCAACAGCAGTGCGCAATTGGGGAACGTCATATGAGATAAGTGCCCCAGCCCAGTTTCTATACGGCTTTGGCATGAACAGGTCCAATATGGTGTTTAATGCATTGATCTCAATTTCGAAGTATTGGTGTGTATCGTTATCAGGATCGATGAAAACCTCGAAGTCATTATCGTGATAGATGATGGCATCATGGCGTTTCAGTGTTGCCCATATATGGGGCTCTTGCAACCTGGCTGCAATAAACAACATGGAATCGTTCCATGTTATTTTCATGCGAGTATCGTAATGAGGCTTAGGCTTTTTTTGTCCCTCGATGTCAACAAATAATTCGGACCAGGGCACGGATGCCCATGCCGGATCGGCGCTGATATTTCCATCAATAACGGGTGGAACATTTGTGTATATGGCCTGGTAATGACGCGGTGTCGAAAACAAATGTTTGTGAGATTCAAAAACATCCTGTCCATAACAGGCGGCACCGCACATCATTACACCAACAACAAAAATTGATTTCACCAACCGATGCATCATCAAAACAATCATTTTACTTTCTTCCCTATATTGAATGAAGCAGAATGTTTGATATCGCGCGAATGGCTACCGACGAGCAATTTATATTCACCCGGATATAACGTCCACTGATTTTTTGTTGCATCCCACTTTTGAAGTTCAGTCACAGGGATCTTCAATATCACTTCCCTGCTTGTACCACGCGGGATGCTTACGCGTTTAAAACCTTTCAGTTCCATTAAAGGCATCCGATCGAGTTTCGGATATTGAACGTATAGTTGTACTACTTCATCTGCAGATGAACTCGTTCCATTATTCTCAATGGTTACACGCACACTTATACTGTCTTTTAAAGAACGCACATCCGGTTTTGATTGAAAATTGCGATATACAAAGTTTCCATAGCTTAAACCATATCCAAAAGGATATTGCACAGCGCCGCTGTAATAGCGATATGTTCTTCCATTAAGTGCATAGTTCTCATAAGGAGGAAGATCACTGAAAGATCTATAAAATGTAAGTGGTAATCTACCTGATGGTGATTCTTTACCAAATATTATATCAGCAAGAGCATGTCCACCCTGTTCACCGGAATACCATGCGAAGATGATGGCGTCTGCGTATGGTTCAATTGCAGATACATCTACCGCGCTGCCTGCGGTAATCACTGCAATCACAGGCTTGCCGTTCTTACGAAGTTGCTGCAGTAACTTAATATGGGGCGCAGGAATGTTGAGATCGGGTTTGTCGCCACCTTTTGCTGCAAGAAACGCATCGCCTTCTTCACCTTCCATAACCGGCGTTAATCCAATTACTGCGATGCTTACATCGCTGTTACCTGCCGCCCACAATCCACCAAACCTTGTGGTGTCGGTATAATCACTACCCTGGTCATATTGTACTGCAATTCCAGCTCCTGCTGCTTCAGTAATTCCTTCGGCATACGTGACGATATTGCCAGACATTCCATGATAGTTTGCAACCATTGGATCCATCGCTCCCGAGTTAGGTCCCAATACCATGATAGATCCGATCTTGTTTTTATCAAGAGGCAATATGTTCTTGTCGTTTTTCAACAGTACCATGCTTTGAACAGCGGCCTTTCTTGCGAGTGCAATATGTTCGGCATTGTTTACATCGCTTTCTCCCAGCCTGCTGTATGGACTTCTTGCAGCTTCGTCATAAAAACCCAGTTTCATTTGAGTTCTTAAAATTCCGGCCAGTGAAGAATCGATCTCATGATCTGTTACAAGTTTTCGTTCATAGGCTTTCATAACATCTGCCTGCAAAAGATCTGAGCAATCAAGGTTAATGCCTGCCTTGATGGCTGCTGCTGCAACCTGCACGCGATCATCCATCACCTTATGAAATTTCCAGATATCATCAAGTGCCCAGCAATCAGTCACCACATGGCCCTTAAACTTCCATTCATTTCTTAATATCCGTTTCAATAAAGTTTCGCTTGTACAGCAGGGTTCACCATTGACACGATTGTATGCACACATTACCGATTCTACGCCAGCATCCACTAATTTCTTAAACGCGTATAAGTAGGTTTCGCGAAGATCTTTTTCATCCACGATGGCATTGAATGAATGCCTTCCTTCTTCCGGGCCGCTATGCACGGCAAAATGTTTCGCCGCTGCTGCAGTCTTCAAATGTGAAGGGTCATTGCCCTGTAAGCCTTTGACAAATGCCACTCCCATCCTTGCTGTGAGGTAAGGATCCTCTCCATAAGTTTCCTGGCCACGACCCCATCTTGGATCGCGGAATATGTTGATGTTCGGAGACCAGAAGGTTAATCCCATATACTGGAGTCTGCGGTCGGCTGCTGTTGCAAGATTGTATTTCGCACGGGCCTCTGTTGATATAACGTCTGCTACCTGGAAAACAAGACTGTCGTTGAATGTTGCTGCCATACCGATGGCCTGTGGGAAAACAGTTGCTTTACCAGCCCGTGCTACCCCATGCAATGCTTCATTCCACCAGTTATAAGCAGGAATTCCCAGCCGCGGCACCGATTTGCTGTTGAACCCCAGCAGTGATATTTTTTCTTCAAGAGTAAGTTTCTGCAACAGGTCCTGCACTCGCTGTTCAACAGGCTTTGAAGGGTCGCGGAATGCGGGTTGCTGTGCAAATGATACTCCACAGAAGAGGATCATCACCATGCATAAGGATGAGCGGATTGCTCGAATAGGTAAGTACATTTTCGTCTTTTTGTTACATTATTGTTCCGATGGAACGAAAGAAAAGGCAAGGGCTGGTGTTGACGTAACTGCGGAGGCTAAAGATGCCGGAAGATACAGCTTTACTTTGTTCCCATCCTGCTTCCAGCGAACGTTTGCGCCCGTCTGCAACAATTTAATTTTGCTTCCTTTTTTGGGGATATGCGTTGACCATGTTATTTCCATCGGCACTTTATCGCCTTCCTTAAGCCGCACCAATGCGTAAGCTTCGGCCTTTGATTTATGTTTTGTGAAGTATACGTCCCCTTCATTAAAATGATCAACAATTCTCGTTTCGTACAAAGCACTGCCGTTCTTATCCATCCACTTACCTATTTCATGCAGCCTTGATACAGCCTCTTCAGGTAATGTGCCATCTGCCTTCGGTCCTACACCAAGTAACAACGAACCACCTTTTGCAACGATCTCAATAAGTGTATGGATAACCTGCCTTGAAGTCTTAAACTGATCGCCTGGCACATACCCCCATGCGCCACCCAGCGTCATGCAACTTTCCCATGGATATTGAATTTGTTTGTCCGGCACCCGCTGCTCCGGTGTCTGATAATTCTCGTAAGGACCATGCACCGTACGATCTACCATTAAGATTCCCGGTTGCGCTTTGCGTGCCATTGCCGCGATCTTCGGCATATCGATGTCCTGGCTCCATTCAGGAATTCTTGCACCCCATGAAAGCACCTCTTCATTCACCGTTTCAAGTGGTCGAACCCATCCTCCATCTAACCATAAAATGTCTACTGAACCATAATTGTTCATTAGTTCAGAAAGCTGGTTGTATGTAAAATCTTTAAAGGCATTCCATCTCCATGGAAACTTGCGGATGTCGTAGTTGTTGTTTCTGTCTGCAGTTGCGTATTTCGGCCACCAGTAGTTTTCAGAATGCCAGTCGGGCTTCGAGAAGTAGGCACCTATCATGAAGCCATCGTTTCGGAATGCTTCAAAGACATGCTTTGCAACATCTTTTTTAGGATGCGATGCAAACGGTCCATTAGCGATACTGAAATCAGATTGTTTTGTATCAAACATGGAAAAGCCGTCATGATGTTTTGTTGTGAACACGACGTACTTCATACCAGCAGCTTTTGCAGCAGCCGACCACTGTTGGGGCTCAAACCTGACTGGATTGAGATCCTTTGAAAGACCCCAATACCACTTTTTGAAATCGTCATAAGAAATGGTACTGTCACGCTCGATCCAATCTTCTGAACAAAGAGCCCACGATTCAATCATTCCCGGCACTGCATATAACCCCCAGTGAAGGATAATTCCAAACTTCTGATCCTGCCATTTATCGAGCTTCGCTAGAACCTCGGGATCCGTTGGCCACTCGTATTTTTCGGATTGCGGATGCACATTTTGTTGTGCAATGGACGACAAACTAATTGTCAGTAACGATAACAATAATATATTTCTCATCTTCTTTGTAGATTTTTATTACTTCACATTTATCAACGGAACTGGGCTGACCCTTGGGTAAGATTCCAATCATTATCAAAAAATCCTGCGGCCTCTATAGCTGAGGGACCCTTCAACAGCATGTCCAGTTTGAAGATCATGAAGTCCGGAAAACCACTGGCTCCGGCAAAATATTGATTGGCCGTTGCAGCGTTCATTCCTTTCAACCCTGTTCCGGCAATCACTGCCACAGATGCATTTGAAGATCCTTTGATCGGCCTTACAAAATATGCTGCTAGATCATCACCAGTCCATTCTTTCGAGCCTGCTGTAATGCGATTGCGTTCTATCTGAATTGGACTGTCCTGTAGCAACAGCGCGTATGCAGCATTCGTTGTTTTGTTTCCGTAGATGATAACACCGCGGTCTTTGTACGCTTGCAGGCTATACTCTTTATCTGAGATTAATTCTACAGCTCCGTTTCCACGATAGTACCAGGTTTCAGCATCGTACTTTGCTTTATGAAGGCTCCATTCATTCTCTTCTTTAGTTCCTTTTGTTCCGTATACGAACACCATGCGATAGTTGAAGGCATCCTTAAATGTTCCGTAACGATGAGGACCTTTTTTGTCAGCTGAAGGCATGGACGCTTGGGACCATTTACCATCGATATTTTGTAACACAATGGAGTCATTTGAGGACCTGGTTGTATGGCTCAGCTCGGTGTCGTTCAACTTAATGGTCACCTTCTTGTTATTGCCAAAGTCTGAAAGATCAAAGCTGATCATCCGTGTATTGTCTGCGGAACCATTGATCGTTGACTTGGCCATATCGCGGCGTAGTTGAATGCGGCTGTATTTCAAAGGCTGTTGTTGTTGCACGATCCGGGCCCAATAATAGGAAGACGAAATCCCAGGATTAGCAGTCTTGAAATCGATCACATGCACAGAACTGTCCGGCTTTCGTTGATGCCATTTAAAGTAATCGAATAAGGGTTTCCAGTCTACACTGATATCACCAAACCAATGCTCACCACCGGGGTACTCATAGTAACTCATGTCTGCATGGAAATCGGCAAGTTGCTTTTTCATCTGCCTTGCATAGTTCACGGAAACAACCCTGTCTGCATCACCGTGGAAAATATATACACCAAGAGGTTTGTAATTTGTTGCAAGTTGAGGCACGTCGCTTTGATTGCTTGCGCGAAGTAAGACCTGTTCAATTTTATCATTGCTGCTGTCAGGCACAAGTCCATCTGCAGAACCGTATCCTTTGAGGGTGGGATAACCTGCACATGGTGCAATGGCTGCCCATTTATCCGGGTAGGTAGCACCAAGAAACCAGGTACCGTGTCCTCCCATTGAGTGTCCGGTGAGGTATACTTTTGAAGGATCAGGATGCACTATTTGACGACCTAAAGCCAATACTTCCAGGGCATCAAGTCTTCCCCAATCTTCCCAGTTAAAACCTCGTGGTCTTCTGTTAGTAGGTGTAATGATAGTACCCCAGTCTTTCGATTGATATGCCCGTGCCTGCCCAATCGCTTCGACACCTGCGCCATGTACAGATAAGAAAAGCGCATTGCCTTTTTTGATTCCACCGGTCTGCGGAGCAACTGCAAAATATTGAAGACTGCCATCAATGTCACTGATGAAAGTGCGACTGTATTTATCCGTTGAAGTAACCGCTTCGATCGTAAGCGTTTGTTTATCCGAAATTCCTTTACCGGTAAGAATGATATCGCAATTGATCTTGCCTGTTTCATTAACACCACCAGGATCAAAATCGAAGATCACTTTTCGCGTTGACATGGCGGGAACAACGGGCAGCCTTGTTACCATTTTCTTACCGGCAACATTTGATTCAATTTGCAAGGACCGTTGTTCTACATTCGATGTATTAATCACTACCACAGCTGCCTTAAGAGTTTGCTTGTCGTGGTTCACAACGATAGATGGCACGGTAGAATCCTGGATACTTAATTGCACAGCGGATTTGGGGAAACTGAGGCTGGCCACAATGAAATTGCCGCGTACGTAAAATTCGTTTAATCCCTTCTTTAATTTTACAGGTATGTGCATCCATCCGGAATTGTATGGATCCCCTGCATGAGATGCTCCGTTTAACAGCAGCCCGCTGTTGCCTCGAATGTTTAGTATCGCTGCTGCTTCTTTGGCCGCCGAATATGTAAGGTAAAAGTACCCGCCACGTCCGAAGCCGCCACTGCCCCTGGTTAATCCCGGCCGGATCAAACGCATCGCGGAGTCTGCAAGCACTGCTTTCCAGGTGGATTCACTATCCTCCAGTTTGAATGCAAGGTCTGCCTTTGGAGATTGAAGCGATCCGGTGTAGTAATGATAAGCGAGCGGGTCAGTGTATAAAGCCTCCCGTCCGTATCGCATATTAACTGGTGCCCATAATGCCTTATCAAATTGAATTACCTGTTGAGCAACAAGGTCAACACTGAGCATCAAAACACATAAAAAAACAACCGAGGCTTTTTTCATTGATATCTATTTAATCGGTTTGATCCAGTAACTGTGTTGGTGTCTCTTGAAGGGAATTCGATACTTTTCCATCGGCCATGCACCCCAGCTGTCGATTCCCTGCACTCCTGTTTGTCTAAGGTCTATATGCACGTAGATCTCGTTTCTTTCAATCAATTCTCCGGAATGAAATTGTTTTTTATCAATTGCAGGATCAAGGTCATCCAGTGAGTATGGTAATGATGAAAATGATAATAATGTATCGGTCATTTCGAAGCGCAAACCTTTTCCTTTTGCATTTGTAAAATCAACCCAGCGTATTCCGGTCTTATTGCCACTCTCCTGCGGACGCGCATATGGATAATATTGATCGGTCAGCTTTTGATCATACACTGCAACTGTTGCGGAAGCATGACGATCCCAATAATTTTCCCCGGGACCGAGACCATAAAATTTTATGTTGCTGAATTGCTTGTTCAATACCAGGTCTGTTCCTACTCTCAACAGAAGGCGATGATTGCCCTTCACCGGATCGATACTATTCTGAACCCTGATGGAGCCATCACCATAAATCTCATATCGTTGTTCAACTTTAGCATCTCCGTTATTCACTGATTTGTTGACGACTATCTCTACGGTAATATTTGCAATGGACGAAGCTTTGACGCTTGTAGTTGTTCCCTGCTCAAACGCCTTCCTCCATGATCTGAGAGATCTGTTGAATCCAGCACCAATATCGTTATCTGTAGGTGCCCGCCAAAAAGAAGGCGTAGGACCTTGCGACAACACTCTTGCTCCATTGCGGGTGTAGGATGTCATGATGCCTGTGCTCTTATCAAAAATAACTTCGAAATCATCACCCTTCACAGACACGTCCCGTGCTGTTTCAGAAATGCGTACCGGACGTTTGGTTTCGGGAGAAGTTGAATTCAGGTAAGATCCACTTACAGGAAATTGATCATAAGCGAGCTCGTGACCCGCTTCTATCAAAGGCTCATTACGAATAAGTGTATAATTGACATTTAAAAAGTATTCACGACCGTCTTTTTGTTTGTATTTAGAATTAAGTGTGATCGTTGCACTGTCCTGCGCGCCTATTTTCAATGAGCCAACTTCACCTTTTTCGACAGCACGGCCATTTTCCAACAAAGACCAGGTTAGCTTAACATTATCAAGGTTGCGGAAGAAATATCCGTTTTTAACCAACAACTGGTACTTACCTGTAAGTTTTGACTTGATTGATTGATGTACTTTCTTCACTTCGATGGCCATTGGTGTAAGTTCACGATATGCAGTTACTACACCCTTAACACAGAAGTTGTTATCGCTCAAATTTTCGTCAACAGGTCCTTCAAGTGGAAAATCGCCGCCATAGGCTTTTATACGCTTTCCATTTTTCACAGTATCGATAGATTGATCGATCCATTCCCAAATGAAGCCGCCCTGCAGGTACGGATTGTTCTCAATAACGTCCCAGTAATCCTGAAAGTTTCCAAGACTATTACCCATGATGTGTGCGTATTCACTCATGATCATCGGTCGTGATGGATTGCTTTTCGCGAAATTTTCCATCGAGTTTGGACCGGGATACTGAGGCACAAGAATGTCTGTATTGTAATCGCCCTCGGCGCGTTCATATTGAACCGGGCGTGAATCAACAGATTTCAACCATTCATACGCTTCATAAAAATTTGCCCCGTTACCCGCTTCATTTCCAAGAGACCATTTGAGGACGGAACAATGATTTTTGTCGCGCTCATACATTCTTTGAATGCGTTCGAGGTGCGCATTACGCCATTCTTTATTGTTACCCAGCGAAACTGAAAGATCGTAACCAAGTCCGTGCGATTCAATGTTCGCTTCATCAATAACATACAGACCATATTTATCGCAGAGCTCAAGCCAGTAAGGATCGGGGGGATAATGCGAGTGACGTACAGCGTTAATATTGAGTTTCTTCATCATCTCTATGTCCTTCAGCATATCTTCTTTCGAGAGTACATGCCCGCGACGAGGGTGATGTTCATGACGGTTCACGCCCTTAAAGAACACACGCTTGCCGTTGACCAGTACGTTACGCTCCTTAATTTCTATAGTGCGGAATCCAACCTTCTGAGGTATTGCCTGTAATATGTTGCCCTTATTGTCTTTTAAAACGATCAGCAGGTCGTACAAATAAGGAAGTTCCGCCGACCATTGCTTTACATTCGTTATAGTACCTTTTAACTCAACAGAATTTTTATAGTTTCCAAGAACGGAAGTTGTTGCATTCGACGAGTATACGATTTCACCATCGTTATCTTTAAGTGTCAATTCAACACTTATAGTGTCCGAGTTGCTATGAAGAGTTCCTTTGTCAATTTTGTAGTTATGGATTTGCCCATTGAAAGTGAACAAGCCATGCGAATAATGTTCATCGAGATTCGAAGTGATCTTAAAATCACGCAAATCCAGTTTCGGAGTTGAATAAAGAAAAACATCCCGTTCGATACCAGAGATGCGCCACATATCCTGGCATTCAAGGTAACTGGCATCACTCCAGCGATAAACCTGTAAGGCCACCAGGTTCTCCCCTTTTTTCAGATGTCTGGTGATGTCAAATTCAGCGGCCAGTTTACTGTCTTCGCTGTATCCAACTTTCTGCCCATTGATCCAGATAAAGAATGCCGACTTTACGGCACCGAGGTGAATAAATACCTGACGGTTGTTTAACCATTCTTCGGGAACGATAAATTTCTTTCGATAGGAACCTACAGGATTGTTATCCGCAGGAATGTCGAACGGCGGATTAAGTGCACCATACCGTTTTGCATGACCTGCAAACTCGTACGGTTGATTCACATAGATCGGTAATCCATAACCGTTCAATTCCCAATTGGCCGGCACCGGAAAATTTGTCCACTTGCTATCATCAAATCCGATCGCATAAAAATCATATGGCCTCTTGCGTGGATCGTTCACCCAATTAAATTTCCAATCTCCGTTGAGAGAAAGAAAATTTTTGGATTTCTCCCTGCTGGCTTTTGTTGCAAGATCAATGGACTCAAAAGCAAAAGCATTTGCCCGCATGGGCATTCTGTTCACTGAAACCACTTCTGGCGCCTGGAGTTCATAAGGAAGTTGCTGAGCATGAGAATTTATCACAAGCAACCACCCGAGAACAAAACTTAGTATTGTGCGTGCGATCATTTGAATGGTTTAAGCGTTAGTATTACCGAATCGGGATCGGTATCAGATGACCAATAAAATTGACCGATAGCGCCGTACTCTGATGCCTGAAATTTACCTGATGCTAAAACAATATTAACTACATTAGTTTGATAAGTGTTGATACGTATTTAAACAGCAATGGAAGCACATGACAAGGAAGAGCGCAGGCATACTGATGTATAAAAAAGCCGACGGAAAACTAGAGGTGTTACTCGTCCATCCGGGAGGTCCTTTCTGGAAAAATAAAGATGATGGTGCATGGTCAATACCTAAAGGCGAGTTCGAATCTGAAGAACCTCTTTCCGCTGCCATTCGTGAAGTTCATGAAGAACTGGGCATACTTGTGAGCGGAGATTTTATGGAACTGTCACCAGTGAAACAAAAAAGCGGCAAGATCATACATTCTTTTGCCATTGAAAAAGACATTGACGCGCGGAACATCAGAAGCAATAGTTTTGAATTGGAGTGGCCACCACATTCGGGTAAGATGATAGATGTGCCCGAAGTGGACAGGGCGGAATACTTCATTATGGAGGACGCAGAGAAAAAAATAATTCCAGGTCAATTGCCGATTCTACGAGAACTAACAGCCAGGCTGTCTGCTTTTATAATGTTATGTATTGCGTTGCTATCTATAACAGCCTGCAGCAGCCAAAACATAACACACCAAACGAGTAGCGGGGATAATGGATTAAAAGATCATTTCTCAGGTCGGTTTACAGTGGGTGTTGCAGTATCTGCTGCTGCATTAAGGACGGATGAGGCTGGTCTTATAAAAAATGAATTCAATAGTATGACAGCGGAGAATGCCATGAAAATGGGACCCATACACCCGCAGAAAGACGTCTACAATTGGGCTGGCGCCGATAGCATTGCACAGTTCGCCAGGCTCAATAACATGAAATTGCGTGGTCATGCATTGGTATGGCATCAGCAAACCCCCGGATGGTTGTTCCGCACGGAAGGCCGACAGCAGGTCTCAAAGCAGGAATTAATGGATCGACTAAAAGAACACATACATTCAGTCGTCTCAAGATACCGTGGCACTGTTTACGCGTGGGACGTAGTCAATGAAGCCATTTCTGATGATAACAAAGAATTCTATCGAAACTCCGAATTTTACAAGGTATGTGGCGAAGAATATATCGAACGTGCTTTTGAATTTGCACATGAGGCAGACCCCGATGCCCTCCTTTTTTACAATGACTACAATGAGATCGACCCTGCAAAAAGAGCGCGCATCGTTGCACTGATTAAAAGGCTGATAGACCGGAAAGTGCCGATTCATGGAATAGGGCTACAGGGTCATTGGGCCATTGGCGAGCCGCGACGTGGGCAACTCGATTCCACATTGCGGGATTTCGCGGAACTGGGACTGCGCATACACATCACGGAGCTGGATATCTCGGTTTATCAAAAAGAACACAGTGCCCGGGAACGGCGTTCTGCCGATGTTGATACGCTGTATACTGCAAAAAGGGAACAAGCGCAGACAGAACAATACAAAATGTGTTTCGAACTGTTTTCGAAATATGATTCAGTTATAGAAAGCGTGACTTTCTGGAACATATCGGACAGGCACAGCTGGCTGGACAACTTTCCTGTACGCGGAAGGAAAGATTATCCATTATTGTTCGACCGTGAACTGCGACGTAAAAAAGCTTACTATGCAGTAGTCAACTAGTGACTGGTGTAACTTTTACACGAACGGCGCGCCCCGGTATTGTCAAATCGTTTTTTTATTACTTTATTTGCCCATCATCAAACCAACTTAAACCTAATGAAAAAGATTTTATTTGGCTGTCTTATGATGGCCAGTACAACCCTCTTCGCACAAAAAGTAAAACTTGTGCAGGGAAGCCTTGAACCTTTAAAAGGACAGACATCGATCAAGACGACATTTACTTACGACAACATGATCGTGGGTAAAGACCTCACTGAAGAACAGTACATCCAAAAGAAAAAAGACGAGTACAACAGCAAAGAACCAGGACGTGGTGATACCTGGGAGAAAGCATGGGTAGCTGATAGAACGAATCGCTTCCAGCCGCAATTCAACGAACTGTTCGAAAAACATGCGGGCGTAAATACATCATCAGCGGATTCAAAGTATACGCTGGTCTTTCATACCACCCGCACTGAACCGGGCTGGAATGTAGGCGTAATGCGCGCTCCCGCACGGATCGACGGAGAGGTGATGATCGTGGAAACCGCAAACCCTTCAAATGTTATCGCAAAGCTCACAGTTGTTAAGGCTCCCGGTCGTGACGTTATGGGCTTCGATTTTGATTCTGGTCTTCGCTTGCAGGAAGCATATGCTAAATCAGGAAAAGAAGTAGGTCAGCTTATCGGCAAACAAACAAAACCATAGGAAAATAATCGCCTTTAAAGCAAAAAAGCCTTTCTTAACCGAAAGGCTTTTTTTATTCAGGACAGCAAGCGTTATGCGGTTGTGATATCAATATAAAATTGTTCGCATCGATTAAAGTAAGATCGTGCGAAGTCTCGCGTACCGGGACGTTCATGAATCTCATAAACCATCGCGGGTAATGATGAATAAGAGGCTACTCCCATTGAGTCTGTATAATGAAGCGCAAACAACTGAAGCATATCTTCGTCGGAGTCAGCCTTTATACGTTGGGATTTTAGAAAGGCTGTTGCAACGGACATGAATACTCTATAGGAAAAATAAATGCAGTCCCCGTATTGATCTTCATTCAATGCGTTTCGAGCCATCTGCACCAGGCCCGCTGGCGACATTTCTTCAATCTTTGCTCCAATATAAGGATGAGTCTTTAACATGATTATTATTCCCTTCAGATTTATAGTTCAAATTAGCTACTCGATTTGCCTCCACAGGTGATTTAGGTCAGTAGATTACACATTTTTCGTCATATGGGCGTAATCGCAAAGCATGGGCTAACTCGTATATTTACCGCTTCTCATCAAAGAAGTAATTAGGTATGAATGACGGAGCCGTTCGTTTCACAAACAAAGTCATTTGTTTTCTCATCGGAATGTTGCTAACCTCGTCCTGGTGCCTATCTCAACTTCGTTATGAATTAAATAGCGAATGGAAATGCAAGCCATCAAGCGAGTTAAAGGCAAGCGGAGAAGATATTTCCATGCCAACTTTTGCCCTTTCTGATTGGTTGACTGCAACAGTACCCGGCACTGTGTTGACAACGCTCCTGAACAATAAAAAGATTCCTGATCCCTTCTTTGGAATGAATAATGAATTGATTCCTGACATATACAGTACCGGCAGGGAACATTATACTTACTGGTTCGTGCGTGACTTCAAAGAAATTACCTCGGAAGATGAACAGGCCTGGCTATTGTTCAGAGGCGTCAACTATGCATTCGATGCCTACCTGAATGGTCAGAAACTCAATGACAGTACGGCAAAAGGAATGTTCATGAGAAGGAAGTACAACATCACATCGTTGTTGAAGAAGAACGGCTCCAATAGATTGGCGGTGCTTGTTTATCCACCGGATCCAGTTGGTAATCCGAATGGCGGCCAGGGTGGTGACGGTCGCATTGCAAAGAATTTGACGCATCAATATGTAGCAGGATGGGATTGGATCCAACCGGTACGCGATAGAAACACCGGAATTTGGGACAAGGTGTTCATCGAAAAAACAAGAAAAATAGATGTGGCAAACGTGCACTTTGTAACCAATGTTCCAGGCAAACGCATTGCGGGGGGCAAGCAGGCACCCGCAATTATCAAAATGACCGCAGAGGTTGAAAACGCCCTACCGACGCCTGTTTCAGGCACATTGCGATATATTATTGCGGGAAAAACGGTGCAGGCGAAAGTTAATCTGCCGGCCAAGAGTATTTCTAAGATCATGTTGCCCGATTATACACTCGAACAACCGAAGCTGTGGTGGCCGAATGGATACGGTACTCAGCATCTGTACGATATCAAAGTGGAGTTCGTTGGAAATACAGGAATCATACTCGATAAGGAAGATCTGAAAATTGGTGTTCGTGAGATCCAGACTAGTTGGAACAGCACCAGCAAAAGTCGCGCGATACATGTCAATGGCCAGCCAATCTTTATAACGGGTGGAAACTGGATCATATCGGATGCGATGCTGCGATTCAGCAAAGAACGGTATGACGCAGAAGTGCGTTTTCACCGGGATATGAACCTCAATCTTATTCGCATCTGGGGAGGTGCATTGACAGAGCGACCTGAATTTTATGAAGCGTGTGACAAATATGGGATGCTTGTGTTCCAGGATTTCTGGTTCTCCGGGGATTGTAACGGAAGATGGAAGGATCCTAAAAAAGCGGAGGACCAGCAGACAAGAAGAAAATACCCCGACGATCATTCACTTGTTGTTAGCTCTCTGATTGATCAGATAAAGATGATCCGCAATCATGCATCGCTGGCGATCTATTGCGGTGGTAACGAGATCACACCACCTGATGACATTCTAGCTGCGATTCGTGACTCTATTCTGCCCCATTACGATACGACAAGATATTTTTTTGATTATTCAAATTCTGACAGCATGTCGCTCAATACTCTGGGAGGCAATGGCGACGGGCCATACACCATTCAGGATATAAAAACATTCTGGGGTTTCCGGACATGGCCCTTCAATTCAGAGATAGGATCGGTTGGTGTTGGTGAATACGAATCGCTGGAAAGATTTATCCCTAAAGAAAATCTCGAGGTCTTCCCAACAAAAGAGAACGTTGATTCAGTATGGAAGTATCATAAATACATCGGTTACAATGAACACATAAGCAAATACGGTGAGCCTAAGGATACGCGCGACTTTGCGCGGAAGGCCCAACTGGTTAATTATGATCAGTATCGTGCACTTATAGAAGGCTTTAGTTCGCACATGTGGAACTGGTATACCGGAGTCATCATCTGGAAAACACAAAACCCCTGGACCGCACTTCGCGGTGAAATGTACGATTATCATCTTGATCCCAATGGAGCTTTATATGGGCTCAACAAAGCCGGTGAAAAAGTACACATCATGTACGATCCGGTTCGCTCAAAAGTGATGATAAGCAATCACCTGTTTGATTCGAAAAAGCTCACGTATCACATCGCTGTTTTAAACGTGGATGGCAGGAAACAGCAAACTGCACGAGGATCATCGACCATAGCGGCAGGTTCAGTGCAAGACGTTGCGGATATTAAAGAAATATTGTTGAATAGCGGTACGGAACAGAAGGCGTTTTTGCATCTAAAAATTACCGATGAAAATAAAAGGCCGCTGAGTGAGAATCTTTACTGGCTTGCAGACAGCACGGGAAATTTCACTGCTTTACAAAAGATGAAACCCGCCCGTCTGTCGGTAAAAACTAAACGTATAAAAGCTGACGTGCTCGAGGTGACTATTTCAAATTCTCTACACAATCCAATTTCTTTTTTCAATCGCGTTTCATTAGTTGATGAAGAATCGGGTAAACGCTTGCTTCCCACGTTCTACAGCGATAATTATTTCAGCCTGCTTCCTGGTGAAAGCAAAAGAATAACGGTTGAACAACCCGGTTTTAAATCGGGCGTTGTAAAGATCGAAGGATGGAACAGTGTAGAATAAGTGGCTTCAGCTACGTTAGCTTTCGCTCCAGGTCTTCGAGGCTCACGCCTTTTGTTTCCGGCATTTTTGTTAACACCCAGAAGAGTTGAAGTACCATCATGAAAGCAAAGAATAAGAAAATTGGCCAGGGATTGTCTTTGAATATTCCTTCATCCGCATCAAGAAATACGGGTGTTATCAAAGTGATTAAAGCAGCAAATACCCAATGTGTACTCGCACCGATCGATTGACCGATGGCGCGTACTTTATTCGGAAAAATTTCAGAAATAAAAACCCAAATCACCGCTCCCTGCCCTATAGCATGAGAAGCTATGAACATCATAAGGAAGATGAGTAATGTTGTTGGACCTGCAGAGTTATAGAAGCACCATGCAACTGCGGCCAGGCTGATGATGTAGCCAAAGGAACCAATTATCATTAGTGTCTTTCTACCAAGTCTGTCGATAAGATATAGACCCACGAACGTAAAGACAAGATTTGTTCCCCCAATCGCTATTGAATTGAACAAAGATTCTTTCGCGGCAAGTCCTGCCCTTTCAAGTATCTCCGGAGCATAATAAAGAATGAAATTGATGCCGGATACCTGGTTGAAGAAAGCGATCATAAATGCAAGCCACAGCACGTTTCGGTATTTGTTATCCAGGATCCCTGATTTCTCGCTACCGGCAGACTCCCTTTTATTTCCTTCAACGATTGTTGCGATCTCAGCATCGGTGTTACGGATTCCCAGGCGTGTCATGATCCGCGCCGCTGCTGATAGGTCATTCTTTTTGGCGATCAGCCAACGCGGACTTTCCGGAATGGCGAATACAAGCAACGAATATATGAGTGATGGGATTGCCATCACGCCAAGCATATAGCGCCAATCGTTATCACCACCAAAGCCTTCGAGAGCATAGTTGGATAAAAATGCGATCAGTATTCCGAAAACAATGTTGAACTGGTACAGCGCAACGAGTCTTCCGCGGGTTGAAGGCGTTGAAATTTCTGAGATATAAGTGGGTGCCGCAACGGACGAAACACCGATGCCCAAGCCTCCCAGGAATCGGAAGAAGGAGAAGCTGTAAGGATCTGGTGCCAGCGCAGTACCTATGGCCGAAAGTGTAAATAATATTCCAATCCAAATCAACACGGTTTTACGTCCAAACTTTTCTGTTGGGATGCCACCAAAGATGGCACCTATTACGGTTCCCCATAAAGCCATTGACATAATGAAGAATCCGTGAAACAATGGTGATGTGTTCCAAAGTTCTTTAATAGGAAGATTTGCGCCAGAGATTACTACGGTGTCAAATCCAAAAATAAAACCGGCAAGCGCCGCAGTGATTGAAATTTGAACAAGATACCTTGATGAATGATTATTTATCGAAGCAGCGTGCGGCTGCGGTTTGAGATCCACCTGCATAATTTTCTTTTAAGCGTTAGTTTACTGGCGTTCGTCAACAAGTTAAGCAATGTTACTGTTGAAGGCTGACCTTTCTCCGCGCCGTAAGATATCGCCGAACCGGAATATCGAATAGGCGCATAGCCAGGTATGCTACTACTAGTATCACTAAGGTGCCCGCTACCACTATTAGTGCCAGATTAAATCCTGCCGGTTTGTACATAGTAAGATAATTACCAAATATCCATATGATCCAATAATGTGTCATGTACATGGGGTATGAAATGTCGCCGGAAAATTTGCAAATCGGCCTCATATTTACGGATAACACAGAACCCGCTCCCAGCGCAACAATCAGTGGAAAATAAAGCATCACGATCAATGCTTCTACGAGCCAGTTCAGCGAAAAATAAGGCATGAGAAATGCGCAGGAAAGCAGAATGGTCAATATTCCAAAACCCAGCCTGTTTTTAATGATGAGTCTGTATCTGAATATCAATAAGCCCGCAGTGAATGAATACGCGATCCGAACACCTCCCTCCCAAAAATTATCGCGCGACCATCCACCCAGCAGGTTCCCACGCAGCTGTGCAATGTATAACAACAACCCTGCGGAAACAATGAGCACAACAATTAGAACGCGTTTATTCAATCTGTACAAAACAAATGCATAAAAGATATTCGCAACATATTCCCAAAACAATGACCAGGCCGGCGCATTCAAACCGAAATTATTAAAGAATCGATCTTCCATTGTTGGCATCGGAATAAGCAACAGGGAACAGATAAAGAGCCAGGCAATGCGCGAAAAACTATATGTTGAAGAGGCGTCTGAGAAGGGATCCCATAAAAATCCTATTAAACCAAGTACAGCTCCGAGGATAACCAGTGGATGCAGGCGGATAAGACGCGATTTGAAAAATTCCACGGTCCCCATTTTAGCAATGCGATCGTCATAGGCATAGGCGATCACAAATCCGGACAGGCAGAAGAAAAAGTCTACCGCAAGAAATCCATGACCGATAAAATTTTCACTTGGATTGGGATAAATCCATTCCATGAAGTGAAACACTACGATGGCAAAGGCCGCGATGCCACGTAATCCATCTAATATCTCAAAGTGCTGCTTCCTGACCAGTGCGACATTCGTATTTGTATTCATCAGAGTACTCTTATTGAAAGTCAAATGTAAGCCGGATGAGTATGATATGTCACCTCTCATTTATCCGTTACCACAACGACTTTACCCATCGTGCCACCTTGTTGAAACGCATGGATTGCTTCATGCATGTCATTAAATGAGAAAACCTGCCCCACGTGTTGGGGTCTTAAGTGAAGATCCTGTAATTCACCGAGCATGGAAAGCATTAATTCGGTTCGTTCATATAGATAGATCAGATTGAAACCCATAAGCGATTTGTTTTGAGAGGGAAGTCGCAACGGATCTATTTTGGGGCGTTTGAGATATTTGAGGCCGAGACTTAAGTAATTCGGTTTATCACCGTGTGGTGTAAAACTTGCGCTCCCGTAAACCACCATCCTTCCCATCGGCGCCATTAATCTCCATCCATCCATGAGCGTTTTGCCACCGATACACTCCATGATAAGGTTAAGAGGTCGATCTGCAAGTGCGCTTTTCAATTGATGATAAAAGTTATCACCTCGCACTATGACGTCATCGTAACCTTCTTCCTCGGTTAAGAACGCAACCTTTTTTTTATTTCCTACGGTGCCGATCGTGTAAGCATTCATTTTTTTGCAGATCCGGTTAGCCATGATGCCTACCCCTCCGGCTGCACTATGAATAAGTACCGTCATGTTCGGTTGCAGGTCGCCCAACTTCGTCAATGCGTAGTATGCGGTAAGGCCCTGAACCAGGAAGCCAGCGCCTTGTTCGAAAGTCCATTCTGCAGGCAGAGCGATCACATAACGATGATCGATATTTATGTGGGTTACGTAACCACCGAATTTTGTGGCGCCCATCACCCGATCTCCAATTTTTAAGTTGGTGACACCGTCAGCGACCGCAACAATTTCTCCTGAGAATTCAAGTCCGGGTATCAACGGCCCCGGGGGTGTTGCCGGGTATAAACCCTGCATCGAAAATATATCTGCGAAGTTCAGTCCGATTGCTTTCACTTTTACAGTTACCTCCCCTGCATGAGGATGATCCATTTTCTCAGTATGCTGTTTTAACGTGCGAATGGACCCGGTTCGGGGCATGCGGTATACAATGCGTTCGGTCATTAAAACAAATTAAGCACATATGGTTGGAAAACGACTTTTTGGGTCCGTAAGATTCAGAGGCTCAAGCGTCTGAATAAAGATAAAGCACCAAAAAATGTATAAATCTACACCAATTTGTGGCCGGTTTCCCTAAAATTTGTGGATTTTTAGATTTTCATAACGTTTTTTGGTTTAGTTTTATACCATAAACATGTAAATATGAACGTAGATTTTTTAAAAGACATCATCGATCTCTGTAGCGAGTTTGAAAATTCAGCTGCGGACGATTACCCGCATGACCTTGCCGGTTTTAAGCGGTGGATTGTTGACAACCATAAAACTGACGAAAACTCCAGCGAACCTAAATGGGAAGGAAAAGATAACGGGAGAACAGCTGAAAGCATGATAGCCACGAGCATCGTTCACATGAATCGATTCGGTAAAAATTACTTCAAAGCAGCGCTCCTCGGTTCAGAGTTTTCAACTCCGGATGAAGTGATCTACCTGATAACCTTGAAATTTAATCCATCCATTACCAAGATAGATCTGATTAAAAAGAATGTGCACGAAAAGCCTGCGGGGATTCAAATTATAAATCGACTTATTTCCAAAGGCTGGGTGAAGCAAAGCGACTCGGATGTTGATAAGCGGAGTAAGGTATTGAACATAACTCCCACCGGACTGGAAACCCTTGACAATCTATTGGTGAAGGTTCGCCAGGCAACAGAGATTGTTTCCGGTGATTTGACACGCAAGGAGAAAATGGATATGATCCGGCTGCTGAGTAAGCTTCACGACTTCCATCTCCCGATCTATACACAAAACATTGAACCCGCCGAATTACTAAATACGGTAAAGATGAAGCTCAATCAAAATTAAACCGATAATCAACCATCTATCAAACATCAAATCATGAAAAGAAATTTTTTTACCAGGGCCAGTATTGCAGCCTTCGCAACATTATCTGTTTCCTTATTTAGTTCAGCTTGCTCAAAAGACGATGATGACACTAACAACTCTCCTAAAACCATCGCGGCAATTGTTATGGAAAACAATAGTTACAGCTTGCTGGAGTCGGCCGTCACAAAAGCTAATCTCGGAGCAACTTTGAATGGCGCAGGACCGTTCACGGTTTTCGCTCCGGCAGATGCATCGTTCAATGCTTCGGGCATAACCAGCAGTGTCATAGCCAGTACTCCGGCAGATGAACTAGAAGAGATCTTACTGTATCACACTATTGGAGCAAAGGTTATGGCAGCGGATGTTCCCGCGGGACCGAACGCCGCAGTAACTACCGCCGGTGGCGATCCGGTATATGTAACTAAAAACAGTAATGGTGTTTTTGTAAACGGATGGAAAGTAACGACCGCAGATATTGCTGCAAGCAACGGAGTTATTCATTCCATCGAACGGGCGCTGATTCCGCCAATGGGTAACCTGGTAGAGGTAGCACAAGCAAACGATAACTTCACCTACCTCGTAGCAGCGGT
Organism: Bacteroidota bacterium; assembly: GCA_023437225.1. Lineage (GTDB taxonomy): Bacteria > Bacteroidota > Bacteroidia > Chitinophagales > Chitinophagaceae > Flavitalea. Next base: position 61,341 of record JAEZGS010000017.1, on the reverse strand, counting down.
GCTCCGTGCCAGTGAGGGAAGCACGAATGTGGCCCAGGTATTAACGTCAGACGGACCCTTCACCGTATTTGCTCCAGTTAACCAGGCCTTTATTGATGCAGGTTTTCCCACCATTGCTTCCATTCAGGCAGCCGACCCTAATACACTCGCGTCAATACTTACCTATCATGTAGTGCCTTCAAGAGCATTCTCTTCAGACCTCTCTGATGGCCAGAACCTTACAACCGCGCATGGTGGCACTGTAAGAGTAGGCCTGGGAAGCAATGCTACTTTAAAAGGAAATGGCAACACCACCAATGCTAACATTACCGCAGTGAACGTTATGGCTACCAATGGTGTAGTGCATGTAATAGATAAAGTATTGTTACCTTGATGTCATTCAATTACTGCAATTAAAAAATGCTTCAGTCTCTAAGATGATTTACCGGTTATACAGAGAGCAACAATTAGGTTGTGATCTGAACACAGCATGGACATTCTTTTGCAATCCTCATAATCTGGCAAGGATCACTCCCAGGGATATGCGATTCACTGTACTCACAGATCTAAGTGAGGAATCCATTTATGAAGGAATGCAAATAGACTATACTGTATCTCCCTTATTATGGATACCCCTCAGTTGGAGAACCAGGATCACTTCAGTTGTATTTCAAAAGAGTTTTACTGACTTCCAGGAAAAAGGTCCTTATAAACTTTGGAATCATCATCATGAATTCATTCAAAAGGAAAATGGAATACTGATGAAAGATACCGTCGATTATCAATTACCTTTTGGAGCGTTGGGAAAGATAGCTCACTCTTTGATGATCAAAAATAAACTTGACAGCATTTTCGATTACCGGTATAAAGTTTTGGATAGATTATTCAACTTTCAATTACAGGCATAAAAAAAATGGTACATCAAACCGATGTACCATTTTTTTGTGATCCCGCTGGGACTCGAACCCAGGGCCCATACATTAAAAGTGTATTGCTCTACCAACTGAGCTACGGAATCATCCCTTTTTGTTGTTGGGAGTGCAAAGATAAGTCGTTAGTAATTAAATCCAAATTTCTGCCGTAAAAAAAATGAAACTTTTTTGAGCATCTTAGTTCCTTAACGCCATCCTATTCTGAATGCTTGCATATTCCGGTTCATTCTTTTGCAGACTTGACAAGCTATCTCTGAGCGTGTTGCTGAACTGAATTGCACCGAGATAATTTACGTGTGAAGTATTCAACAGCAGGCTGTCTGCCAACGCCAACTTACTGAAATCATAGACCTTCACATTCGGCTTTGCATCCCAACGCGCAAGAAAAGCTTTCATCTCTTCGTAATTCTTATAATTAGTAAAATAAGAAGAGTGATATGGTGATACTACAAATACAAAAAACCTGTTACGGTTTTCGTCCAATATTTTATCGAATTCCTTTTCAAGCTCAGGATCGTTCTTGAAGGTAATGCGAGAAGTTTTTCTCTTCATGATCATCTCTTCAAATTTTTTTTCTGTCAGAATGTTCTTCTCGGATGAAGCACCTTTATTGGTAAACTTTGTCAGGTTCATTTTATCGTTAAGCATGTTCTTACAATATTCTTCATAATAACCGTAATACTTCACAAATGGAATCGAATAATGTGTCCGATACTTCGAAGCCAACAAACGCTTTACCTGCGGATCATTGCTGTTGTACAGATAATATGAAACGTCGCCAATTGATCTGGTCAATCCATCAATATCCAGGTTAATGACAATGGTGGGATTTGTCTTCGGCTTTTTCAGCTCATGTTTTAGGCAAAAAAGGATCATATCATCCTGTGCGTTGGACAATCCATAATTGAAATAGTCATCACCGAGCATATCAGGTATAAATGAACACAAGGCTCTCGAGGAACCGAAAATGGGGGTTTCCCCAGGATGAGTTTCATTGATGACCCGGTTAATTTTATATGCACCGTTAATTTGACTTCCGAGGACAACGTACCGTTCAAAGAGTTTTTCGAATATCAGGCCGAAGAGAAACAAGCCTCCAAGCAAGGGTAACGCGATTCTCAACGCGAACTTTTTAAAATTGGAAGTAGATGAATTCTGCTGCGACATCTTTACCGAATATTATTATGAAGAATGAAGTGACGAATAGAAAGGCAAGGTTATTCCGAAGCTTTAATTGCGATGGCAGTTTGTAAGTAAGGAACAACAGTCCAATCGCAAAAAGACTCAACAATATGTTTAGCGGTCCCGTTCCAGCCGTTAGCTGAATGAGGTTAAAGCTGGAATCGAAGACGACGATCTTGGAAATGATCTTCGATGCCTGCGTAAAATTTTCAGCCCTGAAAAATATCCATGCGAATGTAACGAGCACAAAAACCCATACGCGGTTGATACCAACCAGCAACCACGGAACACGATCGAGCATAAGGACCTCTGTGATTCGTTGCTGGTAGGATTTGGTGACATTTGCAAACACCACATAGATCCCGTGAAGCGCACCCCAAACGATGAACGTCCAATTAGCTCCATGCCACAACCCGCTGATCAGAAAAACGATGAACAGGTTGAAATACCAACGCGGTGCGGATACCCGGTTACCTCCGAGGGGAATATAGAGGTAGTCACGGAACCAGGTTGATAATGATATATGCCAGCGACTCCAGAACTCAGGAATTGATTGAGCAAGATATGGCCTGTTGAAATTGACCATCAGATCATAACCCATAAACTTAGCAGTGCCACGCGCAATATTTGAATAGCCTGCAAAGTCGCAATAGATCTGGAAGGAAAAGAAACATACTGCCATCAATACGGACAAGCTGCTGGCGTTATCTATATCGGCATATACCTTGTTAACATACACAGCCAGTCGGTCTGCGATAACAATTTTCATGAAGAGACCATAAAGTATCAGGTTTAAGCCCTGCACCGCGTTGTCATACGTGAAATATTTTTTCTCATGAAACTGATGCAATATGTTTTGAGGTCGTTCAATTGGACCGGCCACGAGCTGCGGGTAGAACATCACATACAATGAGTATATGCCAAAATGCCGTTCTGCCTTTTGATTGCCCCGATACACCTCAATCGTATAACTCATAGCCTGGAACGTGTGGAATGAAAGGCCAATGGGTAGTAAGATCGTGAGGTAGGGAATTGGATTTTTAATATCGAACAGCGTTGCAATACCGGTAATGTTATCATTGATAAAATTGTAGTACTTGAAAATCGCCAGGACCCCAATATTTGCGACAAGGCTGGCGATGAGGTATATTTTTTTCTTTCGCCTGTCCTGTTCTTTTTCCAGCAGCAATCCTGCGAAATAATCTATCACGATGGTGAAAGCCAGGATCAGGATGTATTCCGGCTTGAAAAACATATAAAAGAAGCAGGAAGCTGCTAGCAACAGACTCCACCTGTAGCGATGTGGTAATAGAAAAAATAAAGTGGTAACTACTGGAAAAAATACCAGGAATTCTATGGAATTGAAAAGCATAGTTAGTTAATGGTTCCCTACAAATTATAATATCTTTTCATTCCTTGCAAGTAGCCAATCGGCCCGTCAGATTGGTAGAAATTCACCTATTTTTGTTGCATAACATTCTCGCATGTCATTTTTCAAAGATAAAGTTGTTGCGATCACAGGTGGTAGTGAAGGAATCGGCAAAGCACTCGTCGAAGCCCTCATCCCTCTTGGAGCAAAAGTGGCAACTTGCGGCCGTAACTATGATAAACTATATCGATTGCAAATGCAATACTCGCAAAACATGTTGCATGCAATTGTAAGCGATGTAAGTAAAGAATCTGATTGCCGGAGATTTATCGAATCAACGATCAAAACGTTTGGTGGCATTGACATTCTCATTAATAATGCCGGCGTTTCCATGCGTGCATTGGTCCAGGATCTTGATGTGGATGTGATTCGAAGAGTCATGGATGTGAACTTTTACGGGGCAGTATATTGTACTAAATATGCGTTGCCTTCTATTGTCGAGCGACAGGGAACAATTGTTGGAGTTTCCTCGATAGCGGGCTATCGCGGACTGCCTGGCCGAAGCGCATATTCCGCATCCAAGTTTGCTCTACAGGGATGGCTGGAAGCTTTGCGTACCGAACTTTTGGATCAGGAAGTAAACGTAATGTGGGTATGCCCGGGATTTACCACTTCGAACATTCGCTTTGCAGCGCTCGATTCCAAAGGAAACACCTTTGGAGAAACCTCTATGGAAGAAGGCAGGATGATGCCTGCGGAAGAAGTAGCAGTGCATATCCTCGAAGCCATTGAAAAAAAGAAACGAACAATGATTCTTACCCTCAATGGCAAGAGCACAGTGTTTTTGAACCGGTTCTTCCCTTCTTTCGCAGATAAAATGGTGCGAAAGTTTTTTTATAAAGATGGAAAACTGGTCAAGTGAGTAAGCAATCAACCATTTTAATCCCGACTTCCATTTCATGGCCATTGTAACGCTCACTTCCGACATAGGACAAAAAGATTATCTCATCGGTGCTGTCAAAGGACAGTTGTTGCGCGTTAACCCGCAGTTCAATTTAGTTGACATATCTCACCACCTTCCTCCTTTTAATTTTTCGCAGGCAGCATATATATGTAGCAACGCAATAAAAAACTTCCCCCCTTTCAGTTACCATATTTTGCTGGTAAACCTTTTCGACAGGAAGCCGGAACAATTGCTTCTTGCATACCACCAGGAACAATACATTTTGTGCGCCGACAATGGGTTAATTACAATGGTATTACAGGAGCGGCCCGAAATGGTTATAGGTTTGCCTCTTGATAAGTCGGCCATCCGAAACACCCTGTATTGTGCGGAAGTGATGGGTAAAGCGATCAACCGGATTGTGAATGGGGACCGGCTTCAGGATATCGGCGAACCTGATGTCAGCTTCGTCGAGAAAAACGCATTACGTCCATTACTTGGTGAAAACTGGATTGAAGGACAGATCCTCTTTATTGACAATTTCGAGAACGTGGTCGTAAACATTACCAGGGAACAATTCGAAGAACAAAGAAAAGGACGCAGTTTCAAAGTGATGTTCAAACGGGATGAAACCATTAGCAGTATTTCAGAAACCTATGCGGACGTCATAGAAGGTGAAAAGCTTGCACTATTCAATTCCGCGGGCTACCTCGAGATTGCCATTAATAAAGGGAATGCTGCTGGTCTTTTCGGACTACAGGGTTTTACCGAGAAAGATCAAAACGTCCAAAACCGCCTGTTTTATCAAACCGTTAGAATTCATTTCACATAACTTAGCGCCCCTGTACAATTTGCGCATAATCAAATTTCCTGTAGGTTTGCGAAGTTCAAAATTTTAAATATCAATAGTTTCATATGTCCTTTAATAAAGTGAACAACATTGTCGGCTGGATCGTAGCTCTGATCGCCTGTACGGTGTATGTTTTAACGATGGAGCCAACAGGCAGTTTCTGGGATGTGGGTGAATTTACTTCCAGTGCTTATAAGCTGCAGATCCCCCACCCACCTGGTGCGCCATTGTTTGTGTTACTTGGAAGGCTGTTTATTGTATTGTTTGGGGATGACCCCGCAACCGCAGCCAAAGCTGTAAACTTCATGAGTGCCATCGCCAGTGGCTTTACAATACTTTTCCTTTTTTGGACGATCACACACTTTGCAAGAAAATTGATCATCAAAACCGGCGAACCTGTAACTCGTGGGCAGATCTTCGGCATCATGGCCGCAGGTATCGTGGGTGCACTTGCTTATACATTTTCTGATTCATTCTGGTATTCTGCAGTTGAAGGCGAAGTATATGCGCTTTCTTCTCTTTTTACAGCTATCGTATTCTGGGCCATCCTTAAGTGGGAACACGAAGTTGATCGCGAAAGCCATACCGATGGACACAAATTCTCTCGTGCCGACAGGTGGCTTGTCTTCATATTTTTCATGATGGGCTTGTCTGTTGGTGTTCACCTGTTGAACCTCCTTACCATACCAGCCATCGTAATGGTATATTATTTCAAGCGCTATAACGTCACTCCCTGGGGTACTTTCTTCGCCTTCGTTATAGGATGCGTTATCACCGGCATCACGCAGGTGGCGATCATTCAATGGTCAATCAAAGGTGCAGGAGCATTCGACATCTTTTTTGTGAATGAACTGGGAACCCCCTTCTTCGTGGGTTTCGCCATTTACTTTGCATTACTTGCAGCGCTACTCATAGTCGGTCTTCGGTTTACTGATGAATCGATCAGACGCTTCAAAGCCTTCCCGGCCTGGCTCGGAGCCATCATTTTACTTTTCTGTTTTCCGTTCATTAAGTCTGGTGGCAGTTTTTTCCTGCTCCTACTTGCCATTGCGGGTTTCATCTTTTTATGTTATAACTACCGGGCAGGAATTGCATCGTTCCTTAAGATCGGATTGTGGTCTGCTATCTTCCTGATCCTTGGCTATTCTACATACTTTACTACGCTGATCCGTTCAAATGCCGATCCGTCAGTGGATATGTTCAATGTAGATAATCCTGTGAGCCTTGTTGGATATCTGAGTCGCGAACAATACGGCGACTGGCCGATATTATACGGGCCATTCTTCACTGAAGATCTTTCTGGCGAAGATTACGTTGTCACGGGCGACCAGTATGTGCGCGGCGAAAAAAAATATGAAGTCGCGGGCCAGGTTCGTAAGATCAATTACGCCGGAATGGAAACAGCGCACTTATTTCCGCGTATGTGGGACAATGGAAATGAACGAAACCAGGAAATGGTATACCGACAGTTTGGAGGGCTTGAACAGGACGAAGAACCTACCGTAGCCAACGATATTCGCTTTCTTGCCGACTATCAGTTCCGCTGGATGTACTTCCGATACTTCATGTGGAATTTCGCAGGTAAACAAAACGATATTCAGGGTCTTGGAAATGTTCGGGATGGTAACTGGTATAGTGGTATTACTTTCATCGATAAACTGTTCCATAGCACAAACGATATTCTTCCGGACACTGCCGGCAAAACAAATAAGGCAAATAACAAATTGTATTTCCTTCCGCTGATCCTTGGAATACTCGGAGTAGTATACCAGTTTCAACGTGATAGAAGAGACTTCCTTGTTTCGTTCCTGTTATTCTTTTTTACCGGATTGGCGATAGTAATCTATTTAAATCAATCGGGCTATCAGCCGCGCGAAAGAGACTATGCATACGTGGGTTCCTTTTATGCATTTGCTATATGGATCGGGCTTGGTGTGCTTTGGTTACGCGAAAAGCTTAGTCGTTTTATCAAAGGGGATGGCGCAGGTTACATCAGTTTCGCAGTTTGTCTGCTTGCTGTACCTGTGCTGATGGCATCGCAGGAATGGGACGATCATGATCGTTCTCAAAAAACACTTGCGCGCGATCTTGGTAAAAACTACCTTGAAAGTTGTGCTCCAAATTCAATACTGTTCACCTTCGGCGATAACGATACCTACCCTCTTTGGTATACACAGGAAGTTGAGGAAGTGCGAAAAGATCTTCGCGTCATCAATTACAGCTTGTTGGGAACCGATTGGTACATCAACCAGCTTCGTTATAAACTGAATGAAAGTGCTCCCGCGGATGTGATCCTTACACCGGAGCAAATTCAGGGCAGCAATCGCGACATTCTGCCGATCTATAATATTCCGGGTTACAACCAAACCGACTATTACGATCTGCATACAATCATCAAAGACGTTGTTGCGAGTGATGACCCTAGCAAGATGGTTGGAATGCAGAGTGGCGAACAATCGAATGTGTTCCCAACAAAAAAAGTAAGCATACCTGTTGATGTTGATTACATCAGGAAGAATTATAAGTTGAATCCGGGTGATTCAATTGTAAGCTCGGTGACGATCGACATACAGAAGAATTATATCCAGAAAAATGATCTTGCACTTCTTGCTGTGATCGCCGCAAACAAGTTCCGCAGACCCATCTATTTCACCTCCACTGCAGAACTGCGTTCATTAGGATTGGATAAATACTTGAGAATGGAAGGACTTACCTACCGATTTGTTCCAATTGTAAATCCTGGCGTAGACAATGAAGGATCATACCAAACAGTGATGAACAAATTTGCGTATGGAAATGCAGGCCGCCCCGGTGTATATTATGATGAAGAGAACCGCAGGCATTTGAATTCGATCCGGCTTACGCATGCCACACTCGCCAAGAGCCTTGTTGCATACAACATGAAAGACTCTGCAAGAAAAGTGTTGCGTAAATACGATCAATCGGTACTGGAAGAAAACATGCCGTATGGAATGACTTCCAACAGGGGTAACTTCCACAATAACGTCAGTCTCGATTTCATGGAGGCCGCATTTCTCGCTGATGATGTTCAGCTTGCCGATAAGGTGAAGCGATCGCTCAAAAAGGATCTCGAGCAGCAGATGGCTTATTACCGCAAGCTTTCTGACGAGCCGATGAGTAACGAACAACTCGCGATGCAGGCGATGGCGCTCATCAACAATAAGGGAGGAGTTCTGCCAGAGAAGTTATATAGCTTCGTGTACGACATTGCCACCTGTTACCAGATGCTGATGCAAATCGAACAACTGGAAGCGCAATACCAGAAAGGTCCGGCACGGGAAGCTGCTCCAACGCTGTCCACACCGTCGGGCGATACGCCACAACGGCGATAAACGGCTTAATTGTAAAAGATTGCATAATCCCGCAGATAACCATTTGCGGGATTTTTTTTATTATCAATTAATATGCGAACTTACAATACATGATAGGCTTTCAATTTTCAAAATACGATCCGAGGGGCGAGGGAAAAACGACATTTGAAACCTTACTCGACCTGTTCATGCAGTTGCTTACTTATACAAACGGTGACGTAAGTGAAGCGCTTAACTGGATGAATCAACTGGACAAAGAATATGAATTGACCAACGATGAATACGGCATGGGCGATTTCATCGACGAGTTAAAACAAAAAGGATATATCCAGGAAAACCAGGTTACCGGTCTCATCACCATAACTTCTAAGACCGAACAGGGAATCCGGAAAAAATCACTTGAGGAGATCTTCGGTAAGCTAAAGAAAACGAGACAGGGCGACCATCACACCTGGAAGCCAGGTCAGGGTGATGAAATCAACCCGGAGACAAGGCCGTTTCAGTTCGGAGATACATTGGAGCAAATCGATTTTACTTCTTCAATCATGAATGCTCAAATCAATCATGGCATTGAAAGTTTCAGCATGCACGAAGATGATTTGGCTATTAGAGAGACGGATTTTAAATCGCAAACCTCCACCGTATTGATGATCGATATCTCACATTCGATGATATTGTATGGAGAAGACAGGATCACCCCGGCTAAAAAGGTGGCAATGGCGCTTAGTGAACTTATCACAACGAAATATCCGAAAGACACTTTAGATATTGTTGTGTTTGGAAATGATGCATGGTCTGTGGAGATCAAAGACCTACCCTATTTGCAGGTAGGACCTTTTCATACCAATACCGTTGCAGGTCTGGAAATGGCTATGGACCTGCTTCGCAGAAGAAAGAATCCGAACAAGCAAATATTCATGATCACGGACGGTAAACCTACCTGTCTTAAGATCGGGAAACAATATTATAAAAACAGTTTCGGGCTCGACAGGAAAATTACCAGTCGCTGCCTGAACCTTGCTGCACAATGCAAGAAATTGAAGATACCGATCACAACTTTCATGATCGCTACCGACCCGTATTTGCAACGATTCGTTCAGGAGTTCACTGAAACCAATAATGGCAAAGCATTTTTTGCATCACTCGACCGACTTGGTGCTTTCATTTTCCGGGATTTTGAAAACGGGAAAAGAAAGACAGTTTATTAATCAGAAGGCAAACCCACATACATCAAATGGATATCAAAAGAATAAAGACGCTTGGCGAGCTGCGTAAGACAGGATATGCAACAAGATCAGTTAAAGAAGAGATCAGGCAAAACCTTGTAAGAAAATTGCGTGAAGGTGACAGTAGTTTTTCCGGGATTATCGGTTATGAAGACACTGTGATACCTGATGTTGAAAGAGCATTGTTATCAAAGCATAATATTTTGTTCCTCGGACTTCGTGGCCAGGCTAAAACTCGCATGGCGCGACAAATGACGCAACTACTTGATGAATACATTCCCATACTGTCTGGAAGCGAGGTTAATGACGATCCACTCGATCCTATTTCTCCATACGGAAGAAGAATTGTGAGAGAGCATGGCGATAATGCACCGATTGAATGGATCCATCGTGATCAGCGATATGGCGAAAAGCTTGCCACGCCTGATGTAAGCGTGGCGGATCTTATAGGAGATATCGATCCTATCAAAGCGGCAAATCTGAAGTTAAGTTTTGCCGACGAACTGGTAATTCATTATGGTATCATCCCGCGAAGCAACCGTGGAATTTTTGTGATCAATGAGATCCCCGACCTGCAAGCCAGGATTCAGGTGGCGTTATTCAACATACTCGAAGAAGGTGATGTACAGATCAGGGGCTTCAAATTGCGGATGCCACTCGATATTTTGTTTGTATTTACCGCAAATCCGGAAGACTATACAAACCGAGGTTCGATCGTGACACCGTTGAAAGACAGGATTGAAAGCCAGATATTAACGCATTATCCGAAGTCGATAGAAACTGCGCTGAATATAACTGAACAGGAAGCGGATGTTCCACATGAACAAACCGCAACAGTAAAGATCAGCGACCTGGTAAAAAGACTGATCGAACAGATTTCGTTTGAAGCACGCGCAAGTGAGCTGGTAGATAAGAAAAGCGGTGTTTCTGCAAGGCTTAGTATTTCTGCATTTGAAAATGCGATCAGCTCAGCGGAAAGAAGGGCCATCATCAATAATGAAAAGAGTACGCAGGTTTGGATCAGTGACCTGGTAGGTATCATCCCGTCGATAACAGGCAAGATTGAGTTGGTGTATGAAGGTGAGCAGGAAGGACCTTTCCAGGTAGCCATGAACCTCCTGGAAAAATCAATCCGGTCACAGTTCGTACAGTACTTTCCAAACCCGGAGCAGTTAAAAAAGAAGCGATCGCCCCAGCAGGCAACCGAAGATCCCTATCGTGCAATACAGGGATGGTTCGATAAGGGCAATTCGTTGAATTTTCTTTTCAACTCGAAGGACCAGGACAAAGTGCTTCAATTATATAAGGTTGACGGACTCAATGCGCTGGTAAAAAAATACTTTAAACATGCACAGGAGATGGAAGCCGCATTGCTCATGGAATTTGTGTTGCATGGTTTAGCGGCATATTCGTTAGTCAGCAAGAAGATCGTCGACAATAAGATCGAGTTCAAAGATCTTATGGGCTCGATGTTGAATCTTGGTACCAGTCGGGGATATACTGATGAGTTGGATCAGGAGGACTTTTCTTAACAGAAAGCGGGAAGCGGAAAGCGGGAAGCGCTTTAACGGAAAGCGGGAAGCGGCAGTTTGCAGCTTCCGAAATTGGAAGCTAACGCCTGCAACAGCAAGCGGACATCACCTGCAACAGAAAGCGGACATCCTTAAAAAGTACTTGCAGAGACAGCGCATGCTCAAAAGGAGATTTACGCTCAGTATTTGATGTCTGCGCGTCCGTCTGCTTCCAGCTATGTTGAATCATCAATTATCAGAAGACGAATTTTCTTTGATCGCTTTGCAATAACCGTAAATCATTTTGCAAACTCGATCATACTTCTCTTCCAGGGAAACATTGGTGTAGCCGAGATCCAATGAAAGCATTGAGTAAAGTTTGCATTCTTCCGAAGAGCATCGTGCGGTGTTATAGAAGTGCAATCTTTCTTTACTTGTTTGTTTTCGATATCCTTCCCGAAGATTTGCAGCAACAGAGACAGCAGCGCGCGTGAATTGAGAATACAATCCAAATCGTTCATGCTCCGGAAAATGCTTTGCCACAGCATAAACTTCAAGGATGAGCTGATACGCATCCTTATAAACTATCATTTCATTTAGCTTGTCCATGAACGCAAGCTATTATGAACGCTGGCTTTGGCAATGTGATAAACACCGGACTATGGTAAGAAAAAAAGCACAAGAACAAGTTTTTTTTACGCTTTCGACTGCTTGAAAAAACCGCTTCCCACTTTCCACTTTTCGCTTCCACTTCCGCTTCCCGCTTTCCGCTTTCCGCTTTCTAATAAATATTCACCTCTCTCTCCAACATCACACCGAACTTCTTCTGAACACTTTCGAGTATTTGTTGACTGAGATCGAATATTTCTTTTCCATTGGCAGTGCCATAATTTACGAGCACGAGCGCTTGCTTAGGAAAGCAGCCTGCATCGCCCTGTCGGTGGCCTTTCCAGCCGCACTGTTCGATCAACCAACCCGCGGGAATCTTTACTTTATCTCCGGCATGAAACGCTGGTACGTTCGGATAGCCCGCACTGATCGCTTCATAAGTTTCTCGAGGCACAATCGGGTTTTTGAAAAAACTCCCTGCATTGCCAAGCTTTGCAGGATCTGGAAGCTTGGATTGCCTGATTCTTATAACAGCATCTGAAACATTTTTTATGTTGGGATTGATTACCTGCATATTCTCCAGTTCCTGCATTATAGCTCCATAAGTGAGCATAAGCACCGGGTTCTTTTGTAGCCGGTAGCTAACCGATGTGATAACAAACTGGCCATTATACTTACGCTTGAATACACTTTCCCGATAGCCGAATTTGCACTCATCCCTATTGAATTTTACAGTGGCTCGATCATAAATGTGATAAGCTTCCAATTCAACAAATACATCCTTTATTTCAACACCATAAGCCCCGATGTTTTGCATCGGTGAAGCTCCAACACTGCCGGGAATGAGCGACAGATTTTCTAACCCTCCTAATCCTTTGTCTACACAGTGCATAACAAGTTGATGCCAGTTCTCCCCTGCACCCACCTTCATAATTACTGATTCATTATCCTCGCTATCTACTGCTATGCCCTTTAAACTATTCACAAGAACCCGACCTGCAAAATTGGAAGTAAACAATACATTGCTTCCCCCGCCGAGTATCAATAAAGGTGCGTTCTCCGGTAGTAAGCTGTCAAGCTCCTGCATATCTGCGAACATTGCAAACTCTTTTGCAAGGACATCAATGCCGAAAGTGTTATATTGTTTAAGAGAAATGTTCTGCTGAATTTGCATAACGCGCAAAATACTGAATTTATGGAAGGGGTAATACTTGGTGCAACAGGTTTAATCGGCAATGAACTGCTTCAGTTGTTACTTAAAGACGATCGTTTCAGTAAGGTGCGCATACTAGTGCGCAAACCAACGAACCTACAGCACAGCAAACTCGAAGAACGCATCATCGATTTCAACGATAACAAGGCGCTCGAAGCAAACCTCGGCACGGGCGACGTGCTTTTCTGTTGCATTGGAACGACGATGAAAAAAATGAAGGGCGATAAAGAGGCTTATTTTAAAGTGGATCACGACATCCCTGTACATGCGGCTGCATGTGCCTATGAGAAAGGCTTCAAATACTACTGTCTGGTTTCTTCAATGGGAGCAAATCCTACTTCAAATAATTTCTATTTAAATCTTAAAGGCAGCACTGAACGTGGCATCAGCAAGTATCCGTTCGAAGGCATACACGTCTTTCGTCCTTCAATGTTATTAGGCGACCGTGCCGAATCGCGACCTCTTGAAACAGCAGGGCAACAAATAATGAAGGCACTATCATTCCTGGTACCCCGAAACTATAAAGCAATCCCAGCTAAGACCGTTGCCCGTGCCATGATCAACTCTGTAATAAATGAACATAAGGGTTGGCGGGTTTACGAAAACCAGGAGATCTTTCAGATCGGAGGGTGATGGGAAATTAAATGGGAAACGGGAAACAGAAAACGGGAAATGCTAAATGCTAAAAGCTAAATGGAAAAACGAACTTTATACAATGGCCGGCGTTTTTGCAGAATTGAGAATTGAGAATTGAGAATTGAAAATGGAATTCAGAATTCACCTTTTATAATGAGTAAATTGACAATGGAAATTCCGCTTCCCGTCACAGCCGCATCCCGCTTTCCGCTTTCTGCTTTCCGTTAAACGCTTTCCGTTACAGCCGCATCCCGCTTTCCGCTTTCTGCTTTCCGTTCAATATACATCTACATCCGGGATGACCACTACTGAACGGAAACGTTTGTCCTGGTGGATTTGTGCAGTGATCTCACGAATGCGACCTTTACATGCACTAATGATCTTTGCATCCCTTGGGAGCTTCAATAATATTTCCATCAGGTACTGATTGCGAACCCTGTTTACAACGGGCTCCGCAGGTCCAACAATATATCGTTCATAGCCTTCGGATAACAGCTTTCCAAAAGTGTCGGCCGCATCATCGACGGTTTGCTTATGAACATGTCGCAATGTTAACTTGATCAACCTGCTGAACGGTGGATAGAAAAATTGTTTTCTCGTTTCAATCTCCATCGCATACAGCGCTTCGTAATTATGCTGCTGCACGAAGTTTAAAACCGGATGTGAAGCATTAGTAACCTGTATCATTACCTTCCCGGTCTCATCCTTTCTTCCTGCCCGGCCACTCACCTGTTCCATCAATTGAAATGCACGTTCATTTACACGAAAATCTGCAAACGCAAGAAGGCTGTCGGCATCAAGAATGCCTACGAGGTTGACGTGTTCAAAATCAAGACCCTTCACCACCATTTGGGTGCCCACCAGTATATCGGTCTTATGTTGTTCGAACTGTTGTATCAATGCATCATGTGCATTTTTGCCACGCACACTATCAATATCCATTCGCGCGATACGTGCTTTGGGAAACATCTCCTGCAATTGCTCTTCGATTTTTTCCGTTCCAAAATTTTTCTGAATGAATCGGTCGTTGCCACATGCAAGACATGTATTAAGGATCGGATAAACAGTACCACAATAATGGCAGTGGAGTTTGTGCGAATTCTTATGGTACGTTAAACTCACATCACAATACCTGCACCTCGGTATCCATCCACATACCTGGCAGATCTGATAAGGGCTATACCCTCGCCTGTTTTGAAACAATATTACCTGCCTCGATCGATCCAGCGAATCATCAATCTGTTTTTTCAACAATGGAGATACCATCACCTTTTCTCTGGCATACTGCATCCTGCCCGTATTGAGTATCTCTATTTGCGGCATAGCTACGCCCCCGTACCGTTCGCTCAATGTAACCAATCCGTATTTTCCCTGCTTAGCATTAAAGTACGATTCTATCGAGGGGGTTGCTGTTCCGAGCAACACCTTTGCGTTGAACATCGATGCATAATAAATCGACGCATCGCGTGCATTGTAGCGCGGAGCAGGATCCTGCTGTTTGAAAGAAGTATCGTGTTCTTCATCCACAATAACAAGTCCCAGGTCGGTAAATGGAAGGAACAACGCAGAACGTGCACCCAGCAACACTTTCAATTCGCCCGACTTCAACTTATTCCATATCTCCACGCGCTCGTTCTGATTGAATTTGCTGTGATAGATGCCAATGTATCCTCCAAAGTGTTTTTGAAGACGCCGAATAATTTGCGACGTCAGTGCGATCTCTGGCAACAGGTACATGACCTGCTTGCCGGCACGAATGAATTCCTCGATGATCCGTATGTATACAAGCGTTTTTCCACTGGATGTCACTCCCTGTAAAAGGCAAACCTGGCGCGTTGCAAATTCTTGTTTGATCGAGTCAAGTGCTACCTTTTGAGCATCACTTAAATTGAAATCGATATTGATGTTTCGCGGCAAATACTGCAATCGATCTACTGCGCGCTTTTCCAGCCAGAGTACTCCCTTATCAACCAAACCTTTCAATTGCGATTCACTCGCGCCGCTTTTTTTCAGAAGATCGCCCTTAGATACGGCGGGCGTTGTTTTCTGAAGGTGAAGAAATGCCAGTAATAACTCCAGTTGCCTGGGAGCTTTGCCAAACTTCCCATTCATTAATTCTTCAAGCCTCGATTCATTTTCATACTCATGATGGATTTGCACAAAGGTTTCCTTTTTGGCGGAGAAGGTTTCCTTCAATGCTTCCCATACAAAACATATACGCTGGTCAATCAATCGTTTTATTACCGGATATACATGTGATGAATCTAGTATCTCCTGCACCTCAGTTATACGCAATTGCTTTTTGATCAGGAGCGCCTCTGCTACTAAATATTCTTCCTCATCAAGTAACGAGATATCTTCTCCAAACTCTTCATTATACACGAGCACTGTTTCACTGCTTAACTTAAAATGCGCTGGTAATGCGGCGGCCATTACCTCACCTTCACTACACATATAATAGTCTGCAAGCCATTCCCACAGTTTCATCTGATGCGGCAACACAACCGGCTCTTTATCCAGTACATTAAGGATTTCCTTAGGCTCGAATGCATCTGGTTTTTCCTGGTGAATTCTTTTTACAATACCTGCATACTTTTTATTTTTCCCAAGAACAACTTCCACGCGACAACCCTGCTTCAGATCTGCAAGCATATGTTCCGGTACTGCCCATGTAAAGTTCATTGGCAATGCAAGGGGAATAATAACTTCAGCAAAGTGTTGGTATGACTGATCAAACATCTGAGTGTGCAAGATAAACAACTTTGTTCTCGATCAGTTTCTCTTCCATCATCCTGTATACCCGTTCTTTTAACGCAGATAAGTCCTTCATCGTAAGTCCTTCAACAGGCACTTCCTCGAGAAAGATTGTTCTTGACCGCCCGGGCGTCAGGGAAAATACCGATTCATAATGCATGCGTTCATAGGCATCAAGGAAAACGAGCGGACGGATGGGAGTCTGCGTTTCAATTGCGATGCGAAACGCTCCGTCAAAAAAATCCTTTAAAGGCTTACCCGTAAGATTGAATGTGCCTTCAGGGAAAATGAATATAGATATCCCTTTTTTCAAAACCGATTTGAGTACTCGAACGCTTTTAGCCCGTTGAGATGCACTACTCCGGTCGACGGTGACAATGGCGTTCTTATAGATAAAACCGAACAGTGGAACTTTTGCCATTTCAATTTTACCTAAGGCACGAACCGGTTGCCTTATGGACTTTACGATCAGGGGTGCATCGAGATAGGAAATATGATTTGCAAGAAAAATGCAGGGCTTCGATCTATCCAGAGTTGTCTCATAAAAATTGCGATGGCGTATGCCAATCACAAAAAACCAGCAATCCCCCCAAAGCATGCAGCATCGATAAATCCAATTTCCCCCGCGGATCTTACCGAAAAAAGAAGCGATGATGACCAACGGCAATATGATCAGCATCAACACTATAAAGGTTATCAGTGCGTAAATCACGTAAAGCGGTCTAAGGAACTTCCATGCCATATAACAGTTGCCCAATATACAGGTAAATCCTAATTTTGCCGACTTATGGCAGCAAACAGGACAGTGGCGTTTCATACACTTGGATGTAAACTTAATTTTTCGGAGACCTCCACACTCGGGCGGCTCCTCGAAAAAGAAGGTTTTGAGCGAAAGCAATTTGATGATCATGCCGATGTGTACGTTATCAACACGTGTTCCGTAACGGATAATGCAGACAAAGAGTGCCGCCAGATCGTGCGTCGCATACAAAGAAGATCGCCCGAAAGTCTTGTTGTAATTACAGGCTGTTATGCGCAGCTAAAACCAAAAGAAATTTCAGAGATCCCCGGGGTGGACCTGGTATTAGGCGCTGCGGAAAAATTCAACATCGCCGCTCATCTGGCAGAACTTGCCAAAGGCGATTCAACAAGAATTTCTTCATGTGACATCGATACTGTGTCTGGATTTCATTCATCCTATTCGGTGAACGACCGTACCCGCACCTTTCTTAAAGTGCAGGATGGATGTGATTACAGCTGTTCATTTTGCACCATTCCTATGGCTCGCGGCCGCAGCAGAAGCGATACTGTTCAAAATGTTCTTTCAGAGGTTGAACAGCTATCTAAGCGCGGTGTGAAAGAGATTGTACTAACAGGCGTAAACCTCGGCGACTTTGGTAAAGGCAGCGATGGCCTTCAGCGCAGTGAGACATTTACGCAACTGGTAAAAGCACTCGATACAGTGGAGGGCATAGAACGATACCGCATCTCTTCCATTGAACCAAACCTGTTAACGGATGAGATCATTGAGGTGGTGGCGAATAGCCGAAAGTTCATGCCTCATTTTCATATTCCATTGCAAAGTGGCAGCAACAAGATCCTTGGACTTATGCGCCGCAGGTATAAGCGAGAATTGTATGCCGATAAAGTTAGCGCCATCAAAGCGGCTATTCCACATTGTGCAATTGGTGTGGATGTGATAGTTGGGTTTCCGTCAGAGAGCGAACATGATTTCAATGAAACTTTTGAATTTCTTCACGAGCTCGATGTTTCCTACCTGCACGTTTTCACCTATTCAGAGCGCGATAATACCAACGCGCTTGATATAAAACCTGTGGTACCCATCCCGATCAGGCATGAGCGGAATAAACGTTTGCGGAATCTTTCCTACATGAAAATGCAATATTTCACAAACCTTCATAGTGGTCAGACTAGAAAAGTGTTGTTCGAACAACACGAAAAAGATAATTCAACAATGGAGGGTTACACCGACAATTATATTCGCGTCAGCGCAGCCTATGATGCTGCCCTGGCTAATAAGGTCGTTGACTGGAAGATTTAGTCGGCATATACCGGCATAAAAAAACGGCCGGTATTTCCGGCCGCTTTTAAGTATTGCTCGATTGAAACGCTAATAGAACTTTTGATGATCATTTCTGTCGTCGCGTGTTCTTTCAGGCTCAAAATCCCTTTCGAGATTTGTGCGGTCTGAAGCATTTGCCCTCTCAAGGTTTACCCTGCCTCTGTCTTGCCATTCATTATATCTTCCATCCTCTAACTCCGGCAGATGCATTATAGCAGGATCGCCAGAAGGAAACGCCGAGAGACCGTTTGATCTTTCCTTGTTTTTTTTCATGGCAATAGTTATTAGTTCGTAGTAATCTACGAAATAATTGTGCCACTACCTAACAGCCTTTAAATTTTTAATCCTTATGGCCTTTTCAATCTCTACAGCAATAAACACGATCGACGAAAGTCCGAACACAAGTAATAATTCATTGAACGTTAATGCTTCAGTATGGAACACCGGCTGTAGGAGAGGGATATAGGTTACTGCCAGCTGAAGTGCGATTGAAATCAGCACAGCAAATAACAATGCTGGATTAGATAAGAGTCCGGAATGAAATAAGCTCCGCGATTCTGATCGTATTGCAAGTACGTGGGCCATTTGCGTAAGACACAGCACGTTGAAAACAAGCGTTTGCCAGGGCAGGTCGTTCTTTATTGCCCAGTCCTGCAAGCCCAGGGTTATAGCGGCCATAAGCATTCCAACCCAGATCATATGTGCACCGCGACCTTCAGAGAAGACTGTGTCGGTTGTTGGTCGGGGTGGACGGTTCATGATGTTTTTCTCGGCCTTTTCAAATGACAGTGATATTGCCGGAAGGCCGTCTGAGATGAGGTTGATCCATAAAATGTGAATGGGTAACAGAGCGATGGGCAGGCCCAGGATCGGCCCAACCAGAAGGGTCCACAGTTCTCCTGAATTTGTGGTCATGAGGTACTTGATAAACTTCAGGATGTTATCGTATATCCTTCTTCCCTCTTCCACAGCTTTGACTATTGTGGAAAAGTTATCGTCCAAAAGTATCATGTCGGAAGCCTCTTTAGATACATCCGTACCTGTAATGCCCATGGCGATTCCAATATTGGCGCGTCTCAGCGAGGGCGCGTCGTTCACGCCGTCACCTGTCATGGCCACATAATGACCTCTTTCCTGTAATGTCTTTACGATCTTCAGTTTCTGTTCAGGAGAAACGCGTGCATATACTTTTGTTCTTTCTACCTGTTCAGCAAATTTGTTATCGTCGAGCGCATTCAATTGCTGACCAGTAAGCGTAAGATCCTGATCGTTGTTCACTATTCCAATGCGTTCTGCGATGGTTTGAGCTGTAAGCGGGTGATCACCTGTAATCATTACCGGCACGATGCCCGCCGTTTTACATTTCTGCACCGCTTCAAAAACTTCTTCGCGCGGGGGATCAATGATACCAGCAAGTCCAATGAATTGTAAATCATTTTCGGTATCGGGCCCAGGGTTGACAGGGGCAGCTGGCCATTCCCTATAAGCAAACCCAAGTACCCGCTGCCCATTCTTTGCCATCTCATCAACAACAGACTGCATCTGATCGTCATCAATATTTACACAGCGTTTCAAAAGGATGTCAGGAGCACCTTTGGTATATGCAATGACCGAATCACCGTTCGTATGAAACGTGGTCATGAGTTTTCTATCGGCATCAAACGCAACTTCAGAAATGCGTGGCAATTTTGTTACATCCACCTTATATTCCAGTGCTACATCAAGCAAGGCAACTTCTGTACTATCTCCTTTTATTACGTGGTTCTCATCCTCCATTGCATCATTGTTCAAAGCGAACGCATGCAACAAGTGCATCATCTCCCGATCCTGCAGATCCACCTGGATCTCCTTGCGATCCATGAATTTTTGATTTACATAGATCTGCTCTACATACATTTTATTCTTTGTAAGCGTGCCCGTTTTGTCGGTACAAATGTAAGTGACCGAGCCGAGGGTTTCTACTGCCGGCAGTTTCCGAATAAGGCTATTGAAACGGATCATTCTTTTGGCTGCCAATGCAAGTGAAATGGTTATTACTGCAGGAAGAGCTTCAGGTATTGCAGCCACCGCCAATGATATACTTGTCAATAACATCTTTACCCATTCCTCTCCCCGCAACCATCCGGCTACAAAAAATACAACGCAAAGGATCAAGACGATAACCGATAGTTTTTTTCCGAATGAAGCCATCCTCAATTGAAGCGGCGTCATTGCATCGGCACCCTGCAACATTTTCGCGATCTTACCAAGCTCAGTATTCATGCCTGTTCCAACAATCACTCCTTTACCGCGACCGTAAGTAACATAAGTACCTTTATAAGCCATATTGAAGCGATCGCCGAGCGGAGGCTCATCCGTGTCAATTGGATCACTCTTTTTTTCTACAGATTCTGATTCACCTGTCAAAGCCGCTTCCTCTACTTTCAGGTTAATTGACTCGATGATGCGAATATCAGCGGGCACGGCGTTTCCAGCCTCCAGCAATACAACATCCCCAGGCACCAGTTCGGTAGATGGAATCCATACAGAGTTATTATTGCGCAATACCCGGGCATTGGCAACAGACATTTTTTTCAAAGCTTCCATTGCTTTTTCAGCCCGGTACTCCTGAATGAAGCCCACAACTGCATTTAGGATCACGATGATCAAAATGACGATAGTGTCTGTAAGGTCTCCAAGTATGCCGGAGATTATTGCAGCTGCAAGCAGTATGAGAATCATGATGTCCTTGAACTGTGCAATCATGATCCCCATCGCAGTTTTTTTCCTGCCTTCTTCCAGTTCATTTCGACCCTTCTCCTGCAGCAGGCGCTCCGCATCGGAACTGCTTATGCCGTTCGCAGACGTTTGCAATTCACGCAATACTTCATCAGTTGGTTGCTTGTGCCAAATCATCGGTACTAGTTTGAGATTTATATCAGGGAGGGGAAATGAAAATACCAAAAAAGATTGATCAGCTAGCGGCAACTTCTATCGTTGCGCCTATTCCCCGTTCGGTGATTGCATCACATTGCGGCTTGAGATCTTCATAGGTCCCATTCTTTACAGAATATTTCCCTTTGAAGTGAATGATGAATGCGCATTGTTCGGCCTGTTCTTCGCTGTGACCACAAACTTCCATGAGTGTTTGAATGACCCATTCGAATGTATTTACTTCATCGTTCCATACAATTAAATGATAGGGCTTTTCCGTATCTGTCAATACATCCGATTCTTCTAACTCAAATGGTTTCGAACTACTCATAGCACATCCTTTCGCGCAAAATTAAAAACTGTAAGCTAGAATGAAATTATCACTCTGGTAAAAGAATTCATCAACAGGTAAATGAAAAAAAAGTTGAAGAAAAATTTGGTTGAAAAACAGCCATCCTTATCTTTGCACTCCCAACGACGAAAGGAAGCATAGCTCAGCTGGTTCAGAGCATCTGCCTTACAAGCAGAGGGTCCGCGGTTCGAATCCGTGTGCTTCCACAAAATTTCAAAGCCTTGTTTCGACAAGGCTTTTTTATTTCCTGCTGTTTCTATCCCTTTGCCATTTATCTTGCTTCTTTTCCTTCAATTCCTTCATGTGAAACATATCTTAATCATATTGCTCTGCTGCATTGTAAGTAATATTTCCGCGCAAAATGCTGCTTCATCCAGACTTCGTCTAAACTTTGATGATAACTGGAGTTTTGCTTTTGGCCATCCATCCGATGCTTCCAAAGACTTCAATCATGGCACCAGTTATTTCTCATACCTCGCTAAGGCAGGTTACGGCGATGGGCCCGCAGACATTCGTTTTGATGATCGCTCATGGCGTAAGCTAAACCTTCCACACGATTGGGCGGTGGAACAACCTTTCAGTCAGAAAGCCAGTTTCAGTCATGGTTTCAAAGCGATTGGAAGGAATTTTCCGGAGAAGAGTGTGGGATGGTACCGAAAAACCTTTGACATCCCCGCATCTGATCTCGGCCATCGTATTGTCATCGAATTTGATGGAGCATTTCGTAATTCAGCAGTGTGGGTTAACGGACATTACCTTGGAACAGAACCAAGCGGTTACCTGAGCTTTCATTACGATATTACCGACGTGATCAATTACGGTGGCAGAAATGTAATTGCGGTGCGCGTGGATGCAACTCTTGAAGAAGGATGGTACTACGAAGGAGCCGGCATCTACCGGCATGTGTGGTTGAACAAAACAGCACCGCTTCATGTAATGAAAGATGGAACGTTCGTTACATCAAAGATAGCAGCAGGCAACGCATTGGTAATGGCAAGCTCCGACGTTATTAATGAAGGTAAATCCGAAGCCTCCTTCCAGTTGATACATACCATCACTGACGCATCGGGCAACACCATCGCTTCTGAAAAAATAAAACAACTGCATCTGCGTCCATTTGAAAAGAAAACCGTTGGCTCCACAATTTCAGTTGCCAATGCTAAACTTTGGAGCATTGATACACCAAGTCTTTACAAACTAACCACACGCATCATCCAGGATGACAAAGAAGTAGATCGGTTTGATACAAAATTTGGAATTCGTTCAATTCGTTTTGACCCAAAACTTGGCTTCTTCTTAAACGATAAGCCGGTTAAACTGAAAGGAACCAACAATCATCAGGATCATGCCGGAGTTGGGACCGCAATTCCCGATGAGCTTCAATACTGGCGGATTTCCAAACTCAAAGAAATGGGATCGAATGCTTATCGCTGCTCGCATCATCCACCTACGCCTGAATTACTTGAAGCATGCGACGAACTCGGCATGTTAGTGATCGATGAAAACAGGTTGATGCAAACGACAGCGCAGGGTCTCAGTGATTTGAAGCGAATGATAATGCGGGACCGAAATCATCCTTCCATTATTAGCTGGTCAATTGGCAATGAGGAATGGGCGATTGAAAATAATGAGACAGGGCAGCGGATCGCATTAACCCTGCAACATTATGCAAACAGTCTTGACAGTACAAGACTGGCCACTGCAGGCATCAGTGGTGGTTTCAGAAGCGGAATAGCAGATGTGCTCCAGCTCATGGGATACAATTATCTCGGTAATGGAGACATCGATGCTCATCAGAAAAGACTTCCACAACAACCGGGACTTGGAAGTGAAGAAGGGTCTACATTTGCCACGCGCGGCATCTACATCACCGATGATGCAAAACACTATCGCGCAGCTTATGATCAAAAACCCCGTCCGAGTTTTTACAGCATCCAGGAAGGTTGGAGATTTTATGATGCAAGGCCTTACCTGGCGGGAATGTTTATTTGGACCGGCTTTGACTATCGCGGAGAACCCACTCCTTATGGATGGCCATCCATGACCTCCTACTTCGGAATGATGGACCTTTGCGGTTTTCCAAAAGACAACGTCTTCTACCTGCGTGCCTGGTGGCAGGATAAGCCTGTGCTTCATGTATTCCCTCACTGGAACTGGCCCGGACAGGAAGGAAAAGAAATACCGGTATGGATCTATAGTAACTGTGATGAAGTAGAACTTCTGCTGAACCGAAAAAGTCTTGGAAAAAAATCAATGGAAAAGAACGGGCACCTTGAATGGAAGGTGAAATACGAACCAGGTATTGTGGAAGCAATAGGATTTAAGAACGGCAGGAAAGTACTTACGAATAAGGTTCAGACCACTGGCACTGCTGTAAGCCTGCGATTAACACCGCATAAGAATGAATTAAAAGCGAACACACAAGACCTCGCTGTGATAACAGTTGACATCATCGATAAAAATAATCTCGCTATTGCAACTGCCCAAAACGATATAACATTCGAAGTGGAAGGTCCCGCAAGAATTATTGGTGTCGGCAATGGTGATCCAACAAGTATGGAACCAGAAAAATTCGTGGATAGCATTACAACGTTTTCAATTGCGGATCTTAAAGAGATCGCCATTAACGGATATGAAACCATTAATGAATCTAATGTGAATATTGTAGAAGGGAAATGGCTGGACGCATTTGTCACCAGGGATTATAAAAATTTGCCAGCCGCTTACCTGACGAAGGGCACATTTGGAATAGCGGAAAACACAGAAGGGTCACGCATTACTTTGTTTTATAAACCAATTGGGATAAGACAAACAATCTATATTAATGGTCGGGTTATCGCCAGTGATCTTTCGCAATTAGATGCAGCTGATGGACTGGTATTGAATGCCGTTAATTTAAAAGCCGGGAAGAACACGATTCATATTGTATCCACGCCGTTACCAAAAAAATATGATTGGGATGTAGTTAATACAGATCCGGGCGTTGTACAGATGTTTAAACCAGCAACATCATGGAAAAGAAAACTATTCAATGGACTTGCCCAGGTAATTTTGCAAGCAACTGCAGAACCAGGCGAAATAAGAATTCATGCTAAGAGCAGTGGAGTGAAAACGGCAACTTTAAAATTGCAGGCATCAACGAATTAGTATTGATCAGGCAGTCCACTCTTCGAGCAATTGGATGAAAAATTTTCTCTCGATCATCCGTGCGCCGAGGGACTCAAGGTGTTCTGTATATACCTGGCAATCGATGAGTTCAACCCCGTCCTGTTCGAGGTGTTGAACATAGGAAATGAACGCATACTTGCTTGCATTGCTTTGTTCACTAAACATACTTTCTCCAAAGAACACCTTACCGATGCGAAGGCCATACAGTCCTCCTACCAGTTTGCCGTCTTTCCATGCTTCAGCAGAATGTGCAATTCCCCGGGAATGCATGTGTAAATAGGCAGTCTCGACCTTATCTGTGATCCAGGTGGAAGATTGGCCTTTCCGCATGATATGCTTACACCGGCAAATGACCTCCGGAAATGCTTCATTGATCGTGAATTGAAAGGCATTTTTACGCAATAGTGATCGCATGCTCTTGCTTACATATAATTCTGATGGAAACATTACAAATCTGGGATCTGGTGACCACCATAATGGGATATCGCCTTCGAACCATGGGAAGATGCCTTTTCTATATGCAGTAATTAATCGTGCTTCACTAAGATCGCCGCCCATTGCAAGCAATCCATCCGGCTCAGCAAGATGCGCTGGAGGAAAATTATCGGTATGATCAAGAGCAAACAACATAGCATCTGAGTAATGGTTAAAACCGTGTTGCCAGGTAATTAGGCAAGGCGGTTCGCCATGTCGGCCAATCATGTTTCCATTCCGCTCCCCAAATGTTTAGTTCGTACCAAATATTCTTCGAATATAAAATTCCTGCGAATCGACGTGCGGACTCCGGATCTTCATGTGGCCCACTTCCAGAGAACAGGTGTATGTGTGAACTTGCACGAATCTGTTCAAGTATCTGATGATCGTTCATGTTAGGCATGAAATGCATCGGGCTGTTGAAATAAACATCGTCATCATAGTAACCTTTGGTGTACTCTGTAAGTTCATAAACACCGCTCATGCATATACAACCGTTCAAAAGATCAGGTCTTTTAAGAAAAAGATTAGCGCTGTGCAGCGATCCGAAAGAAGCACCACATACATAGATTGGCGTTTCGCTACTTGTTTGAGATCTGACGAATGGAATCACTTCGTTGTACACATAATCATTCCACTGAAGATGCCTTTGCATTTTGTGTTTGGGTTCCATCATCTGGTTCATCCAACTTTCATTGTTGATGCTATCAATTGAGAAGACCTTCACCTTCCCCTCTTCAATGAAAGGTCGGATCGAATCAATAAGCTGAAACCGCTCATATTCCAGATAATCAGCGCCAGCAGTGGGTATTAGCAACAAAGCAAAACCAAAATGACCATAGACCGCAACCGGCATTTCTTTATTCAGCGAGGGGCTCATCCATGAAGTTACATACCGGTGCATGCAATGTATTTTTTTGAAAATACGAATAGTTTAATAAGAGCGAACTGAATAATGGCGAAGTGTTGTCACTTTAAGCGAATTATTCTTCACATATACTTTTTTGTATTCTCTGAAGTTGCCTTGCTTATCGAGGAAGCCGACAATACAGGAATATGTATCATTGCCCGGCCGAATGACCGGTTTTGGCATCGTACCAAAGTTTGGAAGTTTTAGTGTGTCTTCACCAATGATCTCTTCAAATTGCATCCTCATAAGGTAATGAAACGTCTTTGGTGTTTCATATAGCTTTACACGAAAGTACCAGTCGTTCAGCGGATTGTCGGTCTTCTTGGAAAATTCAGCAACCGGGACATCGCTCACTGCCTGACGTGTCAATGCTATAGTATCAGCCCATGTTGCGGTTACATTACTGCCTGAGTCTGCCGAAGTGTTTGCTGGTGTTGATGAGTTGCCACATGCGAGTAACAGGTAACATGAAATAAGAATAACAAACGATCTCATGCGCTTTCAAATACGATTTTAGCGGCCGGTTTTTTTGAAACATACTGGTATATTAATCCGCGTATGTAATCATTCTCCGGATACGCTGTTAAGAAATTCTTTAGCTCTTCTATGGATGTAATAGAGTGATCACAGGGAACATTACCCATGCCATAAAATCTGCCTTTCTCCACAAGTATACAACTGTTCTCATCGCCGGAAAAACATTTGTCTACAACCGCAAAGCTTGGTAACATGTTGCGGAGATAATCGATTGCTTTTTCCACGCGTTTATTATACACTAAAGCATCCTCAGTTGAAGAGCATACGCCGCAGGCTATTTCGGCTTGACAATTGTCTGAAGCAATGAAACAAAGTTTACGACAAAGGTCGAACTCTGTAATCATGCGGCGCATCAGTTGTTGACCTTCAAAGATCGTATTGAAAGTATAAATCGGCGAAAGATGTTTTTTCTGTTTTTCGATTATGAGTCGAAGGTAACCGTTCTGATCATTGAAAGAATAGATCGCATAGTTTTGAAGAACGTGCTTTTGACTGGTATTAAAAACGGGCCATAATCTTCGTATCTCAACGTTCTCAAGTATGAATGCCATCAGTTCGGTACCGCATTCCTGGTATGAAATGCTGTGAATGCGACGGATGAATTCCTGCCGTTGCCTGCCTATGTTGTTATTGGTGAAATGGCTGCTCACGCGGTAACGAATGTTTCGGGCTTTGCCAACATAGATCACCTTTCCCTTTTCATCGTGAAAATAGTATACTCCCGGACTGTAGGGTAAGTTGTTTACCTGTGCAGCGTCGAGATGCATGGGAAGCGACTGTTCCCTTGAGCGGCGCTTTAAAAAAGCGTCTATATGTTTTTGTCCATTGCTGCAAAGGATCTTGTGAAATAGCTGAGCGGTTGCATCCGCATCGCCCCCGGCACGATGTCGATTCTCAATAAGGATATCAAGGCTTCTGCATAAATTTCCCAAACTATAGGAGGGCAGTCCTGGAAACACTTTTCGGCTAAGCTTGACCGTGCACAATTTTTTAGCATCGAGTTCAAAACCGCAACTGCTGAGATGATGTTTCAGGAAAGAATAATCAAAATTGACATTGTGAGCAATGAAAACTTTTTGATCAAGCAATTCGTGGACACGGGCAGCTATGTCACTGAATGAAGGGGCACGCGCTACCATTTCGTGTGTAATACCTGTAAGTGTTTGAATATACTGGGGAATAGGTGCTGTGGGCCTTACAAGAGTTTCGAAACGGTCTGTTACCACATTCCCATCGTGAATAACAATCGCGATCTCGGTAATGTCGTTACCCGAAGCATGTCCTCCTGTAGTTTCTATATCGACGATCGCATACATGTTAGTAAAGGTAAATCAGGCCGCTAAATTTTGCCAAATTTTTTAGGATTCTCCAAAAGAAAAAGTTGGCGTTAATTGCACGATATATTATAGAAAATTTTACATTTGTAACAACAATAACCCCATCAGCTATACAGGCATCCAACCATCAATCCTGCCCTGTAAAACCGACACCCATCCCTTTAAAAACCAGGCCGTTTTTCACCAGGCTGATCCAATCCTCTGAATTGTCCACTAATAACATTCGTCATCCCTCATTAAACGAAACGTATGAAGAAGACAAATTCATTCCACGTTGGAGAAACAGCTAAGGTTGCTTTATTTGCCGTTGGCTTTGTAGCTTTTGTGATGCTGCTGTCCTACCTATACTGGTACGTATTGTAGTTGTCACGCCACATTTGCTTTCCTCCCGGATACTACCGGGAGCGAATTTCTTATAACTTGTCGCGATCTGCCAATATGATGGTACAATGCTTATTTTTGCGTTCCTGCAAAAAAGCATTGCAATAAATTACTATGGAACTCAGTAAGAATTATGAACCCTCATTGGTAGAAGATAAGTGGACCCGCATTTGGAAAGAAAAGAACTATTTCAGCAGCATTCCTGATGAACGTCCCGCATACACAGTGGTAATTCCTCCACCGAATGTTACCGGTGTATTACATATGGGCCATACCCTCAATGAGACGGTACAGGATATTCTTGTCCGGAAGGCGCGAATGAGCGGCTTCAATGCATGCTGGGTGCCGGGCAGTGATCATGCATCCATTGCCACAGAGGCGAAGGTAGTGGACATGCTGAAAAGAGAAAAGGGCATTGAAAAATCATCCATCACGCGCGAGGAGTTCCTTCGTTATGCGTTTGAATGGAAAGAAAAGTACGGCAATATTATCTATCACCAGATTGAGAAGTTGGGATGTAGCGTCGACTGGAACAGGGCGTCCTTTACAATGGACCCCGACTATTACAAAGCTGTCATCAAGGTCTTCGTGGATTTGCATAAGAAAGGGCTGATCTATCGCGGAGCGAGAATGATCAATTGGGATCCTGCAGCACGAACTGCATTAAGCGATGAAGAAGTGGAATATCGTGATGTTGATGGATCTCTGTATTATGTACGTTACCGAATCGTAGAACAGAACGGCTCCCCTACAGCATTAGAAGACTATATTACTATTGCAACGCAACGACCGGAAACTATCATGGGAGATACCGGGGTTTGTGTGAATCCGAACGATGAGCGCTACAAACATCTTCATGGGAAATATGCATTGATTCCACTGGTAAACCGGGCAGTTCCAATTGTACTTGATGAATATGTAGATCCTGCTTTCGGTACCGGTGCGCTTAAAGTGACGCCTGCTCACGATATCAATGATTATAACATCGGCCTGAAATTTAACCTTGAAGTTATAGATACATTGGATGAAAATGGTAACCTCAGTGAAGCAGCGCAGGTGTATGTGGGGATGGATCGGTTCAAAGCGAGAAAGGAAATAGTAAAAGACCTGAAAGAACAAGGCCTGCTTATCAAAGAAGAGGCATATAAAACAAGGCTTGGTTTCAGCCAGCGCAGTAACGCAGTGGTTGAACCCAGAATCAGCACCCAGTGGTTCCTCACCATGCGATCCCTTGCCGATAAAGCGCTGGACGAAGTTGTCAATGGTCATATCCAGATCCATCCTGAAGAACGGTTTCTTAACACCTACAAATACTGGTTAGAAAATGTAAAGGACTGGTGTATCAGCAGGCAATTATGGTGGGGACAGCGCATACCAGCTTACTATGACCAGGACGGAAATTGTTATGTAGCCGAAACTGAAGAAGAAGCGAAGAGGCTGGCTGGCGGAAAGATGTTGAGACAGGATGATGACGTACTCGATACCTGGTTTTCATCGTGGCTCTGGCCAATGGAAGTATTTAAGGGGATAACAAATCCTGGGAACAAAGAAATAAATTACTACTACCCTACTTCGGTACTTGTAACAGGACAGGATATTATCTTCTTCTGGGTAGCAAGAATGATCATGGCGGGCATGGAGTATAGAAATGAAAAACCATTCAATGACGTTTATTTCACCGGAATGGTGCGTGATAAGCAGGGAAGGAAGATGAGCAAGAGCCTGGGCAACTCACCCGATCTTTTAAAACTTATTGAAACATATGGTGCCGATGCGGTACGTTTTGGAATAATGATTTCTGCACCCGCAGGCAATGATCTTTTGTTTGACGATAGTTCACCCGAGCAGGGAAAGTTCTTCAACAACAAGCTTTGGAACGCATTGAAACTGGTGAAGATGTGGGAAGCCAGACTAACTAACGATCAGGCACAACCGAAATCGACCCACGAAGCAGATGTATCAGGGTTTGCAAGTAACAGCGAGGCGATGATGCAGACAACGGACGAAATCGCCAACGACTTTGCTGTACAATGGTTTGGGAACCGACTTGCCGAAGCCCGCATCGAAGTTGAAAAGCAGTTGTCGGATTTCCGGTTGAGTGAAGCATTGAAAACAATCTATTCACTCATCTGGGACGATTTCTGTAGCTGGTACCTTGAATGGATCAAGCCCGGATATGAAGAACCGATGAACTCTTCAGTATATAACGCAACAGTTGGATACTTTTCCGATCTGATGCAATTGCTGCATCCCTTTATGCCGTTCATTACCGAAGAGATCTATCATCTGCTCGATGAACGAAATGATGATCTTTGCGTTCGACAATTTGCACCTGTTCAGCAACCGACTTCAGAAATTTTGCAACAAGGACGGTTGCTGAAAGATGTGATCAGCGGACTGAGAGATGCACGCAACAGGAATAAGATCAAACCAAAGGATACAATAAAGTTGTATGTGCAGTCGGAAGAAACGGCAATGTACCAGGCCGTTGATACAATTTTGCAAAGGCAGATCAATGCATCTTCAATTTCTTATAGCGATGACGTGATCGGCAACGTAATTTCTGTAGTGATAGGAAAGGATAAGTTCTTTATCCAAACGGCCAACGAGATTGACACAAGTTCACAAGCTGATGAACTGCGAAAGGAGCTCGAATACCTGAAGGGCTTCCTGATCTCTGTGGAAAAGAAACTCAGCAATGAACGCTTCGTACAAAATGCAAAACCGGAAGTTGTGGAGATGGAACGAAAGAAAAGAAGTGATGCGGAGGAGAAGATATATGTTATTGAGAAAAGCTTAAGTGAAATTGAGAAATGAGAATTGCGAATTCAAAAATGTACAAAAGCCCTGCAAACTGCGGGGCTTTTCAACATACAAAAGTGTCCTTAATACTTTTGTGACTACGTTACATCACTTAGGATTTTTTTCCGATGGATGGTAGCTTGCATCTATGAAAACAGTAAGAACATTTGAATTGTATAAACAGGCATATGGAATTATTTTGGACGTCTACCGAGCCATTGATACATTTCCTAAAAATGAAGAATATGGCCTCGCGTCTCAGCTAAAACGTGCAGCCGTTTCCATCGCAGCAAACCTTGCAGAGGGCTATAGGAAAACGTCATCGAAAGAAAAGTTGCATTTCTACAACATCGCATTGTGCTCGCTTGAGGAGTGCATGTTGTATACTGCACTTGCGCATGATTTGAACTATCACGATATGAAACAAATAGAAGAGAATTATGATAACCTGGCCGCAAGATTGTTTAACTATTGCAAGTCGATAAAGGCAAATCCTCTTAAGGGATAAATCTCTCACATTTCTCAATTCTCAATTCTCAATTCAGAAGATGGTCGGCACAACCAGTTCCCATCTCCCTTGCTGGTTGCTGTATAGATCGCGGTCCAAAAGCCTGCTGTAGCGAATTCCAAAAGATAATGGCTGCTGGTTCCACCACTTTGTATCGAAATGAAGTTCCACACCTGTTGATCGGAACATACGCGAAGCTTTGCGATCGTTATACACCTGGGTATAATCATAAAAAAGGTTTGCGCGCACTCGTTGCACGTACACAATTCCTCCAACACCACGATCCGGATATATGATCGGAAAATGATAGTTTACACCTGCGCGAAACATTCTTCTAAAGTTTTCAGCTTCGTAACCGCGGGAAAAGAAAAAATTATTGGTGAACAAAGCAAGACCTGTATCTCGCAGCTGGCCGGCAACATTAAATACCAGTGCATGATTCTTCGCCGCTCCGGGAAGATAAAAATCCATCGCACAGAGGATCTGCTGATGATCGGCATTACCATTAATAGTTTTTTTGTAATTGACAGTTGCGTCCACTGCGTACTTCGGAAAAATATTCTTTCTCGCCCGCTGGGCCTCTGCAGAGAATCGTAAGACCGGTTGAATATACCCGAAACTTCTCCCCTTTAAACTGTCTTTGAAATACCCTGTGATGGTGCGTTGAGTATGTACATAATCGACGGAAGGTTGAAAGTGCCGGTACCACTTTCCCGATGTAAAGTTTAGCGGAAGCGTCAGCCCAATCCGGGGTTCGGTTTGGTTCCAGAATAAACGTGAATTTCCATAAAGGGCATTACGGTCCCAACTGTAATCAACACCCAGCCGGATCCATGGAAACCAACCTCCATAAACAACCGATGCTCCCAGACTTTTATACTCTTCATTCAGGTTATACGAGGCGCCTAATTGAAGTGAAAGATTGCCTAACACATTATCTGAATTGACCGCGATTCCGATGTCTGAACCTGTACCATATGGCCGCACACTGTGGAAGTTCACCAAATGATGTGACTGTCTGTAGTTGCTAACAATTTGATGTGCCCCTTCGATTTGACCTTTCGTTCCAGTGTCTTTTATTGCTGCTTTTTGTAGCGCTGTTTCAACGATATCTCGCTTCCATGTAGTCAACTTATAAGGACCATCGCTGGAAGCTCCTATAAATTCCTGGATCGATACAGGCTTTGTAACATTTGATCGAATTATTACGTTGCCTGATGCTGAAACGGCCTGCATTAGCCATGTTTCGTTCCTTAATGATGGGTGATAAACGGGGATGTTCCAATTACTTTGTACAACAAAAAGCTGAGAACCATCTATAACGAACGTTTGATCTGCATCTTCCATGGAGGCGGTAAAGCTGATCTTGTTTTGATGTACATCAATGAAACCGATCACTCTCTTAGAAAATGGCAGTAATGTAGTGTGATCGCCCGTAGATAAGTCGATGTTTACAATACCCATTTCACCGCGATCATTGCGTGCCGCTGTCACAACAGCATCGTCATTTAAGAACTTTGGATATGTATAAAAATAATTGGCGGCAGGCTTTATCTCCTTCAATAGCTTTCCATCTGCCGATAATACATTTAGAGTTGTGGTGCCACTGTCGTTCAATCTTACAGCAATGATTCTTGACGCATCCTCATTAAGAGCAGGCGAAAAGTACCGGGCCTTATGAGTAATTATTTTTTGGGCCGATGTGGGCACGTCCAGTAAAACAATGTCTGTGTAATCCCAATAAGACCATCTCCGATCGGGCCGGTATGTAGTATATACAATCTTCTTATTCGAGTAAGAAAACTGTCGATCAATAGAAATATAACGATCCGCCAGCACCTTCGTGCTACCGTTCTTATGCTCAATAACAAATCGCGGAATTTTATCATAACTACTTTCCAGGTATGTGATGGTTGAATCGTCCAGCCATTGAGGGAAGTCCTGATCGGCGTCAAATCGTTTACTTCGAGAAGCGGTGGATGTCACGGAGTCTGACAGGGAGTCTGTTTGTTTCCTGAAGTAGTTTAAAGCATCGGCTCTGAATTGCCGGTAATTAACGTCGGCTCGCCGTTTTATCGCTTGTTGAAAAGGATACAATACTCCTTTGAAAGCAGATGCATCAGCAGTCACATCGCTCCAGAAATTTGAGCCATATTTCTCATTACCATAGGCAACGAACATGTAGCCTAATTCATAATGGTCAGGCATCCGATCTTTCAGCGAGCCATTCCTCCATTTCAACCAGGAGTAGTCTTTGCCTGCCTGCCAGATCGCGCGACTATTGTTGAAAAAATGAGGAAGTCGCCCTCTTCCCTGTTGGGTGAGTGATGTCTCTTTGAAAACTGCATCGCCCTCCCAAAACCAGTTGGGTACAGCCATGTTGCTAAATAACGAACCTGCATCCTGTCCCAGGACCGTATATACAGCCTTCGTTAATCCCTTCATGAAATGCCTGTATTGTTGTGCATGCCGATACTCATGAATTGCAAGTTGTGCATGCCACGGTACACTACCCAGTCGGAAACTGTTTTGAAGAGGACTGATGTAATATTCACTGCGCCAGGGGCCTACTCCCACATAACCGTTTGAGGTGTTCATCCTGTTTTGCAACACGATCGGAAGTTTTCGAAAACTCCTGATTCCCCGCGAGTCAAGATCGTTATCCATTTCGGCGATCACGGCGGCGATCTCGTGTGCCATTCTCTCCGTTTCCGCAGGGAAGATGACCACAAAAGAATCTGCATTTAATTGCTTCCACTTGCGGCCAGATGGGTTGCCGCCAAATTGCTGGGAATAACCATCGAGTAAGCTGAATAGCAGAAAAGCGAAGATGGAGAATTTGCTCATGGCGACCCGGTAGTAATGATTGAAGAGCAAAATAGAATATTATTCGTAATCCCTAACTTTGCGGCTCTTCAATAAAAGAAGCTATATCCATATGAGACTAACCCTCGCGATAGTTGTAGTAGTAACGCTGATGGCCTCCCCCTTTAAGACACTGGCCTGGGGAACAAACGGGCACCGCATTGTGGGCCAGGTAGCATACAACCATTTAACCGGCAAAGCGAAAAGGCAGATCCAAAAACTTCTGGGAGATGAGTCGCTGGCTATGTCAGCGAATTATGCTGATTTCATCAAATCAGATTCCTCATTTGATTATATCGGTACATGGCATTACGTCAATATAAAGTCAGGTTTGAACGAAGCGCAGGTAAAAGACTTGTTGGATGAGCAACAGCATGGCAACAACATTTATGGTAAGATCATCTGGCTAACAGGAGAACTGAAACGAAAAGATCTGGATGCACAAACGCAACGCTTTTACCTGGTGTTGTTGATCCATTTTATTGGCGATCTTCATCAGCCTATGCATGTGGGAAGGCCAGAAGATCTCGGGGGTAACCGGGTAAAACTTTTCTGGTTCGACGAGCCTACTAATCTGCACCGGCTGTGGGATGAGCAATTGATCGAATTTCAAAAGCTCAGCTACACTGAGTATGCCACGCACATCGATCATGTGACCAGAAGTACCGTTCGGCAATGGCAATCTACACCATTGCACCAATGGGTTTTTGAGTCCTACAGCATTGCCGAAAAACTGTATGGCGGCATAAAATATACCGAACAAAAAATGAGTTATCGCTATAATTTTGAACACGTCGCCACGTTAAATAACCAGCTTTTGAAAGGTGGTGTTCGCCTGGCGGGAGTATTGAACGAGATCTTCTCATAAGAAATTTTTCCGGCAACTTTATATTCGATAAATTAGGAATGCATTCCTAAAAGTGATGTATGAAACAGCGTGTAGTATTGTCGATCTTTTTCATAATCGTGTTTGCGTCTGCGTTTGGACAGTCGCGTCAAACCATCAATAGCCTTGTACAATATGTTGAGCAGGCCGACAGCCTTGCGAATAAAGGTCAACGCACCTTTAATCTCGTCAAGATCGGCCGAAGCAATGACGGATTAAAAGAAACCTGGCACTATACCACCCGCAATGGTAAAGTAATCGTGTTCCAGGTTCGTTATACCATCGATTCCATTGAGTTTACGGAAGTTTATTATGTGAATAGCGACAGGCTCATCTGTTCTGAGGAATATGAAACCGTTTATCTGCCTGAAGATGACGAGCTGAAATTCGGAGGCATTTGCTATTTCGACAATAACGATGTGATACAAAACATCACCTTGGGCAGAAGGTCGCGCCCAACCCCTCGGTTGGATGAAAAGCATCTCACACTCGACCGTTTTCGCAATCGTTATGCTGAGCTCAGGGAAAATCTTGTGGCCCGCAACCCATAATCTGGGGTCCATTTCGGAAAAGAGGATATGTGTAACAAGGCACAGTTTTTTTACTGGCATTTGAATAAAACCATTCAAAATGTCAATACAAGATATCAATCCAAACGAAGACTTCAGGGACCAACGCGATGGCGGTGATGAAGAATTTCCGGGTTATCCCCATTACCCATCGTCAGAAGACATTACGCATCCCTCCAACGGTGTTAAGAAAGTTTCTGCGGATCTGGACCAGGTGAGTCGCAATCAAAACCTTTCTAATGTACGTGAAGAGGATACCGGAGGAAATCCGGGCATCGCTGGAAGTGACCTGATCGAGGATGATGATGACGACCTGGTGATCGTTCCGGGCACTGAAGCCGATGTAACAAAGGATGATTTAATAGCCCTTGGGCCACGTGAAGGCGATATGGATATGGGCGATGACGAGATCCTGAGAGGAAAAATCCAGCCGACAGGTATTGCTGATGAGCAGTTGGACATCCCGGGGTCTGAATTGGATGATGCAAGTGAGGAGATTGGCGAAGAGGATGAAGAAAACAATTACTATAGTCTTGGCGGAGATCGCCATGAAAATCTGGATGAGGATAACCAACAGGAGAATGAATCAGATGAATATTCATAGAACTGCTATAGTTTCGCGGCATGGAAGACGAGCTTATCATTCGTGCTGCTGACATTGATGATATTGGACTTATAGGCTATATTGCCCAACAGGTATGGCCTGTAGCCTATAAGGACATTCTGTCGGAAGAGCAGCTCAACTATATGCTGACACTGTTTTACAGTCCGGCATCACTCAGAAAACAAATCACATCAGACAAACATCATTTCCTCATTGCAGAACTGAATGATGAGGCCGTTGGCTTTGCATCATTCGGCAGGATCGATGCGCATGTTTTTAAGCTGCATAAATTATACGTGCTTTCGACGATTCAAAAGAATGGAATTGGTAAGGCGCTTGTTGATGCAGTAAAAGAGGGCGTTAAGGAAGAAGGAGGCTCGGTATTGCGTTTAAATGTAAACCGTAATAACGCAGCACAGAATTTCTATCAGCGACTAGGTTTTCAGATCGTTGGTCAGGAAGTTATCGACATCGGAAATGGTTTCCTGATGCAAGACTTTGTCATGGAATCGGGAATTGTGAACTGAGCTACTTCATTGCCGCCGCTTTCATTTGGGAAGCCAGTTGTTTGCCCAGGTATTTTTCTACCAACCAGTGAATGATATACACTATGGGCGTAAACGCAAGCGCTACAACAAACTTGTATGAATAAGAAGTCAGTGCCCAGGCAGTGCATTGTCCTATGCTCACTCCGCGAAAAAGATGGAAGGCGACGAATGTAACAACGAAGCTGTCGATCAACTGTGAAACAACAGTGCTTAATGTTGCCCGCATCCATATTTTCTTTTCACCCGTATAGACTTTTATGCGGCGAAATACCAGCGCATCAATGAGCTGGCCCAGCAGGAAAGCAGCAATAGACCCAACGATGATGTTCATTCCCTGTCCGAGTATCGCCGCAAAAGCAGCCTGCATATCAGGAACTCCCTCACCAGAATAAGAAGTCGTCCACCAACTCGTGTCGGGCGACATATTGATCGCCAGGAAAAAAATGATGAATGCAAAGGCGATCAATCCGACGGTAAGAAATGATAAAAAGCGCACGCCTTTTATCCCATAATATTCGTTAATGATGTCGGTCATAACAAAAATTACGGGCCATGGTATTACGCCAACCGAGAGGCTGAAAGACAGGTTATTCGCTCCAAGCAACGAGAAATTGGCACGTTCTGCTCCAATGGTGTCTTCAAGTGAAAAAATCTTGACGCCAATAATCTCGGCTATCAGGGCATTGGCTATAAAGAAGCCGGCAAGGATGATAAAAAGTCTTGTTGGTTTATCCCTTATAATGTTATGAATCATGCAGTCGGAATGATGTCTGATGGGTAAAATTGCATTATTTTGCCCAACTAATTTAATAAGCGTCCATGAAGCACCCTCTCTGGCAGCGGTTCATTCCACATATAATTGCGATCGCGATTTTCTTTATAGTTTCCTGTATCTATTGTTTTCCCTCCCTGCAGGGGCTGATTGTTGAACAACACGATGTGATTGGTTGGAAAGGGATGGCCCAGCAATCGTTCGAATACAAAGAGAAGAACGGTCACTTCCCTTTATGGACAAATTCCTTGTTCAGCGGAATGCCAGCTACCCAGGTTGCTTTGGAATCCAGTTATAACATTACGCTTGCATGGCTCCATGTCATCTTCACATTGTTCCTTCCACAGCCTGCGAGTTTGTTTTTTCTTGCCTGTATCGGGTTTTATATTCTGTGTATGTCGCTGCGGATGCGCAACTGGGTAGCCATATTTGGATCCCTCGGTTATGCCTTCGCATCTTACAATGCCGTAATAACTGCAGTCGGACATACTACCAAGTTCGCTTCAATGGGTTATATGCCGGCCGTTGTTGCAGGATTGATCATTCTCTCACAGCGTAAGTACCTTCTTGGTTTCATAACCACACTTACTTTCTCAACACTCTTGTTTTATCAAAACCATGTTCAGATCGTTTATTACACTTTGTTGATTGCCGTTTGCCTTGGCATCACGTTCGCCATAAAGAGTGTTCGGGAAAAAGAAGTTCCACATTTCTTTAAGTCGGCAGGGCTTGCACTGGCAGCTGCTGTACTTGGAGTTCTTTCTTATGCGGTGATGCTATTGCCTACCTATGATTATACACAGGAAACAATGCGGGGCGGTCGATCAGAGTTAACTATTGGACAGGAAGCTGGCAACAAAACGAAGGGTGGACTGGATAAAGACTATGCTTTCAACTGGAGTTATGGTATTGCCGAAACATTTACAACCATTATACCGCGTGCATTTGGTGGCAGCTCGCCCACTGTTGTCAATGGTCAGCCGGTAACGGAGTTCAGTGATGACACGAAGATGGCTGCAGAATTGAGTGATCGTACCGGCATGAGCGAGGAACAGGCCGACCAGTTTGCTTCCCAATTCTCTCCGTACTGGGGACCACAACCAAATACCTCGGGTGCTGTTTATTTTGGAGCTGTAGTGGCAGTCGCATTCATCATCGGACTCATATTTTATAAAGGCTGGCACAAAGGGTGGATAGTTGCGGCAACTATATTGGGTATTCTTCTGGCCTGGGGTAAACACTTTTCCGCATTCAATTATTTTTTGTTCGATTACTTACCGCTGTATAACAAGTTCCGCGCACCATCAATGGCCCTTGTGATTCCACAGCTTACATTTCCATTATTAGGCGCATTGGGACTGCAATCGCTGTTTTATGCAGAGGATGCCACGCAGGATTTCAGAAAGAAATTCAAGACAGCCTTGTATGTTATCGGAGGCCTTGCTATAGTGTTGATCCTTTTGAATTTCACATTGAGCTTCAAAGGTCAAAACGATGATACTATCCGTCAAACGCTTACCAATTCGATGCTTCAGCAAATGTCACAGGGGCAACAGGTTGCACCGCAGGCTGAACAACAGGCGTCGGAATTCGGAAGTGCAATAGTGAACGCCCTCCGCGCCGATCGTAAAGCTTTGTTCACGAGCGACCTTATCCGGTCGTTGATATTTATGTCTCTGGCCGTGGCGCTGATATATATGGCGTTTAAAAAGAAACTAAGCGCGCAATATGCTGTCATCGGGCTTGCAGCATTGTCTTTCATTGATCTGATCGGTGTTGATCTGAGGTACTTGTCAAAAATAAATTATGTTAATGAAGACGAGCTGCTATCGGCATTGAATGCAACACCTGCCGATCAACAGATCAAACAGGATACTGGTTACTACCGCGTATTTGATCAAACCGACGCGTCCAATGGTCCTTTCATGTCTTCACGTGCGTCGTATCATCACAATTCAGTTGGTGGTTATCATCCGGCAAAGCTTGCACTGTATGACGACATCATCAAACACCAGCTGGCAAAAGGAAACATGCAGGTGTTCAATATGCTCAACACAAAATATTTCATTGGTACAAACCCGCAGAACGGACAACCGATGGTACAACAGAACCCGGATGCACTCGGTGCTGCATG
Source organism: Bacteroidota bacterium (assembly GCA_023437225.1). Lineage (GTDB taxonomy): Bacteria > Bacteroidota > Bacteroidia > Chitinophagales > Chitinophagaceae > Flavitalea. The sequence goes on along the minus strand of JAEZGS010000017.1, from coordinate 20,962 downwards.
GCTTGTGCGTTCCATCAGGTATGTGAGCGGCGCAAATGAAGAAATGCAGGCACTTGATGCATTCAACGCAAGGGATACTGCTATTATTGATAAAGATCAGCAGGCAAAGGTGACGTTGCAACCCGTATACGATAGCAGTGCAAACATTCAGCTAATCGAAAATATCAACGATAAGATAACCTATAAGTTCAATGCGGCATCGAACCAGTTTGCTGTCTTTAGTGAAGTGTATTATCCAAGAGGTTGGAAAGCGTTCATAGATGGCAGGGAAGTACCGATCGTTAAAGTAAATTATGTACTTCGCGGATTGTCTGTGCCTGCAGGTTCGCACACAATTGAGTTCCGCTTTAAACCGGCATCCTATGCAATTGGCGATACCATTTCACTTATAGTTGGCATTCTTTCGATATTACTGGTGATTTTCGGACTGTATAAAGAATACACCAGTTTCCGTAATTCACATTTGCAAAAAGCATAGCATCCATTGATGAATACATTTTTGCCAGCGACGGATGAACTCAGTAAGCATATCAATCACCAGGCTGACGAACTATTCAGGCGAATGCAGGCATTGGATGTGCAATCTCTTGAAATACCTGAGCAGTGCCGCTGGTATCTTGGTGTAAGTCATATGAACCGTCTTTTTTTTTCGATAGAAACAAGCGCACATCTGTTGTATCGCGCGATAAAAAAGAAAGGCATCTCAATTGGAGAAACAATTTTGATGGACTATGGCGCAGGTGTAGGTAGTCTGTATATGCTGGCGAAACTATGTGGCTGCAAAAGAGTTATCTATAACGACCATTTGCACGACTGGATGATCAGCGCCCGCACCATTTCCGAAGCCTGTAACATACATATTGATCAATTCATCGTTGGGGACATTGAACATACTATGGGTGAATTGCAAAGGGACGGTGTCAGGTGTGATATCATCGCCTCGCGAAATGTGATTGAACATATTTATGATTTGAAAAAATTCTTCAATATCATTTATAGTTTCAGCCCGGACACACTCGTGTATTCATCCACAACTGCCAACAATGCAAATCCGGCTTCACGATTGAAGCATTACCTGTTACATCGCAAATTGGAAAAGCAGTATAAAGAGCAAAGGTTGCAACGGATACTCAAGGAGGGCATAAGTGGCAACGAGGCATGTAAGCTTGCAACTGCAACAAGGGGACTTGCAATGGAGGACCTCACTAATGCTATAAAAACTTTCAAACAAACAAAACAGGTGCGGTCCAACAGGGAACCCGCTCTCAATACCTGCGACCCTTCAAATGGGGTTTGGGCTGAACACATCCTCCCGTTTGACGAATACAGAAAGCTGGTTGATCAAACAAAGTATAGCATCAGCTTTGAAGCAGGTTTCTGGGACACTCATTATTCTAAGAGCTGGAAGAATCTGTTTGCCAACACGATGAACGCAATACGCTATTTGGGAAAAAACATTGCCTTAATGACTGCGCCTTTTATCTACGTTATCGCCGAACCTATTTTGAAAAATTCAAATCCATCGAAGTATGACAGGCATTGACCATTCATTATTCGAGGAAGATCATTACCTGGGTAAACCAGCTGACAATACAGATAAGATAGTTGGAAGGCGCATCAGCATATTGCAACAAAACAAAGATTTTTTTTCTACCTCTCTATCCCTCATAGAAATTGGTTGTGGCAGCGGTGCTACAATCAACCGCGTTGCCTCGCAGTTTAGAAAAGGCCTGGGCGTTGACGTCTTTGACTATGCAGCATCATTCGAAGCGGAAAAAACTGCAACGGGCGCAAGCAACACTGAGTTCCGAAAAATGAATCTCGAAGAGATCCTGCCTGAAGAGAAATTTGACCGACTCATTAGTTTTGAAGTAATTGAACACCTGCGAAGCGAAGAAAGCGTCATCCATTATAATCGCGTACTTAAGCCGGGAGGTTGGGCGGCCATCAGTGTTCCAAACAAATGGTGGATCTTCGAAACACATGGTGCAAAATTGCCGCTGTTACCATGGAACCGCGTTCCTTTCTTCTCCTGGTTGCCTACACCAATACATGAACGGTTCGCTAATGCACGCATATATACAAAAAGCAGGATAAATACACTACTTGAGAAAAACGGTTTTGAAGTGATGGAAAGTCGTTACATCACTGCACCCATGGATGTATTGAAGGATAGTAAATTGAAGCGATTCCTGGTAAGGAATGTTTTCAAGAATGATACAACTGAAAATCCTTTTCTCTCAACATCGATATTTGTTCTTGCGCGAAAGAAAACTGACCTATGAAAGAGATAAGGGTATTGTCGTTAGTGCCTTACAAAATTCTTCCTGCGCGACTCGGTGGAGAGAAAGGCATTGCACTGTTCAGTAAATATCTTGGAGAGCAAGTGGAACTACTTGCTGTATCTACAAAAAACAATGAGATCGCATTAGCAGAAAATTATTCGATGCTTAACATCCTGTCTAACACCAGGCTGCGTTATGCAAACATCTTCCTTTATTTTACATTGCGTAGGTTGATCAGGGAGCAGAATATTACACACTTATTGCTTGAACACCCTTACTATGCCTGGCTTGGTTTTCTTCTTCGAAAAACCATGAAGATCCGACTGGTCATTCACTCTCACAATATCGAATATATGAGGTCGCGCTCAATTGGACGATGGTGGTGGAAGGCACTTAGAAGTTATGAGAAGTGGGCATATTCGATCGCAGATCTTAACTTCTTCATTTCTGAAGATGATATGAACCATGCGATCTCCGAATTAAATGTAAAAAGTAAAAAAGCAATTCCGGTCACTTACGGAATTGAGAATTCCAGATTAGACGACGACATTGCAAGTGCCAAAAACATTATTCAGGAGAAGCACGACATAAAAGCGAACGAGAAAATTCTACTATTCAATGGTGCGCTTTATCATCATACCAATTATGATGCAGTGACTGTCATCACCGAATATATTAATCCATTCTTAATGAAGCAGTCGCAACAATACAAGATAATTGTTTGCGGCAAAGGTCTGCCTGAAAGCTTCAATGAGCTAAGAGATTTTGCGGATAAAAATATTATCTACGCAGGTTTCGTTGACGATATAAGTATTTATTTCAAAGCAGCGGATATCTTCCTTAATCCAATCCAGGCTGGTGGAGGCGTTAAAACCAAAGCTATTGAAGCGTTATCGTATGATTGCACTGTAATATCTACAGAAATTGGTGCGCTTGGCTTGAAGCGTGAAGTATGTGGTTCTAAGTTGCATGTGGTTGCAGATAATGATTGGACATCATTTAATGAAGCGCTATTGCAAGCCTTTAAAGAACATTCAACTCTGCCTCCGGATTTTTTCGACTATTACTATTGGGGGAATATAGTTAGCAAGGCGCTTCACGCAATGCGACGCTTATAACACCTTATAAAAATGTTTCCTGCGGGAAAATATTTGCGGTGTATATCTCCATAACGAGACCACGTTCTTCGCTAAACCGATGGCATTCTTTCTCTTCTGTGAGCTTTGCACCAAGCTTCCGACAAATACCACAGGCACTGACAAACTAAATACCGCCAGGTTGAAAAGATACCAGGCCGACCCGTTTTGTTTGTAGATGCGAAGAAAATTTGACAGCAGGTATTGAAGTCCTTTCCTATCGAATATGTTTGAGTATCCACCTCCAGAATTAAATGCATCGGAAGCAGTCACGCCCTGCAGGTGAGTCACTTTATATTGACCATAAATTGCAAGTGCAAAAAGCTTTCGTATGCGGTGGCACCATTCTGCCTCTTCAGCATAAAGAAAAAAATCTTCGTCGAGCATCCCTACCCTGTTGATAACATCTCGCTTCACCATCAGGAAAGCACCGTTGATCCAATCCACTTCCACAACTGAATTACTATCCGGAACATTTGGCTTTTTTACTTTGAAGAAATCGCCGGCACGTTTTAATAGTTTACCTGTGTAAGGAATAGCAAGCAGCAAATTGAGGCTTCCTTTCATGAAATAGTTGCCACTGATCTGCGGCGTGCCATCTGCGTTGAGAAGTTGTACACCACATGCACCATATTTCGAGTTCATGAACTTCAAATATAATTCGCCGATTGTGTTGTCGTGTATCAGGGTATCAGAATTTAGCAGTAATACCGCATCGCCACTGCTCAGTTCTATACCACGATTGTTGGCGCGGGCGAAGCCGGCATTGTAACCCATTTGAACAACTGTCACGTTATCAAATGCAGCGCGTATGATCGATTCGCTATCATCTTGGGAAAAATTATCGATAACAAAGATCTCCATATCTATATGGTGCGTGTTCTTCATTACCGATCGAATACACTCGATGGTAAGTTGCGGAGTCTTAAAGTTGACGATGATGATCGAAAGCAAACTACCCGATTTGTTTTTTATATTTTAAATATGCAATTGTCATCAATGCCTTGGATGCAGGGCCAAATTTCAATAACGGCTTTGAAAATTTTGCCTGGAATTTTATGATCGACTCAATTACTAATGGAATAGGGCCAGTATAACCTGCTTCACGAATTTCATTGGTATTTGTGATCTCAAGGTTACGCATCAGTCGCCACCAGGCATCAAATACCAGGATGTTAAACATATTATCGTATCCGACCTTATTCAGCAGGTAAAAGTTTTCAGGTATCTCTACCACTCGCTGCCGCACGCAATCCTGGGTTACCTGGTGTTCTCCCAGTCCCACATTTATCAATGGTTTGTCGATGTAAAACGGAGGTGTCTGAGAAAGGTAGCGGATGTAAAAATCTATATCTACAACCCACTTAACGTTTTTATCGTAGTAGAACTTCCCATCGTTCCTGTGGATCGTCACACTTGGCGGCCCAACAATGTTGCGGGAAAACAGCGTGGATGGATTTTTTCTAAGCGCACGAAATCTGAAGCCATCTACATTCACCAGTTCTTTTTTTCCTGTGGAGGAATGATGGTTTGTATAAGCAGAGAAAATAAATGCTGCGTCTGTGTAATCGTGCGTTGCTTTAGCGAACCTGGATAATGCACCCGGCCCTTCGAACCAATCGTCATCATGCATTAATTTAATCCACGCTCCTGAAGCCCTCTTGATACCTTCATTCCAGTTTTCGGGTGTTCCGAGAGTTGATGTGTTGCGAAAGTATTTCAGAGGAAGTTGACTTGTATACTCATCACATAGCCGGCGCACCGAATCGTCAGGACTGTCATCGGTGACGATCACCTCGTAGTCTTTGTAATCCTGTATGACGATCGACTTCAATAGACGCCCGATGAATTCAATCCGTTTATATGCCGGTATGCAGATGGAGATATGTGGAGAAGCCTGACTCACTTTCTTCTAAAAATTGTATTTGTAATGTTTTTGAACCGCCTTCCATCAATCCCGAGCTTTGATGCAAGGTAGAGAAGTTTAAAATTCAGTGACAAGGGATAACGCTTTTTTACCATTGCCTGAAACTCTTCAAGCTTCTCTGATCCTTCGAAGTAAAGATTCTCAAGGCTCTTCATTATTCGAGGTTTGATGATTAAGTCCGAGCTTTCTGATACGCCAGCATATTTCAAATAAATATGGATCATGTCCTCCCATTTCCGTGCGCCCAATCTTCGGATCAATGAATTGCCGAGGATTCTATAATAGCATTTACTTCTTCCTGAAAAAATAAGTTCATACCGATGAGCAAGCTTTAGCCATAGGTCGAAGTCCTCAAATTTTAGATTCTCATTAAACCCACCAACCTCTTTAAGGGCCTTTGTTCGTGTCACTGTAGCCATTGCCGGAATGAAATTGTAAGCAAGAAGATCATGGAATATCTTGCCAGATGGTGGATTTAACTTGTCAAGGTCAGGACGGTAGTAGTTGATATATGAGGGAAATAATTGATTGGCGAACTCGTCGACCAACTCCGCATCACTATAAACAGTACAGACATTGTCTGCACTTGCTTCAAGAATTTCAATCATATCCTCAAAACGATTCTCTGTACCCCAATCATCGGCCGCAACAAAAGTGAAGTACTTAGTGTCACAGAGTTTAAGCAAATCGTTGAGATTCTTGCAAATTCCCTGGTTAACGGGATTGATAATCACGTTGCATTCCAGATTATGAGTATGGATATACGATCGGATTAAATCAATGCTATTGTCAGTACTGTGGTCATCGATTATGTAAAGGACAAAGTCGCGAAATGTTTGGGATGCGATTGAATCAAGGCATTGGGCAATATATTCACCCTGGTTGAAGTTGATGACACCGACCGTTAATAAAGCTGGCATGCGTTATTGGGCAACGTTTGGTACGTTTACAACTTTTTCTCTAAACCATTCCACAGTCAATTCAAGACCTCGTTTCAGCGTAAACTGGGGGCTATATTGAAGGCCATATCGGGCTTTCTCGATGTTGACCACGCGTCTTCTGATATTATCGATATCCCGTTTGTCGATATACTGAATGTCTACTGGAGAATTGGCAACCTCATTAATTAAACCGGCAAGAGTATTCACCGATACTTCCACGCCGGTTCCTACATTGTAAACCTCGCCAATCGCTTTCGGTGCAATAGCCGCCTGTATAGTGGCATCAACAGCGTCATCAATAAATGTAAAGTCACGTGTTTGTTCGCCATCGCCATGTATGGTAATAGCCCGGCCGTTGAGCGCTGCATCAATAAACTTTCCAATAACTCCGCAATATGGATTGGCGGGTGATTGATTATATCCGTATACATTCGAATAACGAACGACACTCACTGGAAGATCGTAAACCTCATAAAAACTACGTGCATAAACCTCAGCCGAATATTTGCTGGCGGAATAGAAGCTTAGAAACAAGGTCTCAGCTTCCTCACTGATGGGAAGAATTTTCGGGTTACCATATATTGATGAAGTCGATGTGTATACCACTCGCGATACCTTGTGATTGCGACACGCTTCAAAAACATTGAATGAACCGACAACATTCACTTCGAGATCTTCGCGCGGATTTTTGTTTGAAATAATGATATTTCTTGCGGCAAGATGAAAAACAATTTCTTTACCGGCAATTACCTCATTCACAAGATCCTTATCAGTTACCGTACCTTTGATCACATTACAATTGATACCCTCCAGATTGGCCGGCGATCCCGTGAAAAAATCGTCCAACACAGTTACTGAGGCTCCGTGATTTACCAACTGTCTGACAAGATTGGAGCCTACAAATCCCGCTCCTCCAGTTACCAGGATTTCTTTCTTTTTCAAATGTTGCTGCTTATCCATGATATCGTTACATTTATCGATGAAATCCCGAACCCGAGATGCATAGATGGCTCCAGAATTTAGGCGCAAACCTAATCATTCTTTTACTATTTTTCCTGCCTTTTAATCATGCTAATGCACAAGTAGACTTAAACAGGGGCCTGGTGGCATACTACCCATTTGACGGCGATTCGAAGGATGCATCTGGCAATAACCTGCATCCCGCCTCAAGCATTGCATTGGTGCCATCCACAGATCGATTTGGAAATGCAAACAAGGCACAAAAATGATTGCTTCGGTCTACAGCATTGGTAAATGTGAAGGTCAATGAGTTCAGCATCTTCAATCGATGGGAACAGGTTGTTTTCACTACAAAGTATCCTGCATAGTGTTGGTACGGGAATGTAACTCAAGCTAGAGCTGTTTCATCTTCGACAAAAACAAATTCAAAGCCTGAAGCTTAAATTCATCCACGCGATAATCAATATTATTCGTGTAGTATTCTAACAGATCATACCCCTCATATTTCAGATCACTGACTATCTCTTCAATATGATTCAACCCCATTTTGTTTGCTTCATTGAAGCGTGCAATGAAATCTTCAGGTATCGGCTTGTTCGCTATCCATGCTGCAAACAAAAAAGGCAATCCCGTATGAATCTTCCAGGCCTCGCCAAGATCGTAAGTATACTTCGATAACTTTGCCTGCTCGAAGCATCTGTCACCGATCAACACTGCCGCAGTGGTACCCTTGATATTTTCCTGAAAGTTGTCAGTGGCAGCAACAATTCTAGGTGATACTTTATAAAATTCTTTCAATAATACCTGTGCAAGCTGCACAGAGGTGCGACTTTGATAATCCAGTATAACAGACTCAACTTCCGAAATCGGTACATCACTGAAAATGCAAACTGTTGCAACGTTACCATTGCATCCAATTCCATAATCGGTATACAGATGATACTCGGATAGCTGAGGGATAATTGCTACAGGTACAAGTCCAATATCAATCTTGTTTTCCAGTAGCGCCTTTGCAACGTTAGCGGGATAATCTCCTACAAGTTCCATTTCACTAAGGAACGATGAACGCTCAATACCATACAACAGGGGACGGGTATTAAGATAATTCACAATTCCAACCTTTATCTTCTCCAATTCGTTTAATTTTACGGCGCAAAGTTAAACTCATAGGCGCGAATAAATACAATCAATTTTCAATGGAATTAAATGCCCTGACTGCCATTTCACCGATAGACGGACGTTACCGTAAACAGGTTCAACAGCTATCGGATTACTTCTCAGAATTTGGCCTGATAAAGTACAGGGTTTGGGTTGAGATCGAATACTTTCTTTTCCTTGCAGATCATAAGTTTTTTTCGATCAGTGCGTCCGCCCGAAAGCAATTGAAGGCAGTCATAGAAAACTTCAGTCTTGAAGATGCAGAGAATATTAAAGCAAAAGAAGCGGTTACCAATCACGATGTCAAAGCAGTTGAATATTTTTTGAAAGAAAAGTTGGATGAAGCCGGCGCGGGTGAAATGCGTGAGTGGATCCATTTCGGATTGACGTCGCAGGATATCAATAATACCGCCATTCCACTTTCCTGGAAGCATGCTATAGAATATGAATACCTGCCATCAATATTAAACCTGAACAGGCAGCTTCAAATACTTGCCAATGACTGGCGCGAAATACCCATGTTGGCCAGAACACATGGACAACCTGCAAGTCCTACCCGGCTTGGAAAAGAGATCATGGTATTCATAGAACGCATCAGCAAACAAGTGGAACTTTTTATACAGGTTCCATTTACGGCAAAGTTTGGCGGTGCAACGGGAAATTTCAACGCTCATGCTATTGCATTCCCGAAAAAAGATTGGGTTAAGCTCGGAAATGATTTTGTCGAAGTGTCGTTGGGATTACAACGTCAACAATTCACCACACAGATCGAGCATTACGATAACCTTGCTGCACATTTTGATGGTATTCGAAGACTGAATACAATACTGATCGATTTTTGTCGCGACTTATGGACATACATTTCCATGGATTACTTCAAGCAAAAAGTAAAGAAAGGGGAAGTTGGTTCATCTGCGATGCCGCATAAGGTAAACCCTATTGATTTTGAAAATGCCGAAGGAAATCTTGGCGTGGCGAATGCAATGTTTGATCACCTTGCGATGAAGCTTCCGGTTTCGCGATTACAAAGAGATCTGACCGACTCCACTGTGTTGCGCAACATCGGAGTTCCGCTTGCCCATACTTTACTTGCAATTCGGTCAATAGAAAAAGGGCTTGGCAAATTATTACTTAATTCTCCGAAGATTGAGGCCGACCTGGAAGCGAACTGGGCGGTAGTTGCGGAAGCTGTTCAAACCATCTTGCGCAGAGAAAATTATCCCAATCCTTACGAAGTCCTTAAAGATCTTACGCGTGGTAATGCACAAATCACAAAAGAAAGCATGCACAAATTTATTGACGGGCTTAATGTTTCATCTGCAATAAAGAAAGAACTGAAAGCAATCAGCCCATCGAGTTATGTGGGAGTGATGGCGGAGCAATAGAAAGCCAAATGCTAAAAGGTAAATGCTAAAAGCAAAAAGCTAAAAGCTTAATGTGAAATGTCAAAGACCCTCCATGGGATTTTTCTTTATGGCCTGGCTATAGTTGAATAAGTTCCGGCCAACTTGATCAAGTCGCGAATCGAACTTATTATGCTCCATGTACTTTAGATCAGTAGCCAGTGACGCAAAGTATCTGCATTCCTCTAACGAACACAAGGAAGTATTATAAAAGTGAAGCTTTTCTTTCGGTGATTTTTTTCGATATCCCTCAGCTATATTTGCAGCGATGGAATAAGCTGCACGGCGTAATTGTGCTGTCAAACCAAATATTTCGTCGCTGGGGAATTTTCTTGTTTCAATATAAATTTCTAACGACAGCTGATAAGCATCCTGATATATTTGAAGTCTCCTCACGTCTTTCATAAGTCAAAACTACTTCCTCGGAACTTAACGACCAATGTGAGAAAAACGACATTCGGTGATATTTTTCTTTATCCAGGAAGTGTATAAGACGCAAGCGGAAAGATACGATAGCTCTAATCTTTGCATTTAGCATTTAGCATTTCGCATTTCGTATCAACTAGTTCTCCTTATGTATCTCCGAAGAAAAATGAAACTCGATATCGGGGTTATTGGTTCTTTCCGTATTTAAAAACCACTCACTTTGGGCGAGGTACACCAGGTGTCCGTCCTTGTCACGGGCAATGTTGCTCGACTTAAACTTAATAAAGTCTTCCAACTTTCTGGAATCCTTGCTTGTGATCCAGCAGGCTTTATAGAATGGAACGGAATTGAACTGAACGGATGCTCCATACTCCTGCAACAACCTGTATTGGATCACTTCAAACTGCAGCTCACCAACACACCCAATGATCTTTCTATTGCCGCCATACTGCGTGAACAATTGCGCAACTCCTTCATCAGTTAATTGTAATAACCCCTTCTCCAGCTGCTTTGTTTTCATCGGATCTTTATTCACCACTTCTTTAAAGATCTCAGGTGAAAATGATGGAATGCCCGTAAAATAAAACTCCTCTCCTTCTGTCAGCGTATCCCCAATCTTAAAATTACCGGTATCAAATAATCCTACTACATCTCCCGGATACGCTTCATCAATTACATCTTTGTCGCGCGCCAGAAACGTATATGGATTGCTGAACCGAACATCCTTATCCAGTCGTACATGATGAAAATACTTGTTACGCTCAAATCTGCCGGAGCATACCCGTAGAAAAGCGATACGGTCGCGATGCTTGGGATCAAGGTTCGCATGTATTTTAAAAATAAATCCACTGAAGCGGTCCTCTAAAACATCTACAGTGCGCGCACTTGTCTCCCGACTCCTTGGTGTAGGCGCAATACGTATAAAGGTGTCAAGCATTTCTCTCACACCGAAGTTGTTAATGGCCGATCCAAAAAATACCGGTGCCACTTTTCCAGCGAGGTAATCATCGGAATTAAGTTCACCATAAACGCCATCGATCAGTTCCACATCTTCGCGAAGCATGGCGGCGTCCTTATCGCCTAGTTTTTCCGACAATGCCGAATCACCGAGATCAGTGATCTTAAATGTGTCTTCCTCTGTTGCCTTAGTATTTGCCGTGAACAGAAGCAGGTTCTTATCATGCAGGTTGTACACGCCTTTGAAGTCCTTACCACTATTGATGGGCCAGGTCATAGGATGTAGCGATATCTTCAATTCATTCTCTATCTCCTCGAGTAGGTCGAACCTGTTCTTTCCGTCGCGGTCCATCTTATTAATGAATACGATAACCGGCGTGTCGCGCATTCGACAAACCTCCATCAGCCGCCGAGTTTGGTCTTCTACCCCATTCACGCTGTCCACCACAAGTATCACACTGTCAACAGCTGTCAATGTCCTGTAAGTATCTTCGGCGAAGTCTTTGTGTCCCGGTGTATCCAAAAGGTTTACAAGAATTCCCCTGTATTCAAAGCTCATCACACTCGTGGCCACGGAAATTCCACGCTGGCGTTCAATTTCCATGAAATCGCTGGTCGCGTGTTTTTTAATCTTGTTGCTTTTCACCGCTCCTGCAGTCTGGATTGCACCCCCAAAAAGCAAAAACTTTTCGGTCAATGTGGTTTTACCGGCGTCCGGGTGTGAAATGATCGCGAAGGTTCGCCTCTTATTGATCTCGTTAGTGTACTTCATAATTTCGAGCCGCAAAGGTAAGGTTTGCTTAGTTCTATTTCCTTCTCAACGGAATTTCTATTAACTTAAAAGATGGAACAAGATGTAGTGGAAAATGTTCGGGTTGCACCGGCTGTGACCGTTGATGCTGCTACGGCTATCAGCCAATACAGGCAGGGGAAACAGCAATACCTGTTTCGCAAGACGCTGCGCAACAATATTGTAGCAGGTTTGTATATTTCACTGGGAATATTATCTGCAGGTTTCGGCCTGAAGTCATTTCTCCTTCCTAACCATTTCATTGACGGTGGGGCTACCGGCATATCACTTCTTCTCACAAGAATTACCGGGCTTTCGCTCTCCCTGATCATAATAATTGTCAATTTGCCCTTCATTTTTCTCGCATACAGGCATATGGGCAAAGCCTTTAGCTTCAAAGCCGCAGCCGCAATTGTAGGGCTGGCACTGTGCCTCAATTTTATAGAATATCCTACAGTCACCAACGACAAACTACTTGTTGCCGTTTTTGGTGGTTTCTTCCTGGGTGCAGGTATCGGGTTTGCCATTCGCGGTGGTTCTGTTTTGGATGGCACAGAGATCCTTGCCATTCATTTAAGCAGAAAGGGAACCGCTACTATTGGTGACATTATAATGATGATCAATATTCTGATCTTCACTTCTGCTGTTTATTTCCTCGGGATCGAAGCCGCGTTGTACTCAATGCTCACCTATTTATCGGCGTCCAAAACTGTAGACTTTCTCATCGAGGGTATTGAGGAATACACCGGCGTTACCATTATATCGCATAAGAGCGCCGACATCCGTCATATGATTACCTCGAAACTTGGTCGCGGAATCACCGTATATCGTGGGGTTGGGGGATTTGGAAAACAAGGATACGTTGATAAGGAAACGGAAATCGTTTTCACAGTGGTAACACGACTCGAAGTGACCCGTTTAAAAAACGAGATCTACCTTATAGATGATGAAGCATTCGTTGTAATGCATAGCATTAAGGATACCCGCGGTGGAATGATCAAGAAACGAGCGGGAAAACATTAGGCAACTCAATAAATAGAAATACTCCAGTTTCGCTTAAACGATTTAGTGGGTGCCAACCTATTGATTCCTTCTTTATGAACGAGCTGCTGGTCGGCATTCACACTGTCTGCAATTCCGCACCATGGTTCGAGGCACACGAAAGGTGCATTTTTTGCCGCCCATATGCCGAAATACGGGAAACCTTCAAAGAAAAAGTCCAGTCCGTGTTCATGAAAATCGCTTTTGATGGAAATCTTTTCAGATTTCAGATCCTTGAAGACAAGCGCGTCTTCATAAAACAAGTCTTTCCTTAATGCAAGCTTTTTCGTTCCGCTTAGAAATCCCTTTGACTCCGGCTCAATCAGGCCATCCGCTGAAATCGGCCACCTGTTGGCATTCTCGGGCTTTTCAAATAATAAGAAATAATCCTCATAATGTGTGTCGTTGGTCAGTGGTACCGCAAATGCCGGATGTGCTCCCAGTGAAAAATACATTTCTTCATTTCCTGTGTTAATGATTTCGTAGGACACGTTCAGGGAGCTGTCTCGGACCTCGTAATTTACCAGGAACTCAAAATGAAATGGATAGATCGCAAGGCTTTTCTCATCGCTTTTCAATACAAAAGTTGCCTTGTCCGCTTCTTGGTTGAGAAGCTGAAAGGTTCTCTCACGAGCGAAACCATGACGTGGCAGATTGTAAGACTCAAAGTGGTAGTAATACTTATTTTCTTTTAAAGCACCGACAACTGGAAATAATACAGGAGAATGCTTAGCCCAGAATTGTGGGTCTCCTTTCCACATGTATTCCAGTTCAAATCGTTTATGAAACACACTTGTCAACTCCGCACCTGCTTCATTTATCTTAACAAGCATTTCATTCGTTTCAATTTGTATCATATCAAATGGTTGTTTGCGTAAACTCTTATGGTTCATCTGCCATTCAAGTAAATTTTATCAACATCAATGAAACTATGTTTTACATTTGAAACATGCGAAAATTTCTTGAAATAACCTGGAGCAGCCTTAAAATGGCGTTGCAGGAATTCAGGTCGAACAAATTAAGAACCTTCCTTTCCTTGTTCGGCGTTACCATCGGTATCTTTTGCATCATCAGTGTACTTTCTACAGTAAACAGTCTGGAACAGGCCATACAAAAGGACATTAAGTCGCTCGGAAGCAATACTGTATATGTTGATAAATGGGAGTACTCCGGTGGCAATGATTATCCATGGTGGAAATACATTAAACGACCAGAGCCAAAATTCGAGGAGATGGAAGCACTTAGAAACAAGGTAAAACTTGCTTCGCATGTTGCGTTTGAAATGGACATTGTTGAAAATGTGGAGTTCCAGGACAATCTGTTCTCAGGTATAGTTTATTACGGAGTAACGCAGGATTTCCTCGCCATACAAAACGTTGAAGTTGTGCTGGGTCGTTCATTACAGCAATCTGACTATGACTTCTCATCGAATGCCATCCTTATGGGGAATGAGGTTGCAGAAGTTTTATTTGGAAACCCGGTTAAAGCATTGGGCCAGGAAGTACAATTAAAGGGCGGCAAAACCGCGGTGGTAGCAGGATTGATCAAAAAGCAGGGAAAGAGCATCATCGGCGGTTGGGAATTTGACAAAAGCATCATCATGTCACGCGGTTATTTTAAAACACTGATTCCCGAAAAATGGGCCAACCCAAAAATCATTGTCAAAGCGCAGGATGATGTGCCTATTGCAGCACTGAAAGACGAATTGCAGGGCGCTATGCGCTCACTGAGAAAGTTGAAGCCCACGCAGGACGATGATTTTTCTCTGAATGACGTAGATGCATTCAGCCAATTCGCCAGCGATATCTTTGGCAACATCAACAAAGGTGGTTGGGCAATAGCTGCATTGTCGCTCGTTGTTGGGATGTTTGGTGTTGCTAATATCATGTTTGTTACTGTGCGCGAACGCACCAGTCAGATCGGACTTAAGAAAGCACTTGGTGCACCGAGATCTACGATACTTACAGAGTTCCTGCTCGAATCTGCATTCTTATGTATCATGGGAGGCGCAATCGGTTTACTGCTGGTGTTCATACTCACCCAGATATTTAGCGCAGTACTAGGATTTCCGTTGTTTATCTCTTTCGATATCATGATCATGGCAATCAGTATCTGTGTGTTGGTTGGAATCATTGCGGGCATTGCTCCTGCTTCGATCGCATCACGAATGGATCCCGTGGTGGCGATAAGAAGTAAATGATTTAGCTTGCGGCTTTAAATAAAATATGTTGATCAGGATCCTTGCGATTGAGTCCTCGTGCGATGAAACATCGGCTTCCATTTGTGTAGATGGAAAGATTTTGTCAAATCATATTGCCACTCAAAAAGTACATGAAGAATATGGCGGAGTAGTTCCTGAACTGGCATCACGCGCGCACATGCAAAACATTGTGCCTGTAGTGGATAAGGCATTAAAGGAAGCGGGCGTAGAATTGAAAGATCTTTCTGCCATTGCATTCACCCAGGCACCGGGACTTATTGGTTCATTGCTGGTGGGGTCACAGTTCGCAAAATCATTATCGGCATCATTAGATATTCCATTAATTGCGGTGCATCATATGCAGGCGCATGTTATGGCAAACCTGATTGATGAACCAAAGCCATCATTCCCTTTCCTTTGTCTTACTGTTAGCGGAGGCCATACACAAATTGTAAAATGTAATTCCCCCACTTCCATGGAAGTAATTGGAGAAACACTGGACGACGCTGCAGGTGAGGCATTTGATAAATCCGCAAAAATACTCGGCCTTCCGTATCCGGGAGGACCATTGATCGACCGGTATGCCGTGAAAGGAAACGCTGAACGCTTTAAGTTTCCGGAGCCACAGATACAGGGACTTAATTTCAGTTTTAGTGGTTTGAAGACGGCAATTCTTTATTTTCTAAAGGACAATACTGCAAACGATCCCTTTTTTGTCCAAAACAACCTGGATGATATATGTGCATCGATTCAAAAAAGAATTGTTACCATTCTTTTGAATAAGTTGAAAAAAGCCGCGCTGGCCACAGGCATAAAACATATTTGTCTTGCAGGAGGTGTTTCTGCAAATAGCGGACTGCGAAACTCATTTATCGAGATGGGACAGAAAGCAGGCTGGAACACATATGTGCCTGCGTTCGAGTATTGCACAGACAATGCGGCGATGATTGCAATTTCCGCCTATTATAAGTTTAAGGAAGGTGACTTTGCGCCATTAAGTATACAACCATCTGCACGTGCAGAGTGGTAAACTATCAAGTTGTGGCAAACACTTACTTCCGGTTCAAACAATTTATCATTCACCAGGAACGCTGTGCCATGAAAGTGTGCACAGATGCATGTTTGTTCGGCTCATGGGTTGCATCGCATTCGAGCCATTTAACCTCTGTATTAGATGTTGGCAGTGGTACCGGCTTGTTGATGATGATGCTCGCTCAGCAACTTGATGCAAACATCGATGGCATTGAGATCAACACAGATTGTTATTCGCAGCTCAGCGAAAACATATCTCAAAACGAATGGAAAGAAAGATTCCAGATCTTCAACAGCGATGCAAGGACTTTTGATTTTGGAAAAAAATATGATCTCATTATTTCCAATCCACCGTTTTATGAGAATGACCTTCCTTCCGATTCAGAAGCTGAACAACTGGCAAAACACAGCATAAGCTTTGGTTTCCGCGACCTTATCAATCTTTCTCTAAAATTTCTGAACAATTCAGGAAAGCTCGCCGTGCTTCTACCCTATCATCGTTACGATTCATTTAAATCCATGGCTGTACAAAACGGTTTCTATCTAAGTCGCGCCACCTTTGTGAGACAGACATTAAAACATGATTACTTCCGTGCGATGTTACTCCTTCAACAAGATCCATGTAATATGATCACTGAAGAAATTTCGATTCGTGGTAAAAATGAGTACAGCGAAGCATTTATTGAAATGATGAAAGATTATTACCTGTCGCTGTAACGGTTTGGTTTTCGTATGCATAATCTTTCAAATATGCATATCGCGGAGTGATTTTGCCGCTACGAATAATGGTAGCATTGTCAATCATCTCTGACCCATTCGTCACCAGGTCGTGCATTACATGTTTGATGAGCATCTCACCAAAATACCGGGAGGCATCTCGTGGGAGTTCATTGGGAAGATTACCCACAGCCATTATATCGATGGAGTTCGGAAGATATGGTGCAGTGATCTGGCGAGTTGTGCGATCAATTCCATAGACAGGATCTTCGATCGTTGAATCACCAAGATTGCAGGGCACTGATCCACCTTTATCGTCAGTTATATCTGCGATGGTTCTAATATTGAAATCATCGTCGTTGATGTTTTCGATCTCGAACAAACGTGGTATCTGCGTATCCCAATAAATTCCATTCATGAGGATATCCGTGGTGCTTACGTATTCATGGAATTTGCAAATATAATCCGCCGGCCGGGCGTGAAAATCGTCGCGATTATAGTTACCTGTCAGCACATGTTGGTACAGACCCGCACCTTTTAACTGTGTAAACACAGGATAAGGAAAGTTTCTTTGCAAATATTCTTCCGGCTCAACTTCAATGATCTCCATGAGCGTCATCACTTCGAGGATGCCATGAGCAACGCGACCGGAGCCGGTAACAGCGATCTTTATATTTGGAAGCTTAAGTCCAAAGTAAGTATGGATCAGTTCGCGTAAACTGTTTTGCTTGTAGACTCTCTCCAGTGAATAAGCGCCTGTTCTATTGCCATAGGCCATTATCCCGTTATGCGCACCTACTACTCCCGCGAAAAATCCAAAGCCCAAAATCCGCTGACCATCTTCGTGTTCCAGGCATTCGTAATCAATAAGAGTAATTCCGTTGTCGAGAAGTGCACGAAACAATTGCTGGTTTTGAGGTTGTTTTTTCTTTGTATGTGAAAAGAAGAGATATTTTTTATTAGGAAGCAACATAGAAACAGGAACTTCCTTGATGCCGAGCAGTATGTCGCATTGATCAACATTGTCAGACACTTCAATTCCGGCGTTGATATATTCTTTGTCGGAAAAGCAGCGGGTGCTCGAGGATTGCACATGTATGGATACTTCAGGCAGGTTTTTCTTTATCCATTTACATTGAGCGGGAGTCAGGGCCACGCGGTTATCGCTGGGAATTTTTCCTTCACGGATTAAGCCGATTTTTATCATAATAGTAACTTTGGACAGACGATATGCATCCAAAATAGCAACAATTTCGCAGTATGAAAATTATCCGGCAGATATGGAGAGTGATGAGGAAAATTTTATTTCCGAAAAAGAGTTGTTGTGATTAACGGAAAGCGGAAAGCAGAAAGCGGGAAGCGGGAAACAGAAAGCGGGAAGCGGAAAGCGGGAAGCAGAAAGCGGTAGATCAATCATAAAAATACAAAGCCTTGATCGTTTAAGAATCAAGGCTTTTGTCTGTGCCCTAGATCGGAATCGAACCGATACGATATTGCTATCACTGGATTTTGAGTCCAGCGCGTCTACCAGTTCCGCCACCAGGGCTCGCTGAATTGGGAGGGCAATATTACGGATTCGAACGGTTCTATCCAAAATTGCAATTGAAATTTTACCTTAGAATTCAAATATTCTCCCGTGGCTAGTACAGTAAAAAAACAACTTACCCGGCAACAGGCCGATGAACTACTCTCCGTTTTGCAAACACGTTTCACCAAACATGCGAATCGCCATAAAAATATCAAATGGGACGATGTGCAGTTGCGACTGCAAACAAACCCCGACAAACTATGGTCGCTGCATCAAATGGAAGCTACAGGCGGCGAACCGGACGTCATCGGCAAGGATGAGAAAACCGGGTCGTATATATTTTGCGATTGTTCCGCTGAAACTCCAACCGGTCGGCGAAGCATCTGTTATGACAGGGATGCATTAGACTCCCGAAAGGAAAACAAGCCTGCACATAATGCTATGGACTTCGCCCACGAAATGGGTATAGAGATGCTGGATGAAGATCAATATCGCGCATTGCAGGACCTGGGGCCATTCGATACAAAAACTTCCAGTTGGCTCAAAACGCCTTCCGATGTTAGGAAGCTCGGCGGCGCATTGTTTGGCGACTTTCGATACGGAAGGGTTTTTACGTATCACAACGGCGCTTCATCCTATTATGCCGCAAGAGGCTTCAGAGGTATGTTGACAGTGTGATCAGATATCAGATTTCATCATTTCGATTTTGTCGAATAGTTCACCCACACCAACGGCCGACCAGAGAATGAACAATGCGATCACCAACTTTACACTCCAATGAACGGAAAAGCCTGTGACCTTTCTGATCATTTCAGGAATCGGAGGAAAATAAAGCAGTGACAGGTTGGCGATCATCACGCCAAACCAGAAATCGTTGCCATAAAGCATATTGAGCACTGCAATGGCAAGAAATAAAAGACCAAAGATCGAGCTGATGATGTTAGTGATAACCGGTTTGTGAAGCATGGTGTGATGCATTGTATTGACGTTTTGAATTGAAAATTATATAGCATGGACATCCAACTTTTTGACCTGCAGTTTATAAGCAGCAGGGAGCAACAGATCTTTGATCAGCCAATCGGCTTTGAAAAATCTAAACATCTTATATATGGTGATCAAAGGTCCTGCGATGGTCATGCTATTAAATCCCAACTCCTGGAGAACATATTTTGGCACCAGGAGTTTTTGCACCTCAACCAGGAAAAAAAAGCGTAGCATGCCCAGGTGCTTTTTATATTGTTTGAAGAGATCATCAGTATAGCTACTTCTGCAAAGATCTTTCAACATGTGCTCCTCTCTTGCGGTTTTCCATTGATGATAATTGGAAGGAAGTTCTTTAAGACCCATCCTGCATCCAACGCGATAAAAAACATTGTGCACTTCCTCTTTTTCATCGTCCGTCAACTTTGTTTCCAACAATTCGTGTGCAGCTATAGAATAATGGATCAGCATAAACAGAACGTCCCTATAAGCCCAGTCCGGGATCTTTAAGTCGCGATGAAGCTCAACGTTATTATGTATCCTGGTCATTGCGTCGATGGCTTTATGAGCTTGCAGGGTCGGTGCAAACACAATACTCTTTGCATAGCCTACGGTGCTGAACAAACGTCCTAACGGATCGGAGGGAAGCTTACCAGTAAAATACAGCCAGTCTACTGCCTTGTTCACGGCAAACTCCGCGGCAGCACCCGCAAAGATGAAAAGGACAGTATCGCTCCTACCCCAAATCTTCCGGACGATAGAATCCGCTGAAACAAACATTTGGTGTTTCACCCCCACCTCTGCACTTAACACCTCAGAAATCATTTTAAAAAGTACTTTGGATTACAAAGTAAACAATAAAAACCTATTTATATTAAATGTTTTTCGCAGATTTTTCAGAATTGTAAACAACACGATAAGCATAACAACATTTCAAGCCGCTCATACAATAAGTTTGCGGAGAGGCTCCATACTTGTTGTACCATTGCACTTTATTTCAGCTACCATGAACTCCAGATATTATACACTTGCATTGTTGCCAGTGATTGCATTAGTGCTCACATTTGCAAGCTGCCAGTATACAACATACTCTGTACGCTCAAAACGTGATCAGCAGCGGGCTAAGCCTTCGATGGTATTGGTGCAAAGCATTGCAGACTTCCGGGAACGTTACGGTTCATGGCCGCTCTCTAAAGAAGAATTGATGTATAAAGATGCCCGGTATCGCCAGGTTTTCACCGGCTTCCCATATAAAGATGTAAGATTTAAAATTGTTGATGCCGACAATATGATATTTTCTTTTGATCAGCACGTTCAGGATATCACTAATTACAACGAATCGCAGCAGGTGGATCTTAATGCCTATCGCGGCGAAGTAAAGTATTACATGCAAAATGGAAAGGTTTTGTGGAAGCTCAAAATGTTCTGACGGCTTAAATTGCATTTCCCATTTCCCATTTCCCATTTCCCATTTCCCATT
>JAEZGS010000018.1 GCA_023437225.1 Bacteroidota bacterium | reverse complement strand
GCAGAAAGCGGAAAGCAGAAAGCGGAAAGCAGGAAGCGGAAAGCGGAAAGCGGGAAGCAGAAAGCGGATTTTAGAAATTCTCTGTTTCTCCGTTTCTCCGATTATCCGTTTCTCCGATTATCCGTTTCTCCGATTATCCGTTTCTCCGTTCCTCCGTTTCTCCAATTATCTGTCTTACTTTGCTGTTCAACTTCTGCTTATGAAACGATATCTAT
This sequence comes from Bacteroidota bacterium, assembly GCA_023437225.1. Lineage (GTDB taxonomy): Bacteria > Bacteroidota > Bacteroidia > Chitinophagales > Chitinophagaceae > Flavitalea. The sequence continues at coordinate 5,304 of JAEZGS010000018.1, read as the reverse complement.
CCCTGCTGCTAGTTGTTGCAGCATTGGGTTCGTGCAAGACATCACAGCCTGGTTCCAGCAACGACGGCAAGATCACCATTACCTACGTCCAGGTGAATGACGTTTACGAGATCTCTCCCGTATCCGGTGGAAAAGAAGGTGGCCTTGCGCGTCTCGCATCTCTGAAACGTCGCGAACAAGCTAAAAATCCCAACACAGTGATGGTAATGGCAGGTGATTACCTGAGTCCTTCAGTTTTCAATTCGCTCAAACACAACGGCGTCCGTGTTCGGGGTGCCCAAATGGTCGATGCAATGAACGCTGCCGGCTTCGACCTGGCAGTTCTCGGTAACCACGAGTTCGACATCACAAAAGAAGAGTTCCAGGCGCGACTGAATGAATCTTCGTTCCAGATAATCTCCTCAAATTCGTTCACACCGGCAGGTCCCGAGGCCCCATTCAAAAAGTACTCAGCAGGTGATTCGATTGCATTGCCTACTTACATGATCCGCGAATACCGCGATGCAGATGGTACCACTGCACGCATCGGTTATATCGGCATAACACTCCCTTTCAATAAAGCGGATTATGTGAGCTATACCGATCCAAACGCTACAGCAATCGAGATCTATAACGGGATCAAAGATTCCTGCGATGCGGTGGTAGCCATTACTCACCAGGCGATGGAAGAAGATGAAAAACTTGCGCAGGCCTTACCCGGACTGGCACTGATCATGGGTGGTCATGAACACGATTTGCGCTTCGCGAAGCATGGAAAACTCTTTATCACAAAGGCACATGCTAACGGTCGCACCGCTTTTGTAAACGAAATGACCATCAACAAACGAAAAAAACGGGTAGAAGTGAAGCCGGTATTGACAAATGTCGACGAGACACTTCAGGCCGATCCGGCAACAGAACAGGTTGTGCAGAAGTGGATGAATGTTGCCAATGAAAGCTATTCGACCCTTGGCTTCGATGCCGACAAAGTCGTTTACACAGGAAAAGATTCACTCGAAGCACGTGAGATCATCATTCGCCATCGGCCTTCAAACTTCAGCGAGATCATCGTCCGGGCAATGAAAGATGCGGCGCCGGAAGCTGACCTTGTGATCATGAATGCGGGCTCGATTCGGCTCGACGATGTACTATTTGCGCCGGTTAGCCAGTACGATATCATCCGAAGCCTGCCCTTTGGTGGAGGTATAGCCGAAGTTCGGATGAAGGGAAGCCTTCTGAACCAGGTATTGAGATCGGGCCTTCAAAACAAGGGGATCGGCGGTTATCTGCATACCTATCCCGTGACCTATGACAGTGTTGGGGGTATTTTCCGCGTGCGTGATCAACCGATAAGCAATGATGCAGAATATCGCGTAGCATTAACGGATTTTCTGCTCACTGGTGGGGAAGCTAACCTGGAGTACCTCAAGCCGGACAATCCCGGTATTGTTGAATCCTACATGCGCATCATGCAAGTGGGACACCCGCTGTCGGACATTCGTCTCGCCATTATTCAGTATCTTTTGAAGCAGGAAGCTTCGCGCTAAAATTCGCGTATTCTTAAGGGTCAATTGGCTAAATTTGTTTATTAACTATTTCTATGAGTGAACTATTAACCTCCGTACAACCGACCGCTTTAACCGCAAAAGATTTTGCAACCGACCAGGAAGTACGCTGGTGCCCCGGTTGTGGCGACTATTCCATCCTTGCACAGGTGCAAAAAGTTCTGCCGGGCCTTGGAATTCCGCGCGAAAATGTGGTGATCATATCGGGCATCGGCTGTAGCAGTCGCTTCCCTTATTACATGAACACTTACGGGATGCATTCCATTCACGGAAGGGCAACCGCAATCGCATCCGGATTAAAGGCAACGCGTCCGGAATTGTCGGTTTGGATCGTGTCGGGTGATGGAGATAGTTTAAGTATCGGAGGAAATCATACCATTCATTTGCTTCGTCGCAATTTTGATGTGAACATGCTGATGTTCAATAATCAGATATATGGTTTGACGAAGGGACAGTATTCGCCGACCTCGGAGATGAAGAAGGTAACCAAGTCGACTCCTTATGGAAGTCTTGATCATCCCTTCAATCCACTTGCCCTGGCGATGGGTGCCGATGCTACCTTCGTTGCGAGAAGTATGGATCGCGATCCGAAACACCTTCAGCAAATGCTCATTCGGGCAAACAATCATAAGGGTGCGTCATTCCTCGAAATCTACCAGAATTGCAACATCTTCAATGATGGAGCTTTTGAAATATTTACGGAGAAAGGAACCAAACTCGAGGAAACCATTTTCCTGGAACAGGGGCAGCCATTGGTATTTGGCGCGAACCGAAACAAAGGAATAAAGCTCGATGGATTTCATCCCGTAGTTGTTGAACTCGGCGATCAGTACAGTGTTGATGACCTATGGGTTCATGATGAAAGAGATTTTTATAAAGCACAGATATTAGTGAGAATGTTCGACGATCCGGGCAGTGAAGGGCATCTTCCAAGACCATTCGGGGTATTTTATGAGACCGACAGGCCCTGTTATGAGGAAATGCTGAACCTGCAGATCGAAGAAGTGATCACCTCCAAAGGCCCCGGCAATCTTGATAAGCTGTTGAAGGGAAACGAGACGTGGAGCATTGCATAAAGAATTGGGAAATGGGAATTGGGAATCGTAAAAGGTTCTCAATTCTCAAATCACATTTCTGTCACTTCAAACTCGCCCAATCCCTGCCTTACCACAACCGGTTCATCTCCCGTGCAATCAACGATCGTTGACGGCGTCATACCACCGGCACCTCCGTCAATGACCAGGTCGACAAGCTTGTGAAAATTATCGTGCATTAATTCAGGATCGGTATACTCCTCCACCATTTCACCCGGTAGTGATGTGCTTAAAATCGGATGGCCCAATTCCTTCAATATCGTTCTTGCAATCACACAATCAGGCACACGTAATCCAATTGTATCCTTACGGCTCTTGAGGATCTTTGGAACCTCCCTGCTGGCAGGAAGGATGAAGGTGTAAGGACCGGGAAGGTAATTCTTAAGCATCCGGTACATCGGCGTTGAAATGCTTTTTGTATAGCGACTCAGGTCACTAAGATCATAGCAGATAAACGACAAATGTGCTTTTTGCGGATCAATGTTCTTGATGCGACAAATCCGCTCTATGGCTTTATGCTGAAAGATGTCGCACCCCAAACCATAGATAGTATCCGTCGGATATATGATAACACCACCATCGGCCAGCTTATCTACTACCGTGCGGATGTTGCGTGGCTGCGGGTTCTGTGGATGTATATGAATCATCATAGTATTAAAAGCTTTGCATTAGTTATGCCATCATTTTGCAGTTTCGCTGCTTGATTAAAAAAATTTTATCCGAAAAATTGAAATATATCAAAACACTTTCTATTTTTAACCTGCCCAATCAGTTAAGACTCAACTGAGTTCTAATCCAAGTTCCTCCTCAACCATCCAATTTCTTTTTGATCTTAAGTACCCAGAATCGATTTCCGAGACCCGTCTGTAATCCGTATGGTTAAAGTAAAGTTCGGGACATTGTTCTCTAAAAATATTATAGGCTCGTTTTTAAATTGACCCAATTCAAGGACTTGTTCACAGCAAGCCATTGATTATATGTGAAACGTTTTCTTTTTGTGGTTTCAGAGGTAAGCACAGGCCGGCGATATCCATCGCTGGCATTTTTTTGTCCGATAGGCAATTCTAACTTCCATTGACAATGCTCATTTATGAACAGCAACTTGTTTGATCGTTATTTTCATCCTGACCTTCAACTCAGCACATCGCGGGTACTGCTTCGCTGTATGCAGCCATCTGACCTGGAGGTGTTTAAGTCGCTCGATACCGATGCGAACACCTGGAAATATTTTACAAAGGACTTGTCGATCGAATCCGAAATGAATGAGTGGATTGGTGAGGCACTAACTGCATATGTAAAGAAGTTAAGGATGCCGTTTACCATCGTTGAAAAAGAAACAAACCTGGTCTGTGGCACATCGAGTTATGCCAATATTTCGTGGTACGACAAGCGATTAGAGATCGGCTGGACATGGCTTGCCAACCCATTTCTGGGCACCGGCATCAATCAACATGCGAAGTTTGCGATGCTCAGTTATGCTTTCGAGGTGATGGAAATGGAGCGGGTTGAGATCAAAACGGATAACTTGAACGAACGGGCAAAGGCCGCATTGGTAAAGGTGGGGATGACACCTGAAGGGGTCTTGCGAAGCCATATGCAAATGCATTCCAATCGCCGGCGTGATTCAATTTATTTCGGCATGCTGAAACATGAATGGCAGGAAAGGAGGAGCGGAGAAACAGAGAAACAGAGAAACAGAGAAACGGAGAAACAGAGAAACGGGGATCAGCATTAGCATATTAGCACACTAGCACACTAGCATACTAGCACACTAACCTATTAGCATACTAGCACACTAACCTATTAGCACACTAGCATATTAGCATACTAGCACACTAACCTATTAGCACACTAGCACACTAACTCAATATCAATTGTTCCTCGTCCGGGAAGAGATTTAACTGTGCTTCGCAGGTAGCGAAGGTCTTACGATGATATGGAGACAATCCGAATTCCGTGATGGCCTTACGATGTTCTTCGGTTCCGTATCCCTTATTGCTTTGCCAGCAGTAATGCGGATACATTTTGTGAAGTGACCGCATGTAATCGTCGCGGTAAGTCTTTGCGAGGATGCTTGCCGCCGCAATGGAAGCATAGATCCCATCGCCCTTAATAATGCATTCATGTTTTACACGCTTGTAAGGTGTAAAACGATTTCCATCGATCAGCAACAATTGAGGTCGCTTCCTCAGTTTGTCGATCGCCAGATGCATGGCTTTGAAAGACGCTTTAAGAATGTTGATCTTATCGATCTCTTCGTGATCTACCTGTGCCACCGCATAAGCGATTGCATTCTTTTTGATATAGGAACGCAATTCATAACGATGGTCTTCGCTAACCTGTTTGGAGTCATTCAATAATGGATGATAAAAACCCGGTGGAAGTATTACCGCAGCTGCAAACACTGGCCCTGCAAGGCATCCCCGACCAGCTTCGTCACAACCGGCTTCCACTTTCTCGTTCTGGTAATGTACAGTCAGCAGGGTAGAAATTTTTTCAAAAATAGCGAAACGGCAATCAGGAAATCAAATGCTCACGACGGATTTTATCAACACCTTTTAACAGGAAGCGGAATGCGGAAAGCGGGAAGCGGATATATACAGAAAGCGGAAAGCGGAAAGCAGGAAGCGGATTTTTACAGGAAGCGGGAAGCGGAAAGCGGGAAG
>JAEZGS010000029.1 GCA_023437225.1 Bacteroidota bacterium | reverse complement strand
CACTAGAACACTAGCTCACTAGCACACTAGCACACTACCACACTAGCATACTAGCACACTAGCACACTAGCAACTAGCACACTAGCACATTACAAATATTCAACGATCATGAAGAATCTTTTCACTGCTTTGCTTGTCGCTCTAACCTCCTCCTCCGTATTCGCGCAATACGCACCGTTGGTGGACAAAGTAACAGACCCTGTTGAATGGGTGAATCCTTTAATGGGTACCGATTCAAAACCAAGTTTATCGAATGGTAATACATACCCGGCGATCGCTGTTCCCTGGGGCATGAATTTCTGGATGCCTCAAACCGGCAAGATGGGCGACGGATGGGGATATACTTATGCGTCCGATAAGATCCGCGGCTTCAAACAAACGCACCAGCCTTCGCCATGGATGAACGATTACGGCCAGTTTGCAATTATGCCCGTAACAGGTTCGTTGAAATTCAACCAGGACGATCGCGCATCATGGTTCTCTCATAAAGCTGAAATAGTTAAGCCTTATTACTACAGCGTGTATCTCGCCGATCACGATGTAACCGCTGAATTGACCACTTCAGAAAGAGCCGCACAGTTTCGTTTCACTTTTCCCGAGTCAGACACGTCGCTTATTGTAATTGACGCCTTCGACAAAGGCTCCTACATCAAAGTGATCCCTGAAGAAAGAAAGATCATAGGCTATTCAACGAAATATAGTCGCGGTCCTCTTCCAAACTTCAAAAATTATTTCGTCGTGCAACTCGACAAGCCATTCACTTTCGCACAAACCACAAGTGGAAAGGAACTTATTAAAGATAAACTCGAGCTCACTGTAGATCATGCAGGCGCAGTTGTTGGTTTCAAGACCAAGCGTGGCGAGAAAGTGAATATGAAAGTGGCATCATCTTTCATAAGCATCGAACAGGCTCAACTGAATCTTGATCGTGAGGTAGGCAAAGAAACTTTCGACGTTACACAAAACAAATCAAAAGCTGCATGGAACAAGCAGTTGAGTAAGATACTTGTTGAAGGTGGTACGCAGGAGCAGGTAAGAACATTCTATTCCTGTATGTATCGCACATTACAATTCCCTCAGCGTTTGTATGAATTTGATGCGAATAATAAAATGGTGCATTACAGTCCATACAACGGCAAGACCCTTCCGGGCTACATGTTTGGCGGCACTGGTTTCTGGGATACATTCCGTGCGCTCTATCCTTTCTTAAACCTTGCGTTCCCCGAGATCAACAAGGAAATGCAGGAAGGACTGATCAATGATTATAAAGAAGGCGGATTTCTTCCGGAATGGTCTAGCCCTGGTTTTGCCGACATCATGGTAGGAAATAATTCAGCTTCAGTTGTATCAGATGCATACATCAAAGGTCTTCGCGGATACGACATCAATACGCTGTATGAAGCATTGAAGCATGGTGCAAACAATGAAGGCCCCATGACCGCTGTTGGTCGCAAAGGCGTAAAGTATTACAACGAACTTGGTTATGTTCCCTATGATGTTAAGATCAATGAGAATGCTGCCCGTACGCTTGAATATGCTTACGACGATTTCACTATTTACCAGCTTGCAAAAGCGATCAAGGCTCCGAAAGAGGACATTGAATTGTATCGCAAGCGCAGCCTGAACTATAAGAATCTCTTTGATCCCGAATCAAAATTGATGCGTGGAAAAAATCAGGATGGAAAGTTTCAGTCTCCTTTTAATCCTTTGAAATGGGGCGATGCATTCACAGAAGGAAATAGCTGGCACTATAGCTGGAGCGTATTTCATGATATCGAAGGACTGAAGCAGCTGATGGGAGGAAACGATTGGTTTGTTCGCATGCTTGATTCGGTGTTCATCATGCCTCCTGTTTTTGACGATAGCTATTATGGTGGTGTGATCCACGAGATCCGCGAAATGCAGATCATGAACATGGGTCAGTATGCTCATGGGAACCAGCCGATCCAACACATGCTTTATCTTTATAACTATGCCGGCCAGCCCTGGAAATCGCAGTATTGGATTCGCGAAGCAATGAATCGCCTGTACAAACCAACTCCTGACGGATATTGTGGAGATGAAGACAATGGTCAAACCTCTGCATGGTATGTATTCTCTGCAATGGGCTTCTATCCTGTTTGTCCTGGTGTAGATGAGTATGTTATTGGAACACCTTTGTTCAAGAAGGTAACAGTGTCACTTGACAACGGAAAGAAACTGGTGATCGCTGCTCCTAACAACAGCGACAAGAATTTCTATGTTCAGGATGTTAAACTTAATGGTAAGTCTACCGACAAAAATTACCTCAAACATTTTGACCTGATGAAAGGCGGTACTCTCAACTTCACGATGTCTGCAACTCCGAGTAAGAGTCGCGGTACAAAAAAGGAAAGCTATCCTTTCTCACTTTCAAACGAATAAATTTATGACGGTCGGGCTGGTTAGTCCGACTGTTTTCTTTTAGTAACCATCTATCAGTCTTTTATCATGCGCTTCTTACTACTTCTTCTATTTCCGATCGCCTCGTTCTCACAGCAACGAAATCTGATTCAGTATGTGAATCCTTTTATCGGCACCGAAAAAATGGGACATACTTATCCTGGTGCTACAGTGCCCTTTGGCGCGGTACAATTGAGTCCTGATACCGATACAATTCCATACGAGCTCAACGGTCGTTATAACAAAGACGTGTACAAATACTGCGCGGGCTACCAGTACAACGATCCTACCATTGTTGGATTCAGTCATACTCATTTCAGTGGAACGGGTCATTCAGACCTTGGCGATTTCCTCATCATGCCTACTGTGGGCGCATTGCAATTGAATCCCGGAACAGAAGACCGTCCGCAGGATGGATATCGTTCGGCATTTTCCCATAAGAATGAATCTGCAGAACCAAACTATTATAAGGTTAAACTTGACGATCATAATATTCTTGCAGAGTTAACAACAACTACCCGTGTTGGCGTGCATCAATATACATTTCCAAAGAGCGATAGTGCACACATTATTCTTGATTTGATGCACGGCATTTACAATTATCCGGATAAGAACGTATGGACTTATGTGCGAATTGAAAACGATACATTGATAACAGGCTACCGTCAGACAAACGGATGGGCAAGAACACGCACGGTATATTTCGCGATGTCATTCTCCAAACCATTCTATCAATATGGAAACAAAAACCTTTCTAAAAACCAGGTGTATCGCGGCTTCTGGGGGCGGTTCAATCAATCGAAGAATTTTCCCGAGATAGCAGGAGAACAGATACGTGCGTACTTCGATTTCAAAACTGAAGAAAATGAAGCGATCAAACTGAAATTTGCATTATCCCCTGTAAGCACTGCAAACGCACTGGAGAATCTTCGTGCTGAAACACCACACTGGGATTTCAACGCATATAAGAAACAAGGTCAGGACCAGTGGAATAAAGAATTGAATCGTATCAATGTGAACATGTTGAGTAATGATGACATGGTGAATTTCTATACTGCAATGTATCATACGTTCCTTGGTCCTACCACATACATGGATGTGAACGGACAGTATAAAGGACTGGATCAAAATGTTCATGTAGCAAAAGACTTTACCAATTACACGACCTTTTCTCTCTGGGATACCTATCGTGCACTACATCCTTTTTTCAACATCGTTCAACCGAAGCGAAATGCAGATATGGTAAGTTCCATGCTAGCGCATTACGATCAAAGTGCAGAGCATATGCTGCCGATCTGGTCGCACTACGCAAATGAAAACTGGTGCATGATCGGTTATCATAGCACATCTGTTATTGCGGATGCGATCGTGAATGGAAATATATCATTCGATGCAAATAAAGCACTTGATGCATGTGTTCAAACCGCGCGCTCGGGCTTCTTTGATGGAATCGATTCGTACATGGCATTAGGTTATGTGCCTTCGGACAAACGCGGATCATCGGTATCTATGACATTGGAATATGCATATGATGATTGGTCAATTGCGCAGGCTGCAAAGAAACTTAATCGCATGGATGTGTATGAAGAATTCATCAAGCGATCGAACAATTGGAAGAATGTTTACGATGCCTCGATTGGCTTTATGCGTCCCAAGAAATCAGATGGGACATTTCAAAAAGAGTTCGATGTGTTGAGTACGCACAACCAGGGTTTCATTGAAGGCAACGCATGGAATTACAGTTTGTATGTACCGCAGGATCCATCAACGATGATATCGATGATGGGAGGAAAGAAAAGATTTGTAACACATCTTGATTCATTGTTCACCATGCATTTGCCTGATGAGTTCTTTGCCGATACAGAAGACATCACTCGTGAAGGTATCATTGGCAACTATGTTCATGGCAATGAACCTGCACATCATGCTGCATATTTATATAACTGGACCGACCAGGCATGGAAAGCAGGTGAACGTGTACGCATGATCCTTAAAAAGCAGTACCAGCCTGCATCCGACGGACTTGGAGGTAATGACGACTGCGGACAAATGAGTGCATGGTATATCTTCAGTTCACTTGGGTTCTATCCCGTTGCACCGGGATCATCACAATATTGGTTCGGCAGTCCTGCTGTTGTTGATGCAACCATCAATCTTGAGAATGGAAAAACTTTCAGCATCAAAACAAAGAATCAGAGCGATAAGAACGTGTATGTAAAAAAGGTTCTCCTCAATGGAAAACCTTTGAATGAAAGATATGTTACGTATCAACAAATAATGGAAGGTGGTACCCTTGAGTTTCAGATGGCAGGGAAACCGTGAGATTAATGTGCTAATGTGGTAAATATGCTAATGTGCTAATGAAATACACCGTTGAAAATTGTATTCCATTAGCATACTAGCACATTAGCATATTAGCATATTTAGAATTCAGAAATCACCCCTCCCATATATTCATAATCCGTTACTCCTGGTCCCCAGGCGCCGTTGAAGTACTTGTGATACATCGCTGAATCGGTGCCTCGTACGAAAATATCGAGTCGGTTTGCGCCCCAGCTTACTACTCTCGGATCGCCGGTAATAATTCCTCCCATGTATTCATAGTCTGTTACTGATGGTCCCCATGCAGCTCCGTCCCACCATTTATGATACAATGCCGAGTCGGTTCCGATAACAAATACATCCAACCTGTTTGCACCCCAGCTCACTGCTTCGGGGTTGCCAATGATACCGCCACCCATATACTCCCAGCCTGTTATCGATGGTCCCCAGTTAGCGCCATCCCACCATTTATGATACAATGCTGAATCGGTGCCGATGACGAAAATGTCGAGCCGGTCAGGTCCCCAGGATACAACTTTTGGCTGACCCACGATCACGCCGCCGAGGTATTCATAACCTGTTACATCAGGTCCCCAGCCACCGCCACCAAACCATTTGTGGTAAAGGGCTCCATCGGTTCCCACAACAAAAACATCAAGCCGGTTAGGTCCCCAGGCCACTACTTCAGGCGACCCCTGTATCACGCCACCCATAAATTCATAACCATCAACCGAAGGCCCCCAATTGGCACCGTCCCACCATTTATGATATAGTGCATTATCAAGCCCCTTCACAAATACATCCAGGCGATTTGGTCCCCAGGATACAGCTTTCGGTTGTCCCTGTATGATACCACCCAATCGCTCATAGTCTACTACAGAGGGACCCCATCCGCCCTGGTACCACTTATGGTATAGAGCCTGGTCGGTACCTTTTACAAAAACATCAAGTCGTCCTTCCTGCCAGCTCACCACTTCAGGTCTTCCATGAATGATACCACCCATATATTCATAATCTACAGGCGATGGTCCCCAGTTAGCACCATCCCACCATTTATGGTACAAAGCGTGATCTGTGCCGATAACAAATGCATCAAGTCGGCTAGGCGCCCAACTCACCACAGGACCCGATGTTCTTGCTGCTCCAACCATTGTGTCAAAAGCGACTTTCGGACGAATGATCCCTGATCCTGAATGAAAATCAAAACCGGCGGGACCGATATCTTTCGCGGTATTCTTAAGTGCTTGCTTAACTTCTTCCTGGGTGAGCGATGATTTTGCCTGTTTGAATAATGCTACAACTCCCGCGCAGATTGGTGTTGCGGCCGATGTACCACTGTCACTATTGAAGAACCCTGTGAAGTGTGTGACCGAACAAAAATCGGGTTTGAACTGGTCCAATGCCGCAGGACCCTGGCTACTGTAGCCAACGAATTCTTCGTGCCGATTCACAGCACCAACCGTCATTACGCGAGAATGTCCATTCGCACCCCAGATGCTTTTACCCGGACCATTGTCAGAGGAGCACCGTCCGTCAGGGCAGGTTTCACCGCAATTGCCGGCGGCAAATAAAACAAGGATGCCTTCATCCAATGCTTCTAATACTTTGCGAGTGAACGGGTGATTTGGATCTGTTGCGTAGGCTTCATCCCATGCTTTTTGGAACATTCCCCAACTGTTCGTCAGGATATGAGGTGTACCATCAGTGCGATGCTGATCGATCGCCCATTGGAAGCCACTTAATGCAGCAGATATTGTAGCACTGATAGAGCTTTCCGCAATGCGGATATCGTACACCTGCGCATTTGGAGCCATTCCCAACACATCAGTAGAACACATGTTTCCGTGCCAGCCCCATCCAACTCCCGTTGTGCCCCAACTCGCCGTTGGAAAGCCGCCGATCACGCGGGGAATCAGGCGGTTTGGCCATGAGGGATCACTGGTGTCTGCACCGTTTATAGGGCGACCTTCAGCAGTGATTCCACCATCTACAACGCCCACAACAATACCATCTCCGCGATAGCCTGATGCCCATATCTGGTCTACTCCCAGGTATGCAGCCACATCGGCCATAGAACCTTTCGGTGTACCGGGATCACAATCGCATGTTCCGATCGGACAGGTTGCAAAGGGACTTTGCTTTACTTCAATGCGAGTAACAGCTTTTTTCTTTTTTGTGGCAGGCTCAGCAACAGCCGGACCTTCTGCACTGAATTGGAACGGTGCAATGGGCGAATCTTTCCAAACACGTATTACGTTTGGTTGCCGTTCAAGCTCTGAAAGTCGCTGTGGATCTATTGTTCCGCGAATGATCATGGTTTGTTCCTCAGCAGGCAGAATGCTTGAGTCATTGCTTGACGATTCGGCGCTACCGCGACTAGTTCCTTTCATTGGAACGGGGTCATAGTCGGTATCGGTTTCAAATCCGAGGGCGCCAAACTCTGCGCTCATATCCATTGCAGATGCCCTGCTGCCGCGATCGGGCAGTCGTATCTCCACAAGTACTTTTTCCATATTTGATGCGCCGTCGTCGCCATCCATATCGCCCATGCCACGCATTTTCGAACCGCCCATGTTCGAGCCGCCGCCCATATTTGAGCCGCCGCCCATGTTTGAGCCACTGCCCATGTTTGAGCCACTGCCCATATTCGAGCGAGCTCCCATGTTCGAGCCGCCGCGCATGCTTCCACCCATCGCACCCTGCATACCCGATCCACTCATGCTACCTCCACCGTTCGAACTACCTCCGCGCATGCCGCTTCCATTTCCGCCTTTATTCATACCACTATTGTTCGCTTTGTCGTCGCGTGATTGATTCTTTTTCATGTAGAAAGTTTTAAGGTGAATGATCGAAAGTCGGGGAACGGATCTACCACCTTCAGAATGATAACCAGATGTATGAGTTTAGAGGTACGAGGTCGATGCCAGCTCTTTAAACGCGGGCAGAAAGGACAAACAAGGTATACAGAATATTAAGCAACATCAAGTGTTGAAGTGAACAGCAGTAAAATAAATATTGATGTTGTAATGACAATTTTAATTGCAACGATGCAAGAGTTAAACACACCACGAGCAGGGTTGTGCTATCTTTGCCCGGCCTATGAAATCGACAACGCTTCATCCTGAACATCACAGATCAAAACAACACTTCGAAATATTAGATGGTCTTCGTGGCATAGCTGCAATTGCAGTTGTTGTATTTCATTTTATGGAGTTTGTGGTGCCCGATTATAAAGAAAGCTTTATTGCACATGCATATCTCGCTGTTGATTTTTTCTTTTGTCTCTCTGGATTTGTGATCGCGTATGCATACGACGCAAAGCTTACCAGCATTGGCTTTGCGAGGTTCTTCAAACTGCGTTTGATTCGTCTGCACCCGATGGTGATCATCGGATCGATCATCGGATTGATCGCATTTGTGTTCGATCCATACAGCAATCTTTTTGATAAATATGGCATGATCAAATCGCTGCAGATGTTCATTACATCATGCCTCATGATACCATACCCATTGGTGCCTGAAAGATATTTTAACCTCTTTCATCTCAACGCTCCATCATGGTCGCTCTTCTGGGAGTATGTCGCAAACATTCTTTACGCATTCCTGCTTATCAGGATACGCAATAAATTTTTGTGGCTGCTGGTCATCATAGGAGCAGGTGCTCTGTTCTACGAATCGTTTTCATCCGGATTCCTGGGAGTTGGATGGGGAGGCGATAATGCAAGAGCCGGTGGCATCAGAGTTTTCTATTCATTCCTTGCAGGCTTGTTGGTATTTCGTTCAGGATGGATCCTCAGATCATCACTCGGTTTTTTTGCACTCGCAGTCCTGCTGTTCATCAGCTTCCTCGTTCCATACATTGACGACTGGAATAAAGTAATGGATCCGCTCATAGTGATCTTTTACTTTCCGTTTCTTATTGCTCTGGGTGTTGGTGCGCAGTTAACTTCCATGTGGAAGGGTCTTTGTAAATTCCTCGGCGATATATCCTATCCTCTTTACATGATACACTACCCGTTCCTGTGGATCTTTCTGAGTTATATTGAAAGCAGGAAACCATCCATGGCAGTAATGACAGCGATGATACCGATAGGAACCATACTGCTTATTGCATTTGCTTACTTCATCTTCATTACGATAGATAAGCCCATTCGCCGTTTCCTTCTGGATCGTGTGAACAAGAGGCCGCTACTGGCTACTGCCAAATGAAATTAATTGCGGGTTGGAAAGAGGAGTTCACAAGGTTTGATGCCTGTGTGCTTCTTAAAAGCTGTAGAAAAATGTGAGATGGATGAATAGCCGAGCATTAATGAAACTTCTGTAACACTGAGACCCTTATCATAAAGAAGATAGCGTGCATGCTCCATGCGCTGGCCCTGGTAAAAATCGAATATTGTTGTACCGAAAAGCTCCTTAAAACCTTTTTTTAAATAACATTCATTGATCGCAACTTTGCGACTCAATTCTTTAATAGTGATAGGCTCACCGATATGTTCAATGAGGATCTCACGAGCTTTGATGATCTTTTCGCGATCGGCTTCGTTTGCAAGGAATTTACACTGGAAGATTTCAACATCACGCTCACCTATCATGCATTCCATGCTGTACAATAACAGCATCTGGGTTTGTGCATTGATAAAAATATTTTCCAGTGTATCGGTGTAATTGTGATTCAACAATCCGTCGAGCAACATGCGTGTTTTCGAGCAGAGTGTTAGTATCCGCGTAAAGGATGAAGGGTGGCGGAACTCAAGCACTTCATTGATGAGTGTATCCTCTTTCGCTACGGGCCTGGTGAATTGCGAAAGATGTGTGGAGGAAAACCGGAAACTGATCACATCGATCGTTTCGATGCGTTCAGCACAGGACCGTGTTGCATGAACCTTGCATTTGTCGCACTCGATCTCTTTCTGCCTGCAATAGACATTACCCAGTAAACAGAAGCGAAGTTCCAGGTGATTATCCTGGCGATCCTCTTTCTTAAAGGAGTAGATCACCATGCCGGTATCTTCCATGTTCCACTGCTTGTGACGGCGGTACCTCCGGATATTGTATTGCACGGAGCCTGGCGTTTGCTGCTCTTTTTCGTGCAACAACTCCAACGAATCCTGCATAATCGGCTGCTTATAAGCCACAGAAAGTATATCGGGGGCCTGGAACATGAGAGTGAAATTAAGCCGAACTAGTTAAAAACACTTAGATTTTTCTGGCTGGTAAGGAGAAGCATTTAACATAAGAGGAAAAAGGGAAATGGGAAATGGGAAATGGGAAACGGGAAAATAAGATAAAAGAGGGTCAGAATTCTCAATTCTCAATTCTCAATTCGGTTAATCAAAGCTCTGATTACTTGCCGCTGCCATCTTCAGGATACGGTCGAATTGCTCGGGGGTGAGATCGTTGTAAAAAAAGTAAACAGGATCGATCGGGCGGCCGTTCTTATGCACTTCATAGTGGCAGTGAGGTCCGGTCGACTTTCCGGTATTGCCCACATAACCAATGATTTCGCCTCTCTTAACGCGCTGTCCGCGCTTCGCCTTCACACGGTACATATGCGCATAAAGCGTTTCATATCCATACCCATGGTTGATCACCACATGATTCCCATAACCATTGCCTGAATTGCCCGCAGTGCGTATCACCCCATTCGCGGTAGCATATATCGGTGTTCCCTGCGGCGCAGTAAAATCCAGTCCGGCATGGAACCGGGTCGTTTTATAGATAGGATCGATACGATATCCAAATCCCGATGCCACCCGCTTGAGATCTTCATTGCTGACAGGTTGGATAGCAGGCGTTGAAGCCAAAAGATCTTCCTTGTTTTTTATAAAGCTGACGATCTGGCCGTAGGATTGTTGTTGAACGATCATCCGGTTCTCGAGTGTTTGAAGCGTCCTGGCGATCGATGCTTCCAGCTGGTCCTGCCTCATGCGCATTACAGTGGCCAGTTCCGCCGCCTGCTCGATCTCTTTTGCGCGGGCACTGTCTGGTATTGGATTGGCTTCAAATATGGCACGGTAAACCTCATTGTCGCGGTCCTCCAACTCGGCCATACGCTGATCCAGTTTCCTTGCCTGCGCATCAAGAACTTTCAGGTGCTGCTCCAGTTCGTCATTTTCTGCGAGAAGCCTTTTTTCATTTGCCGATGGGAAGTAACGGTAAGCGACGGAAACAATGATGACGGCCGTTACGAGTGCTGCAGAAATAAAACCTAATACCCGCAACAACTTAACGCGCAGAGGGGTCTCCAGCTTTTCATAACGGAGGGTATTGGTGTTATAATAATATTTGATCTTCTTCATGCAGCAGCCTTATACGAGCTGGTTATGAAAGTGATAACAAAAGTTATGTTTGACGTAACATTGCGATGTACTTTTGCACCACTATTTTTTTACGAGAGGCAAAGTAACAAATAATTCCTTAGCCCAATCATTCAACAAAGTTATATGATGACCAGTGCCGAGATAAGAAGCAAATTCTTTGAGTTCTTCCGATCGAAAGATCACCAGATCGTTCCTTCAGCACCGATTGTTGTGAAGAACGATCCCACACTGCTTTTCACCAACGCTGGTATGAACCAGTTCAAAGATTATTTTCTTGGCAATAAGAAAGCTCCCTATCCTCGCATTGCAGATACTCAGAAATGTTTGCGTGTTAGTGGTAAGCACAATGACCTTGAAGAGGTTGGTGTCGATACATACCATCATACCATGTTTGAAATGCTGGGCAACTGGAGCTTCGGCGATTACTTCAAAAATGAAGCGATCGAATGGAGTTTCGAACTGCTCACTAAGGTTTATAAGATACCCGTTGATCGCATCTATGCCAGTGTATTTGAGGGCGATCCGAGAGAAAACCTTCCCGCATCTACAGTAGCACTGGCTAAATGGAAGACCTTGCTTCCCGAAGACCACATTGTTTTTGGTAATAAGAAAGACAACTTCTGGGAGATGGGTGATACCGGCCCTTGTGGCCCCTGCTCCGAAATACATGTTGATCTTCGTTCCGATGAAGAGATCGCCCAAATCCCCGGTAATCAATTGGTGAATAAAGATCATCCACAGGTCATCGAGATATGGAACAACGTATTCATTCAATACAATCGCTTGAAAGATGGCTCCCTGGAACCACTTGCTTCAACGCATGTTGATACCGGTATGGGATTGGAACGATTGGTGCGTGTTATACAGGGCAAGACCTCTAATTACGATACCGATCTTTTTTCAGGCACCATAGAAGCGACAGAAAAATCAAGCAATAAGAAATATACCGGCTCAGATTCAAAGCAGGACGTTGCATTTCGCGTGATCGCAGATCACATACGGGCAATATGCTTTACCATCGCTGATGGACAATTGCCTTCAAACACAGGAGCAGGCTACGTTATACGCCGCATCCTTCGCCGCGCCGTAAGGTATTATTACTCTTATCTTGATGTGAAGCAACCACTTCTTACCAACCTTGTTCCCGTTCTGGCGAAACAGTTTGAAAACGTCTTTGGAGAATTGCATCAGCAACAGGATTTCGTTGCAAAGGTCATCCGCGAAGAAGAAGAAGCATTTTTAAGAACTCTTGAAAAAGGTTTGAAGAAGATCGATGAGATGATCAGCACTACTGCTGCATCTGGTGAAAAAACATTATCGGGTAAGGAAGTTTTCGAACTCTACGATACGTATGGATTTCCGTTAGACTTAACGCGACTTATCGCAAACGAACAAAGCCTATCGGTTGACGAGAAGTCGTTCGATGCTGAAATGCAGCAACAGAAAAACAGGAGTCGTGCTGCGGGTGCATTGGAAACAGGCGACTGGATCATATTAAAGGACGATGCGAATGTTGAGTTCGTCGGTTACGATTCGCTTGAAACAAAAGCTTCAGTGATCAAGTACAGAAAAGTGTTATCGAAAGGAAAGGAATCTTTTCAGCTTGTATTGGATAAGACACCGTTCTATGCTGAAAGCGGTGGACAGGTGGGCGACCAGGGGATTATCGATTTCAATGGATATAAGATCGAAATAACAGATACCAAAAAAGAAAATGATCTTATTGTACACTTCGCCGATGCATTGCCCGATGAGATGGATGTTGAAGTTACGGCTACAGTTAATGTTGCTCGTCGTGCTAAGATCGCATTACATCATTCGGCCACACATCTCTTGCACGCAGCGTTGCGAAAGGTACTTGGATCACATGTTGCGCAGAAAGGATCGTTGGTGAATGATCAGAATTTGCGTTTTGATTTTTCTCATTTTGCAAAAATGAGTGATGATGAAATTTTGCGAGTTGAAGAACTTGTCAATGAAAAGATCCGCGCCAATATTCCCGTCGTGATACAACAGATGAGCAAGGATGAGGCGATCGCAATGGGTGCTATGGCTTTGTTTGGTGAAAAATATGGCGACACCGTTAGGGTGGTTATTATGGATCCAACGTATTCTATTGAATTATGCGGAGGCACACATGTTGGATCGACTGGCGAACTGGGTTACTTTAAGATAACACATGAATCTGCCGTCGCTGCTGGTGTTCGTCGCGTTGAAGCCGTCACAGGAGCTGCAGCCGAAGCCTACCTTCAACAACAATTATTTACAATCGCATCCGTAAAAGAGGCATTGAAGAATCCGAAAGATGTTGTGCGTGCTGTAGAATCACTTGTTGCGGAAAATTCTGAATTAAAGAAGAAGATCGAACAACTTGAGGCGAAAGCATTGCAATCGATCAGGCAGGAGTTGATCGCTGGTAAACAAGTGATCAATGGAATTGATTTTATCGGCGCTCGTGTTGATGTAAGCAATGCAGATGCCTTGAAGAAATTATGTTTTGATATCAAAGGCGAACTCGATAATTACATGGCGGTAATTGTATCTGTCATAGGTGGCAAGCCTTTCGTTGCGGTAGGCATTTCGGATGCTGTTGTCAGCGCGAGAAACCTGGATGCCGGCAAGCTCATCAAGCAAACGATTGCTCCCCTTATCAAAGGCGGTGGTGGTGGTCAAAAGAACCTTGCGACCGCCGGAGGAACCGATGCAACCAATCTGCAACAGGTTATTGAAAAGGCGAAAGCAGAATTGGGAAATGAGAATTGAGAATTGAAAATAAAATGAGAAATGAAGAATGGCCGCTTTTGCATTTCCCATTTTCCATTTCTCATTTCAAAAATCCGCTTTCCGCTTTCCGCTTCCCGCTTTCCGTTAAAGGTTCGCTGTCTTCAGCTTCTTTGGAATTTTTACTTCAACATTTTGTGTTTTACCGTCGCGGTTGATCTTGAGGTTATAGCTCGACTTATCTTTCGCTTCGCGGGATGCTGAGATAAGTTCATCTGCGCTGTTCACAGCCTTTCCATCAAACTCAAGAATCACATCGTCTTCTTTGATACCTGCCTTATCAGCAGCTGACTCATCCGCAACATCAAGCACCTTCACCCCTTTTCCATCTTCAGTATCCTGTGCGCGAATGCCCAAACGTGGACGTCCGCCCATACCGTAGATGCGTGGTTCATCCATATCGAAATTGAAATCGAAATTTTCAAGTCTTGGCATTACCTGAACATCCGGACCATAGAAGCGTCCCTGTGGTGAACGGAACATCATGTTGTTTTCCCTCTTTCCTAAAGTAGCAGTCGCTTTTCTCTCTTTACCATCGCGCTTGTAACTAACCGTCACTTTTTCCTCCGGCTTATACTTTCCGATAGCTTCAACAAGATCCTGTGGTTTTTCAATCTTAGTATCATTAACACGTGTAATAACATCGCCCTTTTGCAAGCCCGCTTTTGCAGCAGCGCTGTTTTCGGTTACCATGTTCACTACAACCTGCCCGTCTTTTTCTTCTGTGCTGACACCGAGAAATGCCTGGTTTTCATCGATCGTAAGCTCACGACGAAACTCCTGCCATCCTCCATTATCACGAAATGGAGATGATGGTGCAGTCAAAGCCATCACGCGTGCTTTGCGTTTTCTTACCGACACATTATCGTTATCAAATTGCTCGATCGGCTCTCCATTGACGATCACATTTCCGTCTTTGATCTCCACCGTAACCTTCGCGTCAGCGTCCGATTTCTTTTGCTTGATGATGATCTCATCATATTCTTCAATCTTGTTCTTTTCTTTTGCCTGGTCTTTGTCTTTGTTCTTGTTGTCCTGGCCAAAGGATGCAACAGGCATCAATGCAACAAGCCCCAGTGCGAGTACGGGTATGAATAATCTTTTCATCGCTCTCAATTTTTAAGGTTTGATTGATCTACGTTTAGTTTCGTAGGTCAAATATAGGGAAAGGAAGGCATATACGAAAGGTTTCGGAAAAGTTAATAAACACAGAATTGAGAAATGAGAAATGAGAATTGAGAACGGGCAATGCGGGTTTTGTGCGGATTTTACAATAGCAGTTACTCATTCGTTCTCAATTCCCAATTCACAATTCTCATTTTCGAATGATACATTTGTGCTATGTCCATTCATTCAAAATACCAGCTCGTTGTAGGTCTTGAGGTTCATGCTCAATTGCTTACGAACACAAAGCTGTTTTCGGGCGATCGTACGACGTTCGGTGCAGAACCGAATACGCACATCAGCCCGATCACCCTGGCTCACCCGGGGACGCTGCCAAAGCTGAACAAAACGGCAGTAGAGTACGCCATTAAAATGGGTCTGGCCTGCAATTGCTCAATCACCCGTACCAACTACTTCGAAAGAAAAAACTATTTCTACCCCGACCTTCCCAAAGGCTACCAGGTATCACAACTAGCCACCCCTATTTGTGTCGGCGGCTACGTTGAGGTAAAGACTTCACTTGGAAACAGGCAGATAGAACTTAACAGGATCCACCTTGAAGAGGATGCGGGAAAAAGCATTCACGATCTCGATCCGGGAAATACCTGTGTGGACTTCAATCGTGCGGGTGTGCCTTTAATAGAGATTGTTACTGAGCCGGTAATTCATCATGCTGAAGAAGCATATGCTTACCTTACGGAGTTGCGCAAACGCCTTCGCTATCTGCAGATCTGCGATGGCAATATGGAAGAAGGAAGTATGCGCTGCGATGCAAATATTTCTATCCGTCCCATCGGCGATACAGCTCTGGGAACGAAGGTGGAAGTGAAAAACCTCAATTCTATCCGCAATGTGAAACGGGCTATTGAGATTGAGTTTGAGCGACTGGCATTAATACTTGATAACGATGGTCGCATTACCCAGGAGACCAGAAGCTTCGATGCGAACACAGGAACTACCTTTTCAATGCGCACAAAAGAAGAAGCAAACGATTATCGATATTTTCCTGATCCTGATCTTTCGCCCTTCATCGTATCAGATGAGATGTTGTCGGCCATCGCTGAAAAACAACCCATGCTGGCAGAGCAAAGAGTAGAAAAGTATATGCAGGCGCTACATCTTCCGGAATACGATGCACGTGTGATCACAGACGAGCGTGAATCGGCAGAATATTTTGAAGCGATCATAGAGCACACCTCTAATTATAAGGCTGCCGCAAACTGGATGATCGGTCCCATCAAAGCGTTTACAAACGAAAACAACATCGACATAACAGAGTTTTCAGTAAGTGCTGAAAGCATTGCACGGATGATCGAACTTATTGACAACAATACGTTCTCTTTTTCCATAGCTTCCACCCGCATTTTGCCGGCATTGATCAAAGAGCCGGCAAGAGATCCGATGGATATCGCGCAGCAACTTAACCTGGTGCAAAGTTCCGATGCCGATGCCATAGAAGCGTGGGTGGATGAGGCTTTGAAGCGAATGCCTGATAAGATCACAGAGTACCGGAAAGGTAAAAAAGGTCTGATTGGTTTATTTGTGGGCGAAGTGAAAAAGATCAGTAAGGGAAAGGCCGATCCCAAGCTTACCAATGAATTATTATTAAAAAAATTATCCTCTAACTAATATGAACATTCGAATCCTTAACATTTTTCTTTTTCTACTTATTGCCGTTTCATGTAGCCAGAAAGAATCTGCTACCATCGAAGTGAGCGGATCAATGAAGAATATTGACAAACTAGTTGAACAATACAAAGGCACGTTTGATGGAGATTCCATAAAGCTTTACCTCTTTGAAGTGCCCTTTGGCGCTGATGGCAACCCGATACAACTCGACAGCACTACCATCACTGCGAAGAACAATGAATTCACTCTTCGTGGCAGTACACGCGGTCAGGGAATATATGACATCATGGTTGCGAACGGACCAGTGATACCACTGATCAACGATGTGAGCGAAATGAAAGTGGAGATCGACCTGTTGAACAAAGACAAGTATTACACTGTATCCGGATCAAAGGCAAGCGAACAGGTTCATGATTTTATTTTCTCGTATTCGAAACAAAGCGCTGATGCCAATCTTGCATTCAATCGTCTTGACAGTCTGAAACTTCTCAATGCAAGCGACAGCCTGCAGCTCGAAGCAACAAACCGCAAAAACCTCGCGGTAGAAAATCTCAACCGCTATGTCATCAACTTCCTTTCAAATACAGACAACGCAACCGTTGCCGCATTTGTATTAGGAACTGCATCCGGCTCACTGGCACCGAACGAATTTGAATCGATACTCAACAAGCTCGTTCAAAAATATCCGCAAGATGAAAACCTTCTTTCGCTGAAGAAACAGGTAGATACGCGCAGGCAAATGGCAGAAGCATCGTCCGCTTCATCCCGAAACCTTTGGGTGGGTAAAACTGTTCCCGAATTCGTATTGCCCGATCAGAATGGGAATCCCGTTGCTCTTTCTTCTTTCCGCGGAAAGTATGTGCTCGTAGACTTTTGGGCGAGTTGGTGCAGACCTTGCCGCATCGAAAATCCAAACGTAGTGAAAGCATACAACCAGTTCAAGGATAAGAACTTTACCATCCTTGGCGTATCACTGGATAAAGAAAAAGGACCATGGGTGGATGCGATCAAAGAAGACCAACTCAACTGGCATCATGTAAGTGACCTGGCGTTCTGGGATAGTAAAGCAGTGCAGGTTTTCCAGTTCAATGGCATTCCATACAATATACTCATTGATCCTAATGGTAAGGTGATTGGCGAAGGTCTTCGCGGACCGGCTCTGGAAGCGGCTCTGGCAGAAGCGATCAAGTGATAAAGAGAGAAACGGAGGAACGGAGAAACAGAGAAATACATAAACAGATTAACGGAGATGCTGTCTAGCTCGACAGCATCTCTTTCTTTTTAACCATTGCCAGTAACACAACCGGAAGGAACACAAGATTGGTGATCGTTGCAAGTACCAATGTCAATGAAGTCAACCATCCCAGCGCCTGCGTACCGCCAAATTCGCTGAAACAAAATATTACAAAGCCTGCAATCAATACCAGCGAAGTATAGATGATGCTGATACCGGTGCTGTGTATGGTATCAATTACAACTTCAGTTGCGGGCTTCTCACTGCGCTTTAATTCCTGCTTATAATTAACCAGGAAACGGATCGTGATATCAATGGCAATCCCGAGTGCCACGGAAAACACAAGCACCGTCGATGGCTTGATGCGTATGCCTACCCAACCCATTACACCAGCAGTGATGATCAGTGGAATAATGTTCGGTATCAACGAACTTACCAGGATCTTTCCGGAACGGAACAGATACAACATGCACAATGCGATCAACAGGAATGCCCAGAAAATACTCTCCTTCAATCCGTTTATAATGAAGTCACTGCCTTCAAGAAAAGTAACACTACTTCCGGTTAATGTAACCTTATACTTCGTGCTGTCAAATAGTCCCGTAGTTTTTGTGGAAAGCGTATCCAGTATCTCCTGCAATCTACTGCTTCCCACATCCGCCATATTAATGCTCACGCGGGTTTGTTGTCTCGCACTATCCATGAAACTTCCAACAAGCTTCGAGAAAGAATTTCCTCCTGCACCTGTTTGCATTCCTTTCGGTCCAAGATATTGCGCAAGAAAAGCGATGTCGAACGAGTTGGGCAAACCATAATTAGTACTATCTCCATCATAATATGCCTGTCGCGCGAACTTCATTCCCTCCACAATGGATAATGGACGAGCCATATCGCTGCGACTCACAACGTATTGCGACAATGAATCTATCCTTGCAAATGTTTGTAACGGATTTACACGCAGGCCATTCTTGCGTTTCGTATCGATGATGATCTCCAATGGCATCACACCCTTAAAATTCTTTTCAAAGAACTTCATATCTGTGTAGATGCGATCGTTCTTTGGAAGATCATCTACTATAAAGCCTTCAGATCTTAACCTGGTCATGCCAATGATCGACAAAACCAACACCAATGCAGTAGTGATGTAAATCGTTTTCTTATGATGAAGCGACCAGATCTCTATGCGATCCAATACACTCAGCAGCCACTTATTATCAAGATAACGTGTATGTCGCGCTTTAGGTGCAGGTAGTAAGCTTAACACTGCAGGGATCAATATCACCGATATGATGAACAATGCCATAATGTTGATGCCAGCTACGATTCCAAACTCTTTTAAAATAGCACTGCTTGTAAGCGCAAACACCGCAAAGCCTATGGCAGCAGCGATGTTGCAGAACAATGTAACGATGCCCATCTTGCTGATCATCTCAACAAGCGCCCTGTTCTTATCCCCATGTTCCCTGTAGGATGTATGATATTTATTAAGAAAATAAATGCAATTGGGGATACCGATCACAACTACGAGAGGCGGGATCAACGCATTCAACAATGTAATCCGGAAGTCGAAAAGATGCATGGTTCCCAGGCTCCACAGCACACCGATAACTACCACTGAAAGAGACAATGCAGTAGCTCCAAAACTTCGGAAGAATAATAACAGAATTAATGCCGATAACAATATCGAACCGATAAGAAAGTATTGCATTTCAGCAGCGATCTTATCAGCGACTTTTGTGCGGATCAGTGGAAGTCCACTATAATAGATATCGGTGCTATTAGCCCTGGCAAACGCATCACCCTGCCTGATGATCTCGTTTACCACCTTCGTTCTTGCCTTTGAGTTCATCACTTCCTTATTGATCCGCAACGCCATCAGGTAACTATTCGTCTCCGGATTATACAAAAGGCCCCGATAAAAAGGAAGATTCAGGAAGCGAGCGCTTGCACTATCCAGCGAAGTCTGATCATTCAAATGTCCATCAAATATTTTTGAGGTAGTAAGCTTTTCACCAGTACTATCTTTGATGAGTTCTATGGCCTGCGGAATGCTTAATCCATCTTCAACAGAATCCACTTCCCGAAGCGAATTGACCAGCGTTGTATAATTATTGAAGAAAGTATTGTCGAAAAATTTATCCGATTGCACACCAATCACAAGCATGTTTCCATCTTCTCCAAATTTCTTTCGAAACTGTTGGTAGTCGATGTTTTTCTGGTTGTCGGTTGGAATTGCTTTCGCAAATTCATAACTGAGCTGCACCTTCATGGCATGGTATGCCATAAATGCCGTGATCGACAACAATAGTACTAACAAGGGCCACCTGAAACGCAGAACAAAACGGGCGAGAGATCCCCACATATTCACCAGATTATATTACCAAAATGAGGACACAAAGAAACTTATTTTGCATGACTCTGCTGAAAACTATCTTTGAAGAGCATGAAAACGCGTTTGTTGCTGGTGATGATAAGCTGTTGGTGCTGCACAATCTTATTTGCGCAGGAGCCTGTTGCTATTGGCCAATGGACCGATCATCTTCCATATTCTCGCGCCATCGCCATCAGTCCGCTCAATACAACGATCATCGCAGCCACACCCTATGCCATCTATCGCATCGATACTGATGAAAATTCCATTCGACGAAAGAGTAAGGTGAGTGGGCTTTCCGGCTCGGGGATTGCAGCAATGGAAACAGATTTGCAAACTGAAACTATTGTCGTTGCCTACAACGATGCAAACATCGACCTGATCAAAGGGGAGCGTGTTTTTAATATTGATGACATACGCGAAGCAAACCTGTTTCCTTCGCCGCGCATCTACTCGATTTATGTGCATACATCTTATGCATACATATGCGCCTCCTATGGAATATCTGTTATCGACCTGCAACGTCGCGAAATAATTGAAACATATCGGATAGGTAATAACGGTGAAGACATTGCGGTGTATGATGTAGCGGTTAGTGCCGGAAGAATTTTCGCTGCCACGGAACAAGGACTGAAGTCCGCATCATTAGCTGCATCCAATCTGCAAGACTTTAGAGAGTGGAATGTAGAACCTTCGCTGAAAGATCATCCCATGCGGTTGATTGAATCAGATGCAGCAAATGTATTTGCTGAACGAAACGACTCGATCTTTACACTGCGCGATAACGACTGGTCATTTTTATATTATGCAGATCGCATTTCAGGCTTAGGAATATCTGGTCAACAATTATTGATCACACAAAATGCTCCCACGTCCCGGATAATTAGGTTGTCGTACGATGGTGTCATCATAGAAACGATCCAACATCCACACTTTACCGCAACCCCCCGTGAAGCAATTAGCTTTGAGAATGAAATCTGGATCGCCGATTCAACAGCGGGAGTATCAAGATTTACGGGAAGCAGTTTTGTTTCAGCAAATCCTTCTTCGCCTGCTGGTATTGTACAAGGGAAAGTGCTTTACGCAGACAACAAGATCTTCGCAACTGCGGGCGGCATGAGCAACAATCAACCCCGCAATCTCCCCGCTTCATTGTATACATTCAGCGAACGTCAGTGGACCACCACAAACGGATCCACCCATCCGATTCTCGCATCAGCAAATGATCTTAATGCAATTGCATTTAATAAAACAAAAAATGATATATGGCTCGCGAGTTTTGGCGATGGTCTATTCAGACTCGGTTCCGATAAGAGTATTCAACAATTTAAGGAGGGTTCGTTTTTATCAACATCATTAACTGACCCGAACGCATACAACGTAAGCGGTCTTGCCTTTGATAATGATGGTGTTTTATGGATATCTAATTCAGGTGCAACTGAAAGCATAATTGCACTAAAGCCGGATGGAACTGTTCAAAAATTCCGACCTCCATTCGCATTAAATCGCAATGCTGTTGCCGATATTGTAATTGACGATGCAAACCAGAAGTGGATCATCTCCCCCGGCAATGGTCTGCTTATCCTTAATTCTGGTCAACTCGGGAATGCAAATGATGATCAATGGCGATTGATGCGTACTGGTGTGGGAGCTGGCAATTTACCCACCAATGAAGTATTGAGTTTGGCGAAAGACGCTTTCGGATTTGTGTGGGTTGGAACATCATCGGGCATTGGCATATACCAATGTACCGAGCAGGTATTTACAAATGAAGGATGTGAAGCTTTATTACCGGTTGTGCAGGAAGGAACTTTTGCAGGTTATCTTTTCAAGGGTGAAGCGGTTCAATCAATGGAAGTTGATGGAGCAAACCGTAAATGGGTAGGTACTCGCAACGGCGCATGGCTGATAAGCGAAGATGGTGATCGAACCATTCAAAGATTTACAACCGATAACAGTCCTCTTCCTGATAATAACATTCTCGATATTGAAATTGATCGCAATACCGGGGAAGTGTATTTTGCAACGGACCAGGGACTATGTTCGTATCGTGGTACATCAACAGGTATTGAGGAACCGCGGGCATCGGCACTTGTTTTTCCAAACCCTGTCCCGCCGGGGTTTGAGGGAACCATCGCCATACGCGGTGTTCCACCGAACAGCATTGTTAAGATCACGGAACTTAATGGCCGCCTGGTCTATCAAACCAACGCACAGGGACAACAGGCGGTATGGAACGGACGTGATCATCGCGGCCGCAAGATCTCCACAGGAGTGTATCTTGTATTTGCACGATCCACTGATGGGAAAGAAACACTCGTAACAAAAATTGCATTCATCAGCAAGTGACACATAAGACAAAAGGAATAGTTATAAGAACAGTGAAGTATGGCGACACGAGTCTTGTCGTGCATATCTATACCGAGCTGTTTGGGATGCAATCGTACATCATCAATGGGCTTCGCACCAATTCAAAGAAAGGTCATGGTAAAGCCAACATGTTTCAACCGGGAGCGATACTTGATCTTCTCGTTTATCAAAACGATCTGCGAAACCTGCAGCGTGTAAAAGAATTCAAATGGGCGCATTTATACCAGCACCTGCATTTTGATGTGGTGAGAAATTCTGTAATGCTGTACATGGTAGAGCTTGCATATAAAACGATCCGACAACCAGAATCAAATGCAGACCTGTATCACTTCCTGGAAGATGCGCTCATCCATCTTGACACTGCAGCGCCTGTAATAACTGCTAATTATCCCCTGTATTTTTCACTGCAATTACCGGCATTCTTTGGATTCCAGATCAGCGATGATTATTCTGAAGATCATGCCGTTCTTGAGTTACAGGAAGGAGAATTTGTCAGTGAACGCCCATTCCATCCCCATTACCTCGAAGGAAGGTTAAGCTATCTTACATCGCAATTATTAAGAGCCCGGCATCCGGAGCATTTGCAGGAAATAAAACTTTCGAAAGAAGAAAGGAAACAATTATTACACGCGTATCAACTATTTTTTTCCCTGCATATACAGGAGTTTGGAACAATGAAAACTATTGCAGTGCTCGAGGCTATCTTCTCATAATTTATAACAACTTGACCCGCGAAGCATCTGATATCTTTCCGTCTGTTATCGCATCTATACAAACAATTCCCGGTCGCATACCTTTTCTGAAACTTCCAAAGCGGTCGTCAATATTTAGTGCACGTGCTCCGTTGATCGTTGCCCATTTCAACAGATCTGCGGTTGTTAACCAATTGAATTTATTGACAAGAAGTTTGAGTTCTTCCAAAAACGACAATGAAGAATTCGATGCAAGACTATCTGTACCTATTACGAATTGTTCTGAATGTTGTGTGAGTAGTTGGAGATCGGGTAACATGCCCGTGATGTATTGATTTGCGCGGGGACAAAGACACCAGTAATAGCGATCCATTCCCCGCACTGCTGCTTCTGCAACATCAAGTTCATTGGTTACTACATTATGCACCAGCAGTACTTTCTGGGCCGAAGACAGGTGATCGATAACCGCAGGAAGGCTGCGCTTGTGACGCGCGCGCAGTGCTGTCTCAGGTATGTTCATAGCAATGAACAGATCTTTCATTGCTCCTTCGGCACTCATGGAGAAATCAGTCTCTTCCTGTGATTCCTGGTTATGCATACTGATCACCTTTCCGGATGAATGTGCTGATATCAATCGGAACAACTCATCAGATACCGAATAGGGAGCATGTGGAACCATCGAAGCAACGAGACCGAGGTCCACAAACTGGTTGTATAAGGCTTCCGCTGCGGCAAACCTTCGGGAGGACATGGCAGGATCCAGGCCTAATGCTTCAATGAAATTGTGATAGTATAACTTGCCTGATTGTTTCTGATGTATCGAGTCCTCCGTATTGCATATATCCCCCACAGCAACAATGCCTTCAGAAATCATTTCTTCTTCTGCTTCCGCGATCGCTTCAGCGATCTTCGATTTGTCACTAAATCGCTGGATCATCAATGAAGAAATAAATCCTGACATGCCTGATCCCCTTTCGATCAAACCTTTCATATGCGAAAGCTCCAGGTGGCAGTGTGCATTTACAAAGCCCGGGCAGAGCAGTCCATCAATTCTGCGGACATCTTCACCTGCATCATCGCGATCTACAATATCGATGATCGTACCCTGCTGGTCTTTGATCAGAACCTTTTCCCCGGCATACAATTCGTACCCGGTGAAAAGAAAGCTGGGACATAGTTTTTGATATGCCATGTACATTTATATGGATTAACTTTGCCCGCCTTCGCTCGCATTCTGTGATCTCAGGCGTTATGTCCCGGTCTGCGTGCATTGATTTCGGCAGACAAGGGACGATTAAAAGTAAATAAAACTATGCTAGATAAGCTCGAAGCAATTAAGGCAAGGTTCGACGACCTTGGAGTAGCTCTTACAAACCCGGAGGTTGTAAATGACAACCGCAGATTCATGCAAACCAGTAAGGAATACAGGAGCCTGGAAAAGGTTGTAAATGCAAGGCAGGAATACATTAAAATTCTGGACGACCTGGAGTTTTATCGTGAAGCGTTGAATGGAGATGATGAAGAACTACGTGAGTTGGCAAAAGCGGAAGCTCCTGAGCTGGAAGAAAAGAAGGAAAAGCATGAAGCTTACATCAGGCAGCTACTGATACCGAAAGATCCACAGGACGATAAGAATGCGATCATTGAAATCCGCGCCGGCACCGGTGGCGACGAAGCAAGCTTGTTTGCGGGTGACCTGCTGAAGATGTACCTGAAATATTGTGAAAAGAAAGGATGGAAGACCGCCATTCTTTCCGAAAGCGAAGGTACCGTGGGAGGTTACAAAGAGGTGCAGGTAGAAGTTGTTGGTGATGACGTTTATGGTACCCTGAAATTTGAAAGCGGTGTTCACCGCGTGCAACGTGTGCCTGACACTGAAACCAGCGGTCGTGTTCATACATCAGCTGCCACGGTTGCAGTGATGCCCGAGGCGGAAGAGGTGGATGTAGAGATTCGCGACAGCGATGTGAAGATGGAAACTGCCCGAAGTGGTGGTGCAGGTGGACAGAACGTAAATAAGGTAGAGACGAAAGTATTGTTGACCCACCTTCCAACCGGCACCGTGGTGATCTGTCAGACAGAGCGTACGCAATTGGGCAACCGCGAAAAAGCGATGCAGATGCTTCGTACCAAACTGTATGAAGAACAGGTACGGAAGCAGGAGGATGAGATCTCAAGGCACCGGAAAAGCCTGGTAAGTACCGGAGACCGGAGTGCGAAGATCAGAACTTATAACTTCCCTCAGGGCCGTGTAACGGATCACCGTATCGGCCTGACTGTTTATAACCTCGACTCAGTGCTTAATGGAGAAATCCAGGAATTTATTGACGCGCTACAGTTTGCAGAAAACGCAGAAAAGCTGGCCCGACAGCAGTAAGAAAATCAATGGTGGTTCTTTAATTCTTCTTTAACGAAAAAAGGGGAACGAATGGCACCCGGTTTGCGTTATATATACTGAGAGCGACAAAATAAATTAAAAGCAGTCAATTTTCTCATAAGCAGTTAGTTTTGGTTACAGCCCCTGTTTCTACAGGGGCTTTTTTTATTGAACTAGTTACTGCTTTGTGTACGAGGTACCGGCTCGATCGCATCGCGGCGTCTCACGGATAACAGAACCAATACGCCGAACGATATGGCTCCCAACGAGTCTGCATAAATGTCTATGATGTCAAAGTCGCGGTTCGCAACAAAATAATGCTGAATGTATTCCATCACGATTCCCAAGGCTATTGAGACGAGGCAGGCAATGACTACAATACGCCTTGCTCTGCCTTTACGCGGAATGAGATAAAAGCTCCAGAACACAGGGATGCCCCCAAATAAGAGAAAGTGTACTAATTTATCCACATGGGGAATCTCATAAAGATTCACCTCGGGGATTGCGGAGCCGGGTAATGATAGTAGCAGGATGGTTAGAAATGTCCATCCAGCGGGTACGATCAGTCGGGAAGAAAGTTTTCTTACTAAACCAAACATGAGGTGAAAATATTAAAAAAATCATGCAGGTGAAGGGCAATATGTTGCACCTTTTATGCTCCTACAAGATTGCCATACGCCTGGGCGTCCATCAGTTGCTCCACTTCGGCGGGGTTGTCTACTTTCAGTTTGATCATCCAGCCTTCCCCATATGGATCTGTATTTACGAGTTCTGGTGCTCCACTCAGGGCAGGGTTCACTTCCTGGATGGTTCCGGATACGGGGAGGAACAGATCAGAAACTGTCTTTACAGCTTCTACTGTACCAAATACAGTTTCCGCGCTAAGAGGTTTGCCTACTGATTCTATTTCCACATAAACGATGTCTCCGAGTTCGCTTTGTGCGAAATCCGTGATTCCTACAGTAGCAATATCGCCTTCCAGTTTGATCCATTCGTGATCTTTCGTGTACTTCAGATTAGCGGGAATATTCATGTTCGGTTTATTTGAGATGCAAATATGATAAAATACAGTTGAAATATCGTTCTAAAAACCTTGTTTCTCAAAATACAATAGCACGTGGTCTTTAATGAAGAATTCCTGTTCGATCGCGCTCAATTCCGGCAGGGCCTTCAACTGACGAAAGTGCGGCCAGCCGTCTTCATCGTTTCCTTCTAATACATAGAAGCCGCTTTCCGATAACAGGGAACACACGGCAACATGCATCAGATCCTGTTTCTGTTCTTTGGAAAATTTTTCCTGTAACTGTCCGAACTCCTGTATGCCGATCAAAAATAAAACACTTTCAAGGTCGGGCTTCTTACCAAACCGCCCGATCAATTTTTCTTCGAGTTTCCACCACCTGGTTTGTATATCGTCATTCGCTTGCATGGTGTAAAGATACGGACTCTATTGTTCGTTGCTTGAATCCATCCGTTCCGCTACCTTTGCCGCAAATCAAAGGAGATGTTACAGATCAATTATATCAGGCAGCATACGGAGAAAGTTAAAGAGCGACTAACATTAAAAAATTTCAATGACGTATCGCTTGTAGATGAAATTCTCTCCCTTGATGAACAAAGAAAGAAGTTGCAGGTTGCATATGATGAAACGCAGGCGAAAGTAAATAGTACTTCGAAAGAGATCGGCATGTTGATGGCGAAAGGCCAGCGTGATGAAGCTGAAGCAAGAAAAAAAGAAGTTGCCGAATTAAAGACGAAACTGGAACCGATAAATCAACAACTTGGTGATATTGAAAAGCAGGTTCATGATGCGTTGATACAATTGCCCAACCTTCCCTCTGAACTAGTTCCAAAAGGTAAAACACCGGAAGACAACGAGATTGTTCGCGAAGGCGGCAATAAGCCAAAACTGCCTGCTGGTGCGGTTCCGCATTGGGATCTGGCTAAAAAATACAATCTGATCAATTTCGAATTAGGCAATAAACTTACGGGCAGCGGTTTCCCAGTTTATATTGGAAAGGGTGCGCGATTACAGCGGGCGATGATCCAGTATTTCCTGGATTATAACACGGAGGCGGGCTATACAGAATATCTTCCACCGCATATGGTGAATACTGCTTCTGCATATGGCACAGGCCAGTTGCCTGACAAGGAAGGACAAATGTATCATGCTACTGAAGATGATTTTTATCTGATACCAACTGCAGAAGTTCCTGTTACAAATATTTATCGCGATGAGATACTGAAAGAATCGGATCTGCCCATACGCATGACAGCTTACACTCCATGCTTTCGTCGCGAAGCAGGTAGCTATGGTAAAGATGTTCGCGGATTGAACCGTCTTCATCAGTTTGATAAAGTGGAGATCGTACAGATCGTGCATCCATCAAATAGTTATGCTACACTTGATGAAATGGTTGCGCATGTAGAACGACTGGTGCAATCACTTGGATTGCCTTATCGTATTCTTCGTTTGTGTGGTGGAGATATGAGTTTCGCATCTGCGCTTACTTATGATTTCGAAGTGTACAGTGCTGCACAGGACAAGTGGCTTGAAGTAAGCTCTGTATCGAATTTTGAGTCGTTCCAAACTAACCGGATGAAGATCCGATTCAAAGATGGCAGCGGCAAAACGCAACTAGCACATTCGTTGAATGGAAGTTCCCTTGCGCTTCCGAGAATCCTCGCATGCCTGTTAGAAAATAACCAGGATGAAGACGGCATTCAGTTGCCGGAGGTTCTTGCGAAGTATGCAGGGTTTGGGAGGATAGAATAGTGTGCTAGTGTGCTAGTGTGCTAGTGTGCTAATACTCTAATATGCTAATGTGCTAATATGCTAATATGCTAATATGCTAATATGCTAATATGCTAATGTGGTAATGCTGAATTCAGAATGCTGAATCCAGATCCGATTACCGATTACCGATTACCGACTACCGACTACTTCTTGCTCTCCGTTTCTCTGTTTCTCCGGTTCTCTGTTTCTCTTCGTTTACCGATTACCGACTACCGATT
>JAEZGS010000015.1 GCA_023437225.1 Bacteroidota bacterium | reverse complement strand
CACTAGCACATTAGCACACTAGCACACTAACATCACGCTCCTGCCTTCTTGGTCTTCGAATACCCATTTTTCAGGAACCACTGCAATACCTTATCGCGATGGTCGCCCTGGATAATTATGTCACCGTCTTTAGCGCTACCGCCGGAACCGCACATGTTCTTAAGTTGCTTTGCGATCGCCTCAATTTCATCATCAGTTCCCACAAAACCTTTTACTACCGTAGCGGCTTTTCCACCACGGTGTTTTGTTTCCAACCATATGCGAAGTACCTGTTCTGAAGGCTTTAATGGCTGCCCATCATTACCCGTTTCATCAAATTTGAAATCAGGATCGGTGCTGTAAACGAAGGGGCTGTTGCCTGTTTTATTCTTTTTGGACACGTTATGCGATTTGTGCTTTCAAACTTAGGTCAAGACTCTTTGCCTGGTGTATCAGTGCACCAACGCTAACATAAGTAACCCCCGTTGCTGCATAGGCTTCAATGTTTTCAAAATTGATGCCCCCGCTGGCTTCGGTTTCGTATCGGCTGCCCACGTATTGCACTGCTTCGCTCACCTGGTCAACAGTAAAGTTATCGAGCATGATACGATCAACTTTATTCGTTGCCACAACCCGTTTTACTTCTTCGAGATTACGGGTCTCTACCTCGATCTTTAAAGACGGCTTAACCTGTTGAACATACTGCCATGCCATCTCAATTGCCTTTTCGAGGCCGCCAGCGTAATCAATGTGATTGTCTTTTAGCATGATCATATCATACAAACCCATCCGGTGGTTCATTCCTCCCCCGATGCGGACCGCTTCCTTTTCCAGCAAACGGAAGTTGGGTGTGGTCTTGCGTGTATCAAGAATTTTAGTAGAATATTTGTTGAGAAGATCCGCGTATTTACGTGTCAATGATGCAATGCCGCTCATTCGTTGCATACAGTTTAGAACCAGTCGCTCGCACATGAGAATGGTATGAATGGACGCTTCAACCGTGAATGCCGTTTCTCCATTAGACATCGGTTCACCATCTTTCTTCATTGCATTAAACTTAATGCCTGCTTCGCGATGACGAAATATTTTTTCGGCTACTTCCATCCCGGCAAGGATCCCGTCCTGCTTGATCTTCAGCACCGCTTTCCCACGTGTACTCGCGGGTATGCAGCACAAAGTAGAATGGTCGCCTTCGCCAATATCTTCCGCTAATGCATGATCGATCAATAACGCGAGCTGCTCATCGAATGTTCTCATGCTACAAAACTAGCGATATGTTTACAGAAAGCGGAAAGCGGAAAGCGGAAAGCGGAATACTAAATGCGAAATGCTACATGCCAAATACAGTTCTTTAGAATGCGGGGAAGCATTTGAAAAAGCAAACAGGAAACCTAAAATATGCAATGGACTTACAGGAATCTCCGTTTCTCTGATTGTCCGTTCCTCTGATTATCTGTTTCTCTGATTATCTGTTTCTCCAATTACCGGCTTATTTCTCAGATTGAAATGCAATCTCCTGCACTACCTGCACATCTCCTTTCCTTTTCATGTACAGTTTGGTTCTGAAATTCCCGTTCTTCGTTTGAAGCAAACCGATGCAGAATTGCGAGCCATTGGTTTCCCCGGAATGTTTTACCTGGAAGCCCCGGACGTTATGAGCATTGAAGAAATCTCTTAGTACCATCTCTGCCTGTTTCTTACTATAGTTATCAGATTTATCAGGCAGGGACACGTCAACCCTGGAGTCAAAATAACGAGCCATCTGGCTTGCATTGCCATTCTTCAAAGCACCAATCACTTCATCGATGGAATATGCCGGTTTGAAAGACATAAAAAATATCGCCAACCCCGCAAGTGCAAACCCTAAAAATCGTTTCATATTCATGATTTATCGCTCCCTGTTAGTCTAAAAACATGCCAATTTACCAATCGATTTCCTTAAAATAAAATCCGCCGCAGCGTTTGTCGTACCTTTGCCGCCGTCTAATTGAATTTTAACACTCATTGAAATCACTATGTCTTCGAAAAAAGTCATTCTCGTCATTATGGATGGATGGGGACTTGGAAAGGTTGCATCTTCGGACGCAATTCAGCAGGCTTCCGTACCATTTGTCAGCTCACTTTACAATCAGTACCCACACAGCACACTTGTTACCTGCGGCGAAGCCGTTGGACTTCCTGAAGGCCAGATGGGCAATTCGGAAGTAGGTCACCTCAACCTCGGAGCAGGGCGCATCGTTTACCAGGAATTACAACGAATCAATGTCGCTGTCCGTGATGGCTCATTTGCTCAGAATCCTCAGCTTCTCGAAGCAATAACCTACGCAAAGAACAACAATAAAAAACTGCATCTTCTAGGACTGGTGAGCGACGGCGGTGTCCACTCGCACATCAATCATGTAATGGCGCTTCTCGACGTTTGTAAACAATATGAACTCGACAAGGTATTTGTTCATGCTTTTACTGATGGTCGCGATACCGATCCGAAAAGTGGATTACAGTTCCTGTCTACATTGCAGGCTCATATGCACAACTCAGTAGGAAAGATCGCTTCAGTAAGTGGCCGCTACTTCGCCATGGACCGTGATAAAAGATGGGAGCGCGTGAAACTTGCCTACGATGCCCTTGTAAATGGAATTGGCGAGAAAGCGGGCAATGCGCTTTATGCGGTAGAGCATGCATATTCCAACAATATCACAGATGAATTTATCAAGCCAACTGTCATCACAGAAAATGATCAACCGATCGCATTGATAGAAAATGGTGATGTGGCTATCTGCTTCAACTTCCGTACAGATCGTTGTCGCGAAATCACACAGGTATTAACGCAGACAGACATGCCCGACTTCAGCATGTATAAGCTTGCGCTGCATTATACCACTATGACTGAATACGACAAGACTTATGAGAATGTTCGCGTAATCTTTGAAACAGACAATCTCAACAACACTCTTGGTGAAGTGTTAGCACATCACGGAAGGAAACAAATTCGTATTGCTGAGACAGAAAAATATCCGCACGTTACATTCTTCTTTAGCGGTGGCAGAGAGATGCCTTTCGAAGGTGAGAAGAGGATCATGGAACCATCACCGAAGGTGGCAACTTATGACCTTAAACCCGAGATGAGCGCCAACGAGATCACTGATGCCATCGTGCCGGAAATTGAAAAAGAATCGGCTGACTTCATCTGCCTGAACTTCGCAAACGCAGATATGGTGGGCCACACAGGAATATTTAGCGCTGCCATTAGAGCCGTTGAAACAGTAGATGCATGTGTTCAACGTGTAGTGACTGCGGCTCTCAAACATGGCTATACCGTGTTCCTCACTGCAGACCACGGAAACGCAGATTTCATGATCAATGAAGACGGTTCACCCAATACCGCACATACACTGAATCTTGTTCCCTTTTTCATCATCGATAGCGAATGGAAAGGCACCATCAGGCAGGGAAAGCTGGGTGATCTTGCACCAACCATCCTTACCATGATGAACATTCCAGTGCCGCCGCAAATGACAGGCGAAGTACTCATCTGATAAAATAAATTGTAGCTTACAATATCCGACCGCAGTGCATTCGTGTACTGCGGTCTAAATTTTTAAGTAATGCATCGATCAATCAACGGAATGAAGCAGTTACTATTTTTATTCTTTATATGCATTACAGCAGAGCTCTCTGCACAGGAAATAACAGACACATCCTTTCAACATACTGAGCTAAACGAAGTGGTGATATCTGCAAATAAATTTGCGGAGCGACGGAAAAATATTGTGCAACAAATTACTGTTGTCAACGCCCGACAGATCCGATTTGCAAACACTCAAAACACCGGCGATCTCCTGATGAATTCGGGTAATGTGTTTGTTCAGAAAAGCCAACAGGGCGGCAGCAGCCCCGTCATACGAGGTTTTGAGGCAAGTCGCATTTTGCTGGTAATCGATGGCGTACGTTTAAACAATGCCATCTTCCGTGCAGGTCATTTGCAGAACGTCATCACTGTTGATCAAAACATACTTGAACGCGTTGAAGTATTGTACGGTCCGGCATCGACGATTTATGGAAGCGATGCGTTGGGTGGCGTAATACATCTGAAAACTAAAATGCCGTCGTTCTCCAACTCTAAGACAAGCTATAGCGCTACTGCATTCGCACGTTACAGCAGCGCGAATAACGAGAAGACAGTTCATGCAGATATTGGCATTGGAGGTAAGAAGATCGCATCATTGACATCATTTACCTACAGCGATTTCGACGATATGAAAATGGGCGATAATTATCGCGATAAGTATCCTGATTTCGGCAGGAGGAATTATTACGTGCAAAGGTTTGGCGACATTGATTCGATTGTTAGTAACAATGACGATCGTGTTCAAAAATATTCAGGGTATTCGCAATTTGACCTGTTGCAAAAATTTACATATAAAGCTTCGGAAAAAGTAACGCATTCACTCAATCTGCAGAAGTCTTCATCCAGTAATATACCGCGATACGACAGGCTTACAGACATACGCAATGGTTCATTGAGATATGCCGAATGGTATTATGGCCCGCAGGAGAGAAACCTGATTGCATACGAGTTGAACGCCGCTAAACTTCCCTCTTTTTTCCAGGAAATCCGTGTTGCAGCAAACTATCAATATCTGGAAGAATCCAGGCATCAACGCAATTATCGCAATGACAACCGCGACAACAGGATAGAGAAGATTGGGGTGATCGCTGCTTCTGTTGATGCCAGAAGAAAGTGGCCGGCACATGAATGGAATGTTGGTGCCGATATGCAACTAAATGATCTAAACTCATCTGCTTATCGCCTCAACATTGTCTCGAACGAGCGTGCTAAACTCGATTCGCGATATCCTGATGGTAAGAACAAAATGAATTATTTCGGAATATATACACAACATCTGTGGAAGATCATTCCGGAGAAACTGGTGTTGAATGATGGCGTAAGATTTCAATATGTAAACTTGCATTCGACCATTTCTGACCGGGCAACACAATTGAATTTGCCATTCTCAGAAATCAAACAGGATAACGTTGCAATAACCGGAAACCTTGGACTGGTGTACCTTCCAGCCACTCATACGAAACTTTCATTAGGCCTTGCAACGGGATTTCGTGCACCAAATATTGATGACCTTGCGCGAATATTCGAATCAAATACGCAATCAAGACAATTGATCGTTCCCAATCCCAATCTAAAACCAGAGTACACGTATTCGGTTGACATGGGAATGGAAATACAGATTTCACAAGGAAACATACTTCGTATCAACGCATTTCATACATGGTTTGAAAATGCGATCGGCCTTGCTCCATTCAAATACCAGGAAAAGGATTCGATGTTATACAACGGGGTCATGAGCGCAGTACTCGCGAACCAGAATTATAACAAAGCCCGGATGTATGGAGCATCTGCAACAATAAACTCGCGCATTTGCGAATACTTGTCCGTTGATGGTGCCATCACCTATACGTATGGACGTTTGCATACTTCCACTGGTCCTACGCCTATGGATCACATTCCACCCGTGTACGGACGTGTAGGCACAACGATTTCGAAAGCCCGGTTCCAGACCGAGTTCTATATGTTGTTCAATGGTTGGAAACGAATAGGGAATTATAACCTGAATGGTGAAGACAATTTACAATATGCAACCCCCGAAGGAATGCCTTCATGGTATACGCTCAATTTGAAAAGTCAATTCCAGTTTAGTCGGCATTTGATGTTGCAGGTTGGATTGGAAAATATTCTCGACCGCAATTACCGAACGTTTGCGTCAGGATTTTCGGCGGCTGGAAGGAATTTTATCATCGCCATAAGAGCAGGAATATAATTTTTCCCGAGCAGCATTTGCTTCGGAATTTTGTCTAAATTACAAGGCAACCAAACGGTTTCTATGACCGACGACGCCATATTTCAAGGCTGTTTAAATAATGATTCAGTAGCACAAAGAGAATTGTATTCAAGATACAGTTCAAAAATGCTGTCTGTTTGCTATCGGTTTGCCCACAACAGGGAGGATGCAGAAGACATGCTCCAGGAAGGGTTTATCAAGGTGTTTTCACAGATACACACTTTCCAGAACAAGGGAGCGTTTGAAGGCTGGATTCGCCGAATTGTGGTGCATACGTGCATTAATCATCTGAAAAAGAACCGGAAGTTCAACGAGAGCGTTGACATCATTCACGCTACCGGGGTTCAGATACGGGAAGATTCGGTCCCCTCGATTGTGCAGGCAAAACAAGTGGTCGAATGCATCCGGCTACTACCGATAGGATATCGAACAGTATTAAACCTGTACGCTATTGAAGGTTATTCGCATAAGGAAGTAGCGGAAATGCTCGACATTGAAGAGAGCACGAGCAGATCGCAGTATACCCGTGCGAAGCAGATGCTTGAAGACATACTGATCAGAAAAAAGATCATACAGAAACCAAAAGAGAAGACAGGCTGGATGGGGTTGGCGGCAGGCCAATAAAGCAACGGGCCCGTGAGCGATTGAATCGTGGTATAGAAGGTTACGCATCCTATGAACATTAGCCTGTTCAAACGCTAACGACTATGGAGAGAGATTTTTACAATGATGATTTTGAATCTCTGATAAAACAGAAAGCCGACCAGTTCAGGATGTATCCTTCTGATAAAGTATGGAATGAAGTGAACAAATCGCTGCATCCTGGGAAGAAGTGGTACTGGTATGGATTTGCACTCCTGCTTTCAGGTCTTGGCCTCTATTCACTTAATAATCTTACTGCACCAAAACCTGCATCCGCACTTCAAAGTAAAAGTGAGATCACTGCATCAAAACGTGAAGCTCGCGAACCTGCACAACTGATTCCTTTTGGAACCCGCGATTTCTTTGCTTCAATCAAAAAACCAAAGCGTGAAGCGGAATCTACTCATGCAAGCAGATATTTGGAGCCTGTCGATGGTTATGTTTCGGATATCCTCTCGATTGAAAGTTCTTCACCGGTTGCAACGGCAAAAGTCATATCTCTCCCGCTGATCAAATCAGGAATAGACCAGGAAGATGAAGCGCCGGCCACTGTTTCCAATAAGGAATCGCGCTTAGCCGCCTCGATCCAAAATGTTCCTTCAACGATCGATGATATCTTCTTGCAGTTATCGCCCCGCCCACTGGCAGAAATTTCACCGGCTGAAGAGAGCAGTCCGGATCCCCTGGTGACTAAACCAGAAGTCGATGCCGGAAAGATGGCCGATGAAAGAAGAATAAACTGGTTGCAGGAATATGCCGTGTATGAACTGGCAATCCCCAAGGTTAAGAGACTCAGTTTCCAGTTGACGGCTGCACCAACAATGACCTATCGAAGGTTGTCAGGAAATAAGCCGAACACTTATGGATCAGACATTCGCAGCATTCCACTTGCGATGAACCTATCCGGCGATGTAAACAAGCTTGTTAATCATAAACCGGCCTGGGGCTTTGAAATTGGAACCGGAATTCTATATGCCGCAAGTAAGAATATTGCGCTGAAAGCCGGCCTTCAATTTAATTTCTCGCGCTATTCCATCCAGGCTTTCCGGTCACCAACAGAATTGACCACGATCGCCCTGAATAACAGCTATGGATTCACAAACGATTCGATAAGCAGTTTTTCTTCATACCGCAATTTCGGCGGCTATGCTGAAAAAGATATCCAAAACCATTACCTGCAATTGTCGGCTCCAATTGGCGCTGAATTGAAACTTCTCGGCAA
The DNA here is from genome assembly GCA_023437225.1 of Bacteroidota bacterium. Lineage (GTDB taxonomy): Bacteria > Bacteroidota > Bacteroidia > Chitinophagales > Chitinophagaceae > Flavitalea. The sequence goes on along the minus strand of JAEZGS010000015.1, from coordinate 84,509 downwards.
TAAGAGGCTGCAGTTGAATATTGCGGCAACGATTCAGCCCACTTACCTGTTGAATCGCGACAGCTATCTCATTACCACGGATTATAAAAATTATACACGTCAGCCGGCACTAACACGTAAATGGAACGTGAGCACAGCCGCCGAAGCATATATTTCCTATAGAACAGGAGGTGTACGCTGGCAATTGGGTCCTCAATTCCGTTATCAACTGCTTTCGACGTACAATAAAGAATACCCGATCTCTGAATTCCTCATGGAATATGGGGTGAAGTTCGGGGTAGCCAAAACTATCCGCTAATTTTCACTAGCGCAACCAGGAAGCTGCTGTCTTTGATAGCAGCTTTTTATTTTTGCAGCTTCGTTATTCAGAAAATATGGGTCACAATACGCTTCTCATCGCACTAATTACCATACTGCTGGCTTGTAACAATTCTGCTGAAAACCGCAGTAGCAACACGTCTGCATCGCAAAGCACGCCTGATACAACCGGCAAAGCCAAACAATATTTCCCGGTTCTCGACTTCTTAAAGAGCGAGATCCTAAGTGTAGATTCACTGCCGGTGGGTATAAGAAAAATTGTAATAAACAACGAGGTTAAAGACTCAGGGTATGCATCGCTTGATGAGTTTCATTCATATGCCGATGAGTTCATTTCACCTGAACTGGATCCACGGGTGTTCCCCGACAACTACAGGGAATCCGGTTTTTATGACAGATCAACACGTTCTTCCACATTTATGTACGAGGCTTTAAAAAGCGAACTGCCTATTCGCCGCATTGATGTTCAGTCAAAAGCTACCGACACCTACGATAAAGTTTTTCATCTTTATGTTGAGCGGATTGAGCAAAAAGGCGATTCAACCATTATCAGAAAGATGACCTGGAAGCCGGGATATTTTTTGCAGGTGAATGAATCCAGGTCGCTTCGTGATAAAGAAACAATTCGACAGGTAAAACTCGTCTGGAATAACTGGGAACAAGAATGACACAAAAAGAGTACTCAAATATCGCACATACCATTCCTACCGATGCGGGAGTCTATAAATATTATGATGACACCAACGAACTGTTATATGTGGGTAAAGCGAAGAACCTGAGGAAGCGCGTCAGCTCTTATTTCAGTAAAACCTTCACGTCCTATAAAACACACGAGTTGGTTCAAAGAATTGCACGGATCGAATTTACCATCGTAAATTCTGAACAGGATGCCTTCCTGCTGGAGAATTCTTTGATCAAACAATTCCAGCCGCGATTCAACATCGATCTGAAAGATGACAAATCGTATCCGTATATAGTGATCAAGAACGAACCCTTCCCCCGAATCTTTCTCACCCGAAGAAGAATCAACGATGGATCCGAGTACCTCGGGCCTTTTACGTCTGTGCATCGTGTGCGGGAACTCATCGACTTCGTTCGATCCACAATTCCATTACGCACTTGCAAACTGAACCTTGCGGAAGCAAACATTCAAAAAAGAAAGTTCAAAGTATGCCTTGAATATCACCTCGGCAATTGCAAGGGACCGTGCGAAGGATTGCAGTCGATGGAAGACTATTTCAAGGGATTACAGCAGATACGGAACATTTTAAAAGGCAATGTCACTGCAGTTATCAACTACTTCAAAGAAGAAATGCAGGGTCACGCAGAAAACCTCGAGTTTGAAAAAGCGGAGCTTGTAAGAAAAAAGATCGCGCATCTTGAAAGTTACCAGGCTAAGTCGGTCATCGTCAGCCGGCACCTTTCAAATGCAGATGTGTTCTCTCTTCTACGCGATGGAGATCACGCAATTGTGAACTTTCTGCATGTGGAGAATGGTAGCATAGTGGTTACTCATACAGCGCAGCTTGAAACCCACCTCGAAGAAACTGATGAAGAGATCATGGCGTTTGCCATTGCGCAGCTTCGAGCCAACTTCAATAGCAACGCGGCAGAGATCATCGTGCCGTTCGTGATAGATTATCCGGAAGAGGGAGTGATGTTGACCATTCCGAAGGCCGGTGACAAAAAAAGGCTCCTGGAATTGTCTGAGAAGAACGTAAACTACTTCAAGGATGAGCTGCGAAAGAAGAAGATCCTGGAACTGGAAGGAAAGGAAGATTGGGAGAAAAAGCAGGTGCTTTACCAGTTGCAGCAGGACTTGTCGCTCAACGATCTCCCGATTCATATAGAGTGTTTCGACAATTCGAATTTTCAGGGAAGCTATCCGGTATCTGCAATGGTATGTTTCAAAAATGGCGTTCCCAGCAAACAGGATTACAGGCATTTCAACGTAAAAACGGTGGAAGGCATCAATGACTTCGCAACCATGAAAGAAGTCGTTTACAGGCGCTACAGGCGGCTTAGAGACGAAGAGGAAAGTCTTCCGCAACTGGTGATCATTGATGGTGGTAAAGGGCAGCTCAGCGCTGCATTGGAAAGCATAGAAGAACTCGGCCTCGGTGGTCGGATGACTATTATTGGACTGGCGAAGAATGAAGAAGAGATTTTCTTTCCTGGTGATAAGGAATCGATCAAGCTTGGATATAATAGTGAAAGTTTAAAACTTATCCGGCGGATTCGCGACGAGGTACACAGATTTGGAATCACGTTTCATAGAAATAAACGAAGCAAGGGCACTTTTAAAAATGAACTGGAATCGATTCCTGGTATTGGCAAGAGCACTGTACAGCAGTTACTGAGAAAGTATAAGTCAGTTAAGAAGATTCGTGAGCTTGGGAAAGAAGAGTTGACAATTGAAGTGGGCGCCTCACGGGCGAACCGCATATTAAATTATTTCGAAAGTAAAAAAGAGCCTTGAAGAACAGGCGAGCCTCAGTCAAAGGTGAAGTGTAAACAAAAAAAAGGGCCAGGATAGAAATCCAGCCCCGTTTTTAAAATCCAATATCCTATGAAAAACCGTTGTAAAAATAGTAAAAGGATTGAATAAAACAACACTTATCGCCTACTTTTTTTAAAAATTATTTTTGAAGTTTGCATGCATAGGCAGTGAATACATGGCACGGCTCAAATGCACGCGGGGACTGCATTTGCGGAGACAGCTCATGTTCGTTTATATTATTCTTCGTAAATCGTTTAAGAAGTCAACAGAATTAATAACAAAAGAGCACCCTTAGGTGCTCTTTCATTTTGTTCTATGTGAAACTAAAAAATGTGAATTAATATGACCAAAGATCCTGTTCGTAACTGAAGATCTTCTCACGAACGTTTTCACCTTCAAGCAATGCAAGGATCGGATCCTTTACATAACTGTTGATGTACATATCGTTTGGATTGTTGAGAGTTGATTTAATGATGCGGCTTGCGAACATGCGGCTTTCAAAAAGCTCTTCCCAACTCATACGTGCACCATAGTTCTTGCCATTATATACTTCGTTCTTAGCAAGCATAGGGCGAAGATCCGGATAATACACCCAGAATACCGGGCGTACATATCTGAACGAACCGTCTTCGTTATATGTTGTCAACAATGGTGCTATACCAAGAATGCGTGTGTGCATACGGGATGATTCCTTATCGAAGATCACATCTTCTTTTATCCAGTAGCGCTCCACGATATCCGGGTTGAACTCTGCAGCGATCACGGTGTCCTTCATCAAACCTTTTGAGCCATCGGGGTCATTTTTCCAATCTGGGATCTGGCGAACCTGCGGCTTTCCAACAAGCAATTCAGCGATCTCTTTCCAGGTAAGCGGAGTAGTAAAACGGTCATCCCCACCTACAGCGCTGAAGGCTGTAACTTCATTGTTCTTGATGGCATTCAACAACAACATGATAAAACGCTGGTCGCCATTATCACCCTGTGCTTTGTATACAAAAGGAACGTTCAGTTTTTCTTTGACATCGATCTCTCTCCAAATTCTCTGAACATAGGTTGCATCGTCTTCGCGAATGTGCTCATATTCAAGAGGAGTACGATCTTTCACAAGGTTACGCTGCACCGCATTATCGTTGCGAAGGCTCGGACGCGCAGAATCGATGTTCAGCGTGGCTTCTGTGAGCGCCGGAACAGTGTCCTGCGCAGGTGCTGCAAGAGCAGCGGCATTCGCAGCATTATTGTTCCTGCTTGTTGTTTTCGTTGTTGTAGTGGTACGCTTCTTCGTGGTTCTCGAAGGCTTCTTTGCCTGTGCAAAGGAGGCATCGGCCATGAATGCAAATACTGCAACCATCACAACGATCTTCATCAAACTAGTTTTCATGTATTCGCCTTTTGTTATTTCAGGTTAAATGACATCTGTGGTAATGTTCTCTCTCTTCCATCAGGACCCACCACCCTGATATCATCAAAGAATACGGTTGTTCCCGGGCCGGCACCATTGATGATGGTAGCCGCAGCGCCTGACCAGCGGTTGCCATTGTTAGCAGCAGCCTGGGGCACAGAATATTTACCACCAACAGCACCTACGTTATAACTTACAACGCGATAGGAGGCTTCAAAATCTGAGTCAAGCAATCGAGCGATCACACCGCCCTGCACTTTGAAATCTGCAGAAGGCATGTTACCACCTCTCTTGCCACCGATGAACGCAGCCGGATCAGGAAGATATTTTACGCGATATCTTACGGGTGTTGACTTACCGTCAACAACAACATTAATGTTATGTTCACCTGGAGTTCTAGGTTTTGCAACCCATTTCGAACCCTGAACCCTTGCAATGGTACCACCGGAAAAAGTAGCGTTTACTTTTTCAGAGCCGGCACCGGCAGTAATGGTCAGAGGATTATCCACTCCGATGTATAATACATTCATTTTATCAGCAGAAACTGCTACGCCAGAAGGCGCACCCACTGTGTATTCCAGTGGCTTGGTAATTGTTTTTGCAATACCATCCTGATCAACGTAGCGGATGGTAACATTCACGCTGTGCGAACCTGTACCGCCTGCATCAAATTCAGTTTCAGCAAGACCATCGGCATTCAATCCTACAGCACGTCCATTGATACTGATCTGTGGTTGCGCGCTTGAAGAAGTAGCACCCAGACCTGCATACACTTTCAATTTTTCGCCGGGCATCAGGTAAGATGAACTCAGGCCACCTACAAATCCGTATTTGTCAAAACGAACCGCCACTTCACCAATTTTGTTATGGCAATAAGTGATGATCTGGTTCTCAGAATTCTTGATATCGTTTTGAAACTTACTTAGAATGGTCAATGCAGCGATGGTGGGCGTCATATGGAAATAAGAACGCGTCCAGTCCATGTTTGTATTACCAGCCTGTGATTTGGGTATCGAAAGGTCGATAGGAAGTTTGTTTGCAAACTCCTTTTGGATTTCGGGATCAATTCCAAGTAAACCCTTTTTCAGGTTCTCAAGTTCTGCATACAATTTCTTGCCTTCACCCTTCTTATCAAAAAGACGGGTTGCAGCATCCACATTGTCTTCGCGGAAAGTAGAGTCGCCACTTTCAGGTTTGTAGTCAGCTTCGATCTTTAATTGCAATTTCAGGTTTTCGATATAATCGTATACCTTCTTTGACATAGCCTGCGCCTGATCAGCTTTGGGCTTCCAGATCTTTGCTTTCTCCGCAGTCTTGGCGTCCGCAACCTTGTCAGCAAAAGAACTATAAATGGTATTGTTGTTCGCTGTAACTACTTCGTTCGCGTTATTTATGCTCGTATTTACCGTTTTAAAGGCATTCAGGATCTCCGCTGATACATTCAGTGCCAACATTGCTGTAAGCACCAGATACATCATGTTGATCATCTTCTGCCGGGGTTCTTTAGGTAAAGACATTATTAAAAGAGGTTTTTCAGTTTAGTTAATTACACTTCGGTTCGGGTTGATTCGGATACGGATATTATCTGCCCTGCATTGCGCTCAGCATGTTTCCATAAACGGTGTTGAGGCTGCTTAAGTTTGATGCAAGTTTTGCAATTTGCTCCTGTGCTTTCTTTGCATCATCTACGCTACCCTGCATGGTTTGCGATGCATTCACCAGGTTACCATAAAAGTTATTCATTGCTTTCAAATGGTTATTGATATCCTGCAATTCCACTTCGTAAATAGCATTCAATGAACCAAGATTTTTGTTCAATACCTGAACCTGCTCGTGGAACTGGCGAGTGCTTTCTGCAGCCGCATTGAAGTGACCGAGAGTTGCGCTTGCTCCTACATAAGCATTCTTCATGGAGTCGAGGGCAGCAGTTGCTTCCTTCGTTTTTGCTGCATATTCGCCAGTTGATTTAACTACGTCAGATACATCAGCAATATTATTTACAGAGGTTCCAAGCTTTTTGAATCCTTCGCTCAGGCGACCAAGGGTTGCAGGAGTGATATCAGCTTCCTGGAGCATTTTATCCATTTTATCCAATGCAGGATTACCGTTGGAAGTGCTACCCATTTTTGGAAGAGCTGCAGCAAGTACTGCCATCTCATTACCGGGAGGGGGTAAGAATGCATATACAACGAAGATCACTGCTTCAGTGATCAGACCCGCGGTAAGGAAGAAATCAGCCATTGGCTGGTGAGTAATTTTCTGCCATGCTCCGAAGATCACGATTGCCGCACCCATACATACTACGATGTTTACAATTCTATCTAATTTGGGATTTGTGCCAGCCATGTTTCAAATGATTTTAATTGGTTTTAGAACGGGATTTTAAGGTTTATTCTTACAGAAAAAAATAGCCGTTGACCTTAGATCAAAAGATAAACGACTATTTCTTACTAAAATTTTATCCGATAAGTAAATTTTAACGCTTGCCCTGTGTTGCAGGCAGGTCGATCACTGTACGGAAACCGATATAAGATTTCGCGGTGTCCTGGTATTCGTAATTGCGTGTGCTTGTCTGAAGATAGAATCCTACATCTTTCCAGCTACCACCTCTCAATACTTTACGTTTCATACGCGGAGGATCGGAGTCTTTGGCGCCATAACGGATATCCGGGTTCATGTCGTGCTGGAAATTATAAGCGCCCTCATAATATAGAGATGAAGTCCATTCAGCAACGTTTCCAGCCATACAGTAAAGTCCGAAATCGTTAGGCCAGTAAGCATCTGCGCGAACGGTATAGAAACCTCCGTCTTCGGGATAATTACCGCGACCGGGTTTGAAGTTTGCGAGCAAACAACCTTTTTGATTGCGGAGATAGTAGTTACCCCATGGGAACATCGATTGTGAACGACCACCTCTTGCGGCGTACTCCCACTCGGCTTCTGTAGGCAGACGGAAATCTGTTTCTGTAGATCTCTTTTTCGAAACCAGGAAGGAGTTCATCAGATGCGTTCTCCATTCTGCGAAAGCCGACGCCTGTTTCCAGTTTACACCCACTACAGGATAATTGCCGAAAGCAGGGTGAGAGAAATATTTCTTGGTAGCAGGTTCATTGTATGAATAGCTGAAATCACGAATCCAAACGAGCGTATCGGGATAAACCAGCACATCTTTCTTTACGATGAACTGAGAGCGTGGCTTATTTGCATTCTCACGCTTTGCGGCTTCTTTGAGATCGAAAATCTCAGAATGATAGATCAGCTTTGAAGGATCGATATCTTTCTTTCCAAATATCCTGTTCTCGGGAGACAGGATCATTTGATCAACCTTTTCGATGGTTGCCTTGTCGCCCCATTTAATGGTCTGCGCTTTCTTCCAGTCGATCGCAAAGCGACCGTCCACTTCTTTACCATACTGGAGAAGAGTTGCGGCAATTGAATCGCGGACCCAGTTCACAAACTGGCGGTATTCATTATTGGTGATCTCTGTAGCATCCATCCAGAACCCGTTGATCGAGATCTGCTTGTTGCGTGCAGTAAATGCGTAATTCACATCCTCATCACTGGGACCCATATGAAATGTTCCAGGTGGAATGTATACCATGCCCGGAGGCTTTGTCATTGTGTACCGGCTTGACGGCGCAACGCCATGCAACTGGCCGTCGTTCGGCAATCCTTTTGAAGACTTACCTTTTATTAAACCGCAACCGGAACCTCCGGCCATTATCAGCAGAAGAGCGATTGCAGCAAGGTTTCTCGTTTTCATCATAGTAAAGGGTATTGGGCAAAAATAATGTTTTACCAGCTTCATCGATTTTTGAAAATTTATGTGAACATGCACATTGTTGGTTCCAGCAAAGTCTAAAACGGCACTTATTTCCAAAATATTGTATACAGCATTAACTAAAGTTTTGGGCATTCTTCAACTGTTCAATCACCTCCTCTGCCTGGGTAACGGGCCGGCTACATGCGTAATTACGGCAAAGATAGATACGTGTTTCACCAGTCGCCGGTTTGCCCGCAAGCAAAGGAAATTCGCTATTCTCATCCAGCGAGCTTTGCAACACTTTCATTGGAATGAACGTTCTGAGCAGCTCTTTCCGCATTTCCCTGTTTAATTCTCCAACAATAGCAATTTCCGGGATTCCAAACGCAAGCGCCTGACCAAATGTTGCCCACAACCCGAAAGAGGTTGGATATTTTTTTACAACGTTTGCCAGGCTCGCCAACATCTTATGCGATCGATCTATCCAATTGCGTTTATCGAACAACATCCCCAGCTGGTAAAGGTTTTGGGCCATCGTCGAGTTTCCGGAAGGTACGGCTCCATCGTAGATCTCTTTCTTTCGCACGATCACATCGCTCTGGCCGCGGGCCGTAAAATAAAAATATCCGGAATCGGCCTCGGAAAACTCTTCAATAATCTGTTCGGTTAATTGTTTGGCACGGTAGAGATACTCCAATTCACCTGACACTTCATGCAGATCAATAAGAGCCTGAACCAGGAACGCCAGATCATCGAGGAATGCCGGATACTTAGCCACTCCTTCCTTATACGTGTGGAAATTGCCTTCACTGGTGATGAATGTATTCAATAAGAAACTCATGTTTCGCATCGCCATTTCAAGAAACCTTTCATCGCCAAATGCCGCGTATGCCCTGGTGTAGGCGCTATTCATCAGTGCATTCCAGCCTAGCAGTACCTTGTCGTCCAATAGCGGGCGTATCCTGCCATCCCTTAAAGCCATTAATTTATTCTTCCAGTCGCGAACCTTGATTATCAGCTCTTGTTCATCCATACCCTGACGGGCAGCAAATTCCCTATACGAAGTTATTAACCGCAATATGTTCGAGTGCTCCCAATTACCGTCCTGGGTGACATCAAACAAATCAGAAAACACCGCGGCGTCAACACCTAAAGCGGCGTCTATTTCATCCTTACTCCACACATAATATTTTCCCTCAACGCCTTCACTGTCTGCATCGAGTGCACTGTAAAAACCGTTTTCAAGCGACAGCATTTCTCTTTCGATGAAACTCAATGTATCATAAACGATCTCTCTGAAATATTCATTTGCTGTGAGCTGGTAGGCTTCGGAGTAAGTCACAATCAGGAGTGCATTGTCATAAAGCATCTTCTCGAAATGCGGCGCCAGCCATTCCGCATCGGTGGAGTACCGGGCGAAGCCTCCGCCTAACTGGTCATAGATTCCGCCCATAGCCATTTTGTTCAGGCTAAGCATTGCCTGGTCAAGTGCGTGTTGTTGTCCCGTGTAGTAGTGATGGTGCAACAAAAAGCGGATGGTGAACGACTGCGGGAACTTTGGTGCGTTACCGAAGCCGCCTTCCTGCTGATCGGCCGACTTCATGATGCTGTGAAAAGCGGCATCAGCAAAGGCGATGTCCACTCCGTCGGTGTCGCCAGAAGTAATTCCAAAATTATTTGCGGTATTCAGATGTTCCGTAAGATTATTTGCTTGAGATTCTATTTCAGTTCTACGATTTTTAAACGCATCAGATATTGCAAGTAGAACTTCGGTCCAGGACGACCTGTTGAATGCTCTTTGTGGCGGAAAATAAGTACCCCCGTAAAATGGCTTAAGATCGGGTGTAAGAAAAACGTTGAGCGGCCAACCGCCCTGACCCGCGATCGCCTGTACCGCATCCATATAAATGTGATCCAGGTCGGGCCGCTCCTCCCGGTCTATCTTGATGTTCACAAATTCGGTGTTCATCAATTCAGCCACCTGCTGATCTTCGAAACTTTCACGCTCCATGACGTGGCACCAGTGGCATGCCGCATAACCTATGCTTACAAGAATGGGCTTCCCTTCAGTTTTCGCTTTTTGCAGTGCCTCCTCGCCCCATGGATACCAGTCTACAGGGTTATGCGCATGTTGCAGAAGGTAAGGACTTGTTTCCCTGGCCAGACGATTCATAATTTCAATATTGATAATTGGAAAGTGACACTTGAGAATATAATTGTTATAAAAACAGGGCCACAAAAAAAGGACCCGAAGGTCCTGTTTATATAAAATTATATCTGTAATGGCTAACAATTGAAGCCGGCTTATTATTTTTTCTTCGCAGTTATACTGGCCAGATACTGTTCCAATGCGGCTACCATGGAAGGCGCCTGCGGCTGTGGTGCACGGATATCGAGGGTCAGTCCCGCCTGTTCCACTGCTTTGGAAGTATTGATGCCAAATGCACCTATGCGGGTACCATTCTGGCTATAATCAGGCACATTATCGAAGAGGCTCTTCACGCCACTCGGAGTAAAGAAACAGATGATATCGAACGGTGTTTCTCTCACAAGGCTCTTGACATCACAACTGATTGTCCGGTACATGTAGGGTGTAGCAAATTCGCAATTGTTCGATTTCAGCCAGTTCACGATCTCATTGTCCTGCTGATTTTCTGAACATGGATAAAGGAATTTTTCGTTGCCTTTATGTTTGTTTACAACGTCAAACATGCTCTTGTTGGAGCCGTCAGCACCGTAGAACACTTTTCTTTTTCGGTATAAGATAAACTTTTGGAGATACAGGGCCACGGCCTCAGTGATGCAAAAATATTTTGTATCCTGCGATACACTCACTTTCAGCTCCTCACAAACCCTGAAAAAATGATCGATCGCGTGCCGGCTGGTAAATATCACCGCGGTAAATGCAGAAATATCAATCTTCTGTTTGCGAAAGTCTTTTCCTGGAATGCCTTCTAGTCTGATAAATGGGTGAAATTCAAGCTCTACAGAGTATTTCCTGGCAAGCTCAAAGTACGGCGATTTGTCAGTTTCCGGTCTGGGTTGAGTGATGAGAATCTTCTTCACCTGCGGAGAAGAACCTTCTTTTTTAGCCCCGTTTTTTACCATATTGAACCGTATGGATTGAAATTTTAGGTACCGTGTTCCACATAATTGAGTAACACCTTGTAAATCAATATAAGGGGTGTTATTTCAAAGGCGCAAAGGTATAGAAAAAAATGAAATTTATTCACTTTAATCTCATTTCTTACCGGTCTGTACGAAAGAAAGAAGCGATAGAGGAAAAGAAAAACTACGAGAGCTAATGATAAATTTACGATAACAGCATGTAAATCAGGATGTGGGAACGCCATTAACACCAGGAAAGGCAATAATATCATCCCAAGCATTTTATTTACCCAGAAGACAACAAAAATGTACATATCGGTAGCCTGCTGTACGTTGAACAGCCAGCCAACGATCTTAAGGAAGATGTATTTGCCGCCATAGATCGCCGCTACAAATGCCACCGAGTACACGATCAACAACCAGAAATTCATATCAGTAATGAACCGGTAATAGTTCGACAGAAACGCAAGATATGTCCCAGCCACCAGCACAAACAGTATGTTCAACAATAAGGAAGCAAGGGGCGTCTGAAGCAGCTGTTCCCTAATTTGTTGTTGGCGCATTGTAACCCGGAAAAACAGCGAAGTTAAATTAGACAGGTACCGGTAAAAGATGATCCGGATAAGTGCAAAAAAGAAAACCAGTCCTGCCAGATAGTAGAATAGCCCTTCGTCATGGCGCTTTTCGCGTTGCTCGATGTTCATTTTAACCGGCGCCGTCCTGAATCTGAAATACGAATTCTCTCCAAACATCTGATCAACAGATTGCCAGCGCGAAATAGCGAGTCTGGCGTTAATAGAATCGGTGGCTCTTACGATTGAATCGCGGCGTGCAGCCAGTTGAACTCGTTGGATCGAATCCTGCAACCTGATGGAATCTTGTCGTTGCAAAACCTGTTTAATCGAATCATCACGACGCACTTGATCATCACCGGCCGGAACCTGCGCAAACACTGCCATTATGGGCAGAAAAAGAAAAATCCAGAGTAAAGGTATATGCCTCAAACGTTTCAATTGGGTGCAAAAATATTATAGCCGGTCGAGTTGTTGCATACTATTTTCAGATGATCAAAAATAATTGACATACCCGAGGTGAATCTTCGACTGCCGGAAATTCAATGATGTTTCATTTCTCTTACCAACCGCGAGCGATAGGTTAAAAATTCCAGCCTTTGTTTCGAACGCCATGCCTGCGCCTATACCAATGAACCGGTTCGCAGGCTTACTTTCCAGCGCATCGTTTTTCGTGACTCCCCCATCAGCGAAGCCAAATAAAAAAGAATTTCTGCCCAACAGGAACCTATATTCCGCAGTCATTACAATGTAGCCCGACGCAAATTCACTTTCCTCATCGAAGCCTCTTAACAGCTTATAGCCCCCGAGCTGAAAAAACTCGTTCCTGAAAATATTTGGGCTTTGAATCCATCCGGCATTGATGGCAGCCTTTAAGGTTGACACCTTCCCCAGCGGAAAATAGTGCGCTGCAGACCCCCGCAACCTGAACTGATAAGTGCGCTCTTTCACTGAGTCATACAGTGTGCTGTACCTGAAAGAAGGATCGAAATCGTCCGTCAAACCGGCAATAATATTGTTCACTTTAACCTGCCGCGTTCCAGCGGAAACGGTTAGATTCATTTCTGTTCCCTTGCGCGGATTAAATCTGTAGTCTGTAGCCGCAAGTTCATACGTCAGCCCAAGTTGAATAGAGCTGATATCTGCCTGTTCGGGCAAACGGCGACTAAACTTCACCTGCATCGTATCAACCGTCAATAGATTAGAACTCCACGACTGGACAAATAATGAACCGGTATGCCTTGCGCTCATCGAATATGTTGCCCCAAGCAACAAATTGATATTTACAAACGATGAGTCCTTTTTAAATAGATCGAAACCAAAATTGACTCCGAAGGGCGATCTGAAAAGATATGGATGCTGGTATTGAAGATTAAGACGGGGCGATTTCACCTGGATCTGTTGCCAGTTTGCCGAGATCAATTCGCCGCTTCCCAGTGCATTGCGTAAGCTGATGTTTGCCTCGCCGGTCACCTGCATTTTGGAACCCCCGGACTGGTGCGTCGAGGGAAGTAATCCTACCAAAACATTGACCTGGCTGCTTTTTCTGTTTTCAAGGTACAGGTTCAATATCGAACCCGTTCCGAGAAGTGTCAGGTCCCAGGGCTTGGTTTCGCGCAGGTAAGGCAGCTCCTGGAGGCGTGAGCTTATACCTGCGAGCTTATTTTTTTGAAAGATAGAACCGGGTGATAGCGCGAGGTATCGTTGTAAGAAATCGGCTGAAATCCGCGCGCTACCCAGGTTTCGTACGCTGTCTATTTTGTAAAGAGGTCCTTTGTCGATCTTTAGTTTCCCACTGATCTGATCGCCATTCATGTCCAGGCTGTCGATGTACACCCTTGCAAATGGATAGCCACTATTTTCAAGGTACTCGAGCAAAGTTTTGTGCGCCGATTCGAGCCGCCGGAGGTCCACTTGCTTTTGCGTAAAACTCTTAGGATCGTATCCCGCAGCAAAGACCAGTTGGCGGTCGGCTGAATCGATTTGAAGAGATTGCCATTGATATCGCCTTCCTAGAAACAACAAGACAAAAGAATTCAGCGAATCTGATCGAACACTGTCTACCGAAGCGGCTATATATCCCTGCGCCTGTAGAAATGATGGAAGTTTCTGAACATATTGGTATGCATCAAAGCGGCTCCGGAACTGATTTTGCAAATCTGGCAATGTTGAGAGCGAAGCGGAATCGTCGATTACGTAGGTGACTTTGTGCTGACCCAGAGCAATTACTACAAGTGGAAGCATTGCGGTGAGCAGTACCATCCTCCGAAAATAAAACTGTAATTTTGCACCACTCTTGAACATGCTTCCGTTGATATTGGTCGGGTTGCTGTAAAATTATCGAGGGCTGGCGAAACGGAGACAATTAATTGATCATGGCAGGCATTTACATCCATATCCCCTACTGCAGGAAAGCCTGTCACTACTGCAATTTTCACTTTTCCACTTCTTTGCAGACAAAGAACGAATTTCTTGATGCTTTATTGAAGGAGATCGAAATGCGAAAAGGGTTCTTTCAGGATGGGGTTGTTGAAACGGTATATTTTGGCGGTGGTACTCCTTCCCTACTGGAGTCAGCAGAACTAACAGCTATCATGCATAAACTCAGTGAAGTATTTGATTTGAGTGAGGTGGCCGAAATAACTCTTGAAGCGAACCCGGATGATATCACAGCAGACAAGGTGTTAATGTGGCAATCACTTGGTGTGAATAGACTGAGTATCGGAATTCAATCGTTCTTCGAAGAAGACCTGGTGTGGATGAACCGGGCGCACAATGCAGAACAGGCATTACAATGCATCCGCATTGCGCAAGAAAACGGAATCAATAACCTGACAATCGATCTCATCTATGGAACGCCCAGTCTTACAGATGAGAAGTGGCTTGCCAATATGAAGACTGCATTCGAATATAATGTTCAACATTTGTCGTGTTACGCTCTGACGGTCGAACCTAAGACAGCGCTCGATGTATTGATCCGAAAAAACCAACGCGAAGATATTGACCCCGACAAGCAGGCAAGGCACTTTGCCATGCTGATGGAAGCGGCAGCCAGTGAGGGTTATGAACATTATGAGATATCAAACTTCGCGAAGCCCCTTTTCAGAAGCAGGCATAACAGTTCCTACTGGAGCGGAGCACATTACCTGGGACTTGGACCTTCGGCCCATTCTTTCGATGGCTATCGCCGTCAATGGAACGTTTCTAATAATGCACTATATATCAAATCCCTAAACTCAGGTGCTATTTCGCATGATACGGAGATACTTAGTCTGCGAGACCGCGCGAATGAATACATCATGACATCACTGAGGACCGTTGAAGGGCTTGATCTAAATCGATTCAGCAGCGAATTCGGATCCGAAAACATCGCTTATATTCTTTCGCAATCATCAAAACACATAGCTATCGGCCGACTGCAACAGATCGATCAAAGATTGGTGCTTACGAATGAAGGAAGGTTTTTTGCCGATGGCATT
Organism: Bacteroidota bacterium; assembly: GCA_023437225.1. GTDB lineage: Bacteria > Bacteroidota > Bacteroidia > Chitinophagales > Chitinophagaceae > Flavitalea. The sequence continues at coordinate 69,370 of JAEZGS010000015.1, read as the reverse complement.
GCGTCGGACCTGTTCCTTGAAAAACGGGATGGCTGACTTCTCTAACTAAATGAGGCATTCTTCCACCTGTCTGAAAGCCACTGCCGGTTTAACATTGTTCCATAAGATGTTGTAGACTGCAGTTGCAATCGGCATTTCGGCCTTCAATGTTGTATTTAGTGCATTGATGCACTTGCTTGCATAGTAACCTTCTGCCACCATGTTCATTTCAAGCATTGTTGAGCGAACCGAATATCCTTTCCCGATCATATTACCAAATGTGCGATTCCGGCTGAATAGTGAGTAACAGGTAACGAGGAGATCACCCAGATAAACTGACGCGGCATAATTTGGATTTCGCTGATGGGTTATTACATCTTCTCCATCGTGTCTTCCTACTTCAATATTCGGAATACCAACTTTTCTTAGAAAGCCCGCCATCTCATCGGCACAATTAGCGATAAGCACACTAAGAAAATTATCTCCATAATCAAGACCGTGAGCTATCCCTGCGGCAAGTGCATAGATATTCTTAAGTATGGCGGCGTATTGCACTCCGATCACATCGTTGTTGACAATGGTATTGATGTATTCATTAGAGAAGCTCAAGGCAATTTTTCGCGCAAGTTCAATGTCATGGGCCGAGAAAGTCAGATAGGAAAGTTTTTCAGATGACACTTCTTCTGCATGACAAGGACCCATGATCGTAACATAATCGTGCAGATCAAAATCAAATTCAAATGCCAGGTGATCGTTCAATAATAGATTATTTTCCGGTAGCATTCCTTTAACCGCAGATATCACTTTCCTACCCTTCAATGCGTCACGGCGCAACGGCTCTAGTGTGTCTTTCAAATAGGCAGACGGAACTGCAACAATGATATGATCAGAATTCTCAACAACTTCATTGATATCCGTTGAGAGAGACAAAAGGGAATTGTCAAAATAAGCGGAGCTTAAGTAATTCGGATTGTGATGGCGGCTCCGCATGTGTGCCGCCATCTCTTCCGTGCGAACGAGCCAGTGTATAAATAACTTATTGTCTGTAAGGATCTTTGCCAATGCGGTAGCCCAGCTACCACTTCCGATAATTCCAAATCGCATGTTGCCGCTCTTTGCGTCCAAAAGTACAGAAACTAAGTTATCTGCTATTTCTTCGCCTCAAACAGCTTGTCCTTTTGAACCACCTGAACTTTCATTCCTTCTTTCAGGCTTTTGCTTACAACATTATAAGGCGCTACAACTACTGTATCTCCTTCCTTCAAACCGGATGTAACTTCTATGAAATTTATATCCTGGATGCCTGTGGTTACAACGGCTTTCTTTACAGAGCCATCGGGCTTAATGATGAATGCAACTTCATCCAGGTCTGCCGATGCTGAAGTGTTTTCCTCTTCCTCTGCCATGCCTGGTTCATTGTTCTCCTCTTTAGTTACCACCTTATCACTTCCTTTTTCTCTTGTAGTAACCGCATTGATCTCAACGGCCAGAACATTGCTGCGCGTCCTTGTCTGGATATCGGCACTTGCCGTCATTCCCGGACGGAATGGAAAACTTTTTGGCCTTGCCGGATCGATGAGATCCGAATAAGATGATGGTAATAAGCGGATGTATACTTTATAATTCGTTACATCATTTGTTGAACCTGCGGCCTGTGTACCGGTTGCAACGCTGCTGCTTGCTATCTGTGTGACAATACCTTTGAATTTACGACCGGTATATGCATCCACTTCTACAACAGCGGAATCACCAAGATGTACTTTAGGGATATCATTCTCGCCCACGTCAACTCGCACCTCTATCTTACTCATGTCTGCAATACGCATCATTTCCGTACCTGCCATCATCGAGTTACCAACAACACGTTCCCCTTTCTTAACGTTCAACAGGGAAACCACTCCATCCATCGGAGCTACTACTACTGTGCGACTAAGATCCTTGCTTGCACGATCCAGACTTGCTGATGCACTTGCAACACCTGCCTGTCCGCTGCGTATGCCTTGCAGCGCGGCGTTATAGTTAGCCTGCGCAGCAGCAAGACTGTTTTCAGCCTGTTCAAATTCTGCACGGGAAATAACTTTTTCATCGAGAAGTTTCTTTTGGCGATCGAAAGTCTTTTGGGCAAGATCTAGCGAGGACTTAAGACTTGCAAGCTGAGCCCGGCTGTTTTCAACGGCCGCCTGTTGCTGATTAACTACTGCTGCAGCCTGCTCGCGCTGTGTTGTATAGATGTCACCGTAAATACGTGCAAGCACTTGTCCGCGCTTAACACTGTCTCCTTCGAGAACGGTAAGCTCAACAATCTCGCCTGACACGTCAGGACTCACCTTAACTTCAATTTCGGGATAAACCTTACCGCTGGCATTTACTGTTTCAATGATTGTTCGGCGGGAAACGCGTTCTGTAGCCACTTTCACGCCTTCTTCCTTTCCAATGACACCGCTTTTTTTCAGCGCCATAAGACCAATGATCAGCACTAATAATATGCCTACGATCCAATATATTCTTTTCTTCTTCATGTGAAGGGGTTGTTTAATGTGTATTCAAAAAATTTGTATCGCGGTTACTGAAGTCTTATGCCCTGTCCTTTATAAAATTCTAATAGCTTCAATCTGAAAATATAGTCTACCTGGGCCTGTGTCAGCTCAACGCGTGCACGATTCAGATTGTTCTGGTTGGTGATCAGATCGATCGTCGATAACAATCCCAGTTCATACCGCTTTGATGCAAAATTATAAGCTTTCTCTGCAGTAGCCACAGCTTTCTTTCCGGCATTATATCTCTGCACTGCCGATACGGCGTCGTTATATGCAGTATAGATATCCTGCTTCAATGTCAGCAGATCCTGGTCTCTCTGCAATTCAAGTGTTGAAACATTTAACTGGCTTCTTCTCCACTGTGTTCGTGCCTGTCCGTTGTTGAACAAAGGAATGTTTAATTGCACGCCGATGTTCTGACGAAAGTTGTCACTTATCTGCAATCCAAAAGGATCGGTGTAAATATTTGTTGGAACTGTAAATGCACGAGTCAACACCGGATAATCCACATTATTAACGGTTATCTTATTCTCTGTTGGTATATATTGATTTGAATAAACCGGATCACCAAAATTTACCTGCTTGTTATTTGAATACTGACTACCCAGTCCTGCGAACACTGACAGTGAAGGATACATCTGGCCCCTGGCAGCATCTACAAACTTACGTGCAGCCTCAATTCTGAGGTTGAGCACTTTTTGCTGGGGAAGATTGTTAAGTGCCAACTGATAAACGTTCGCTGGATCCAGCTCAGCAAGTGACTGAACGGGGATCTGATCAAGTGGAGGAGTTGCAACATCAAATGGCGCAGCAGCATCGAGATTTAATAACGCTTTTAAGAACAGAAGGTTCGTACGCACCGCAGCTTCCTGCGCAATTAACGTTGTGCTGTCGCGCGCCAGTTGTGCTTCAAGTTCTGCCTGGTTTAATTCCGGCAGCGCACCAGCTTCTACGCGCTTTCGCGTATTGTCGAGGTTGCTTGAAGATTGTTCTACTGCTACACGAGCGATATTAGCCTGCTCAAACGAAACTAATACCTGGAGGTATGCGGTGGCAACATTCAGCGCAACATCGTTCTTTATCTTCTCAACATTTGCTTCCGCTGCCTGCAGATCAAGTCTTGATCCGGCGATGTTATTCCTGGTACTAAAAAAGTTGAAGACGTTCAAACCTGCATTCAAACCAAATTGTGAAGACACAATCTGCTGCGTGGTAAACTGGTTCGTTGTAGGATCAATTGTGCGTCCACTGTAAACACCCGTGTTGCCGGAAACGCTTACTGATGGCAATTGAAACATCCTGCTCTGGTAAAGATTCAATGCAGCAACGCGCGCCTGAACATCGGCCTGCTTTACAGAAATATTATTGGCAAGTGCATATTCCACTGCCTGGCGTAGACCCCATTTTTCCTGGCTGCGGGAGCTTAACATCAACAGGCAACCCAGGATAAGGGAAAGGGAGTTTCTCATGTACATAGAACAAAAATAAACCTAAAGTACAGCGATATATTGCTTTTTTGATAAGCGGTTAGGTTTGATATCAAAAATTTAATTGATTAAGCGCCTGCCTTATGTCGCGCTTCAGATAGTCTGCATCTTCAAGCCCGAAGTAGAATCGGACCATCCGGTGTCGTTCATTTGCAGCATCAAAAGAAACAGGATCAATGCCTGCACAATAAGGCATAGCAAGGCTTTCATAGCCTCCCCAACTTACCGCCATAAGTATGTGTTTCAATGATTCTACAAAACGCACCACATGCTCATGCTGATCGGCTTTTAATACAATCGTTACCAGTCCGCATGCACCGCGCATTTGTTTTTTTGCAAGTTCATATTGTGGGAATGAAGGATCAAGAGGAAATATAACCGATTCAATTTCTGGTTGCTCTTTAAGGAATCCGATCATATTGCGAGTGGTTTCATCCACCTGTTTCAACCGGACGGGTAATGTCCTTAATCCGCGGATCAATAACCATGCATTGAATGGACTGATGCCATTACCCATATTAAGGTATTCTGATTCGAAGATTTTTTTAATGCGCTGATGAGAACCGCAAAGCACACCTGCAACCACGTCGCTGTGTCCACCAATGTATTTCGTTGCCGATTGCAACACCAGGTCTATGCCCATATCGATGGGCCTTTGATACAACGGAGTGCAGAAACTGTTGTCGCAGATAGTTGTAATGTTTCTTGCTTTTGCCATCGATGCAATTGCCTCAAGGTCCTGCAATCCAAATTCCCAGGAATTGGGTGACTCGAGATAGATAACAGAAGTGTTCTCTTGTAGCGCACTTTCAAAATTGGATACAGATGACCCATCAACATATGTTGTAGAAATATTGAAGCGGGGCAATACATCATTAAACATCTTTCTTGCCCATGTATACGGATCGTTTACTGATAAAATGTGATCACCCGATTTCACATTTGCAAACACAGAAGCAAAAATTGCTGATGCCCCACTATTAAAAACCAGTGCATCTTCTGCATTGTCGAGGGCAGCAAGTTTTTTTCGCAGGATATCCACTGTGGGATTAATGCCGCGGGAATAGATGTGATCGCTGAATTCATCCTGGAACACTTTGTACAGATCTTCAACCTTGCGGAAGGCAAAGTTGCTTGTTTGAACTATTGGGGGCGATACCGCGCGGAAATATTGTTCACGGTTTTCACCGAGTTCATTAAGTATGTAGGACAATTGATCTGAATCGAAATAAGGATCATTCATCTGGCAGGTTTTTTTTGTTAGTTGAGAACCGGGTCATGAGGTAGTACAGAATAAAGAACCCGGCAAAAATCAGCGCACTTACCATTGCTGCACGCGGTGTAGTAATGGCGATGCTTATGGCAATGAACGTATAGGTTAGAATAAACACCAGCGGCATAAGCGGATAGAGTTTCATTCGGTATACATTCTTATCATCTAATTTGGTCATTCTTCTTCTTAAAATGAAGATCGTTGCGCCTGATGTGGCCATTCCTATGCTGTCGAGAAAAATGGTATGACTTAATATTTCATCGAAAGTCTTCGCATAAAAAAGTGTAATGATGCACAAAGATGCAAACACTGTCAGCGAAGTGATCATTACCTGTGTGCTTTTTGTTTTTCGCTGGAACACTGCCGGCAGCACTCCTTCTTCGCTCATCGCATACATCACACGAGGATTACTCAGTAAAGAAACATTTACATAGGCCATTACCGAAAGAAAGAGAAGGATTGAAAGTATGCTGAAACCCTTTGATCCGAATATGGCAGCAGCAAGTATTGCTGCAATGGATTCGCTTTCTTTCAATTGCTCATATCCAATAACAGTATAATAAGCATAATTAATAGCCAGGTACGATAACATAACGATGCCAATTCCCATGAAAATTGCGCCGGGCATTTTGCTGGGTGCATCTTTGATCTCACCTCCAAAATTGATCACCTGTTGGTAACCGCCATAAGTAAAACTTACCGCAACAAGACATGCACCCAGAGCCTTAAGGAAATCGGCGATGCCATGTTCTCCGGATGGTGCGGGGACAATTGCAGACTGACTGGCCGATGTGTCAACAGTGAAGATTGCGCCGATAAGCAATAGTATCAATCCGATCTTTATGACCGTAAGAATGTTTTGTATTCGGGCGCTCATTTTAAGCCCGAGCAGATTCACCCCGTAAAAAAGTATCAACGCCACCGAAGAGATGATCAGTTTGATGGTGTTCTTGTTTGCAGCATCCGGAAAGAAAACGTTGCTGATGTATTCGGCACCAATCAATGATACGCCCGCAAGCGAAGCGGCGTTGGACACAAGGATGATGCAATTGATGGAAAAGGCGATAGAAGGATGATAGCAATGTGAAAATATCTTATAATAACCACCCGTCACTGGAAAACGTGAACCGATCTCTGCATAGGTCAGAGCTCCACACAATGCCACAATCCCACCGATTACCCAGGCAAGAAAAAACATTCCTACAGAAGTAGAAGTTGCAGCAACGTTTACGGGGGTACGGAATATTCCCATTCCGATTACCAGGCTGACGACTATCATGGTTACATCAAACTGGCTCAGCTTCGTTGACTTCATCGACGAAAGATAAAGAATAATTGGCTTTACCTTTAGCCTATTAACGATCAAACCAGTTACCATCAACATGATTTACAGGCATTGGGCTTTATCAGCGATTATGGTGCTAAGTTTCCTATCTATAAATGCACAGGATGAGTCATCATTGAATGACTCTGCAACCGTACTGCAGGAAGTAGTGGTAAAAGGTTTTGCTCAAAATCGGAGGATGATCGAAGTTCCCGCTTCTGTTAGCACTATCAGTGTACGGCAGATCAATCGTTTCCCAAACATAAGTATCGCGCCAGTATTTAACGCGCAGGCGGGTACAAGGCTGGAAGAGCGATCACCTGGAAGTTATCGTCTGAATATTCGTGGCAGCAGCCTGCGTTCTCCTTTTGGTGTGCGCAATGTGAAAGTATACTATAACGATGTTCCTTATACCGATCCGGGAGGCAACACTTATCTAAGTATGATTGGATTTTATAGTATCAATAATGTGGAGATCTGGAAGGGACCGGCAAGCAGTATGTACGGTGCTGGAACCGGTGGTGTTGTTCTTATGGAGACCACTACTTCATCAGCCAATCATGTAAGGGCCGATATTAGCGCAGGTTCATTCAATACAATTCATTACCAGCTTAAAGCCAGGCTGGGCGACAGCAGCATGCAACACCAGTTATCCTATCAACAGCTTCGTTCGGATGGCTATCGTGAGCACACAAATAGTGATCGTAAGGTATTTACATGGGATGCTTCGGCAAAAGCCGGCCGGGCAGGTAAGCTCAATACACACTTTATGTATGGCGATCTCTACTACCAAACGCCGGGAGCACTTAATGAAACACAATATGCCTTAAATCGGCGCGCAGCAAGACCGGCAGCCGGAATGTTCCCTTCTGCGGCAGCAAACCTGTCGGCCTTTAACATTCGCTCTTTCATAGCCGGCATCAATTACATCCACCAGGTTGCAGAACACTGGAACATATCATCCACTGTCTATGGTGCCTACTCAAAAGTGGTGAATCCCACCATTCGCAATTATGAGATCAGGAATGAACCGCATGGTGGAGGCCGGTTGGTGAGCACTATGAATGGCGGAACCCAGGTGAAATGGAAATGGTCGGTGGGTGCCGAGTTGCAGCAGGGAAATTCGACGATTCGCATTGCTGATAACAATGCGGGCAGGCCGTCATCACTGCAAACAGAAGACGAGGCTGACCAGTTGCAGTATTTTATTTTCACCCAATGGAATGTTTCCACGCCCGGAGGGTGGTCGCTCGACGCAGGCATGAGCTGGAATAAATCAACGATCTCGATACGCCGATTGTCAGAACTGCCGGTAACAAAACAATCAAGAACATACCGAAACGAAGTGGCACCACGTGTATCACTTCAAAAAATGTTTGGTGCAAACAATAATATTTATGCAACCATATCAAGAGGATTCTCACCACCTACTACCGCAGAGATACTTCCATCAACGGGTGAAATATCTACAGGGCTAGAAGCGGAATCAGGAATCAATTATGAGATCGGATGGAAAGCATCTATGGCAGAAAGGCGAATATTTGTAAACATTGCAGGATATTATTTCAATTTGAATAACACCATTGCACAAAGAAGAGATTCGGCAGGTGCCGATTACTTTGAGAATGCAGGTAAAACAAAACAACTGGGTGTTGAAGCAGAACTGGAATTCCGCATGATTCGAAGATCTTATGGTTTTGTAAGAGCTCTCACCGGATGGTCAGCCTATACGTTGAACAAGTTCACTTATGAGGATTATGTCAAAGAAGATGAGAATCTTTCGGGCAAGAAACTACCTGGTATTGCACCGAATGTAGTGGCAGCAGGCATTGACATGGAAACATCCATTGGGTTGTATTCAAATATAACTTTTTATCATAGCGATAAAATGTATCTCAATGATGCAAACAGTGTGCATGGAGATGCCTATGATCTGGTCACTGCAAAAGTTGGAATTAAAAGGAAAGTAAGCCGGAGATTGTCGGTCAATATCAGTGGTGTTGTTGAAAATTTATTCGACGAAGAATATGTTTCCGGATACGATATCAATGCAGCAGCAGGTCGATATTACAATGCATCGGCGGGAAGAAATGTACTGATTACTGCAACAGCCATACTTGCACTGTGAATGTGCAATGGCAGATAGTATGTGAGATGGAATAAAAAACGTAAATTATATTTCATCTACAGCCGCACTGAAAACAATATACTCCGCATCCCTGGTATCTGTTAACCAACAATAAGATTACCATGGAAAAGAAATTACACCAACGCATTATTTGCACCACGCTTTGTTTTTCATTACTGATTAACGGGACTGTTGCTCAGGACTGGAAACTCATTGGCAATGCCGATGCAACAACCGCTTCGAAACTGGGAACCACCAACGCCATTCCCGTCCGAATTTTTACTGCAAACCTCGAACGCATGACGATCGATGTAGCGGGAAGAGTTGGCATTGGAGCTACGGTACCAGCATCGTCTTCCATCCTGGAGATAAGATCTACAACCAGGGGATTGCTGATACCCAGGATGACTCTTGCACAAAGAGATGCTATTGCTTCACCTGCCGCCGGATTATTGATCTATCAAACGAATGGAACAAAGGGAGTTTATTATTATGATGCAGGATGGAAGCACATATCAACATCGGCAACCTATGCAAATAAGAATCTTTCCAATCTCACCGCACCAACGGCGGTGAACGTTGAACTACTGCCCGGCACATCTGGTGCTATTAATTTTGGATCTTCGGCACGAAGATGGCGCGACATCTGGTTTGCAGGAATGGTTTATTATGATGGGTCGCCATTCATTCATAATACCGGTACGGACAACGCATTTATCGGCAAGAATACGGGAAGCATTAGCGCTACGGGCGCATCTAATACAGGGGTGGGAACCCTGGCGCTCGGTAAACTCACTACCGGGGCAAGAAATACCGCACAGGGACATTTCGCATTGGCTGGGAATACAACCGGCACCTCGAATGCCGCATTTGGGTATAATACGTTAAGCTTGAATGTCAGTGGTGGTTACAATGTGGCCATCGGCTATGAAGCTTTGTATAACAATACCACAGGACTTTACAATGTTGGCATCGGTTATCAGTCTATTTATAACAATACCGTCAATCCCAACAACACTGCCATAGGATTATATTCCGGTTATTATGGTTCTACTTCAAGCACTTTCCTGGGAGCGTATGCATATTCAAACATTGGCGTGACCAATTCAACCGCAGTTGGCTATGGGGCGTTTGCAAGTGTGAGCAACCAGGTACGAATCGGAAACGGTTCTGTTACATCCATCGGCGGACAGGTGGGATGGACAACATTCTCTGACGGAAGATATAAGCAAAACGTCAAAACAGATGTGCCCGGCCTTGCCTTCATCAACGAATTGAAACCGGTCACCTATACGTTGAATATTGAGGCCATTGAAAAGGACAAAATACAACTATTGAGTAAGTCGGGTAACAATGCAGCGTTGATGCCTGCACCGGCAATTGAATCCTCGGCAAAGCAGTCCTCTGTAATATATAGCGGATTTGTAGCACAGGATGTAGAAAAAGCGGCAAAAAAACTGGACTACCAATTTAGTGGCGTAGATGCACCGGAATCAGAAGAGGGACATTATGGACTACGCTATGGTGAATTTGTGATACCACTGGTAAAAGCTGTCCAGGAACTAAGCGAAAAAAACAGGCAACTCGAAGAGCGTATCAATAAGTTGGAAGCATTGCTTGTAAACAGGAATGATGCGTCCGCAACCGTCCCTTACCTTGAACAAAATTCTCCCAATCCTGTAAGAGGGTCGACAACAATTCGATACTTTATTCCTGAAGATGCGGGTGCAGCCGCGTTGATCTTATTGAACAGCAAAGGGCAGCAACTAAAGAAGATCAACATTAATGGAAGGGGCTGGGGTACACAACAGCTCGATACAAAATCATTGCCTGCCGGAACATACAGCTATGGTCTGGTCCTTAACGGAACACAAATAAATACAAAGACCATGATCGTAGCGAAATAATAATCTACGCTTTAACGAAGTTGTCATCCTAACACAGTAAATTCGCACCGCAATTGGTTCCCGTAAGGGATGAAAAGGGAAACCGGTGTGAATCCGGTGCTATCCCCGTAGCTGTAAGCCCCGCTGGATCTGTATTCAGCGATTAACTTCAAAACCACTGTCCCGATCAGGTTGGGATGGGAAGGAAGGCAAGCCAGAAGACCTGCCAACTGCAACAAGACATCAGAGCTTTCGGGAGAAAAGCCGGGATGAAAAAAGTCTGCTGCAGCGACATTTCATTTCTTAGATCTCAGTTCCGAAGGCTCATAGTTATCACACACAACGTGGAAATCAAAACAAACTATGAGCAGAAATCTATTCAACAGAGCCGCATCATTGGTGATGCTTTTATTATCCGGTAGTTTCATTGCCAATTCACAAGACACGGTTCGCACAACATCGCTTGATGAAGTTATCGTAACCGCAAACAAGTTCCCATTGAAGACATCAAGAACGGGTAAAGTCGTAAACATCATTACCCGGGAACAACTGGAGCAATCTGGTGGGAAGGATCTTTCGCAGGTATTGAATGAACAGGTAGGAATATACATTAACGGCGCAAACAGCAGCGCAGGAAAAGATAAGACTGTTTTTCTGCGCGGAGCAAAGATCGATTACACACTTATTACTATTGATGGCGTTCCGGTTTATGATGCATCCGGCATTGGTGGCAATTTCGACATTCGAATGATACCGCTCGAAAATGTGGAGCGCGTTGAGATCCTTAAAGGAAGCCAGTCGACATTATATGGAAGCGATGCAATCGCAGGAGTGATCAACATCATTACAAAAAAGGGAGCCCAAAAACCGATCAGTGTAAGTGGATCATTAAGCGGTGGCAGCTATGGCACTTTGCGTGGAAATGCAACTGTATCCGGCTCAAAAGGAAAATTGGACTACTCCGTTGGAGGAGCATTCTTCAGGACGGATGGAATTAATGAAACACTTGATACTACCGGCGTTGGTACGAACGAAAAAGACAGGTATAAGCAAAATACACTGATGGCAAATATTGGATGGAGGCCATCTGCAAATGTAGTAGTGCGACCATTTGTTCGGTATACTACCACAGAGGCGGAAGTTGATAATGGTGCGTTTACCGATGAGCTCGATAACAAGGCCGATCAAAAGAATATGCAGACAGGCGTACAAAGCCAGATAACTATTGGCCGGTCAACGCTGAATGTTCTATACAATTACAACTTCACTGACAGGTTGTATCTCGACGATTCCACGAAGAGTCGCAATGGTTATTATCTCTTTTCCCGCGATGCTTACAAAGCACATGAGCACTTCGCAGAAGCGTATGTGAACACAAAACTATCACAGCAGTGGCAGCTCACTGCAGGAGCGGATCTGAGGCGATCTTCAACTGACCAGGAGCATTTCGCTATGGATGCCTGGAGTACTTATCCATCGAGCATGAGCGGCGATAGTGTAAAGCAGCGGCAGTTTGGAATATATGCCGCATTGAATGGGAAGTTCAATAATGGATTCAATATCGAAGCAGGGGGAAGATGGAACAATCATTCTTCATATGGAAGTAATTTTGTTTATAGCTTCAACCCATCGTGGCTGATAATGGAGCGATATAAGTTGTTTGTAAATGTTTCAACGGCATATAAAACACCTGGATTGTATCAATTGTTTTCAGAGTATGGAAATAAGGAACTTCAGCCTGAATCGGCGTTCACGGTTGAAGGAGGTATCCAATATTACGATCCGCGAGAAAGATTTACAGCGCGGCTTGTTTACTTTGACAGACGCATCAGGGATGTACTCTTCTTTCATACCGATCCGGCAACATGGAAATCTCAATACATCAACCAGGATGAACAGAATGATCATGGTGTAGAAGCAGAAGCAACAATCAAGTTAGGCGATAAGTTCAGATGGAACCTGAACTTCACTTATGTAGACGGCGAGATCATGACCATCAACAATGGGAAGGACACAAGCTATTTTAATCTATTGAGGAGACCGCGCACCAATTTCGGAACGGCTATCAGTTGGAAACCGACACCGCGACTAAACCTGTCTGCAAATATGCAGGCTTATGCAAAGCGTGATGACAAAGGATTTGATCCGCTTACATTCACTTCCTTTGATGTAGAATTGAAAGGATTCGTGTTGGTGGGGGTATATGCTGAGTATGGATTTTGTAGGAACAGGTTGTATGCGTTTGCCGACTTAAGAAACATTACAAATTCGAACTACCAGGAAGTGTACGGATATAATAATCCCGGTTTCAACGCTTATGCCGGCCTGCGCTTTAACTTGCAGTCATGGAAATAGGACTTGATGAAATATTGACCGTAACGTTTACGCTGTTTGCAGTTATCGATATCATTGGATCGATCCCTCTTTTAATCACGCTGAAAGAAAAGATGGGGGGCATTCACGAAGTAAAGGCTACTCTTATTTCAGGGGCGCTCATGATATTGTTCCTTTTTGTAGGTGAAAAGTTCTTAAACCTGCTCGGTGTGGACGTTCGATCATTTGCTGTGGGTGGATCGATAGTAATTTTTATACTTGGCCTCGAGATGGTTCTCGGGGTCGAGTTCTTCAAATCTGAAGCAGATCCAAAATTTTCAACGGTAGTTCCTATTGCATTCCCTTTGATTGCAGGATCTGGTACGCTAACAACGATCATTTCATTAACGGCCAACTACCATGTAGGAACGATCCTCGTGGGGATACTGGTCAACCTGATCATTGTTTACCTGGTATTGCATTCGCTCAAATACATCTCGAGATTAATTGGCGGTGCCGGCCTGATTGCCATTCGCAAATTTTTTGGGGTCATCCTGCTGGCAATAGCAGTGAAGATCTTCACCAGCAACGTGGGCGGATTGATCAAATAACCTTAGTTTTGCAAGCCCTGATTTCAGGGTTCTGGCCTCGTAGTACAATGGATAGTATAAGAGTTTCCGAAGCTCCAGATACAGGTTCGATTCCTGTCGAGGCTACCCAAGCCGCACTCTCGAAATTTTTCAGGGAAGTGCGGCTTTTACATTGCTGTAAAAACCGCTCCAGTTCTGCAATGTAGGCGAATGCTACATTTATACCAGTGGTTCGACACTTATCTTCCGCTCTGTTGTATAAAATTCCTTCAGGAAACAATAAAAATTGAAGTCTTTGCTGATCACTATAACTCGCAGAAGCCCATGTGGGTTTGAGTTTCGTCGAATAGTTAACTGCAAATTGAACGCATAATTCAGGGTTCGACACTCCCTTTGAACCTTTCTGCAATTCTTCCACTATTTTCTTCTTTTCCTCCTCATAGTCTTTTATAAAATCAAGGTACAAATTATAGGGAATCTCTCCCTTTTTGAGCCTTTCCTTTTGCCACGCAATATCTTTATTTATTTCCTTAAGCCTGTTTTCATAAATCTGCTTATCATCACCTTCTTCTTCGCTGTACTTATAGTAAGTCGCCAGCATTTGCTTTTCAATTACAGGAACTAATGTTTCTGATTTAAGTGTGTACTCTTCTAAGATGCCCGTAAATTGATTATGCAATGATTCAGCGCTTCTATTGCAGTTGCATCCTTTAGTATTGCACTTGTAATACCAGAGACCCTTTGACTTAACAATATAGCCTCTCAAGAAACTGCCACATATCTCACAGCGAAGAAAACGCTTTAATGGAATGGCATCATTCTCTTCTGTAGTGGTGTAGCCATGTGCATTCTGGTTCTGTACTTCATTTACTTTCAAGAAGATTTCCTTTGAAATAAGCTTTTCATGAACGCCTTCTACTACCTGACCTTCCAGAAGATTGTGAGATAACAGTCCACAATAAAAGGGATTACGGAAAATAGAGGACATCTGTTGATGCGAAATCTTAAGTCCAAGCTTTGAAAGTCTTTTCTCGCCTCTTCATTTGAGACCTGCTCCGTTGCCTTCCACAAATAGTAATGGATTTATTTTCAAAAAATTATTGAAAGAGCTCGTCATTACTCTGATCTGGCAACTTACTACTTAGAAGCATCTTACATCTGTGAGAAAATTGGAGCTTTAGGCAAAACAAAATCTTTTAAAGTTAATTGGAATAGTGGTTAACCAGTTGTTGCGATTTGTTGAAGAAACGGTACCAGTACCGTTAATAACGATTAAGGAGAGTGAACAGCCTGAATTGCAAGGTCAGCCTTTCGTGTAGTGCAATATATTGAACTTTTAATTGAGAAACCTAACTTTTATTCATTTATTTATACCCTTTAGGGTACGTTTTGGCTTAAATTTAATATATTATACCTTATAGGGTATATTTATGGTTGAATGATTATTTTTTATACCTTTAAGGGTATAATATGGATGTGATGAAGAGATTGCCAGAATTTTTGAAAGAAAAACGAAAGCAAGCGAGACTAACGCAGCCTGAACTTGCAGAAAAAGCCGGCGTTGGCCTTCGGTTTATCAGAGAATTGGAACAGGGAAAAACTTCATCGCGTATGGACAAAGTAAATCAAGTGCTTAAGCTATTTGGGCATGAACTAGGCCCTGTGCCTATAAACCGTCAAACTTTGATTGATGAGGAAAGCTAATGTGTTTATGGTGGATAAACTAGCTGGATACCTATCTGAAACTGAAGATGGGTACAACTTTATTTATGACCGGGATTATTTACAAATGACGGGCGCCGAAGCGGTAAGTCTGACGCTTCCATTATTAGACAAAGCGTACGTTAGTTCAGTAATGTTTCCCTTCTTTGATGGGCTGATACCGGAAGGTTGGCTATTGGAAGTAGCTGAACAAAACTGGAAACTGAATCAGCGGGACAGAATGGGGCTATTACTGGCCTGTTGCCGGGATTGCATTGGAGCGGTGAGTATTGTGGAATCACAAAATAACGAAGGATAATGCGCTGCCTATATTGTTATAAAGAACTGGAGCCCGGTCAGATCGACTTTCACCCGGCCTGTAGTCGCAGGATGTTTGGAAAGCCGCAGCCTCCCCAGTTGCCCTACACAGAAGAGCAGATGCTTGAGTTGGGTGAGAAAGTAATCAAAAGTCAAATAGCTGTAACAGGGGTACAGCCCAAACTTTCACTCGATATTGAAAAAAGGTCTAAAGAGGATACAGAAGCCAAAACGCCTGGGCGGTTTACCATCGTCGGTCTGTGGGGTGGATATATATTAAAACCTGCTACAAAACAATATCCTCACTTGCCGGAAGTCGAAGACCTGACCATGCACTTAGCGGAATTATCGGGTATTGCAACAGTTCCGCATTCTCTAATAAGGTTACAAAACGGAAGCCTTGCTTATATTACCAAACGGATTGACAGGGCAAAGAAAACTAAGCTGCACATGGAGGATATGTGCCAGTTAACAGAGCGGTTGACAGAAGATAAGTACAAAGGCTCGTATGAACAAATAGCAAAAGCAATTTTGAAGTATTCTGAAAATCCGGGACTGGATCTGATCAACTTCTTCGAGCAGGTTATCTTTTCTTTTTTAACGGGTAATGCCGATATGCACCTCAAAAATTTCTCCTTAATCAAAAGCCTACAAACTGGATATGTTTTAGCACCCGCGTATGATATGGTAGCTTCTGCACTCATTGTAAAAGGCGATACGGAAGAACTGGCCTTGAACCTTAATGGCAAAAAAAGAAAAATAGGCAGAAAAGATTTTGATGCAGTTTTATCCTCGTTTAAAATCTTAGACGAAAAGGCAATCGAAAATATATATCAAAAATTTTCTACTAGCATCGAAAAATGGATTCAGTTTATACCACTGAGTTTTCTACCTGAAGAATTGAAAGATCAATACAAACTTTTGATAAAAGAAAAAGCTGCGAAGCTGAATTTATAATTGGTTTCCGATGAAGATAATGATTAGAGCAACCAATTCTGCATCGACCAACGGCTATGGACTTGAATGCAAGAGATGACGGCGGTAAAGCAATCGCGAATAAGCACAAGAAACAGGTAGTACAGGACTCAGCGGCAAACTGAACATATCAAATGTCAACTGTTTATAATTATTAGTCTATTCACTTATGACTCACTAACAAATAACAGGAATTGAATGTATAAAGATGTCTGATAATAGCAGCAACCAAATATCACTTTTTCGCTCCTTCTTCAAAAGCAGAGAAGACGTATTTGCCATTCGCTGGGAGAAAGGAGCCAAAAGCGGCTATATGCCGGCCTACTTTTATGACCCTTATCGGTATAAAGCGCATGTTTTGAAAGGCGGCACGTTTCAAACCTTCACCGAAAAGAGCTATCTGCCGTTGACCGATGAACAGATTTCTAAACATTTAAGCGGAAAGCAGCACATAGGATTATACCCGCTATTGGCTGATAACACATCCTGGTTTATTGCAGCAGATTTTGATAAGGAGAACTGGACAAAAGAATGCAGGAACTTTCTGAAGGTCTGCGATGCCAGAGGCATCCCTGCTTATCTGGAGCGCTCCCGTTCCGGGAAAGGAGGGCATGTGTGGATATTTTTTGAGCATTCCTACCCCGCAAGTAAAAGCCGGAAGATCATGCTTTCAATGCTAAGGGAAGCAGGCATCTTATCGGCCTTCGACAAGGCCACAAGTTTTGACAGGTTATTTCCCAATCAGGACGCCCTTTCCGGAAAAGGACTGGGTAACCTGATTGCCTTGCCTTTGCACGGCCCATCGGCTGAGCAGGGAAATAGTTGTTTTATCGATCCGGAAACCTTGCTTCCTTTTGATGACCAGTGGGCATTTTTGTCTGGTGTAAAAAAGGTGGGTGTAGAAAAGTTAGATGAAATACTCAGAATTTTAACCGGCAAAGAAGTATCAAACGAAGCAGGCTTCACGCAAGCCCTTGGCGGAGCAATGGTGATTGCTCTTACAAACCACCTGAAACTAAAGCGAAATGATATACCTGTTCCGCTCATAAATTACCTGAAAGAAGAATTGAATTTTGCCAATACAGCATTTATCATCAAAAAGAAAATCGGAAAAAGCACGTTTGGCACAGAACGTTTTTTCAAGCTTATTGACAAGTGGGAAAATGAGGTCATTCTGCCAAAAGGGTTTGCCGGTAAGCTCCTTCGGTTTTGCAGAGAGAAGGGCATGGCTGTTGATTTTAAAGACCATCGCCGAAAAAAAGAAAGTACCTTATTCAAATTTGAGGCAGCTTTAAGAGAACGCCAGGAAGCAGCCGTTTTAGCTGCATCGAAAAAAGACATGGGAGTGATTGTAGCTCCACCCGGCGCCGGTAAAACAATCATTGCACTAAAGATCATCGCAGATAAACAACAACCTGCCCTGATTGTCGTTCACCGCAAGCAGCTAATGGAGCAATGGATGGAGCGGGCACAGACCTTTCTCCAAATCCCCAAAAATGAAATCGGCAGGATAGGGCAGGGTAAGTCGAAGATTGGGAAAAAGCTCACGGTGGCTACCATTCAAACACTGGCGAAAGAATTAGAAAAAGCGGAACAAAGCGGAATGGCTAATGCTTTTGGAACCATCATTATAGATGAGTGTCACCATATCCCAGCCGAATCCTATAGAAATACAATTGCCAAATTGGATAGCTATTATTTATATGGTCTTACGGCAACACCTTTCAGAAAATACAATGATGGCAAACTGATTTTTATCCATTTGGGAGAAGTTATTGCTGAAATCAAGCCACAAGACATAATCGAGGCAAAGCAGGCGAAGGTTATTATCCGTAATACAGAACTGGATGTTCCGTTTAACGCCAAAACAGACAAGTTTGAAACCCTTTCAAAAATTTTGGTCCATGATTCGGCAAGAAACAAGTTGATTTTAAAAGATATAGTGGCGGAATTGAATTCCAGGAAGAAGGCTGTCATTCTCACTGAAAGAAGGGAGCATATTGATTCACTGTATCAATACCTGAAGCAATCATATGAAGTAGTGACCTTAAGCGGAGAAGATACTGAAACTGCCCGCAAAGCAAAATGGGGCTTGATCGAGGAAGGCAACTACCAGGCGTTAATTACGACCGGCCAGTACTTTGGGGAAGGAACTGATTTAAACAATGTAAGCTGTTTGTTTTTAGTGTATCCGTTTTCATTTGAAGGAAAGCTAATTCAGTACATTGGCCGTGTTCAGCGTTCTGAAATCAATCCTATAATCTACGACTACCGGGATAGCAAGATTGATTACCTGAATAAGCTCTTTCTCAAAAGAAACACCTACTATAGAAAGCTGCAACAGCAGGCAACCTTATTCGATGATCCCAAAGAAGAATTTCCCGAAACGAAGGTCGTCATCACCATTGAAAAAGAAATAAGAGTGCCGATTGAGTCACTGGTGTTCAAATATGGCAGCATATCGTTTCCATACGAAGCGGTTGAGGCGGCGGCAATGCTGGAATTCGAAATTGAAAATGATGAGATCCGCCCGGAGTTTGACGTGTTGAAGCCCTATTTTGAAAAAGCTCTGAAATCAAAAAACGTAATTGTTGCCATCCATGCTGAATTTGAGAACGGCAAATTGGTTTCGCAATCAGCAGTGTCGGAGGATATCAAAAGAATCAACAGGGAAGTGATTGAAGGGATGCGCTTCCGATTCGCCTCCAAATATATTTTGAACAGCGATGTCTTGGAAAGAAATGGAAACCTTCTTGACATCACTCAGGTTCAATCCGGCCACCAGATCTATGAAACCGGCGAAGAGCTTTTGGATGATTTGCTGAAGAACAATCGGTTCAGGCACCATAAGCAGCTTCGCTACCTTGCTGAAAGGCATGCCGGTAATTTGCTGAAGATTCGTTTTGTTCTTCGTCCTTTTTCGTTTGTGTTTTTGATTACCGGAACAGAACAATATCACATTATACTGGAAACATTGGATACCGAAGAAGCGACCTATTTGTGGCATTTCCCTAAGAATTCATCATTATTGCCCTCAAAGCTGAAAGAAATTGATGCCCACCTTCAAATTATTCGTAACCAGGGCCGGCAGGTGTTTCTTGATTTGAAGCCAGAAAACTTCGGCCGCATTCTTCATGATTATTCCAATGCACAAAAGGGCTTTGTTCTTTGGAAAGATATGTTGGAAGAACGATTGGCTTAATCGCTGATTTCTTTTGGAGAAGAGAAGTTCCCAAAAATGCGGTACTTTAGGTGTTTTGTGTGTACCCAAAATGTAAAAAATGGGAACATATCATTCGGCAAATGTCCAAAAAAGCGCAAAATGGGGACACGTGAAATGGCATCTATACCCGAAACTGTAAAATCCAATTCATTACTAGGGTAAAAGAACACAGCTAAAAAAAGCATCTAAAACCTGCTTAAAAACTAAGGTGTCCGTTAAATGTCCGATACCTGTCCGATTTGTCCGATAAAGTTCGACAAAGGGCAGACACCACATACCTTTCCCTATTGCACATCGATTACCTGTTCATTGCACAATATGCCAGTCTGTTCGGGCATGCGAAATTGCATCATGAATGCATCACTTGCATCCCGTTCGGCTCAAAAAGGACTCATCATTGGCTCAGGCTAATGCAGGAATATGTTCACTCAATATCTCTGTTCACGTTCCGTGAACATTTCAAAGAAGTGAACAAGATACCTCTCCAGGCTTAGGTCCTTTGCTTTAAATATAAGCCATTTTAATACCTACCCACTTGCATATAATTTTCGATGAGCTTTAAACCTCTAATAAAGTTCGACTTCCTGCGCTCCGCTTCTACAAACCGGAATTTTTGAAAATCACTTCAGAAGTTCCGGTTTCTTTTTTTTTGAATTCCCTTTTATTTGACCTTAATGTTTTGGATCATTGTTGTTGGTGCCATCTTCGGTATGGAAAGAACGCCTGAAATCAATAGGCGATACACTGGTTTTGAGCTTAAATAGTTTACTAAAAGATGGAGGGTGTTCGAATCCTAATTCATAGGCAATTTCACTGATCGAAGCGGGGCTCGTCGACAAACGCTCTTTTGCTTTTTCAATCAGATGATTGTGGATGTGTTGTTGTGCATTTTGACCTGTAAGTGATCGCAGCATATCACTTAAATAACTTGCGCTGACGTTCGATTGGCTGGCAAGATACTGGACCGTGGGAACTCCTTGTTCTTGCGGCGCTTCTGACTGGAAGTAGGCATGCAGTATCTCTTCAACGCGTTGTAATAAGTCGCTGCTTGCGGCCCTGCGGGTAATGAATTGCCGGCTATAAAACCTGTTGGCATGGTTGAGCAATAATTCGATTTGAGATATGATAACGTCCTGACTGAAATTATCGATTCGGCCTTTCAATTCTTCCTCAATACTTTTAAAAACCGAAACGATCGTGACTTTCTCATTTTCCGACAAATGCAATGCTTCATGGATAGAATAGGAAAAAAAACCATACTCCTTGATTCTTCTTGCCAGTTCATAACCAAGCAAAAAATCCGGGTGGAAAAGCAAAGTATACCCAGACTGATCACTGAGTGGCGAGTGACCTCCGGTGATTTGATTTGGTGAAACAAAGAACATCCCGCCTTCCTCGAAATCATAGTAATGCTGGCCGTATTTGAACTGCCCCCGGAAGTTCATTTTATAAGAAATCTTGTAGAAGTTCAGTATATGCGGATTAGGTAGTTTGGCCAATGGAATACCCCCGTCAGCATTGTTTATCAAACTTACCAGGGGATGCACAGGTGGTGGCATATCCAGCACCTTATGCAGCCTTGATAAAGAATTGATTCTGTGGTTAGACATTTCGTCCTTCATATATCTGTTTATGATTTACTGTCAATTCTACCTTTTGCACCGGGTACCCCGTTCAGCGTTCTCTTTGCTTCTTCCCAACCAGGATCTTTTGTATCAAGTGCACTTTGAAGATACGCCAGGATGGTTTCGCAAACGAAGGCTACCCTCTCCGGGTTTTCATCACTTGTCTCCAGTGCATCATATCCTGATATGCCGCCAAAGATGTGTTCAGCACCAAACACGGTAAGCATGTCTTTGGGACCGGGACTTTGATAATATGCGTCTGCGCGCCAATCGTCCACATCGGAAAACATAAGGTTTTTGTCTTTGTCGCCGTTCACAATGAGTGCTGGCAATGTCATGGTGCTGAAATTTCCGGCGGCCAACACGGGATAGTGCTTCCTGGCTGCCCCGTTGAAACCTTCAGGTCCACCTGACACGCCAATTAGCACCCGGGCTTTCAATCTTGGTTCTGCAGCATTCACTATTTTACCTGTTGCAGGATCAGTTACTTCCATGCCAGCCAGCATGGCAACGGTTTGGCCGCCCATAGAATGGCCAATGGCAGCAACGTTGGTTTTGTCTACCCTTCCGCTCAAGCCTGGTACTGTGGAAATGATTTCATCCAGATGATCCAGGATGTATTTCATGTCCTCTGCCCGCGAATTCCAAAACAAAGGCGCTTCGGAAATGGATGGGTCAAGTGTTAGTGTTTTGGAATCCTGGTGTGTCGGTTGAATGACCACAAAACCGTGAGAAGCAAAAAAATCAGCAAGGGGGCCATAACCTCTGTAAGAAGAGAGAAAGTTAGAGGCTCCGTGCCCGTGCGAAAGGAGAATGACTGGCAACTTATCTCCGCTCGCGGGAGCAGAAACTTTCATTTCAAGGTCTACGTGACGGCCAGGAACTGTTGATACAACCGGGCTAAAGGCGATGATGGGAGTTTGTGACTGTTTCATTTAATGATTGGTTTGATTTTGAGTAACTGGTATGGAAGCAGATCTTGTGTGGCTCCATAAGTGTTGTTTTTTATCAAACCAAAGTTCACCACGACGAAAGTAGCAGACGTAGTGAAAACGGGGTATTGCTTAGCCAAACTCAGGAAAATAAGACAAACATATTGAGGCGAACAAAAAACATCTGGTTTCGTGACCCAGACGGCAACCTGGTTAACTTGTTTACACCGATTTCGGAAAAAGCCATAGAGAAGTTTAATGGCAAAAAATAAGCGCAACATGACTATTGACAAGTCTACTCTTTGATAAATTCCCGTGTACTTCGGACTGTATCAATTGGTCGCACATAGGTTTCAATTGCAGACCTTTGAGGTTCGAGAAATGGAGGCAAAGAAAGCTTTTCGCCAAGCGTTTCATAGGGCTCGTCGCCCATGAAGCCGGGACCGTCTGTAGCAAATTCAAACAGTATCTGCGGTGCTACCCTCGCGTAGAGCGACTTAAAAAAGAATCGATCAACAAACCCTGAGTTTGGAAGCCTGATCTGATTCAACCAATCGATCCACTCGTTTAGTGCGTCGGTGTCCTCTACGCGAAATGCTGCATGGTGTATTGTACCGGAGCCTTGTCGCGCTTCAGGAAGTTCCGTGTTGTGCTCCACTACCACAGAAGCGCCGTTGCCCCCTTCACCAGTTTCAAACAAATGATATGTACCCTCTTGTGCCGTTTCCTTAAATCTCAAAGCAGACACCAGCATTGCTTTGAGCGCCTCAAAATTCGATATGCGTACAAATACAGGACCTAAACCGGTGATCGCGTATTCCAAAGGGACAGGACCATTTTGCCATGGAGTGCCAGAGGCAATACCGCTATTGAATTCATCCGAAATGAGTTGATACTGCTGGTCATCGAAGTCGGCAAACGAAAGCACCTTCTTTCCAAACTGCTCCCGTATTTCTGTGTGAAATACCTGCAAGCGATCAAAGCGCTTCTGCCAGTAATCTAGGGCCGCATCATTGGGGACACGAAACGATGTTTTGGATATCTCATTCTTTCCATGAACACCTTTCGTCATGCCCGGAAAGTCGAAGAAGGTCATGTCCGTTCCTGCACTGCCTTTATCATCGGCAAAGAACAAATGATACGTTTGGATATCGTCCTGGTTAACCGTTTTCTTCACTAAACGCATTCCCAATACATGTGTAAAGAAGTCGTATATTTTTTCTGCACTGCTTGTGATGGCTGTAACGTGGTGAACTCCCTTTAATGGTTGCATTTTTTATACTTTAAATTGGTTGAATGAACTCACAATGATTACACAAAGTTACTCCATCCCCGCCCCTTGTGCCGCTGCGTTTGAACAAGAAATCCCATTGACTTAAATCAACAGGATTAAATCCCTGCCAATGCTTTAACTTTATTAATATGACGGGACCGATCAGTTTGAGAAATAATGTAAAAGTATTTGGTCAGGGTACACAACCCATGCTGTTTGCACATGGATTTGGTTGCGATCAAAATATGTGGCGCTTTGTTACGCCTAATTTTGAAAATGATTATCGCATCGTGCTGTTCGATTATGTAGGCGCGGGTAATTCAGACAAGCGCAGTTATAACGCCGAACGGTATTCATCCTTGCAGGGCTATGCGCAGGATGTGCTGGATATATGCAGCGAACTTCAATTGCAGGACATCATTTTTGTTGGCCATTCTGTAAGTGCAATGATTGGCGTACTGGCAGCGATCGAACAACCGTCTTTGTTTGCGAAACAAATTATGGTGGGGCCTTCACCCTGTTATATAAACGATGAGGGGTATAAAGGCGGCTTTGATCGAAAAGACATCGAAGAGCTGCTGGAGACGATGGAAAAAAATTACATAGGGTGGGCAAACTTTCTCGCTCCCAATATCATTGGCAATAAGGAGCGGCCCTACCTGGCAGAGGAACTGACAGACAGTTTCTGCTCCACTGATCCAATTATTGCAAAGCAATTTGCAGAGGCCACGTTTTTCTCGGACAACAGGAAAGACCTTCACAAAGTGCGTATGCCGTCTTTGATTCTGCAATGCTCCGAGGACATCATCGCTCCACTTGAGGTAGGCGATTATCTTGCAGAAAAACTTCCTTCAAGTACACTGAAAGTGATGAAGGCAACGGGCCATTGTCCGCAAATGAGTCACCCCGAAGAAACGACTACTCTCATAAAAGAATTTTTGATGCAAGTAGCCTGATGGAAAGCTATGTTGAAAGTGCTCCATGCCTGATTTTCTCCACCTCAGATGAAGGAATCATACTCGAGGTGAACGAATTCATGTGCAATGAATTGATGTACGATAAATCACAATTAGTCGGAAACAAAGTAGAAAAGGTACTTACCGTTGCGTCGCAGATATTTCAGCAAACGCATTTTTTCCCACTGCTTAAGTTACACGGGTTTGCAAATGAAATATATATCACCTTCCGGAAGAGCGATGGAGAACATCTTCCGGTACTATTAAATGCACGTCGAAAACTTGTGAGCGACAAAGCCGTCAGCACATATGTTGGGATCACAGTTCACAATCGAAAGAAGTTCGAAGATGAATTGATAGCCGCCCGAAAGAAAGCTGAAAACGCATCATCGGAAAACCAGGAGCTGCAAGCCGCCAAGGCGGATCTTCAGCATCACGCAGAAGAACTTGATAAACAAATTTACCTGGTAAAAAAACAGAACGCTGAACTAAAGCAATTCAGCAAACTGGTATCACACGATTTACAGGAACCTTTACGAAAGATATCCATATACTCAGGTCTGCTTCTCGAACGCACCGGTGATTCTTATCAGCAGGCAACCATAGATAAGATCAGGAAAGTATCCCGACGAATGCGGGACATCTTACTTGGCCTTCAGCAATACGTATGGTTGAATGAAGCGCCTTTGATTATAAATACACATGAACTTCAGGAACTGGTGGACCATGGCAAAACTTTGTTGAAAAAGAGCTTTCCTGGTATTGCCTTCGAGCTTCAATTAAAGAACAATGAATCCATCAGCGGAAGCAGGGAACAGCTTCAGTTACTCATATTCCATCTTCTTTCCAATGCCGTCCGCTTCCGTCATAATGAAAGGATTGCTCAGATAACAATGGAGGCACACAGGTTACAGCGAAATCAATTCACTTCAATTGCAGGACGCTATAAGTATGTTGATTTTGTACGAATTGCTATTTGCGACAATGGTCTCGGGTTCGACGCTGAGTTCACTCCGCAATTATTCGATCTGTTCCGGACACTACATCCGCAAAGCGGCAGTGGTGTTGGACTTTCCATATGCAAGAAGATCGTAGAAAACCATCGGGGTACGATATCGATTGACAGCCACATCAATAAAGGTACAAAGGTCACAGTCGAATTGCCAGTGTTTCCTGAACAGGGTAACATGACAGGACATAGTGCTCTACCATAAAACAGAATGTGAATGGAAAACATTTTCATACAGTTTGTATTCCTTATCCTCATCATCCTTGGGCTTGTGATGCTTGCCAATAAGTTGAAGGTTGCCTACCCTATTGTATTAGTATTGGGTGGTCTGGCATTGAGCTTTACTCCCATGTTCCCCAATATCACCATACAACCAAATGCAGTATTTTTTATTTTCCTGCCCCCACTATTATATGAAGCGGCGTGGCAGACCTCATGGAAAGAATTCTGGCGTTGGCGACGAGTGATCACCAGTTTTGCCTTTCCGATTGTTATCATTACCTCGTTTGTAATTGCTTATACGTCCCGTGCAATAATTCCGGGCTTCACATTAGCAATGGGCTTTCTATTGGGGGGCATCATATCGCCTCCTGATGCCGTGTCGGCCACTACTATCATGCGCAATGTGAAAGCCCCAAAACCACTGGTAAGCATACTCGAAGGTGAAAGTCTTCTGAACGATGCTTCATCCCTTATTGTTTTTCGGTTTGCTTTGCTGGCCGTAATAACGGGTCAGTTTAATTTCGGTGAAGCTGCGGGAACATTCCTGTTGGTTGTTGTGATGGGGATACTTATTGGCGTTGCTGTTGGCTGGATATTTTATTTGATCCATCGTTTGCTGCCAACCACATCAAGTATTGAGATCCTTCTCACCCTTGTTACTCCATATTGCATGTATTACGCTGCCGAACACTTTCATTTTTCCGGCGTACTGGCTGTTGTTAGTGGTGGCCTGCTGTTAGCGAGTAAACAGCAAAGCATGTTGAATTACAGGAGCCGCATTGAAGCGGTGAATGTATGGACCAACCTTGTTTTTGTTTTAAATGGAGTCATATTTCTGCTGATCGGGCTTGAGTTGCGAATTATCACCAGTCAATTGGAAGACGTCAGTGTAAGTGATGCAATATGGTATGGACTTGCGATCTCGCTTGTGTTGATCCTTTGCAGATTTGCCTGCACTTTTGGAGCTGCCATCTTCACACGCATTGCAAGCCGGTTCATCACTGTAGCGGATCCGAGACCGGGCTGGAAGGCGCCACTGATCTCAGGTTGGGCAGGCATGCGCGGGGTTGTCTCCCTTGCAGCGGCGCTGTCAATTCCTCTCGTAACGATAGGCTCTCAACCATTCCCTTACCGGAATCTTATACTGTTTATAACCTTCATCGTGATCCTTGTCACATTGGTATTGCAGGGCCTAACGCTTCCATGGGTCATACGAAAAGTAAACATGCACGACAAATTCAATGTCCTTTCCGAAGACGAACAGGAGCGGATCATTTATAATGACCTGGCAGAAGAATCGATCAGGTTCCTGCAGGAAAAAATGACTCAGAAAGACAACCAGGACGAACACCTCATTAACCTTGTCGCCAGGTACCAGCTCCATTTGAATGCGTTGCAAAAGCATCATTTAGAAAAAGATGATCTCAATATCGATCATGTCAATAGCTATCCTGAAACCTATCTTCAACTCCTGGAGCGACAACGTGAAGTTCTTCGCAAACTTAATAGCAGCGCCGATTTCGATGATCACCTGATAAGGAAACATCGTTCATTGATTGATACCGAAGAGTACAAGATGCGCGAGAAACACCTTCAACGGAAGTCCTAGCCTGTTCAATGATTTTCTTTCCATTGATGTGACGCATCTTCAAATACTTCTCTGCCCCATACAGGCAATTCTTTCTTGATGCGCTCAACCACTTCTTCGCATGCATCAATTGCATCCTTACGATGCCTGGAGGATGTGAAAACAAATAATGATATCTCCCCGATCCTGACCGCACCAAGGCTATGATGAACATGCATGCACGTGAGTGCATATTTGGCAAAAATCTCCTCGCGTATAATATGCATTTGCTCCAGGGCCATCGGTTCATAGCTTGTATACTCGATGGCTGCCACCTGCTTTCCATCAATGTTGTCCGCGCGAACCTGTCCAAGAAAAATGCTGTGCGCACCAATACCAGTTTTGTCGCTATGTTTTTGAAT
The DNA here is from genome assembly GCA_023437225.1 of Bacteroidota bacterium. GTDB lineage: Bacteria > Bacteroidota > Bacteroidia > Chitinophagales > Chitinophagaceae > Flavitalea. Next base: position 41,630 of record JAEZGS010000015.1, on the reverse strand, counting down.
GCTGTCAGCAATAAACTGGCTGCTTACAGGTCCATCGATAAATATATTCTTAAGCTTTTTTTCCATTGCTGATCCAGTTAATGATACCACCTTTAAGGCTATAGACTTTTACATTATCGCCATAACGCGCATTGAAAAGGGTTGCTGCTTCAACGCTACGTTTTCCCGATTGACAAAACACAACAATAATGTTCTTCCCTACTTCGGGAACCGACTTTTTTATGAGCGATAAAGGCATCCGGGTATGTTCGAATGTTACATGCGGCGTCTCGTCTTCTTCACGCACATCGACAATTAATGTTTCAGGGTTAGCAAGCATTGCAGAAAATCGTTCAGTATCGATCTCTTCCACCATTGAAAGATTGCGGTCGCAAAACCAGTTGTAATCGAATTGCTCGAATTCCTGCACGGACTTTGGCACATTGTGAGATATCTCACGTGCTTCAATGTCAAACACATAACCCTCATTTGTCGATGCATTGTAACTATACAGTCGATTGATCAATGGTTGTCCGATACCGGCAACAAGTTTAATGACTTCGGCTGCCTGCATAACACCAATCATTCCAGGCAGAACTCCAAGAACTCCCGCTTCTGAACAATTTGCAACACTACCCGGCGAAGGCGGTTCTGGAAACAGATCACGATAGTTAGTACTATCTGATCCCACGTTAAACACTGCAACCTGCCCTTCATATCGTGAAATCGCTCCGTAGACAAGTGGCTTGTTCAAAAGCCTGCATGCATCGCTGACAATATAACGAGTGACAAAGTTATCAGAAGCATCTACAACTACATCGTAATTGCGCAGGATATCAAATGCATTTGAATTGGACAGGTGTTGGTCATAGATGTTGATCACGACTTGATCGTTCATTTCATTGAGCCTGCGCGCTGCAACTTCTGCTTTTTTGTGACCGATATCAGTGGTATGGAATAGTATCTGTCGATGAAGATTATGTATCGAAATAACATCATCATCAACAATACCGATCGTGCCGATTCCTGCTGCAGCAAGATATTGCAAGGCAGGACAGCCCAATCCACCTGCACCAATTACGAGTACACTTGAGCACGACAATCGATTCTGACCCTCAAAACCAAAATCTTTTAAAAGGACCTGTCGCTCATACCGGTCATATGATCGTGGTGTATTCATTTAACCGCCGCTGAATGGTGGAAGTAATGCAATAGTTGAATCACCCTCTATGGGCATGGAATGCGTAATGATTTTTCGATCAATAGCAATGGCATATTTTACTTCTTTGAGACGAGGATACTGATCTTCAAGCAACGTCTGCAACTCCTGCGTTGACGAGACATTACCAATAGCAATATTCTTCTTACCGATGATTTCGGTTATGACACCAAATGTCAGAATTTTTGTTTCACTCATATTACGCAGTTGTGAACAATAATTTGAATACTGCAAGCAACAACACTGTTGCAAGCACTTTCTTAAGGATCGACTGCCTGAATTTGATTGCACCAAAATATGCGCCTCCTAATCCTCCTATGAATGCAACGATTACATACATGTACATGTCGCTGCTGAATTCAATTCCCTTCGTTACCTGTCCTGCCAGTCCCGCAAGCGAATTAACGAAAATAAACAAGGCGCTGATTGCAGCAGCCTGTTTTTGGTTCGTCCAGTTCAATAAAATGATGACAGGCGATAAAATAATTCCACCACCAATGCCTATCAATCCTGATAAAAAACCAATCGCAATTCCAATCAGCATTGACAGTAAAACATTGTTGCTTTCCTGTTCTTCCCTGCCTGCATCATTTAAAAAGAAAAAGCGCATCACGGGAATCAATAATAGTATACCCAGAACCTTCTTATAGAGATCAGCATCGACGTTGATCTGTCCTCCGAGAAATGCGAACGGGACGGATGCTGCAGCAAGTGGCCAAAATATCTTCCAGCGAAAATGTCCACCCCGGTAAAACTGGATAAAGGATATGAGGGACACAAACAAATTCAGCAACAATGCTGTGGGCTTCATGACATCCGGAGCAACACCATAAAGTGCCATAAGAGCAAGGTAGCCGCTGGCTCCTCCATGACCTACTGATGCATAGAGGAAAGCAACTATAAAAAGCAACAAGTAAAAAAGGAAATCAGTTCCCATCCCGGTTAAACTTTTATCCGCCTATGGTGATCATGCTGCGATTCTCAATGTCCTCTGCATGAAGATGGGCGAGGTCGGTCTTCATTTGCCCTCCAAGTTCCCTTGCTTTTCCATGAATTGTATCATGTATCAAAGGAACAATATCGACACCCATACGCATCGCTGATAACAGATCAGTTTCGCCCTTTGAGAACAAACAGTTCTTTAGCTTACCATCTGCCGTTAATCGCATACGGTTGCAATCGCCGCAGAAATGTGAGGTCATTGTACTGATGATCGCGAACGTACCTGCATATCCCGGCACCATGTATCGTTTCGCTGTTTCGTTTGCTTCCTTCTTTAATGGAATGTACTCATAGTTCGAAGCGATGGTGGAAAGCATCTCCTGCATGGTGAACACTTTATTGCTTGTCCATTTGTTTCCACTAAACGGCATGAATTCTATGAACCTGACATGCACCGGCAGATCGCGCGTCCATTCAATAAAAGCAGGGATCTCATTGTCGTTCAGACCACGCATTATAACAACATTTACCTTGACATGGAAGTTCTGATACAGCAACTGCAATATGTTTCCATATACCCTGGAGAATTCGTCGCGACGCGTAATGAGCATGTATTTGTCTGATTCCAATGTATCAAGGCTTACATTTAATGATCGCATTCCTACTTGTTTCAACAGGTCGATGAATCGATGCAGCCGCGTACCATTGGTGGTCATTGTCAGTTGAACCGGCAATTGGGCTAGCGACTCGATTATCTGTGCCGCATCTTTTCTCACAAGTGGTTCACCACCGGTTAAGCGAATCTTGTTTACGCCTTCGGATACAAACAGTTTAGAAAGGTCTCCAATCTCGCTGGCCTGCATCAGCCTCGAAGCCGGTGTAAAATCATATTCCTCATCCGGCATGCAGTAAAAGCAGCGCAGGTTGCAGTTATCGGTAAGAGATATCCGCAAGTAGTTGTGAATCCTATTGAAACCATCTACGATCATATCGAGCCTGCACTTTTAATTCGTTCATAATCGGCTTCAGTGTCCACATCCACCTCCCCATTGGGGAAGGGCACAATCTCTACGGAACCCGAATGTTCCGCAACGATCATCCTTGCACCTTTATCACCTTTCAATTCAAGAAGTTCATGGAATAATCCCGAATGAAACAAAGTAGGCGGCCCATACGTGTTATCGTAACCGCAGGCTACGATAGGCTTTGCTGTTTGTTTATATACGGCAATCATTTCATTTAACAGGTCAGATGAAATATGTGGTTGATCACAAACCATCAGGATAACGGCGTCCGCATCCGGATGACGACCAACAAATGCGTTTATACCGGTCCGAATTGACGAAGCCATTCCTTCCTGCCATGCTTCGTTGTAGACTACATGCACTGCTGGATCCTGTATTTCATCGCGCAGCAGATCAGCTTGTGCACCCAGTACTACAATAAGCTCTGATGCCGAAGATTTCAATGACGCATCAATGGCATTTTGCAATAAACTGTTGCCCTCAAATTGGAGCAATTGTTTCGGTGTCCCGAGTCTTGATGAAGAACCGGCGGCAAGAAGAATTACTCCTATAACAGGCTGTGCTGAAACCCTAAGCATTGCCTCAAGTTAAAGTATTTCCCGGCTTATAACAATGGAGTCTAAAAATCATCATTCGATGCAGTTCAATTTTTTTTCAGTTGCAGTATTGCACTCGTAACGCTTTGAAATTTGTAACTTTTAGTTTGATTACAATAAGTTTCAGCAACGGAAGAAACTTATTTTCCTACCCTATAGCCGTCGCTTCACTTCAAAATCAAGAAAATGGCAATAATAAATTTAAACATTAACGGAAAAGCATACGCACTCGACGTAGATCCCCAGACACCTGTGCTCTGGGTTCTCCGCGATCACCTCAATCTTGTTGGAACCAAGTATGGATGTGGGGTTGCACAGTGCGGAGCATGTACAATTCATGTCGACGGAAATGCGACACGCTCCTGTTTGCTGCCTGTCTCTTCCGTACTGAACAAAAAGATCCGCACGATTGAAGGACTGTCGGAAAAAGGTGATCATCCGGTACAAAAAGCATGGCTCGAGCACGACGTACCGCAGTGTGGATATTGTCAGGCCGGACAAATTATGACAGCAGTAGCATTGCTTGAAAAAACTCCGGATCCTTCTGATGCAGACATCGAAAACGCCATGCAGGGCAATCTTTGCAGGTGCGGTACTTACTTGCGTATCAAAGCTGCGGTAAAAACTGCTGCCAAATATTAATCATTTCAACTCTTGAAAATGAAACCGGTGAATACAAAAACCAGCAGGAGAGAATTTCTCAAAGTGACTGCTGTTGCGGGTGGAGGCTTCATGCTTAGTTTTAGCTGGCTCGCAGGATGCAATCTTTCAAACGAGGACGAATTAGGCTTACCAAAAGAATGGTTTGAATTAAACAGCTATATAAAAATTGGCGAAAATGGATTGGTGACGCTTATGGCCCCCAATCCCGAGTTTGGATCGAATGTGAAAACATCCATCCCGATGTTGCTGGCGGAAGAATTAGATGTTGATTGGAAGAATGTAGTTGTTGAACAGGCAGACTTTTACCCGAAACGCTTTGACAGGCAATTTACGGGAGGCAGCCAGGCGATGCGGGCCGCATGGAAACCGATAAGAACGGCAGGAGCAACAGCGCGTCAATTGCTGATCAATGCTGCCGCACAAAAGTGGAAAGTCCCGGCCGCTGAGATCATTACAGAAAATGGTTACCTACTACACCAGGCATCGGGACGTAAAACCGGTTACGGCGAATTTGCGTCCATCGCAGCAACGTTTCCAATTCCTAAAGACCCTCCGCTGAAAAAAAGCAGCAATTTTAAGATCATCGGCAACTCAAAAAAGAATGTCGAGGCAGCGAATATTGCCACTGGCAAAGCCCTTTTCACAATGGATTACAAACAGCCCGGGATGTTGACGGCGATGATTGCTTTTCCACCGGGCTTTGGTATGAAAGTGAAATCTATTGATGAGGCTTCCGTTCGCAATATGCCCGGTATAAAAGATGTATTCGTCGTTCGAACGCTCAACGATGACTATGAAAGAAATGGCTTTGATACTACAACGTTCACGGAACTCGCGGTGATTGTAGGAAATACGACCTGGGAAGTCATGAATGCGAAAAAGGCCATCAAAGTAGAATGGGAACCGATGGGCGATTTTTCATTTGTTGTCAGCAACCGCGGAAACAAGCAGACAATGAAGATGCCGGCCGGATTGGAAAGTACTGCAGAGCATCGTGCACTGATGTTGGAGATGGCTAAAAAACCCGGTAAGATCTTGCGAAAAGACGGCGATCCTGAAGCGATGTTCAAGACAGCGACTAAAGTTATCGAGCGTACATATACCGCACCATTTTTAGCACACAATGCAATGGAACCGGTCAATTGTTTTGCTCACGTGACATCGGATAAAGCGGAGATCTATGGCCCCATTCAGGCACCGGAATTTATCATGAGTGCGCTGGCTTCGAGACTCGGTTTGCCAGCCGACAAAATACAAATACGATTGGCCCGTATGGGTGGAGGCTTTGGTCAGAGAGCATATGGCCATCATCTTGTTGAGGCTGCAGTGATCTCACAAAAGATGAATGCACCCATACACCTTGTATACACACGCGAGGATGACATGTCCTATGGCATTTATCGTCCCACCTATACGGCCACTTATACCGCGGCTCTTGATGAAAACAACAGCCTTATTGCATACAAAGTAAAAGCAGGCGGTATACCTGAGGGCCCGCTGGGATGGTCTCAGAATCGCTTCCCAGCTGGGGCTGTCGACAATTACCTTGCCGAGGAATGGAGTATAGATTCAAACATCACCATCGGCGCATTCAGGGCACCTCGTTCTAATTTTCTTGGAGGAGCGGAACAATCGTTCCTCGACGAAGTTGCAGAGCTTGCAGGCAAGGATCCAATCGAATTCCGACTTGAATTATTTGAACGCGCAAAAAATAAACCTGTCGGCAAGGACAATGATTATGACGTGGATCGATATGCCGGCGTTCTCAAACTTGTGAAGGAAAAATCCAACTGGGCAAATCCACCTGCGGATGTGTATCGGGGCGTTGCTGCATATTTTTGCCACAATACTTATGTTGCAGAAGTACTGGATCTGCAAATGGTCAATAATGTTCCCGTTGTAAAAAAAGTAATTGCTGCGGTGGATTGCGGCATTGTCGTTAACCCGGATGCAGCCACGAATATGGGCGAAGGGGGAATCATCGACGGCATCGGTAACGCATTGTATGGCGAGATGACTTTTGATAAAGGTGTTCCCGCGAAAAGAAATTTCGATACGTATCGAATGATCCGGCAAAAAGAAGCGCCTGAAGAAATCGAAGTACATTTTGTAAAGAACGATTTTGACCCAACCGGATTAGGAGAACCCTTATTCCCACCAATATTCGCGGCCGTTGCTAATGCACTTCACAAGGCAACAGGCAAGAGATATTATGATCAACCTTTCGGCAAACAATTGCAAACGCCGACGGGATTGATGTAGGGGCGAGTTCCAATTCATGATCGGACATCGCGAAAATGACTCGACATTATTTCGCACCTGTGGAATCAATGGTGCTGTCAACTTTTGATTTCGTTGTATCTCCCATCATCGGTGCTACAGCATTTGCAGAATCTACTGTAGGTGGTGGCGTGATGCTATTTACCGTTGTATCGGATTGTTCTTCAGTCGTTCCATTGCTTGCACATGAAAGAAAGAAAGATGCAATAAGAAAGCAGCAGAATATTGTTTTCATTTTTTAATGATTATATGGCGATGGAAAAAAAGTTGTACCAGAAGTAGTGTGCTAGTGTGCAAGTGGTGCTAGTGTTCGGCCTGTTCCCTGTTTCTCCGTTTCTCCGGTTCTCCGATTCTCCTAATTACCGGTCACCGTTTCCCCGCTGGTCGAATTTTTGCTCCATGCTATTCCTCATTAATCACTTAAAACAGTTAATCATGGCAGAGAACAATCGCAATCGATCAGATCTTCATGACCAGGACTGGGATCGAAATCGCAATAGGAATCGCTACAACCAGGACGATCAATACCAAAATTATGGCGGTGGCAACCAGCGCGATCAACAGTGGCAAAACACAGGATCTCATGGAAATCAATATTCTGAAGGAAATGACTGGTATAGAAGACAGCAGGGGAACAGGTATGATGAAAACTATCGCTGGGATCAACAGGCGGGCAACTCCGGGTATACCGGCTCGAACCGCGGATCTTCCGGCAATAGCATGAATCAGTGGGACAATTCAGGTAATCGGAATTATGGCCAAAATATGGGACGAAGAGACAACATGAGCAATTATGGCAACACTGGCCGGAACGACAATTACAGGGGAGATAACAACGACCGTGGCTGGTGGGATAAGACCAGGGACGAAGTATCCTCCTGGTTTGATGATGATGATGCCGAAAGAAGAAGGAGAATGGATAAAATGAGCGGACCTTATAAAGGAAAGGGGCCAAAGGATTACAAACGTTCGGAGGATCGCATTCGTGAAGACGTTTGCGACAGGCTTAGCGATGATGATATGCTTGATGCAACAAATATCAATGTACAGATACAGGGTAATGAAGTGATCCTCACTGGTACTGTTGAAAATCGTGAACAGAAGCGCCGCGCAGAAGATCTTGTCGAGCGCATATCAGGAGTGAACAATGTGGAAAACCGCATACGGGTTACTCGTAACGAAGGGTATGATATGCGAAATTATACCGGAACTACAGATGAAGTTGGTGGTATAGGCGATCAATCCGGTACAACAAGCGAGATCATCCGCGACGTTAGAAATAACAAAAACTCATAGTATCATCACGGGCGCCTGAGAAGGGCGCCTTTTTTATCTCACTCTTTTATTGTCCCAGGAAGGCATCCATTGTTGTTTCTTACAAACGGGGCAACTTTGTTCAGGCATCGGATGAAGTACCGCTGTATGACCGCAATGAGTGCATGAATATGTGCCTTGTTCTTCAATCTCACTAAGCTGTGTTCCAAAAGCTTCAGGCATAATAGGCAGGCCTGGTTTCACTTTTTCATCCGGCAGATAAAAAACACTCACTTCCCCGTTCGTTTCAACAATAGCACTATCCACCTGGCCCAGGTGCGTTACGCTTTTAAGCCTTAGTTGCATGAACAACTCATCACGGGCAATATCTTCTTTCTCGAAATTGCGAATCAATATACATCCCTTCTGCACCACATATCGAGGTTCTCCTTCAACAAATCGTTCAAAACCATCACTGCGATTAATGAGATAGGTCACCATCTTATAAAGAGTAATTACCACCCCAAAGGCGACCATTCCTGCAAGGATACCCACATCTTTATAAAACATCGGATCACCCGCCGCTGAACCCAGGCCGATGATCACTCCTAATTCAAATACAGATAACTGCTTGATGCCACGTTTGCCTAAGAGGCGCAGCGTAAGAAGGATCACCAGAAACATGATCACTGACCGGAAGGCAGCTTCCAATAAGAAGCTCCACTCCTCATCGCCCAATAGCAGTTGCTGCCAATCGATGTTTAACATCTCTGAATATACTCATTTCCCAAATTTCACAGGCACAGTTTATGTGATACATCATACATAAATCAAAAACAAAGACCATGAAAAATATGAATCATTTGAGAGACTTGTTGAAGCACGACATCAAAGACCTTTACTCTGCCGAAACGCAGATCATAGAGGCAATGCCTGCGATGATTGAAGCCGCCAACAATCCTCAGTTGAAACAGGCATTGGAGCAGCACCTTCGCCAGACCGAGATGCAACGCGATCGTCTGGATCGTGCACTTAACATAATGGGCGATGACAACGACGATGATGGCGGTATTTTTTCGAGTTTGTTTTCAAAAGGAGTTAAGTGTCATGGAATGGAAGGTCTTATCGATGAAGGGGAAGAAGTGATGGCTTTTGATATGGATCCGGATGTTAAAGATGCGGCAATCATTTGTGCTGCACAAAAGATCGAACACTATGAGATCGCAGGGTATGGAACTGCACGTACTTACGCAGAGCAACTGGGATTGATGGAGGTTGCGCAGCTATTGCAACAAACCCTTATCGAGGAACACGATACAAATAACCTGCTCAATTCACTTGCAATGGGTGGTATCAATCAACGGGCGGAAACTGGTGCAACCACAGGTTCATCCGATTATGATGGTACTACAAATTACAGGTAGTCGCCACTAACAATTGCAGCTTCATGCGGACCAGTTGGTTTCGCATCGTTTATAGAGCCGCCATCCTGTATGGCGGCTTTTTTTATAGGCTTATAAGTACCCTTTTTTTCTGAACCAGTAATAGATGCCCAGGGCCACGAAACCCATGAACAACATTACGCCGGGATAACCATACCGCTGGCTCAGCTCGGGCATATGGTCGAAGTTCATCCCATAAATTCCCACGATAAAAGTAAGAGGCATGAAAAACACCGAGAACACCGTGAGAATGCGCATTACATCATTCGTCCGTTGCGCTGCAAAAGACATCGACAAATTCAGCAGGTTATTGACTTCATCCATTAGTTGCCCATACAACGTCTGCATCTTCAAATGTTGATCTCTTACATCCTGCAGAAGATGCCCTTCCTCACCTTCACGCACATTTATGTGGTTGATCGGCTCTAACATCAGCATTAATACCTTATGCGATACAGTTGTCTGCCGTTTGATATAATATAAAGCTGTTGTCATGTCGTTACTCTCTTTCTTGAGCAGGACCTGGCTTTCGTAAAAATCCAATTGCTCTGAAAGTCGCGTCGCAGGTTCATCGTAGGTTTCGAGTGCCTGCCAAACAATTCGCGCAAGCAGTTCTGTTGCAGTGACATTCCGGGTAACAGCGGCAAATTTCCTTCCAATTGGATCAAGAAAAGGTGTTGGACATTTATGGATAGTGATCAACAGATCATCGGTACAAAAAATTGCGATCTTATTAGTAAGTTCCTGTATGGTTGGCATGTGATTCTCGGACGAATGTGCATAAAACCTAAGTATGAGAAAATGCACATTTGTCTCGTCATCATATTCATATTTCGGAAGATGTTCCGGTTGTAAGCAGTCCCTGACGGTATGTTGATTCAACTTGTATTCCCTGCTCAATTCTTCCATCTCACTAACAGCAGGATCGCTTACATCTATCCATTTTAGTCCGTTACATACAAGCTTTTCTTTGATAGCCATGCCCGAAAAATATCTATTTTTTGTTGGAACATCGCATGCCGCCGCTGGAATAATTATTGTTGTTACATCGGCACATTTAAACAAATGATCGCCGTAGCCATTTCACTCAGCTTTCTGAGTATATTATTTACCGTACTTCCTTTCAGTCGCAGCGATGCCTGGTGGGTCAGAATATTCGATTTCCCCAGAGCACAGGTTGCAGTGATGCTGTTTGCATCCCTGGTGTTGATGTTTGTTTACACTAACATCTACTCCTGGTGGTCCATTGCGGTTATCATAGGACTTAGCGCTGCATTGATCCATCAGCTAAGCATGATCATCAAGTTTACTCCACTGTATCCGGTTGAAGCGATCGCAGTGAGTAAAGGTTCCAACCAACCGTCGTTTTCCATCCTGCAGGCAAACCTGCGTATGGAGAACCGCAACTCTGAGAAATTTAAACAGCTTGTTCGCAAATACGATCCTGATATACTTTCGGTAAACGAACCCGACGATTGGTGGGCCGATGAACTTGCGGAGTTAAGAGACCGATATAGTTATTCAATTGATCAGCCCCAGGAGAACACTTACGGGATGATGCTCTTTTCAAAATATCCCCTGAAGAATGTGGAGATCAATTTTCTCGTAGAGAGCGATGTCCCTTCATTCTATTGCACTGTTGAATTACCCGAGGGCAAAGAGTTTGATCTTCATTGCCTTCATCCCAAACCGCCGAGGCCCGGTTCCGAAACATTCGATCGTGATACGGAATTGCTGCTGGTTGGCAAGAGAATCAGTGATACCAACAGGCCGGCTATTGTAGTTGGCGATCTGAATGATGTGGCCTGGTCTTATACATCAAAGCGATTCCGGCAATTCTGTGCAGTAGTCGACCCACGCCAGGGACGAGGCACATTCAATACTTACAATGTTTTTATTCCCTTGTTCCGATATCCGCTTGATCACTTTTTTTATACAGGAGAATTTCGTTTGAAGGCTCTGAAGAAATTGAAGGCCTTCGGCTCGGATCACTTCCCTATGTACATCAGTTTATGTTTATGACTTTGTTTTCAACTTCCTACCGGAAGCTTTAATGTGGCAGCTTTTCTCGAAGAAAACCATATACCCATGTGCCCGCTATTGCGCTGAGTAAGACAACGATCACTACCAGAAAGCCGATAGATATCTGTGCAAACAAAGGACCCGGACATGCGCCCGTAAGAGCCCAGCCAAAACCAAATGCCAGACCGCCATATATCTGGCCTTTATTGAACTTTTTAGGATGGAACCGGATCTCTTCGCCATAAATGGTTCGAAGCCTGAGTTTCTTAATCAGCAATACTGAAATGATTCCGACTGCAATAGCTGAACCTATTACCCCATACATATGAAAGCTTTGGAAGCGAAACATTTCCTGGATTCTAAACCATGACACCAGTTCCGCTTTTACAAACACTACCCCGAACAATATTCCCACTGCTGCGTATTTAAGGTTATGCCATAGTGGATGGTCGCGTTTGGATTCATTAACGCAAATTGTATCCAGTGAACGCACTTCAAAGTCGGTATCCTGGACAACGCTTGTTTGAATTGATTTTGTATTGGGAAAATTATCTTGCATACTTGCGATTTTATAATCTCATAATAAAAGGAAGCAGCAGGTTGGCCATCACTATCCCGCCTACCATAAATGAAGCCGTAGCTATCATTGAAGGAACCTGAAGTGTACTAATGCCCATGATGGCATGGCCGGATGTGCATCCGCCAGCATAGCGGGTACCAAAGCCGACTAAGAATCCTCCGATCACCAGCATAATGAATCCACGAACAGTGAATAAACTTTCGAAACTGAATATCTCCCGTGGCAATAATTGCTCATGATCTCTAACGCCGTAAGTGGCCAGTTCTTCAAGCAATGCCGGATGCACCTGTACAGGATTTGGATCATCGAGCCACATACCCGTTACAAACGCACCAAGCGCGATGCCGCCGATAAAAAACATGTTCCAGAGTTCCTTCTTCCATTCATATCGAAAGAATGGTATACCTGCCGGAAAACATGCAGCACAGATGTGACGAAGGTTTGCAGATATCCCGAACTGTTTATTTCCTAAGAGCAATAATGCCGGGACAATGAGCCCGATCAATGGGCCGGCCACATACCATGGCCATGGTTGTCGAAGTGTTTCTAACATTGATTTATTTTTTTTCACCAGTTGTTGGACAGATCGCATCCGTTACTGCAATTCGTCCGTCATCTTTTATCGCTTTGAAACCGCCTTTTATATCGATAAGATTCTGAAAGCCTCTTGCGCGAAGTATGGAATTAAAGACCATCGATCTATAACCACCTGCGCAATGCACGTAGTATTTCTTATCCGGATCTATGGTTCCGAGATGATCGTTGATGTTATCAAGTGGTAAATTAATCGCGTCTTCAACATGCTCACTTGCATACTCACCGGCTTTTCTTACATCGATGATTTGAAGTTTTTCTTTATCCAATCTTTGTTTTAACTCATCTGCATCAATTGATTCAATCTGGTCGATCTCTTTCCCGGCATCTCTCCAGCTTTCAATCCCTCCCTGCAGAAAACCAATGGTATGATCATAACCAACACGAGCCAGGCGGGTGATCACTTCTTCTTCACGTCCGGGTTCGCAAACGAGCAATATCTGCTGTTGAATGTCCGGTATCAACGCCCCTACCCAGGGTGCAAAGCTCCCATCAATTCCTATGTTGATGGAATTAGGAATAAAGCCTGCGGCGAACGATTGAGGATCACGTGTATCTAATATCAACGCTCCTGTTTCGTTAGCAGCCGTCTCGAATGCGTCTGGCGAAAGTGCCTGTTGTCCGCGCCGCATTACTTCTTCGATGCTATCATAGCCCTGCCTGTTCAACATCACATTCAGTGGAAAATATGCCGGTGGTGTTGTTAATCCGTCGGTTACTTCTTTAATGAACTGATCGCGCGACAAACCTTTGCGCAATGCGTAATTCACTTCTTTCTGGTGGCCTAATGAATCTGTTGTTTCCTTGCTCATGTTCTTACCGCAGGCACTACCAGCACCATGTGCAGGATAAACGATGATGTCATCTGCAAGCGGCAATATCTTTTGCTGTAGCGAATCGTATAGAGTTCCGGCCAGTTCTTCTTTTGTCATGTTTGCGGCCTTTTGTGCAAGATCGGGTCGACCTACATCGCCAATGAATAGCGTGTCCCCACTGAACAGCGCCACGTCTTTTCCATCTGCATCTCTCAAAAGATAGCAGGTGCTTTCCATTGTATGGCCAGGCGTATGAAGAACAACGAAAGTCAGTACTCCCACTTTAAACTCTTCGCCATCCTTTGCGATGTGCGCATCAAATGAAGGGTTGGCATTGGGACCGTACACTATGGGTGCACCGGTTTTTTTGGATAGATCGATGTGCCCCGAAACAAAGTCTGCATGAAAATGCGTTTCGAACACATACTTAATGGTAGCGCCGGCTTTTTTTGCCTTTTGGATGTAAGGTTCTACTTCGCGAAGCGGATCAATAACTACTGCTTCGCCCTCGCTTTCGATATAATATGCACCCTGTGCAAGACAGCCTGTATAGATCTGTTCTATTTTCATAGTTAATAGTTTATGGTGTTAAGAAAAGTTCACGGGCGATGATGTAACAGCCCATTATTAATATAAACCAACCAAATCCCCTCTTCAACCTGACTGCTGAAACCCGGTCGTGAAGCCAGTTCCCTGCAAATATCCCAACAATTGCAATGATGGTGATTACAATTAACATGCGCCAGTCCAAGGTGTAATGTGAAACATCCGCAATAAAACCTATCAATGACTTGGCGGCGATGATCAACAGCGAAGTACCTACTGCTTCTTTCATAGGAAGCCTGCTTAGCAATACAAGTGCAGGGATGATAAGAAACCCTCCGCCTGCACCCACGAGCCCTGTCAGTATACCTACAATTGCGCCCTCTGCAAGTATCAGTGGATAATTGTAAGTTACTGCATGTTCTGGTGCCTCACTCCTTGCATTGTCGTCAATTTCATCGGTAGCACTTCGAATCATCGTTATTGACGCAACCACCATCAGCATTGCAAACACAACCATCATCAGAACCGCCTTCGTAATAAGAACACCGCTGATCGTAAACAGGTTTTCAGGGATCACGGGAACAATGTACATGCGCGTGAGAAAGACTGCCGCAATTGCGGGCAGGCCGAACACAACGGAAGCCTTCAGATTGATCAGACCTTTGCGATATTTTGGAAACGCGCCGATCAGGCTTGTTGATCCCACAATGAAAAGAGAATATGCTGTTGCAAGCACGGGTTCCACACCAAACAAATAAACAAGCACAGGAACTGTCAGGATGGAACCGCCTCCTCCTATCAGTCCGAGTGAGATGCCGATTATAAGTGATGCGAAGTACCCGATCGTCTCCATTCTTCCAATTTGAATGCAATATTATCCGAACATAGAGATTATTTTGTGATAAATATCACCAACGAATCGTTCGCCATGGTATATGAACATCAGTTGGTACATTTATGTTGTTAACCTAAACGACCGGAGTGAACAGAGACTTTATTAAAGAAATATTCATACTGCAGCATAATAAAGAAGCTGTTCCTACCAATGAACAGATCGCTCAATGGGCGGAGGAACTGATTTGCATATTATATCCGCAGCGTTCAACTAAAGCATTTGCATCAGAGCAGGCGATCCGGGATGCACTCGGCAATCTGGAACAACAACTACTTGAGATCCTGAATGCTACAACTGCCTGCTACGAATGCAACAATCATATTGTAGCAAGGAAATTTTTTGAAGAGCTAGCGGAAATACACAGGCTGTTGAATACCGATGTTGAAGCGATTGTTGAGGGCGATCCAGCGGCCCACTCAGCCTTTGAAGTGATCCGGGCTTATCCCGGATTCTATGCATTGTGTTATTATCGCATTGCTCATGCCTTACATAAATTAGAAGTACCGCTGTTACCTCGAATACTTACAGAACAGGCACATTCAAGAACAGGCATCGATATTCATCCTGCTGCTGAACTGGATGAATTCATTTGCATAGATCATGGTACCGGCATTGTAATTGGTGAAACTGCCCGCATCGGCAAACATGTAAAAATCTACCAGGGTGTTACACTTGGCTCTTTGAGTGTGAGTAAAGATATGGCACATATGAAGAGGCATCCTACGGTAGAAGACCACGTTGTGCTGTACTCAGGTGCGACAATACTTGGCGGCACCACCGTAATTGGCCATCACAGCGTTATTGGTGGTAACGTTTGGCTCACAAGCAGTGTACCCGCGGGTTCACTGGTATATCATAATCCTGAGATCACGGTTATAGAAGGAAAATTATTAAATACCTGAAAATGGCAAACGTTCTTGATACAGTCGGCAACACTCCAATGGTGGAGTTGCAACGAATCAATCCAAATCCAAAGGTTAGGATCTTCGCAAAACTTGAAGGCAACAACCCGGGCGGAAGTGTGAAGGACAGGCCGGCGCTGAACATGATACGCAGTGCGATGGAACGCGGTGAGATCAATGAACATACAAAGCTGATCGAGGCAACGAGTGGCAATACAGGCATTGCAATGGCGCTGATGGCCAGATTGTTCAACCTGCAGTTGGAACTGATCATGCCTTCCACCTCTACCAGAGAGCGGGTGCTGACCATGCAGGCATTCGGCGCGAAGGTTGTACTACTCGACAATATGGAAGTTTGCCGTGATCACGCTGAGGAAAAAGCAGCAACCGGTAATTACTATCTGTTGAATCAATTTGCGAATCCCGACAATTACATGGCTCACTACAAAACAACTGGTCCGGAAATCTTACGTGACACTGAAGGTGGTATCACTCATTTCGTAAGTTCAATGGGCACAACCGGCACCATCATGGGTGTGTCGATGTATCTGAAAGAAAAAAATGCAGGCATACAGATCATCGGATGCCAGCCGACCGAAGAGGCGTCCATTCCGGGAATACGTCGTTGGCCCACCGCATACCTTCCAAAAATATTCGATGCGTCAAGAGTAGATAAGATATTGGACATTACACAGGAAGAAGCGGTGATGACCACAAGAAGACTCGCAAATGAAGAAGGAATATTTGCTGGAATGAGCAGCGGTGGTGCGGCTTCCGCAGCCTTACGTGTGGCGGCTGAATTAGAAAGCGGCACCATAGTGTTCATCGTTTGTGATCGTGGCGACAGGTATTTGAGTAGCGACCTGTTTGGATAACTATTCGCTTCCGACACCGTGTTTTAGCAGAATGGTAAATCTCGCTCCCTTCCCCGGTTTGCTGAAAGCACGTACATGCCCATCATGATTGTCGATGATCTTCTTAACGATAGCAAGACCTATACCTGTACCTGTATAGTTTGTCTTTTCCAGTCGCTGGAACACTTTAAATATTTTTTCGCTGTATCGCTGATCGAAACCTATCCCATTATCCTGTATATGTATTGCATGATAACCGTTCATTTCATGGAGTTCAAACTCTTTTTGTAATTGTTCGTTCATCGGCTCATGCCATATAGAAATAACCGGCTGTCCCTCGTTGAACTTGATCGCATTACTGATAAGGTTTTGAAATAACTGGTGCATTTGTCCTGATATACCTTTGACAACGGGTAGTTCCTGCACTTCAATGGTAGCTTTCTTATCGCCTATACTTATTTCGAGATCTTCAAGTATTTGCTTCACAACATTTCCCAGGTCAACATCCAAATGCGGCGTTTCATTATTTGATAATCGCGACAAGGTAAGCAGGTCATCGATCAGACTTTGCATACGATTGGCGCAATTGATCATCTTCTCGAGATAATTTTGTTCAACGCCATTGAGCTTTGATTCAGCTTTTTCTTTAAGCAGGTTACCAAATGCCTGTATCTTCCTTAAAGGCTCTTTTAAATCATGCGATGCAACGGATGCGAACTGCAGCAGATCAAGATTGGATTGCTCCAACTTCGCGTTGGTTTCTTCCAACTTCTCTGATGTAGCCTTCAACTCCTGGTATGCGCTTTCCACTTCAAGACTTGCCTGCTTCAATGCTGTAATGTCAATGAAATTGATCACTACTCCATCCATCGACTTATCCTGCCTTTGATAAGGAACAATGCGCATAAGAAAAAACTTGTTGTCATCCATCGTCAGTTCCTTCTCACGCGATTGCGAAGTAAGCAACACGTCGCGGATGTCAGCGATCAAATCAAGTCCCTTGATATTCGTGGATATATCGCTTATCGATCTTCCAACATCACTCGAAATCAAATTGACCTGTTTAGTGGCGATCGGCGTGAACTTTCGAATAATAAAATTTCGATCCACTATGATCTGTCCAACGTCTGAATTTTTAAAATAATTATTCAGATCATCGTTAAGTTCGATAAGCTCCTTGATCTTTAATTGATGTTCGGTGTTGACTGTATGTAATTCCTCATTAAGAGATTGCAGTTCTTCGTTTGTACTTTGAAGCTCTTCATTTGCTGAAACGATCTCTTCGTTGCTCGATTGAAGTTCTTCATTCGCAGATTCGACTTCTTCTACAAGTGCCTGCAAATTCTCCTTAGTATCATGAAGCTCCTGTTCGAGCGCATTGATCACTGAAACAGCGGACGCATCAAGTGAAGGTAAAGAAGCGTTGTGCGTCATTTCGACAACAGGTTCCTCTTTCAGCACAATAAATATAAAAGGCTGAACATACACTTTCTGCTCCAGGTAGGGTTTAACTATCATCGTGATTCGCCGCTCCGAGTCACCACTCTGCACTTTCATATTTCTCTGGATATAGGGCTGATTGTCTTTTGTCGCTTTTCGTATACCCGTGCTTAAGGCAACGGCCAGATCAGAACTTACAAGCTTTAATAAATTGAAATTGAAATTGCCCTCTGGAAAATCAATGAACTTCTTGAAATTTCCTATGGCATGTTTCACTTCAAACTCACGGTCAATCAGTATGCCTGCTATCTGGTACTCGGCAAGTAATGTCTCTTTAAAGATATCGGTCAAATGAGAGTAGGCGTTCTTTGCCTTTGAGCTTGCATGATAAGAAGGAAAAAGAACTTTGTCACCTGGATTGGTCAATTCAATTTCACCGATCCTGGCCTTGTTTATGCACTTGTAAATTTTCCATTTACGATCAACTTCGGTCATCACATCTTTCAATGTGTTGATGTTCTCACTCGGCCCAAGAAAAAGAAAGCCGTCATCATTTATTGCGAAATGAAATTTACCAAGAATTGCTTTTTGAAGTACCGGTGTCATGTAGATAAGCATGTTGCGGCACACGATCAGATCGATCTTATGAAATGGAGGGTCTTTCGCAACATCATGTCGTGCAAAAACAATGACCTTACGAAGCGAAGGAACTACCCTGTAACCACCAGCCTCTTTGACGAAATATTTCTTTAATCGTTCTTCAGAGATCTCTTTCACTTCTTCATTCGAGTACAAGCCTTTTGATGCGTGTTCTATTACCTGCTGACTGATGTCGGATGCAAATATCTTTACTTCTAAATCTTCTTTTTGTTGCCGTTTAAGCTCTTCATCAAATAGCATTGCCAGTGAATATGCCTCTTCCCCTGTGCTACATGCAACATCCCACACTTTAATCGTATCTCCGTCCTTCCTGCGGGTTACCAGCTCTGTGATAACTTTTGAGTGAAGCGATATAAACGATTCCTGGTCACGAAAAAATCTTGTAACGTGCAGCAAAAATTCCTTGCACAGTTGCTTCACTTCTGCCGGGCGACTGGATATATGACTCAGATAATCTGCAATCGATTGAATGCCCAGCTCCGCCATTCGCTTGGCCAGCCGTCTTTTGATGGTTGTTAGTTTGTAATTGAAGAAGTCGTGTCCTGTTTCCTCGAATACTTTTGCGAGAATGTCCTGGAGAATTGCTTCTTCGTGGCCAGACATGCTGTTGATCGAACGGAGAAATGGCGCGGCCTTTAGGAAGTCTACAAGTTCTTCAGGCATGAGGTTCGGCGCTGATACAATGTCGGCAACACCGCTGTTAACAGCACTGTTGGGCATCCCGTCGAATTGTGCTGTAGCAGGATCCTGCACAACAACAGTTCCTCCATGATCTTTGATTGCCCGGATGCCCCTGGTACCATCCGTGCCTGTACCGGAAAGAATGATACCAACTGCCTTATCGCCTCTTTCCGTTGCAAGGGACTCAAAGAACACGTCAATTGCCATATTCGGGGTATGGTCCCTGACCTGCTCTTTTAATTGCAACCTGTTTTCTTTCAGTCGCATTAATTTCCTCGCCGGTAGCAGGTATACTTTATTTGGCTGCAATTGAATATTTTCCCGCGCCTCAATGATCTCCATTTGAGTGTGCTTGGCAAGAAGCTCACTCATCAGGCTTTTATAATCCGGAGATAAATGCTGTATGATGACGAAAGAGAACCCCGAAGATTGGGGCATGTTGTCAAAAAATTCATTGATCGCTTCCAGTCCTCCAGCGGAAGCACCGATGGCAACTACATGATTGCCAGAAACCACAGTACTCATAAGTACATTTACGATAAAAGTATAAGAAAAGAGCCAATTTCCGACCAGGGATTTGTTAGTATTAAGAAATTCTTTAGGCGTTGGTTATCAGCGATTTTTCTTAACCTTTGCAATATTTGTCACCATTCCCTTAACCGTATGCATACAATTCTTGGCGCCGGCGGATCCGTAGCCACGCATCTCACAAAACTCCTTATCGAAAAAGGCGCAAATATCAGACTGGTCAGTCGCAATCCTATCACCCCCTATCCGGGTGCTGCATGGAGCCAGGCAGACCTGCTAAAACCGGACGAATTGAAGAAGGCTGCGGAAGCTTCTAATGTGCTGTACGTGTGTGCGGGACTTAAGTACGATAAGCGGGTATGGGCCGATCAATGGCCGAAGATCATGAAGAACGTCATCGATCTTGCAAAATACACCAGGGCACGACTTATCTTTTTTGACAATGTGTATATGTATGGCAGGGTATCGGGACCGATGACTGAAACGACTCCCTATAATCCCACATCCATGAAGGGTGAGATACGGGCAACGATTGCAACGATGTTGATGAAAGAGGCGAAGGCAGGGAATATTCGGGCAAGCATCGCCCGATCTGCAGATTTTTATGCGGGTTCGGCTAAGACATCGGTATTTGATATGATGGTAGTTGAAAAATTTAAGGCAAAGCAAAAAGCCATGTGGCTGGGAAATCCAGAGAAAAAACATTCCTTCACTTACGTGCCTGATGCCGCAAAAGCCATGTTTATGCTGGGACAAAATCCGGATAGCGACAATGAAATATGGCATGTTCCTACAGCACCGGCACTGACTGGATTAGAAATGATGCGAATGACGGCCGAAGCCTGTAATGCGGAGTTTAAATATACGCGTGTAAACAAGTTCATGCTGCGCACCCTTGGGCTTTTCAACAGTGATGTTGCGGAATCTGTTGAGATGTATTACCAGAATAAGTACGACTATATTTTCGACTCGACGAAGTTTGAAACAACATTTAAAGTGCAGCCCACAAGCTATAGGGAAGGGATTGGGACGGCAGTTGGATAAACTGAAAAACGGGAAACGGGAAATGGGAAATGGGAATTGCGAAATGGGAAACGGGAAACGCGAAACGGGAAACGGGAAATGGGAAATGGAAAATGCAAAATGCAAAACTGATTACCGATTCGCTGATTACCGATTACCGGCTCTCTGATTCTCCGATTTACCGATTCACTGATTCGCTGATTCTCTGATTCTCTGATTCTCCGGTTCTCCGGTTCTCCGATTCTCCGATTCATCGCAAGATTTCCGCCTATTTTTAATTTCCGTTCTGCGCAGCATATCTGAATTCATTTCGGTCTATGATCTGATTTTACCTGCCCAAGGCCAGGACTAACGATTGCTTATTGTGTTGGACCCCAAGGGGTCCAACTTTTTTTTGCCCCCATTCTGTGATTCGGTAACATGCTCTTGTCATTACAGTAGAACAACATTGCGGAAGCTTATCCGGCCCCCCCTATTTAGACGGAGGATATACCGGCCTTTCGTCAGCAGATCAAGGTTGGTAAATGAAATTACATTGGTTCCTTTCTCAACACTTACAGCTTTAGTTTGAACCACCCTGCCATTCGACTCTATCAAATCAACTACCACCCTGGCAGCTGATGCTGAGCTCAGGTGAATTGAGAACTGATTTGTTGCAGGACTCGGAGCCACATACCAATCATCGCTTTTGATTATTGTTGTGGTAATAATACTGCTGTAATTGTATCTAAGATCTTCATCGACCTGCCTTATACGATAGTAAACCTGGTTAAAGGAAATTGGCTGCGCGTCAACGAATACGTATTCATTGACCTGGCTGTTTGAACGTTTATATTCGATCGTTGCCAGGTCACTGAAGTTTCGGCCATCGGTACTTCTTTCAACCACGTAATGCAATACATTCACTTCATTTGTAACTCTCCATTTCAATTCCCGGCCGTCCTCTTTGGTTCTTGCTACAATCGTCAGGAAATCAGCAGGCAGGGTCGAACGAACCGTCACGGTAGTCATGGCAAAACTGGCAGGACATCCGGATAGTGCATCTGCAGTCAACCTCAACGAATATGTGCCGGCGTTGGAAAACTGCTGAGAGTTCAGCGTGAAGCCGCTCGCTGTTGTTCTGAACTGTGAGATCGCATAACTTTTTCCTGTATTGTCCAACAAAGCATACCAGCTGTTTGCAGTAACATTATTCACAGTGAAACTTACCGACTGGCCCTGGTCAATGGTAGCACTGGAAGGGTTGATCGCAGGCGTGAGTGGTGAGGTGCAATTGACAGCCACACTGCTACAATTATTGCTTTCCGCGCCGCCACTGATCTGCGCAGTAGCACGCAATTGCGCGTTATAATAAATTGTATTTGCAGCTACAGGGATAGACCAATTTGTAGCCGAACTTATTGCCACACTGCCAATCAAGGTTCCGTCTGCATAAAGCCTGATGGTTCCCGTAAACGCTGATGGCATCGTACCTGTTACCTGCGTAGAAGCGGTAGTATATGAACCGGTTATTGTTGGACAGCTGGCAGGTGTTCGTACCGATGCTGCAGTTGAAGCTGAACCTGTACATCCGTTGACTGTTTGAATTGTATAGTAAGAATCACCGGCGAGCAATGCAGGAACCGCTGCAGACCATGTGCCATCTGTCTGCACATTCGCTACAGATCCAACCGCAACGCCGGAAGGCGCAGTTCCTTTGTACACCTGAACAGTGCCCGATGCTAATGTTGTTGTTCCTGTTATAGTCGTAGCTCCAGGCAGGAGATCACCGGTGGCGTTTGTGCGAATGATTGCAGCAGGTGTAAAGCAAGACACCGTAAAGCGATTCGACTGCGTAAAACAATTCGATCCGGTAGCTTTTGAGTAGATTTTCATTGTATCGCCCACATTCAGCGACAGGTTTTGAAACCTGAACGTTGTAGCGTTAGCAGTTACTGTAGAAATGTATTTGCCGTTGACAAATAAATGCAGGTTGTCGCCGCTAACCACTCCAGAGCCGCTGATCGAAGTATGAAAAGGATAGAACTTTTGACCCTGCAAAACTCAGTATTAAAATAACATTAAACGCATATATGTAAAACTTGAAACGAAAATAAGTGTTTTCACCTAAATCGTTTTAGCGATGTACCGGACAAGGAAACAATTAGTTACCTCCTTTCCCAAACTTAATTTGTTGAAAATTAAATCCACGGGATAAGAACTTCAATTTCATTGTTTGAACTCCTGATTTCAGACTGGCTTTTACAGTAACTGGCTTGAAGCTGTGCATGGACCCAGTATTCTTTATCGAAACGCTGCCGATAAGTTTGTCATCGATGTATAACTCGATAACACCATCGTCTTGCTGTGAAGCGATGAACAAGTGAATATCGTAACTACCGGTTTTTCTTACGTTGATTGTATAATTAAGCCATTCGTTTTTCTCTATGTCGCTCACATAAAAGCTTTCCCGCTTTGAAGAATCTACACGGATATCGACGCCGTCATTACGGTATACATTGCCTCGATTGCCGATGCCTGGCTTTCCCGATGTGCGATAATTCGCTGTGTCCATATCAAAGTATGCAAATCGATTCCGACCGAGATCGTAATCAACAGCATTGATCACTGAATTGCCATCAATAATATGGTTTTTGAAAGGAATGGTTGCATCCGTATGTGGCTGCCGAAACATGGCATCGATAACATCCCGATGAAAAATGTTTGATTCAAGCTTAAGATTATCTGCCAACTCAAACAGGCCGCGTTGCGCATCTGCGCGGGTTGGTTTCGATCCCTTGCTATTCCAGTACTTCAATACAGCATCATACTGAGGATTGGAGCGAACCTGCAATGGATTGTTGTGTCCAAGTTTCTTCAAGGGCCACCACGCCCATCCTATGTTATTTGATTCGAGTAAGTGAATGGCATCGCGAAACCAAAGGTTTGAATTTTCGCCGGTCTCTCCTAACCACACAGGTACATTATATTGTTCACGAGTGTTGATGATGTGTTGAATGGAACCGATATCGTTCGTGTTCCAATATTTATGGAAACTCAGTACCATGTTGTTGTCCCACGGAGGAAGGACACCGTTATAATTGTTACCCCATCCATTGCCTTCTATGATCACGATGTGCTTATTATCAACTTCACGTATTGCACGCGTAATATCAACCATCAGGTTCTTTAAAGGAATGTTTTTTGTTTCCTTCAACCCATTCTTATCGGTCGAATCTTCAAAGCCCCAGTTCGGTTCATTGATGATATCGTATCCACCGATCCATGGTTCATCTTTATATCGTTCCGCTAGCTTGCGCCACAGGGCAATTGTTTTCCTTTGGTTCTCCTTACTGTCCCACAATGATGGTTTGGAAGGATCTCGATCGGATATATTGAAATCATTGCCCTGCCCGCCAGGAGCCGCATGCAGGTCAAGAATGAGATACACTTCATTTGCCTTACACCATTGCAACAGAGAATCCGTCATTGCAAAACCCTTGTCAAGCCATGTGTCTTTACCAGTCTCCGGCTCCTTTTCTATTGGCAGCGTGTAAAGATTGTAGTGCATCGGAAGACGAATTGAATTGAAACCCCATGCCTTCATGGAATCTACATCAATGCGACGTGTATGATTCTGTAACCAAAGATCGTAGAACTTCGTAGTTTCTTCAGCACCGATAAGTTCCTGTATGCGCTCACGGATCCGGTATTGTTGTCCTTCTCCGGGCACTTTCAACATATATCCTTCCTGCAACATCCAGCCGCCCAATCCCATGCCACGTAGCAGTACGTTCTCGCCTTTCTCATTAACTATACGCTGACCATCAGCACGAAGAAATCCCTGCGCTGAGATTTGAAACACTGCAGCCATGAAGAAAGCAAACAGGCCTATTCTTTTTGTCATAAACACTTTGTAAGAATTGAGAAATGAGAATTGAGAAATGAGAACTGGAACTGAGAATTGAGAATTGAAAATTGAAAAAGGGGAATTGGAAATTTTCAGTTTCCCGTTTCCCGTTTTCAGTTTTCAGTTTTCAGTTTCCCGTTTTAAGTTTCCCGTTTCCCGTTTCCTTTCAGAACACAAACGTTCCTACCGCTCCACCACTGAGTGAAGGAGTAACGATCTTTCCATTGAACTTAATGTTGAATGTCGCCTGATCGCCACTCTTATTTAAAACGATCAGTACTTTCTTTCCATCAGGATTCTTAAATGCAACAGTCAGCAATGCACCTTCATGATTAGAGCCGATCCTGGTAGAACCAGGTCGCACGAATTTCGAAGCGGATGCAATGATGTAATACGATACATTACGAGTAACGGTAGAACCATTTATTGTAAGTGCACCCATGCATTTATCACAGCCACCGGGAGTGTGTGGATCATAATTCTGATCTGCCGCAAGATTCCACTCAATTACATTACGACTCCAGTTTCTTGTAGCACCAATGATGAGATTTTCTACGTGCCATGACAGATCACCTGCAAAATTACCCGGGCCCCCGGTCCATTGCTCAGTGAAATAAAGATGCTTATCCGGGTGCGCCTGGTGTACCTGCGACAACGCGTTTATGCTACCACCATAAAGATGGAATGCAGAACCGTCCACATATTGTTTCGCTTCCGGATCATCGAGTATCGTAATGGGATAATCGGGCCTGTCTGCATTATGGTCGTACACAATGATCTTTGTATTGATATTGTTATCTCTGAAAGTAGGACCCAGGTTGTTCTTTATAAAGTCGCGCTGTTCAGTGGCGAGCATTTTCATACTGGGATTGTTACCATCGTGGAGTGGTTCGTTCTGAATGGTTATTGCATCGATCGTAACCCCTTCGGCTTTCATCGCCTGTATGTACTTCACAAAATACCTTGCGTATGCATCATAATATTCCGGCAACAACTTTCCACCCACGTATCCTTTATTGTCTTTCATCCATGTGGGTGCAGTCCATGGGGATGCCATGATCTTTATGTTCGGATTGATTGCAAGAATTCTCTTTAACACGGGAAGCAGATCGATCTTTTCCATATCGATGCTGAAATTCGCCAACGTCGGGTCCGTCTGCCCGGAGGCCACTTCATCGTATGTAAATGTTGTTGCGCTGAGATCTGATGCACCAATACTGATACGCAGGTAACTAACACCGATGAAGGTGCTGTCGTGCCTGAACAATTCTTGTAACAGCGCATCTTTTTTGTCTTCAGGCAATCCATTGATCAGCATAGCACTGCCGCCTGTCAATGCAAATCCAAATCCATCGATGGTTTGATATGTTTGTGTTGTATCTACTTCGATCGTAGGAAATGAATTGGTTTCGCTTTTAAATGCGAGCGAAACATTTTGTTTTGTAAAGAGTGCTGTTTTATCGCCATTGATAAGGTAGAACGACACATCGCTTACTACCGTTGTAGGAGGTGGCGGTGGTGGCGGAGGAGGAGGTGGTGGTGGTGTTCCGCTTTTTGAACAACTACTATAAATTGAAAGCATCGAAATGATGACGAAACCAATTATAGAGACTGTTTGAAACCTGTTTTTCATACGAATATTTTTATTTGTCTATCATCTTATAAACACGAACGTAATCTACAAGCATTGAAGCTGGCAGTACGCTTTCATCAATACCCTGCGCTCCACCCCAATCGCCTCCGAAAGCTACATTGAATAACAGGTGAAACTTTTTATCAAATGGCCAGGCTGCTGCGCCCTTACCTTCATTTACATGCTGGAAAACAAATACATCATCTATGTAGCCTCGAATGGCATATGGTGTCCAGTCGATTCGATATAAATGATATTCCGTAGTTGCATTGTCTACGACCCTGGAATTACTTTTTTGTGTTCCCAGGCGATGGTTATAAGATTCGGTATGAACACTGATGTGTACCTTGTTCAGATCGTATCCTACGTGTTCCATAATATCAATTTCACCGGACTTCGGCCAGTCGCCGTACTCCCAGTCAGTAGGAAGCATCCAAAGAGCGGGCCACGTACCTTTACCTGCTGGTAATTTAGCCTTAACCTCGATGCGTCCATAAAGAAAATCGCCCTCACCCCTGCTGATCATTCGTGCTGAAGTGTAATTGCGGTTTCCCATTGTTTCTTTGCGCGCGGTTATTGTAAGCACGCCATCACCAACAACAGCATTCTTTGTGCTGTTGGTATAATACTGCAGCTCATTATTGCCCCATCCTGATCCACCGATATCATAGCTCCACTTTGCAGGATCGGGTGCACCAGCATAATCAAATTCATCGGCCCAGGCAGGAGTTGATTCAAATGTCCATCCTTTATCAACAGGAGTAGTGGGAAAGTATCTTGGAGGCGCTTCCGGGTCTTTGCTGCAACGGCAGGAGAACATTGCTATCAACAACAACAGAAACACATTTATCTTTTTCATGGCTGCAATATTTGAGGCAAAAAACAGGCTGCCATCCTTCGATGACAGCCCGTTTCGTGCATGATTGGATTATGAACCTCTGAATTCTACGTTATCAAGAGCAATCCCTGAAGTGCCAAGGTTAGCACCGCCGGTTTTGATAACCAGGTATACGGTACCACTTTCAGTGAAAGTGATCTCGCCATTTTTTCCGATCAGGGAACCTGTACAGCCAATGCTGTTAAGGTTTCCGTTGAAAGGTGAATTTCCACATGGAGTCCAGGTATTCAGACCCATAAGATTTCCACCATTACCATAATCGTTTCCATTGGATGGCTGGGTTTTTCCTAAATAAACTTCAAACCAGGTATCGCTCGCACCACTACCGGATACGATCATACCCAACTTATATTTTTTGTTTGCTTCAACCTGTATCGCCTGGTAAATTCCGGCATGTCCCCATCCGCCGCCAGCAGCAACCATTTTACCATTTGTCAGTGTCCAGGACACACCTGCACTGATGGTAAACTTTGTCCACTTTGCTTCATCGGTGGCATCACTGAATTTACCGCCCTGAACAAGGTTTCCGGCTTTTGGATCCGATACCGGCACATTTACTACTGTAGGAGCAGCATCGAAGAAAGCTCCACCTTTACCCATTGCCTGCATCTTAATGGTATAAGCACCGGCATCAGGGTAAAATACTGTATCCACTTCCTTACCTGCTGCATATCCAGCACCTTTATCAAGATCCCACTTAATAAGCATCGCTCCTGCAGTGGTATTTTTGACAACATAGTAATTGGCTCTGCCAGCAATCGGTTCAACTGTAAACGTAGCCTGCAGGTCATTGCGAAGCCCGTTATCTACATATGCGTCTTCAGGTGAGCAGGCATTGAACCCGAATGCAAGTGAAACGAGGGCCAATGAAGCTGCAACCGTTTTTATATTTAATAATTTCATGACGTTTTAATGTTTTTCGATTAATAACCAGGATTCTGAACCAGTTTCGTGTTTTCCAATTCACTTAAAGGAATCGGGAAGATCTCATTCTTTCCTGTAGTGAAGCCTCTTGGTCCGAGCACTGCAGGAGCAAGTCCCCAACGTACGAGGTCAAGGAAACGATGTCCCTCACCAACAAGTTCAAATCTTCTTTCACGGATGATGTTATCCATTGTCAATGCAACTGGTGCAAGACCAACGCGTGCACGTACGGCATTCAATAGAGCTGCACCACGAACCAGGTCACCATTGCTTTTCAACAATGCTTCTGCTTCGAGCAGGTATGAATCTGCAAGACGGATCTCATACAGGTTTTGTGGGAAGTTCAATGGCTTTGCACCACCACCTGTTGATTCATATTTCTGACGGCCCATATATTTTTCAAGGAAATAACCTGTGTTATTATAACCTGCAGTATACGTGGCAGCACCTACTTTCACAAGACTGTCCACATCAGCGATGGTCGCTTTGAAACGTGGATCGGTTTTCATCAGTGTGTACAATTCCGGTGTGATCACTATGAAGCTCCAACCTGAAACATAATCAGGAGCAGATGCAACTTTTGCGGAATAATCACGTGGGCCGGTGATGATGTTCATCACGTTTCCTTCTGTACATGCAACACAACCCCAGTCGCCATTGGATGTGCTGGTGTATCCTATTTCGAAGATTGATTCTGAATTGAATTTGTTTGGTGTCTGGAAGAGATCGCCAAAGTTTTGTAACAGCTTATATCCATACTTGCTGGTACCGCCGGGTGTTCCGTTTACATCAGCAAATTCTTTTGCAGCATCAGCATACTTTTCCTGCCACAGATAAACCTTTCCGAGTAAAGCATGAACCATACCCTGTGTGAAACGTCCACCTTCTGAAGATACCGGTACGGTTTGAGGTATGTCGTTAAGTGCTTCTTTCAGATCGGTTTCAATTTGAGCATATACATCTTCAGGTTTGGCCTGAACAACATTGTACATTTCACTTGTAGTAACCGGCTCAGTAAAGAGTGGAACGTTCTTAAAGAAACGAACCAGGTCAAAATAGAAGTAAGCTCTCAACGCCTTTGCTTCTGCAGTGTAGCGCTTCTTCATGTTCTCATCCATCGGTACATTACCGATCTTTTGCAACAGGATGTTAGCCCTGAACACGCCTGAGAAGCCTTTCTTCCAAAGATCGCCTGCGGGCCCTTTTGCAGCAGTCAATGTGAAGTTTTGCATCACCTGCCACTTATCCATGTCGTTGGCACCACCACCACCGGTGAAGTGGTCATCGGCGGCACAATCCAATGTATTCACTTTTGCTACATAATCGCCGCTGGTCCAGCCAACAACATCATAAACTGCAACAAGCGCTTTCCATGCCTGGTCCTGGTTTTGGTAATAGTTCACCTCCAGGTCCTGGCCCTTTGGCGTAACCTGTAACCATTCTTTTGTACAGGATCCAAGCGAAATTAAACCCACTGCAAGGATCGCTGTGTATATTGATAATCTTTTCATTTTTTAAGTTTTCTAGTTTAACCAATCAATTAGAATCCAAGTTGAACACCGAACATGAAAGAACGTGCCTGAGGGTAGATACCACGGTCGATACCACCACCAAAGCCACCACCGATCTCAGGATCAAATCCAGAGTATTTAGTGAATGTTGCCAGGTTCTCTGCCATCACATAAAAGCGTGCTCTTTGCAAACCTGCTTTACCAATAAGGTTTGTCGGTAATGCGTATCCAATCTGCACTGTCTTAATGCGGAAATAGCTTCCGTCTTCAAGATAGAACTCTGAAGGTGTGGTGTAGTTGCGGTTTGGATCTGAATCGATCAAACGTGGAATTTCGTTAGATGTTCCAGCACCTGTCCAGCGACCAAGCATCTTCGTTTGATAGTTACCTGTCAACATATCAAGGCGTCTCAAACCCTGGTAGATCTTGTTTCCTGAAGCACCATTCGCGAAGAATACCAGGTCAAAGTTCTTATAGTCGACATTGATGGTAAATCCATAAGTGATACCAGGAAGTGGTGAACCCAGTTTCACGCGATCACTATCAGAGATCTTACCATCGCCATTCATATCTGCCCAACGGAAATCACCAGGTCTTGCATTTGGCTGAAGCTTAAGACCAGACTTGCTTACATAATTATCAACTTCTTCCTGTGTCTGGAAAATTCCAAGTGTTTTGAATCCATAGAAGTAGTTAACCGGCTGACCGATCTGTGTCCTTGTCAGCGGATATGCACTTGCCTGGAAGGTTTGCTGGTTCAACGTGGTAGAGTTGATGCCAGGTCCGAGATAAGTAACCTTGTTCTTGAAATGAGAAACGTTACCGTTCAAAGAAAGACTTACCTGTCCGATCTTCTTGCGATATCCCAACTCAACTTCAACACCATTGTTTTCCATATCTGCAATGTTTGCAGTAGGATCACTAACAGCACCGATGTAACCAGGAATTCTCTTGGTCATCAGGATACCAACTGTCTTCTTCGCAAAGTAGTCAAATGTAATGGTAAAGTTCTTTGCAACAGTTGCATCGAAACCGATGTTTGTCTGATGTGTTTCTTCCCATTTCAAATCGGGGTTAGCTGGTGCATTTGGACTATTACCGGTTTCATAGCTGCCCGATGTTCCGAATGCATAGTTTCTTCCACCTCCGATCACAGATACATAAGCGAAGTTTCCAAGGTTTTCATTACCTACAACACCGTATCCACCGCGCACTTTCAGGAAGTCAACATAATCTGTCTGCGGGAAGAAATCTTCTTTCGTTGCTACCCATCCGAAAGAGAATGAAGGGAAGTAACCGAACTTATTGTTATCACCAAAGCGTGAAGAACCATCACGTCTCACCAATGCCTGGAACAAATATCTTTCAGCATAGTTGTAGTTAAGACGTGCGAACAGTGAGTTTACTTTATGATCCTGACCCTCGCCGCTGCTCGCATTCTTCTGATTTGTTGGAACATTATAGTTCATAGATGCCTGAGCGTAAGTTGTAGCAGGAATGTTATAATAAGTTACGCTGTTGAATCTTGAACTTCCATCGTTATAATTTCCCTGTCCCACCAAAATGGTTCCATTATGTTCACCGAATGTGCGGGTGTAGGCCAATGTATTCTCTAAATTCCATCCGAGGTTACGATTGAAATCTCTTGAGAAACTATTTTGTGAGTTGATGTTAGAAGCATTCATATAAACCACTGGAGAGAATCCGTCTCCACCCCAGATCGACAATTTCGCTCCGAGTGTGGAACGGAATTTCAAACCTTTGATCGGCTCGATCTCTGTGTACACGTTACCAATGATATTATCAGCCCATCCATGGTTTCCAATGCGTGTTTTGATATATGCAAGAGGGTTAGTGATCTCGTTCTGAACATATTTAGAGATCGCATAAAAATTACCGTTTGCATCGCGAACACCTCTTGGATCATAAGTACCAGCAACAGCAGGATCAGTGATCACAACCGGTGTGATGGGATCAAGGTTGATCGCTGAAGAAAGCGGTCCACCAAATTCACTATTTGTATTTCCAAGACCCACCGACTTATCGTGTGCATATCCAAGGTTCTGGCCGAAGAGGATGTGCTTACCGATCTTGTGTGTTGAGTTCAGGCGGATGTTGATCCTTTTGAAATTAGATATGTCCGAAGCAACAATACCTTGTTGATCGAGCAAACCGAAAGAAAGGTAGAATGTAGAACGCTCGTTACCTCCGCTGATGCTTAATTCATGGTTCTGGCGACGGGCAGATTTGTTGAAGATCTGGTCCTGCCAGTCTGTTCCTTTACCATAGCTTGCCGGATCTGCAAATGGAGCAGCTTTACCTGCAGCCACTGAAGATTCATTGCGAAGTGTAGCATACTGCTCAGCGTTCAGGAGATCCAGCTTCCTTGCAGGAGCAGCAATTCCGTAAAAGCCATTGTAATTCACACGGATCGCACCAGCCTTACCTTTCTTGGTAGTAATAAGGATAACACCGGCAGCAGCACGTGCACCATAGATCGCAGCAGAAGACGCATCTTTCAAAACTTCGATAGACTCGATGTCCGATTGGTTCAGGTAGCCGATACCACCGTTGTCCACAACCACACCATCCACGATCCAGAGAGGGTCGTTATTATTCAGGGTAGTGATACCACGAACGCGAACCGTTGCACCGGATCCAGGCTGACCGTTATTGATAGCGATGGTTACACCCGAAACACGACCTTGCAATGCCTGTTCAATTCTGTTAACCGGCATAGCTTCCAATTGCGAAGCTTTAACGCTGGAGATCGCGCCAGTAACAACGCTCTTTTTCTGAACACCATAACCAACAACCACAACTTCATTCAGTTGGGCAGTAGCAGAAGGTTCCATTTGAATAGTAACCACACCATTATCAGGAACAACAACATCCTGCGATGTCATGCCCTGGTAGCTAATGGTGAGCGTTGCATTCTTTTTGGGTATTTGTATACTGAAGCTACCAGTTGAATTGGTAACAGTCATCACAGGTGCACCCTTTACACTAACAGTGGCTCCTTCTAGAGCTTCGCCCGTTGTTTTAGAGGTCACTTTACCTGTGGCGGTGAGGCCTTGTGCAAATGCAGGCGACCAAAGCCCCTGCAGCACAAATAACAGGCTTAAATAAAGCAGAAATTTCACTTTCATATCCAAGCATTTAATTAATTAAAGAAGAGGAGACTTCCTCGTTAGCTGCAACTAAAGTATGTTAGTTAGTTTGCTGGATCGATTTAGCATCCCCCTTCAATACCACATCATAAAAAGCCGTAAACGGCATTTCTACCACATCATTACCACATCATAAGGGTATTGTATTAGCAAAAACACAGCAGACTATGTAGCGATAAAAAAGAGGTTTCTATATTTAGGGCTCCTGATCGATATCATTTTGTCCGGAATAATATTTTTTTACCTTCCCTTCATATTTGCCTGTATGCTTCGCATTGCCATTTTGTTGATTCTTTTCTTTGCAGTTAACAGGATCAACGCTCAAAACACGATTGCACTTCCGGAGATCACCAATTTCTCCAAGCAGTCTTTTAATGCAGGCACTCAAACCTGGAGCATTCGACAAGACGATAGAGGAATCATTTACTGTGCAAATAATGAGGGTCTGCTTAGTTTCGATGGCAGCCACTGGAAGAAATACGTACTCCCCAATGAAACAATAATCCGATCCTTATATATAGCGCCCGACAAAAAGATCTATATAGGCGCACAGGGAGAGATTGGATACTTTTTTCCTGGAAGCAATGGAAACCTGCAATACCATTCGCTTGCAGACCTGATCCCAGAAAAGGACCGGGATTTTGCAGACGTATGGGAAGTGAAATCATACGAGAAGAAAATTTTCTTTCGATCCAACAAACGCATATTCCAGCTGGAAAACGATCGGATCACCGTATTCCCAAGCATGAGCTGGCAGTTCATGGGATGCGCAAATGGCCTTCTCCTCGCTAATGATTACCAGGCTGGTTTAATGCAGTACAGCAAAGGCCAGTGGGTGCCATTCCATACCAGTTCCCCATTGCCAAATGAAACGAGGATCACCGCAATGGTGGCCCTGAACAAAGATTCGACCCTAATTACCACATTAAAACACGGAATCTTCATCCTTCACGGAAACCTGCTAAATCGATTTAGAAGCGCGACCATCGATGACATCGCTGAAAAAAACATTTATACTGCAGCGAAGGTTGAAGACAACCTGGTGGCCATCGGCACAAATCTTGGCGGTTGTTATTTCCTTAACCAGCACGGCCAACTGGTGCAAAGGATATCCAAGATTGACGGCCTTCAGAACAATAATGTGCTGTCGATTTTCCTCGACAAGAACCGGAACATCTGGCTTGGACTCGACAACGGCATCGATCATATCGCGTATAACAACGCCATCAAACACATTATTCCCGATTTCCAGGAGCGAAGTGCGGGATATGCCTCCATCATCTATAAGAACAACATTTATATTGGAACTTGTTTCGGGCTGTACAAGGCACCATTGACCGGGAAAGGAAGCATTGCGTTTTCTCAATCACCATTCCGGCAGGTTGCCAACTCGAAGGGACAGGTATGGGGACTTTCAGAAGTAAATGGTCAGCTTCTTATGGGGCACAATGAAGGGTTCTATGTGGTGAACGAACAAAGCGCACAGGTAATTGACGGCACATCCGGTTTCTGGAGCTTTATGCCGATAAGCAACAGCCTGCCCTCTCCTGTCGTCATTGCAGGAACATATAATGGGGTAAACTTTTATAATTATAATGATGGAAGATTCAGTAATCCATCGATTCATTCACATTTCGAATCTGCGAGGTTCATCGTTGTGGATGATAACATTGCCTGGGTGGCACATCCCTATAAAGGTCTTTATAAAGTAAATCTGAACAACGGCCAGAAGCCCGCCTACACAGTGTACAAAGATCACAAGGGAATTCTTTCGCGGAACCGCAATCATCTGTTCAAAGTTAAGTCGAGGATCATACTCACTACCGATAAGGGTGTTTTTGAATACAACAGGAAGACTGATGACTTTGAGCCTTCTGAGTTCATGAATAAACTTCTGAAAGGCGCAACGGTTCAGTACCTGAGAGAGGATGATAATGGAAATGTATGGTTTGCGGAGAATAAGCATCTTGGTGTTGTTGATCTCAGCGGACCAAACCCGAACATCATTTACGTTCCTGAACTGGATAATAAGATCATGACAAATGGTTTCGAGTTTGTCTATCCTTACGACAATAATAACGTGTTTGTCGCCGGCGAAGAAGGATTCTACGTCATCGACTATGCGAAGCTAAAAGGCTTCAACAACCGCACCCCTGTGTTGATCAGTAACGTACGGTCGATCAATAGAAACGACAGCATTCTTTATGGCGGTTATGCCGAAGCCAATGATATGAGGTTTGATTATTCAAACAACTCGCTTCATTTTGAGTTTAGTGCTCCAGTATTCGGCCGACAAACCGTTGAATATTCTTACTACCTGGAAGGGTTTGAAAATGACTATTCAGTTTGGTCGAAAAAGAACGAAAAAGAATACACCAATCTTCCTGCAGGCACATATGA
The DNA here is from genome assembly GCA_023437225.1 of Bacteroidota bacterium. Taxonomy (GTDB): domain Bacteria; phylum Bacteroidota; class Bacteroidia; order Chitinophagales; family Chitinophagaceae; genus Flavitalea. Next base: position 6,265 of record JAEZGS010000015.1, on the reverse strand, counting down.
ATTTAAAGTAAGATCACGTAAATACAAAGGCGACGAAGCTTCTATCAGCAGTTTCAGCTTTGTTATCCTGCCCCCGTGGTACCGTACGAATGTTGCCTACCTGTTCTATTTCATTGTAACTGTAGGAGCCCTGTATGCTCTTTATAAATGGACGGAAAAAAAGTTCATGGAGCAACAGGAACGCTACGAAGAAGAACAAAAGAAAATGCAATACCTGCATCAATTGGAGATCGACAAAAATGAAAGTGAGATCATCAGGCTTCGCAATGAAAAGCTCGAGGCTGAATTGATGCTGAAAGAAAAAGAACTTGCATCCACATCCATGAACCTTGTGCAGAAGGACGAGATGCTGGTTAAGGTGAAGGAAGAGTTCGTAAAGTTGAAGAAGGACGGTGTAATGGATAAGACATCGGATGAATATCGCAAGATCATTCGCATGCTTGAAGAAAATAAGGTAAAGGAAAACTGGGATCAGTATGCAGTGCATTTTGATAAGGTGCACAGCGATTTCATTGTATCGCTGCAGGAACATTATCCCAACCTCACACCAAGCGAACTCAAACTTTGTTCGTATCTGCGATTGAATCTGAGCAGCAAAGAGATCGCCAATATTATGAACATTACGATCAAGAGTGTTGAGTTAAGCAGATATCGACTTCGCAAAAAGTTGAAGCTGGATACAGAAGTCAACCTTTGTAACTTCATGCTTAGTTTTCATTCCCGGAATGAAAATTGAAGCTCTAGGTTATTATGAACATACCACTTTCAGTATTAGATCTTGCAGTAATTGGCGAAGGCATAACAGTTTCACAGACATTAGAGAACAGTCTTGACATGGCACGCCATGTTGAGAAACTTGGGTACAAACGATACTGGCTTGCAGAGCATCACAATATGGCCAGTATTGCCAGTTCCGCCACATCAGTATTGATCGGATATATTGCCGGAGGTACTTCCACGATCCGGGTGGGGTCCGGCGGAATCATGTTGCCCAATCACTCGCCATTGGTAATCGCAGAACAATTCGGAACACTTGCATCGTTATATCCGGATCGCATAGACCTGGGACTGGGCCGCGCACCGGGCACCGACCAGGTAACAGCCATGGCATTGAGAAGAAGTCGGAACATTTCACCGCACGATTTCCCCGAGAACATTCAGGAATTGCGCACTTATTTATCGGCAGAAAATAAAGGAGGCATAGTGCGTGCGATACCCGGCGAAGGAATTGATATTCCGATATGGATACTTGGCTCAAGTACAGACAGTGCCCGGTTAGCTGCGATGCTTGGCTTGCCGTACGCGTTTGCCAGTCATTTTGCGCCAACGCATTTGCATGAAGCACTGTCACTCTATCGATCCGGCTTCCGGCCATCTGAAGTTCTGAGTGAGCCTTATGCAATGGCCTGTGTGAATGCAATTGCTGCTGATACCGATGAGCAGGCATTTGAACTTGCTACATCATTCTTTCAATTGGGAATGGGTATCATTCGCGGCAAGGCAAGACCGCTTCCACCACCTGTGAAATCAATGGAAGGAATATGGAATGAATTTGAAGAAGCCGCAGTATTGAACATGATGTCGTTTTCATTCATTGGCAGCGCAGCAACGGTGAAACAGGAAATGGATGAATTTGTGCAACAAACGGGCGTAAACGAATTGATGATCGTATCACATATATATGACCATGAAGCAAAGAAAGAATCCATGAGGATTCTTTCTTCGATAAACAGATAAACAGATAAACAGAGAAACAGAGAAACAGATAAACAGGGAGACTAAAGCTCGTTAACTGTCCGATTATCAGATTCTCTGACTCTCCGACTCTCCTATTCGCTCACCACATACGTAGCAATAGAATGCGGGAGGCTCTCGGTTTCGGCAGCTTTGCCTGCTATGCATAAACGGAAAGGCATCTTCTTATCTGTGCGATTCATTACCACCACTGCCAGTTTGCCGTCTTTATTGATGAATGCTGTAGATTCCAGTTGCACACGATTGCTTGAACTTTCAACACGTGTTGCTCCAGGGCGTATGAACTTGCTGAAGTGACCGATATAATAATAAGAGTTCGTATAGATCAGGCTTCCGTTTCTTGTGTCCGCATGAATTGGCGCAAAGCAAAAATTTCCAACATGATTGGGTCCGCCCTTTTCGTCCAGTAAAATGTTCCAATCAGTCCATGCAACAGTGCCACTATTGAAATCATTGATCATACTGTGTCCATAGCGTTCGCCCAGCGCCCAGTCGCCAACCTTCTTTAAATCAAATTTTTCCACACAGCCTTCAGTAAATATCAACTCCTTTGAAGGAAATGCATTCTTTACTTTCTTCAGGTTATCAAATAACATCGGACCTCCCGTCCATGTTTCATACCAGTGAAAACCGATTCCCCAAACATATTTTGCAGCTTCAGGATCATTGAGGATAACGCTCGCTCTCTGGTAGATAAGATCGCGATTGTGATCCCAGGCGATCAGCTTTTTGCCGGACAAACCGGATCGTTGCAATGTTGGGCCAAGGTGTTGCTTGATGAAATCGCGTTCTTCTTCCGCGGTATATATGCAGGATTCCCAGGTTTGTTTTGCCATGGGTTCATTTTGAACACTTAACCCCCACACGGGAATTTTTGCAGCCTCATAACCTTTGATAAACTTCACATAATAATTAGCCCAGCTCGATTTGTATTCGTCAAGTAATTTACCTCCCTGCAACATGTTCTTGTTGCTTTTCATCCATGATGGAGGACTCCATGGACTTACATACAATTTAAAATCACTGCCTGCCAGCTCCATTGTTTTGCGGATCAGCGGCATCTTGAATTTTTCATCGTGTGAAAGATCAAAACTTTTTAATTCCTTGTCGCCTTCTTTTACATAGGTATAACTGCCACTGGAAAAATCGCAACTGTTGATATTTGTCCTGGTGAGCGTATACCCGATTCCATTTTCAGCATTGAAATAAGCGTTCAAAAACTCCTGCTGTTTTTCGGCGGGAAGCTTAGCGTAGGTTTCCGCGGAGGCATCTGTAATGGCGCCGCCAATGCCAACTAAAGACTGGAAAGTTTTGTATGGGTCCACATAAACGAATGGTTCAGTTTCGAAGGGCTGACCACATTCTTTAAAATTGAGTGTGGCTGTTTCTTTGATTCTCAGATCGGTGCCTTCCGCTGTAGTGTATACCGTTATGGAAGTGGGGTTTGAAAGTCGCGGCACTTTGGCCTTTACATCATTCCTGGATTGCTTATCCTTCGACTTCGATGGGGCATTCTTTTTTTGTGCTTCTGCGGCAAGTAATGCAGTTGAAAATAACAACAGCAATGCAGAAGTTTTCAACACTTCAAATTTTTTCATGACGGCAACAATTAGTGTTTCAAAGATAATCGCATAAAAATTTTCCGCCGTGTAAAATCGATCGTAAATAGAGGACTATTTAGTCTTTTTCTTGCAGGTAGATGTTTTCCTTTACATGATTTGTTAGAACATTCGCCCTGTTCACTGCCTGTTCAAATGTGGAGGTAACATTTGCTTTACCGATCTTAAAAAGCAGGCGACTGTCTTTCAATTCGCGCATCACCTGTTCACTGGTGATTTCGGATAAGATCAGGCGTGTTCCCCGATGTTGTGATTCTTTGTAAACTTCTTCGAGTGTCTTGATGCCCGTGACGTCAATGATCGGAACCTGGGGCATCCGGAGTATAAGAACCTTTGGTGTCTTTTCAATGAATTTGATGGCGTCCTTGAACTTGTGCGCAGCACCAAAGAACAATGGACCGGTGATCTCGAACACTTCAACGTTAGGAGGTATTTCATGTCTGCCCACACGGCGGATATCGTCATCGAGCTCTTCCTTGTCAACATGCGCGGTAAGGCTATTGACTTCGCTGAAGCGGATCATCTTCCGCATGAAGAGGAATACAGCCAGTATCATTCCTATCTCTATGGCAACCGTAAGATCAACGACCACTGTAAGCACGAAAGTTGTAACCAGCACTGCCATATCGCTTTTCGGCCCCTTCAGGACAGAAAGAAAGCTTTCCCATTCGCTCATGTTGTATGCAACGATGATGAGTATGCCGGCAAGGGTGGCCATTGGAATCCATGCGGCCCATTTGCCTACAAATAACATGATCAGCAATAGAACAACTGCGTGGATCATGCCGGCTATGGGCGTGCGACCACCATTCTTAACGTTCGTTGCAGTGCGGGCAATAGCGCCAGTTGCAGGGATACCGCCAAAGATCGAAGAAAAGATATTCGCGGTTCCCTGCCCGATCAACTCCATATTGGATCGATGTCTGCCGCCGATCATTCCGTCGGCCACTACTGCCGACAGCAATGATTCGATTCCTCCTAACAATGCAATGGTAAAGGCAGGTTGTATAAGCTTTTGTATGGTGGCGAAGTCGATGTCTGGGATCACGGGTACAGGAAACGAAGATTTGATCTCGCCAAACTTCGAACCGATTGTTTCCACCGGTAGTTCAAACCAATGTACTACAGCGGTGCACAAAAGGATGGCGATGATTGAGCCGGGAACTTTATGCGTAACCCTTGGCCAGTAAACAATGATCAATATAGTTGCTGCAGCAATAATGACCGATAACCAATTGATGGTTGCAATATTCTGAAAGTATGCAATCCATTTGTCAATGAAGTCTGCAGGTACACCACCCATCGTCAGCCCAAAGAAATCCTTCATCTGCGATGAGAAAATAATAAGGGCTATGCCACTGGTGAATCCAACGATCAAAGGATGTGGGATGAATTTGATCACAGAACCCAACCGGGCAAAGCCCATTAATATCAGCATAACACCGGCAATAAAAGTGGCGATGATCAGGCCATTGATGCCGTACTGCTGAACTATCCCGTAAACTATAACAATGAAAGCACCGGTGGGACCGCCGATCTGAACCTTGCTGCCCCCCATTGCTGAAATGATAAATCCGGCAATCACTGCGGTGTACAATCCTTTCTCCGGCGAAACTCCAGATGCAATTGCGAAAGCAATTGCCAGTGGAAGCGCCACGATCCCCACTATGATCCCTGCCATGAGATCCTTATAGAACTGTTGTCTGTTATAGTTCTTTAAGGTATCCAGTAACTTCGGTCTATACATACTCCTCTATTAGTGCACCACCTCGCCCAACTTCTGTCTCAATCGCCTTAAATGGATCTTTGCCATGCGGATATTACTCCATTGTTCAGGATCCTTGTAGAGAGGATCAAACTGACGGATCTCATCAAGTAGCCGCTCTTCGAACGACGCCAGGAAAGTTCCGTCAACATGCTCTTTAACCAATATACCGATTGCCTTATCTATGCAGGAACAAACCGCCGATTGTGATTTTGAAAACAATATCTGATTCATCAATTCACTATAGAGGTCGTCCGGATTAACTGACATAAAAATGGGACTTAGGGTTATACATACAATGATGCAAAGCTATTAAGTGAATGCCCCTGCTGCGGTAAGATTAATCACTACAAAAAGTAAACTTTATCAATTTTCTGAGGTACTTTGTACGCATGAGCATTCAGGGTTCATTTCCGATCGACAAGTGGGATTTTCACAGCGAATCGATCTTGCATGACCTTCCAGCCGAAGATTTGGGCACCCTTACACGCAACAAGACGGAACAGGTTTACAAGAAAGGAGAGATCATCTTCCGTGAAGGTGCGTATCCTTCAGGTCTGTTTTATGTGAGCGAAGGGAAAGTGAAAAAATATAAAGTAGATAAGCTGGGAAGAGAACAAATTATCTACGTTGCTAACGCAGGTGAACTGATCGGGTATCACGCGATACTTGCCGAAGATCGTTATCCCGATTCCGCAGCTGCCTTAGAACCAAGTCGCATCGCCTTTATCTCAAAGGAAGATTTTCTTCAGGCTTTGCAACAGTCCAAAGTTCTGGGGAAGAAACTGCTGAAAACGCTGAGCCATGAGTTCGCTGTTTTAGCAAACAGTCTTAGTCTCTTTGCACAGAAATCGGTAAGAGAACGACTGGCACTGCAGCTCGTTGTGATGAGAGAAAAGTACAAGCATCGGACACAGCCCGATCAACCTGTTGAAATCAATCTGAGTCGCGAAGATCTCGCAAGCCTTGTTGGTACGGCAAGAGAAAATGTAGTTCGCATACTCACCGAATTCAAGGAAGATGGTATCGTTGAAACGAAGGGAAGAAAGATCATCGTAAAAGATGTACACAGGCTGATCCGGATTGCAGACTATTGATAGTAGTGTGCTAGTGTGCTAGTGTGCTA
>JAEZGS010000009.1 GCA_023437225.1 Bacteroidota bacterium | reverse complement strand
TGTGCTAATATGCTAGTGTGCTAGTGTGCTAATGCTGAATGCAGAAAGCAGAAAGTCTTGCCGATTACAGATTACCGACTACCGACTACCTGCTTTCCGCTTCCCGCTTTCTGCTTCCCGCTTCCCGCTTTCTGCTTCCCGTTTATTGTCCCTGCGCTAAACTATACGCTTTCTTATCGCCCCACATCAACAACAATTCCGAGGAGCAGATCCTGAAATCACCGCTTAAGCTGACATAAAGTCCGAGTACATCCTGCTGGTTAAGGGGTCGATCTTCAATCGATTCAAATCGAACATTATACTGGTTAACCAGATTCGTATAAACAGATCCCGTTGGCCATACCTGTGTACCACGATTGCTGATGCTTACAAGATTGAACTTAACTCCTGCATGTCGCTGGCATTTTCTTGCAATGTCCTCAGGCTGCTCTGAACTTTCAATGAACATATCCACTCCAACTATCTCATCCTGGACAGGTTCATTTGAAACCATCATCGCATTTGAAGTAAGCTGCACCAATGTGCACGATGATTCAGTATTGGGTAGATCGGGTTTCGGATTTTTTTCCGGCTTCTTTCCGAAGTTATTTATGATAGCCTGTGCAAAGTCTGTTGTATTGAGCGCAGGTTTCGACCTGTCTCCAAAATCGCCGGTCCTCACACCCGACTCAAGTGTATATAACAACGCATTTTCAATCATCGCTGCATTTTCCATAAACCCGAGGTGCCGTAGCATCGCAAGGCCACTCAACAATAGTGCTGTTGGATTGGCAATGTTCCTTCCTGCAATGTCCGGAGCAGTTCCATGCACCGCTTCAAAGATCGATATATGATCGCCGATGTTAGCTGATGGTGCAAATCCAAGTCCGCCAACAAGTCCAGCACACAGATCGGATACTATATCGCCCTGCAAATTTGTAAGCACCACAACATCAAATTCATTGGGGCGAACAACAAGCTTCATAGCAAGATCATCAACAATAATATCATCACTATTAAGTTCGGGGTACTCACGCGCAACTTCATAGAAGCATTCAAGGAACAAACCATCGGTTAGTTTCATAATGTTTGCTTTGTGTCCGCACGTGATTCTTCGTGCACCTTTTTTCTTCGCCATTTCAAATGCGTAGCGGATCACCTGCATACTTCCAGGTCTCGTAATAAATCGGCGACTCAAAGCAACATCATGTGTAAGCATATGCTCAATGCCACCATAAGTATCTTCAATATTTTCGCGAACAATGGTTATGTCAATCGGTATCCCTGCCTTGGAAAAAACAGTATCGACACCATGGAGTGTTTGGAATGTTCTTTTGTTTGCATAAGTATTCCATGTTTTTCGTGCAGTAACGTTCACGCTTTTAACCCCTTTGCCTTTGGGCGTTTCCATAGGTCCTTTGAATAACACACCGAGTGATTCAATGGTCTGCTTTGCTTCAGGCGTCATGCCATTTGAATATCCCTTGTCAAACACCCACTTTCCCATATCAACAAATTCATATTCGATCGGAGCATTGCTTGCTTTGAAAATGGTTAGCACTGCATCCATGATCTCTGGTCCTATACCATCGCCTTTCGCTACTGCTATTTTCATATACGTTTGGTTTTAAGTATGTTTGGTAAAACAAAAATAGGGAAGTGCAATTTCGATTTGCGGATTATTTGTGTAATCGCAATTTGAGGTATTATTTTTTTACATTTACCACAAATGAGTCGCATGGTATCGAAAATTTCAGAAGGGATCGAAGTAAGTGTGGAAACGTTCTACCAGCCTGACTATTCCAATGCTGTTTCCGGGGAGTTCATGTTCGCATATCGCATTACCATCGAGAATCATAATAATTTTCCAGTTAAACTACATCGTCGTCACTGGTACATCATCGACAGCAATGGCTCAAACAGGGAAGTTGAAGGTGAAGGTGTAGTAGGAGTGCAGCCGACATTACAACCGGGGGAAAGATATCAATACGTTAGTGGCTGTAACCTGCATTCGGAGATGGGTAAAATGCATGGTGTGTACATCATGGAAAACCTGGTGGATAAATCAAGCCTCGAAGTAAACATTCCCGTGTTTGAAATGGTGGTGCCGCATAAACTGAATTGAGAAATGGGAATTGAGAATTGTAAAGATTTTCACTTCCCATTTCCCATTTCCCATTTCCCATTTCCCATTTCCCATTTCGCTATTACTTCTTCCTTCCAATCTTATAAAGCATGAATGCCATCGCTGCAAAAAGAAGTACGCCGAGTAGGTAATATCCGTTTTCTCCAAGTGCGTGTTCGAGCGATGGTTCCAAATTCACTGCTGCAAGGAAACGCGAACCGCTGTCGGATCCCGCAAGAAAAGCGATCAACACACCAGCAACGGCACCGCCTGCAACGAGTCCTGTAGCAAATAAATTTCCCTTACCAAGTTCCTCCTCTTCGGTGGTTTCTTTTTTCGCAGTGCGCATATCAACGAGTCCTTTGATTGCGCCTCCAACGAATATGGGCAACGTTGTTGACAACGGAAGGTAAGCGCCCACTGCAAAGCTGAGCGATTTAATACCGCACAACTCCATCACCAGCGCAAGGAACATCCCTACGAACACAAACTGCCAATCGAGATTTTGTGAGAGTATACCTTTGATAAGCGTTGCCATTAGAGTGGCCTGTGGTGCGGGAAACTTTTCAGTCCCAATCGCATGTTGAATGCCCTGGCTTGCCATTTCCGCAGTGGGTCGGTCAAGAAATTTTATGGTAAGGCCGATGACAATACTTGATACGATCGCACCAACAAATAACGCGATCTGTTGATTACGCGGCGTTGCACCTACAATGTACCCGCTTTTCAGATCCTGCGAAGTTGCACCTGCATTCGCGGCAGCAATACATATCATACCACCAACTACAAGCACGAGTGGCTCATACAACTGGCCCGACCATCCCACACTTAAAAAGATCAGACTCGTGCCCATCACTGTTGCGATGGTCATACCGCTGATAGGATTGTTGGAAGAACCAATAAGTCCCACGATCCGCGACGACACCGTCACAAACAAAGCGCCGAACAAAACAACCAGGATGCCTATCAGTAATTTCTGAACGATACTATCGCCTGGAACCTGGGGCAGCACAGTGATCAATACTATCAAAGCCAGACTTCCCAATCCAACAACTTTCAGATTCAGATCTCTTTCGGTACGGATTACATTTCCGTTGCCAGTTCCGGTTCCTCCTTTGATCGATGCAACACTTGACCTGATTGATTTTACGATGGTGGGAATCGTTTTTATCAATGTTATGATACCGCCAGCAGCCACAGCTCCCGCGCCTATTTGCCTTACAAAAGCATAATAGATCGCAGAAGCATAGTTAGAAAATGTATGTGTTGATGGATCCCAGTTACCCTGCCCACCTGGTGTTGTGATCGATGCGAGATAACCAAGTTTCACCAATTGGTTTGCGATCGTATCTGCCGGTACAATAGTGGCTAATAACGGAATCAGCACAAGCCAGCTTAATACACCACCCGCTACCAATACGCCGGCAATTCGTGGCCCGATGATGTATCCAACACCAAGATATTCCGGTGTAATTTCTCCACTTACACGTGCCGACGGAAAGAACTTATTCAGCCTGTCGGTTGCCATATATGGAACTTCTGCAATAAAATGCAACACCTTTTGAAGAATGGCATAACCGAAAGCCACTCCCAGTCCCCAGAAAGCAGTCTTTGCAAAATCACCTCCCTTTTCACCTGCTTTCAATACATCGCCGCAGGCCGTTCCTTCGGGGTAAGGCAGGTTGCCGTGTTCATTCACGATCAGTGCTTTTCTTAAAGGCACCATCAAGAGTGTACCTAACAAACCTCCAACAATTGCAAGTATTAGTATGGTAATGTAATTGAAGTAAGATGCACTATCCGGGGAAGAAAGAAATAAGAAGCCTGGTAAGGTGAAGGCAACACCTGCTGCAATACTTTCACCAGCACTTCCCGTTGTTTGAATGATGTTGTTTTCTAGAATGGTTGTCTTAAGAAACTTTCGTCCCAATGTTATAGCGATCACAGCGATGGGTATCGAAGCGCTTACCGTCAAACCCGCTTTCAGAGCGAGGTACACGGTTGCGGCTCCAAAAATAATCCCGAACAATGCGCCAACAAGAATGGACTTAACCGTAAGTTCCTTTACATTTTCTTCCGGACGAATAAAAGGCTGGAAGTTTTTTTCTGACATGCTGTTAGTTTAGAGTGGTTGTATTGTATTGCTTTCTGCTTTCCGCTTTCTGTTTTCTCACTTCACTCCATGCATCATTTTCTTCAACCATCCTGACATCATAAACAAGATGACTCCGGCAACACCTGGTAATATCACGAAGATCATAAAGAAATCAAACAGATTAGTAATGGTGAAGCCAGCAAATGTGGGATACGTTGAAGGGATCTTCAATTGATCAAGAATACTCAACTGCTGTGCTGAAGGAGTAACTGATCCATTTAACACCGCTTCCAGGTTGATGCCTTTTTCACTTGCAGCCTTATATGCCTCGCCCGTTGGAGGTAATACTGAACCTAATGTACCGGCGAGTGCATATCCTGCGGCATTTGCAAGAAACCATACACCCATAAGCAATGAACCAAATTTCCGTGGTGCAAGCTTAGCAACAAGCGATAGTCCGATGGGCGACAAACACAATTCGCCCAGTGTATGGAACAGGTACATCACGATAAGCCAGATAACGCTGATCTTCCCGGTAGTGCCCAGATCTTTTACCTGGAAGGCAATTATCAAAAAGCCCAATGCAAGAAGACCCAGACCGATGGATTGTTTTACAGGAGACATCGGCTCCATATTGCGTTGCGACAGTTTTAACCAGATCCAGCTAAACGGCAACGCGAATATTATAATGAATAGAGAATTCGCATTTTGAATAAAACTTGGTGGCATGTTCCATCCAAACAGACGACGATCTGTTTGATTGTCGGCAATAAAAGTCAGTGACGAACCAGCCTGTTCGAAACATGCCCAGAAGAATATCACGAAAAATGCAACGAAGTACATCACAATGATACGGTCGCGTTCGATCTTGGTGAGGCTGCTATCTGTAAGTATCAGGCCGGCAAGCGTTAATCCTGATGCATAAATAACAGGGTAGATCCAATGACTTACCCAGTTGCTGTCCGCGTCCCTCGAAATGAAATGAAATAAGATCACAAGTCCTATAAAAACAGTAACAGCGCCGATTATTGAGCTCCTGCTGAATGTTACTTCTGTTGAATCTTCTCCTTTTACCGAATGATCGATCTTCGGTTTTGTACCCACAGGGTCGCCGCCGGGTGAAACAACGTACCTGTTCTTAAGAAAATAAAATAATATCGTTCCAAGCAACATTGCACCACCTGCAGCAAGGAAACCCCACTTAAAGGCAGATACGACGCGGGTTCCATCATCAAGCACAACATCGCCCAATAAAGGACAGATGGTCATTCCAAGAAAGGCACCAACGTTGATACCCATATAGAAGATCGTAAATGCAGAGTCGAGGCGATTGTCACCTTTACCATAAAGCTGACCAACCATCGACGAAATATTTGGTTTGAAGAAACCATTTCCAACAATGATCACACCTAAGGCGGCCCACATTAACCCCGTGGAAAAATCAAGATTGGAATCGTACGTGCTTGCAGAGAAAAACAACATCAACTGTCCAAGGCTCATGGTAAGTCCGCCTAACAGGATACACATCCTGTTGCCGAGAAATCGATCCGATATATAGCCGCCCAACATCGGCGTCAAATAAGATAATCCAAGGAATCCTCCATAGATCACCGATGCCTCTGGTTTTGAAAATGCAAGTGCGTTTACAAGGAAGAGGGTAAGCAATGCGCGCATTCCGTAGAAGTTGAAGCGCTCCCACATTTCTGTGGCAAAGAGTACGCTTAGTCCTTTAGGGTGTCCTTTCTTTGCAGGCATGCCTTCGTGTGATTCGGGGATGTGCTGTGAAGCGATCTGCGTCATATAGGCTGATTAAAAACGTTTTGATATCTTGGCAAAATAGCGATTAAATGAATCGCCAAGTGCGTCAATGCTTCGAAAAAATTGGATAATACAGGGTTATATCCCGAAATTAGCTGCAATTATTTAGATGAAATGATGAACCTTTTATTGCTCGGCTCTGGTGGAAGAGAACATGCCATTGCCTGGAAACTTCGCCAAAGTGAACAATGCCGACAACTATTCGTTGCCCCTGGAAACGCCGGAACTTCTGCACTCGCCACTAATGTAAACATTCGACCAACGGACTTTGACGCCATCGGAAATTTCGTTCTTGAAAATGAGATCGACATGGTGATCGTAGGGCCCGAAGAACCGCTGGTCAAAGGAATTGTCGATCACTTTCAATACAATAATAAGCTTCGCGATGTGCCTGTTATAGGTCCTTCCGCAGAAGGTGCACAGTTGGAAGGAAGTAAGGCATTCTCAAAAAAATTCATGCAACGCCACAACATTCCAACAGCGGCTTATGCAGAGTTTACGGAAACAAATTTCGAAGAAGGCATCGCCTATATAAAGAATCACAGAACCCCCATCGTTTTAAAAGCTGATGGTCTGGCCGCAGGTAAGGGAGTGGTGATTTGCAGTACCCACGAAGAAGCAATAAGGGAATATCGTGAAATGATCCTTCAATCAAAATTTGGAGATGCAAGTCGTAAGGTTGTCATTGAACAGTTTCTAGATGGAATCGAATTAAGTGTATTTATATTGACCGATGGCAGCAATTATGTGATATTGCCTGAAGCCAAAGACTATAAACGTATTGGTGAAGGTGATACAGGTAACAACACCGGTGGAATGGGCGCCGTAAGCCCAGTTCCTTTTGCTGACCCGGTTTTTATGAATAAAGTGGAAGATCGGATCATCCGGCCCACTGTTGAAGGGTTAAACAGCGAAAAAATTGTTTACAGAGGTTTTATATTCTTCGGGCTGATAAAAGTAAACGACGAACCTTATGTGATCGAATATAATTGTCGCATGGGAGATCCTGAAACGGAAGTGGTGATACCGAGGTTGCAAAATGATCTTGTAGAACTGTTCAAAGCCACGGCAGACGGGCGTTTGAACGAGGTGGCCATCCAGGAAGACACCCGATCCGCATGCACAGTGATGGCTGTCAGCGGGGGTTATCCCGGAAGCTTTAAAAAAGGGTTTGCAGTGCAGGGGCTTGATCAGCAGGGTACGGATAGCATGATCTTTCACGCAGGTACAACAGAAAAAGATGGCGAAGTGCTTACATGTGGTGGTCGCGTATTGTGTGTGACCTCTTTTGGAGATTCCATAGCTGAGGCGGTCGAAAAATCGAAACAGGTATTGAACGGTATTCAATACGAAGGGATTTATTTCAGGAAAGACATTGGATACGAGTTTTGATTTTCAGGCGTTAACCAATGTATTATGGTTCATTACAGCGATTACCTTCAGCTTGATAAAATACTGGATGCTCAGTACCCTGAAAGTGTGCGGATCGGTGAGCCTGCACATGATGAAACTTTGTTCATCATCATACATCAGGCATATGAACTTTGGTTTAAGCAATTATTGCATGAAGCCAGTTCGGTTGCCTCGATTCTTTCCCAGCCGGTAAATGATAATTCTCCGCAATTACAAACCGTTGTGCACCGGCTTGGTCGCATGACGACAATTTTAAAACTGCTCGTTCATCAGATCGATGTTTTAGAGACGATGACGCCGATGGATTTCCTCGATTTCCGGGACCTGCTTCGACCTGCATCGGGCTTTCAAAGCTGGCAGTTCAAACTGCTGGAGGCCCGACTGGGATTAAGTTTTGCAGATCGGCATGGACAGGAATATTACATCTCGCAGCTCAGGGAGGAACATCGGACTCTTATTCGCGAGGCAGAGATGCAGCCGACCATCTTTGCCTTGGTAAACTCCTGGCTGGAGCGCATGCCGTTTTTTGAGGAAACCGCAAACTGGAAGCACTATGGCATGGAAGGGAGCGATGGTTTTTGGAAAGAGTACCAGCGTATTTATACCGGTTCCCTTGCCGATGCGGAAAAGGCCAACACAGGCCATATTGAACAGATCTTATTTGCAGACCGAAGGGGGAATGCCGCAATAGGAGATTCGAAAAGAAAGTTGTCGTCTGCAGGCTGCCGCGCAGCGCTTTTTATTATGCTTTACCGTGGGTACCCCCTCTTGCAGTTGCCATTCCGACTGCTCAATGAGTTGCTCGAAATCGACGAACAGCTGAGTACCTGGAGATACCGGCATATGAATATGGTGCACAGAATGATCGGCACCAGGATAGGAACCGGCGGAAGTACAGGTAAGGACTATCTGCGCGGTGCTGCGGAAAAACATTTCATTTTCGCTGAAATAGCGTCCCTGACAAGCTTTCTGATAGAACGAAAGAAGCTCCCGCAACTCAGCAGGGAGCTGGAAGCACGGCTGGGCTTCTAGTGTGGAAAAAATGGTTATTAGTCAACCGATTGACTTTTTTAATTGGAATTATTAGTTCAATTTTGTCGGCATTACTGAAAATTCAAATCTTTTCTATATAAAATGGGATTATTCAATTTTCTGACACAGGAGATCGCAATGGACCTGGGCACAGCAAATACCCTGATCATTCATAACGACGAGATAGTAGTAAACGAACCCAGCATAGTGGCGCTTGACAGGAATAATCCTAAGAATGTGTTGGCGGTGGGCAAGAGGGCGTTGATGATGCACGAGAAAACACATGAAAGCATTCGTACCGTGCGGCCGCTGAAGGATGGTGTAATTGCTGATTTCAACGCTGCGGAGCTAATGATAAGGGAGATGATCAAGATGATCTATCCCAAAAAACCGCTGTTTCCCCCGAGCTGGAGAATGATGATCTGTATACCATCGAGTATCACAGAGGTGGAGAAAAGGGCCGTGCGCGACAGTGCAGAACAAGCCGGCGCCAAAGAAGTATACCTTCTTCATGAGCCGATGGCAGCAGCTCTTGGTATCGGCATCGATGTGGAAGAACCGGTGGGTAACATGATCATTGACATTGGAGGTGGTACTACCGGTATCACAGTGATCGCACTGGCTGGTATTGTTTGTGACCAGTCGATTCGTATTGCCGGTGATGAATTCACTGCTGACATCATGGAAGCACTGCGTCGCTATCACTCACTTCTTATCGGTGAAAGAACTGCTGAACAGATCAAAATAAATATCGGCGCTGCTATGAAGGATCTTGACAATCCACCGGATGATATGCCGGTGAATGGTCGCGATCTTGTTACGGGCATTCCCAAGCAGATCATGGTAAGTTACCAGGAAGTTGCTGAAGCACTTGATAAGAGCATATTCAAGATCGAAGAAGCTATACTTAAAGCACTGGAGATGACCCCGCCGGAATTGGCAGGAGATATTTACAGAAGGGGACTATACCTCACTGGTGGAGGTGCGCTGCTTCGCGGTCTGGATAAGCGTTTGAGCCAAAAGATAAAGCTGCCTGTGCATGTTGCCGATGATCCGCTGAAAAGTGTTGTTCGCGGTACAGGGCTTGCTTTGAAACATTATGATCGCTATCCGTTCGTTATGCGTTAATTTGCTTACGATCATCGATCACACAAAAAGATAAAATCTGACCTAGGTGCGCAATATTTTTCTCTTCATCAGAAGGTACTTCAATTTTCTTTTCTTCCTGGTGATGCAGATCATTGCTTTGTCGTTCCTCTTTCGATATAATAAGTTTCATGAAGCTGCATTCATGGGTGTTGCTAATGAGATAACCGGACGCGTATCCGAGCGCTACAGCAATGTGGAATATTACTTTCATTTGAAGAAGGAAAATGAAGCGCTTGCCCGGCGCAACGTTGCACTTCTCAATCAATTGCCGTTAAATTTTCAATCCCCGGACAGTTCCTCCAATATTGTTACTGATACCATCGTTCAGGATTCTGTAAAGAGCGTGCGACGCTATCTTTGGCGAGATGCGCAGATCGTGAATAAATCGGTCAGTCTTCAAAATAATTACATCACCATACATCGTGGGGAAAACCAGGGTGTGCGGAAAGATATGGGAGTGATCAGTGCAAACGGAATTGTAGGAACCGTTGTAAACACGAGTGAAAACTTCTCCGTAGTGATGAGCCTGCTGCATCGTCAAAGCAGCGTGAGTGCGAAGTTGAAGAAGACGGGTGAAGTAGGGAAGGTGAGCTGGGATGGTACAAGCACGTTGTTATTAACTATGACGAATGTTCCAAAAAGTGCCCAGGTATCGAAGGGAGATTCTGTGGTTACCAGCGGATATTCGCTGCGTTACCCTGAAGGAGAAATGGTGGGTACGGTGCATGAAATACTGACCGATAAAACAAGTAATTTTTATACAATGAAGATAAAACCTGCAACAAACTTCTTTAGTGTAAGTCATGTGTTTGTTGTGGAAAATCTTCAGATGTCAGAACAAAAAAAACTTGAAGACGCTACGCGTGTGAGCAATGAATAGGCTGCTGAAACATACCATACGATTCATTCTTTTCATATTGGTGCAGGTGTTTGTACTGTTCCAGGTGCCACCATTACACCAGTTCATTGTTCCTTACCTGTATTTTCTTTTTCTTTTGTGGTTGCCGTTTAATACACCGCGACTTGGACTAACACTTACAGGTTTTTTATTTGGACTGGCATTGGATTACTTTACCAAAACGCCGGGACTTCATGCAGCTCCATGTACGTTGATAGCCTATCTGCGTCCATTTCTTATCAACATTCTGATTCGGCAGGAAGGTGCTGAATTAAATTATCGCTCGCCATCTATAGTGAGCATGGGGCTTGCTCCATATGCTACGTATGTTTTGATCCTGACGCTTATACACAATACTTTTCTTGTGCTTTTGGAATGGATACAATTTGGTTCATTCCTGTATTTCATTGGAAAGGTACTAGGCACTACAGGTATCAGCTTATTATTGATCGCACTTACAGAAATATTATTCTACCGAAAGGAGAGATACAGAACTAATACAGCCTAGATCTGCTGATAGTTTGAAAGGAACATTGGAGGAAAGATATGTCAGTATTCAACCAGTCTAGAAGTAATATCATCCGGCTGATCTTCATCGGCCTTTTTCTCATTGTGACTGTTCAGTTATTCAACCTGCAGGTATTGTCGGGCGAATACCGTCAACTGGCAATGAACAATGCTGTGTTCAGAAAAGTAGTTTATCCCAATCGGGGTATTATCTATGATCGCAAAGGGAAGGCGATACTGAACAATACAATCATGTATGATCTTGTTGTGACTCCCTATGAAGTGAAGAACATCGACACTCAATCCTTATGTAACCTGCTTCAGATCGATACAGCAGAATTTCGAAAACGCATGCTCGATGCGAGATTCAAGAATGGTCCTTACAGACCTTCGATCTTTGAAGACCTGCTTCCACCTGATATGCATGCAAGACTTGACGAAAACATCTGGAAGTATTCAGGGTTTGCCCTGATCGAGCGACCTGTGCGTGTTTATCCGTTCAATGCTGCGGCACACATCATGGGTTATGTTGGAGAAGCCGATTCATCGATCATCAAACGATCGAAGAATTTTTACATGTTGGGCGATTATGTAGGTCGCAGCGGACTCGAGGCTTATTACGAACCGGTGCTGATGGGACAGCGCGGTATAAATCATCTTATCAAAGACAACAAAAACAGGCTTGTTGGTAGTTTCGAAAAAGGACGCTGGGATACTGCTGCAATAGCAGGACGAAACCTTCGAACTTACATCGACATAGAAGTTCAGCAACTCGCCGAAAAGCTGATGTCGAATAAAGTTGGTGCTGCAGTGGCCATCGACCCAAAAACAGGCGGCATCATTGCAATGGCATCTGGACCAAATTATAATCCTAATGATCTCACCGGACCGAATAAGCAGAAAAATTACAGCAGGCTTGTTCTCGACGTGGCCGGGCCTTTGCTGAATCGTGCCATACAGGGTTTTTATGAGCCGGGTTCCACGTTTAAACCGCTTGGTGCTCTCGTTGCATTGGATGAAGGTGTGATCACTCCCTCGTTCGGATTAGGATGTGGCGGTGCATATTATGGTTGCGCAAGACCTGTTCGTTGCACACACAAGAATCCGGGCCATGCAGCAAACCTTCGATTATCGATCGCAAATTCCTGCAATTCCTATTACTCTCACATCTACAGGCTGGCCGTTGATAATCCCAGGCTTGGTGGCGTAAAGAAAGGATATGATGTCTGGAAAGATTATATGAATGCGTTCGGACTGGGGAAGAAGATTGGTATAGATATACCTGGTGAAGGTCCTGGCAATATTCCCGACACAAGTGTATACAATAAAGTGTACCGGGGGAGTTGGAACTCGTGCACCAATCTTACTCTTGGAATAGGCCAGGATATGATGCAGGCCACGCCTGTACAACTTGCTAATGCCATGTGCATCATTGCGAACAAGGGATATTACTACCTGCCGCATTTTGTTGAAAAAATTGATAATGAAACTCAAGCGGATACGCTCCTGAATAAATTCAGGGTAAAGCATGAAGTGCTCACAAAGATATCGGATGAAGCCTATGAAGCGGTGATCAGCGGAATGCAGGATGTGGTGGAATCAGGCACGGCCCGCGCTGCAAGCATTCCAGGGATCAATATTTGCGCCAAGACGGGTACCGCTGAAAAGTACAGGATCATCGATCGGAAGAAGGTTAAGCTGAAAGACAATTCAATGTTCGTTTGCTTTGCACCAAGGGAAAATCCCAGGATCGCAATTGCGGTGGTAGTGGAAAATTCCGGCTTTGGTTCAACATGGGCAGCTCCCATCGCATCGTTGATGATGGAGAAATATCTGAACGACACACTTCGCACCGAACGACTAAAAGAGGTGGAACGCATTTCGAATGCGAGCCTGATGCCTGGATATCTCGACCGCCTTCAATATATCGAAGATTCTACAAGGGCGTTCCGCTGGTTTAAGATGACGAAAGACAGCACTTACATCAGGAAGTACCTGAGGGGTGGACGCCAGGCGGCGCCTGTAAAAGAAGATAATGAAAAAGATAAGCAGCCTAATAAGAGAAAAGTCCCGGCAGCAACGGCGATTTTGAACGATACGAGGAACTTCAAAAAAAATAGTTTTCAACGCGAAGTATGAGCCAGAGGAATCCCGAAATATCAAAAGGCATCGACTGGATAATGATCTGGCTTTATATAGCCCTTGTGACTATTGGAATCGTCAGTATATTTTCTGTAACCTATCGTGAATCAGAAAGTGTCCTGGATGGATTCTTTCGCATGAAAGCCGATTACGGGAAGCAATCGCTCTACTTTGTGATCTGTTTATTCCTTGGAATGGGTATACTGCTTACCGATAGCAAATTCTTCACTGCTACTGCTAACATATGGTATGCGTTCGGTATACTCCTTTTATTGTTAGTGTTTCCATTTCACACAGAAGTGAAGGGAACAAAATCCATCATTCGTTTTGGTTCATTTCAATTGCAGCCTGCAGAATTATGTAAGTTGTTTGTGAACCTTGCACTCGCAAAATATCTGTCGAGGATCGATACCGATTTTACCAGGTCACGTTCGCACCTGATTGCCGCGGGCATCGTTTTGTTGCCAGCGATCATAACCATTGCACAGGCTGAAACAGGCCTTGCATTGGTGTTTTTAGCGTTTTTCCTTGTAATGTTTCGCGAAGGTTTGCCGGCAGGTTATCTTGTTATCGGATTCTCACTTGCGGTACTTGTGGTAGCGACTCTTCTGTTAGAAAAATATATGCTGGCGGGGATCGTTTCGGCTATTGCGTTGTTAATGATCTATCTTCTTAGACGCCAGATTAGGCGCAGCCGGGGGATGCTCGTTAAGATAGTATTCATATGGGCTGTATGTGTGGGTGTTCAGCTATTTGCAGTGCCATTTCTCTTTACAAAAGTGCTTCAGAAGCACCAGGTAGAAAGAATATTCTCTTTGATTGGTCGCGACAATCCGTATGCAGAGTTGAACAACGTTGAAGGCGAGGAGATAACGGCTGCAAAGAAGGCAAGCACCAGCGATTACAATGTGCGGCAAAGTAAAATAGCCATCGGTAGTGGAGGCTTTCTTGGTCGCGGATTCCTTAAAGGAACTCAAACACGTTTCGACTTTGTACCCGAGCAACGTACCGATTTCATATTCTGCACCATTGGCGAAGGCTTCGGGTTCATGGGCAGCATCATATTCTTATCGCTTTATTTGTTACTGCTTTTGCGGATAGTGAATATTGCGGAAAGACAGCGAAGTGTTTTTAGCCGATGTTATGCATATGGAGTTGCCTCGGTGTTATTCTTTCATATAACGATCAACGTATGTATGACCATAGGCCTTGCGCCAGTGATTGGTATCCCGTTGCCTTTTGTGAGCTATGGGGGAACTTCTCTCATCACATTCTCCGTGATGTTGTTTATTCTGATCCGGCTTGATGCCGACCGGCAGATGGTTCTGCGCTAGATAAAATCATAGCGGGAATCGATTTGCATGGAAGATGGTATTTTTGTGCGATGAAGATCATACCACTTAGCGAAGGAAGCTTTACCATTGATAAGTCGAAGTTGTTTGTGCCGTTTGACGAATCGGAAGATGATCTGGGCGAACGGGCGAAGGGTAGTCTTCTTGTAGAGGTTCAGCCTTTTTTAGTTGTGACAACAGAAGATGTATTGTTGCTGGATACAGGGCTTGGCTTTGAAAAGGATGGAGTGCTCCAGTTGCATAAGAACATCATGGATGCTGGAATAAACCCATCTGAAATAACGAAAGTGTTGATGACCCATCTGCATAAGGATCATGCAGGAGGGGTTACATATCTTAAGGATGGCAAGAGCACTATCAGTTTTCCCAACGCTACTTACTACATCCAACGAAAGGAGCTTGAATATGCTTTCACAAAGGGAATGCCTTCGTATATCCCCGACGAACTGAATGAATTGCGTAATGCTTCGAACGTTGAATTACTCGATGGCGATGGAGTTATCAGCGGATACATTAAATATGAACTGAGCGGTGGCCATTGTCCCTTTCACCAGGTCTTTACAATCGTCGATGCAGGAGAAACAGTATTCTTCGGAGGCGACGAGGCACCCCAGCTTCATCAACTGAAGCGCAGGTTTGCGGCCAAGTACGATTATGACGGGAAGCGGGCTATGGAACTGAGGCAGCAATGGTATGAACAGGCTACTGAGCATCATTGGAAGATGCTTTTCTATCACGATATCAAGCACGCCTGCGTAGCCTTATAGTGTCAATTTTATACTTGGCGTCTCAATTTGGGACAAATGTGGTTTTCCGAAGTAATCGTCAGTAAAATTCCGAATTTGCTACAGGCCGCGCCCCATAAGGGTTTTCCCCATCTTATCGAGTTTGGATTAATTTCTTGCCCGAGGTTTGCAAGGTTGGCATCTATTAATACGGCCCAACCTTATGAAACAAATTTACCTTTTGAAAGCTTACATTCTTTGCGTTGCTCTTTTATCGTTCCATTTGTCTGCGTCAGCACAATGTCCTGCTGGAACTTCATGCAACACCGGTGGATCCTTCACGAATAATCAGACAGTTTATATTACTACCAGCGTAGATGCAGCTATAACTTTAAAAAGTGGTGCTAAACTGATCATTGGATCTGGTGGTTATTATACAGGCACATTGAACGCATCTAAAAACACGTCCGTTCAGGTTGAGCAGGGTGGTAGATTTGAGCCTAACCTGGGAGGTCTTCTTGCTGGTGAACTAACAAATAACGGCACTTCCGTAATAAATGGCAGCTATACCGCTAATGCAAGTTTCAGCGTTAGCAACTATTCGATGCTGACATTCACGGGCTCACTGACGGATAACGGAAGAGTAACAGTAACCAACACTGCCTGCGGCACAACTAATTTCAATGGAAGTGTACAACTCGTTACTACTGGCAGTGCCATTCAGAATGAGGGTACCATGGTTATCAAAGCCTCTATCAATACCGGGGCAGCTGCCAGCATTGTAAACCAGGGACGGCTCTATGTGGAAGGTAGCTTTACAGGTGCTGGCCTGGTTCGAAACACCAATTTCATGGTGATGCGCGGAAGCATGAATTTCAATTCCGGTGATTCACTCGTCAATACACACATACTTGTGCTGGATGGTTCTGTTAACGTATCACGGCCAGTGCGAAATGAAGGTCTTCTTTGGGTGCCATCTGGTTCCTTCCAGGTAAACGGACCGGTAATGAGACAAAACAATCCGCAGGCTTTGATGAGGATCGACGCTACGTTCATGAACAATAGTGCTTTCACCGCCGCAGGTAATCTGCACGTTGGAAGTACCATTACCAATAATGGTGCGATTAATGGGATCAGCAGCGTGAACAAGCTTAAAGTAAATAAAGCATTCACGGGTACCCAGTCAAATGTGACGATCGCGCCCGTAATACTTTATGATACCACCAACTACGTTTATGGTTATAAGCAGGAAGCTGTTTGCCCACTTACCACATTGCCGGTGTTCTTTAAAGATGTAAAAGGATTAAAATCTGAAGGTATCAACAAAATATACTGGTCAACAGGTTTTGAAAAAAATATTGACAGGTTCGAGGTTGAGCATTCAATTGACGGAAAAAAATATGAACTGATTGGAACAATTGATGCTGCGGGAAATGCAGGTGGAAGTAGCTATCAACACGAGCATCGTTATAAAATAGGTGGTGATCATTTTTATCGCGTTCGCTCCATTGACATTGATGGAACAATCAAGATCAGTCATGTTATTTTACTGAAGAACGACGTATTCAATGCTCCACAGATCATTGTTGCAGGAAATCCTTTCCGTGATGTTATATCAGTAGTAATTACTTCAGAGGCGAATACGCTGTCATCAATCAACGTATACGATAGATCAGGTAAACTGGTGAAGCAACAGGCGGTTCAGCTTAAAGCGGGTTCAAATAATGTACAGGTAGCGGGTCTATCAAATGTACTGTCAGGTATGTGCGTTGTTGAAATTCGGTTTGAGCAACAGCGTCACACTTTGAAACTTATTAAGCAATAGATCAGCATGTAGAAAGAATGATTTGGTTTTATACTTCGTGTTTCTAAGGTTAAAAAGAAATGGCCCGATATCAGGCCATTTCTTTTTATTATCAGTTATTTTTCTTTCGGTTATTGATCCGTTCCTGTCTTCGCTCCATGAGTTCCTTTTGAACCATTGCTCCAAATTCTTTTTCCGATTTATAAAGCTGATTTACTTTCTCGTCACTTAAAGCTTTTGAAAACTGTTCGTTGTATTTTTTTCTGATGCCGAGTACCTTTTCTTCAAGCTCGATTTCGTTAGCTTTTCCCTGTTTGTTAGATATTCTTGCCGATCGAAGTTCTCCCTGGTAACGATTATAAAGCGGCCAGAAGCGCTGAGCTTCCTCTGGCGAGAGATTGAGTTTTTTGGTGAGGTATGCGATCTTAAATGCTTCCAAACGTCCTGCCTCCCGGTTGTCATTCTGGGCGAGCAAGGGAAGCGAACTTATGCAGATCGCGATCAGGAGTGTAAAAATTCGTTTCATAAGATTAATTCGTTTCACTTACGGATATAAGCTTGTTCTGGTTTAGATATTGTTGCAAAGTTTCATCAGAGAAATCATCTATGAACTCCTTCATGTCCTCTGCCTTCAGTTCTGCGGTAACAATATTACCTGAACTTACAACAGGTTCTAGTGGTTCTGTAGATAAATATCCCTCCAATTCACTTACTGAAACATTATCCATAACCGAGCCAGTCTGCTCCTGGCCATTATTGGGCCTCATTAGCAACAAAGCGGTCACCACGAGTACACCGGTGACTACTGCCGCAGCAGCATAACGTACAAATTTCCGGTAGAAATCCATTCTGATGACTTTCGCACCAGCTGGATTATTTACCCGGGTAACCGCTTTTTCAGCCAGATCTTCAAAATACCCGGCTGGGACGGTATAAGGTTGGGTTCTGGAAATCGCCGCAACAACCGGAGAAATTGAATGCATCTCTTGTTGCGGTTCTGAAACCTCTTGTGACCGGATCCTGTTTAATCTATTGCCTGCGAGACTGTCGAAATAACCCAAAGGCACATTAAACGGCTGTTTGGAAAATGAAGAAGGGAGCGGTACGGTACTCTCCCTCTCCATAATCCTATCCCGGAGCTTGTCCGGCAACTGTTCAAAATAGTTATAGGGTACGGAATAAGGGATTACGGGTGAAAGGTCCGCCAGCAGCGGACTAATTTCTTTCAATTCGTTTATTATGGTACTTCTGTTCTGCATTATCTGACAAAAACCGGCTTAAGACTCCCCCCGGCCGTGAAAGTTTAATGATTGAGAATGAAATCCTCGATCTTTTTTACCGCATGATGATAAGATGCCTTGAGGGCGCCCTCAGAAGTCTCCAAAACTTTACTCATTTCTTCATATGGCATTTCGTCGTAATAACGGAGTGTAAACACTAACCGCTGCTTTTCAGGTAAGCGCTGGATGGCCAGTTGCAGTTTCCACTCTAGCTTATTCGGGTCAAAGTTTTGATCTTCCTTTACTTTATTGGAAAGCGACTCGTCAAGCTGATCAAATGAAATCGCCTTACGCTTTTTTTGCTGCTCCAAAAATGTAAGGCATTCATTGGTAGCTATTCTGTAAAGCCAGGTGTAAAGCTGAGCGTCCTCCCGGAAGTTTTCAAGCCCCTTCCAGCATTTGATGAAAACATTCTGCAATACATCGTTCGCGTCTTCATGGTCAACAACCATCCTTCGCACATGCCAGTACAGGCGTTCCTGGTACTTTTTTATGATAGAGGTAAAAGCAGCTTCACGTGTCTCTGCGACACGGAACTGTTCCAATAGCAAACTGTCCGGAGTATTGATCATGCTTTGCAGATTAAAAGATCAATTCAGATCAGCAGCTTTGTTTTGGTAAAATTGTTCATCGATCTTGAGTTTCTGTTCCCATTTCCAGGCCGATGACATCATATCTTCGAGATTGTATTTCAACTTCCAACCAAGCGTCTTAACCGCATATTCGTTATTGGCATAAATGGCCACCACATCTCCTGGTCTGCGCGGCCCAATCGCGTAGTTCAATTTTACTCCGCTCACTTTTTCAAAAGCGTTTATCGCTTCCAATACGGACACACCGTTTCCTGAACCAAGATTGAAAACTTCACAACGTTTATCCGATCCTTTATTAAGGAGATAATCCATTGCCAGGGTGTGAGCATGCGCAATGTCGCAAACATGGATATAGTCGCGTATGCATGAACCATCGCGGGTAGGATAATCGTTTCCGTACACTGTGACCTGTGGTATCTTGCCTATTGCTGTTTGTGTGATCACAGGTACGAGGTTAGCAGGTTTGCCTATTGGTAGTTCACCGATAAAAGCAGACGGATGTGCTCCTACAGGGTTGAAGTATCTTAGCAACACACATTGCGTGGGAACTGCCTTAGAAAATTCATTGATGATCTGTTCGCCCATTTGCTTGGTATAACCATAGGGCGACTCGGCCGGCTTCGGTGGAGTTTTTTCCGTTACAGGAATTTCATCAGGGTTGCCATACACAGTACATGAGGATGAAAACACAAAATAGGGAACATTGAATTCCTGCACACATTTCAACAGGTTGATCAATGACCCAAGATTGTTTTCGAAATACATCAGTGGTTGCTCAACCGATTCTCCAACTGCTTTGTACGCTGCAAAATGTATGATGCCAACGATGTCTTCATTTTCCTGGAAGATCGCAAAGGTGTCGTCATAATTACAAAGATCAACCTTATAGTTTTTTACTTTCCTGCCTGTAATTTTTTCTACTCCCTCGAGGATACGTGGTGTAGACCTGGAGTTGTTATCAACGGAAATAACATCATATCCATTTTCGATAAGATCGACGATCGTGTGTGAGCCGATATAACCACAGCCCCCTGTAACGAGTACTTTATTCATTTGAATCTATTATTGTTCTTTGATAAGATCCATAAGATATTGTCCATAGCCGCTTTTCAATAAGGGGCGAGCCATTTCCGTCAGCTGTTCTTTGTCGATAAAGCCTTTCCTGTACGCGATTTCCTCGATACAGGCAATCTTTATGCCTTGTCTTTGCTCGATTACCTGCACAAATAGTGAGGCCTGCATCAGCGAATCAAAAGTGCCCGTATCCAGCCACGCCGTTCCCCGGTCCAGTATTGACACTTTTAATCTCCCCTGGCGAAGATATTCCTTGTTCACATCAGTTATTTCATATTCACCCCGTGGACTTGGCGCGAGATCGCGAGCTATTTGTACTACATCGCTGTCGTAAAAATAAAGCCCCGGAACTGCATAATTGCTTTTAGGATGCTGTGGTTTTTCTTCAATCGAGATGACCTGTTTCTGCTCATTGAATTCAACAACACCATACCGTTCCGGATCGCTTACATGGTAAGCATATACTATACCGCCATCAGGTTGGGTATTCATGGATAACTGTTCACCCAGTCCTGCGCCATAAAAGATATTGTCACCCAATACCAGAGCTACAGAATCGTTGCCAATAAAGTCCGCACCAATTACAAAAGCCTGTGCAAGACCGTTGGGTACAGATTGTTCTGCATAGGAAAAGGACAAGCCGAGCTTGGCACCATCGCCAAGAAGACGTTGAAATTGCGGAAGATCATGAGGCGTTGAGATGATAAGTATTTCACGAATGCCCGCGAGCATCAAAGTTGACAGCGGGTAGTAGATCATTGGCTTATCGTAAACTGGCATGATCTGTTTGCTGATTGCATAAGTAATGGGATGCAGCCGTGTGCCCGATCCGCCAGCCAAAATGATTCCTTTCATTGATTATCAGGTTTATAAAAGACTCGGCAATGTACCAAGAAACTGCTATAAATTAAAAAAGCAGCACGTTAATGTGCTGCTTTTATCAGTATGTGCAGTGTTTAAAATAATCTCACTATGTAGTAAACAATTGCTGCAATAAATGCACTCACCGGGATGGTAAGAATCCATGCCCACAATAAATTTATGGTAACACCCCATCGTACGGCAGACAAACGCTTCGTTGCACCGACCCCGATAATTGCACCGGTAATGGTATGTGTTGTGCTTACAGGGATTCCAAGATGCTCGGTTAAATACAGGGTCGCAGCACCGGCAGTTTCAGCACTTACTCCTTCAAGAGGAGTAACTTTTGTAATGCGTGTACCCATGGTTTTTACAATCTTCCAACCACCGCTCATCGTACCAATTGCAATGGCTGTGAAACTCGCGATCGGCACCCAAACATATGCATCTACAAATTCATTGAAAGTCATACTCACACCAAGCGTGCTTTCATAATAGATGATCGCCGCACCGATGATACCCATTACCTTTTGCGCATCATTACCACCATGTCCTAAACTGAATGCAGCACTTGATACAAGCTGCAGTCGCCGGAACCAGGAATCTGCTTTATACGGGTTGGCCTTTCGCGATATATTGACTATAATGATCGTAATGATAAAGGACATGATCATACCGATCAGCGGCGCGAGGAATATGAACAAAAATGTAGGCAACACTTTGGCGTAGTTGATAACATGTATTCCATCCTGACTGATCGCTCCTGCATGCGCCAATGCAGCACCCATAAAGCCACCAAGCAAAGTATGCGAAGAACTTGACGGAATACCAAACCACCAGGTAAGCAGGTTCCATGCAATCGCAGCAACCAATCCAGCGAAAATAACTTCAAGGTTTATGAAGTTTTCATTCACTGATTTGGCAATGGTATTACCAATTTTGAATTCGCCAATAATATATTTAGAAACGAAGAACGCTGCGAAGTTGAACACTGCTGCCCATAATACAGCCTGAAATGGAGTAAGGACTTTGGTGGATACGATGGTTGCGATCGAATTGGCCGCATCGTGAAAACCATTGATATAATCGAAGACCAGGGCAAGGACGATAATTATTACAAGGAAAGTCATATAGCAAGTGTTACTATGCGTATTTAATGATGATGGATTCGATCACATTTGCAGCATCTTCGCACTTGTCTGTAACGATTTCCATTACCTGGTAAATCTCTCTTTTCTTAATAACCTCTTTTGCATCGGGTTCAGTTTCGAAAAGCCTGTCAATACTGAGATCGAATATATCATCCGCCTGGTTTTCTATGCTATTAACTTTTACCAGCGCTTCAGTAATATTGCGCATGTTTTTCATGTTCCGCAATTCCTTCACTGCAATACGAATCTGCTCACATCCCTGGTCAATCAACTCCGCCATTTTTTGAATGCCCTGATCGTTTGGATTCACCTTATAGAAGTTGATCTTTTTTGCTGATGCAAAAATATAATCTGAAATATCGTCAAGCGAGGTTGCCAGGTAATGAATGTCTTCACGATCGAACGGAGTAATGAAGTTTCTTCCGAGTTCAGTAAATATCTTGTGGGTCAGATCATCATTAACGTGTTCAAGATCCTCAATTTTTGCAATGACCGCAGCCCTTTTATCGAAGTCAGGTTCCTTTACAACTTCTTTCAGTAGTCTCCCCATGTCTGCCATCGTATCCGCTACTTCCTCAAACAAGGAATAGAAGATCCTATCCTTGGGCATAAACAATTTGAGAAACGAATTAGATCCCATATAATGTAATAGTTTGGCGCAAAAATAGAACTATTCAAAAGGGTTGGGAGGCGAATGCAATTGGTAATAATTTCTTAACACACCAATGTCCTTTGCCAGATAACTTCGTGCCACTATTAAGAAATCATGAAATTAAAGTTATTCATATTGCTGTTTGCCTGTATCACCGGGAGTTCTCAATTTGTTCAGGCACAGTTTCTTATTGAAATGATCGATACATCAAATGTAGAAGGGAAGGGCCTTTGGCTTAGTGCAAGGAAGCAGGACCATCTTTCCGTTGTGGGTTATTTTCAGCCCCAGTTTCAATGGGCACAGGAGAAAGGCACTGATACTTACAACGGGGGAAATTTTGCTCAGCGAGTGGATAATCGCTTTATGATCAGGCGTGGTCGTATCAGATTTGATTATGCCCATTTCACCGCGGAGGGCAAACCGTCGTTGCAGTTTGCGCTTCAATTCGACGGGTCCGAAAGAGGAGTGAACATACGCGACTTCTGGGGACGCCTTTATGAAAACAGGTGGGAGCTTTTTACAGTCACCACAGGTATGTTTGCACGTCCATTCGGTTATGAGATCAACTTGTCATCGCAGGTACGGGAAACGCCGGAGCGTGGAAGAATGTCGCAAATATTAATGAAAACGGAACGCGATCTTGGTGCAATGGTATCATTTGAACCAAGAAGAAAAGGGCATAGGCTCGCATTTCTTAAATGGGACATTGGAGTTTTTAATGGACAGGGCATGACCGGCCCAAATGAGTTTGATTCGTATAAAGATCTTATTACAAGATTGTCGGTTAAGCCTCTCACAGTTTCCAGCAACTTCACCGTCTCGGGTGGTCTTTCTTATCTGCATGGAGCGCTTGCACATAACAGCCGTTATGTATATAAATTCTCGGATGGTCGACACAAACAGTTTTCGGTCGATTCATCCGTAGACAATTTAGGTTCGAGATCACCGAGGAAGTATTATGGTGCGGATCTGCAAACAACTTTTAAGCATGGCTGGGGCAAAACAATTGTGCGGGGCGAATACTGGCGGGGAACCCAAACGGGAACTGCATTAAGTTCTGAAACACCGGGAGAGCTTGAAGAGAATGCTCCTTTTTATATTCGTGATTTCGACGGTGCTTTTGTGTATCTCTTGCAAAACATCATTAATGAAAAACACCAGGCAGGGTTGAAATTTGATTTTTATGATCCCAACAGGAAATTGAAGGGAAGCGAAATAAAAACCTCATCGAACGGACACTCTAACGCGGATATTAAATATACCACCATCACTGTAGGATATAATCATTACTTCAATCAGAACCTGAAGCTGTTTCTATGGTATGATATTGTACGCAATGAATCAACACAGTTAACCGGTTATGAAACCGATATAAGGGACAATGTGTTCACATGCCGGTTACAATACAGCTTTTAATATCATTACTTTATTTCCATTTTCCATTTTCCATTTAGCATTTTGCATTTTACATTTAGTATTCCTGTTAACCCAAACATAACCTGCACTTTATAATCACTTAACAATGGCCGGATAGTTTTGTGGCACAATCAAAAAATGAATTGTGCTTAGAAAACTTTTCCTTCTCCTTGTATTATTGGTCGCTGTGTATGTTGCAAATGCACAAGCTATTCGATTAAGTGGTAAAGTGATCAATTCACGTAATGAAGTATTACCTGGTGCTACCATACAGGTGCAGGGCCTGTCGCAGGCTGTTCCCGCTGATGTGGAAGGCAGATTTACACTTTCACTTGAGGCGGGCCGCAAATATACATTTATCGTAACCAGTGCAGGATATTCAAAAAAATCTGTTGAGGATGTTGAAGTGAAACCTAATGAGGACAATTTCATCACCATCACATTAGAGAGTTCCGCCGAGCTTACGGAAGTAGTTGTAAAAACCTCTGTCCGAAAAGAGAGTACGAATGCACTTGTAAATTTCCAGAGAAATAACAGTGCTGTTTCAAGCGGCATCGCCGCGGATTTTATTAAACGCACGCCCGATAAAAATACTGGTGAGATCCTTAAGCGTGTGAGTGGCACAAGTATACAGGACAATAAATTTGTTGTTGTACGCGGGCTGGGTGATCGCTACAATTCGGCTTTCCTGAATGGTGCACAACTGCCGAGTTCCGAGCCCGATAAAAAGGCATTTTCTTTTGACGTCATTCCTTCGGGCGTGGTTGATAACATTATCATCAATAAAACTGCAACGCCTGATCTTACCGGTGAATTTGCGGGAGGACTTGTGCAGGTTTCCACAAGAGATGTTCCCAACAATCCGTTTCTAACCGTTGGTGTTAACATTGGATGGAATACAATATCAACCGGAAAAACTTTCTTAAGCAATGAAAGGTCTTCAACTGATTGGCTAGGATTCAATGATGGTTCACGTAAGCTGCCTTCTCAGTTTCCGTCATCGCGCCAGCAGTATAACGGATTGGCAAACCAGCCAAACGGGCTTGACCAAAAGCTGGAGTTGACGAGATCTTTCAACGATCAAAGTTACACGCAGAAAAAATCTGTTGCCGCACCAATACAATCCTACAACATCGCGTGGGGTTCAGGCAAACGATATAATAATGGCGCGAAACTAGGTACCGTATTGTCTGTGTTGTATCGTAAACAGATGCTTAAATATGATGTTGAACGCGCGCTTTATGAAACGGATGGCGTCGCTATTCAGCAATATAATGATGCGCAAAACAAATACAATATCAATGTAGGGGCAATGGCAAACATTGCATATGTGAAAGGCAACAACAAGATATCGCTCAAAAACCTCT
Organism: Bacteroidota bacterium; assembly: GCA_023437225.1. GTDB lineage: Bacteria > Bacteroidota > Bacteroidia > Chitinophagales > Chitinophagaceae > Flavitalea. The sequence goes on along the minus strand of JAEZGS010000009.1, from coordinate 36,298 downwards.
TCAATCAATATTTCGAAGACAATTACTATTTCCGCAGTGGCCCCAATAATGATCGCGCTGGTGATGTGAATTTATGGTCATCCGTTTTAAACCAACGCACATTTTACACAGGCATATTAGAAGGAACACATAAGATCAATCTTGCAAATGCAAAGTTGTATTGGAATACTTCTTATTCATTGAATAGTAAGTCGCAACCCGACCTTCGCACAACCGCTTATTTCAAGAGCGGCGTTGGTTCGTCAAATCCCTTCGAATGGGACCAGGATGATTCGCGGAGATTTTACTCATCTCTCCAGGATCATGGCATATCCGGCACCGCATCAGTGACGATACCATTTACCGCTTTCGGTGAAGAACAGTCGCTCAAGTTCGGAGGATCTGCACTTGTAAAATTCAGGGACTTTCGTTCAAGAATCTTTCGTTACATCGAAGCTTCCGGCACTTTCAATGATGAACTAAGAACATTGCCGATTGACCAGATTTTTGCCAGGCAGAACATCGGTAGGAATGGATTTGTAATGGAAGAGTTTACAAATAACCAGGACAAATACTTTGCGATATCGACGTTGAATAGCGGCTATCTGATGATGGATAACAGATTGTCTGAAGAGCTTCGCGTAATCTGGGGTGCGCGACTTGAATTCTTCGAGCAGTTCTTACGAACAAGAGATCTGTCTTCAAAACAGGTTCTTATTAATACCGAAGATTGGAAATTTCTTCCATCAGTAAACCTCTCCTACAGCATCGATCGCAACAATATCTTCAGGTTATCTGCATCTAAAACAGTTTCGCGACCCGAGTTCCGTGAGATCGCTCCGTTCCAGTTTTTTGATTATGAATCAACGTTTGGCGTCCGCGGAAATCCTGAGCTCAAGACAACGGATATTTACAACTTCGATGCACGCTACGAGCTGTATGGCGGTGCCGGTGAAGCGATCACTTTCGGCGGGTTTTATAAACGTTTTGTAAATCCAATTGAGTTTCGCCTTGATCCAGGAAGTGTGCTCACGCGCAGAAATTATTTCTTTCAAAATGCAAAGGATGCGAATACATATGGACTCGAATTAGAGATTCGGAAAAATTTAAAGTTCCTTGATCGTGGTACAGATCTACTCAGCAACTTCAGTGTGTTTGCTAATCTTACCTACATTTTCTCACAGGTAAGTTTCAATGATGAATTACTCGGCAAAGTGGTTTCTGCAGACAGGCCGGTGCAGGGACAGTCGCCATACCTTATAAATGCAGGATTGCAATACAACTCAACTGAGAAAGGCTGGAACGGTACGATCCTCTATAACCGTGTGGGGAACAGACTTTCACTTGTTGGGTACACGTCTCTTGGTTTCCCCGATGTTTATGAGAATGCACGTGATGTTGTTGATCTGCAGCTATCCAAACGGGTATTTAATAAGCGCGGCGAATTCAAGTTGAGTTTTTCGGACATCTTCGGCCAGAAGATCATGTATTATGAAAATGTCGACAATTCGCGAAATTATAAAAAGGGTACTGATCGTGTGTTCAGTTCCTATGCACCAGGCACTACAATAACTGTTGGTTTCTCTTACGACTTCAATCTATAACAATCAACCCTGACAAATCAATCAAACAATATGAATCTGATCAAAAACGCATTTGGCGTAGCTTGTTTTGCAATCGTATTTTCATCATGTATTAAAGTGGATACCGGTGATGATATCATCGGCGGAGGCAATACAGGATCTGAAGATCCTAATATATCCAAAGTGTTATCGGGTACCATCGATGAGAGTATTACTCTAAAGAAAGGAGTTTATACACTCAAAGGGTATGTATATGTGAACAACGGCGCAACGCTTACCATAGAGCCAGGCACTGTGGTAAAAAGTGATGTTACAGAGAAAGGTGCTCTGATCGTTGAACGCGGTTCAAAACTTATTGCTGATGGAACCGCAGCGCTGCCAATTGTATTTACCTCCGGAAAATCTGCCGGCGAAAGGGCTCCCGGGGATTGGGGTGGTATCATATTGCTTGGCAAAGCACCAACAAACCGACCCACATCTCCTGCACCGATCATCGAAGGTGGCGTAAACAGGCCATATGGTGGCAGTGATGCGAACGATAATTCAGGTATCCTTCGTTTTGTACGCATTGAATTTTCCGGAATTGCGGCGGAGCCCAATTCTGAGATCAATGGTCTGACACTCGGCGGAGTAGGTGCCGGAACTACCCTCGAAAATATCCAGGTATCCTACGGCGCAGATGATGCATATGAATTTTTTGGAGGAACAGTAAACGCCAAAAACCTCATTGCATTTGCAACTTATGACGATGATTTTGACTTCGATTTTGGCTACTCCGGAAAAATTCAATTTGCCGTATCGCTTCGCGATAAACCCGCGGATACGGACGCTGCCAATGGAATTGAGGCGGACAACGACGGTGCAGGAACTAATGCCGCTCCTTATACCAAGCCCATCCTTTCGAACTTTACTTTTATCGGACCTTATGATACAACAGGATCCGCTTCCACCCATAACTACAGCAATCGCTGGAGAAGAAGCGTACGCTTCAGTCTGCACAATTCGATACTAATGGGTCATCGCAAAGGAGGATTCTCTATGGAATCTGCAGGCACCGTTTCAGACTACTTTAATAACCTGTCTGAATTCAAGAACAACATCATAGCGGTTTATTCTAATCCATACCTCGTCGATTCAGTGGGGGCAAGGGCTATAACTACTGGTCATCCTACAAACCCTATGACTTCCGCTGAAAGGACTGCCATGATAAACGATGCCAAGGCTAAGATCAAAGCAAAGGCAGAAGCAGAAGGAACGCTGACACTTGCTTCGCGCGAAGATGTGCAGTTGACCGATCCTTTTAATTTGGCGTCCCCTGTATTTATACCAAAAGCTGGATCACCGGCACTCAACGGTGCGGGCTTTGCAGGTCTTGATGCTGCGTTTTTCAATACCGCGGTTACATATCGTGGCGCATTCGGAGCAACGGACTGGACTGCAGGATGGGCTAGTTTCTCACCCAAAAACAATACTTATTAACGGATAAAGATGAAATCGGGGCGGGAGAATAAGGAAAATAATTGACAAAAACGATGATGACAATTAATGATATAGTAAGATTTGTATAAGACCCGATTCATCCTGAAACAGTTTCTTTACACCATAGAATTTTCTCATGTGATTGTCACCGCCGATTTCTATCGGTGGTTTTTTTTGTCCCCTCATCAATAGTATTAAAGGTCGCCCCTGCGTGATTCAAGCGTAAACCCAACAGTGGTGCCAACATCTACCGTACTGCGTACATGGATGCTTTCACCATGCGCTTCAATTATATGTTTGCAGATGGCTAATCCCAGTCCGGTTCCACCTTTGTCGCGGCTCCTTGCAGAATCGGCACGGAAAAATCGTTCAAATATCCTTGGCAGATGTTCTTCGTCGATACCAACACCGTCATCGCTGATCTCGATCAACACGTGTTGATCATCAGTGGGATATACGCTCGCGACAATTGAACCATTTGTTTTTCCATACTTACATGAATTGGAGACGAGGTTTGTAAGCACCTGCTTTATTTTTTCCTTGTCCGCATGAACATAAATAGGCGATTCGCAACCTTTTTTGATCGATGTTCGAATGCTTTTTTGTTGCGTATGTATGCTTAGCGTATCAAACACTTCCCGTATCAGATCCTGGATGATGAAATTGTGTTTGTGCAATGTATGCTGACCGCTTTCCAATCGCGAGATCTCATCCAGGTCATTCATCAGGTTTACCAATCGTACGGTATTGCGTGATGTATTTTGAAGAAACCTTCTGAGTATTTCCGGGTCGTCCATTGCTCCATTCAATAAAGTATCGATATATCCCTGGATGGCGAATACCGGAGTCTTAAATTCATGTGCAAGATTTTGAAGGAACTCTTTTCTGAATGCCTCATTTTGGCGCAACAGTTCTATCTCTTTATTTCTTCTTTCGCCCCAGGCCTCAACATCTTCGCGTACTTCATCGATGCTTTTCTGTGGCAGAATGTATTTAAAATATACCTCTTCCTTCTTTGTTGCCTTGGTCTGATGAATAAGCTTATATATCAGTTTTATTTTTCGATATATAAAACGTTCAAGCGTAAACAATATCAATCCGAAGCTTCCCGCAAAAATCAACAACAATGACGTGAGACCGATCTTCCAGTTCCACGTCATCAATGTAATTCCTATCGCAATAGGTACTGATAATGAAAGGGCAGTGAGGGCGGAAAGTTGCCGGGGCGACAGGTTCTTGATTGAAGACATTCATACTGTTTTATACGTCAAACTTATAACCAACTCCCTTAACGGTAGTTATGCAATCCAGCCCGAGTTTCTGCCGGATCTTGCGAATGTGGACGTCAATTGTCCTATCGCCCACTATCACATCATTTCCCCAGACCTGGTTGAGAATTTCGTTTCGCAAGAAAACGCGACCGGGCTTGGAAGCGAGAAGGTGTAGTAATTCAAACTCTTTCTTTGCAAGGTTAACTGCGGCTCCATCAACATTCACTTCAAACTTATCGGGATCAATGGTAATGCTTCCTGCACGGATCAGCTTTTCGCGACTTTCATCTTTAATCACCCTGCGGAACAGCGCATTAACGCGGCTGTTGAGCACAATGGGGCTTACTGGTTTGCTTACGTAGTCGTCGGCACCTGTTTCAAGTCCTTTAACCTGTGTGCGGTCATCATTCAATGCTGTAAGAAAGATGATCAGGGTATTTTTGAACTGTTCCTGGGTTCTTAGGATCTGGCAGACCTCAACACCATTTTTTTTTGGCATCATTATGTCGAGTATGATAAGATCCGGATGGTGTTGTTTTGCTTTTGAAAGCGCATCATCACCGTCCTTTGCGGTTACCACTTCGTAGCCTTCTTTGCGGAGATTGTATTGGATTATCTCTAAGATATCAGGCTCGTCGTCGGCGATCAAAACTTTTTTTCCTTTGGAATCCATGAACATGTATGTGTTTACGCAAAATTAATATACCCCTCAAAGGAATGGTTTTTAGGTGGATTATGTTATTGTTAAGGAAGAAATGGAAGGTTCAGACCCCAGATTCACTAAATTTGTTTTCTATGAAACTCAGGTTATTGACGCTGTTTGTTATTGTGATGATGCAGGTGCAGTTCGTTGCAGCCCAAAGTTCCTATGGATTCAAAGTTGCTACCGACCGTATGCTTTGGCACGATAAGGTTGATGCGCAGCAGAAAAAGATCAATGAGAAAGACCTTCCAAAAGATGAATCCATACGGTTGCAGGTTACCGATGCTTTGTTGCGAAGAGTTGACAAGTTGCAGCAAAAGATCGAAACAGATTCCGTTTACAGTCGCAATGAAAAGATTCGCTACCTGCTTAGCCTGGAGAGCATGCTGAAAGAATTCAATTTAACTCGCGGTAATAAAGACTATCCCGCATCCATGGCCCAGGAAATGCTCGACGCATTTGAAGAGGGAATGGCTCTTGACAAGAAGAATCAAAGCATCGAGCCGATAGTTGCCAAAACAAGCTATGGAGTGGGAAAGGTTCTTGTCAACTGTTTCACAACTCCTACACCAAATGCAGGAATTGAACCTTCGAAACTGCTGTTGATCCGGAAATATTGCGATCTGCATCCTGATGAGATCCTGCCGGTATTGCGTAACAATCCGTCTGTTCCTTTTGCAAACGAATTGATCAAAGAAGCTGCCTATCGTGATATCCGCCGGCTTTATAACTATGCGGCCGCACGCAATGCGCTCGGAAGCAAGATCCGCAATCACCCCGATTCAATGGTAAGGATGATTGGTGTTATGTCGGGCAGTAAAAGCGGCCAGTATTACTTTCCTTTCCTTACGCAACTGATCACCGGAGGCTTGAAGATCGAAGACATTGACCGTGTGAAGGATGACGACCGGGAGTATTACCGGCTGATGGTCCAAACCCGGATTCAATATGCAAAACGACTGTTACCACCATTGCAGGATACGGTGACGGAAATGAAAGCATTGACTGATATGATGGCCAATAAGGCGAAACAACATTTTATCAGAGAGATCAATGCGCTTCATGCAGTCGAAAATGAAAACGTACGATTCAAGCGACTTGAAGGCCTGACTCCGCAGGAACTGTATTACCTCATAGTGTTGGGTGAAGACGAATTGTATACTTCCAGCTATTTGAACGTGTACAAGCGGATCTTCCAGAGAATGTCGGTACCACGCGGCGACAGCCTGTTTCTAAGTGTAAACGGAGATTATTTCCGCAAGTTCATCAAGATGGCGGCTGGCTATAATACTTTGAATGACTTCCTTGCAAAGATGGATAGGCAGAACGCCACTACCACGATGAAGGCGTTTGTGATAAAGCTGGAAAATACGCGTGGGTTGGAGGAAGCTGTAGACGTTGCCGATTCTTATTCCAGCATTATGGACAAAAACCCGCAATTGGCAAAATACATACTTGACGAAGTGAAATGGAACTATTCAAGAAATGAAGAGCAGGGAAACAAGCGTGGACTGGTTATTTATAATCTTCTAAAAGTTTTGTTTGAATCTGCGGATACCAGCAGACCAACAGATATTTCCAGGATACTCGGTATTCCTTCTATTTATTCGAAAGATTATTCTTCGCTCACAGACAGCACGGGACGTGTGATACAGCAGGTCTTTTTTTATGGCGATGAAGACAAGGACGGGCAGTTGTCATTTGAAAATTTTATGGCGATGTTTCGCGGACGGGCAGAATGGAAGGTTGCCGCAAACCCGGATTGGGTGAGCATTACGTCAACGCGCGGAAAGCCGGTCATGATATTTGCGAACCGACCTTTACTAGGTCCCGATGATCCTGATGCAAAGGCACAGGCTAAACTTAACGAATACCTGGAAGTAAAAAATCTGCGACCTACGATTGTCATTCACAGGGGGCATAGTTATCATCTGCAATATACCTTGAAGCAGCTGGCGCCTTCCGCAAAAATTGTTGTTCTGGGATCCTGCGGTGGTTATAACAATCTGAACGATGTACTTTCAATTTGCAAAGATGCGCACATAATTTCATCGAAGCAGGTTGGAACCAAAACCGTTAATGAGCCTATATTGCAAGCCATTAACAATAACCTTGTAGCAGGGAGGAACATCGATTGGATCAATATGTGGCGCGAGCTTAGTGGCCGTTTTACAGACGCAGCATCAAAAGAAAAGTTCGACGATTACATACCTCCTTATAAGAATCTTGGTGCAATTTTCATCAGGGCTTATGGTGAATCCATGGGAGAGTAGAACCAACCAATATACATGTCAGACAGGGCGGCCAGGAAACAGATTTTCAATTTTACACAATTGCGCCGGGTATTGCAGTTTGCAGCGCCATACCGCGGCCGCTTCATCATTTCCATCGTTCTTGCAATTGTGCTTGCGGTATTGTCACCGGTACGTCCGTACCTGATACAGGTAACGATCAACGATTATATTAAAATGGGTAGTGAAATAAGTGTGCAGGAGACACTTATTCGTGCAGTGATGTGGATCACGGTTATCCAGATCGGCATCCTGCTGATAGAGTCAGGGTTGCGTTTCATTTTTTCTTTCTTAACGTCATGGCTTGGACAAACGGTGGTGAAAGATCTTCGTGTCAAAGTATACAAGAAGGTTCTCGGGCTTAACCTGTCGCAATTTGATAAAACGCCGATCGGCACACTAACTACACGAACCATCAATGACATTGAATCCATCAACGAGATCTTTTCGGAAGGATTTATACCGATCATCGCGGATCTTTTGTCCATAGTGGCGATCCTTTTCTTCATGTTCTCTACGGACTGGCAGCTTACGCTGGTGAGTTTAGCTCCGTTTCCCTTTCTAATTCTCGCAACGTATTTTTTCAAGGAAAGCGTGAACAAATCCTTCATTCGGGTTCGCAATGCGGTGGCCAACTTAAATGCATTTGTACAGGAGCACATTACCGGGATCGCTATTGTACAGGCTTTCTCTTCAGAGAAAAAAGAATTCAATAAGTTCAGGGAGATCAACAAGGAACATAGGAATGCCAACATCAATGCGATTTTCGCTTATTCGGTTTTCTTTCCCATCGTGGAAATAGTGCTTGCTGTTGGAACCGGGCTTGTAGTGTGGTATGCAGGTACGAGAGCCTTCAATATGGAAGCTGCAGAAGCACAGCTGCTTATTGGAAAAATGATGTCGTTCTACCTCTGCCTTAATTTATTATTCAGGCCGCTGCGGGTGATTGCCGATAAGTTCAACGTCTTGCAAATGGGTATGATCGCAAGTGAACGGGTCTTCAAGGTATTGGATAATCCGGACGTCATGGATAACAGTGGCGAATCGGTTCCGGTGATGCGTGAGGGACGCGTTGAATTCCGCAATGTTTCATTTGCTTATGTTGATGACCGGTACGTACTTAAGAACATAAGTTTCCAGGTAGAGCCCGGCCAGACGCTTGCTTTGGTAGGCCATACGGGCAGTGGCAAGACTTCGGTCATCAGCCTGATGAACAGGCTTTATGAGATCCAGGAAGGGGAGATCCGCATTGATAACATTCCCATTCGGGAATACAGGTTGGAAGCGCTTAGGAAGAACATCGGCGTCGTTTTGCAGGATGTCTTTCTTTTTTCCGGCTCTGTAATGGATAATATCACTTTACGCAATCCTGAAATCAGCCCTGCGCGGGTACATGAAGCCGCGAAGATGTTGGACATGCACGATTTCATTATGTCTTTACCCGGGGGGTACGACTTCAACGTCATGGAGCGCGGTAATACTTTGTCAATGGGCCAGCGCCAGTTAATTTCATTCATAAGGGCGCTTCTTTACGATCCTTCGATATTGATACTTGATGAAGCTACCTCATCGATCGATACGGAAAGCGAATTGCTTATTCAAAAGGCAATCGACAAGCTGATCAAGGGCAGAACATCGATAGTTATTGCCCACCGGTTATCTACCATCCGAAAAGCCCACAAGATAATTGTGCTGGATAAGGGTGAGATCCGGGAAATGGGTTCTCACGAGGAGTTGATGGGGAAAAGGGATTTCTATTATCACTTGCACCAGATGCAGTTTGAAAAGCATCCGGTACACCTCTCAGCAGCAAAGTAAAATGCTTAGAATTATAGGGGTTCGGCTTTATCATTTCATAAGGGCTTCCTTTTTTACCCTTATTGCAGAAATCAACTCATTATTTCGTTTTTTCAGAGGCCGCTCACTATCTTTGCGCCAAATTTTAGCACAGGTATGCCCAAAATTTGTCTCAAATCCTTGTTGGTTGCGGTTTTCAGCTTGACTTTACTGGTATTTGCCACTCCATCCATTGCGCAGGAGGACCACGATACTGAAAAACATGAAGCTGCAGCAGGTCATGATGCTCATGAAAAGAAAGGATTTGATGCCAATAAGGTCATCTTTTCTCACGTATTGGATGCACATGAATTCCATTTTCTGGATTATACCGGCGCAGATGGCGAGCATCACGCAGTAACCCTGCCTTTACCTGTAATTTTATATTCAACCACCCGCGGTCTCAGCACTTTCATGTCTTCGGAGTTTCATCACGGTGAAACGGAAGTAAATGGTTACAGGCTTGTTGGAAATAAGATACTGCCAGTAGATCCGAATGAAAAAGTGTTTGATTTTTCGCTCACGCGCAATGTGGTGCAGGCTTTTATTGCATTGGCCATCCTATTGATCCTCATGATCAAGATCGGGAACAAATATAAGTCGGGCGTTGGTCGGACTTCGGCGCCAACAGGCTTTCAAAATGCGGTTGAGCCGGTAATTACTTTTGTAAGAGACGAAGTGGCAAGGCCGAACCTTGGCCATCGTTATGAGAGATACCTGCCTTTTTTGCTAACGGTTTTCTTTTTCATTCTTATCAATAACATATTTGGATTGATCCCTGGCGCGGCGAACGTGACGGGAAATATCGCGTTTACGCTTGTACTCGGTGTGATCTCGTTTATTGTTGTTACCGTTAATGGGAACAAGCACTATTGGAGTCATATTTTCAACCCACCTGTTCCTGGTGGTATCAAACCGATCATGGTGATCGTGGAGTTCCTCAGTATGTTCACCAAGCCATTTGCATTGATCATACGTCTTTTCGCGAACATGCTTGCGGGGCACATCATCATTATTTGTCTCGTATCGTTGATCTTCATCTTTGGAAGTTTAAGCACGGCAGCGGGATGGGGCTTTTCGCCAATATCCATCGCATTTGCAGTGTTCATCTATCTTATAGAAGTATTGGTTGCATTCATTCAGGCCTTCATCTTTACGAACCTTACTGCAGTGTTCATCGGGCAGGCCATTGAAGAAACACATCATCATGATGAGAAGCACGCCCATGAGCCAAAGGGTACAACGACGGCGAGTTATGATGACCCGGTAATTATTTAATCAAAAATCAAGAGTCTCTTTTTTTAGAACAGTTATAAAAACACAATTATGGATTTACTGACAGTATTGTTGAGCGATGTTGCTTGGGCGAATGCAGGTGGTGCTATCGGTGCTGGTCTTGCTGCTATAGGCGCAGGTATTGGTATCGGACAGATCGGTAAAGGCGCGGTGGAAGCGATTTCCCGTCAGCCGGAAGCGGTGAATGACATTCGTGCAAACATGATCCTGACTGCTGCGTTCATTGAGGGTGTTGCCCTTTTCGCAGTTATCGCAGGTATCCTTGCAATTTTCGTTTAGTAAGAAACAAACCACTCTCAATGCACAGGGCGGAGAGAGTGGTTTATTACAAAGTTTGTCAAAACGTCAAATCAACATAAGATGGATTTATTAGTCCCTTCCTTTGGTCTCATATTCTGGATGCTGCTGGCCTTCCTGCTTGCGTTTTTTATTCTTAAGAAATTCGCATGGAAGCCGATCCTCAATTCACTTAAGCAAAGAGAGAATACGATCGCCGACTCAATTGCTTCAGCAGAGCGCGTAAAAGCTGAGATGACACAATTGAAGAATGAGAATGAAGCGTTACTTGCCAAAGCACGCGAAGAAAGAGCACAGATGCTGAAAGAAGCTCGCGATACCAAAGACAAGATCATCAACGAAGCGAAAGAACAGGCTAAGGTAGAAGCGAATAAGATCATTATTGATGCCCAGGCTGCCATTCAACAACAAAAGATGGCTGCTATCACAGAAGTTAAGAACCAGGTGGGTACGCTTGTGATTGAAGTTTCAAAAAAGATATTACGCAGGGAATTGCAAACACCGGATGCACAGGAAGGATACATTCAACAATTAACCGAGGAAGTTAAGTTGAATTAAAAGGAGCGATTCAGAAGCCGGTTAAATATTGAAAAAACAAATTGAGTACCAATGATGATCATGTCCCGTGTTGCTGGAAGATATGCGAAAAGCCTTCTCGATCTTGCGATTGAGCGCAGTGAGCTGGAGCGTGTTTACCAGGACGTAGAATTTCTTAAACAGGCATGTAATTCGAGCCGCGATTTTGTAGTTATGCTCAAGAGTCCAGTGGTGTCACCGGACAAAAAGCAGGCTGTGATCGACGCGATTACCGCTGGAAAGATATCTGAACTCACGGCGTCATTTACACAGTTGCTGGTTCGGAAGGGCAGGGAGACTGAATTGCCCGACATTCTTAATGCTTTTGCCGATTTGTACAGGAAACATAAGAACATCCATGTGGTACATCTGACAAGTGCTACGCCGCTGTCTGAAGAAGCAAAAGATGCGATCATTAGCAAGGTGAAGAGCGATGGCAAGCTGGAGCACATTGAACTGCATACGGCGGTGAACCCGGAACTGATTGGAGGCTTTGTGTTGCAGGTTGGAGATTCACTTGTAGATTCAAGTGTTGCTAGCGAACTGAATGCCATCAAAAAGCAATTTCAGAGAAACGATTATGTGTATAAGGTGAGATGATGAACGAAATTGGAAATGGGAAATGGGAAATGCGAAATGGGAATTCTAAACAAAAAAGGTCAAAAGAACTAAATACTAAAACATGGTAGAGATTAAATCAGATGAGATATCCGCGATATTGCGCCAGCAATTGAGCAACTACGATTCTGCTGCCACCCTTGAAGAAGTTGGAACAGTGTTACAGGTTGGAGACGGTATTGCACGTGTTTACGGACTGAGCAATGTCGGTAGTGGTGAGCTTGTTGAATTTGAAGATGGTGTACGTGCCATCGCGTTGAACCTGGAGGAAGACAATGTGGGTGTGGTTTTGATGGGTGATTACTCCGAAGTAAAAGAAGGATCCAAAGTGCGTCGTACCGGCAGCATCGCTTCTATCAAAGTGGGAGAGGGAATGCTTGGTCGCGTTGTAAATACATTGGGCGAACCGATCGATGGTAAGGGCCCACTGGTTGGCGAAAGATACGAGATGCCACTAGAGCGTAAAGCACCTGGCGTTATCTTCCGTGAGCCTGTGAAAGAGCCGCTGCAAACGGGTTTGAAAGCGATCGATGCGATGATCCCCATCGGCCGGGGCCAGCGCGAATTGATCATTGGCGACCGTCAGACTGGTAAGACAGCCATCGCGATCGACACCATCATCAATCAGAAAGAATTCTACGCTGCCGGTCAGCCAGTATATTGTATATATGTTGCGATCGGGCAGAAAGCTTCTACCATTGCAGGTGTGATGAAGTTGCTCGAGGATAATGGAGCGATGGCTTATACCACCATCGTTGCTGCATCCGCTTCTGACCCCGCTCCACTACAGTTCTATGCGCCATTTGCCGGTGCCGCCATCGGTGAGTTTTTCCGCGATACAGGACGCCCGGCATTGATCATTTATGACGATCTCTCCAAGCAGGCTGTTGCTTATCGCGAAGTGTCGCTGTTGCTCCGTCGCCCACCCGGACGTGAAGCATACCCGGGGGATGTATTCTACCTGCACAGCCGCCTTCTCGAGCGCGCTGCGAAAGTGATCAGTGATGATTCAGTAGCAAAAAATATGAACGACCTTCCTGAATCTATCAGGCACCTTGTTAAGGGCGGTGGTTCGCTCACTGCACTGCCAATCATTGAAACACAAGCGGGTGACGTATCCGCGTACATTCCAACAAACGTGATCTCCATTACCGATGGTCAGATCTTCCTTGAATCTAACCTTTTCAACGCCGGTATCCGCCCTGCGATCAACGTAGGTATTTCGGTAAGCCGTGTGGGTGGTAATGCGCAGATCAAATCAATGAAGAAGGTTGCAGGTACACTGAAACTCGACCAGGCGCTGTATCGTGAGATGGAGGCGTTCTCGAAATTTGGTGGTGACCTCGATCCGGCTACAAAGCTTGTTCTGGATAAAGGTGCGCGCAACGTGGAGATCCTCAAACAGGCTCAGTATTCTCCGTTTAGCGTTGAAAAGCAGGTAGCGATCATTTACCTGGGAACACAGGGTCTTTTGAGAGATGTACCTGTGCGCAGAGTAAAAGAATTTGAAGAGCACTTCCTTATGGAAATGGACAATAAACTTCCTGATGTGCTGACTCAATTCAAAAAAGGTAATTTGCCGGAAGAAGGAATTAATAAGATGGTAGAATTGGCAAACAGCCTGATACCTCAATATAAGTAATCGAAAAACCGCCTTTCTTAGTTGAATAGTTATGAACCGCCTTTCCACAAGGGCGGTTTTTTTTGGACTAAACGGCAACTTTTTTTCTATTGCTGTTGCAAAATCCAAATAAGTAATCAATATTTGTGGCTCTTCTAACTCTCCAAGATCCTCCGAAAAAACACGACAATCTTTACCATTTCCTGTGGGGCCTAAATCCCTCAGTCATGAAAACAACAACCGTTAACCCAAAGGAGACGAGTTCTTCCTTTACCATCAGCTGGTATCGCCTTGTGCTTGCCCTGATCATTTTTATTTGTTTGTCCTACGCGAGTTTTGCAAGTGATAGACGGCCGGCCTTCAGTAATGAACCGCCGGTTGAATTCAAATCATTGTCGATCGATCGCACCGGTAAAGTCCTCCAGGTCCGGTGGAGTGTTGAAAAGGAACAGGATGTTTCTCATTACATTATTGAACAGACTGCTAACGGCAGCGATTATGCCATTGTTGCTTATGTTTTTCCCTTCGAGGATCAGACTGTTCAGAATCATTATTCAATAAAAATCACAAAGAAATTTAGTGGTAGCTCCCGGTTTCGGATCCGCTCGGTGACACAGTCACGGGAAGAGCAGGTTTCTGAAGATGTGAGATAGGATTTGAGCGGGCCAGCGATTGAGGCAAAGGAAGCGGATCACGGTTTTCCGTTTCTCTGTTCCTCTGTTTCTCTGTTTCTCCGACGACTACCGACTACTTTTTTCAAAGGGTACGATCAAAACACGCCGGGTCTTTCAAGGCCTGGCAATTTTATTTCATAACCTACTTGGTTTATAACATAAACTAGTTTATCTTGTGAGGGAAAATTATCTGCTTATGCGATCATCATATTTTTTGCTGCTGCTGTTGCTACCTCTTGCCTCGGGCGCTCAAACTGTTATCAGTGGTACCTTACAAGATACGAAAGCAAAGCCGTTGGCAGGTGCAAGCATTTCGATAAAGGATACCTACGATGGGGCTACGGTTGACTCACTCGGAAAATTTCGCTTCAAGACTACCGAAACCGGTACAAAAATTCTAACCGTATCATTGATCGGATACAAGTCGCTTGAACAACCAATTGAATTGAATGCATCACCAATACAACTTTCCCTGGTGATGAAGGAAAGCCCTAATGAACTGTCGGCAGTAGTGATAACCGCCGGGAGTTTTGAAGCAAGTGACTCCAAACGGACCACTGTATTAACCTCCATCGATATTGCAACCACTGCATCAGCGAACGCTGATGTCACCTCCGCAATAAAAACACTCACAGGTGCTCAACAGGTGGGCGAAAGCGAAGGCTTGTTCGTCCGCGGAGGCACTGCATCAGAATCCAAAGTGTTTATTGATGGCACACTTGTAAACAATTTTTTCTTTAGCAGCGTACCTGACCTGGCACAAAGAGGACGTTTTTCTCCTTTTTTATTTAAGGGAACAGTGTTTAGCTCCGGAGGCTACTCCGCATTGTACGGACAGGCGCTGTCTGCCGCAGTAATTCTTGAATCCATAGATCTTCCAGATCGCAGTTCTGCCAGTGCAGGTATTTCAACTGTGGGCCTTAACGCAGGCTATCAACAGCTTGCAAAAAATAAAAAAAGCAGTTGGGGCATCAATTACAACCTCGCGCACCTGGGTTTGTACTTTGCACTGGTGAAGCAGAATATTGATAACTACAAAGTGCCGGTATTCCATAATGCAGATTTCAATTTCCGCATCAAAACATCTAAGACAGGAATTATTAAATTCTACAGCTATCTCAACCTGAGCAAACTGGGAGTGCGGCGGCCGGATATTGATTCATTGTCATTAAAGGACGCGTTCACATTAGGGAACACAAACGTATATGCAAATCTTTCTTATAAAGAAAAACTTTCTTCCCGCACTTATCTAAACATAGGCACATCGTACAGCTATAATTACGATGATATTTCCCAGGAATTGCAAGATAAACAAAACAAGCCTGCTGTGGTTGACCAGGATCTTTTTGCAGCAAAGACTTTCAATGTGGATGCATATTCAAACACTTTTGCATTGAAGCCCGTTCTCGAACGCAGGTTTGGCAGCCTTAGCGCATTACGTGGCGGTGTTGAGTTTATAGCATATAGAAACAAAAATGAGTTTACCAATAAATTTGTAAATCGACTGGTGAACAAAGCCGATGAAGATTATGCGGCTGCCTTTGTTGAAGCAGATGTTTATATAACAAACGACCTTGCCGCCAAAGCAGGATTACGTTCAGAACATTCTTCTATAATTGATCGGTCTAATATCGCACCAAGATTGTCACTTGCATACAGAACCGGAATGAAAGGGCAGATCTCTTTTGCATACGGACAATTCTATCAGCAGCCGGAGAAGGACCTGTATTTACGAGGAACCTTTTTCAATGAACCAGGTTTTCAAAAGGCGACACATTATATATTGAACTACCAGGTGATGAGTCGTGATTATACTCTTCGCACGGAAGTCTTTTATAAAAAATACCAGGATCTTATGAAGACGAAGCCGGGCAATGATTTTGGAGTGAGTGACACTGCAACCAACAATGGAGATGGCTACGCCAAAGGGATTGAAGTCTTTTGGCGCGATCGAAAATCTCTTAAAGGAGTTGATTACTGGATAGGCTATTCATACCTTGACACCAAAAGAGATCATCTGCATTATCCAGGTTCGCTGGAGCCAACATTTGCTGCACGACACACGTTCAATTTTGTGATCAAGAAGTTTGTGACGAAGATGAAAACCCAATTCAATGCATCCTACAACTTCGCAACCGGTCGTCCATACTATCGTTTTGTAAATGAAGGTGGCAAGACGGTGATCGCGGATAATGGTCGAACTATACCATTCCATAACCTAAGTCTCAGCATTAATTACCTGCCTTTCATACAGAGAGAAACTGCAAGCAGCTTCACAGTGTTTGTATTCTCGGTAAACAATGTGTTGGGCTCTAAACAGGTGTTTGGGTATAATTATTCTGCCAATGGCACTGTTAAACAACCTATTCTTCCACCAGCAAAAACATTTTATTTTCTGGGATGCTTTATAAGTTTCGGAACTGATCGCACACAGGAGATCATCAACAGTAATCTTTAAATTAATCAATCATTAAAATGTCGTTTATGAAACAGGTGCTTTTAATTATTTCAGTTTGTTTGTTCTCGTTAACAGGTATTGCACAGAAGGAAAAGTTTGTAAAGGCGATGGAAACGAATATCCAGTCGCTCCAGACCGTCCAATCTCCTGAGCAATGGCTTGAGTTGTCCAATACATTTGAGCGAATTGCAGAGGCCGAGAAAACTGAATGGCTGCCTTATTATTATGCTTCGTACGCGAAGGTGATGAATGCGTTTATGTCGGGCGGTACTGGTGGCGCCATCACTGCCGACGTTGCTGATCCGGCTGCTGATAAGGCAGAGCAGTTATTAAACAAGGCGGAAGCACTGTCTGGAGAGAACTCTGAGATTTTTATCATCAGGAAGATGATAGCCAACCTTAGGATGATGGCAGATCCGATGACGCGTTATCAAACTTATGGTCCACAGGGTGCAGAAGCTCTTGCTAAAGCAAAACAACTGGATCAGAACAATCCGCGGGTGTACTTGTTGGAAGGCCAGGATAAGTTTTATACTCCGGAACAATTTGGAGGAAGCAAAGCAGAGGCAAAGAAGTTATTTGAAACATCGATTGAAAAATTTTCTTCCCATTCAACGCCGTCTTCTTTACATCCAAAGTGGGGACTGGAGCAGGCAAAGTATTTTTATGAGCAATGCAAATAATGTGAGCAAAGAAATTAAGATAATGACGAAAGAAGGAATCAACTTCAACGATCTGGATCCTGTATTACACTCGCAACTAAGACTTGCCATCATTTCATTACTGGTTAAAGTGGAAGAGGCGGAGTTTACATTTATTAAAGAAAAGACCCGGGCTACTGCCGGCAATCTCAGTGTTCAGATAAACAAATTGAAGGAGGTCGGATATGTTGAAGTGGTAAAGCAGTTCAAAGACAACTATCCTCAGACCATCTGCAGGATCACGCCCGTAGGAGTGAAGGCCTTTGATCAATACGTACGCGATCTAAAGACATATCTTCGATAAATTAAAGGCCATCCTGGGAACAGGACGGCCTTGAGTGTTTACCTCATGAAACCTTACAAAACTACTCTTTGATGAGTTTTACCAGCAGGCGTTCCCTGCTGTTAATAATTACTTCGAGCACATACATTCCTGGCTGCAGGCGTGATGTACCTTCCATTAGAATGCTATGAGTACCTGCAGATAATTTCGTTGTCTTTTTCATCACTTCCACTCCGCCATTGCTGATGATCTTAATTGATGCAACGGATGTTTCATTCAACTGCATGCTCACCGTAATATCTGTACGTGCCGGATTTGGTGTAACCGTTACTGTCTTTACAGCTTTTGTATTGTACACGCGTACTACGAGGATCCGACTCACGGTGTTCTTTCCATCTTTATCGAATTGTCTGAGTCGATAAAAAAGATCTTTCCGGTTAGTTGTATTTCGCCCAACATTGTCGGTATAACTGTATGTCTTTCTCACATTGGAATAACCTTGCGCATTAACAACTCCGGCATTATGCCAGGCATTGCCATCAGTGCTGCGTTCAATGATGAACCGATCGCTATTTGATTCAAAGTTTGTGGTCCAGCTTATTTGAACAGCACCATCGTCTTTATAGATGCCACTAAAATCAACCAATGATACAGGAAGGTTAGAAGCGGTAGGAAATACAAGCACAACGGTAGCTTCGTTAGAGCACAATCCT
This sequence comes from Bacteroidota bacterium, assembly GCA_023437225.1. Classification (GTDB taxonomy): domain Bacteria; phylum Bacteroidota; class Bacteroidia; order Chitinophagales; family Chitinophagaceae; genus Flavitalea. Next base: position 17,919 of record JAEZGS010000009.1, on the reverse strand, counting down.
TCGCCATCGTCCTCACAGATCTTATAAGTGAAACTCGTTTTGGTAACTGTTACGTTCGGAGCTGGAGTAAAGGAGAAGCTCTTATCGGCGTTGAGTGTTACTATTCCATGTGCTGATTGTTTTATGATCGTTGGACTGAAAACATTGTGGTCAGCATCATAGTCGTTATCGAGGAAGTAACCTGCAGCACTGCAATCCTTAGTACCAACAATGGTATCGTTCAATGCAACGGGTGCGCTGTTGCAGCCATTAGTAAACAGGGTATTGGCAGATATTTTGAGATCGTCAATTAGGATGCGACTTGCCAAGCCTGTGCCGCCATAATTGATAAGGATCCGGTAGCCTGCGGAACCCAATCGGCGAAACGTTTTGGAATAACTTGTTATATCTTCCTTATCCTTTCCCTTCAGGTAGACACTATCAAGTAGTTGAACAATGTTGTATGATGCATCCGCAAGATAAATGCGCAGGTATTGAATATGGCCTAGTCCGTTAGGATTGACAAATGCGTATTTGAAGTTTAGTGTTACCATGCCGGGAACATCCAGCATCGGAGTGTAGATGCCTTTGAAGGCCTGCAAATTTGAGTTTTGAGAGGATATCATTGAGCCATCGCCTTCGATGGGCGTAGCGTTTCCACTCATATCAGTATTGAATTCAACAAACTTCCAGCATTTGCTTTCCAATACTGATGGAACTTGTGATACAGTGTAATTGTCAGTGCTATTGAAATCCTGGTTTGTTTGTGCAGCGACGGCACATGGGAGCATTGCAAGCATGAGAGCTTTGAGCAAGCCGGTTAGGGTCCTTTTCATTTTTGAAGGTTTCAGTTATTGAAAAATGTAGCCACCGGGTCACCGTAAGTGTACCGATAACTTAGTTTTGCCGAATTGAGGTTTACGGCTTTCGTAGGAAGAGAGGAGAGTGGAATCAAGGAATGGACGCAACACGACACAGTGCATGCACAGTGGTGATGTCACAGGTTTGGATGCCTAACTTTGTTTGTAATTTTTTGGAATTGGTGCAGGTGAAATTCTGCGGTACGGATTGTCAGAGGATGGGATGAGATGGAGCAAATGTAACAGCAATAAGAATTAGTTGCAAGTTTTTTGTCGATTAATTTTTAATAAAAAAATAAAGGAGCCCTTGGACTCCTTTATTGATCATACTTAACAATCTTCCGTTTTTATATAAAATCATTATGCATATTTCGTAACTCCTGGCTTTGCCACAGCATAGAGCCCATCTGCATTTGGAACGATTGGAGGTTGTGCATTCCAGTCATATTTTTTTGGTTGCAGATCCAGACCCGAATTCAATGCTTTTTCGAAATCAATTACCTGTCCGCTATATGTAGCCATGCGCCCAAGTATGGAAGTCATAGTACTCATCGCACCATTATAAGCATCCTGAAACTTAAATTCTCCTTTCGCTATTGCAGCAAAAAGTTCATCATGTTCTGCCTGGTAAGGATTGTTTTCAGAAGAACGATTGAACTGGTACAACGACTTACCTTTGTGATCTACAATTGAGCCGGCACCGGTGAGTATCTTTCCTTTGGTTCCGATAAGCAATTCATCTACTTTACTCATCGTGCCTGGAATGTGCCTGCACTGACTATTGAGCACTGATCCATCAGGATAGATGAATTCAACATAGTGATGGTCGAATATTTCGCCATAGTCCTTGCCCTTTCTCACTTCGCGTCCACCCATTCCCTGTGCCTTTACAGGATATGCATTCTTGAACCAGTTCACTACATCAATGTTGTGAATGTGTTGTTCGCAAATGTGATCACCACATAACCATACAAAGTAATACCAGTTGCGCATCTGGTATTCCATTTCTGTTTGTTTTGCTTCGCGTGGCTTCACCCAAACACCATCATTGTTCCACCATGCCTGCGAAGATGTTATATCTCCTATTAATTCTTTTCTTTTAAAGAGTTCGCGATATGAATTCTGGTAATGGCGTTGTAGCCCAACCACAACATTCAACTTTTTTTGCTTTGCAATTGCAGCGGCATCAAGTACTTTTTTGATACCAGCAGGATCTGTTGCAACGGGTTTTTCCATAAACACATGCTTGCCTTGTTTCACTGCTTCTTCGAAATGAATTGGCCGAAAGCCTGGAGGCGTTGCAAGGATTACCACATCGGCAAGAGGTATTGCTTTTAGATACCCATCAAAGCCAGTGAATTTATTTTCTTCAGGAACCGCAATACGACTTCGTACATTGCCTTCAGTTCCTGTCCATTCAGATATGTCTTCAGAATTAAGTGTTGTAAAGCAACTGTCGAGCCTGTCTCGAAAAGCGTCGGCCATAGCAACGAGCTTCACGTTCTGTTTGGTCAGCAGCGCCTGCATTGCGGCGCCGGTGCCCCTTCCACCGCAACCAACGAGGGCAACACGGATCACGTCATCAGATCCTGAAAAAAAGTTTGCCTGTCCGATTAGTGGAGCAGCCAATAAGCCGCCCGCGATAAGAGAACTTTGTTTTACAAATTCCCTGCGGCCGTTTTTGATTATGTTATTCATATGCAAGTATTGAGAGGTTAATCTTACCGGGTTAAAAATTTATCGTAGAATGACTGCGCCTCTTCAGCAGTCGGTTGTTTCAAAGGTCTTACAATTCTGAATCCTACAGCGGCTGCATCTGTCAGCCACCATTTACTTTTCGGCACCTGCGGATCCCGTTTATTCCATGAGGGTTGCGAATGACTCCTGGCAGCACTGCGCATCATCAACACATCGTCGTTATAGCCACCACCCCGCACTACGCGCGGATACCTCTTTGCAGGAAAATTTAAAGGATCCTTTGCGCCATCCGCGATGCTTGCATAATAAGCGGTGTCGTATTGGTCCAGTGTCCATTCCGCAACATTGCCGATGATGTCGTGCAGTCCCCATGGATTTGGTTTCTTTTTTCCCACCAGCTGGTATTTGTTTTTACTGTTTCGAACACTCCAGGCGTATTCATCTATTGCTGAAGCATCGTTACCGAAAAAGTATACTGTATTTGTGCCGGCCCTGCAAGCGTACTCCCATTCTGCTTCTGTGGGAAGCCTGTAAAAGATACCGGTTTTTTTGTAAAGCCAGTGGCAATACATCATTGCAGTCATTTGAGACATGCTGTTGAACGGGTATCCACCCTGCTTGCCCATTCCCCAGCTAAGGTCGATGTACTGTGCAGTGGGCCGTGTTACCGCATCTGCGTCAGAATTGCGACTAACAGATTCGTCGTTGAAGTATTGAAGGAACTCATCGTGAGTGACTTCGTGAACACCCATCCAGAAAGCGGATATTTCTATCTTTTTTTGCGGTCCTTCACCGGTACGATAACCGGCATCTGATTGTTTCGCACCCATTAGAAATGTTCCCGCAGGAATAGGAGTCATTTTAAACTTAACGGTTGTGCCCGCTATTTTTTGTTCATAAGGTGAAAACGACGTATCCACTTTTTCCTGTGCCGTAGAGATCAAAGTCAGTGTGACGAACAATGTAAACAAGGAATATTTTTTCACTACAGTATCTGTTATTTGCTTCGTAAGGGTTCAATTTAGTGAAAATCTATCTTCGCTAATCTTGAATTGTAATGTGTGAGCGAATAATTTTTTTGTTAGTTTCATTCCCCAGTAAAAGATCAATACATGCAACGCAGAAAATTCATGCAACAATCGCTGCTGGCTGGTGCCGGCGTAATCACGGCTTCTACCGCAACTGCCTCTGTTGATAACCAACAAAATCCGGAGGCTATTGCAATCGCTGGGAAACCATTTAATCTCGACTACGCCATTCATGAAGGTATGTTCGCAAATAGTGCCGGTAAAGACTTTATTGATCAGATCCGTTTTGCACACGAAGTGGGTTTCAGATCGATTGAAGACAATGGTATGCGTGGACGGGATGTTGCTCAACAAAAACTTATCGGAGATACGCTTGCGAAGCTGAATATGCGAATGGGCGTGTTCGTAGCGCATAATATTGATTGGAGTAAGCCGACTATTACAGGTCGCGATAAATCAAAGCATGAAACTTTTCTAAAGGAAATACGCGAGTCCATCGAAGTTGCCAAGCGATGCAATGCAAAGTGGATCACTGTTGTGCCGGGTGTACTCACAAACAACATTCATCCTGATCTGCAAACCGCATATGTTGTTGATACATTAAGAAAGGCTTCGGAAATACTGGAGCCCCACGGATTAATTATGGTATTGGAGCCACTAAATTTTAGAGATCATCCAAATTTGTTTTTGACAAATGTTCCACAGGGGTATCTGGTTTGTCGGGCCGTAAATAGTCCAAGTTGCAAGATCCTTTATGATATATACCATGCGCAGATACAGGTAGGTAATATCATACCCTTTATTGATGAAGCATGGGACGAGATCGCATACTTTCAAATAGGAGATAATCCCGGACGCAACGAACCGACCACCGGTGAAATTCATTACAAGAACATCTTCCGTCACATTGATAAAAAGGGATTCAAAGGCATACTTGGAATGGAACATGGAAATGCATTTCCCGGTAAAGAAGGAGAACAGAAATTGATCAATGCATACAGGGAAGTGGATGCGTTCAAATAGTATTTTCCGAATTCAATGGCATCGCATTACGAACGTGCATTCGTAGTGTTCCGTGAAAAGTTTCTATTTTCCACTTATAGGTACTAGGTGCAATTATTTAATTTTTGAAAAAACAATATGCGAATGTGGTTTTCGTTTTAGGCAGGTTGACCAAATCCTAACTGTTGAAAACCATGAATCCAATATTGGAAACCAAAAGGGTTGCCACGTACCTGTTTGTTCTTGTCGCCTGTCTGCCACTTAAAAGTTTTGCAAGGAAAAGCTGGCCTTCTCATCAATGCACAAAACTGCAGAAGCCGTCCACTATCTATTCGCCAACAGGCGCAACTTCAGGATATTCAGGTACAGGATCTAACATAAACGTGGTTTACCAGCGATGTAACTGGACAATCAATCCCGATGCTTCCACAAAAACAATATCGGGCGTTGTCACGGTGAAGTTTTTGACGATGCAGAATTTTGTATCCTCGATTACACTTGATCTTAATAAAGCTTCTTTCGAAAATTCCAACCTCGTTGTAAAGTATCATGGTAATACAGTTTCGAAGTCGTTCCCATCAACCGGAACGAACCTGAACATCCTTACGATCGTTCTTCCTCTCAGTCTTCCGATCAATACAATTGACTCCATTGAAATAACATATTCCGGCATCCCACCTGCAGTGAATGGCCAGGCAGAAGGTTATCAGAAGAAAGTGGATGGTGTGGGAAATAATTATGTATACACTCTATCCGAGTCTTTTGAAGACAGAGACTGGTGGCCATGTAAGGCAGATATGCAGGATAGGATCGATAGCATGGACATCAACGTAACCGTGCCAGATGGGTTTCGTGTAGCAACGAATGGCAAGTTCATCGATTCATCTGCAATGGCCGGATCGATGCGGACATTCAAATACAAACTTAAATACTCGATACCATCATATCTTGTTGCTTTAGGTATTGCTAAGTACAAGATCTATGACAGGGGGTTTGTCAATATCAATGGAACAAATGTTCCCGTGTGGTATTTTCTTTTCCCGGGTAAGACTAGTGCCACATATACTTCGATCCTCAATGCGCTGGATCACTCTAAATCAGAACTGGTAGCGTTTAGCAATGTGTGGGGCGACTATCCATTCAAAAATGAAAAGCATGGTTATTATGAATTCGGATGGGGTGGAGGTATGGAACATCAGAGTTTTTCCGCGATGGGAGCATCGGCATTGCAAAGCTGGGGAACCATAGCCCATGAACTGGGACATCAATGGTTTGGAGATAAGGTGACTTTCGCTACCTGGAATCATTTATGGCTTGCTGAAGGCTTCGCGCGTTACTCCGAAATACTCGCAGCCGAATTGGTTCCGGGATTGAATCAAAGCGCTTTGAATACGCGCACCGGTATTCGAAACACTGCAAGGAGTACCACTTATCGTAGTTATGGGGCTTATGTTCCTAACGCACAGATCGCATCTTCGAACGCTCTATGGAGCAGCCAGTATGGAACAACTGTTTATGAACGTGGTGCGATGGTCGTATCATCACTTCGTGCGCTGCTTGGTGACGAAAAGTTTTTCCTTGCCTGCCGCAATTATCTGAACGATCCCGACTTGCAATACGGTTCAGCCACAACTGAAGATTTGAACGCTCATTTTAGTGCAGTTGCAGGATGTGATCTCTCAGAGTTCTTCAACGACTGGGTATATGGATCAGGTTATCCTACCTACTCACTACAGTATGGTTATAATGCCACAACGAAGCGATTGAATATTAAAGTGACATCCCAAACAAGGACAGCAACAACAAACCCCTATATGAGCACTCCGGTTGTTTTGCGCGTTGCCAACGCCACGCGTGATACAACTATCGTCATTTATGACATAGATGGAAACCAACTCGCTTATGCCGGAAATGGAGTCAACCGGGTTGTTGATGGGGGAGTGATTGGTTTCAATGTTTCGTTTACTCCAACATCTATCACTTATGATCCTTCGCTGCTTACGATGGCTTCGGGAACCGTTGCTGCACTGGCCTCGCTGCCGGTTGATATTATAAGTTTTACTGCTACGAAAATATCCTCTCACAACAAGCTTTCGTTGCGTTTATCTGATGCGTCTACTTTTAGCAATGTGCTGTTGGAGAAGAGTGCCGATGGGCAATCGTTTTACTTCTGTGGTTTAATGAACTTATCCTCCTCACCACATATAAAGACATTCGAAGGCATAGACAAAAATGTCGTAGATATCACTACTTATTATCGCGTAAAGATTACAGATATCGACGGGACGATTCGCTACTCGCAAACCATTCGTGTCACCAATGAGTATGCAAGCGAGGATATTGCCATTGTTCCAACCGTTGCGAAGTCAACAATAAAAGTGGTGGTGCCGGTAAAAGAAGGTAACAGCTATTATTCATTACATATTATCGCAACAAACGGGTCCGTTGTGAAAAGCATCAACCTTGTAAAATCGGGATCAGCATTGCCAATTAATGTTTCCGGGCTACACAATGGTGTATACTGGTTGAAAGTAGATGATGGGAAAAATTTTAGCTCGGTAAAAAAGTTTACAATATTGAAATAACTCTACATCCTGTATCATGAAAAAAACACCTAAACCCGCTGCAACAGGCCTGTTGACTGCATTATACACCGTCCTGATGGTGCTATTTGTCAGCTCTGCGTTCTCGCAGACAGCAACCGTAACCCATCCCTTTGCAGTAGGCCGTGCAGGTTGCACCTCCGGAAACCATGAGATACACTATTACAATTACAATAGTGCAAGCAACACACTGAGTAACTCATCGTTGTCGGTCTGTCAACCACTGTTGCGTTATGGGACTACAAGCCATACATTCACTTCAAGCTTATCGAGTGTTTCATACAATCCCAAAGACCAAAATATTTATTACCTCTATACCAGGATGTCGCCCTTACGCACATTCGTGTGGAAATGGCCTGCAGGCAGTTGTCCTACCGTGAATTCGCCCAGGCTTGATACCATTAGTTCGTTTGCATACGACATACTTGGAGTAACATTTGATAAGAATGGGAATGGTTATATGCTGGAGTTCTCACTAACCGGACCTCCTTATACTGCACTGCTTAGGTCGATCGATTTCACAACAGGTACTTACGGCCAGGCAGATACCCTCGACCTTACCGGCGGCGCGAAGATATACAGCACAGGTACGGGAGACATTGCGATGTCACCATCGGGCCAGATGTACTTTGTGGTAGATAACAAACTATTTACACCGGATTACACAAATTATGGCGGCGCTGCAAAGAAAATAACATGTACATACATTGATACTGTGCGCAGTCCTGGTGGCTCCCTGGTGGGATTGACTTTTGCCCAGGGCGAATTGCTTGCGGCTTATTCAGGTGGCTCATCATGTCGGTTTCGTGAGATCGCTCCTATGACAGGGGATACGTCACTGATCAATTCAACAGCTACAAGTCGCTCCACATCAGACTTTGCGTCAGTGATCTCGGGTATTGGTGCTTCAAAGAATATCGTGTCTGTTACTCCGACGGGTGTCGCGAATCAATTTGATGTGGTATATGATATCTATATAAGAAATTATGGAAACTACCCGGTATCCAATGTACAGGTCACGGATGCGCTCTCAGCTATAAACGGCGCTTCCAATGTATCGGTACTTGGCGTCAATTTTATGGATAACCCTGCCGGGCTGGCACTCAATCCATCATTCAATGGTAATTCAAATCAAAATCTTTTATCGGGCAGCGTAGCATTGCCTAATTATCCCGCTACTCAGAGTTTCGCGCGCATACGCATATCGGTGCGGCTTTCCGGTATTTTGCAGGGCCGTGTTTATAACAACCAGGCTTTCGCAACCGGCACTGGCTTCGCAGGTGTTGCGTTGCGAGATGCGTCTACAAATGGTACAAGTCCTGATCTTAACTCGAACGACAAACCCGATGACGCCGGTGAAGACCAGCCAACTCCCTTGCTCATTGCGGTGTCATCATATACTCCACCTTGCGCATCACTGGGTACTATCCTCTATTCAGAAACATTTGGTACGGGAGCTGTTACTACAAACATCAACGCAAGTACAAATTCGGCTTCAACCCAGTATACCGGATCAACATCCAATCCTCTGCCAGTGGATGCATTTAAGATCGGCAATAATTCTTCTTTGGGGAATACTTCGCAATGGGCTTCCATCGCAGATCATACGACGGGTACAGGTCGCATGTTGATGGTGAATGCAGACGCGAACAATCTTGTGTTCTTCCGCGATACTTTGCCGGTAGTTTGCGCCAATCAACAATATTCCATCAATTTCTATGCTGCGTTCCCGGGTAACTCCAATTACCAGACAGTATGTAATGCCTTTGGCGGATTTAAGTATCCACGTGTACTCATCCGCATCCGTGATGCAGCTTCCGGCCTTGTTGTAACACAAAATACCACGGAAGAAATTACCAGTAATTCATGGAATCAGTACGGATTGAAGTTCGTTCTGCCAACGGGTTTCAGCTCATTGATTTTTGAATTGATCAACGACGCACAGGGTGGTTGTGGCAACGATATATTAATTGATGATATACAATTTGGTTTGTGCGATGCCATTCCTGTTGTATCAGTTACCGCACCTGAGGCGGGATGCATCGGCGCTGCAACTTCTATGACGGCGGCTCTTGCAGACCCTCTGGTAATTCCGGGTACAAAAGAATATCAATGGCAGGTATCAGGTGACGGTGTGACCTGGACCAACATTTCAGGTGCAACTTCGGCTACATATACCATCAATTCAGTAGCGGCCTCTGACCTTGGAAAATATTATCGTGCACTTGTTGCTGCGCAGGGAAATATTGGTTCAGCCAATTGTCGCTATCCTTCATCTGCTTTCCAGTTGTCGGCAAAGGCAACGTCGATTGCTCCAACATCGGCTTCAACAAACCGCCAGAACATTTGTCCTGCTGATGCTGTTACGCTTCGTGTAAACGGTGGCACTTTAGGTACAAACGCAAACTGGCGCTGGTACAGCAGTTCATGCGGTGGCACTTCGATTGGCAGCGGCAACAGCATCACAGTAAATCCGAATGCTACAACAACTTATTTCGTTCGTGCAGAAGGCGATTGTAACGTGACATCATGCGTCTCCATAACCATAACCGTGAATTGTGACATTGATGATGACGATGATGGCATTACAGATCTTGCTGAATCGAACAATGAGGATCCATCAATGGATGATGATTTCGATGGCATCGAAAATTATCGCGATACAGATTTCGCTGGATTTACAGATTCAAACAACGATGGTATTCATGATGGATATGATAATGACCTTGACGGTATCATAAATTCACTGGATCGCGACAGCGATAACGATGGTATTCCGGATGTTGTTGAATCTGGTGGCGTCGATGAAAACGGGGATGGCATTATTGATAATTATATCGACACAGATAATGATGGATTATCACAAAACGTAGATGCGAATAATACCGGATCTGACGGCTCGGGAACAGGACTGGGGTTAGTGGATCTTGATGCCGATGGTGTGCCAAATATTTTTGACCTCGATAGTGATAATGATGGACTGCCCGATGTATATGAAGCGAAAGGAGTAGATGCCAACAACGATGGAAGGATCGATGTAATGTCTTCGTCTTTGATCAGAACAGGTGCCGATGTTAATAATGACGGTCGCGCAGATTCTTATCCATACAAGAACTTTGACAGGACAGGACCTGCTGATGCATATGACCTTGATAGCGATGACGACGGTATTACTGATGTACGCGAAGCGGGATTTATAGACGCTAACAGTAATGGCATGATCGATGGAGCAATTGCAATTAATGGATGGTCTGTCACAGTATCATCATTAGCAACACTTACCGTACGAAATACCGATGGCGATGCTTTGCCAAATCACACGGACATTGATTCTGATGGTGATGGCATTCCTGACAATATTGAAGGAATGGCTACCGCATCCTATTGGTTACCACTTTATGCTGATGACGATAATGATGGAATTGACAACCGTTACGACAATCAAGTCGGCTTCGGTGGAAATGGTATAACACCTAATGACCAGGACAACGACTCCCTGCCTGATTATATAGATACAGACAGTGATGGAGATTCTGCAAGTGATGCGGTTGAAGCAAATGACTTCAATAACAATTGCGATGACGATGACCTGGTATTGCCAACGGGAATTGACACGGATGGAGATGGACTTGATGATCGATTCGATGCGGATAATACTTCGCACAAGGGAACGAGCCTTTACATGGGCAATCTTGGTATGATGATGGGAGACACTTCACCGGGTTCACTCACGCATGTCAATATGTGCAATGCCAGTGGTTATGAACGCGACTTCAGATACCTTGCCTATGTTCTCGAAGTAAACTTTCACAACATAATGGCGACGAGAAAATCGGCGGGAAATAACATCCAATGGATCGTTAGTTGCGATAAGATCATCAATCATTTTATTGTTCAGAGAAGCTCCGATGGTGTGAACTATAAAGAAATTGCTAAAGTAAAAACACAAGCCTCTATTTTGAATGGAGCTTCGTTTGAATATACCGATAACGACCACCAGGGATCAAATGCATACTATCGTGTTGTTGCGGTGGATAATCACCAGCAACAGAGAACAAGCAGGTCTGTGACGCTGCGCGCCAGTAGTAATACAACAATCGTAGTGTACCCGAATCCTTCATCGCAGCAGGTATACGTTGCGCTTTCAATAAAAGAGCGGCAACATGTAAGTGTACGACTCACCGATGTTTACGGTAATACAATCACCCGCAATCAAAGGACCGTTGCACCCGGCAGTATGGTAATAGGAGTAACCAATGGTAAGATTCTAGCTAAAGGAACTTACTTTGTTGAAGTCATCACCGGCGACGAACGGAAGCTGGAGAAGGTGGTAATTAGGTGACAGAATTGAGAAATGAGAATTGGGAATTGAAAAGGTGCAAATCCCTTCCCAATTCTCAATTCTCATTTCTCAATTCTGAAATCACACTACATCATCCAATTGCGGATCGATCTTTTCATCAACTGCATTTGCAAGTATTACTGAGGTGATCTTCTTAAGTGGATTGCGGTGGTTTTCGTCGTAAAAATTTCTCTTGTTAATAATGTCCAGGCAGGTGAACACAGCCTCAAGAAATGAAGAAGCATCTGCGCGATTCTTCCCTGCAATATCATAAGCCGTTCCGTGATCAGGAGAGGTTCTTACAACCGGTAAGCCAGCAGTATAGTTTACTCCCTGCCCAATGGCAAGCGACTTAAAAGGCACAAGACCCTGGTCGTGGTACATGGCCAGAACAGCATCAAAGCGTTCCTGGTAGCTTCTTGCAAAGAATCCATCCGCCGGGAAAGGACCAGTAACAAGTATGTTGTTATTTTTTGCTTCGCGAATTGCAGGCTTGATGATCAACTCCTCTTCGTTTCCAATCAATCCTTCATCACCCGCATGCGGGTTCAAACCAAGCACTGCGATCTTAGGTCTGTCAATACCGAAATCGCGTATGAGCGATTGGTTCAATATGTGAAGCTTGGATAAAATGTTCTCTTTAGTTACTGCAATATGTGCATCGCGGACCGGAACATGTTCACTTAACAATCCGACCTTAAATGTTTCTGAGGTCATCAGCATCAACACATCCTTCACTCCAAACGTTTCTTTCAGAAACGGCGTGTGACCGGTATGATTGAATTCATCAGAGTGGGTATTCTTCTTGTGAATTGGTGCCGTCACCAGTCCATGTATGGTTTGTTGCTTTAATGCGTCGACTGCGGCGATGAGTGAACGGATGGCATATTTCCCTCCTACGTCGGTAAGCTGGCCCGGGTTAATATTTATGTCTTCCTCCCAGCAGTTAAGTACGTTTACCTGTTTATGATTGACACGCCCCATTTCCTTGATCACCTGGAAATTAAAAGCGGAATCAGGGATCGCCTTACGATAAAAATTGATGACCTTATTTGAACCGAATATAACGGGGGTGCACATTTCGAGGACACGGTTATCAGAAAAAGCCTTAATGATCACCTCCGGACCTATACCGTTTATATCACCTATCGAAACTCCAATCACCGGCTTATGTGCATGTGTATTCATCTTATCTATTATTGCCCGCTAAAATAGCAAATTAATATCTTTGCCAGTCGATGGATTATTCGCTCAAAAAATCGCTGGGACAGCATTTCCTTGTAGATGAAAGTGTTTCACAACGCATCATCGACCATGTTTTACAACAGGATGTGCATCGTATTCTTGAAGTGGGCCCGGGTGGCGGTGCTCTTACAAAATATTTATTGCAACTTGAAAGCATTGATCTGAAGTGTGTGGAACTGGATCTCGAAAAGGTGCAATGGCTTCAACGCAACTACCCGTCATTGCAGGGACGCATAATTCATGAAAGCATCCTGGATATCGATCCTCCGTTTGAAGAGCCGTTTATGGTTGTGGGGAATTTCCCATACAACATATCTTCGCAAATTGCTTTTAAAATGATCGAATGGAAAGAACACATCAATTGCATGATCGGTATGTTCCAGAAAGAAGTTGCAGAGCGGATTGCAGCGAAAGAAGGGAGCAAGACCTATGGCGTTACCAGCGTTCTGGTACAGGCATTCTTCGACGTTGAATATTTGTTCGAGGTGGGAGAGGAGGCATTTAATCCTCCACCTAAAGTGAAAAGCGCAGTCATCCGGTTCGTACCGCGCAAAACACCGCTGAACATTCGTTCTGAGAAAGCGTTATTTACAGTAGTTAAAGCGGCTTTCAATCAGCGCCGAAAGACATTACGAAATGCATTGAAGCCTGTATTACCAGCATCCGTATTACAGGAAGAATTATTCAGCAAAAGAGCTGAACAGTTGAGTCTGGAACAATTTGCGGAACTGACGTTCCGCTTTTGATTGATAAAAAGTTATAAAGTGCATCCCCGCAAAAAAGTTATTATCACAGCAAAAGTGCATCCCTGGCTGGTGCAGCGACTTGAACAACTCGATTATGAGGTGAGCTACCAACCGAAGATCAGTTATGAAGAGTTAGCTCTGCAGGTACATGATATTGATGGATTGATTGTTACAACTCGTTTGAAGATCGACCGACCGATGCTGGAGAAAGCAGGAAGTCTTAAATGGATTGGTCGTCTTGGAAGTGGTATGGAACTGATTGATGTGGATTACGCGACTACCCGCGGCATTAAGTGCGTAAGCAGTCCTGAGGGCAACAGAAATGCTGTTGCTGAGCATGTGCTTGGAATGTTGCTCGGGCTTCTGAACAAAATCCCATCAAGTATGCTCGAAGTGCGTGAAGGCAAATGGATCCGCGATGCAAATCGCGGTACTGAGTTGTCCGGAAAAACAGTGGGCATTATTGGCTACGGAAATACCGGTGAGGCCTTTGCCCGCTTGCTTTCCTCATTTGATGTTACTGTTCTCGCATATGACAAGTACCGTTTTGGATTTGGAAATGCAAAAGTGAAAGAGGCAAGCCTGGAGCAGCTTTGCAGGTACTCAGATGTTGTAAGCTTCCATGTACCTCTTACCAGCGAGACGTTACATATGGCCGGTCGCGCATTCTTTGACGCACTAGAACGCATTCCTGTATTTTTGAATGCATCGCGCGGGAAAGTGCATGATACTGCTGCATTGATAGAGGCACTCGACAATGGAAAGATTGCTGCAGCCGGAATTGACGTGTTAGAGAATGAACGGCTTGAAACGCTTAGCGACCTTGAACGATCGCAATTGCAAAACCTGGCTGCACGTACAAATGTTATCATCACTCCACATATTGCAGGATATAGCCATGAAGCATTCTTAAAGATGGCTACAGTAGTCGTTGACAAGCTTGGACTTGGACGATGAATTTAGGCAGGGGTTTTGAGATTTAAAGAAAACACTTATTTTTGTCGAAATCGATGATGCAACGCTTCAGCAAAAACTGAGGCGTTGTTCTTTTTTTTGTGTTTACTCAAAAACAAGGAGGTTATTTATGAACGGTGTACTGTATGTTTCCAAAGAGACACTGGAAAAAATGAAGGAAGAGTTGCAGCGTATGCGCACTGTAGACCGGCCTGCCGCAGCGCGCGCCATTGCTGAAGCTCGCGAGAAAGGTGATCTTAAGGAGAATGCAGAATATGATGCTGCCAAAGAAAGTCAGGGTCTTCTTGAAGCAAAAATCAAGAAGCTTGAAGGAGACATTGCAAGTGCAAGAATTCTTGAAGCAGATAATGTGGATACAAGCAAAGTGTCGATCCTTACGAAAGTTACTCTTACCAACCTGAATACGAAAAAGCAATTGACTTACCAGATCGTTTCTGAAAAAGAAGCCGACCTGAAGCAGAATAAGATATCGATCACTTCACCGATAGGGCAGGGTCTCGTGGGTAAAGTAGTGGGTGAAGTTGCCGAAGTAAAAGTTCCGGCAGGTGTTGTGAAGTTTCAGATTGATAATATCACAGTATGACAATCTTTACAAAGATCATCCGCGGGGAAATTCCTTCTTATAAGATCGCTGAAAACGAAAAGTTTTTTGCATTCCTCGATATCAACCCGATGGTTCAGGGGCATGTTTTAGTGATACCAAAAGTCGAGATAGATAAGTTTTTTGACCTTCCTGATGATCTTTTATCAGAGATGTTACTGTTCGCAAAGCCCATCGCAAAAGTGATGGAACAGATATTTCCCTGCGACCGGGTGGGTATATCTGTAATGGGTCTTGAAGTGCCGCACGCTCATATGCATCTCGTGCCGATCAATGGCGCAGATGATCTTAATTTCACCCGTAAGAAGCTGCAACTTACAAAGCAGGATTTTGAAGACATCCAGCGAAACATTTTGGACGCATTGGGTGCAAAGAAATAATTTTCATTGAACTATCGGAGAAGACGATTTGGGTTTTGAGCTATGAACGCTTCCCAGCCCTTTAATTTTTTTTCTGTTGATTGAAGTGCAGGATTGTCCTGGAAGTGATGGCATATTGCAACGGCAAGCGCATCAGAAGCATCGTGCGAATTCAACTCATGATTCTTTAATGACAGTATTTGCTGGAGCATTTTCCATACCTGCTCCTTGTCGGCATTGCCATTGCCTGTGATCGATTGTTTCACTTTTCGCGGAGAATATTCAGTAACGGTAATGCCAGCCTGCATTGCAGCGGCAATCGCAACGCCTTGCGCACGCCCGAGTTTGAGCATACTCTGAACGTTCTTGCCAAAATATGGAGCTTCAATCGCGAATGTGTGCGGCTCATAGGTTTTAATGAGCAAACTTACTTTCTCATGGATGAGTTGAAGTCGCTTGTAGTTATCCAGTCGCGGATTCAGCTTCAACACATTCATCTCGATCATTTCGGGCTTGTTGCCGTGAATCTGTATAATACTGTAACCCATCAGTAAGGTTCCGGGATCAATGCCTAATATTACACGGGTTGGCTTTTGCAAGAAGAGATGATTGATTTATTTTGCGCACTACTTTGTTCGCACCTGGCAAAAATATCAAATTAATCCTCAACTATGTTGTTGGCCCCGCGGTGTTTTGCCTTGTATTGTTCTCTATTTACCGGCAGGTACAGCGACAGCAGGATTGGGAGTCCTCACTTCAGCAGGTTTATGAAGCACTATCAGGCAGATCTGCAATTGAACTGGCAATTGTATTTTTTCTCATGTTCGTCAACTGGGGTGTGGAAGCCAGAAAATGGCAACTGTCGCTTCGCGATGTGCAGCATATCAATTTGGGAACTGCTTTCAAGGGAGTATTAACCGGAAACACAATGGCGCTGTTTACACCCAACAGGGTGGGAGAGTATGTTGGGCGGATCTTGTATGTGAAAGAGGAATTGCGACTCACTTCAATGCCGGTAACTTTTGTCTGCAGCATCGCGCAGCTTATAATTACATTCCTGGCAGGCCTCGGGGGTATGTTGTACCTCAGAAACAGTGCAGGAAAAGCGGGATTTGATTTCATATGGTTTGATGTATTGTGGATCAGCATCGCCATCACTGCCCTGATTCTTGTGCTGATATATTTCCGACTTGGCCGTTTGATCGGCTTCATCGAGCGATTTCCCTTTCTGAAAAATCTTACCCCCTATCTTGACGTATTACGAGGCTTCCAGGCAACCGTATTACTAAGAATGCTGTCTTTAAGCGCCGGGCGGTTTCTGATCTTCATGTTGCAATATTACCTTCTGTTCGATGCGTTCAATGTGCAACTCAGCTGGTGGGAATCGTTTTGCTCCGTGAGCGTGGTTTTTCTGACGCTGGCGATCATTCCATCGATAGCAGTTTTCACTGACCTTGGAGTGCGTTGGAAGACCAGCATTGAGCTGGTTACCATCTATAGTGGAAATACAATGGGCATACTCGCTGTGTCCTTTGCCATATGGATAATTAATCTTGTAATTCCTGCTTTAATTGGTAGTTTGCTTATCTTAAGCATTCGTTTATTCAAGACGAAGCCGGGCGAATAAAATGGAGAGAGAATGAAATTATTTCGATACAGTGTGTTATCGCTGCTGATAACCGTTGCATTTCCACAGCAGACGAATAATGACTTTTGCGGGATCTCCAACAAAGCGTTTTCATCCAATGAAAAGCTGAACTATACGGTGTACTATTCTGTTGCCGGTTTGTATGCCGCCGCCGGAGAAGCGGAGTTTTCTTCGCGACTCGAGCGGATGAATAACCGCGTCGTATACCACATCATCGGCGACGGTAAAACATTTTCATTTTACGACAACTTTTTTAAGGTAAGAGACAAATACGAGTCTTTTGTGGACACCGCAACCATGCAGCCACTTAAGTTCATTCGCAACGTGTATGAAGGGGGCTATAAGAAATATGAAAATGTAACTTTCAACAAGGTCACCAATACTGCCGTTACAAATGAGGGTGTATATCGTGTGCCCGGATGTGTGCAGGATGTGTTAAGCGCTATCTATTATTCTCGTAACATTGATTTCAACAAATACAAGACGAACGATAAAATTCCATTTACCTTATTTCTTGATAAGGAGATCTTCAATATGTATGTGCGTTACCTGGGTAAAGAAACCATCAAAACGCGTTACGGAAAATTCAAGACGATCAAATTCAAGCCGCTGCTTATTAAAGGAACGATCTTCGAGGGCGGTGAGAAAATGACCGTATGGGTCACCGATGATGAAAACAAAGTACCCGTACGCATTGAAAGTCCCATCAGTGTTGGAAGTATCAAAGTGGATATGATGGGGTATGCAAACCTCAGACATCCAATGACCAGCCTTCTTTCGAAGCGATGAATAGGTAGTCGGTAGTCAGGAGAAACAGAGAAACGGAGAAACGG
>JAEZGS010000001.1 GCA_023437225.1 Bacteroidota bacterium | reverse complement strand
TATTAGCACATCCTGTATTAGCACATTAGCACACTAGCATATTAGCACACTAGCATATTAGCACACTAGCATATTAGCACACTAGCATATTAGCACATTAGCACATTAGCACATTAGAACTCCCGCCTTTCCGTTTCCCGTAAAACGTTTTCCCAATTGCGGGAGGAAAGCCCATTGTTTCAACATTCCTTTGCACCTCACATCATTTGAACGGTATGAAAAGGATATTGACTACACTGCTTATTGGATGCTTCATCTTAATATACAACGGTTTACAGGCTCAAAGCTCACTGAATGGAGCTGTTGCGGGGAACATTTCATTTACAGGTACAACCATACCGGTGGTAGACAAAACTGGCTTGATCGCTGGTAAAGTGACCACTCGCGACGGGCGTCCGGCTCCGTTTGTGACGGCCAGCCTTCAGGGCACCACTCTTTCCACAACTACACAGGAAGACGGATCTTTCGTATTCGATAACCTGGTGGAAGGCAAGTACACACTCATTGTCTCTAACATTGGTCTTGAAACGAAAGAATCCCTGGTTGAAGTTGTTCCGGGCAAGGTGACGAGTGTACAATTTACGCTGGTCGAAGATTTTAAGACGCTCGCCGAAGTGGTGATCACACCAAGTAAAATGATCAATGCACGTGTTGTTTCTGTTGGAAAAGTCAACATCAACCCAATGGACCTGCCGCAAAGCATTTCCGTGATCGGGCAAAATCATATAAAAGCACAACAGGCAGGCCGTCTTAGCGATGTCATCCGCAATGTGAATGGCATCTATCTCGCTACCACCCGTGCAAGTACACAGGAAAGCTTTTCCGGTCGTGGATATTCATTCGGCTCAAATAATCTATTTAAAAATGGTGCGCGTGTAAACAGCGGCGCAATGCCTGAAGTAAGCTCCCTGGAAAAAGTTGAGGTGCTAAAAGGAAGTGCTGCGATCCTTTACGGTAATGTTGCTCCAGGTGGAATAGTAAACATGGTAACAAAACAACCGAAATTCAATTTCGGTGGAGAGGTTTCTCTGAGAGTGGGAAGCTACAACCTCATCAAACCAACATTTGATATTTATGGTCCCATCAGCAGTGGAGTTGCATTCCGGATCAATGGAGCATATGAATCCGCTGGAAGCTATCGCGATGTTGTTGAGTCTGACCGCGTGTATATAAATCCATCACTGCTTTTCAAATTGGGTAAACGTACTGAACTTCTTGTGCAGGGCGACTACCTTCAACATGAATTCACACCGGATTTTGGAATTGGTTCATTGAACAACACAAAAGTGCCGGACGTTCCTCGTTCTAGATTTATGGGTGCAACATGGCAGTATGCGAAAACAAAACAGGCCACTGCAACCGCTTCATTAAAACACAGCTTTAATGAGAAGTGGAAGCTTCATGTAACAACGTCCTACCAGGACTACTCAAGAGATTACTATTCTACAGAAAGGATACAGGCAGATGCGAATGGCAACTGGGCACGGCCATTAGGAAGACAGGACAATCGCGAAGATTATTACATGGCACAGATTGATATCAATGGAAAATTCAAGACTGGCAAGATCGAACATACGTTACTTGCGGGTATCGATGCCGACCGTTACTATACCACTGCCTATACTTTCAATCAACCGGCTATCTACGATAGTTTCAATATTCTAAATCCTTCCAAATATGTAGCAAGAACAGATATTCCTGAAGCAAACAGAATACGCGTTGTATATACTCCTACAAACAGGATTGGTGCATATGTGCAGGATCTGATAAGCCTTTCTGCGAAATTCAAAGTTTTGCTTGGAGTTCGTTATTCCTACCAGGAAGCAAGACCCGCAGAAACTGTTGATCTTCTTTCGAAAAATTCAACTTTCGGGAAATCGAAATATGACGATGCTGTTACTCCACGTGTAGGTCTTGTTTACCGCCCGGTGGAAAACACTTCTTTCTTTGCCAGCTATGCGAATTCATTCACTGTTAATAGTGGAACAGATGTGTATGGTAACGCGCTGAAGCCATCGATGATCGACCAATTTGAATTGGGAGTTAAGAACGATCTGATCAAAGGCAAACTGTCCGCCAACATCACCGGTTATCGCATTATAAATCATAACCTCGCACAAACAGCTCAATTCTTACCTGATGGCACAGTAAATAACAACACTGCTTTCAAAGAACTCACCGGTCAAACTACCAGTGACGGGGTCGAACTCGATATCACCGCTCATCCCTTTGCAGGTATGGACGTGATAGCAGGCTATAGCTATAATTACATGCGGTACACTCAGACACCTGATGCGAAAGGCAACTATGTGGAAGGCGAAAGACTGGTGAACACACCCGCACATACAGCCAACGCCAGTATCTTTTATAACATCCCCTGTGAGAAGTTGAAAGGATTCCGCGTGGGTGCTTCACTCTTTTACACTGGCGACCGATTTGGTGGATGGAACAATACGAAGCAGCAGGCGCAACAATATTCGAGATTAATAGAAGTACCCGGTTTTACAACAATCGACGTTTCACTCGGATACAGCTTTAAGAAATTCTCTGTCCTCGCCAAGGCATCAAACATTACAAACGCCTACAATTATTATGTGCACGAGAATTACAGCATCAACCCTATTCCACCCACACAATTTGTAGCTACCTTTAATTATAAATTCTAAAATTCAGCGCTGGTCGCAACACATTATAATGATTGCCGGGACTTAGTCCCGGCTTTTTAAATATTCGCCGATGAAAATTTTCTTTCGTAACATCCACCTTTATCTGAGTCTTGCCGCAGGTCTTGTAATAATGATTTGTTGCTTCACAGGTGCCGTACTTGTTTTTGAAAAAGAGTTGCAGCAGATGCTTGATCCGCAGCGCTATTTCGTCGAACTATCGGACACAGAAAAACAGCAGGCAAAACGATTGCCCATCGACTCGCTTACTAAGATTGTAAAGGCGACTTATCCGGATGCAAAGATCGGCTCCGTAAAGATCTACCCCGATGCAGAAAGAACGATTGAAATTGGAGTGACACTGAAGAAATCAAAGGATGCACAAAATAAGGGCAAAGCTCCAGCAGCGGCTGCACCAGCGGGTCCTGGCCGACCTACACACACCGTATTCATCAACCCATATTCAGGAGAGATCACTGATCTGTATAATTATCGCGAAACTTTTTTCTACACAATGTTTGCCTTGCATCGTTGGTTATTAGGGAATGACAGCAGCATCGGAAAAACAATCACCGGTGTTTCTACCCTGGTATTCCTGTTTATAATAATTACCGGTATCATACTCTGGTGGCCAAAAAACATGGCGATATTAAAGCAGCGCCTAAAGATCAAAACCAATGCAAACTGGAAACGCGTAAATCATGATCTGCACATTGTATTAGGATTTTATTCATCCATCATTCTCTTCATCTTCGCGTTCACAGCGCTGGCATGGTCATTCAAATGGTTCAATGATGGTATCTATTCTGTGACCGGCACCACTCCGAAATCTCCTGAAGCACCAAAATCTGAATATGTGGCGGACACACGCAAAGCGGGATATGATGCGGCTTTCGCGTCGATTACGGCAAAGGTACCTGAAGCTCAATTTTATACATTGCGTGCGCCCAATGACTCAACAGGCACCTACAACATTTCTGTCTTGCCCATTGGTGCACATGAAAGCGCAAGCGATGTTTATTACGCCAATCAATATACAGGTGAAATAATCGGCGATCTCAAATTCAGTGAAAAGAATGTAGGTCAACGTGTGCGCGCCGCCTTCAAACCCATACACGTTGGCTCAATCTTCGGATTACCCTCCAAGATCATCGCGGTGATTGTTTGTTTACTTGGCGTAAGTTTCCCTATCACCGGTGTCATCATGTGGATCAACCGGTTGAAGAAATAAATAGATTGCAACAAGGCAACTTATTTTATTAGTTCTGATACAGGGATACGAACAAAATACAGATCGCGTTCTCCTTCGTACAAATACCCAAGAGAATTTGCATCGATGCGCGTGAGCGCGGAATAACCGTATGTCATACGTTCGTCAATCAACAATTCATATTTATGCGGCCAAGTCTCACCAAGATCCAGGCTGGCTTTCACTGTCATGTTATGACGAGTTGAAGGCGATGCAACATTGCCGAAGAATAACACTTCGCTGTTTCCTTTGCCCGGAACATTCACTTCTGCCTTAATGAAGCTTGCCATGCAAACAGGATCAACAAGGGTATTGTAAGAAGTGATGTGCTCCACCCATGTTTTCCCCAGATCTTTTGTAATGGAAACCGATCTGAAGCGGCCGCGATTATCACGCATGTTTAACATCAAAGTACCCGGTGTTGTTTCAACCACCTGGCTTTCTGTAGTATTGGCTTTTGCACCGATTCCCGAACGCCAGGTTTTACCGTTGTCCCTGCTATAGATGATAGATGAATGTGGCAGCCCCGGCTTGGTAGATTCGTCCCAATATTGAGAAGGAAACACAAGGGTTCCATCTTTCATGACGATCCCGTTGCCAGGACCATTGAAGTATAAATGCCACTTCGGATCTTTCACCTGTGTTGTGATGTTGTATGGGTGCGACCATGTCAACCCATCGTCATCACTGCTGGCAAGCATAAACTGGCCTGTAGTGTCCGGCGATAAGCCGGGTTGCGAGCCGGCGATCGAACGATTGCCTTTACTCCATAATGCGGCCACCCAGATCTTGCCTGTTGCCGGATCAACAAGTACCGCGGGATCACCAATACCATTGTTCTCATGCGGTGCTCCCATGTCCATAATGACCTTCATCGGCTCCCATGTCTTTCCTCCATCGGTACTGCGACTCATACCGACATCAATGTTCGCCGGAAGATCTCCGCTGTGTTTATACCGTATATCGTACACCGCGATAAGTGAACCTTTGGTTGTTGTAGCAATGCCTGGTATGCGATAGGTATGCACACCATCGTCATTCGCTTTTCGCACAGCGACTCCTATCCTTCTTTTATAGTCACCCTGTTCAGCGATCTCCGTGGTTTTACTTTTGGAAAACTCCACTCGCGATATGTGCACTTCAGGTCGGGCATCCATATTCGCATCTTCACGTACATGTGCATCTAACCATAAGTAATTCCATCCCGGCTTCAACGCAAGGTTAAGAGAAACATTGATCGTAGCTCCCTCAGAGCGCGCGGTTCCAACAAGCTTACTTGTTGAAAATGCAGTTTCAATTCCTGTGTTATAAAGTTCAAATTTGTCTATCGATGCACGTGCTGCATCATTTAATTTCAACTCGATGACTTTAACTGTTTCGCCCGCAGCTGTGATTGGTTGATAGATACCCAGTCGAATAATCGCATTATGCTTCATGCCTTTCAACAACGGTTGTACATGGGCATATGAACGCACAGTAACTGACGAATTTTGCGGCCGCATTTTATGAGTGCAGCCCGCCGCCATGATCAATGCCATCAATAGAGAAAACAGTCTAATATCCATAATCATTTGTTTCAGCAACAGCTTTGCATCATCAGTCCTGTGTGATTAGCAAAACCGCCACTGCAAGGTAAAGCCGGAACACGAATATCCCTACGATTATGAGTAAAGTACTATTGTAATAAGCGGCCGGACCACACGGCCCGGACCGCTAACGCATTATGGGATTATGTAATGGAATGCAAACCATTCGTCTTTTGTAGCATCATAACTTGTACCGAACCAAATGCCTTTCGTTCTGAAGTCGTTGGGGAATGCCTTGATCACTTTGATCTTGTTTGTTTTCGGATCCATCCAACTGGATTCATTTCTTAATAAAGTATTTCCAACGAGTGTTATCTCATTATTCGCCTCATCGATGGTGAAAGTTCCTGTTGTAGTAACTCCGTTTTGAAAGCGGGTATAGTTTTGTCCACCAACATTATCGAATCGGATCCACGCATTGCTTGCGGCCTCGTCCCAGCTTTCATTCCATCCCCAATTATAAGATGACTGCTTGTTAGCCGTCCAGCCATTACCTTTCGCGATCCAGTCAACAGGATTGCCACTTGCATCAAGGGTCCAGAATCTGCCGGAGTTTGCACCACCCGTAAGCATCGTCAACAATTCCCCTGGTGCAAAAACTGGATTGAAACCCTCATCTGGCTTAGAAGGTGGAGGTGGTGGAGGTGTCCAGCTATCACTGTATTCCTTGGAAATAAAATTCAATACCTGGTATTCAGCTTTTGTTTTGTTCTTCACTGCAAGTTGCATCGTGTTTTCAGTGAGTGACAGGATGCGCCAGCTGTTCAGTCCAACAACATCATTTGGCGTATAAGCGACATGCAGCGGCGTGGCATCGGTAGTGGTAAGTGTAAGCGTATTTACATCAAGGAAAAACGTTCCTGATTGCTGGCCTACACCCGCAACTCCTTTATGATCGGTCTGCAAGAATGGACCACCTTTTAAACTGAATGTCATGAAGCCATAGTCGCGCTTGTCTGCGGCCCAGGTATCACTCGTGTAGTTGGGACCATACACCCAGCAATTTGGACCTGCGGGATCCGTACATACCTGTCGCCATTCCACCGACTGTCCGTCATCTGCTATTGTTCCATAGGCATTGTCCATTCCCGCGAAATATATCGGGCTGGTAAAAAATTTCTTATCGCCATTCTCATTTGCATCAAGAATCCATGTCTTCTCGTTTCCAACACCACCAGTGAGTAATGTCCAAAGTGGATCGTTCACATAATTAAGATTGTCTTCCGTAACGGTGATGATTACAGGGTCCATTTCCACTACACCGCCACCGGTAACAACCGAGTATCTTATTTCATACTCACCTGCAAATGCGAATCTGACAGTATCCACCTGTCGCGTTGATCTTCCAATGCCATAGTCCCAGATAGGAACTGTCTGTGGTGTTTGATTGATAAGATATACTGTATTGCCACCAGGATCGATATTCCTATCCTGCACCACCTCAAATTTTATTGCTGACTCATCAGGCAATGAATCAAGACCGTATTTATCCTTTTTGCAGGATAGCATCATGGATATCCCCAGAAGAAACATCCATGTTATATTTTTAAAGAATTTCATATTGATCAATTTCTTTGATGATGTTTTAGCATTTACCAACCAGCGTTTTGTTTGAGAACTCCATTAGATAGAGTGATCTGTGTGTAAGGAATCTGTTGTAATCCCTTTGTTTCCTGGATCTTTGCAGCGGTTATGGTCTTGGTTGTATTTACACCACCATTTTGTACTGTAGTAGATTCTGCAATCGTGGCCGCCGCCACATCAACACCTTGTCGCAACAGATCCCAATACCTGAGTCCCTCAAGGGCAAATTCAAGTCTTCTTTCCTTCATAATGTTGTCCTGGCTTACTGTTAGCGCAGTGAAGTTATCACCATAAGCACGCTTACGTACAGCATCGAAATATTCCTGCGCATTAGATGAACCGAGTTCCGCAGCCATAAGCAATACATCAGCGTATCTAATAGAAACATAGTCCTGAAATTGACCTATCATAAAATTCACGCCGCCCATTTTAACTGCAAGGCTGTTGCCGAGTGAATCAGACATCGGCGTATATTTCTTGATGTAGTAACCCGTATACTCACGTTGATTATTCTTCATCTTGAAATCAATCTCTTCATCGGCAATCGAAATGATTGAAGCAGCCCTTCGTATATCGTTTGCATTGAAGGCATTCCATAATTTTGGATTCACCGTTGATCCGCCCCAGCCATTTCCATATGGATAGGTCGACTGCTCCCGAATTCCATTCATAACCATCCAATGATTGCCGTCTGCATTTCCATCGTAGTCGCTCGTAAAAGTGTACTTGATAGAAAAGATCGTCTCTTTATTTACTTCGCCTGCATAATCGTTGGTAGAAGCCGCAGGCCATAAGGAAGCGAAGTCTTCAACAAGTGCATATCCGCTGTTATCAATAACATCTTCAAGGTAGCCGAGTGCCTCGTCTTTAGTGATGACACCAGCAAGATCCGGCTTACCATAATAACCTGTATAGTATAAAAACACTCGTCCTATCATCGACTCTGCAGCCCATTTTGTAACCCTGCCATGATTGGCGGGAGCTAACGCATTGAAGCTGGTAGCCGGCAGGTTGTCTGCTGCAAATTTGAGATCGCTGGCAATCAGGGCATATACTTCTTCAGGAGTTGCCTGCGGTACATTCTCAGTTGTTGGAACTGTAACGAGTGGAATATTTCCCCACAACCGTACCATATCAAAATACAGGTATGCACGCAGAAAGCGCGCTTCACTTTCATATACCGGTCGGAGAGATTCCTGCCCTGTCCAATTGATCTGCTCCATCTTACTGATAAGCATATTGCAACGATAAATTGCTTTATAGTAAGCGACCCAGTTTGCATTAAACATGTTTTGATCGGACGGTGATCGAAGTTTATCAAATTCATCCATCATTTGATAACCAAAACCATCAGAGTTTCCTGTTCCGCCAAATGTGTTATCGCTCATAACCTCTGCAGCAACCGGAAGCGAGATGCCATCTGTCCACACCCGCTGCAGCCCATCGTATGCGCCAACAAGTGCTTTGAATGCGTCGTTCGGAGTTTTATAAAAATTTTGTTCAGATGCAGTGGTAACATCTTCCGTATCGAGGAAGCTCTTGCTACATGCAGATAATAGCAGCAGCATGCATGCGAAGAAATATATTGATAATTTTTTCATGATGTTCATTTTCAGTGTTAGAAACGAATGTTTGCACCAACCATAATTGTACGCGGGCGTGGATAGTATCCAAGATCAACACCTGAAGAAAATCCTTCACCATAGCCAATCTCCGGATCCATTCCATTGTATTTGGTGAAAGTGTAGAGATTTAAAACAGAGGCATACAAGCGTACCTTGCTTAAATAACTCTTACCAATCGCACGGGCAAGATCATATCCAATGGTAATGTTGCTGATGCGGAGAAAATCTCCATCATGTATATATAAATCTGAGAATTGTGTCCAGTTTCGATTGTCCTCTGTTACCCGGGGAATGCGATCTGAAGAGCCTGGTCCATGCCAGCGATCCAGGATAGCTGCGGAGTAATTTGCTTTTGCATTCGCATGATTGCGCCAGGATTGTACCAATTGATTGCCAGCGACTCCATTGGCAAGCAACGAGAAATCGAAACCTTTATAGTCAGCAGTGATGCTGAATCCGTAGGTAAGGTCCGGATTTGGATCGCCTATCTGCGTGCGATCAAGATCGTTGATAATGCCATCTTCATTCAGATCAACATATCGGACATCACCCGGTTGCGCGTTAGGTTGAATCACCTGCCCTCCCTTATTATGCGCTACAACATCTGCTTCTGTCTGAAAGAGACCCGCGGTTTTCAAACCCCAGAAGTATCCAACGGGATGACCATTTTGTGCCCGATAGAATTCGAGTGAGTTATCAAACAATGAATTGGTATTGCCATGAATAATATGATCAAGAGTTGGAATGTTGCCAATCTTATTCTTATTATAAGCGGCATTGATGCCTACTGAATAGTTTAACTGCCCCGCTCTGTCGCGATAATTCAATGCAAGCTCCACACCTGTGTTTCTTACATTACCTCCATTGATGAAAGGCGCATCAGCACCCGCAGTAGCAAGCACAGGCGCAACCAGTAACCAGTCTCTTGTATCTTTTATGTAATAGTCTAAAGCAACATTTAATTTGTTGATCGTTGCATCAATACCCACATTTGTTTGTTCAGATGTTTCCCATTTCAGGTCTGGGTTTCCTAAACGACTTGGAAACGCGCCTGGTGTTAATATGCCCTCAGCATTTCCGAACGGATAGGATGCAAAATTGAAACTAACCGGTGCGAGATATTGGGTATTCGGTATGTTCTGGTTACCAACACGCCCCCAGCTTGCGCGTAGCTTTAAAAATGTTAACCAGCTGATATTCTCGAGAAAATGTTCACGCGATAAGACCCATCCTGCCGACACCGAAGGAAAATATCCCCAACGATTGCCCGGTGCAAACCTTGAAGAACCGTCAGCACGGAATGTTGCATTGAACAGGTATTTTTCATTGAAATTATATTGCAACCTTCCAAAATAAGAAGCGAGTGTTTCTTCATAAGGCTGACCATTCAATGTCATCAGCGTACCTTCCGTATTTGTTGCATTTGTCAGCCATGCATGCACCAGGTCTGGAAATACAAGATCCTGGTTCCTTCCAAATATCGCGGAGCCATTTGATTTAAGCGCAGAAGTTCCTGCAAGAACTTCAAAACTATGATCGCTTACATCAAAATTATAACTCAGCAAATTGTCGAATTGCAAACTCTTACCGCGGCTCATCGACTGGCTCACCCATGTGTCGTCATTGAATGAGTAGATCGATAACCTGTAAGTTGGCCTGAAGGAACGTCCTTCGGAACTGCTTACGTTAACTCCGAGGCTGGAGCGGAAACGCAGACCGCGTATGGGTTCTATCGAAACATAGATGTCGCCGAACAATCGTTGGTTGTTATTCCTGTTCTGATTGTTCAACATCATCTCGGCATAAGGACTTGATTCACCGTTATTCCAGGTTGAACCGCTGTTGTCAAAGAAGTTTCCAAGTGAATCGTACATCGGAACAAAAGGGCTTGTATTGAATGCACCGCGCAGTGAATTGTTATACTGGTTGCCTACTCCAATTCCATTATTCTGTTGATAGGTAAACGTTAAGTGTTCACCGATCTTTACCTTGTTCTGATATATGCTGTGCTCTGAGTTAATGCGGAATGTAAATCGATCAAAGTGCGATACTCCTGCACCTCCAACGATTCCCTCTTGTGATGTATATCCCAATGATGTTGAATAGACACTGCTTCCGCCACCGCCCTGCACACCGAGCACATAGTTTTGCGTCGGCGCATTCTCTACAAACATTTCATCAAGCCAGTTTGTATTTACTGGAAGATTGTCGATTTGCTCATTGGTGAATAATGGTGATTTGCCCGAGTTGATCGCGCTTTCATTCATAATGATCGCATACTCTCTTGCATTTAGAAGATCCGCTTTGCGCGGCGAACTCTGCCATCCATAGAACGCATCCAGCGTCACTTGCGGTTTCTGTCCGGCCCGGCCTGTTTTAGTAGTTACAAGAATAACTCCATTCGCACCCTGCGAACCATAGATGGCTGCTGATGCAGCATCTTTCAAAACATCAATGGATTGTATATCCGCAGGATTGAGATAAGAAATGTCACCGGTGTAAACTCCATCGACAATATACAACGGCGCGTTATTACCGGTTGTACCTTTCCCACGTATAACCACGTTCATTCCTGATCCCGGCCGACCCGAGGTTGTGGTGATCTGGACGCCAGCGGCCTGTCCCTGCAATGCCTGCAACGCAGTGGTGGTGTTTTGACGTTGAATGTCTTCACCCTTTACAGAAAGGTTCGCACCGGTAACAAGTTTTTTTCGTTGCACTCCATAACCGATAACGACCACTTCTTCCATCTGCGCATTTGATTCCGCCATCCGTATGGATAGATTGCCATTTCCGGCGGTAACTTCCTGCGTAGTGTAACCCACATAGCTGATCACCAGCACATCTGCGGGTGCAGCTTCAATGGAAAAACGCCCACTTGCATCGGTTGCAAGCGACCTGTTTGAATTTTTTACACTGACCGTTGCACCGGCAACAGGTTCGCCGGTTCGATCGTTTAATACAATTCCATTTACCCTGTTGGCCTGGGCAAAGGCACTGCCAGAATACAGGACAATAACAATTGTCCAAAGCAGCAATCGTAAGACTGGTTTGATGATGGTTGGTAGCATATGTTAGCATTTAAAGTCAAAACCTGATGACTATCTTCTTTCCATTATATAAAGTAGTTGGAGGATTTGTGTCGAAGCTTAATGGATGAGGCGCATTGCGACTAATTCTGACGATCCTGAATGCACGATCGTTGATCATCCCTTCAAATGATCCTTTGCGATCTGCAATTGTGAGCGTATTATTCTTTTCGCTGTAATCGAATCTGATAGTGGAATACTTTCCTTTTTCATAGTCATACGTATCGCCTCCATCTTCATACAATTCAAACGATGCATCTTTACCTGTGTAGACAAATAAAGTGATAGTATCCGCGGGGCGTTCATTCGTGTATTGCAATTCAGGGCCAAACGGAATGATCGAACCCTCTTTAACAAAAAGGGGCATGCGTTCGTAAGGCGCGTCAATGCTAATTTTGCGACCTCCTTCCAAATACTTTCCAGAATACAGATCATACCATCCCTGTCCTTTCGGGAGGTACATTTCCCGGTTACGTTGTTTGTAAGAGAATACCGGATTGATCAAAAGAGAAGGTCCGAACATGTATTGATCACCGATGTTTTTCACAGCGCTATCATCCGGAAAATCCATGATCAGTCCGCGCATGATGGTATAATCTTTATGATAGGTCATGCCGGCAAGCGTGTACAAATAAGGCATCAGCCGGTAACGAAGTTTATTGTAATACAACATGCTTTGATATGCCGGATGATTCTCTGGTGCGATGTTGTATATCTCGCGGAAAGGAAACTGGCCGTGCGCTCTGAATAAGGGAACAAATGCTCCAAACTGGTACCACCTGGTATTCAATTCCCTCCATTCTTCGAGGTCAGCATCGTTTGGTCGTTCATATCTTCTTTCTACGGAGAAACCACCAATGTCCATTGTCCAAAATGGTAAGCCTGACATAGAGAAGTTCAAACCAGCAGAGATCTGCGACTTCATGTCTTCCCATCGCGAAGCAATATCTCCACTCCATATCGTTGCTCCATAATGTTGCGAACCTGCAAATCCGGAACGCGTCAACAGGAACACACGCTTATTCGTGTCAACAGAACGCTGACCGAAATAAATTCCTTTTGCGTTTTCAAGTGGATATGCACCTAAGTATTCAGCAGCTATGCCTGAGGACAATGGCACCATTTGGGACTTCCTCTTTTCTGGAGATACGTTGGATAATATGTCGGGTTCGCTGGCATCCATCCACCACGCATCGATGCCTTTAGTGTAAAGCTTCTTATGTATCAGATCCCAAAAAGCCTTGCGTGCGTTTTCGTTGAATGCATCATAGAAAGTAGAAACGTATCCTTTACCAATCCAGTCCCGCTGCCTGTCCGCCACATTCCTGGGATAAAGAAATCCGTTCTTTTTGAAATCATCATATTCAGGGATTCCCTCGTAAAACTTTGGCCATACAGAGATCATGATCTGCGCATTGGCATCGTGAACTTTTTTGATCATCCCCTCAGGATCGGGGAATCGCGATGCGTCGAATTCCTGGCTGCCCCATTCGGCTTCCTTCCAGTAACTCCAGTCGAGCACTATATTATCAAGAGGTATCCTGCGCTTACGAAACTCTGAAACGACGTCCAGCAGCTCCTGCTGTGTCTTGTATCGTTCGCGACTTTGCCAGAATCCCATCGCCCATTTAGGAACAATGGTTGCTTTGCCCGTTAGTTTCCGGTAGCCCGATATCACCTCATCAGCGTTGTTTCCTGCTATAAAATAATAGTCCAGCTGCTTTCCCGCTTCAGACGAGAATGTATAGGAATTAATGTCTTCTTTAGGTATAGGAGGAAGATATCCAACCGTCAGATAAGATTCTCCTCCGTCCGGTATCCATTCGATCTTGATAGGATATTTCTTATTTGCTTCGAGCGACATATTTATCACCGCTGAACCGGGATTCCATGCTTGGCGCCAGTGATCCATTTGTTGCTTACCATCGATCCACACACGTGTATAACCTGCGTATGTCAATTTCAATTTGTGGGTTCCTGCTAATGCTGATTCTATGGAGCCCTCCCAAGTGATGACACCGTTTTGTATGTTGAAGTCTGCAGGCAATCGCATCTTCGTATCATTGAGAAACGGATAACTGATATCCGACTCCGCTTTTACGAAAGCAATTTCTGAAGGCTTGTTCCGATCGTTACTGTAAGAAGCCGTCAGCCATCCGTACTCACCTTCTTTTGAGTAAAGCTTCAATCTGGATAAGGGAATTAGTGGTCGTGCATCTCCTACATAAGTGATAGAATAATTATCCCAAAGCAGGCCATAGTTCTTACTGCTTAAAAGGAAGGGAATGGCTACTTCGGTATTGTTTTGAAAAAGAAACACCTGCTGTCCCTTATAGTTGTATTGATCATCCTGGTGTTGACCTAATCCGTAATAGGCATCATCAGCTGTTGTTTCGAAAGTCTGTCTGACCTGGTAGGAGGGTTGTCCTTCATACACGGCAGATTCCAGCGATCTGCCATTGAAAGGCCTTTCACTTAATAGTTTCCTGTCCTGCAGATCCGTAAAAGATACTGCCCCGGTAGAGAGCATTACCGTTGCTTTGATCGCAGGGGTATTGAGTTCTACGCGATCGCTTTTCTTAACTAGTTTCCAGTTCTTACTGTAAGTGAAGGGGACCAGAATTAAGCTTTTGGGATCGGGGATCTTTTTTTCAGGAGAGGCGGTAACCCTGATTATTTTGTCATTGATTACCTGCAGTCGCACCGCCCTGGTATTCCCTGAATACCGCAGGTCTGGGTAAATGGTAACACCGTTAGCCTGTTCAACGACATTCCCATTATCAACATTAGCAAACAAACAAAGTCCTGATAATAAAAAACTGATGAACAGAATACTGGCAGCAGAGGTTCGAAGTCCACGCATGGCAAGATCGTTTTTAGTGAGTTTTTTCCTGCCCTAAATATGGACCGTCTACCTGGAAACGAGGGTACTCCTTAGTTTATGAATGGGTATTCAAATGTTAACCTGGAACTTAACGCCCTGAGCGTCAATTGCCAGTCTTATGGTTCAATTGGTAAGTAGATGGAAGAATATCAAATTCCTCTTTAAAATACTGGGAGAACTTTTTGGGATTATTAAAGCCAACTTCGTATGCCACTTCGGCGATTGTCATATCAGACTTCTTCAATAACTGGCAGGCACGCTGCAACCGGGCATGACGAATGAATTCAACAGGTGTTTTGCCGGTATGGGCAAATACCTTTTTGTATAGAGCCACCCGGCTCATGAACATTTCTCTACTTAATTCCTCGACGGAGAAGCTTGCATTCGCAATGTTCTTTTCAACAACGGTCAATAACTGTTGCATAAACTTCTCGCTGGCAGATGAGGGATGTATATCAGTGACCTGGACCTGGACCTGCTTTTGAAAGGTTTTTTGGAGCTGCTCCTTTTCTGTCAGGAGGTTGCGGATCTTTGAGAGCAGGATCTCGAAATTGAAAGGCTTGGTCATATAGTCGTTCGCTCCAGTCTGCAGTCCAGCTAATTGCTGTTCCTCACCAGTGAGAGCGGTTAATAAAATGACAGGGATGAAAGAGGTTCGGCTGTCATTCTTGATCTTATTGCAAAGCTCGATGCCATTCATCTCCGGCATGCTGATGTCAGTAACCACCAGGTCAGGATGGTCAGCAAGCGCCTTTGACCAGCCGGCCTTACCGTTTTCCGCTTCGATGATGGTATAATAAGTTTTAAGGTTGTCCTTGATATAAAACCTAAAATCGTCGTTGTCTTCAACAAGCAGAATGGTTTTCTTTTTCCCTTTGGCAGGTTCAACTGAGGTTTGATTGTCCCGTGAATGGGTGTTGCTGCTAAGTGTTTCAAACGCCGTTTCAAGGACGGGTTTCACTACTGATTGAATTTGTATCGTTGATAGTGGCAACAAAACAGTGAAGCAACTGCCTTTGCCCGGTTCGCTTTGAACCCTGATCACGCCCTGGTGTAACCTTACAAACTCTTTAGTTATCGACAAACCAATACCGCTACCCTGGTTGACCATAGAACCGGGAATATCATTCTGAAAGAACCGGTCGAATATTTTTTCGTGCTTGTCCTTTTCGATACCGATTCCTGTATCAATGACCTTCACCTGGAAAAGATTTTGATCTTCTTTCTCGATGAGCTCAACAATAACCTTCACTTCTCCACCCGATGGCGTGAACTTAAATGCATTGGATAACAGATTGAAAAGTATGCGTTCAAGTTTTTCATGGTCGAAGTCGGTGATCACCGATTCTCCTACACTCTGTATCGTGAAATGGATTCGTTTGCTTTCGGAAATATCCCGGAAAGATTCAGCAATATCAGTTGTAAACTGAACGATATCGCCCGGCGACTTATGTAACTTCAATTCCTGTTCTTCCATTCGGCGGAAGTCGAGTAACTGATTAACCAGGTTTAATAAGCGACGTGCATTTCGATGTATTATCTGGAATTGTTTCCTTTCTGTAGATGATGAGGATTCCTTCAGCATCTTTTCCACGGGTGTTATGATAAGCGATAACGGTGTCCGAAATTCATGACTCACATTTGTAAAGAACCTGATCTTCAAAAGATCCAACTCATGCTGGCGATTTACCTCGCGTCTTTCCTGTTCCAGGGCAAACCTTGATTGCGCTCGCCTGACGATCATATTTCTTCCTATTACCAACGATGTTGTAATGAGCAAAAAGTATACTACGTAAGCAAGGTCAGTACGCCAGAACGGAGGCAGTACTTTGATCTCCAAACTCAGGGGATCCCCCATCCAGCTTTCCTCTTCAGTGGAAGCGCGAACCAGCAACGTATAGGTGCCGGGATCCAGATTGGTGAACGTAGCTTTCCTGCTATTACCATTTGTAGTAAGCCACTCCTTATTGAATCCTTCGAGTTTATACGAGTATTTTATCTTATCTGAATTGAGATAATTCAGTGCTACAAATTCTATAGAGAAAACATCCTGGTTGAATTTCAGAGTAACTGATCTTGTAGTAGAAATAGATTCGGGAAGAAGCACTCTTCCGTTATAATGTTTACCAATGGAAACACTGTTATTGAACAATTGAAAATCGGTAAACGCAAGCCGCGGTTTCAATGCTGTAGTTTGAATGCCATCGGGATGAAAGAGGTTGAATCCATTGGCACCGCCAAAAAGCAATTCGCCTTTGCGTGTTTTCAGCGCGGCATTTTCATTGAACTGGCGACCCTGCAAACCGTCTGTTTCATCGTAATTTCGGAACCGCAATGAAACATCTCCATCAGTACCCACTGTAACAATTGCATTGGATAAACCATTCAATGTGCCCAACCACAAATTCCCTGCATCGTCCTCGCGAAGCGTAACGATTGAATTTTCAGGCAGTCCATCTGCTGTTCGGTACACGGTAAAATCGTCGGTAGAGGGATTGTAAAGATTAAGTCCATCACGGGTAGCGATCCAAAACAGGCCGCGACTGTCCTCCAGCAATTCAATTACATTTTTATGGCTTAAGCTATTCTTGTTGGCTTCTATATTTTCGTAATGTGTAAAGCGTCCGGTCTTTTTATCCAAACGATCCAGGCCGATAGCTGTTCCTATCCACAGATTACCAAGCCTGTCTTCCACGATTGATGAAATAAAGCCAGACTTGAGTGCATTACCGGGCCCGGGCCGGTGGTGGATGAACTTATTTTGGGTGCGATCAAAAAGATCAAGCCCTTCCTGCATTGTGCCGACCCACAAATTGTTCTCACTGTCTTCATAGATCTCCCAAACACGATCATCTATGAGGCTATGCGGATCAGCATCATCATGCCTATAGTGAATGAACCGCTTGCCATCAAAGCAATTCAAGCCCCCGAAATAAGTACCGATCCACAGTTTTTGTTGGTGATCGATCAATAGGCTGACGATAACGTTATTGGACAAACTGTTGGGATCTTTAGGATCGTGCAGGTATTGTTTGAAGGAGTTGTTTTTCCTATCGAAATATATTAGGCCCCCACCGTTTGTGCCAATCCAGATGTTTCCTTTCGCATCTTCAACGAACTTATTAACGTCATTGTACATCAGTCCATTTTCCACTGACGATTTATGCTGATACAAGGGAAACGTATGACTTTGTTGATGAAAATGATTGAGCCCTTTTTTATATGTACCCGCCCAGATTATTCCGAGATCATCTTTGAATACGGTTGTGACACTGTTTTGACTAAGGCTCTTACTGTCACCTTCGTCGCTCAATAAATACGTAATGGTGTTGCTTTCTTTATTGATCACATTTATGCCGCCGTGATCTGTGGCGACCCACATGTTTCCATGATCGTCTTCAACAATACCGCTGATGAGATTATTATTCAGACGAGGGTTACCAAACCTTGCATTGATCGGAACTAATTTATTTTCTGAAGTGATGTATTTATAAACGCCATTTGCAGCGCCGATGGTATAAATCCAGAGATTGTTGTCAGTGTCCACATACATTGAATATTGCAGATTGGTTACACTAACTTGTTCCCTTAGTACTTCACTCCGCTGTAATAATTTTTTCCCGCTACGATCCCGTTTCTCTAGTATGCCTTCCCTATAAATGAACCAACAATTCCCGCTTTTATCAAAAGCAATGGAAGGCACATTGTTAGAATAAAGAGGAAGAAGTTTACTATGATAATTGAAAAAATCGGTAGTGCGGGTAGCGGGATCGAATCTGTACAGGCCGGTGCCAGGCGCAACGAACCAGAATTTACCCAATGGGTCTTTTACAATCGTAGTGAAATCATCAACGCTGATGCCGATAGATCTTAGCCATTGCTGCGGTCGGCGATTGAACCTTTCGGTCTTCGGGTCGTAGATATTCCATCCATACCTGGTAAGCATCCACAGTTTGTCATCGGGGCCATGAACGATATGACTTACGAAATCATCATTGATCGTAGTAGAGTCGTCCATCTTATGACGAAACACTTTGAAGTTATATCCATCATAGCGGTTGAGGCCACTCATCGTGCCAACCCATACAAACCCTTTGCTGTCTTTGATTATCGCGTTTACCTGGTTGTTTGATAAGCCATTTGTGATGTCAAGCCTGTCGAATTCATAGCTGTCCGTCTGCGCCATGAGCGGCGAATAGCAGCATATCGATACCAAGACAACCAGTGATAATTTATGGAGAAGAAGTAGGCGCACGCCCCAATTTAGCTAAAAGTTACCGGTCGGAACCACAGTCCCAACCGGCAAAAGCATTAAATGTCCGTATGCTGATAATTGATCATCCAGTGAACGCCGTATTTGTCTTTGAAACTTCCAAAATAGGCACCCCAGAAAGTGTCTTCCATTGGCATTTCAACGCTCCCACCTTGCGAAAGCCCATTGAACAACTTGTCGGCTTCTTCCCGTGACTGCGGATGCAGGGAGATATAATTGTTATTGCCCATTGTAAGTTGATGCCCCATTGAAGGAACTATATCAGCTCCCATTAATGTATCACCACCGCCGATCGGCAGACTTATATGCATCACCCGTCCTCTCTCATTTTCCGGAATACCTTCTGCACCCGGCATATCTCCGATTTGATGCACCGGACCATCAAACTCAGTTCCGAACACGGATTTGTAAAAATTAAATGCCTCTTCGGCCTGGCCGTCGAAATTCAAGTAAGGATTCATCTTTGCCATGTTGGTTCTTTTTAAGGTGAAAGAAAAATTACAAAAACAAAACTATGAATCACAGTAGTCTTTCACCTTGTGCAATCACGACAATTAACGGGCGAATTGCGACCTGCCGCTGTAATAATCAAGGATCCGCTTTCGAAGAAGGTATTCGTATTGAGCGTTAACCAGGTTGATGCTTGCGCGATCATACCTGTCTTTTACTGTCAGGTAATCGATGGAATTTCCAACACCTGCTTTGAATCGAACTTCTGCTGCCTTGAAGGATTTTTCATAGGATGTGACCTGGGAGATCAACAGAATATACCGATCGTAAGCATTGTTCATATCCATAAATGCCCGGTCGATCTGTTGGATCACCTGTCGTTTGGTATCACTCTCCAACAGTCGCTGATCTTCTAACTGCAACTCCGCTATACGTAGCTGGTTCTTTGCATAAGACCGGTTGAAAATGGGAATAACCAAACCAAGTTCAACAAAAGTATTCTTGAAATTCTTCAGCTGATCGGGGTATGTCATTTTAACTCCTGCATTTTCCGCAAGGCTCGAATATCGGGAGCTTATGCCGGCATCAATGAACAATCGTGGATACAACAATCCTTTCGTTGCACGTACATTATACTCACTGCTTTTTGTTCGACTTTCAATAGCCATGACCTGTGAAAAATGTTTCATAGAGCTATCCACTATTTCCTGCAATTCGTACTGATATGGAATAAAGAATTCATCGCGCTCAATTCGCTCCACCTGCATGGCCGTATCAAAACGCACGTTTATTAACTGTGCAAGTAAAAGTTTTGAACTGTTTAGCTGGTTTCTTGCATTTACAATATTAAGTTCATCGTTCATCAACTGTCCCCTCAGATCAGAAACATCCGATGGGCGAACAGCGCCGGCACTGTCGAGCAACATTAACCGTTCTAATGCAGAGCGACTGGTTTCTGACTGACGAATGGCGAGCTCCAGCTGGTCGCTGTTATTAAGCACAGAAAGGTATGTAAGGATCACATTCAGTACCAGTTCATCTCTCGCCTGCCGCCATTCCAGTGTACCGGCTTCGAACGCAAGGGCACCCTGTCGTACCCGGTTTCGCAGCAAACCCCCATTGAAAAGAGTAAGGTTTGAGGCAGCGATGTAATTGCCGCCGTTGACATTCTGATTCACAAAACTATTTGTTGATGGATCAATGCTGCGACCAGCATTCAGGCCATGATAGATCTCAACATTCAGCGATGGTAATAAATTTGATCGCGCCTGGCTATAGTTCACTTTCTCGATTTTCATGGCGGCAGCCGATCGTTTTACATTGAGATTGTTCTTCATCGCCAGTTCTACAACTTCACGAAGTGTGTAATTCTGTTGTAATTGACCCTGACAGATATTTGCTGTAAGAATTAGTGTGAATAGGACATACCTTGTCATGCGTGTGGTTTCAGAGTTTATCATTCGGATCGCAAGTTTTTGACAGGATTTGAGATCGCTGCTTTAATAGCCTGGAAGCTAACCGTCAGAACTGCAATGAGGATCGACAACGCAGCAGCAATTATGAAAATCCATAAACTTATACTTATGCGATAAGCAAAATTTTCAAGCCACTTATTTAAAAAGTGCCATGCTATGGGTGTTGCAATTATTAATGCAATTGCTACCAGTTTCACGAAATCTTTTGACAGCAGCACTACAATGCCCGTGACATCGGCACCAAGCACTTTACGAATACCGATTTCTTTTGCACGTTTTTGAGCGGAATAAGCGGCGAGGCCAAACAGTCCCAGGCATCCTACAAATATGGCCAGGATGGTGAAAATAAATAGCAGTGTTCGAAGCTTATCTTCGGCCCTATACATTTTCTCAAATCCCTCGTCAAGGAAGCTGTATTCAATAGGATAATCCGGTGAAAATTCCGACCATATCTTTTGAACAGAGGCAATGGTGCTACTAACTGCGCTGCCTTTCAACTTCACTGCAACCTTCCAGTACGCAGGAGGATATATGTGAATCACGGCAGGCTGAATTGCTTCGTAAAGGCTTTTATAGTTGAAATCTTTTACTACTCCAATCACCTGTCCTTTCTTCAGCGAGTCGGGTTGCTGGGAATCCCATACCGTCCAGTGCAGATCTTTGCCAATGGCATTTTGCGGTGTGCTGAAACCATACGCTCGTGCAGCAGTTTCATTTATAATGAACGCGTGATCCACGTCTGATTGACTGTTGAGAATAAAGTCACGACCGGCAACAAGCTCGATGCCCATTGTCTTCAGGTAATCAGCGTCAACGAGTAAATGTGTTGTGGGAACAGACCTGGTTTGACCTTCGCCAGGAACCATGATCTCATCACCCGCAAACATATCGCCAGGAAATCCATACCCCATTGTCACGCTTGACACTCCCGTAGAGGTAAGGAGTCGCTTCTTAAATGCGTCGTAGTTTTCATACATGCGATCACCGCGCATAGGAAAAAACATGATCTGCTCTTTATCAATTCCAAGATCCTTATTGTGCAAATAATTCACCTGTCGGTACACTACGATGGCGCTGATGATCAACAATGCTGATAAGGCAAATTGTACCACTACAAGTCCATGGCGCAACCACGGCGTTTTACCTGGAAGCGCATCGCTTACCACAGAAGTTTTTAAAACTATTACCGGCTTAAAATTCGACAATATCCATGCGGGATAAGATCCTGCAAGTATTCCAACCAGCAACGTCAATGCGATCAGTAAGGCAACAAACACCGGATGATAAAAGATGGAAAAGCTGATGTCTTTATTCGTGAACTCATTGAATATCGGCAGCAACAGCATGCATGCAAGCGTAGCAATGAGTACACTAATAAAAGTTAGCAGGATGGTTTCGCCGGTGAATTGGAGCATCAATTGTAGCCGACTTGCTCCAACCGATTTTCTAACCCCCACTTCTTTTGCTCTTTGCAGCGATTTGGCAGTGGCAAGGTTGATAAAATTGAAGCATGCTATGAGCAATATGAAAATGGCCACTATCGTCAATGCTTTCACATAGGTAATGTTGCCGCGGACCGCTACATCAATAACAAAATCGGATGAATGAAGATGTATGTCATGCAAGGCCTGCACAAAAGGCAGATAAGTCATTCCCCCGGTTTTAAATTCAGGATGCAATTCCTTTTCTACATATAACTGGAATTTTTTCTCCAACGCTTCTGCCGATGCCTGCGGCTTTAGTTTTACATACGTGTAAAATTGCTGCCACCTCCAGCTTTGCATTCTTTCCTCAGGAATGTTGTATTCTTTCAAAGCATGTTGTAAGGGGATCAGGTAAGTCACATCAAGATGAAAGTCAGATACATCGCCTATCACCGCCGTTATCGTATATGGAGCTTTATCCAGCAGCAGTTGCCTGCCAACCGGATTGTCATTACCAAATAACCTCTCTGAAAGCTTTTCAGATATGATCATCTCATTGGTCTGAGTAAGCAAGTTTTTAAGCGAACCATATTTTAGCGGCAGGGGAAACAATTCAAAAAATGATGGCTCGACCGCAAGTCCGTTTTCCTCATAAATCTTTGTTTCTCCAGATTCAAAAAGGCTCTTTGAATTAAGAGGAAACATGCGCAGGGTCTTTTCAACTTCCGGATACTGCGCGTCAAGACTTACACTAAACATTGGGGGCGTTCTTGACGTCACACTCGTTCCCTGGTCATCGGTACGCTCTATATACATTCGATAGATGCGCTGTCCCTCCGGAATAAATTTATCAAATTGCTTTTCATCGTATACGAACAAACCAATGAGAAGACATGCCGTTAGTCCAATGGAAAGTCCGGCAATATTTAAAAATGTAAACCCTTTATGCCTTACGATATTTCGGATGGCAACCGTAAAAAAATTCCTGATCATACGATACGTCTTTATTCAGTTCTTAAATTTTTTACGGGATTTGCGAGCGCTGCCCGTACAGCCTGTATGCTGATCGTAAGAAATGCAACAATGAATGTGACCATCCACCCAACAATAAGCATCCAAACAGAGAAGTTTGTTCGGTAAGCAAACCCTTCGAGCCACTTATGAACGAAATACCATGCTATAGGAGATGCAAGCAGAAATGAGATCAATACAAGCTTTAGGAAGTCCCTTGATAACAGCGTAACAATTCCAAACACGCTTGCGCCTAAGACCTTTCTCACTCCGATTTCTTTAGTCCTTTGTTCAACACTAAATGTGGTAAGCCCAAACAATCCAAGGCAGGAAATAAAAATGGCTATAAGGGTGAGGTATCTTATAATGGTTGCCAGTCGCTCTTCAGCAATGTAATTCTTTTGAAAATCATCATCGAGGAAACTATATTCAAACGGTTCGTTAGGATTCATTTCGCCCCATGTTCCCTGTATCGCATTCAATGCACTTGCCACGTCACTGCCGCGTGTGTTTGCAAGAAGATATGTAAATTCATTATAGTTGCGCAGGAGAAATCCGTATGCTTCAATTTTTGATTGGAAGCCTTTGAAATTGAAATCATGCACCACACCCACAATCTGGAATAAATAAGTACTATCTCCCCAATTTGACGCGAGGTTTTTGCCGATCGCATCTTCAGGTGAAGTGAAACCGAAATCCCTGACTGCCTGTTCATTGATGATCATGCGATTTGCGGTGTCCGCGGGAAATTGTTGTGAGAAAATGCGGCCAGCCACGGGTTTTATTCCAAGAGCCTGTAAATAGCTGTGATCAACGAAGTTCATGAAGATGGTTCGGGTTTGATCGGGCTGCGTTCCCTGTTTATAAAGTAGCCAATCCGTCACGTTCTCTATTCCAGGGTAATACGCTGAAGCGCCGGCAAATGTGATCGATGGATGCTGCATGAGCCTGTCGCGCAATGTGGGATAAATTTCCTTTGCGGTGCTGGTGCGCAATGGTATAATTATCTGCTGCTCTTTTTCGAAACCCGGATCCCTATCCCGCAGGTATCGCATCTGATTACTTATTGTAATTGATGCAACGATCAGCGCCGCAGAAATTACAAACTGAAATACCACAAGCACTTTGCGAAACGATATAGCAGCCAACGAATTGGTGAACCTCCCCTTCAATACCCTTACCGGTTGGAAAGCCGATAAATAAAACGCAGGATATATTCCCGCCACGACGCCCGCCAGCAGGGCAACACCGAGAAATGCAAGGAAGATGAACAAGTACTGCGAACTGCTAAAATGAAAACTTTTTCCCGCGAGTTGTTCAAACAGAGGCTGCAAAAGAAAGGTAAATCCTATCGATAATATGTAAGCAAGCAGCGATAACAAAACGGCTTCAAGGAGAAACTGCCGTATAAGAGAGCCGCGTTCCGCACCGAGCACTTTTCTCACACCGATTTCCACGGCGCGCTTTGAAGAGCGAGCCGTCGATAGATTCATGAAGTTCACACATGCAATTAACAACGTCACAATTGCAATGGACGCTAATATGTACAAATAGCTGACGCTCCCGGGCGGGGTAACATTCCCATTTGTATTAGCAAATAAATGCACATCGGGCACACGTGTTAAAAACTGTTTTCGACCGCGCCCCTGCGCCCTCAGATCTTCGCCAGCATACTTCTTGACGAACGCATCAAACTTGGATTCCAACTTTTTTGGATCAACACCCGGCTTTAACAGCAAGTATGAAAAGAACATGTTGTTATTAGCCATATCTGTCAGGCTGCGCACCCATTGCCCCGCTTCACCACTTTGCAGCGATAGGAAAAAGCGTGCATCGATGTGAGAGGGAATCGTTGATGTTTCAAATACACCGGATACTTTGAAATCATATGCCCCGTTTGTGGTGCTATTAATGTGTATGATCTTGTTCAATGCCGGTTCATTGCCGAACATTTTCTTTGCGATCTCTTTTGAAATTACTACGGAGCTTGGATCATCAAGTGCGGTCCGCGCATCACCTTCGATGAAATTATAAGTGAACATCCTGAAGAAGGTAGAATCCGCCATGTATCCGCCATGTTCATAGAATGCCCGTACCTCTTTTTCATCTGTGTACCGCAACAATGTTTTATCGTCCTGGAAAAGTCGCATCAACCGGGCGGTCATGTCGATCTCCCCATACTCCTGCTGCATTGTAGGCGCCATTGGAGCAGGCGTTGTAGGGAATCGGTCTTCCTTTCCTTCAACGATGCTGATGGTGCCTAACTGGTATAACCGATCTGCGTTTGTATGATAGCTGTCATAACTAAATTCCTTGTAGAGGTACATCGATATGAGCAGGCAGCATGTCAATCCTATCGCGAGCCCAAACAGATTGATGAATGAAAACACTTTATTTTTCATGACATTGCGCCATGCGACCTTCATGTAATTGCTGATCATTTAAATAGGTTGAGCGGGTTAATCAAACCATGATGTTCTCGAAAACCGTTTGCCCGTCGAGCATGCGAACGATACGATGACTGTAACGAGCATCGTGTTCCGAATGGGTAACCATTATGATAGTAGTGCCCTGTTCATTGAGATCGGTAAGCAATTGCATCACTTCATTTCCGTTTGATGAATCCAGGTTTCCTGTCGGTTCATCCGCAAGTATGAGTTTTGGTTTGTTGACTACCGCCCGTGCTACAGCAACACGTTGTTGCTGACCGCCCGATAACTGCTGCGGATAATGATTTCTTCTATGCATGATCTGCATCTTGTCAAGAACATTTTCGACTCTTTGCCTGCGTTCCTGTGATTTAAGACCAAGATAGATCAGCGGTAATTCCACATTTTCAAACACTGTTAGTTCATCAATGAGATTGAAACTCTGGAATACAAAACCGATATTTCTTTTTCTTAGATCGGCGCGTTTGCTTTCATTAAATCTGGCCACTTCAATACCATTGAATTGAAAGCTGCCGTCGTCAGGGTCGTCGAGTAATCCAAGAATATTCAATAAAGTCGATTTGCCGCAGCCTGACGGTCCCATTACTGCTACAAACTCACCTTCGCGTACATCAAGAGATAGCTTGTTCAGAGCAACCGTTTCTACGTCTTCGGTTCGATAGATCTTCT
This sequence comes from Bacteroidota bacterium, assembly GCA_023437225.1. Classification (GTDB taxonomy): domain Bacteria; phylum Bacteroidota; class Bacteroidia; order Chitinophagales; family Chitinophagaceae; genus Flavitalea. The sequence continues at coordinate 358,829 of JAEZGS010000001.1, read as the reverse complement.
CGAGGTTTTTGATCTTTATCATTGTGGGTATATTATTTGTTTAAAACGAGTTCCTGCATTTCGCCATAATTCTCATAGCTTGATGTGATCACCCGATCACCAGGTTTCAAGCCCGACAGTACTTCATAATATTCGGGGTTTTGCCTGCCAAGCTGTATCTCCGATTTATAAGCTGTTTTTCCATCATCGTCCAGTTTGAATATCCAGTTGCCTCCGGTCTGCTGGAAGAAACCTCCTTTCGCTACAAGAACCGCCTGGGTTGCATCGCTGAGCGCAAGACGGATCTGCAGCGTTTGCCCGCGACGAATTCCTTCCGGCACAGCACCATCAAATTGCATATCCACCTGGAATCGCCCATTATTGACTTGTGAGAACACCTTGAAAACGGTTAACCTGTACTCTTTACCGGCAACGGTGGCGCGGCCCGTTAATCCATTAGCAACGCGCGACAGATAATGTTCGTCAACATCTACGCGAACCTTGTAACCACTTAACACATCTATCTGCCCGAGTCTTTCGCCTTTGTTTTTGCTCTGACCGATCTCAGCATCCAACGAGGTTAGCTGGCCATCAATAGGCGCACGCACAACGAGATCTTCCACTTTCTTTCTCATAACGTCTAAGGCATTTTGTGATCCGCGATAAGATTGCTGCGCCTGTGAGACCTGTTGTGCGTTTGAAACCGAATCCTGCTGTAACAACTGTCGGGTTAACCTGCTTTTCTGTAACTGGTAGTTGTAATTGTTTTCAGCCTGCCGGTACTCCTGCATGCCTATTGCTTTTTGTTCATATAGATGTTTGTTGAGTTCAAATACCCGCTGCGCTTCTTTGAGCTGGTTTTCAGCGTCAGTCATTTGATTAAGCTTGTTCACGGTATTTTGTTGTGCAGCATTTCGCGAGATCTGCATTTGCGTTAGCAGGTTATATACTGAGGTCTGCTGGTTAACGAGGCTCAACTCGATATCGGTGTTGGATAAACGAAGTATAGGCTGACCTTTTTTTACAAATGCGCCATCATCTACGAGCTTTTCTTCAACCCGTCCCCCTTCGATGGCGTCGAGGTAAATTGTTGTAACGGGAAGAACGATGCCATTCACGGGTATGATCTCCTGGAACTCGCCTGACTTCACCTGGCTGATCGTGATACGCTCCGCATCAACTTTTAAACGGCTCCTGGCTGATGTAAAATAAATACTTAAGAAGATCAGCAGCGCAATCAAAGCAATTGCCGCTGCAATCATTGTGTGCCTTTTGTTCCAACCTTTTCGTTCGATTTTTCTATCCACGTATGCGGGTTTAGAACAGTAGACCATCAACCCCGTGCCATTTTCTAACTATACTGTATTTCAATTTGTTCGATTCCCTAATATCTACGAAATTGTTCGTTAATGAACAACTGGTGTTCGTTTTTGATACACCTGCACAGTCCATCATTAATGCCGGTCTTCATTTTCAGCACTTTGAATCGCTGGCATATTTGTAGCTTGAAACAGTCATTCCTCTAAACATTCAATGCGATGTCTCTTAAAAATAGTTCCATACTTGTGATCGATGATGATGTAGACGTGCTCACAGCTGTGCGACTGTTACTCCGCCCCGAGGTCCGTGAGATTGTCACTGAGAAGAATCCAGAGATGCTGCGTTCATTATTACAAAGACAACACTTCGATGTAGTGCTTCTTGACATGAACTTCAATAGTTCGATTAATACGGGCAACGAAGGGCTATTCTGGTTAAAGAAGATTCGCGAGCTACGGCCTTCAACAAGCGTCATTATGATCACCGCCTATGGCGATATCGATCTTGCCATTCGCTCTCTCAAAGAAGGCGCTTATGATTTCGTAGTTAAGCCATGGCATAACGAAAAACTTTTGTCCACCATAAAAGACGCGCTGCGAAGACAGGATGTTAAGTCTGCACCAAGCCCTGATACACCAACACTTTTTGAAACAGAACTGCTTGGCGAGTCGCAGGCAATGCAGGAAATATTTGTGAAGATCAGAAAGATTGCACCTACAGATGCGAACATACTGATCCTTGGAGAAAATGGAACTGGCAAGGAACTTATCGCGAAAGCAATTCGCCACTTTTCACATCGAAATAAAAGTCCATTCATTAGGGTTGACGTAGGCGCCTTAACAGAATCACTCTTTGAAAGCGAATTGTTCGGCTTCAGAAAAGGGGCATTCACGGATGCAAGGGAAGATCGAAAAGGACGATTGGAAGAGGCACATACCGGCACTTTATTCCTCGACGAAATTGGGAACATATCACTTCATCAGCAATCGAAGCTACTCAGCTTTCTTCAAAACAGGCAGGTAATTCCACTCGGTTCAAATTCACCGATTGACGTGGACGTTCGAATCATCTGCGCTACCAACATACCCATATCAGCGCTTGCCAATGAAACTAAATTCAGAAAGGACCTTATATATAGAATCAATACTGTTGAGATCATAGTGCCGCCATTGCGAAGGCGCAAGGAAGACATTATACTTCTGGCATCTCATTATATCACGGTATACAGTAAGAAATATTTTAAGGCGATCCCCCAGTTGCACTCCAGCGCATCAGAAAAACTTATCGGATATCATTATCCAGGTAATGTACGTGAACTTCAATATACAATAGAACGTGCAGTGATCATGGCGGACAGCGAAGTACTTTATGCCGGCGACATAATCTTTTCGCCTATTGAATCTAATATTGAGGAAGAAGTTGTGATGGATCAGACCAATCTCGGCGCCGTTGAAAAAAATACCATATTGCGGGTTATTGAAAAGCATAACGGTAACATCTCCAAAGCCGCGAAAGAATTGGGAATAACACGCACTGCACTATATAGACGGTTGAGTAAATATGATATCTAAGAGCATATACCTGCGTTCACTCCTTCGCGTATTGCTGCTATTTGCAACTTTATGTGCGCTTTCATTTCTCCTGGTGACAGAGCGGTATCTGTATCTTATACTGGTTGCACCTGTAGTCTGTTATCAGCTAATCGAGTTTCTAAGATACCAGAAGAAAACACACGAAGAGTTGAAGGACTTTGTGCAGGCGGTGCATTACCGCGACTTTTCACGCTATTTCGATGTTAAACATGCACCTGCCGATATACAACCGCTGCGCGAAGGGTTTAATGAGATCAACACAACATTTAAAGTCATCAGTAAGGAAAAAGAAACGCAATACCAGTATTTGCAGAAGATACTTGAGTTAGTGGACACCGGTATCCTGTCATACGAACTTAAAGGTGGTGAGATATTGTGGATGAATGAGTCGCTTAAAAAGATGTTGCAGTTACCTTACCTAAAATCTATCCAGTCACTTCAAAAGCGTGATGCCATATTGTATGAAGAACTGAATGCATTGCAGGCCGGGGAGACCAGAATAAGCACCGTGCATCTTGAAAAGACATCTTATAAGGTGATTATGTCGGCATCTGCATTTCAAACCGATAACAAAGTGTATAAGCTAATAGCATTTCAAAATGTAGATGAGGCACTTGATGAAACAGAATCAAAAGCGTGGCAAAAACTTCTGAGTGTTATGACGCATGAGATCATGAACTCTATTGCTCCTATTTCTTCGCTTGCTGATACTTTAAAGAACCGATTGCAACATTCTGCGGATGGTGAATATGATCCCTATATTTTTGACGATCTGCAGGTAGGCATTGAAACGATCAGGAAAAGAAGCGAGGGCTTGTTGAAATTCGCTGAGACATACCGGAATCTTAATAAGATAACAACACTTAACCTTCGCAAGGTTTATGTGCGCGAATTGTTTGGGAACATTCATCAATTGATGCAGCCTACATTTCAGCAAAAGAACATTGAAGTAGAAGTGATCATTAAAGATCCGGAGTTATCGCTACAGGCTGATCCGGCATTACTCGAGCAGGTATTGATTAATCTTGTGGTAAACGCCATCGAGGCAATAAAAGATCAGGAAGAGCCGCGCATCGTTCTTTCTGCAAGCGCTTCAACTAATAACAAGGCCATCCTGCGGGTGGCCGACAACGGTGTAGGAATTCCCAGTGAATTATTGGACAAGATCTTCGTTCCCTTTTTCAGTACCCGTAAAAACGGAAGCGGTATTGGTTTGAGCTTATGTAAACAAATAGTGATGTTGCACAAAGGAAATATCCAGGTGCAGTCGATAGAAGGAAAAGGAAGCGCTTTTATTCTTGCATTCTGAGAAGAGAAATGCTTAATACGAAATGCAAAATGCGAAATGCAAAATGCAAAATGGGAAATGGGACATCGGCCCACTTCCCATTTTGTTTTCTTATACTATTCTGCGCCGTCGTTTTTAGCCCTGTCAACTGCGTATGACGCCACTTTCAAACCGGTTGCATATCCTGCTTCACAATCTGAACGATAGTGAATGCCACCGTAAAGCCTGGATAACTTAGCTTCCTCAGCCATCTTTTCATATGCTGATTTTCGTGACGGATTGATATGTCCTAATACAGCAGCGGCTGCTGCACTAAATACCGAATGCCCAGACACATATGATGGAAAGTTTGGCAGACCCGTCAGCGTTTTTATTCGAGAGTCTACCTGTGAAGGGCGCGGATTGTAATAAGTAAATTTTGAATCCCAGCATGCGATCGCTCCGTCCATCATCGCCATGTTCAACAACGCAAGGTTACGTGCCCATCGAACTTCACTAAATTTGTTTTTTATAAAATCATCAGCAGCTATTTGATTCCAGTGCCCTGGAGGCGTTGATGTTGCCACCCCATCGGCCCAGAAATGCACAATCGCCATTCTCTCACGCGTTGGGTTTTGTGTATAGTAAAGAACCTCTTCAGTTTCTTTTTTAAACTGCTCCGATTTAGTTGAAGGTGGCGGTCCGGGACGAACCTGTGTAACCAAAGTAAGCGAATCAAAAAGAAATGGACGCACCTTACCGAATAAAGGCAGCATTGGCGGGCGTTTCGGGCTTTCCAGGCTGATCCAGTAGTCTTCTCCTTTAGCAGTGCAATCCTCTTCCATCTTTGCCCATACGGTTGGATTACCTCCTGCTGTACCAGCACGATCCGTGCGCGCCCTTGCAACAAACTTTTGTGCAATCGCCTTTCCCAATGCTTCACCGGCCTCAATATCACTTCTAACATTTGCGCCGGCGATTATGCGTGAGCGTTTATGCTCTTCCGCTTTTTTCTGGATAAATTCCTGCTCTCCGGGGAAAAGCAACTTAAGCATTTCGGCCGCAACACCGGCAATGACGGCATCTTCCGAAGGATAAGAAGGAAGCGAGGACTTTTTGACAAGCACCTGTATACTGCTGTCCAATGTATAGGGTGCTGCTCTACCAAACTGCCTTTTGTAATGCCATGCAGCTACCAGAGCATCATACTGGGCAGCGCTCACATAAGCATATGCTCGCGCGGCATATGGAGGATTGGCAAAAGGAAAATAAGGATATGCCAACGGGTTACTTGCATTAGGTGCAGGATAGGTGCCGTCGCTATTTTGATACGGAGGTAGATTGTATTTCGCTACAAGGCTCCGCAGGATTTCGTTCCAACGCAATACCGCGCCCGCACTCCAATATTTCACGCTTGCGCGTTCTTCCGAATTGAGATCGCGCTGCCACGATTTGATCTCGTTCAGTTGCGCAACGTACTCAGGAGTATTTGATGCTATCGGTGCGGGAACAATTACTTCCCCAGGATCGGCAAGAATGACGGTCTTCCAATCTCCCGCGTCAATGTCGATGTTTACAGGATCCATCTGCGGAAAATCATTACTACGCTCATGGATGGACTTAGAGCAGCCAATGAATATTAAAGCGCCGCTTATTATTGAAAATATAGTGGTTGAAATCTTTTTCATGTTGATCGTGTTGAGGTTAACGTTGTATTACTTTCCGAAATAGAAAGCATAAAATAATCCGGCATTGAAGGCCGTTGCCTGTCCAACATTTCGACCCGCAAGCGTATAGTTTGCTCCCAGTGAAAGAGACAATGCGGTATGTTGTTTCAGAGTGTATTTCATACCTATACCTGCAATGGTTGCATTCATCCGGTTACTGGGAAAAGGCATGTTGTTTTTCGTGATATCAAAACCTCCCTGGGTATTCATTTTCATAAGGACTGCTTCGGCGCCTATATATTTTCCCCGATAACCCACATGGAGCTGGTAAGATGACGCATTCGGCATCTCCACTTCGTTTGTTATATGCATTTCTGTATCGTAATAAGAATCACGATCGAGCTCGATATTATTTCGATAATGATATGCCGCAGATGCTGTAACAAAAAGTTTTTTCCACTGGTAATCTATAATACCGCGGCCGGTAAGTGTAGTTGAACCTAACCCTATTGACATTGGAAGGAAATCGACAACATAATCCGTTAGAGGAGTTGAAAATCCGCCGACAGCAAACAACGACAATTTATTACTACCAAATTTTACGTTAACTGGTCGCCACTTTAAAAACATAGAAAGGTCCTGAACCCCTTTCATTCCGTGCAGTGTACCTGCGGATGCGTTTGTCCACACATACGGCGCAGCCACCATTACATTCAACTTACTGGTAAGGCCATAGTTGGCCATGTACATGATCGACTGGGTAGTGACAGTGCCGATATTTTCATTGTCTCTCTTAAAAGTGCCTTCCCAGTAATTATCCCACGATGAGTGAGTGTAAACAAATCCGTTGCAAAACTGCTTCTTATTCATCATAATTCCATCGACATCCGTTTGCGCTACTGCGATGGATGCAAACAAAAGAAGCACCGCGCACAGGGTCATGCGCACATGTATTATTAACAGGTTCATGGTCTGAAGTTTGAGTAATCAGAATTGAGGTGATAATCGAATAGCAAAATCCATCCTTAAATTCAAAGATGTTGCTGTGAAGTTGACTTGACAATTACATGTATTGCAGATCGGGAGGCTGCTCACAGATGGTGGTATAGCCGAAAGGCAGCTCTTCTTCAGGAGCAAAGAAAAACTTGAATTCAAATACTTCTAAGGCCTGGAATTGGTAAGATTGACGGTTGCAATCATAATCCACAAGCATTGATTTCGCCAGCTTTGCCAGGGGCGGTAAAGGCTTGGAAGAATCGTCATCAAGACCGTTTGCCACTACAAACAAATGATTTTCTCTATCGCGAATCTTTTCTTTTCGAAAATTAGGAAGGCACTTCAATACAAGTTGTCCATCTTCGATTTTGCGCTTGACAAACGTGTAGAATTTTCCGTCGATCTCCACCTCACCATAATAGGGTTCATAATCTTTCCAGTTATTATAATATGGAAGCCGCATATCAACTCTCATTTCAATGAGATCAGCATCTTTATAAGCATTTAGCTCGATTGTTGACTGCACTTCCACTTCAGCTCTATACTGCAATACATTAAAAACAAGCCTGTAGCCAAGCCAATTGAACAGCAGTATGCCCATTAAAATTATGGCAGCGATTTGTCTCAGTCGATAGTTTTGGTAGCTTCAATATAGAATTAATTTTCAATTAAACATCATATGCAGAAATACTCAAGGAAGAATTTCTTACGACAGGGCTCTTTGCTGGTCGGAGGCGCCATTGCGTTATCGTCTTTTTCCTCAAAGAAATACCGCCCCAAACTCGCATTTTCTACTTTGGGTTGTCCCGACTGGGATATGGAGCGCATAACATCTTTTGCAAAACAACATGGGTATTCCGGTATTGAAGTGCGTGGCATAAAACGACAGATGGACCTGGTGAAAAGTCCGGTATTTGAGAGTGCAGAAAGCAGGAAACGGACAATGGAACTGATGAAAAGAAACGGGTTGCAGTTTGTAGGGCTCGGATCCTCCTCAACGCTCCATTTTAAAGCTTCTCCAGAGAGGTCCAAGCAATTGGACGAAGGGAAAAGATTCATCGATTTGGCGCAGCAGATTAACTGTCCTTATGTCCGTGTATTTCCAAATAACTTCCCTAAAGATCAATCCAGGGAAGAAACCTTCGATCTTATTACAAAAGGACTGCTTGAATTGGGAGAACATGCAAAAGGCAGCAGTGTGACTGTATTGATGGAAACGCACGGCGATCTTGTAAAAAGCGAAGATCTGCTTCGGCTGATGACGTCGGCCGAACACAAACACGTGGGACTTGTATGGGACCCCACAAACATGTGGACGATCACGAATGAAGATCCTGATGAAATGTACAGGAACATCAAACCTTATATCCGTCACATTCATGTCAAAGACTGCACGAAAGGCACTGAAAAGATGAATTATACTTTTCTTACAAAAGGAGAAGTCCCGATCATGAAAGCAGTGGATCTGCTTGCAAAAGACAATTACAAGGGCTTTTTTAGCTTCGAATGGGAGAAACTATGGCATCCTGAACTTCCCGAACCAGAACTGGCACTTGCAGATTTTCCAAAAGTGATGAACCAACATTTCCGGTAATTTCGGGTTGAACCAACGTATTAAGAGACCATGCCCGGCGATACCCTTTACATCAATTCAAAAGCGAAAGAGAATAATACTTACGACGCGATCATTGTAGGTTCCGGCATAAGTGGTGGTTGGGCAGCAAAGGAATTATGCGAAAAAGGATTGAAAGTATTGATGCTCGAACGGGGTGCACCCGTGATACACCCTAACTATCCCACGGCCCTGAAAGACCCGTGGGAATTGACTCATCGCAACAGGCTTACGCGGGATGATTATAAAACGTATTCTGTCCAGACGCGCCACTATTCAATTCTTGAGGATAACAAACACTTCTATGTCAAAGACATTGAGAACCCATACGAAGAGAAACAGCGCTTTGATTGGATTCGTGCGGATGTAGTGGGCGGTCGCTCCCTCCTATGGGCGCGGGCATGCTATCGGTGGAGTGACCATGACTTCACCGCAAATCTTCGCGATGGTCATGGTGTCGACTGGCCCATACGCTATAGGGATCTGAAGCCGTGGTATGATCATGTTGAACGTTTTATCGGAGTAAGTGGCAATCGTGATGAGATACCACATTTACCGGATGGTGAATTTCAACCACCTTTCGAGATGAATATTGTGGAGAAGGATTTTCAAAGTCGTATCAACAGGCATTATACAACAAGACAGGTGGTTATTGGCCGCACCGCAAATCTTACTGAACCGGTAAAGGGACGTGGCGTCTGCCAGGCGAGAAATCTCTGTCATCGCGGATGCCCATTTGGCGCCTATTTCAGCACCAATGCAAGCACACTTCCGGCGGCACATGCAACAGGCAATCTTACACTTCGTCCGCATTCACTTGTTAACCAGGTTTTGTTTGATAACAATAGCGGTCGAGCAACCGGTGTTGAAGTGATCGACACACAAACAAAAAATACAGAAGTTTATTATGCCCGCATCATCTTTTTAAATGCGGCAACTGTTGCAACGACGGCGATACTGCTCAATTCGCGAAGCCACCGGTTCCCCAACGGAATGGGTAACGACAGCGATCAGCTTGGAAGAAATCTTATGGATCATCACAAAGGGATGTCGATCGTTGCGAATGTTGATGGATTTGAAGACAGTTATTATTTCGGCCGAAGGCCCACAAATATCTACGTTCCGCAATTCAGAAATGTGACTGAAAAAGTGAGTGACTTTTTCAGGGGTTATCATTTTGGAGGATCCGCGCATCGGGCCCGGCAGATGGGAAATGGAATTGGCGCGGACTTCAAAGAGCAGATCACGGAACCCGGTGGATGGCAGATAGGTCTGTATGCTTTTGGAGAATGTCTTCCTTATGCAGAAAACAGGATCACTTTGGACCATTCTAAAAAAGATCCATGGGGGCGCCCGATGATCAGCATTGATTGTTCATTCAAAGAGAATGAAAAGAAGATGCATGACGACATCAAGAAAACCGGGATCGAAATGCTTGAAGCTGCTGGCTATAAGGATGTGCGCGCACATGGACAGCTTTCATTCCCGGGAAATGCAAATCATGAAATGGGCACCGCACGAATGGGAAAAGACCCGAAGAGTTCTGTACTCAATGCTTTCAACCAGCTACATGCGGTACCCAATGTTTTTGTAACCGATGGGTCGTGCATGACCTCAGGATCCTGTGTGAATCCATCGCTCACATATATGGCGATCACTGCAAGAGCCTGTGATCATGCAGTGAAATTGTTTAAGCGAAGGGATCTTTGATCAGTGGAGATGACATTAATTTTGTTTCCTTACATACTTCGTAAGAATAACGATCATTTGTCCTTCGATCTTGCCTTCGATTTGTGATGTATTGTCTTCGACGAGTCGAATATTCTTTACGACCGTTCCCATTTTTGCGTTAAGGGTAGTTCCTTTTACATCTAAAGACTTAGTAAGTACTACGCTGTCACCGGCTTTCAATATTGTACCATTTGCATCGCGGTGCAGGTCAACACTTCCATCGTTTTCGTGATCACCGGTGGCTTTCGCCCATGCAAGATTGTCGTCATCAAGATAAAGCATGTCAAGGCTTTCGCTTGCCCAGCTTTCATTTCTCAATCGGTTCAACATACGCCATGCAACTACCTGTACGGCGGGAACTTCGCTCCACATGCTTGTGGACAGGCACTTCCAGTGTTCACTATTTAGCTCAGCCTTTTTATCTATTTGTTGTCTGCAGGTTTCGCATGCACAGATGCAATTACTTTCGTTGGGTTGATCCTGCGGTTGCACTTCATACACTTCAGTGGCGAAAGTTGAAGAGCATAGTTCACATACATTTCCGCTGCGCGATCTGATAATGTCCTCGAGAGCCATAGGGGAATTTTTAGGGCGCGAAGGTAAGCTTTTCCTACTGCCCCATTACTGTAAACCCGCGTGTGCTCACAACGCGGTTTGCTTTTTTTACTTCCGTTGCTTCCATACGGGTAACTTCATTTTTTTTGTTTGTGCTTTCCAGTCTCAAAAGCACACCATTGCCTGCCTTTTCCCATGAGGCGGCCTGCTTGCTTTTACCGGGCAACATCATAAACATAGACTTGAGATAATTTGTCATGCCCGACCCAAGTTCTGTTGTTATCCACGCACGCGATGTTCCATCGCTTGTTGTCATCACAAATTCACTGCAGGTATAACCAAGGATCTTTTCCGTCTTCCCCGTTTTTTGAATTTTAGTGTTGGCCGCCTCCTCTTTCACTTTTTCCGAATTCGCTACTTGTTGCATCATCTTTTTTAAATCCATTACCATGGCCATCTTCTGCTCGTTCATTAAAGTAACGGACTTGCCGGTGTTCATATCCGTAACCATGAACAGTTCGTTGTTTCTACCCATCTCCATACCGAAGTATGGTTTATTCGATAACCACATTGTAACAAGATTCTCACCTTTTTTGCTGGCTTTTCCTTCATCCATCTTGTATGTGACTCCAAGATTGAAGCTGTATTGCTCTGCAATCTTCGTTGCCTGGCCATTCGAAATAATGGGAGATACCAGTAACAACAGAACATATGATGCGAATTTGAGCAGGGTCAGGTTATCATGAGTGTGATCGTATTGAAGTTTCATAGCTGTTCGTTTGAATATCTCCAATATAATGTAATTACAAATAAAAAAAGCCCTGGAAAGGGCTTTCGGTACATGTTCTCGAATATTGTTCACCCGGGTGATTCTTGCTGTGCGCTATTGCCCGTCAACAATGTTTCGATTTACATGTCAATATCATTTGATGTCTCGTTTTAAAACAATGTAAGAATATGGTTGGAGTGAAACGTTGTTCTTTATCTGCACTTTTTTCTGTGAAAAAACATCAGACCATTTGCCTTTCAATCCCTGCGCTACATTGAAATCAACCGGCGAGTTCCGCACATTCACCAATACAAGCACCTGCTCCCTGCCAATCTTTTTTTCAAAAGCACAAACGTCGTTCGTACTGAAGTTTTTCATGTCGCCGCGCCGTACTGCATCGCTGGATTTATAGAACGCAAGTATCCTCCGGTACTCATTAGTGCGTTCAGGATTCAACTTCCAATCGATCTTCGCAGAAGTAAACGGAAATAAAAGACGATAGGGTGTTCCCACTTCCTGGCCATTATAGATCATCGGTATACCTTTCATGTAAGCAGCCACAACAAATGCTCCCATAGCGCCTCTTTCACCACCAAACAATTCCTCCGGGGTCCCATCAGAACCATTCACATCATGATTGCTTGTATATCTGACCATTCTTTGCGATGGCGATGCCATTGCATAATCTGCGGCGGTCACAGATTCAATAGCGGTAGCCGGCTTCCCTTTCTCGTAAACCGATTTCAGCGTTCCAAAGAAATTAAAACCAAAATTATAATCAAAACCGACGGTAAAATTTGTACTGCGACTTCCCTCTGCCAGCATCAGCAAATTTCTTCCAGGCATCGCATTTAAAGTATCCAATACCTGTTTCCAAAAATCTGCAGGCGGACCATCGCTGTAATCGCATCGGAACCCGTCGATATTCGCTTTCAATACCCAGTCCTTCATACTGCGGATCATCTCCCTGCGCATGTCCTGATTCTTAAAGTTGAGTTGCGCCACATCATTCCAGCCCATCCCCGGCGGACTTACAATATTTCCTGTGGAATCCTGCAGATACCACGACTTGTTATTTGTCCATGGATGATCATATGCTGTGTGATTGGCTACCCAGTCAAGTATAACAGCGAGCTTTTTTTCATGCGCCTTATCAACCAGTTCACGAAGGTCACGCAGGTCACCAAATTCACTATTGATCGCATCATAATCTTTAATGCAATAGGGTGAATTAACCGCCCGCACCTGGCCAACAGGATAGATGGGCATAAGGTACACAACATTTGCGCCAAGCGAACGAATCGAATCTAACCGATCAATTACATTACGAAAATTTCCGTCCTTACCAAACACTCGCATGTTTACCTGGTAAAGGATCACATCGCGCCGATCAGGCAGCCCCTTAAAGGGTGTGCCATAAGCTTCTACTGATGTTGCGATATCGGTTTTCGCAGAAGGTTGAGCATGGCTCAGCATGCACCAACTGGCTAACACAGTGATATAAAATAATCTTTTCACGTTGTTTATTTTGATAGGAATTGTTTATCAGTCCCTACTTGCTTTTAAGAATAAGATAATCGTTAGCCGGCAGCGACAGCGAGGTGCCAAGTGTCTTTTGCTCGTTGCTGATTACGTCTATCCATGTTGTATTTTGAAGCGCGCCGGGGATCGTCACATCTGTCGGATTATTCCTTGTATTGACTGCAACAAATACCGATTCGTCATCTAGTTTTCTTTGGAAAATGACAACATCATTGGTACTGTATGTGAAGAGCTGTCCGTCGCGCAATGCCTTACTGGTTTTCCGAAATCCAAGGATCTTTGCATAGGTGTCAGTCATCCCGGAATTTGAAAACCAGTTAATGGGAGTTTTGTCGAAGTAAGTGATCCGCGTTGGATAACCAATTTCCTGCGCGTTGTAGATCATAGGGACGCCCTTCATATACGCAGCTATGACGAATGCACCCACGGAACCCTTGTCTCCATGAAACAGGTCCAACGGCGTGCCATCAGAAAGATTGACATCATGATTGGATATGTATCGTACAACGGCCGCATTGTCTGTGGCATTCACATATTCTGAATTATTGAGATCATTGATCGTAGTTGCACCGTTGCCCTGCTGATACACCGCTTTCAACTTACTATAGAACGCCATACCAAAACTTAGATCAAATCCTGCCTTGAAGTGGTCATTGCGAGTACCTTCTGCCAGCATCAATATTTTTCTTCCCGAAATCGATCTTAGCGATGAGATCGCTTCCTTCCAAAAACGAAATGGAACGTTATCCGCAAAGTCGCACCGATATCCATCTGCATTTGCAGCAAGGATCCAGTACCGCATTGCGTCGATCATTGCATTTTTCATTGCAACATTCGAGAAGTCGAGCTGCGCTACATCAAGGAAATTCGTTCCCGGCGGGTGTATGATGTTTCCTGAACCATCTTGCTTGTACCAACTCTTGTTGTTAATCCATACATGATCCCATGCCGTATGATTGGCAACAAAATCGAGGATGACAGCCATATCGCGACTGTGCGCTGCTTCGATCAGCTTTTGCAGGTCGCTTAAGGAGCCATATTCGGTGCCGACAGATTTATGATCTTTGATCGAATAAGGAGAGTTTACACTTTTGACAGTTCCTACCGGATTGATAGGCATAAGGTAGATGACATTCACTCCAAGTTCTTTTATCTTGTCAAGTCTTCCCTGTATGCCGTTCAAATTACCATCGCTGCTGAATGCCCTGATGTTTACCTGGTAAATGATTGCATCCTTACCCACTGGTACTTTCTGATATGGTGTGCCATATTGTGGGGGATCGGTGCTTTCCCCCGTAGAGACCGGCGTACCGGTCTTACTACAGGAAAAAGATAAAAATGCCAGGATAACGATTGCTAACTTCTTCATTATTTCTATTTACACGTTGCTTAGTTCTTCTTCAATATATAAGTGTAGTTACCTGGATTATGCAGATCCAGTGTAATGGTATAATTGCCGTCTTCAGGCACTGAAAGGTTCCATAAACCGTCTGTATAACCCAGGAACGGATTGTCTGCATACTTCAACTCTTTGGTACCGCCATCGATACCGAAATCCAATGCCCACGCATTATTTGCGCGAAACTTGAACGAACCGGCTGTCTTCATCTCGGCAGTAACCTTCCATGTCTGCGTAGCTTCGTCATAGGTCATAGGTGTGTCCGTACCCCATCCACCGGGCGTTGCGTCACCAATGATGCTCCAACTCACTTTTGTTGCTGTCCACTTATTGGTGTTGAGATCCGCAGTGAGATAATAATATCCACCGTCAGGAACACTCAGTCCTGCAGCTGCTCCATCGGTATTGAATGTGCCGCCACCACCGTCACCATAGTTGATATGATTCCAGTCGGGCGCGTTGGTATACTTGAACCATTTAAGCCCAGTTCCAGGCATATTCACGTAGCCTTCATATAATTTCGGGCGGCCTGCAACTTCTGCCAGGACCTTTGCACTGGCGGGATCCCATCCCTGGTATTCACCGGGCACATACAAAACATTTTTCAACACCACTTTAAATGGACGCACTTTAAAACTTACAGCCTCTGAAGCCACCTTGCGATCCATTGTTGCCACTACCCTTGCAGCAAGCACCTGCGTTGAATCGGGCAGGAGATTCAACTTCAACGTAGCCAGGTTATTCAATTCATTTGTGGTGAAAGTTTTTGACAGCGCGTCATTTCCAACTTCAATTTCAATTGCGTTTTTCCAGGCATTGCTGCCAATTGTATCAGATGGCAGAGCAAATTGAAGGGTGTAGTTCACCGGCGCACTTATCTTAAAAGTGACCGATGGCCATGAGAAACTGATGGCCTCCTGGTCTGCATTCGACGACGTAAGAATTACCTCTTCTGAAGAGGCCGCAAAGCCAGTTGGAAAATTTACGACGTCAAGATATGTAAGCTCAGCATCCTTCTTGCAGCCTGCCAGCAACAGCACAGCACAACATGCACAAAGGATTGTATGGATGAATCTTTTCATTTGAATATGCTTTTAGATGATCATTAATAGCCGGGATTTTGCACCAGGTTTTTATTCGCATCCAGTGCGAAAGTTGGAATAGGGAACAATTTCCGGAACGACTCACTCTGGCCTTTGAAATCATGTGGCTCGAGAAACTTATCGAAACGAATCATATCCTGTCTCCTGTGCCCTTCCCAGGTAAGTTCAAAGCCGCGCTCATTATAAATATCATTGAGCGTAGGATTTGCTGAAAGCCCATTCAGTCCGGCTCTTGTCCGCACCTGGTCTATGAACGGTTTTGCCGATGCTGCATCACCGAGTCGAACATGGCATTCCGCCTTCATCAACAATACATCCGCATATCGGTAAATAGGAAAATCATTGGATGCACCTCCGCCATTCATGGGTGCCGCAGGATAAAATTTCATATTCCGAATGCCATCTTCACGGTTTGCCCCGGGGTTGTCCAAAGAAGACAGATCCTCGGAATAACTCACGCCGCCAGGCTGCTGCCCCACCATAAATTGTTTCTTACGGATATCATTGTTATCAAATCGATTCACATAATTTTTATGAGTTACCGATCCATTCCATCCGCTAAATCCGAAAAGCTCATTGGCATGTGGACCATGAAGACTGCGTACGGTGAAGATGTTCCTTCCAACGATGTCTACTTTTGTGTAGATCGCTAGTATCGTTTCGTCTTCAGGGCATACATCACCAAACAGCTCGTAATACTTATAACCTAATGGACTGCTCGCATTTGCCCCGCCAGGATGCAACGAGAATCCGCCTTCAGACACCTTGTTGCATGCAGCAAGACATTGCGCCCACATAGGTGTTCCGGTATATACTTCAGCATTTAAATAAACTTTCGCCAGCAACATATAGCCGGCCCATTTGTTGAATCTACCGTAATACTGACCACCCTTTGTTGCCGATAACTTTTCTACGTTTTCTTCGAGTTCGTTCACAACAAAATCAAACACTTCGCGCCTGCTTTTCTGTGGCAGGTTCTCGATGGTGACATTATTCTCTGTATAGAAAGGGACATCGCCCCAGTCATCAATTAACAGGTAATAAAAGAACGCGCGAAGCACTTTGGCTT
This sequence comes from Bacteroidota bacterium, assembly GCA_023437225.1. Classification (GTDB taxonomy): domain Bacteria; phylum Bacteroidota; class Bacteroidia; order Chitinophagales; family Chitinophagaceae; genus Flavitalea. The sequence continues at coordinate 342,228 of JAEZGS010000001.1, read as the reverse complement.
CAGCGATCTTTGCCGGATCTGCCTTTGCATTCGTAAGTTGTTCCACTGCAAGATTAGCGGTATACACGGCGCGATACAACCAGGTCCAGGCATTCGCAACAATCGAATGCGTGGGCAACCACTCGTGCTTGTACAATTGAGCAAAGTCAAGTTGCCAGTCGCCCGTATTTCTATGTGGTATCACCTGTTCATCAGACGACATTGCATTAAGGTCATACCATCCATTATCGGCACCAGCATAGCCAACCCCACCCCAGTTACCCACAACCAGGGCATATACACTTGCAAGTGCTACATCGGAGCCTGTGGGTGAACTGTAAAATGTTGAGGCCGCATATTTATCGTAAACCACTTCATCTACTTTTGTACAGCCTTGTACAATCAGCAGGATGAATAGGAACGAAACAAGGATTTTTTTCATCTTACTATATTTTGTTGAAGTCATGTTCTGCAGAAGAACTGTTCAATTATTTAAAAATGACATTGAGGCCAAGAGCAACGTTCGTTGTGCGAGGGTAAATTCCATTATCGCCAGCGCCTCCATAAGCTCCATTCAATTCAGGATCGATACCCTTATAATCAGTGATCACCGCAAGATTGCTTCCAGTGAGTGAAATGCGGAAGGCATCGACATACTTAACATCTTTCACATTGAATCGATATCCTATTGATAAGTTATCAAACCGAAGAAATGCTCCATTCTCTAACCACAGATCAGACCCGTATTGTGAAGTAAACAAGCCCAATTCGCGTGCGCTGTGCAAAACATTAGACTTACCAAGGTTTTCAAGGCGACTTAAATTGGAACGGAGACCATTGTATATTTTATTGCCGCCTGCCCCTCTCCATAACATAGACACATCAAGGTTTTTGTATGTGAATGTTGGCGAGAATGCGTAAGTGTATTTTGGCAATGCAGATCCTGCAATGTAGCGGTCAGGACTTTGATTTCCCTGGTCAATTACTCCATCTTTGTTTCTGTCAATCACTGTTTCCGCCCCTACATCATTGATGCCTTCGTGTTGAAGTATATTAAAAGTAGCGATAGGTTGTCCTTTGATCAGATATGCGTTGTTGCCCCATCCTACATAATCTGTATTTAACGGAACACCGTCAATGCTTCCGCTTAATTCAAGCACTTCGTTTCTTAGGAATGAGAAATTACCTGAGAGTGTAAGCGACATATCCTTAGATCTTATCGCCTGGTAATTCAGCGCTACTTCAATTCCTTCATTCATTAGGCTACCCACATTTGCTAATATTGAACCATAAGGGTATGGTGGTTGAGGCACTGTATAATTGAATAGCAGGTTCTCTGTCTTCGCGCGGAACACATCGATAGATCCATAAAACTTATTATTCAACATGCCAAAGTCCAGACCAATGTTTGCCTGTTTTCTTGTTTCCCATTTAAGATCTTCATTCGCATTCTGCGTGATGATAAAATTGGTGATCTGCGAACCACCGAAGTAGGTGACACCCGATGCTCCAACCAATTGGGTTGAATTTTGAGGATACAGGCCCTGCTGGTTACCAGTGATACCATAACCAACACGCAACTTAAGATCACTGAACACATCCTGTTTGTGCATGAAGCCTTCCTCACTAATGCGCCATGCGACGGAACCGGAGGGGAAATTGCCCCACTTCACATTTGGCCCCAGTACGGATGAACCATCCCGTCGAATACTTGCAGTTAAAAGGTATCTGTCAGCAAAACTGTAATTGATCCTTCCAAGGAAAGACACCAGTTTACGATCATTTTTATATGAGTTTATGTCTCCTGGCGTTACTTTAGAAAGGTCACCATTTTGAAGCGCATTGTAGGTGGTGATGTCATTAATGAATCCTTTCGCCTGCGCAAAATTTCCCTGGTAAACCTGTGTCTGATATTCGTAAAGCCCAAGTGCTTCAACACGATGTTCTCCAAAAGTCTTTTTATATGTTAGACTGATGTCCATCAACCTTTCTTCAGCTCTGTCATTCCGTACACTTGCCACACCTTTGTTGTCGATCGCAAAAGCAACGGTTGACAAAGCAGGAAGATAATAACCCCAGTAGCTGTCGGTCTTTCTCCAACTACCAAACCATCCGGCAGTAAGACCTTTAACGATCTCCAGGTCTGTACGGAGTGATCCGAATAAATTGTTCGAACCGCCTTCGTTCACCACGGTCTGTGATACAGCATAAGGATTGATGTATTGAAACACATTCGCATCGGTGAAATAACTACCATCCGCGTTGAATACAGGGTCGCCGGGACGCGATACATAAGCATTGCTGATCAGGTTTGAAGTGAAAGCAGCCCGACCAACACTATTGGGACTGCCCATTGTGTTGGAGATGTTACTGTTCAAATTCATGGTAATGGTCAGCTTATTGTCGAAAGCCTTTTGTTGTGCATGGATCTGCCCTATATAATTCTTGTAATCGGAGTTGATGACAATACCATTTTGTAATACTGCAGCAAGAGAAGCGCGGTAGTTGAATTTGTCGGTTCCGCCACCAAATGCGATCGAGTGATTTTGTGTAAAGCCATCGCGAGTGAGAATATTGAACCAATCAGTATTTGAAGCATGGTTTTGCGAGGCCGGCACATTCCATTTCTGCCCCTCTTCCCACCATTCCTCAGCATTCAACACTCGTAGCTTTTTTGTAATAATATCCATCGAAGCAACGGAGTTGAATTCAACAGAGGTCTTTCCGGCCCGGTTCCTCTTAGTTGTAACGATGATGACACCCGGCGCTCCGCGTGAACCATAAATGGCCGTGGCAGAGGCGTCTTTCAATACATCCACCGACTCAATCTCATTAGGAGGTACCTGGCGAAACAGATCCATATTACCCTGAACTCCATCAACCACAACAAGTGGATCGCTTCCACCTACCAGTGATGTGATGCCCCGAATCCGAACTCCCGGAAAACTTCCCGGCTCATTACCAATCTGGATCACATTTACGCCGGGGGCTTTCCCCGCCAGTTGTTGTAATGGACTTGTTACCGGACCAGGGTTCAATTCCTTACTGGCAATGGTGGAAACGGCGCCTGTAAGATCTTTTTTGCGTGCGGTGCCATAACCTACCACAACCACATCGGTAAGTGTTTGTGAGGATGGACTCAAAACAATTGAATAAGCAGAAGAACCGTTCAGGGTGATTTCCTGTTCGGTAAATCCAACATAAGATATGAGCAGGGAGCCTGTATTCTGGGGTACATGAAGGGCGAACCGACCCTCAGCATCGGTGGTTGTTCCCAGGTTCGTTCCCTTTACAGAAACCGATGCACCAAATACAGGTACCTGGTTGACATCCTTTACCGTTCCTGTAACCGTACCTGCTTGTGCTGATGCGGCCGTGGAAGCCGCCAACCAAAACAACACAGGTAGCAGCAAGCGAAATGCGCGTAGATATTTCATATGCAAACTTTCGTGTGAGAAAAAAATTGACGGAACAAATAAAGAGAGGAACAATTCCTTCAGCTAATGTTAGCATCAGAATCAAGAAAATAAAAGCAAATCAGACCGATAAGCTGAACATGAATAATTGATTGTCAGCTATCTAATGTCATATTAATTTAATTCGTCATATAGATGGAATCTCCATGATTCGTTGGTCAAATTCGTCTTTGCCCACCTTGGCGCGGGCACGAATCCTGGTTTTATAAGCGTAAATCGATTTGATAGAATATTCCAGGATCTCAGCAATTTTTTCATTCTCTTTTATACCCAGTCGGATGAGCGCATATATCCTGAGGTCTGTATTAAGGAGCTCGTGATCGCCGGGTTTGACCTGGTCTACCTCGTCGAACAGTGCGTTGAAGTGTTGAACAAAATGAGGAAATAATTTTAGGAAGGCCTTGTCGAAGTTTTTCAAAAGTTCCTCTTTCTCCTGGTGAATGTTGATACCCCCCAGTAAGAAACGAGCTTCATCAATTTTGCGATCCAGCAGCTTTTGTTCAATTGATTTCTTCAGCCGGTCGATCTTTTGGAACAAGCCCGAGTTGATCGTAAAGAAGTAACCTATATATTCTTCTTTGATCTTATTTGCTTCAAGGAGTTTCGAATTGACCGACTGCAGTTCAGAGTTCAGGTGAGTGAGAGCGTCATTTAGTTCCTGCAAACGGAGGTTGGCATCATTGACCTTTACATTAGCCGCCGAAATGGCCTTTCTGGCTGCTTCAAGTTTCCTGTTCTGGCGATAAACCACCACGATAAGCCAGACAAGCAATATCACAATAGCAGACACCACCGCTCCATAAATAACCCAATATCTGCGCTGGCTTTCCAGGTAATTCATCTCGCTGCTTTGAATGATTGGCATGATCGTACTTACCTGGACCTTGCGTTGCCGCGCCCCATAAAAAGTGGCATCATCAACGGCTTTTTTGATGTATGAAGAAGCCAGGGAAACATTGCCCTGGTTCAGTAACATCTGCGCGAGGTTGAAAATGGCAAAGGTTTCTTTTGTTGAAGAAACGATGTCTGCGATGGCAGCACGAGCCTGAAACTGGATCGCTTTTTCACGGTCTCCCTGTGACGAATACAGATAGCTTAAGTTTGAGGCAACCAATGCAAGCTCATGATTGGACAGTCCGGGCCTAGAAAGAAGCTGGTCAAAATAACGAATCGCCTCCTTAAAACTCCCGGTTTTCGAGTGTTTCAAACCCTGGTAATATAAAGCTCGAAACGAATCTCCCGGAAGAAGGTGAAGCGCGGAATCAAGGAGTGATCCAGCTTGCTGGTAATACCGTGGCGTGTGAAAGGCATCGCTTACATAATCGCCCATATCAAAATAATACCGCGCTTTCAAAAGAAGGTAGTCAGCAAAAAGACTGTCATCGGCAATTCGAACCGTTAGCTGGTCAAATTTTTCTGCAGCTTCTTTATACATGCCTGCGGATACCAACACAAATGCAAGATTCAACCTTGATTGCGTAAGAAGGGTTGGATCTCGCATATCTACTGCAAGACGTTCAAGCTTTTGTGCATAAAGAAAGGCGGTATCGAACCGAAAGATCCGGTATTCGTTATAAAGCTTAAGATAATTACGGTATTGCTCTTCAGATGTACTGCCGTTACGAAATGCTGGATCGTTGAGAACCTCTGCAATGCGCCCAAACTTTATTTGATCGTAATTACCGGATTGTTGAATGGTACGGTTGAGCGCATTCAATAAACTATCCGTTTCATTGTTTGCATAAGTATCAAAACATTGAAGAAGGCAAAACAGAAATGCAATTAAAAAAAGTCGACACATATAACCAGGCATTGTAACCAATCGCTCAACAGCACACAAACATACTTAAATATATTTCACGCGAATCCACACATCACGGTTCCTGCCTTTGTCATCAGCGCAGGATATTTTTACCGGGCCTTCAGTAGGAACAAAAAATATTTTGCCTGATGCAGGGGCCGATCTATAAAACTGGTCATTGATATACCAGTATACCTTCATCACATCCGAGCCTGCGTTGCACGATAACTGAATGGGCTCGGGATTTGATTTCTCAATATAGTATTCGGCCGAATGACCCGGCGATGTAATGAGAGGTGCGCCTTCCCTGAACACAACTTCACAATCTGGATTATGCGAGGGCACTTTTGTATGCACTATCTGATGTTGCGCCATCCATGCTTCAAGCTCCGAACTCTGCCATCTGTATAGTTTTTTCTTATATCCCGATTCGGGTAAACAGGTTTTACAGAACGATACTGACTCGTCTGCGCTTATAAATACTTCGCGAATATGTGAACATGTACTACTTGAAGAAATCAATGGAATAAAATGATCAGTTGATAAGTCGGTGCAATGCGTGCCGGGCGGCAGGCCGCTTTCATTACAGACAATTCGATCATCAACATCTTTGGGTCGGGCGAACCATTCATTCTCGCGATCATAATCGACAGTATTGAATATTCGAAACAATAATGGGGTTGCAATCTCGGCCCCGCTAATTGCCGCATTTCCTTTGCCCGAAAAATTTCCTGTCCACACGCCGATTGTATACCGGTCATTGAAGCCAATGCTCCACGCGTCCCTTCTTCCATAACTGGTGCCCGTTTTCCAGGCTATTTTGGGCATCTTTTCAGTACTGCCCCAACTTAAAGGAAAATCTGGTCGGTTTACTTTTGACAATACTTCCGATATCATATACGATGAGGCTTCACTTAAGATCCTCACCCTCCTTGTTTTTGCGCGGGTGTCCCCAGTTGTATAGACTGGTCGGTTATAGATCCCTTGATTTGCGAACACTGAAAACAAACCAGTTAATTCCTCCAGACTGCTGCCGCAGCCGCCCAATATCATAGACAGTCCCAGCTTTCGCTGGTCCCTGGCAACCTGCCGGAACTCGCAATCAATCAGTTCGTCGATAAATCTTGAAATGCCAAGTTGCTGAAGACTTTTTACGGCAGGTATATTCAACGAATGATCGAGAGCGTATTCCATGCTCACGTTACCATTCAGCTTTTTATCGTAATTCTCAGGTGCATATCCCCGGTAATTGAAGGCCACATCGGCAATCCTCGTCTTGGGAGTCATCAATCCCTCATCAATACAAAGCCCGTATAACAAGGGTTTCAGCGTACTGCCCGGTTGCCTCACAGCAGCAGCTCCGTTTACCTGTCCGCCGTCTAAGGTATCTGAAAAGTCAGCGGAGCCAACATATGCAATGACCTCACTCGTTTTGTTATCTAGTATTATTGCAGCAGCGTTATAAATTCCCATTAACCGAAGCGAACGCACATAATCATTCACAAGTTTTTCGGTCTTAAGCTGAACGTTGAGGTCAATGGTTGAATGGATCGCAGCATTACCTGACTTTCGAAGCTTCTGTGACAGATGCGGAGCGAGTCGCGGAAACGAACCTCTTGTAGCATTCAGCGGCTCATGAAGCGCGTCATTGATAACAGTTTCATCAAATACATGTCGCGACTTAAACCTTTCCAGCCACTTATTCCTTTCTTTGACAATGCGATCGTTTGTTTTTCCCATTACAAGTGACGATGGCCTGTTGGGAATAACAGACAAAGAAAGAATCTCAGCCAGGGACAAATGATCCGGCGCTTTTTGAAAATACAAGAGAGAAGCAGATTTAACTCCCTCTATATTTCCTCCGTATGGTACGAGGTTGAGATATAATTGTAAGATCTCCTTCTTTGAATAACGCAGCTCCAGTTGCAGCGAGCGGAACATCTCGATGAGCTTACTCACATAGGTTCTTTCGCGTGGTTCCAGCGCACGTGCCACCTGCATGGTAATCGTTGATGCTCCTGACGTTCTGCGCCCCGACGTAACATTATTAATAACTGCCCTTATCAACGCAACTCCATTAATTCCCGGGTGGTGATAAAAGTATTTGTCTTCTTTCTCAAGTATTGCCTTTTGCAACAAAGGAGAGATTTCATTCAGCTCCGTCTTTACACGCCATTTATCAGTACTGGTAAGGAAGGCATGCATGATGTTACCTTTTCGGTCATAGATAACCGTAGAGTACTCCACATCCGAAGGCAGCGGAAATAACCGATCGAGAATTATGAATTGAAGGAAGATCAAGAGCAATGCTGCAAATAGAAAGACGATGCGTCTTCCCCAGCTTCCGGTTTCTCGAAACTTACTATGACTTTTGAAATGAAACATTCGATCCTCGCTTCAATTTAGCATTTTCAAATACAATGGATAAATTACATTTAATTGCTCATTCACATTTGCTAATTCCCATCCTGATGCGTAATAATATTCTTGCGTTCCTGAGCCTCTCTTTCATTGTATTGTTCTCTTGCAACCGGCACTCGGTTTCGTTAAGCTACACAAATGCAAACAAGGAAGTTCGTCAATTGGAAAACCTCGTGTTTCGATTCAGTTCACCACTTGCAAGCGATTCAATGATCAACAAATGGGACTCTACAGAATATGTAAGCTTTGAGCCCGATATTCAGGGCCGTTTTCGCTGGTCCGCGCCCGATGAACTTGTATTTTCACCAGCCTCACCTCTTGCACCTGCAACATCATATAAAGCCTCAGTAAACGATGTAGTGCTTAAGCATTCAAAATTTGGAGTGGTAGATAAGGGCGATGAGATCAAGTTCCATACTGCACCTCTCCGGCTGGAACATTCCAACGTTACCTGGGTTTTGATAGATGAAACAACACGTTCTGCTGTACCGCAACTGGAATTGTTTTTCAATTACCCGGTTGCTCCTTCAGCTCTTAAAGAAAAACTCGTCATCGAAAGTAACGGCAAACCCCTTTCTTACAACATCAACACTGTTTCGCCCGACAACAAGATCACTTTAAGATTGATGAACTTTAAGCAGGAAGACAGGGATCATGATATCAACATCACTATTGATAAAGGCATCAAGCCTGTTGGGGGAACAAATGCGCTGGATGAAAAACAATCTCTGGCTTCGGTGGTGCCTTCTCCATATGTCCTCGTTATTAACAGCGTTGAATCTGATCATGATGGCACTTCAGGCAGTGTTCATGTGAAAACGAGTCAGCAGATTGCTAGCGGGGGACTTACCGACCTCGTTCGTGTAGACCCATCCGTTCGATTCACTACAGAAATTACCGATGATGGTTTCATTGTTAGTAGTGAGCAGTTTAGTACCGATAAGAGCTATGAGCTTATCCTCGCTAAGGGTATTCGAGGCAAGATCGGAGGACAGCTCCGCGAAGAGCATACATCGCAGGTCGCTTTCGGTGAAATGCAACCCACAGTTCAATTTACAAATAGTGAAGCAACATACCTTTCATCACAAGGTCACCGAAACATTGAACTGAAAATTGTGAACACACCGCGCATCAAGGTGATCATTTCAAAAGTCTATGAAAATAATTTGATCACCGCACAACGATATGGTTATTACCCTGCCGAAAACCCCGATGAGGAAGGTGCCATATATGAAGATGCGTCAGAAGCGACTTTTGGCGATATTATTTTCGAACAGGAGATCGATACACGATCCCTTCCCCGCAACGGTAAAAATTTCCTTTACAACTTCAACATCAACGACCGGCTTCCGGATTTCAAAGGCATATACCACATTCGTGTGCGTTCCATGCAGGATTATTGGTTAAGCGACAATCGATTCATTTCGTTTTCAGACATTGGTCTTATTAGTAAAGAAGGGAAAGACAAGATCATTGTATTTGCAAATTCTATTCACACTACACAACCCCTGCGCGATATATCGTTAGTTGCCTATGGTGGCAACAACCAGGTGATCGGTATGGCTACCACCAATAACGATGGTATAGCCGAGATCAATTACACCCGTAAGGATTTCAAAGGTTTCAAACCAATGTTGCTTGTTGCAAAAGGCGCTAACGATTTTAATTACCTTTTGTATAGCCAGTCCGCCATAAACACTTCACGCTTTGAAGTGGGTGGCAAACGCATTAATACAACCGGGCTCGATGCATTTGTATATGGCGAACGTGATATCTACAGACCAGGTGAAAAAGTGAACTTCGGACTAATAGTAAGAGATCGCAATTGGAAATCGCCGGGGACACTACCATTAAAATTCAAGGTGTTGCTTCCTACAGGCAGGGAATTGATCTCATTCAGAAAGTCATTGAATGAACAAGGCGGTCTGGACGGCAGCTTTGAAGTGTCTGCATCGGCTCTTACCGGGAGCTACAATCTTGAAGTATATACGGGCAATGACGTGTTGATCACCAGCAAACCTTTCATGATTGAAGAGTTTGTTCCTGATAGAATAAAGCTGATAACATCTCTCCAACACCAGGAATTGAAACCATCAGAGACAACGCAGTTAACGATCACAGCCACAAACTTCTTTGGCCCACCTGCTGCAGGAAGGAATTATGAAACGGAAATTCAGGTCAAACAGATTGCATTCAATTCAAAGAAGTTCAAGAATTATAATTTCCAGCTTGCTAATCAACAAGGATTCTTTGAAACAAAACTTGTACAGGGAAAGACAAGCGACCAGGGAACTGCAACAGTTCCCTATGAGGTACCATCGATGTTTAAAAACGTCGGACTTCTGCAAACATCATTCTTTACTACTGTGTTTGATGAAACAGGTCGACCTGTTAGTCGCACTGCAAGCCTGAAGATTCATACACAACCATATCTTTTAGGTATTGGCGAAGATGGTTATGATTATTTTGCCCTTAATCAACCCGCCCGTTTTCCCATCATCGCATTAGATAAAAACGACAACATCGTCAGCGGCGCCACTGCTACCATACAGGTAATAAAGCATGAATATAGAACGGTGCTATCTAAGACCTCGGGCTATTTCAGGTATAACTCTCAAAAGGAAGAAAAGGTGGTGGCGAGTTCTAATATCAGGGTAAGCGGCGATAACACGACATTCGCTTTCACTCCGCGTTCGCCCGGCACCTACGAGATCCGTGCCTTTCTTCCCGGTGCAGGTACTTATGTGAGTCGGCAGTTTTACAGTTATGGATATTGGGGAGGAGACCAAAGTTCATTTGCCGTGAACACCGATGGCCAGATTGATATCGCAAGTGATAAAGACAATTATAATGTAGGAGATAAGATCAAATTGTTATTTAAAACCCCGTTTGCAGGAAAGATGCTTGTCACGGTAGAACAGGGCAATGTGTTGCATCATCAATACCTGGATGTTGAAAAAAGAACGGCAACATTAGAGTTGCCGATAACTGAAGCGCATCTGCCGAACGCTTATATCACGGCCACATTGTTCAAGCGTCATGAGGTATCGGACATTCCGCTCACCGTTGCACATGGATTTCAATCAATATCAGTAAGAGATGAAAAACGCAGCCTGCCCGTCACCATTACAGCGCCTCAGTCCGTTCGATCCCGGACGAAGCAAAAAGTTAGTGTGAGAGCCGAAGCGGGAAGCATGATCACACTTGCAGCAGTTGACAACGGCGTGCTTCAGGTAACAGACTTCAAGACGCCGGATCCTTACAAACATTTTTATTCACGAAGGGCACTTGAAGTAAATGCATATGACATATATCCCCTACTGTTTCCTGAAATCGCTTCACGATCAAGCAGCACCGGCGGTGATGGCGAATTGAAGATGGACCAGCGGGTGAATCCAATGCCTAATAAACGAATAAAAATACTTTCATTTTGGAGTGGCGTTGTTCCTTCCAAAGGCGGAGCTGCAAATTTTGAAATCGAGATACCGCAATTTTCCGGTGAAGTGCGACTTATGGCAGTTGCTTATAAAAATGACCGGTTCGGTGCAGCAGAACATGCCATGAAAGTGGCCGATCCGATTGTGCTAAGTTCTTCAATCGCAAGGTTCCTTTCACCCGGAGATACAATGGACCTGCCGGTTACGATGTCAAATACAACAAAACAGTCGACCAATGCAACAGCGTCGATAAACGTTTCCGGGCCGCTATCGATCATTGGTACCAATTCAATGTCAGCAACCATCCCTGCAAATAGCGAATCAAAAGTCCGATTCAAAGTTGCGGCCGAAAAGAATTTTGGCATAGCGAAGATCACCATCAATACAAAGAGCGGCAGTGAGATTTTTCGGGAAGAGACTGATATCACCATCCGTCCCGCTTCGACTTTACAAAAACGAACAGGTAGTGGTGTGATCACTGCAAACAAGTCACAATCAATAAGCATCAACACATCGGACTTCATATCAAATACATCGCGTTACAATCTTATAGTAAGTCGTTCTCCTGTAATTGAACTGGCAAGTCAGCTAAAGTATCTTGTGCAATATCCATACGGATGCACCGAGCAGGTAATTTCCTCTGCGTTTCCGCAACTGTATTTTGCAGACATCGCTGCAATTGTTGGAACAAGACAGGCATCATCAAGTGTGGCGAATCAAAATATCATGGAGGCAATTCGTACGATTCGAATGCGCCAATTGTACAATGGTGCTGTGACGATGTGGGATAACGAAGGCACAGAAAACTGGTGGGCAACAATCTATGCAGCACATTTTCTTATCGAAGCAAAGAAAGCAGGTTATGATGTTGAACCATCTTTGCTCGAAACGTTGCTCGCATATGTAAATAACCGGCTTAGCAAACGAACAACCATCAACTACTATTACAATCGCGATCAGCAAAAAAAGATCGCACCAAAGGAAGTTCCTTACAGTTTGTATGTTTTGTCCATTGCAGGAAGACCCAATATCGCCTCCATGAATTATTACAGGAGCCGACCTGAATTGCTTGCTCTTGATGGCAAATATCTGCTCGCCTCCGGATTTGCATTGGCAGGCGATAAAGCTGCGCTAAAACATCTTTTACCTGCATCGTTCACCGGAGAAGAATCTGTTCCGCAAACCGGTGGAAGCTTTTATTCTGACATACGGGATGAGGCCATTGCGTTGAATGCATTGATCGAAGTGGATCCGGCAAACCCGCAGGTGCCTGTAATGGCACGGCATGTAATACAGAAATTGAAAAGCCGCAGGTGGTACAGCACCCAGGAAAGTTCTTTTTCATTACTCGCATTAGGCAAGATCGCTGCTAAGTCACGGCAATCAGATGTAACTGCAGATATCGTAGTGAATGGAAAGTCGATTGCACGATACAACAACAACACACTGCGCCTTGACTCCAGGCAACTTGGTGGCTCAACAATTACAATCAACACAAAAGGATCAGGCCAGGTGTATTACAGCTGGGAAGCAGAAGGGATCAGCAGTTCAGGCGATTATGTTGAAGAAGACAATTATATCAAAGTAAGACGACGCTTTTTCAACCGCAATGGATCTGCCATAAATGAAAATAGCTTCCGGCAGAATGATCTCATCATCGTGCAGATCACTTTGGAGAAAACATATTCGGGTACGCTTGAAAATATCGCCATCACCGATCTCTTACCAGCGGGATTTGAAATTGAAAACCCGCGCACTAAAGAGATTCCCGGCATGGACTGGATCAAAGATGCAGCTACACCATTGTCACTGGATGTTCGTGACGACCGGATCCATTTCTTTGACGATGCAATTAAGAATAAGCAGGTTTATTACTATGCAGTGCGTGCGGTAACTACAGGGCATTTTAAAATGGGGCCTGTCAGCGCAGATGCCTTATACAATAATGAATATCATTCTTATCATGGAGCAGGAACGATACGCATCACGGAGTGATGGCACCGTTCCGCAGTGGTTATTTGTTTTCGCCTTCATCACGTGGTTGTTGCATCTTATCCATTGTTGCAGCAACCATCGTGTCCGGCATAACATTACTGCCTGCTACCATTGCCTTATTTTTCATTCCTGACACGATCTTATCATCGCCCTTCATCAAAGCGTCATAACCGTCCTTCGCAACTTTTACCGGATCAGAAAGTTTTGAGTCTAAAATCTTCGACTCAAGCATATCTGCTTTATTGAAGAAGTCGGTATCGGTTGCACCTGGTTGCAGCGCTGTCATTGTTACTTCAGAATCCTTCAATTCACGAATGATGCCCTCAGTTAAATGCAATACATAAGCTTTTGTTGCATGGTATACAGCCTGCCATGGGCCCGGCAATTCAGAAGCAATAGAAGCGAGTTGCAAAATCTTTCCCTCGTTTCGTGCTACCATTTCTTTGAGGTATAAATGTGTAAGTACTGTTAGTGCATTTACATTCAGCTGAATTATGTCTAATAAACGATGTATATCAGATTCCACAAAAAGGCCGTACTGTCCCTGGCCAGCATCATTGACGAGTACATTCACAGTTAGTCCCCTTGACTTCACTTCGTCATACAACTCGAACGGCGCGTTCGGCAGAAACAGATCCTTTGAGATCGGTATCACTTCAATGCCGAACTGTTGTGATAATTCCCGCTGTCGCATTTCCAGGTCTTCTGAAGTTCTCGCAACAAGAATCAGGTTGTACCCGTCCTTTGCAAACAGTTTCGCAAGTTCATACCCAATGCCCTGCGTTCCACCTGTTATAAGCGCGTACCTGTTGTTTTGTGTGCTCATTTTTTGATTGATTTTTTTGTTGTTGATAAGGCTTCCTTTTCTTCCAGCTCGCAGCTTTCCTGCACCGTCTTCACATCATCTTCTACGGTAACTGTTCGCACCACTACCGCGTAGGAATTCGGGTGAATCGTGGAACCAAATTTCATTATATAGGCCTTCGTGAATTCAGCGCCGAAGTAGAGGATCATGGCGGAATAATAAACCCATACGAAGAGTACGGCCAGAGAACCTGCAGCACCATAGGCAGATCCTACATCGCTTTTATTGATGTAAAAAGTGATTCCAAATTTTCCGATCATAAAAAGAAGCGCAGTGAACATAGCACCCGGCATTACTTCTTTCCATTTAATTATCGCATCCGGAAGTATCTTAAAGATGACAGAAAATAAAGCAGTGATGACAATGAATGTTACTACCAGGTTTGCAATGTAAACGAGCATCACATTACCACCGGGAAAAACGTCCTGCAATTTCTTCATCATCGCTTCCACGATCGTATTGATGAAAAGGGATACCAGCAACAAAAAGCCTATCCCTATCACCAGCGAAAATGACCAGAGCCGGTTCAATAACATTTTTCGTATGCCCACATTTGGCTTTGAGCGAAGTCGCCAGATGGTGTTGATAGAATCCTGTATTTCTCCAAATACGGTAGTAGCACCAATGAATAAAGTGATGAATCCAATAATTGCAGCAATGGTACCACCGTCCCCGATGGAAGCATTTTTGATGATGTCCTGGATCTGCAGTGCAGCACTATCGCCCACAAGCTGACGTGTTTGCTCATACACCGTGCCTTCGGAAGCTTGTTGGCCAAGAAACACTCCGGTAAGGTAAATGATGACAACCAACATTGGTCCGAGGGAAAAGATGGTATAATACGATAATGACGCACTCAGTTTGGGCACCTTGTCTTTAACAAAGCTCCCGCCTGCATTTTTCAGCACCTGCCAAAGACCTCTTATTGAAAGTTTTTCCATTGTGAGAAGCTTTGACTAGGCTTATAACAATTATACCATCACTCGAAAAATTATGGATTCGTTGAAAAAACGCTCGCTTCTTTCACGAACACTCGCCTGTTTAACTTCAGTTGCGCAATGATCAATTCCGCAAAATCTTCCGGGTGCATTACACGTTCGGGGTCACCAGTAATGAGATTGGCACTGTGCGCGAGTTCTGTTACTACGGTACTAGGTGCCATCGCAGTCACCCTTATATTATGCCGGCGAACTTCCTGCATCAGGCTTTCACTGAGCCCAAATACAGCAAACTTCGACGCACTATATGCGCTAGTAACAGCGCTGCCGGATTTTCCTGCCGTTGAAGAAATGTTGATGATATCACCGGTCTTTCGATCGATCATTTGTGGAAGTACCGCTCGTGTAACATTATACACACCGAATACATTTACACGCATCATTTCCTCCCAAACGCGTGGTGCGATTTCAAGAAATTTTCCAAAGGTTGCAATACCCGCATTATTGACAAGTATATCAATCGGCCCTAATGATGATTGAATTGCCGCAACTGCAAGATCAACTTCTTCACGATTGCTTACATCTGAAATTGCCACCTCACACTTAACGCCAAGTGCCTGTATTTCATCAGCAACCGCATCCAGCGTGGCTGCAGTTCTTCCCATTATCGCAACATCTACACCTTCCTTTGCAAGCGCAATCGCAATCGCCCTGCCTATACCCTTTCCTGCACCCGTCACCAGTGCTTTTTTTCCCGCTAAGTTTTCCATGATTATTGATTGGTTGTGGATGCAAATTAATTTATTGGTTCCATTGTGCTTGACAAACTATTTCTGAACATTCATGCCAATAAAGGCACGGTTTTTTTGCAAATACGCATACAAACAGTTGTTAACATAAAATGTTTTTTTATGGCAGAAAATAATCGAAACTGGCAAAACCAATCTCACCAGGACATGAACCGGTCGAACGACCAGGATCAGCGATGGGATAATGATCGGGACCGAAACCGGGAGAACGATGGTAGTTTTGGAAACACGGGATATGGTTCAAACAACAGCGATTATGGCAACAACCAGGGTAGCAGTTGGAACCAGGGAAATTACGGCAACCGGGGAAATATGGACCAGAACAGGTGGCAAAATACCGGTGGAAACCAATGGAATCGGGATAATGATTGGGACCGACACCGCGGATCTTCCGGCTACCAGTCAAACCACGACGATTGGAACAGGCGAAATATGAACAGTGACTGGGGAAGTAACTATGGTGCGGGTATGGGCTCAGGAATGAGCTACGGCATGGGTGCATCTACAGGCGGACACTACGGACATCGTGCAAGCGATTGGGGTAATACCCATGGATCCTGGGGCAACACATCCAACCGTGAGGGCTGGGACCGTAACAGCGATATGAGATCCAATTCAGGACACAATTACGGCAATAATTACCGCGGTAAATTGGGTTGGGAAAACCGCATGAATTTTAATGATAATGCAAACGATGGTAACCGCGACTGGTGGGAAAGAACCAAGGACGAGGTTTCCTCATGGTTTGGTGATGATGATGCAGAGCGCAGAAGAAGAATAGACCGCATGAATAGTGGAGATCAATATTCAAATGATCGCAGAACGTTCATGGGTGGAGGCTTCAAAGGAAAGGGGCCCAAAGATTATCGCCGCTCGGAAGACAGGATACGGGAGGATGTCTGCGATAGGCTAAGTGACGACGATATGCTCGACGCAACAAATGTCCAGGTGCAAATTGAAGGAAACGACGTAGTTCTTACAGGTACTGTTGAAACACGTGAGCAGAAACGTCGTGCGGAAGACATCGTTGAGTCGATCTCAGGTGTTCAAAACGTTGAAAATCGAATCAGGGTGAGTCAGCGCCCAGAACGAATACCATAAAATGCCGGATGCTGAATACTGGAAAGCGCTCCAAACGGGGCGCTTTTTGCTATTCCTTAATCATGTTGCTTTCCCTAAGAATGTCAAACAGCTTTTCAGCATAAGGCCGATATTCAATAAAAGTATCAGGCTTAACCAGGTATTTATCTGCACCTGCCTCAAGACATTTTTCAATAATAGAGGCAGTAGACGATGTAGATGTGATGATCACCGGTATGTGTCTGAAAGTTTCTGATCCTTTCACATAATTCAATATCTCATACCCATTCTTCCCGGGCATATTGAGGTCTGTGAGAATAATGTCTGGCAAACTACTTTCGTTTGTCTCCAGCCAGCGGATCAACAGGTCACCGTTACGAAGCTGTGCAACAACCTCAAAATGTCCGCTTTCTTCAAAGCCCTCACGCATAAATAGTTGCTCATCCTCATCATTTTCAACGATAACTACCTTCAACTTTTTCATTGATGACTTTTATTCAATATTCGTTCAATGTGAAATAGAATGTGGTACCTACACCTTCTGCAGATTCAAGCCAGATGCGACCATGATGCCTGTCAACTATCTTCTTACAAATTGCAAGACCTATCCCCGTTCCAGGATAGTCTTTTTCTGTGTGCAATCTCCGGAATATTTCGAATACCTTTTCAACGTCTTCCTGTGCTATACCTATTCCATTGTCAGTAATCGAAAACCTGACGCAATTTTCCAGTTGCCTTACCGAAATTGCTACACGGGGATTTTGCTTGTCGGTAAACTTTATTGCATTCGAAACCAGGTTTTGTAACAGCTGCCCTAATTGCACCGGATCGCCAATAACCTTTTCTACCCGGTTATCGATGCTGATCTCTGCGCGCGATTCCCTGATAAGCGATTTAAGATTCTCACTAAGATCGGCAAACAGCTTTTTTACAGGGATCTCAGTTTTTGTAATCTCAACCTTACTTAGTTGTGAATACGTCAACAGGTTAAGAATAAGTTCCTTCATCCTGTCCGCGGTATTGAACGCTTTTGAAAGGTAGGTGTTTATTGCGTGCATATCTGCAGTACTAACCTTCTTTTCAATAAGCTTCAAAAAGCTTTTGATCGAACGTATCGGCTCCTGCAGATCATGCGATACGATGTAAGTGAATTGTTCCAATTCCTTGTTCGCCGCTTCTAACTCGATGTTTGACGCCTTCAATTGTTCGGCGATCTCACGATACTTTTGAGAGCTGTCGCGCAGAGCTTTCTCCGCCTGTTTTCTTTCAGTGAGGTCACGTGTCACCTTTGAGAAACCTACAAGATGACCAAGCTCATCGTGCACTGCAGTGATCACTATGTTTGCCCAAAACCTTGAACCATCTTTCCGCAATCGCCAGCCTTCCTCTTCATACTGACCAGTGGTCCTTGCCACTTTCAGCTCGTGAGCGGGTTTACCATTGAGGATTTCTTCCTCGGGATAAAATATCGTAAAGTATTTGCCAATGATCTCCTCAGCTGTATAACCCTTTATTCGCCGCGCACCATCATTCCAGCTGATGATCCTTCCACGGTCGTCCATAAGGAATATTCCGTAATCCCTGACCTGCTCAACAAGCGACCGGTAACGGCTTTCACTGCTGCGCAATGCTTCCTCCGCATGTTTTTTGTCGGTCAGATCACGGGTAACTTTAGAAAGCCCAATAAGTTTATTTTGTTCATTGAAGAGAGCGGTAAGGACTACGTTTGCCCAGAATATAGTGCCATCCTTTCGAACGCGCCAGTCTTCTTCTTCGTACTTGCCCGTTCTGATTGCAGTAGATAACTCACGTTCTGCCTTATTCGATTTCCGATCTTCTTCCGTATAAAAAATTGAAATATGCTTTCCAATTATTTCACTCTCCAGGTAACCTTTGATTTTTTTTGCTCCTTCATTCCATGTCAGGATAAATCCATTCTCATCGATCATGAAGTTTGCGTATTCAGTAACTTCCTGTACCATCAGTCGGTAACGCTCCTCTCTCCATTCTAAATCCTGTAGTGTATCTTTTTCTTTGGTACGATCGCGCAAAATGCAGCTGAATCCTCGAAGCTCGTTGATAGATTGTGCAGGTGAATAAGCAGTTTCACACCAGAATTTCGATCTGTCTTTTTTAAATCGCCAACCTGTTGAAGTAAACCGACCCTCCTTCAACACTGTTTGCAATTCATAAGCAACCCTGATATCGTCTTCTGCATGTTCATAAATTATGGAGATGTTTTTACCATGCAGCTCCCCACAATCGAATTGCAGCAAATTCTCTGCAGCAGCATTACAGGCATAAATATTTCCATGCTCATCAAGGAGCAGGATGCCGTCACAAAAATTGTTGAGCCACGTGAGATCGTTGATGGTCATTGTTGGTTAAACCTAACCACGAATATAGGCAATCAACGTTTATCCATAAGTAGATAGCGCTCGCGGAACTTCTCCTGCTCTACTCGTGTGTTTACATCGATGTGCATCACAGGAACCTTTGTATCATTCTGGATCGCAGGCCATTTTGGCAATCCTTCACCATTGGGATTGCCCGTTCTGATAAAGTTTGCGAAGTATTGCTGCATAATGCGAGACACTTTATGATCTTCTTCTGTCCAGGCAAAAACTTTGTTCAAATGCAGATTGCCCATTGCATATTCGATCTCCGCAGAATGCACGGCACCTTTCGATGGCGGCATTTTGGGTTGCCCACGTTGCACACCGCCTGCTAATCCTGCACTCGCATCTCCCATCTCCTCTGACATAGCGGGCCTTGGACGTTCGTATAAGTATCGATACACGGGCTGCGACGCAGTGCGCCAATGTAGATCGGCCCATTTCCAGGTGCTGTAGGAAATAAAACGATCACCTGCAAGATCCGTTGCAACACTCTCTACTTCTGCATCTGAAGCGGGTGCATACACTTTAAGATAGTCATCAGCCTTCGAGCCATATAGTTTCCTCACTGCCTTTTCGAAGTTCGTTACAGTAAGCGAATCATTGCCCATCACAACCCTGTAATTCATTTCTTCATTGTTCCAGCCAACGAGCAATGGCACTTTCGCCTGCTCGCCTGCTTCATAAATTTCATATGGGCTTTTGGGAAAGAAGTAACCGTCCACGTTCATCGAAAACCTGAACGGATTGAACTTCGCAGCAGCCTGCAACAAGGTATCGGCATCGATGGCACGCAGGTCGGACAGCGAATTTGCTTTTATAGCTTTTGCAAACTGCACTCCGGTCTGTTCGGCATTTGTTTTTGGAACCGCCGACAGTGCGCCTAACAGTGACCCACTTTCGCCGATAGCACCTGCAATGAGGTCTTTTGAAAGTGGCGAAGCCATTTGTGCGCTGACGGAGATAGAACCCGCAGATTCCCCCGCGATAGTAACCCTTTGTGGATCCCCGCCAAATGCCGCAATATTTTCTCTCACCCACTTCAACGCCGCAGCCTGGTCCAGTAGTCCATAGTTGCCTGAGGCTTTATGAGGTGATTCGGTACTTAACTCAGGATGGGCAAAAAAACCAAAAACGCCTAACCGGTAGTTTACAGTCAAGGCAACGATTCCCTTTTTCGCCATGCTCTCGCCATCATATCTTCCTTCAGAACCGTCCCCTGCAACAAAGCCTCCACCATAGAAATAAACCAATACCGGCAATTTATCTTTTGAGCTTTTTGCGGGAGTCCACACATTTAGATAAAGACAATCTTCACTCATGCCATTGGACCGAAAGCCCATGTCTCCAAATACCTGCGTCTGCATTGCACGCGGGCCAAATTGATCCGCTCGTTTTATGCCTTTCCAATCCTGAACCGGCTGAGGTTCTCTCCACCGAAATTTGCCCACTGGTGGAGCAGCGAATGGAACACCTTTGAATGACACAATACCGCTTGATTCAACCACACCTTCCAATGTTCCGTTCTTTACCTTAACCTGTTTCATGGAAGAAAGCTTTTGCTGCGATTGTGAACATGCGGGACCTGCAACAACGATTGCAAAAAGACTGGCAAGCAAGAATTTCATGATTTATTTCAATTAGTATTGTTTAAGACACACTGTTCTCTAACCTGACAATATAAAACTTAATCCTCATTCAGCAGTGAATCAAAGCCTCGATTGTTCGCCTTCATGATCATCTTCGCTACTGACTTCACTGGTGTTCACAAAAAAGGCGTTGATGCAAGTGCTGTCAACACTTTCATGCCAGCTTATTGTGCCATGGCAAGCTCCCTGTTGTATTTGTTCCGATATTGCATGGGAGACAGACCGGTTAGCTTCTTGAACGTTGTACGAAATGCCTTCGTATCATTGTATCCAACCTTATACATCACTTCATTTACATTTTCGCGGGAAGACTCAAAACTTAGTTTTGCAGCTTCAATTTTTACTCGTTGAATGTATTCAACAACTGTATTTGCGGTTGCGCGTTTAAAGCGTCTTTCAAGGTTGCGTCTGCCAACTGATAGCATTGTAGCAAGCTGATCGACGGTTATTCTTTCATTGAAATTGTTTTCAATATACTCCTGCGCATTTCGTATCAGCGAGTCTTCATGCTCTTTCTGACCGCGGAACATTATAAAGGGCGATTGACTGTTGCGATCAATATCGATCTCAAAGATCTTGGATGTTACCAGTGCCATTTCACGGCCAGCAAACTTTTCAACGAGGTACAATATGAGATTAAGTGATGAATACGCGCCGCCGCTTGTATAAATACCTCTTTCATCAGTGAGGATCTTATAGGGAGCCAGGTTCACTTCGGGAAACATGATACGAAATTCCTCAGCAGCTATCCAGTGCGTTGTGCAGGATCTGCCGTTCAGTAACCCTGTGGATGCAAGTATGAATGCACCGATGCACAATGAAACGATTTCCGCTCCATCTGCATGCTGCTGAATAATCCATGGAATGAAGTCCCTGTTCCTGGCAACAACTTCTTTCATGTCACCGTGTACCGCGGGTATTATGATGATATCCGATGAATCAACTTCATTAAGCGAAAATTGCGGTATGATGGAGAACAGGCCGTTCACTTGTCGGGGTTCCTTGTTCAATGCAACCAGACTCACGCTAAACAAAGGCTCCAGATCTTGCTTTTGCATAGCCTCATTCACCTTTGTAAACATTTTAAAAGTTGCTTCGATATTGCTAAGGCTTATATCGCCTTCAGGAATTAGCAGGGAGATCTTTTTCATCATGCAGGTTAATTGGTTATTGCAGCCGTATCAAGTTATCGGGCTAAAAAAGAAAAGGGCTCACTAATGTAAGCCCTTTATCAAATTGTTTGATCTAATTACTTGATTTCAATCTTAAGAATACTTTCGATCCTCTGCCAGATCATGGCATATAATTCCGGGTTGCTTGAAGTCGATATCACAACCTCACCATTTGTGCGCATGGCATTGAAGAACATCTCTTCAGTGAAACCCTGGCTTAACTGTGCAACGGCCATAAGTGCCTGAACTTCGAGTTCATCCATATTGCCATCGAAAACAGTCGGTGTCTTCTTCTCAAATTTCAGCTCAAACTTGCGATCCACAACCAGGCTGATAGGCACTGTTTGTCCCTCGTGTTCAAAAGTTCCCGTCAATAACAAGGACGGCTCATCGTTTACAGGAGCAAAGCCAATTTTGAATTCAACTGATTTGAAAGCTACCTGCTGTGGCACTTCAACACTTCCTATGGAAGCCCATGCATCATATAGATCAAAGCGCTGATCTACAGATGACTTAAACTCCAACTTGTTGTTATCATCAGCCTTTGCTTCAAACTTAATGTCAGAAACTCCTACAGAGCCTCCGGTCCACTTGAAAGATTCAAATTCTTCAGTACCAACATCACGGCCGTCATTCACTCCAAACTGGGCAACCTTTGTGTCGGCAGTTAATTTGTAGTTCAGGGTAGTAGTTGGTTTGTCAACCTTTTCTGTTTCCTTTTCACAACTGGTGAGCGTAGCAATGCCACCGATCACCAGCAGACTTAGAAAAAAATGCTTCATACGGATGCGTTTAAAATAATTAATGGTAAAGGTTAGACAGCAACAATTGTTCCAAGCACCCCAAAGTAATTTGCTGATGACCAGTTAATTTTGAACAATTTGCGATATGTCACAATCCAGCGACCTGTTATACCATCAACTCCGGATCGCTTCCATTTCGGAAGGGCCGGTGGGTTTCAAAACATTCACATTCTCCGGCGATCATGGCCTTACCTACAAATCTGGTCAGTATTTAACCATCGTACATAATCATCAGGAAGCTTCCGATATCCGCAGATCGTATTCAATCTGTTCCTGCCCCGACATCAACGAACCCCTGACCATTGGAGTGAAAAGAATTGACAATGGGATGCTGTCGCGAAACCTGAACGACAATTCTCACATAGGAGATCTGCTTTTGACCACAGGGATCGGAGGGATGTTCACCCTGCCCCAAGACACACGCGATTACAACACCGTTGTATTTTTCGCAGCCGGCAGCGGGATAACACCTGTTATTTCTTTAATTAAATCTGTACTTCACTCGCAACCCCATTTACACGCAGTACTGATCTATAGTAACCACAGTGAAGCGACCACCATATTCTATCGGGAGCTCATGGAACTGCAGGTTCAATTTGCATCCAGATTCCAGATAGAGTTTTTATTCAGCCGGATCGCAGACCTGCACCGGGCGCGTTTGAATCGGGATCTGTTACTGCAGATTCTCAACACCTATGCGAGCGATAAAGAACATACATTGTTTTTTGTATGCGGACCGCAGGCCTACATGCGAATGATCATATATACGCTGAATGAACAGCTATATCCTCCAAATTGTTATAGAAAAGAAGACTTTATCCCTATTAAACCTTCGCAAAGAATTACACCGCCAGATCAAACTACAAGAAGGGTTCGGATTTTTTTAAAAGGAGCCGAGCTTCAATTCCCAGTAGAATTTCCAGACCCTATAACCGTCGCCGCAAAAAAATCGAATATCCAACTGCCTTATAGCTGCGAAACCGGCAAGTGTGGAAGCTGCGTGGCGAAGTGTGTTGAAGGAAAAGTGTGGATGTCTGACAATGAAGTGCTGATGGATGAAGATCTGAAACAGGGGCTGGTGTTAACCTGTGTGGGACATCCGAATGGAGGAGACATCACTTTGATCATCGATTGAGCCGCCACTATCTTGTCACTTGCCAGAGTATTAATGCAAAAGCAGCAGCCAGTGCAGTGTTTAAGAAATTGACGCCGTTATTTTTTAATTGATTCCTTCTTTCCAGCGTAGCGCCTAAAACGGAATCACTGAAATTGCCGAACGTACCCGCAACAACTACAATGATCGAATTCATTAACGGATCGCCACTGGATAACGTACCCGAATCAGCAGACCCGTTGGATGCGGTCAGAAAAAAAATGACTGCAATGATCAAAGACCCCAGAAGTCCAAACAATGTTCCCTGCAAACTAACAACTCCATTTTCACCGCGCTTATCGGGTCGGAAGCTTACTACGTTATAAAATCTCTTACCGTATACCGTTCCGAGCTCTGACGACAAAGTATCTGCAGTTGCGGAGGACAAACTCGCCGCCATCATCATAAAAGTCATCGTAAACAGTGACCTGTCTGCAACACAGATCATTGCCAGCAAAGCGGCAACCCCTCCATTTGCAAACACCTGGCGGCCGTTACGAATGCCCCGGGCATTATCTACTGCGCCAATTTTTTCTTTGAAATTAAGCTTCCATGAAGTGGCAAGGTTTCCGAGCAAGAAAAAACTGCCCATGATGGCGATGCCGGGTAACCCGAAGGCGATGTACACCAGGATACCCGTTAAGGCCGCAGCAAGCAATCCATCATCCGTTAGTTTATGCCTGAGTTTGCTGTACAGCAGGATCGCAGCAAGTAACACAACGAACAACAGGGTTTGCCAATTCATTGTTGCAATATATAACAATCGGCCGGCGACGCCGACCGATTACACTGACGACTATTGTATCACCAGCTTTTTGGTATCGGCTACCTTCGAATCGATAACCAGTGAATAACTGTATACCCCCGCCGGAAGCTTTGCTCTATTGATGGTTACCTGACCATCGCCTTTACTACCAGTATAAGACTGCAATACGCGTCCCTTCATATCTGATATCACCAGTTGAACATTCATTGCTTCTGTGGGTGCATAATAACTGATAATAGAGTTATCGTTGAACGGATTCGGGGCATTTTGTTTTAGATATCCCTTCACATCAGACATTGCACCTGCGCCTTTTTGAAGAGATTGTATCAATACTTTCAATTCGTCGATTTGCGCTTGTTGTAATTTCAACTGCACACGAAGCTGCTCATTTTCTTTAGACAATTCCTGCATTCCACCAACAACAACCGGGATCATCTCTGTATAATTAACGGCTTTGAACTCAATCTTCTCATATTGCACGGTCGATGGAATCTGGTTTCCATCCTTATCAGGTTTACCGGCGGCCGTCAGCATTTTAGTGTCGATCTCAGTTGCTTTCACAAGGTGTGGCAATACTTTCTCGACATCCTGTGCAACAAAGCCATAATGGCTTCCTTCCGGAAAATTCATAAGCTTGTAGTTACCATCCTGCCGATATTCATATGTTTTGGGTTGCAGCTGATTTATAATGCTCATCGCGTCTTTAACCTCCGCGATATTGCGTTTAAGTTTTTCGTCCGAGCCAATGAAACCTCCTGTAGAAAACACTCTGCCAGCAAAAAATCCGGCGTAGGAACTTGCGTTTGCTGTTTGTCCATACACGCCCACATAGGTTTTTGAATATCCGTATACACCTGAACCATTCTCGCAATAACCGCCCGTGCCATAGCCTACGCCCGCATTATATCCATACACGGCAGCGGGAGCATTGGGATCGCTGACGGAATATTGAAGTCCAGGTATGTACCCCATCACTCCATATCCCGGACCACTGTTATATCCGTACACCGACGCCGATGTATTCTGATTTGAACTGCTGTAAGAAAACACACCCGGGCCCGTTCCATTCTTTGTGCCAAATAGTATATAGTTACTATAAGCATTGGGTACATTGACACCTCCAAGTGATGATGTGCCGTGTACATTCAAAGCATATGTGCTCGAAGAAGAACCGCCAATTCCAAGTCTTCCACTAATGATGGCATTTCCAACAACATGTAACTTGCCACCGGGAGATGCTGTTCCCACGCCCAGGTTTCCTGTAATGTAAGTATGTCCTACCACGTGTAATTTCTGGGCAGGCGCCGTAGTACCTATGCCCACATTGCCCGCTGCCAATATTCGAATACGTTCAACGTTACCGGTAAATAAACGAAGAGGGATGGCAGTAGTAGTCCCTAATTTTGAAGAGGTAGTTGCATTTGCATTTCCTGTTAATGTCCAATCGGACTGGGACAGAACATTCGACGAAAGTGCCATGGCAATTACCATTGCCGACAGCAGTGTAATAGGTTTGCGCATAAAGAAGTTTTTTGTGAGTGAAACATAAAGTTTCATGGGGCGGTTTCTGCCGAAAACCGGGCGGGTAAAGTCGAAGCAGAAAAGTAATGGATGGATTTGTGAACAACAAGTATAAGCACCTCTGCGCTTATACCCAATTGAACATTTACCGGAAAAGTCTTATTTGTGAGCGAAGCAATTATTGTAGTGAACCTACTTTGAGCGATCTAAAGTAGCTTTCCCACTGTCCTACTAACTGCGGGTCGAATGTATAGCAGTGCCAGAAAAATGATCCTTCATTTTTCTCAAGCGTTATCTCAATCCACAGCTCTTTGCCGCGAAGGATATATGTACCAGTATCCGCACCGCATTTATTGAACCGATGTATGCACTCAATGAATTTTCGATCATCGAACTCTGCTCCAATTTCTGGTGCTACCGTACACAGTGTATTGATGAGATCAACCTTGCCGGATGTCTTGCTGTATATGTACAATGGTCGCGAACCTTCTGCATAAAGATCGGCATGAATGTTACAGAATCCCCATCTCCATTCGCCGTCACGCGAATGAAAAATTACCCACTGCTCTTTTTCATCCATAATGCATAACTCCTCCTGCAGATCAACGAGCGTATATATGATGTCAGAAAGATGACCACTATCTAATCGGAATGCTATCCCTACCTCATGAAATATCAGGTAAACGGCTGCGTTTGAAACGTCCAGTGACGCAAGTGCATTTTCAATAATCGCATCAGCTGATAATTCTGCATAGTTGATCCTGTAACACAGGTCGGGAACATACCCTGATAGATTAGCACCGGGGAACTTTGCTTTCAATGAATTAACTATCGCTTCTGAATAAAGCACTGTCTCAGCATCGGGACAGGTAAGAAAAAGTTGTTCACGTATATAGCGTTTCCGTCCAACAAGATCTATATCAAACGCGTCTTTAACGTTTACTAATGAAGAGGCAACAGGGTTTGTAGTTGGGTTTATAAGATTCAAGGGTCGGCTTTCTCAGGTTACGATTTAACTGTTTAAGGAGGCCAAATTTCTATTCTTTTCATCGTTCCAGGAATACTTACCAGCGAGTATTTTTTTCCATGTCGGGTGTCTTTTGTTTACATTTGAGAATACATCAGACAGGAACTATTAACCAATGGAACAGTTATTACCGAATGACATTTATGCGGATGTCGAACTGCGGCAGCTTGCGGCTGAGCAGCTCAATGCATTATTGAAGATTGAGCCATTTCTTCCTACCATAGTGATCATCCACGACATTCGCGACTGGTCTGTAGTTTATATGTCTTCCAACGGTCTTTCCATCCTCGGACTCACTTTGGACCAAATTCGCAACATGGCTGCCGACTATCATCAACGCTTCTTCAATCAGGATGATTCAAAAGATTATGTTCCGAAGATATTTGGACTTCTTGAACGTAACAGTGACCGTGAAATGGTATCTTACTTTCAACAGGTGCGGCCTTCAGAAAAGCATGAGTGGACATGGTATGCAAGCTGTTCAAAGATCTTTCTTCGCGGACATGACAACAAACCATTGCTAACGATCACCACTGCAACACCGATCGATCAAAAGCATTACATCAACGCAAAGGTTGAACGGATACTGCAGGAACGCGCTTTCCTTGAGACCAATCAACACCAGTTCCAGGCATTGACAAATCGCGAAAAACAAATACTGCGGCTGCTGGCCAAAGGCTTGAGCTCGCAAGACATCGCAAAAACATTATTCATATCAGAAGCGACGGTGAACACCCACAGGCGCAACCTCCGGAGCAAACTCAATGCGGAAACTCCATATGATATAATCCGATTTGCGCAGGCTTTTGATTTGATTTGATCATCCCATCAATTCAATGGCACGTACCAGCCGGTCAAGATCTGCAATCCTTGTATACACATGCGGCGTCACCCGAACGCAACTAATGTTCTCCCAGACAATTCCAACAGTATGTATCTTGTGTTTGTTAAACAACTCGCCATCCACTTCCTGCGGTGTACGACCTTTGATACTAAATCCACAGATGGCACACGAAAATGAATCCTTCAGGGATGTATGAAGTTTTACATGCGGCATATCCTTCACCTTTTGTGCCCAATAATTCTTGAGGAAACGAATTCTTTCCTCCTTTCGTTTGGCACCGATCGCATTATGGAAATTAATCGCTTCCCCTATACCCTGTTCTATTGGAAAGCTACGTGTACCAAGGGTTTCAAACTTTCTTATATCGTCGCTTTGCGGCTTGTCATTACATACTAAAGGCCAGACAGACGCAATCTTTTCCTTTTTAACCCAGAGCATCCCGCTTCCTATCGGTGCACTTAAAAATTTGTGCAAACTTGTTCCAAAGTAATCTGCATGCAATTCGGGAATTTTAAAATCAAGTAAACCAAAACTATGCGCACCATCTACCAGTACTTCAATCCCCCTTTTATGAGCCATATCGGCGAGCTTTTTCACCGGCATGATTTGTCCAACCCAATTGATGACATGGGTAACATGAATCAGTTTCGTTTTTGGGGTAATCGCTTTCTCAAATGCAGTTACGATCTGCTCATCATCTTCAATGGGTAAGTCAAGACTGATCTGTTTGTACACAATTCCTTCGCGCAATTGACGCTGCTTCCAGGCCTGGATCATGTTAGGGTAGTCCTGCTTCGTTCCAATAACTTCATCCCCTTTTTTTAATGGCAGTCCATAGATGACAGTGTTCAATGCTTCCGTTGAATTACGATTGATTGCAATTTCATCCGGACTGCAACCTGCCAGCACTGAAAGCTTATTGCGTAACGGCTCGCGGCCCTGGTCGATCACGCGCCACATATAATACGACGGCCCCTGGTTAGTCAATGTGTTATATCGCTCAACGGCCTCCTGCACCACCCTTGGAGCAGGACTCACACCCCCATTATTCAGATTGACGATGTTCGGATCTACAGTATAAGCCTGTTGGATCACGGCCCAATAATCTTCATCGGATGCCAGCTCGCCGGCGGATCTGTTGAGCACTTTCGCACTTTTCTGTTCTATCGTGTTATATATGGGGTCGAACGGCAGGTCTGCTGCCTGTAACACAAAAGGTGCAAAGCCAAGTTGCCTGATAAATGTACGGCGATGGGTGGGCATAAACGGGGATTTACGTTAAGATAAAAATTAATTACTGACGCTGCTCACCTTCATAGCATAAAACCACTGATTAAAGCAGGGTCTAGCATGATTATTATTAGGTAATTGAAGTTTTTCACTTACATACATTTGCATAAAATTCGAAGTATCTATGTCGAAGACCATATTTATTGCCACTATGGAACCTTATAGCGGCAAATCGGTTATAGCGCTGGGTGTTGTGAACATGTTATTGGGCAAGGCCCGTAAAGTGGGCTTCTTCAAGCCTATCATCAACGAAGACCCGAAGGAAAAAAAGGATGTTGATATCGAAACAGTCGTTGACCACTTTGGCATAAACATCCCATACGAGGATACTTATGCGTTCACGCGCCAGCAGGCACTCAGATACATGCAGGCAGAATCGCGGGGTCAGCTTATAGATACAATTATTCGGAAAGTAAAAAAACTGGAGGAATTCTTTGACTTCACAGTGATCGAAGGAAGCGATTTCCTGGGCGAAGGAACTGCCTATGAATTTGAAACGAATATCACCATCGCGAAAAACTTAAACGCACCTGCCATCGTAGTTGTTTCTGGCGAAAATAAATCTACTGCCCAGATCCTGTCGAACGTTCAGGGCGTAATACATAGCTTCAAAACCCGCGATGTTGAAGTGCTGGCGGTTGTAGTGAACAAGGTTAGAAAAGACTCTCTGGATGATATCCGCGAGCTGCTTGAATCGCAGCTTAAGACAGGTATTATCATTTCCGTGATACCGAAAGAAAAAGATCTTGAAAGCCCAACCATGAAAGAGATCTTTGAAAAGCTGGGTGGGAAGTTATTACTCGGTGAACAGTTATTGACCAACCAGGTAGACAACTTTGTAACAGGTGCGATGCAGGTTCCAGGCTTCCTTAATCATATCTCAGAAAATGTAGTTATCGTAACACCCGGTGACCGTGGCGATATTATCATCGCTGCATTGCAGGCGAACATGTCAAACAACTATCCAAAAGTTGCTGGCATCGTCCTTACGGCGGGTATAGAACCTGACGAACCGGTGTTGAGATTGATCGGTGGTTTGCAAACTGTTGTACCGATAATCATGGTTAAGCACGGCACATTCAGAACAACCACACTTCTTGGATCCATTAATTCACGTATCAGTACAGACAATCATAAAAAGATCCAGCTTGCGATCAGCACCTTTGAAAAGTATGTTGATGTGAACGCTCTTGATGAAAAGATCATCACGTTTAAATCGGAAGGCATCACCTCACATATGTTCCAGTATCAGCTTGCCAAGCGAGCAAAAAGTGTGATCAAACATATCGTTCTGCCTGAAGGCAACGACGATCGCATACTCCAGGCTGCAGAGCGATTGATGTCGCAGGAAATTGTAGAACTTACGATACTCGGAGATCCTAATGAAGTGATTGCCGCAGTAAAGAGATTGGGTCTTACAATGGATATGCAGAAAGTACGCATTATTGACCCTATACATTCAGAACAGTACAACGAGTATGTTGAAACGCTTTATGAACTAAGAAAGAACAAGAATGTAACATTGCAGATGGCGCGTGACCTCATGACAGACGTATCTTATTTTGGTACGATGATGGTTTATAAAGGTCATGCAGACGGAATGGTATCAGGTGCAGCTCATACAACACAGCATACAATACGACCAGCACTTCAGTTTGTGAAAACGAAGCCGGGTATTTCAACCGTTTCATCTGTATTCTTCATGTGCCTTCCTGATCGTGTGTCCGTATTTGGTGATTGCGCAGTCAATCCTGATCCGTCTGCCGAACAACTTGCAGAGATTGCAATCTCTTCTGCAGAGAGCAGCAAGGCTTTTGGAATCGAACCTCGTGTTGCAATGTTGTCTTATTCTTCCGGTACATCGGGCGAAGGAGCGGATGTAGAAAAGGTTCGTGAAGCAACAAAAATCGTAAAAGAAAAGCGCCCCGATCTGAAAGTGGAGGGCCCGATCCAATATGATGCGGCCGTTGATCTGGTTGTGGGCAAACAAAAGATGCCAAATTCTGAAGTGGCAGGACAAGCAAGCGTGTTGATATTCCCTGACCTGAATACGGGTAACAATACATATAAAGCAGTGCAACGTGAAACGGGTGCATTAGCGATCGGACCAATGCTCCAGGGATTGAACAAACCCATCAATGATCTGAGCCGCGGTTGCACAGTCGACGACATCTTTAATACAGTAATCATTACAGCTATACAAGCACAGGAAAATTAATAACATGAACATTTTTGTGATCAACACCGGCAGCAGCTCCATTAAGTACCAATTATTTCGAATGCCGAATGAAACGCCTGTATGTACCGGGCTTGTTGAACGCATCGGTTTGGAAGATTCAGTGATCACACATAAGACATTCCAGGGCGATGAAGTGAAAGTGATAAAAGAAACGGTGCAGCTTCCGGATCATGAGGCAGGCTTGCATGAAGTAACGCGCCTACTTACCGATCCTCATTTTGGCGTGATACAGGATCCAAACGAAATAGTTGCAGTTGGTCATCGTGTTGTTCACGGGGGTGAAAGCTTCGCCGCAACTACTATCATCACTCATGAGGTGAAAGAGAAGATCAAAGAGTTGTTCTCACTTGCCCCTTTACACAATCCTGCTAATTACACGGGGATACAGGTTGCGGAAAAGATCTTCAAACATGCGAAACAAGTGGCCGTATTTGACACTGCATTCCATCAGACAATGCCAGCAAAGGCCTACAGATATGCTATTCCAACTTCATTCTATACAGAGCAAAAGATTCGTGGCTATGGCTTTCATGGCACATCGCATAAATACGTAAGTGAGAAAGCCAACGAATACCTGGGCAAAAAGGACACCCGACTTATAACCATACACCTCGGCAATGGATGCAGCATGACTGCTGTTGATAAAGGTCAGTCAGTTGACACTTCCATGGGCTTTGGTCCTGTAAGCGGATTGATAATGGGAACACGTTCCGGCGATATTGACGCATCAGTTATCTTTCACCTGATAGATCAGCTTGGATATCTTCCGGCGCAGGTAAATAACCTGTTGAATAAAAACAGCGGAATGGCCGGTCTTACAGGCTTCAGTGACATGCGTGACATTATTAAGGCGATAGAGAATGGTGATGACCAGGCAGAACTTGCATATGAGTTGTATGCATACCGTATCAAAAAATACATCGGCTCGTACACTGCAGTACTAAATGGATTGGATGCGATAGTGTTCACTGCGGGTGTGGGCGAAAATGACGTTACCATCAGGCAAAAGGTTTGCGAAAACCTGGAAGTACTCGGTATCAAGATCGATGCTGATAAAAACAAAATACGTTCGTCATCTATCCGCGAAGTGAATACGGATGACTCGGCAGTCAAGATCCTCATAGTGCCAACGAATGAAGAACTCGAGATCGTAAAGCAGTGCTACGAATTATTGAATTGATGCATCAATAGGTTTCACTGTTGTCAACTTCCAACGCGAAGGTTGTGAAGTTGAGCAATTCTTCACTTTCGTCAACAAAACTATTGTGTCGATACCCGTCGAAACTGGCAAATGGTAGCAGGTCGATGTCGTATCCTTCTTCCGGTAGTGATTGTTCAATGAAGTTTCCCATGATGTGTTCATGGTCCGGTAGCTTGTCTGTTTCGTCAATTGCTTTTGGAGGAGTATTCATAGACTTGTCGCTTAGTATGATAAAGCAGAGCTCCAAGCTAAAGCCTAAGCGCAATATGAATTCTGAGTTTCGTCAGTACCCTTGCAAATACATGTCAGGTATAGCACAAAAAACCTGCTATTCCTTTACCACGACAAAACAGCCGGGGGAGGAAAGCAGGTTTATTCGTTAAATGGGTAGGTTAGTTTGTTGCTACCTGACCTCTGATTTCTCCAGGCTGATGCGCCTGTGTATGAATGTTGAAATACCACTTACCAGCAAGAAGGTCGGCTTCCTGTGCTTCGGTAAGGTTGGCCGTGCCCTGGTGCATTGCACCCGCTTCGGCTGGGAAACCGGCTACTGGCACAACAGGTGGAGCAGTTTCATCAACTGTTGCAGGTCCATGGAAATGCATTGCTGTTGCCGGACCGGTGAGTCCCGTCCAGGTCACATGATAATTCAGAACGTTTGTGTTTTTGTTGTAGGTACCTGTAACGGATCCGGTGGCTGCGGTTTCGACGGGTGCGGGTCGCTCTTTAGCGCCATTTAATGTTGCAGAGATGGTGTACTCCACTTTGGAGTTGTTGTCGTCATCATCGTCCTTATCACATGCTGTAAATAGAAGGGCAGATAAGGAAATGGATACTAATAGGCTTTTACCCAGGCTAAGTTTTGTTGGTAACATACGTCAATATTGAGGTGAACAATTTGAAGATATCAGTTACTACGCCTTGCGGTTCTATAGGGTTGCCCTTAAGTCAGCATATATTTTTATTTTGATGTTATTAGGGTTTTTTTATATTTGCCGACCGTAAAACCCTAACAAAAATGAGAAAACTGAGTCTTTTTTCCGTATTCGCTATGACCCTGCTTGCCTTTTCATCTTGCGACAAAGTTGAAAAGTTGCTTTTTCAACCGTTTGAGTCTCCACTGAGTTTTGATGTAACAATTGATGCCGTTTCAAATACCAACAGCCAGGTGGTATTGGGTAGCCAAAACGTTGCTTACAACCTTAATCAGGAGATCAAAGATGCTACTGATGACAAGTTTGATGCAAGCATCGTTGGAGCAATGTACATCAATGAGGTAGCGATCACTTTATTAAATGCTGACGGACAGAACAACCTCAGCAATTTTGAATCCGTAAGTCTTGCAGTTTCATCAGGAAACGCAACACCTGTAGTATTCGGACCTTTTAACGTTCCCGCAGGTGCAACCAACACCGCAAATTTTACAGTGGCCAATAGCCCAAACATCAAACAGTTCTTTAGTGGCTCTCAGGTAAGATTTGAATTGAGAGGTAAGGCAAAGACCGCAACCACCAAAGCGCTTAACGCGGAAGTAGGTGCTACAATTAAGTTTGACAAATAGCAACTACATAGAGTGTGATTCAATGACGAAGAGAGAGGCCTTGGCCTCTCTTTTTTTATTTAAACAATGGAGATAGATCGATCTGGTCCAAATATGGAGTCAACATGGCTTCATGTTCAAAACCGCATATGCTGAAAATGTCATGTGTCCCGAGATGATACACGATCTCTACATAAAAACCTTCCAGTCTGTATAGGTCTTTCTTATATATCCTGTTGCTGTAAGTGGCAAGATAAACACCCCTGAAGAATGTTGCTTCGATCTTTTCTTCTTCGCTCAAAGCCTGGAATTGACTTAACATGGCCCGCGCATTTCAACGTTCAAGTAACAAAAAAGATCGCAACAATCCGAATTAAGCTTTTATGTCTACCTATATTTTAATATGCCCAACGTAAATGTTGGTTCAAACTCTGCGCAATGAATTTTCGCATAAAAGAAATAAGGACCTTGCATTATGGAAGCACAATTGCCTTTTTCCTGCAGGCTGGAAACGATATTCGACATACAACTGTTGGTGCCTGTTGAAGCGGAAGTAAAATTGCATTATCAGCAGCAGCAGCAACTCCATGGAAATCATATCCCATTTCCCTATTGGACAAGACTCTGGGCGTCCTCTGTTGCCCTATCCGGTTATATAATGGAAAGCCCAGAACTTGTATCAGGAAAAAATATACTCGAGCTCGGAGCGGGACTTGCGCTGCCTTCATTTGTGGGATCACGTTATGCATCGAATGTAATATGTTCCGATTACTTGAACGATGCAGTCATGCTGATGAAAGAAAACATTCGTCAACTTAATCTGCGCAATGTACAAGCAACACAAATCGACTGGACATCACTTGAAATACCCGATGATGTAAACCTTCTGTTGTTAAGCGATGTGAATTACGATCCTTTCACATTTGATCACTTGCATCGCCTGATAAGTCGATACCTTTCATCTCAAGACAAGCACGCGATGATCAGTACACCACAACGACTCACAGGAAAGGCTTTCTTCGAAAAGCTGGATCCTTTCATCTCGATGAGAACGGAGCGCAACATCTTTATGAACGGCGTTGCTACAAACATATCGGTTATGCTATTGTCCCCAGGACTTTAACGAGACAAATAAGGATCATTCAACAAACACTTTTTGAACGATTCGTTTATCACCAGATCGGATCTCTATGACATAAATGCCCCGATTAACTCCGTCTAATTTCACGCGATCATTACTTAATGGTGATAACCGGACAGAACGTCCGTTAACATCAAACATATTTAAGGATGGTGATCGACTCAAGCCCGAGAATCCCTGCACATGCAATGTCTTGGAACCATTGTCAACAAATATTTTGAGTTGAGCATCTGAATCATGTGATTCCGATCGTGTGATGGCCGCGGCAGTCGCAGCATTCACTGTCAGGTACATATCATCAGTTTTAGTACCTCCCTTATTATCGGTAACCGTTATTCTAAATCGATAAATGCCCTGTATAAGATTTTTTACATCCGTGATTGCAGTGGTTGGACTCACGAATAATGGAGTATTGGGCCCACTCACTCTTGTCCATTTGTAAGAAGCTATTGTTCCGTCCGGGTCAGAACTAGCGCTTCCATTAAGCTTATAAATGTTTGTCGGAAGTGTGATGTTTGCATCCGGACCTGCATTTGCAATTGGAGATGCATTCACCGTTACTTTTATCGTATCAAAAGTCCAGCTCGCCCGGTTGTCAACAACTTCAAGTTCAAATACATGAACGCCCGCAGTCTTTAGTCCGGAAACGGTTGCTGTTGCAGTGTTCCCGTTAGTGATGGTGCCACCGGTTGGCCCCCCGATCTTCCTCCATATGTACCGAAGAATGGTTCCATCCGGATCAGATGAAAGGGTTCCCTTTAGTATTGCCTTACCCGTCGCCGAGTGTATCAGGGTATCGTTGCCTGCTTTCGCAATTGGATATTTATTAGGCGCAAGTTTGCGGTTCTGGTTTAGGAACCATTCATAGATGTTTGGATTTTGATACTTGTAAGTTGTGTCGTATGCCCTTGGCCAAATGACATGACTCGTGCTATTGTAATAAGTGGCCACCGCCTTCATCGGTGGATTGTTGAGGTTAATCTCTTTGATGGCATTGACAGTACAACTTGTGAGTGCAACCTTTGTAGTATCGTTTGTTGCATGGAATGCATATACCGATGGTTTGCCGAGCGCGATGTTTCTACCGTTATTCATGAGGCAGGCAGCGGCAACCGGCGCAATGGCTGCAAACCTCGACGCATCAGCAATCGACGAACTTGTATTCATCCATACTCCACCACCACCCATACTTAATCCTGTAAGTATGATCCGGTTTGTATCGATGCTCATATTCGCTCGTGCATATTTCAGCATTTCCTGTATGTAAAATGGATACCATAGTGTATCTGTCTTACGGCATTGCGGCACCAGTACAAGAAACGTCTCAGTCTTGCCATTCCATGTGAAAGTCATTTTATGCCCGGCATCAATATTCTTTGGAAGACCTTGTGACTTTGCTTTGTACAATTCTGTTGTGCCATTCCCTCTTTCAGATATCCCATGCAGGAATATGATCAGTGGATACTTTATGGTCGTTGAATAAGTTGTTGGTTTGTATTCATAGAAACCAAATGTCACTCCATTACTTCCTGTAATAGATTTGGCTACAAGTTGAGAATACAGCATCGCTGGAAACAGGACAGCAAGAGCAATCGCAAGCTTTTTCATACACACAGGTTTTAGTGAGATCACCAGTCGCGTAAAAAAACAAAAATGCAGCTTGAATGCAAGTAACAGCCGTTATTTATTTTTGTCTGTGTAATGTACTGTTGATAACGATCGCAATCGGTCGGCTGCATACTCCGCCGTAATATCACGCTGTGGATTTGCAAGCATTTCATATCCAACCATAAATTTCTTGACCGTTGCCGACCTTAATAAGGGAGGATAGAAATGCAT
The DNA here is from genome assembly GCA_023437225.1 of Bacteroidota bacterium. GTDB lineage: Bacteria > Bacteroidota > Bacteroidia > Chitinophagales > Chitinophagaceae > Flavitalea. The sequence goes on along the minus strand of JAEZGS010000001.1, from coordinate 304,846 downwards.
GTGGAAATGCCACTCTGGATGATCGCCTTCATTAACAGGGGACTGATGTATTCCTGCCGAATAGGGGAAAGATATTTCGAACATGTTGTCGTACCGTGTAGTGAGATCTTTTAGTATTTCGGCAAAAGATGTTTTCTCTTCACTGGTGAATTGAAGCAGGTGTTGAATATGCCGCTTGCTTATGATCATGGTTTCATATGGCCATACAGCCCAGAAAGGGACCAAAGCAACAAAGTGTTCGTTCTCGGAAACGATCCGTTCCTTTTGCTGTTGCTCTACTTCGAGGTAATCTGACAAAAGGCTTCTTCCGTGCTGTTCAAAATATTTCCCCTGCTGGTTGAGCTCTTTTACTATCTCAAGCGGTAATGAGGACTGCGACCATATCTGGCCGTGTGGATGCGGGTTGCTGCATCCCATGATTTCACCTTTGTTTTCGAAGATCTGGATATAACGTATGGAAGAATCTTCTGCGATCGTTCTGTACTCATTTTGCCAACACTCGATAATTCTCTCAATCTGCTGTACAGACAGCACCGGCAACGTAAGCCTGTGATCCGGTGAAAAACTGATCACTTTACAAATACCCTTTTCACTTCGTGCCCGTAACAAGCCCTGAACTTCATAATCACCGCCAGGTGTTGTAGGCATCAAGGCTGAAAAATCATTTACAAAAACAAATGGCTCTTTGTAATCCGGGTTACTTCCTCCATCTGCACGTTTGTTGCCAGGACATAAATAACAATTCGGATCATAGGATGGCCTGTCATCAGCCGGAAGCGTTTCGACCTTTCCCTGCCAGGGTCGTTTAGTACGGTGCGGTGATACCAATATCCAGTCTCCTGTTAGAATGTTGTATCGTGTGTGAGGATGGTCTTTGTAATTGAACATAGATATTTTTTAGAATGCGGAATTCAGAATGCTGAATGCGTACTGACGAAGTTAGCAAAGCACTAGATAATACTAGGATGCTTTAACCGGTCGGCCGAAATTCGGCGTACCATCGGCATTCCAGGTGAATGGCTGAATACGCACATTGCGTTTATTGCTGCAACCATCGCCGCTTCGCAGATTTGCATGATATATGATCCAATCCTGCTTTTGATCGGGCGACTTAAAAAAAGAATTATGACCCGGGCCGAATGCATTATTTTCTTCATGTTTTGTAAACACGGGCTGCTGGCTTTTTATCCAGTCATCTAACTGCATGGGATCGCCACCATCTTTTAGTCGCAACATACCCAACGCATAGTCATCCGTCCAGCATCCGCTCGCCGAATAGATAACAAAAACATCTCCCTCAGGGTTCTTCAAAATTTGTGGACCTTCATTTACCGGACCGCCAACGCGCTCCCATGGTAATTGCGGCGCAGTGAGCATCGTCACTGGACCGGTTAGTGTCCACGCATTTTCCATGCGGGAGATGTAGATGTTTTGATCCTGCTTTGTATGATCAGGTCTTCCACTCCATAAGAAATATTTGATTCCATCATGCTCAAGTACAGTACCGTCAATTGCCCAAAAGTCCGCCGCCGGCGAAAATATTCTTCCCTTACTAGTCCATGTTCCTGTCGTAGGATCTTCATTCGGATTTTCAATGACCCACAAACGCTGTGTGCTATCAGGTCCTGATCCGGCAGTGAAATAGGTATACCACTTTCTATCTACCTTATGGATCTCAGGCGCCCAGACATTTCTTGAATTTGCTTCACCTGGTGTAGGTGTAAAAATCGTAGTACGTTGCGCATTTGCTACAGCAGGCATCGAATCGGTTTTCCAAATGGCAACACGATCACCAAGGGTATGCATATAATAGTAAACAGTTCCCGCCTGGTACACCCATGGATCCGCGCCGGTAATAATGGGATTCCTGAGTGTCGTAACAGGCGGGTTGCCTGTAGGTGGTCGTTCGTTAGAGCTCTTCTGGCATTGATTGGCCAGTGCAAGCTGGGCCGTTAAGACGATTAGTATGAATACCTTTCTGTTCAATTGAATTATGTTTAAGTAACGTACGTCATCTGTTGACTACCATCCCGGGTTTTGTTCAAGATTTGGATTAATGTCGAGATCGCGTTGTGGAATAGGCAGGAATTCATGCTTGCCTACTTCAAAGTTCGCAAAGCCCGGATCCCTGTTTGCAAGCTGCGGACCGAGATCACCCCAGCGCGCAAGATCATTCCACCTATGTCCTTCTCCGGAAAGCTCTTTTAATCTTTCCATCTTCAGGTTGTCAAGGAACGCTTCCTTACTAAGCCCTGGCTGTACGTCCGATAACTTCCGCAACCCTGCTCTCTCACGAACCATATCAACGTAATCATATGCCTTCGCCGTGTTCCCCGTTTCGTTTAATACTTCTGCATACATCAATAAAACGTCTGCATATCGAATGAACCGGTAATTATTTTTTGACCGATACCCTTCTTCATTCTTCCAATGATCGTTCAAAAATTTCCTGAACCATATCGCCTTTTCATCCTCCCCATATCGGTCTGCAAATGTTCGTCCATATACCATCGTAAACTTCGGACCACGAACATCTGTAGAATCAAAAATATATGTCGCTTCAAGCCTCGGATCTCTTGCACCGGCGGTAGTTGTTTCCTTTAGGAACTCATATACCGGCCAGCGCAGTGCCTGGCCGTCTGACCATCCAATGCCCCACGGAGCAAGGAATTGCGCGATCGAAGATCCATAATTATGATCAGGTGTCTCTACATCGTTATCCGTTCTTTCGGTAGTGTTTTCTTCAAACTGCCATTCGAAAACGGATTCACGGTTGTTCTCTGTTGTGACCAGGAAATTGCCGCGAAAGTTTGGCATCAACTCATATATGGAAGCCCCGGGTCCTTCTGCAAGCCATTCAAGCGGAACAAGTGCCTGTTCCCACTTATGCTGTTGCATATAGGTTTTTGCTAGCAGCGCATACGCAGCGCCCTTTGTTACACGACCAAGGTCTGCGGCATTCGCATATTTTTCCGGCAATACCGCAGCTGCTTCCGAAAGATCTTCCTCAACCTGAGCCCACACTTCTGACTGTGTAGAGGTCGGTGGAAGATCCGTTGGCTTTGAAGTGGTTAGTTGCAGCGGCACATTGCCCCACAATGATGCAAGATGAAAATAATGATGGGCTCTCAAAAACTTTGCTTCTCCAAGCAGCCGTCCCTTGAGTGCTTCATCCATTTGGATATTCGGCACATTGTCGAGCACCTGGTTCGCCCTGAATATGCCCACATAATTATCGATCCAAACATCTACAACCGGTCCGAAATTATTATCGGATTGAATGAATTTGTCAAGTGCATTCGCGAGATCTGACCATGGACTTGCACTCATGCCTTCATCGGCACGAATGGTGTACAACATCGGCATCCATCGCGAAACTGCACCGCGGTGCAGCGTACTATAAATTGAATTCACTCCTTGTTGTGCATCGTTCGCAGTTTCCCAAAACACTTCCATTGTTGGCTGGTTCGGGTTCTCGATGTCTAATTTCTTATTGCACCCTGCAGCGACAATCAGTGCCGCCATTAAAGTGCCTGACAATATCTTCTTCATAATTAGTTTTTTTCAGGTTAGAATTGGAATTGCGCACCGAGTGAAATAATACGGCTTGCAGGCCAGTTGCCTGAATCAACACCTCTTTCGTAAATCCCCACGCCTACTACATCTGGATCCAGACCGGAGTAATTCGTTATGGTAAAAACATTCTGAGCATTGATATAAACTCTCGTATTTGTGAAGCCGATGCGTTGTAACATCGCATCGCTGATATTGTATCCCAATTCAATATTGCGCAGTCTCACATAAGATCCATTCTCAAGCCATCGGTCCGTATCGTATCGTGCATTGTATTGCAAACCCGGGTCGTTGTTTGACACTCCTATCCTCGGATCAGTAGTATTTGTATTTGAAGGACTCCAGGGATTTATGCCTTTCCGGAAATTTGTATTCTGATAACCATCAAGTATCTGCCGGACACTGTTGTGAATTGTATATCCAAACACTCCAACAAATTGAAGATTCAATGTGAAAGGTCCCATGGATGCGTTGAACTGCGCACCTGTTTGAAGCTTGGGCCACGGCGATCCCTTATATGCACGATCTTTATCGTTGATCTCGCCGTCACCATTCTGATCGACGTAACGAATATCGCCGGGCTTTGCAAACGGTTGTATCACTATGCCATCCTTATTCTTGTAGTTATCGATCTCTTCCTGCGACTGAAACAAACCGTTAGAATGGAGTACATACCATTGTCCGAGTGAATGGCCTACCTGCGATCTCGTTGCTCCTACCTGTATATAATCGATTCCCTCACCACGGTTACCTACTGATTCAACAACGTTCTTAATCGTTGTGAAATTGACCGAGGCATCCCATTTAATGCGACGTGCATTATTTCGATAAGTGATGCTGGCTTCGATTCCCTTATTACGTATCGACCCGGCGTTTACAGCGGGCTCACCGCCAAGATTACCGAGATACCATGCTATTGGCAGATATACCAACACATCTTTCGACAGTGAGTTGTACGCTTCAAAAGTGAATGATACGCGATTGTTGAATAAGCTTGCATCCAATCCCACGTTCTTTACAATACGACTCTCCCATCGCAGGTCGGGGTTTGCAAGGCGTGCCTGCGTTGCTCCAACATTGGGCACCTGGTCAGGACCAAAAATGGTGCGCGGATTGCTATTGAGGAAGCCGATATAATCCCATGATCCAAGCGGATTGATTCCAAGTTCTCCATATGACGCATGAATTTTAAGATCAGATATCCAATCGATGTTGAAAAAGTTCTCGCGACTGATTCTCCATGCTGCTGCTACTGATGGAAAAGCCCCGCTACGGTAATCCTTTCCAAATCGTGAATCCTCATCGATCCTGCCTGTCAACGTCAGCAGGTATTTATCGGCGTATGAATAATTGATCCGTCCAAGGTATCCGTACATTCTGTAATCGATAGGTATACCACCATCTGAAACGAAGTCGCCAATTGCTGACCCGATTGTTGTCATATATCTTCCATTAAATACCTGCAATTGATTGCGACCCGCATTGGAGAAATTCCGCGTTGTATGCTGCGTTGAAATACCTACAACTCCATCGATATGATGTTCGCCGACATCGCGGTTAAAGTTGAGAGTGTGCTCAAATAGCGTACTTAAAAAACGAGATCTGTATTCCTGAACATTACTTACTTCATATGGATGCTGATAAACCCACTTGCCTTGTTTGCGCAGGCTATGCGAGTAATCAAAACTTGTTTCAAGTCCTGCGTTGAATTTATAGTGCAGCCAGTTTAAAAGCCTGAATTCAACGTATGCATTGCCGACGATCTTCGAATAATTGCTCCTTCGATAGCTCAACTCCTTCACTGCAACAGGATTCCATGCATAAGTGATAGCATCGCTTGTACCAAAGCCCCATCCTTCGGGATTGTTATTGATCAGGTCGATGTAATCATCGCTGCGAACTGCAATCACCGGCAACATCTGGGGCATGTCAAAGAAAGGATTTCCTTCAGCTGGATGATTGTCGTTCGTATACGTGAGAAGGAGGTTTTCGCCAAACGTTATCCTGCCCTTTTTGCTTTGAGTATTTATCCGCAGGCCAGCGCGATTGAACTCGTGTCCCTCCAGTACACCCGAATTGTCAAAGTAACTTCCGGAGATCAGGTATGTTCCTGTTTTGGTACCACCCGACAAGCTGATGTTGTAATCCTGCACTTTTCCAACGCGTATCATTTCATCCTGCCAGTCGGTATTGATGGAAGGATCGAAATTGCTGCCAACGCTTGCAGGGGGCGTTAAACCAGAGTTTTGATACTGGACCTTTTTCAGGTCTGCATACTCTACATTGTTCATTACATCCCATCGCTTCGGGATTTGTTGAATGCCCACCCGTGCAGACACTCCAATACGCGCCGGGCCTTCCTTACCTTTTTTGGTAGTGATGATCACAACACCATTCGCGGCACGTGAACCATAGATTGCCGCTGCAGACGCGTCTTTCAAAATTTGAATCGATTCCACGTCATTACTGTTGATTGTTGAATTAGCATCGGCAATCATCCCGTCGATCACATACAAAGGACTGGTATTGGTGAAGCTGGCAGCGCCGCGAATTTCGATCACTGCATTTTGTCCGGGTGCTCCACCTGTTCTGACAGTAACTCCAGGAGCCAGCCCCTGGATGGATTCAGCTACAGAGTTGGATGTAACCCTGTTTGCATTAGCCGGATTTACGACGGAAACTGCACCCGTTAAATCCTTTTTGCGCACGGTCTGATAACCGATAACAACAACTTCATTCAATGAAGAATCCGATAACTGCAACACTTCATTGATGTCTCCCTCGCCTACTGCAACCTCCCTGGTTGCAAAGCCAACCGACGAAAATACAAGCGTGTTCCCGGGGGCTGCTTCAATTGAGAACTGACCGGCCTCCGAGGTCTGTGTCATCTTGTTCGTTTCTTTCACTGTAACTGTTGCACCTGCGATAGGTTCACCTGATGGTGAACGAAGGGTGCCGCGGACGATCTGCTGAGCATAGGTGGGCAAAGACAATAAAAAGGCAGCAATCGTCAACATGAACAGAGGCAATCGTTTTGTCTGTTTCATACTTCGAGTTTTATTTACCATGAATTCGGCCTACCTGTATAGCGGACCGTAAGTTCTACATGCTAAATAATCAGCGCTCTCATATTGATGACCAAAAGCACCCCATGCAGAAGGCCGGAATATGCGCTCTTCTTCTACATTGTGCATGTTCACAGGGATTCGTAACATTGAAGCGAGGGTAATCAGATCATGACCGATATGTCCATAACTAATCGCACCGTGGTTTGAACCCCAGTTCTTCATCACGGAATAAACATCGCGGAATGCGCCGCTGCCAGTGGTACGGGGTACAAACCATGTTGTTGGCCATGTTCTATCGGTTCTTTCATCGAGGATCTTGTGTACATTTTCAGGAATATCAATTGTTACTCCTTCAGCAATCTGCAGTACAGGACCAAGTCCCTGTATCCAATTGACGCGGCACATCGTTACAGGCATTCCGCCTTTCGTCAGGAAATTCGAAGAATATCCGCCGCCCCGGAAATAGCCAAGGTTAGCAGGATACCACGTTGTTGCATTGAGGCACTCTTTTACTTCCTGCTCACTGATTTCCCAAAACGGTTTCATGGCTGGTTTTCCATCCTTCTGTTGCATGCCTGTTCCATCAAGGGTTGCAGATCCCGAATTGATAAGATGAATAAAGCCGCTGGCAGCTTCGCCGGTGGGACGCCATTGAGATACACGTTCTACTGCATCCGGACTCCAGTAAGTTCTTACATCAGCAAAAATCTGGGCGGTGTTTGTTAGCAGATAACCAAACAACATAGATATGCCGTTCATCGCATCGTTCTCCGTTGCTACCATAAAAGGTGCACGTATCCCATTCCAGTCGAACGACGAGTTCAATATTGCTTCGGAAAAATCACCGTTGGGAAAGTGATCGGTCCATTGCCGCTGTCCCTGGAATCCCGATACCAATGCGTTATGGCCCATCGCCTCTTCACCATGACCGGTTTCTGCTAAACGCGGATTGCCTATCATCAGGTCACGAATAATAAGTGTCATCTTGACAACATATTCCCACTGTGCATCTTTTTGCTCCCGCGAATATTGTTTGTTAGCAGGGTTGAAATCCTGGCCCTCGCTGCAATTCGTTTTTGTCCATTCCAGCGCGCGTTGATATTCTTCTTCGTCATAGATCTTCCTTTCCACCCGTCGATGCAATTCGGACATATCAACATATTCATTGCGCATGCCGAGGTATTCATTGAAGAATTCAGGCCACACAATAGATCCAGCGATGCCCATCGATACAGAGCCAATGGATAAATATGATTTGCCCTTCATCTGAGCTACGGCAAGACCTGCACGCGCAAAAGAAAGCAAATGATTTTTTACATCGTCGGGGATGTTCTCATCACCCATGTCCTGCACATCATGACCATAAATGCCGAAAGCAGGTTTGCCCAGCTGATTGTGTGCAGCGAGTGTTGCCGCAAGGTATACGGCGCCTGGCCTTTCGGTTCCATTGAAGCCCCAGATGGCCTTTGGCATTGTAGGATGCATGTCCATCGTTTCACTTCCATAACACCAGCAGGGAGTTACCGATAGCGATACACCAACATCACTCCGCTCAAACTTTCTTGCACAATCAGAAGCTTCCTGAACACCTCCAATACAATTGTCAGCAATAACACATTTTACCGCTGTGCCGTCAATATAGCGAAGCTCTCTTTCGAAAAGAGATGCAACATTGCGGGCCATATTCATTGTCGTTTCTTCGAGTGATTCGCGAACACCTCCAAGACGTCCATCAATGATTGGCCGGATTCCAATTGCAGGATAATACTTCTGATCGTTCATATGGCATCGTTATTTACTTTGGAAAGAAGACCGTACTTCTCCAATAGAAATGCCCAGCATCTGCATACAAAGCTGGTTGAGCGAATCCTCATCCCCGGTGAAATGAAATACTGAGTGCATGTGTGAAAGTGTTTCGCCCGGCCGCAATGCCGCAGCGGGTGATACGCTTTCTATTTCATAAAAAGGACCCATCTGCGAACCATCTTCCAATGGCCCATCGTTATAAGCATTTACTGCATCACCCCGGAATATGGGCTTCTTCGTATTCCATTCCTGGTTTAAATACCTGCCCTGCCGGTCGACGTCAAAAAATGTAATTGTAAGGATCCTGTTTTCTGCATCATAACTTCCTGCCACCTGCTTTGCTCTCTTAGGACCAAGACCTATCTTACCTCGCTGCTTACCATCTGCAACAAATAGCAATACACTGTCTTTGTATGCAATTCTTTCGGGCGGCACTTTACCAAAGTAATCTGTCGTAGCAACCGGCTCATCAGCGGGTTTGGCTTCCTTGCGGAATGGAACTATTACAACTGTTGATGACGATGGTGAAAACATATCGAGGATCCAGATGCAGGGCATCCCTGATTCTTCCGTCCATGGTTGTTCACCGGTGTTAGTAATGCTGTTTTCGGTGCGATAGGCAACTGCCCTCACGCCTGTATCCAGTGTCATTTGTATCGTTGATAATATCGCATCCCTGCTTAGTATACTCACCCTCCTGTTTGCTTTCAACTTCAACTCGGTGCCCATGTAATTGCGTAGTCGCATCGCCTTACTCATTGATACCGACTGATCCGAATTTTCAACAACCTGCCATGTCTCTGAATCAATTGGTGCGGGTGTTTTCCAATTATCAAAGACCATGTCTTTGCCCTTCTCAAAGAACAGTGAAAACATATTGCCTTCCGGCCCAAGCCAGAAACGATTTTCACCGCCATAAGCATTCATATGTGGGTCTAAGGCAGCATCAAAGGCTTTGTAATTGATCCAGCCAAAACTTTTACCGCCATCTCCATCAGCCGTAGACGTAAACACTTTCGCCTGGTATTTAGCCGAAACAATTACTGCCGCATTGTCGGCGCGGAGTATGATCGTGCTGTCGTGCTTTGCGAGGAATTCCCGATCAAACCCAAACGTTCCAGGTGCAAATGATGATACCTTTTCACTGTCGGCAATCGTTGCCTTGGCAGGCCCGTCGTTACAAGAGCTCATTATGGAAATAGTTAGAATGATTGATGCTACAGGAAAGCATACCCTGTAAAAATGATGGGAAGGAATTGACCGGGTTGACTTCATAAATAACTTTTAAGTTCTTTGATAGGGCCGGTCGAATCTGCTAACTCAATTTAGCGCTTAAACGTAGAAGCAGAAAACATTTTTGATTTACAAAAAAAAGGAACGACCGATGGCCGTTTCCCTCAATAATAAGCTGAAGAGTTTAGTTTGATTTGATTATCTTCTGAAATCCAAGTGAGCGGGAGTTTGCGTCAAATAGCTGAACAAAATAAAGACCGCTGGACAGATGTTGCAACTCAGGCAGTGCAACGATATTGAATCCTTTTTGCAGAAACACGTTTACACTGAAACGTGTACGGCCCATAGGATCTATCACGCGTACAAGACCTTTAGTCTGCGCGGCAGAATTATAATATAGCTTTGTTGTTTCCTTTACCGGGTTGGGAATAACGCGAATCAGTGAATCATCGTCATTTGTATTAACTACCCGCACTACGTTGCTGTAGGCTCTTTCGCCATTGTTTCCAACGAGCATCAATCTGTAATAAACAACCTGAACAGGCAGCCGGTCCAGATCATCTGGAAACAGATAAGATAATATCTCAGTTGATTCATCAACAGCATCGATGTTTGCAATAGAAGAGTAATTGATACCATCAATGCTTCTTTCACAATTAAAATAGCTGACGAAGCAATCACTTCATCAAAAGTTGCTGATGGCGCAATCAATACTCAAAAGGTTGCTGATGGTTCTATCACAAAAGCCAAACTCGCCGCCGATGTGAGCATAGGAAATGTTTCCGGTTCTGCGGGTGGCGACCTATCTGGAAACTATCCCAACCCAATGATTGCGTCTCAGGCTGTTACCCAATCAAAAATTGCAAACGGGGCGGTGCTTACACCCAAGATAGCGAATGGTGCAGTGACAGAAGCTAAAATTGCCGATGGTGCAGTTACACTTGCCAAGCTTGCACCGGGTGTTATTCCCACATCGGTACCCGCTGGCGGAGATCTTAGTGGCACTTATCCGAATCCGACCATCGCTGCACTAAACGGTGCTCCACTACAAACAACTTCGGCAACTGCCGGCCAGGTATTAAAATTTGACGGCACTAAATGGAGCGCGGCTCCCGATGATGCAGGTACTCCCTTTATGCTGCCATATGCCGCAAGCTTCAATTCTGCCACTGCATTATTTTCGATAAACAACCCAGGTATCGGCACTTCCATAGAAGGAACCAACTCTTCGAATGCTCCTGGTGCAACAGGTGTACTGGGCACAATCAATGCGCCCGGTGGTACATCGTCTGCTGCTGTAAAAGGAGTTCATAATGGTTCGGGGGCTGAAGGCTCGGGTGTTTCGGGTGAACACAAAGCTTCCGGCCCAGGCGTTGTAGGAACATCCGCATCGGGAAATGGACTGGAAGGCTGGTCTGGCTATGGCGCCGGAGTATTTGGAAGTAGTTCAGAATATTTCGCTGGCTTCTTTGATATTCCAAACCCAAATGGCGGCGCCGATGCTATCGTTGCATTCAATGCAGGATCGGGCGCCGGCGTCAGTGCATCCAGTCAGTTAGGTCACGGGCTTTGGGGAATCACCTACAATTCGGCATCCTCGGGGGTAGTTGGATATAATCTTGCCGATGGGGAAGCAATCACCGGAATGAGTTTCAGTCCGAGTGCAGCAACCGTGGTAGGTATAAACTACGCAGAGAACGCAGGTGTCAAGGGCATTGGCGGCACCATTGGAGTAAAAGCTATTTCGAACACAAGCGGCTACAACAATGGCAACGCCCTGGTTGCATCTCTTGAATCCGGTGAAGGGAATACTGCGGTGTTTGATGTGGCGGGCACACCGGTGGCTCGAATCGACCATACGGGCAAAGGATACTTCAACGGTGGTACACAGCTCGGCGGAGCAGACGTTGCAGAATATTTCGACGTTGAGGGCAGCATACATTCATATGAACCCGGTGACGTGCTGGTGATCTCCGAACACCATGACCGCAAAGTTGAAAAATCCAGTAGCGCATACTCCACCCTGGTTGCTGGTGTTTACGCAACGAAACCGGGCATCCTGCTTACTGAAAAAAATGCGCAGGAAGACCAATCAAAGATGGCTCCCATGGGCGTCATCGGCGTCATCCCAACGAAAGTCTGCATGGAAGGCGGTCTAATCAAACGGGGCGACCTCATCGTAACATCTTCCATTCCAGGCGTAGCGATGAAGGCGGACCCGGAAAAAATAAAAGTGGGACAGGTAATTGGCAAAGCACTTCAACCTTACGACAACACATCGGTAGGTGTAATCAAAGTATTAGTAAGTATAAAATAAACTCATCAATATGAAACCTCATATCTATAGAATATCGCTCTTCCTTGTATCGTTTTTTGTTTTTTCAAATTTTACATCGGCCCAGCAAAAGCTGCGCACGAGTGAACGCCCATATCAACAAGAGTTCGCTAAAGCACGCGCTATGCAACAACAACGAAACGCGTTGATCAACAAAATGAAAAACCGCAATCCGCATAATAACGCTTCACACTTATCACAACAACGCGTTGCGCTTCAACAGAAAAATATTTCAACAAGGACCATCCCGCAAATTGCTCCGTTTAATAATCGTTCTGCTCCAAAGCAGAAATGATTTAGATCGGGTTTAGCTCTGGTAATGGCAGGATCTTCCTGCCATTCTTAATTATGTGATTCAAATCATAGTTACCTTTATGAGGCACACAATACATTTGCGTTGATGATCCAAAAAATATTGATAGCAATATTGCTTCTTTCTGTTGCAGCGCAATCGCTCAACAGAACGTTGCTGCTTTTGGATTACACTTTCAATACACGAGCATTTATTGAAAAATGTATCAACAGGGAACGGCCATCCATGCAATGTCAGGGTAAATGCCAGATGAATAAAAAAGCGAAGGAGGCTGAAAAGGACGCTCGTGAACAAACACAAAAATCTTCAAACGTAGTTATTGACCTGTTCTTCATCGCTCGTTCAATAAGCGTCGATCAGGTAATTGCAACCGACCCCGGTCACTCGCCCGAACAACGCACTATGGGGCAACCAACTGATCGATCCTCACGTATTTTCCGTCCGCCACTATATAGCTAGTACATACTACTCAATCAGATCTATCACTTAAAGCTTATCAAGTATGTCGCGCTTAATGGGACTATTGACCATTCTCAATATTCTCTTATTGGCCGGACCCGCACTGGCACAAAAGAATGTGCAGGGCAGGATCATCGATGCCTATACAAGAGAACCAATCGAAGGTGCCTCCATCACCTGCAATATGGAATGTAAATGCGGCTGCAGCTCAAACGCAGACGGAGCCTTTCAAATGAACTGCCGCTCATGTACGCAATTAACGGTTACACAAATTGGCTATGCGCCTTATCGTTTCAATATAAATCAACAGCCCGAACTTATACTCCTTGAGGCCCGGTCTTCGCTTCTTGAAGATGTTGTTGTGTCTGCCAACCGTGGAATCGTTGCCAAGCGTATAGAAGCCCCCGTGGCAATTGCACAATTGAATCCAAAAACTATCCAGGAAACAAACGCGTTGTCACTCGACCAGCTCTTAAACAAGATCAGCGGAGTAAATATGGTTGACCTCGGAAACGAACAACACCAAATGAGCATCCGTCAGCCTATGACCACAAAAAGCCTTTTCCTTTACCTCGAAGATGGCATACCCATACGTACCACCGGCTTGTACAATCACAATGCCCTACTGGAGATGAATATGACAGCCATCAAATCTATGGAGGTGATCAAGGGTCCTTCTTCATCCCTCTATGGAAGTGAAGCTATCGGAGGTGCAGTAAATGTGATCACTGTGGCGCCGACAGCTCTTCCAACACTTCGAATTAGCTTGCAGGGCAACGACATCGGATATAAGCGCGCAGAACTGCAGGCCTCAATAACAAAAAATAAAACCGGCATCTCAGTTAGCGCTTTCTATGCAAAGAAGAATAATAAAGTAATGAAGTACTCGGACTTTGATAAGTCCGCCTTCACTGTACGGGTGGATCATTCCTTTTCTAACAAACTGAAATTTTCGAACAGCTTCAATTATATCGACTACTACAGTGACATGCCTGGAGGAGTTGATAGCACCATGTTTGCAAATCGTAAATTTATTAATCCTCAAACTTTCACATACAGATTGGTAAAGTCCTTGCGTAATCACAGCACTTTGAAATTGCAATGGAACGATGAGGCCGCCAGCAGCCTGTCCTTTGTCATACGCAAAAATGAAATTGGCCAGAATCCTGCGTATCGGATTCGTGACGACTATCGACGGGTAAATGGAGTTTGGAGGGGCGATAAAACTCTTGCTCATGGTGAAATAAATTCCTCCTCGTTCAAAAGCTTTGCTGCCATCGTACAGCATAAGCATTCATTCAACTGGCAACGCGCAAATATCATAGCGGGATTAAGTATGGATTTAAGTCCATCCGATTATTTGGCAGAATACATCCGCATAAATAAAGATACTGTGCTGACTAAATACTCTTCTTATACAAGCCGTGATAGTATACTTACCAACTATGCAACACGGATCAACAACTACGCAATGTATATTAATGGAGAGATGGATATTGTTCACAAATTGCGACTGGTTGCATCACTGCGGTTTGATCGCTTTGATTATTCATTCGATAACAAACTTTCACACTCCGCGTTCAGCGGCTCATCAGATACCATCAACCGGTTCAGCAGGTTGAGCAGCAAGATAGGATTCACTTACAATCTGAACGACAATCTGGGATTCTATGCTAATTACAGCGAAGGATTTGTACCTCCCCAGGTCACAGAAATGTATACAGGCGTCAAAGTCCCCGAGCTGAAACCTTCAGTATTTATAAACTATGAGATCGGTGGATGGATGCAGTTCTTCAACAATAAAGTTTCAGCAGATTTCAGTTTTTATATCCTGAACGGAAAGAACGAGATCATTTCGGTACGACTTGATGATGGATCATTTGCTAATCAAAATGCAGGAAGTACAAAACATAAGGGAATTGAAGCGGGATTCTGGCTGCAACCTGTTAGTTCTTTTTCGTTTCGTTTCTCGGGCTCACTCAGTGAACACCGATTTGTAGAGTTTGTTGAAAAAGGAGTTACATATAACGGCAAACAGATGAACAACGCTCCTTCTACACAATACAATACGGAACTTTGGTATAAGCCAAGTTTTCTATCGGGACTGCGTTTCGGAGCCGAACTGCAGCGTGTTGGAAAATATTTTACCGACGCTGATAATACAGCCACCTACGAAGGATATTGCATCCTCAATCTTCGCACAGGTTATAAAACAAAGCACGGAGAGGTATGGTTGAACGCATTGAATGTTACAGACAGTTATTATTCCACCATCACAACGCGGAGTGCGTTTGGCTACAATTACCGGCCGGGTGACCCCAGGAATTTTAATGTTGGAATTTCCGTGGACATCTCTTCATTACTTATGAAAAAATAAACATGCACAAAACAATTCTTTATATAATCGCGGTATTGATAGCAACGTCATGTAATCAATCAAGCGAAAGCAATATTGACCTTACTTCTACACCCATCGATTCCTTATCTGCATCATGCCCCGTTGCCACAACAGATGATCATGGAAACTTTGTCTTAAGCTGGGTAAGAAGAAACCAGGATTCAACACTCAATTTGTGTTATGCTGTATCTAACGGCGATGTGTTCGATAAAACAATAGTAATTCCCGGGACGCAAAAGATTCATCCGCACAATGAAAATCTCCCAAAATTAATATTCAAACCGTCCGGAGAGATCATCGCGATATGGGGCGCATCGAATCCTAATCCAAAGAACAAATATTCCGGACTCGTTTACTATGCCCAATCATTTGATGATGGAAAAACATGGACTTCGCCGAAGTCACTCGTTAAGGATATAGCCAGCTTCGATCAACGCTATTTTGATGTAGCCTTGTTGCCGGACGGTGAAGCAGGAGTGGTATGGCTCGATAACAGGAAAACAATTAATGGCGAAGGCTCTGGATTATATTTTGCTAGAAGTGTGGGCCGCAGCGGGTTTCAGGATGAGAAGCTAATTGCCCAACCGACATGCCAGTGTTGTCGTACCGACCTCTTCATCGATGAAAACAAAAACTTTCATGTTCTATATAGAGGAATTATTAACGACAGCATTCGCGACATGCAGCACATCGTTTCCACTGATAACGGTTCGAATTTCAGCGCACCTAAACTGATAAGCGATGATAACTGGGTGATCTATGGATGTCCCCACACAGGGCCATCAATGACTTCTTCAAATAATAATCTTCATTTCGCCTGGTACACTGGTGGTATACAAAGAGGATCTTTTTACAACACTTCGCGCGACAATGGAAACACTTTCAGTGCAAGACAGCATATCAGCGCACAGGGCATGCATCCGCAAATGACAACTCTGGCAAACGGGAATGTCGCTATTGTATGGGATGAGCCGGCAGTGCATAGCCAGCCGCAGGAACTATCACATACTACTGTTCATAACGCCGCACATGCAACAGCCACATCTTACAATAAAAAAATTGGTTTTCAGATACGCTCTGCACAGGGGCAACTCATAGAAAACAAATATTTGACAGGAGAAGGCATCGATGCAAGTTACCCGGTGATTACATCATCAAACGGTAAAACCATGGTTGCGTTTATTGTAAAAGAAAATAACAGCAGTTATGTGCATACCATGATGATCCGCTAATTCAAATTACATATAACACTGTCACCATACATTGCGCGGACACCAGTCGCCAAACTTGTTTCCAATAAGGAATCCAACCATTATCTCATGTGTGCCCCGGCTTGCGGTATTGAGGGCTGAGGTTGTATAATCATACGAGTAACCGATGTTGAGCTTGTGGCTGATGTTAACTCCTGCCATCGCTGCATAACCTTCGCCATTACGATAGCTTGCACCTATCCAGGTAACAGCGCGATATTGCAACTTGACATTGAGATCGAATTGTGTAGTTGCACTTACATGCTTAACCATGATGGAGGGAAGCGCAAATACATCTTCACTTACAAAAAATCTATATCCTGTTGTAATGAAGATGTGTGGCAATAGTTTCGCGTTGTTGTCGCCGAGTTCAGATTTTACCTTGCGTTTTGCGGGAATGATCTGCTGCATAGAAACACCAGCAAAGTAATTGGCTGAATAAAGCCATACGCCAGCGGAAAGGTCGGGTTTGAAACCAATGATGTCAGCATTTGTTTCCGCCGGATCCTGTGTCATATCATCACCATAAAAAGATCGATCGTGTGCCCGACTAACACTTGTAAATCCCGCGCCGAACCCCGCAGATAGATTTGTCCTGGAAGAAAGTCCCATATGATATGCATAAGAAGCATTCATCGTTACGCGGTTGAAATTTCCGGTTCGATCGTTCATCATCGTGATTCCAATACCATGGTGTGGTGAAGAAGCAGTATAGTTTTCCCAATACGCTTTACCGCGAGGATTTTCTCCTTCCATCTCAAATGAAGTAGCGCTTGTTTTATAATCTTTCTTCCCAATGGGCCCATGCATTGTCAGATATGCCGTCCGAGGCGCGCCATCCAGGCCTACCCATTGGTCTCTTACGCTGGTTTTTAAATCGATGTAATTTTCAATCCCTGTTACTGCCGGATTCAACACATAATTGTTCAATACGTATTGTGTATAGTGCGGTAGCTGTTGAGCGATGCAGCTGCCACAGTAAACTAAACAGGCTAATATGATGATGTATATTTTTTTCATGACTAGCGAAGCAGGTCCACAAAGCCTGTTATAGGCCGGCGACCCGCGTTGGGTTGAATGATGTAATAATATGTTCCCACGGGCGCGGGCTTGCCATTGATGTAGCCATCCCATGGCTTATACATTCCTGGCTTGTAAACAGTCTGCCCGTAACGATTGTAAACTTCCAATGTAGCAGTTGGATAAGCATCGAGGTATCGAATGATCCATGTATCGTGGAGTCCATCGCCATTAGGAGAGAACGCATTTGGCACAACAGGAACTTTCAAAACCTTTACCCGTACTTCATCCGAACTTGCACATCCTTTCTCCGATATCGCGGTAAGAGTATAATAAGTATCATCAAGGGGCGCAGCTAATGGAGATAAGGGAAGACTATCTGCTCCATACGTTAGGGGGTTCCAGAAACTGCTGAATATTCCGGTACCTGAACCCGACAACCGAACTGCTTCTCCTTCTAATACATATTTATCGGGACCTGCATTAACAACAGGAATTGGATGCACAATGATGGACTGTTCCTTTTTTACAATACAACCATTAGAAGCATTGTATATGTACCGAAGTAAATGCTTTCCCGGACCAGCAACAGCAGGATCAAATGTGCCGTTGGCGTTAACACCTGTGCCTGTAAAGCCTCCGTATCCATCGCCATTAACCACTGAAACGTTCAACTGCAGTGATTGGAAGTTTGCACAAACCGGCACCGGTTCATTGAATACTATATCGGGCACCGCCCTTATCTTTAATTGTTGAGATGTAATACTGATGCAACTCTCGCCCGAATATGCTACCATGCGCACAATGAAGGTTTTGATTGCAGGAAGACTAAATTCTTTGAACGTCTTTGAATATATCTTACCAAATGCAGGATTCTCATCAACAGTCATATCGGATCGATCAACTTCATCATCCCAATAGATCTCTAATCTTGTTATTTTTCCGAAGTCGACGGTCGAATTGTTCTTCAACTGAATGATCTCATTGCTACAATGTTCGTTCCCTTTCAGGATTTCAAAAGAAGCAACAGGGGTTGATCCGTTTATGGTAAATGTTTTTTGTTTTGAACTGCTGCAACCGTAACCGTTGGTGACATTCAATTGCACACTATAATTACCCACCGCCTGGTACTTATGTAAGGGGCTTTTATCATTAGAAAGATTATTTTGACCAGATGATGGATCGCCGAAGTTCCAACCATATACAGGCGTTGAAACGTTTGCATCATTCAAATCCGTTGAATCAACAAATAATGAATGCGGGTCAGTAATACAGTTTTCCGGTAGTTTGAAGTCTACGTGGGGTGGACTATTTACTACGACTGTTTTCTCAACCACATTACTTTTGCAACCGCTATCACTTATTGCCTGCATACTGATGCGATAACTATCCTTGGTTTTAAAAGTGTAATTGAATGGTGTTGCAGAAGTTTTTTCTATGATACTTCCATTACCCGTACTCCAGTTCCAGTTGCTGATCCTGCCTTTGTCAATCGTTGATGCATCTTTTAACACCACTGGTGCATCGGTGCAATATGGTCCCTTTGTTTCGAAGTTTGCTTTAGGCACCGGGTGTATTCGAACCAACTTCGAATCGATCGATGAGATGCAACCTATGTCGTTAATGTAATTGAACCTTACATTGTATGCGCCCATAGTTGAATAGTTAACAACAGGCTTCTTTTGCATCGAAGTATCGCCATTATCAAAATCCCAAAGTTGACGGATCACCGGCCGATCCTGTACTCCCGATGCATCAGAGAATTCAACGACATCATTGGTACAGCGACTTCCGCTGTAAGTGAATGCTGCGATGGGTTTGTTGTAAACATTCAGATCGTAGTTGATCTCCTGAACACCTGTGCATCCATCAGATGTCGGATTGTTGGCAACGATCTTTATAGCAAAAGTTCCAATGCGCGGCGCCTTATAAACAACCGGGTTACGGTAAACATATAAAGTCCTTCCATTCAGTATAAAACTTGAATCGGGTTTAGGCGCGTCAAATGCTACGTCAGGAAACAGTCCATTGAACTTGTATTCATATCGTGCAGGCTTATAAGGAAAAGTCATTGAAATGCTGAAAGGCGCATCCACACAGGTGGCGGGAAAATTTACTTCTGCATATTGATTTTTGATGGAAGCGTACTGGTAAAGATCTTTCAAATTTGTACCACCGGAATAACCATAGGATTCAAAATCACCAAAACCATATGCGATCACATTGAAGCCCGAATCGCAAACAATGTTGTGTGTGCCAAGCGATGTTGCGATTCGTGCAAACGCATAATTTTTTTCATACGGAACGGGCTTGAAATTCTGTTCGTAGGGCAACCCATCGATCTTAAAAGATTTTATTACTGCAGGATCATTTTTCAAGATCACATTGAGGTAATGAACACTGATATTGGTGGCGCCATTCGGCTGCATTGAATTTAGCGTCACCTCTTTCACAGTCTGCTCAACAGGATTTAGAATGATCATCTCAGGATCGCCGGGCGCAGGGTTGCCACTACAATTTTGAGTAGTAAAATATTGAGCAACCAATATTGGCTTGTCAGATTCGATCACACCAGGTATATCACTGTTGTAATCATAGTATTGTCCTCTTACAAAAGACCCGTTGGGTATGTAAGATCCATTGACCTTAACCATCGCCGATGGATCTGATTTGAGTATCCTGAATACGTTATTCGAATTTATGGCGCCATTGACCGTTACATATTTGCGGCCCCAGGTAGTGACCGGGTAAACCTGTTGATACAAATTGTCTGAACTTGATGGCCCGTTGCAGCCGATCGTGATCTTATTACTCCCTGAGAATACCGCTATTCGTTTGCAGCCGGAGCCGTCATTCAATGAGCGAATCCGGGAACCGGTAAGATCAACCCCCGAATTGCCTTCGCTATGGCCCATCACCTGGTAAACCTGTCCCTGCTGCAACTTCACAAGGAACGGCTGGTCGGCAGGCTGACCTGACTTGGTTATTGCAGATGGTGTGATCTCTACTGTTGTGGTACCAGTATCCGCCGCAATCACAAAGAAGTAGTTGTGCGAATTATTCTCATTCGATACCTGGCTGAAGTTGATCGAATAGTAATCGCGACCGAGCGTATTCGTTGGCAGACAAACCGTTGCCCCTGAAACGGCATTGACATAAATGAAGCTATATACTACCACCGGTCGCTGAGAAGTCACATGAATTCCGTGATTGGAGAGTCCGTGATCGGTGAGTGCGGCACCACGCGGGATATCGATGGTTGTTATCTGGTTTGCAGTAACGGAAAAATTTTTTACAAAACCTATTGACCGGATCTCAACCTTTCCGCTGGTTGACACGTCTGAGGTGATGTACAACTGCATACTTTCGGGCCCCGAATTGGCTGTGGCATTAAGCATCCTGACATGGTTGCCATAGCCGATCCAAAAATCGGTTCCTTTGTTGGTAAGATCCTGCGCATGCGAATGTAACGATGCGAAAAGGCATAGCAACAGCAGGAGGTTGTTTAAACGAAGTGTCATGTAACTTTGCAGCGCTTTAGGAGGCTGAGCAAAGTCAATGGACTAAAGGTGAGGCCGAAAGTACGTTAAGGAATGTGTATTAAATATGACGTTTGTCTGCTTTGGTATGGGCTTTGTCAGCAATACCTTTGCCGCAAATCAGAAAGTGCTACTACATGATGAAACATCGCTCGTTAACCCTCGCCTTAGTGTTTACCCTGTCAACACTGGCAGGAAGTTCACAAAAATTAAAAAAAGCTGATCGCCAGCTTCACGACCAGCTTAAAGCGCACATTACTTACCTGGCCGATGACAAACTACAAGGCCGTCGTGCGGGCACACCGGGCGAACAATTGGCTGCAACTTATATAAGCAATCAATTTGAAAAAGCCGGTTTGCAGCCAAAAGGAACCAACGGATGGTTGCAGTCTTTCGAGATCAACGATGGTAAACAGATCAACCCTAATACTTTCCTGATCATCAACGGCCACGATCTGAAACTGGGTAAAGATTTCTTTCCGCTCTGTTATAGCCCCAACGCCAGTACCGAAGCGGCGTTCTCGACCGCCTTGCGCGAAGAAGGCGTGCCCTGGGTTGTCGATTTAAAAGACAGCCTGGAAGCTTATAGGGACAACCCGCATTTCGATTCTTATCAGTTGTTGAGAACGACTGCCAATACGGTAGCGGAAAAAGGCGCCACTGCTCTGATCGTGTATAACACTTCTGAGGTGGACGACAAATTAGAGTTCAAGCCAAAAGATCGTTCAGAAAAATCCAGGATCCCGGTTGTCTATCTAAGCAAGGAAGCCGTAGAGAAATATCTGCATGAAAACCCTGACCTCGTTGACCTAAAACTTAAGATCGACATTGGAGGTAAGAAACGAACCGCACACAACGTAATTGGATACATCGATAATGGGGCCGCCAATACTGTGGTTCTCGGTGCGCATTATGATCACCTGGGTTATGGAGAAGACGGTAACTCAATGGTACGAACTGCCGACAAACAAATCCATAACGGAGCTGACGACAATGCAAGCGGGACCGCGGTTCTCATTGAGCTTGCAAAAATTCTGAAGGCTTCAAAAAATAAAACAACTAATTATCTTTTTATCGCTTTCTCCGGCGAGGAACTCGGACTATTCGGATCAAAATATTTTACAGAACACCCTACGATCGACCTCCGCAGCGCCACGTATATGCTTAACATGGATATGGTGGGAAGATTGGATGAAGCAAGTAAAGCACTGACTATCGGAGGATATGGCACTTCGCCGGCGTGGAAAGATGTTTTTACGTCGATAAAAGATGCTCGCAATTTCAGCATTCGTTACGATTCGAGTGGATCCGGGCCGAGCGATCACACTTCTTTTTATCGCAAGAACATCCCTGTGTTGTTTTTCTTCACAGGATTGCACAACAATTACCACAGGCCGGATGATGATGCCGATCGCATCAACACCATGGGCACCCTCCGCATTACGAGACTCATCGCACAGGTTGTAGAAAAAGCGAATGCAAAAGGAAAACTTGATTTCACTACAACCCGCGATCGACAGGTCAGCAGCAGCACATCATTCAACGTGTCTCTTGGTGTCATGCCGGATTACACTTTTACCGGGGAAGGAATGCGCATCGATGGGGTCTCCGCTGGGCGTGCAGCTGAAAAAGCGGGTATGAAAGCAGGCGACATCATTGTAGCACTTGGAGATCACGTAGTGGATTCTATGGAAACTTATATGAAAGCATTATCAGCTTTCAACAGAGGCGACAGTACCGTGGTGAAATTCAAACGTGGAAACGAACTGATGCAGGCAGATGTAAAATTCTAACGACATCTTTCATACACAATTGATTTTTATGTGGACCGAAGAAAACAATGCACTCTACAGGAAATTTGAATTCAAAGATTTCTCGGAAGCGTTTGCGTTCATGACAAGAGTTGCTATGATCGCAGAAAAGATGAATCATCACCCACGTTGGACCAATGTTTACAAAACAGTCGAAATCTGGTTGAACACACACGATGCCGGAGATGTGGTTACAGATAAGGATCATCAGCTTGCATCAAAGGTCGATGCACTGCTCAGGTGATTTCTTTTATCTTCGCATTCATAACCGATCTTAGTAAAGCCGCTTCCAATGAAATTGAAACTTGACCTTGATGAAATGGCCGATGAATTTTTCGAAGGCTCAAGGATCATCGGTATAGTGGCAGGCATGAAAGATTACCAGCTATGCTGGCAACTCAATCAAATCCTTGGTTTTGATTTTCGAAATAATAATGATATCGAGATCCAACTGACGAGAAAGAACCGCAACTACTACTTCGCTGTATTTGATTATCACGAACCACTAAGCTCGCTTGCGCACTATCTGTACAATAACGAGTACGATGGTGAATATTTATTGCCCGAATTCAAACACCTTGATTATTTATGGTTGATGAAAGGCGATATTGTACAGGACGATTTCATTTCCCAACTGGTACAGGCCATTAAACAATTGAACGGCGTACAACTGGTGACGGAACTGGCACACGAAAAAATTCGAAACCGCGGCCACCTGATCTTCTAGAATTAAAATGCGAAATGCTAAATGCTAAATGCGGATCTTCCTCCGTTTCTCTGTTCCTCCGTTTCTCCATTTTTCCGTTTCTCCGTTTCTCCGTTACATCACTCTCACGGCTACTCCGTCGGCTGCCTTCATCGTCCCAATCGGCTCTGTAAAATCATTCAAACCATGCTGGATCAGCACGCTTACTACTTCATTATAACTGCCGGGTTCAACGGCGATCAGCAATCCCCCGTTTGTCTGTGGATCAGGTAATATGTTCATTACTTCTTCCTGGTTCAAACCTCCATCGACATGTATACGATCACCATAGGATTTCAAATTCCTCGGTATTGCTCCGGGGAAAGTTTTGTGTTCTAAGTAATGACGCATATCTGTGATCAACGGCACTTTGCTCCAATGCAATTCTGCAGTTAATTGACTTCCATCGGCCATTTCAACAAGGTGACCTCCCAATCCAAAACCTGTAACATCTGTAAGAGCATGCACTCCCGGTATCTTTGAAAGATCCTTGCCCACTTTGTTCAACTTCATCATCTGATTCGTTGCAAGTTGCCTGTCATCGTCAGGTAACAGTCCGCGTTTTCCGGCGGTTGTAAGAATACCCACGCCTATCTTTTTGGTAAGCAGGAGAAGGTCTCCTTCTTTTGCCGTATTGTTTTGTTTGATCTGGTCAGTGTTCACGATACCCGTCACTGCAAGCCCAAACACAGGTTCAGGGTTATCGATACTATGTCCGCCTGCCAATGCAATTCCTGCTTCAGCGCAAACAGATCGGCCGCCTTCAATCACTTGCCCCGCTATTGAAGGATCGATCGTATTCACGGGCCAGCCGAGAATGGCAATCGCAACCAGTGGCGTTCCGCCCATCGCATAAACATCACTGATAGCGTTTGCTGCAGCAATACGACCAAACTGGTAAGGGTCGTCAACAATCGGCATAAAAAAATCCGTCGTGCTGATCACTGCAGTCCCATTGCCCAAATCATAAACCGCAGCATCATCTTTACTGTGATTTCCTACCAACAATCTATCGTCAGGAAATGCAATACTTCCTGCAAGAATCTTTTCAAGAACCTGCGGCGCTATCTTACAACCACAACCCGCACCATGTGAATATGAAGTAAGCTTTATCTCTTGTGTTTCCATGTTCATCTGAGTATTTCTGAATTTTCTAAAATTGCGTTTGCATTTACATGTGCATTTACAGTCGACACATTTACATTCACCAGCAACTGATCTATTTGATCACGATTGTGCAGTCCTTTTTCATACCATTTATCGTAGTATTTAAGCAACACTGCAAAACTATCTCTAACGTTACCTTCAATGATATGCTGAACAGCAGTCTTCGTTTCCAATCCACCCAAACGCTTACTGATTCGGATGATTGCATTGATTAGTTTTTCTGTTTCAATGTTGCCATATTCTTTTACGATGTGATCGAGCCTGTGTTCGAAAGGAACACGTAAGAAAAATATGGGCATCCTTCTCATTTGTAACCAGAGTGGTTGAGGTATGTTTACGCTTCCAATTCGCTGGCTTTCATCTTCAAACCAAACCGGCCTATTTAGCGACAACGCTTTGCGTAACTGAAGTGCAAGTTTGTTTTCAAACATTTCCGGCGAAGGTTGCGGCGGTTGGCCGATAGCCCCAAATGCGGACCCCTTGTGATGTGCAAGTCCTTCAAGGTCTATTATGGATTGACCTTTTGCAGCAAGTTCATGCAATACATGACTCTTACCGGAACCGGTATAACCCCCTAAAATCTTACCATCGATCGGCCGCTCAAACATTTGAAGTACATAACGACGGAAGAACTTATAACCGCCATTGAGAGTGATTATTTTGAATCCGTACAAATCTAATAACCATGCAACAGCACCACTTCGCATGCCGCCCCGCCAACAATGCACCAGAACGCATTTTTTATCAATAAAGTGGGAATGACTGGTGTCGATCTTATTCCAGTTAACAGACTGCAATAATTGTTCAACCTTTTCAATCATCGGCCTCATCTTCGGACCAAAAAAAATAACTCCTTCTTTTATTGCGTCCTCACGGCTTCGTTGTTTGTAGAGTGTCCCAACCACCGCACGTTCCTCATCTGAAAATAACGGAAGACTAATTGCGCCGGGTATGTGAGCGTGATTGTATTCAGACGGGCTTCGCACATCCAGCACCGGGTGAAAAGCTGCATGGTCAAGGAATTGCTCTATGTCGACCTTCCGTACCGCCATCAAAAAAGTTTAACGAATGCAAATTACCATAAAGAAAGATGTTAAGTAACTTGAATAATGGAAAGGCAAAAAAACATTATAGCGGTCGGCTTGCTGGCAATTGCAGTGTCTTACTTTGTTTCATGCAACTCTTCTTCAGACAAAGAAGCGCCACAACATAATATCGATACAACAACCGTGGTCGCAGACGAAACGGTTGATACGGTACTTGCTGCTGAAACCTTTCGGTTTTTTACACGGCCAAATGTAAAGCAGTCTTCGGTTGCTTATCGAATGGTTGAGACGCGCAAAGAGGATTCCTTACTCACCAGTAAGTTTGAACCGAGGCCCGATTATTATAAAAAATATTCTGAGTTTATTCGCTTCTCTCCCGACAGTACAAGGTTCATTGATTTTGGAAGCTATCATGTAGATGTTACCATAAACAAGAATGGCGAAAAAAAATATGAAGAGCTAGGTCCCGATTCCGAAGTGAGTTTAATAGACCCATCGGCTTCCGTTAAGAAAAGATTGTTATTCCTGGGACCCGCCGGTGTTGTGGATGATGCTGCATGGGTCGACAACGAAACGATTGTGATTGCAGGCCGGCAGGAAGGAACGGGTATCGATAGCTTACAACCGGTGATATGGAAATTCCACATTCCAACAAACACGTTCTATCAGTACGCCCCGCAGAAATGATTTTTATCGTTGCCGTATTTCAAAATTTTAATAAGGAAAAAGGCCGGGAAAAATCCCGGCCCGTATTCAAATGTCAGACTAAGCTTTAGATGTTATTGAACAGACTATCCGTTCATGCTTGCAAGGAATTCCTGGTTATCTTTTGTTCCTCGCATGCGTTTCAATAGTTCATGCATTGCTTCTTCAGTGTTCATATCTGTGAGATAAACACGAAGCAGGTTCATACGTTGCAATACATCTTTCTCAAGCAACAGATCATCCCGACGAGTAGAAGAAGCAACAAGGTCGATCGCAGGGAATACACGCCTGTTGGCAAGTCGGCGATCAAGCAGCAATTCCATGTTACCGGTACCTTTGAATTCTTCAAAGATCACCTCATCCATTTTTGATCCCGTTTCGATCAGTGCAGTTGCAAGTATCGTAAGAGATCCGCCATTTTCAATCTTTCTCGCTGCACCAAAAAATTGCTTGGGTTTCTGCATGGCGTTCGCTTCCACACCACCAGACAGTACTTTACCGGAAGCTGGCGCAACAGTATTGTGAGCACGAGCAAGTCGCGTAATAGAATCAAGAAGGATCACTACATCATGTCCGCATTCTACGAGTCGCTTTGCTTTTTGCAGTGCGATGGCTGAAACCTTTACGTGCTTTTCTGCGGGTTCATCAAATGTTGACGCAATAACTTCTGCGCGAACACTTCTTTCCATATCGGTCACCTCTTCAGGACGTTCATCGATGAGAACGATCATCAGGTAGATCTCCGGGTGATTTGCCGCAATCGCATTAGCCACTTCTTTCAGAAGTACCGTTTTACCAACTTTTGGTTGAGCAACGATCAATCCACGCTGACCTTTACCGATTGGCGTGAACAAATCCATGATGCGTGTGCTGTAGCCATTGGGTGTGGTGAAAAGATTCAGCTTTTCATACGGAAACAATGGAGTCAGATAATCGAAAGGAACGCGATCGCGTACATCCTCCGGATTCTTATTGTTGATCTTGTCAACCTTCAGCAGGGCAAAATACTTTTCACCTTCTTTTGGAGGGCGAACAGCTCCGGAAACCGTATCACCGGTTTTTAGTCCGAATAATTTTATCTGGGAAGGAGAAACATAAATATCGTCAGGTGAACTGAGGTAATTGTAATCACTGCTGCGCAAAAAACCATATCCGTCAGGCATCATTTCCAAAACGCCTTCAGCCATGATAACGCCATCAAACTCTATGTTGAAAACAGGCTCGCGACGGTGGAATGTACGCTGCGGTTGAGGTGCAGGCTCCTGGCCAGGTTGTGGAGGTGCTGGCGCATCGATGAGTGTTTCAGGCTCTTCGACAGTATTAGCAGGCACATCTGTGAAATTTGCTTCTTCCTGTTCAGAGTCGAAAGGAAGCATTGCAGCCTGTCCCTCTTCGTCTTCATTTTTCTTCCTCGGCCGCTTTACAGGGGGAACGGCTTTTTCAGCCATTTTCTCCGGCGCTTTATCAGCTTGTTTTTCAGGCTTCTCTGGTCTTTCAGGTCGCTCGGGTCTTTCGGGCCTTTCCGATCTTTCAGGGGTTTTTTCAGGAGCTTTTTTACGTGCGATCTCACGCGGTTTTGCCTCCTTCTTTTCATCACTTTCAACTACCGCTTCTTCTGTTGAATTTGCAGTAGTGGTTTTGATGATCCTTTTGCGTTTTCCTTTTTCTTCACCATTCGTTCCCTTTCCAGCGCTGGCAAGTACTGCCTGTTTATCGAGGATCTTATAAATCAAATCCTGCTTATCGAGCTTTTTGGGGTTAGTGATCTTTAACTGATCTGCAATATCAAGCAGTTCAGGAACGAGCATGTCGTTCAATTGGAGAATATCGTACATAAAAAAACTTGAAGTTTACTTCTTGTTCAAACAACCTAAAAATGGTTAGTGAAAAAAAAATCTTGAATTGAGTTTATATTGAACGGAACGAAAAAAACTGATGAGTTAGAGAGTATCTTGGAAGACTTATCAGTCATATTCCTGCACAATAATACGAAATTAATAACTAAAAATTTTATACCACCCTCTTTCCGGGAATTTTAATGGGTTTTTTCACAATCGAAAGTCCGCTAATTAACGGTGACATTTGAGCTCTTCGTTCTCATAAAAAGGAAGAACATTTGCCACATCCGGTGTCAGGCAGTAGCGGATATCTTTTTCTAATCCGTGTCTCATCAGTCGATGATAATGAGAGGCTTCCCTGCTTTTCATAAAGCCAAAGAGGTCCGCAGAAGCAGCGTCATACATGGTTTGCGCGATCTGCGAAGAATCACACTTCAGGTCAAAATGTTTACCGATCCGTTGCACCACTGCTCCAGCGAACAGCATATCTTCAATATTAACGCGATCTTTCCAGGCAGCACATCCAAGTATCACATTTTGTTGTTGAGCAACCAGGTATTCACACACTGAACTGAGGTTAGGAAATGAGCCGGTAATTATGTGACTGGCCCCCCGGTTTACGGCCATATGCAACAGCTTTGTCCCATTGGTTGTGGTTAGCACAAGTGTCTTGCCTTCTACAAAATCCCTTGGATACTCGAAAGGAGAATTACCGTACTGAAGCCCTTCGGCGATGCGTCCGTCTCGTTCTCCTGCTGTAATTCCGTTTTCGCAGTTGCCGAGTTCAATGCATTTCTGGATGTCGTCTACCGGGATCACACAACGCGCGCCGTTGTAAAGCGCCGTTGCAATCGTTGATGTAGCACGCAGCACATCGATCACTACAACGATCGCGTTTTTTACTTCATAAAGATGTAAGAGCGCAGGAGAAAGACAGGTAAATAAAGTTGGTTTTTTTTCGTTCATTGCTCACTTATGCGAAGGGGAACTTCACGATCCTCGCCTCAATTAATTTATCTCTCACTTTGATGAATACCGACTGATCAATAGAAGCAAATTCCGTTGCCACGTAACCGATGCCAATTGCTTTATTGAGACTCGGAGATTGTGTTCCGGACGTTACTATTCCAATCACTTTACCATCAGCGTCGGCAATCTCATAACCGTGACGGGGAATGCCTTTACCGATCATCTTAAAACCAACGAGCTTGCGTTTTACACCTTCAGCTTTTTCTTTTTCAAGAATTTCCTTTGCAGTAAAATCTTTTGTGAATTTCGTGATCCAGCCAAGACCTGCTTCCAATGGATTCGTTGTGTCGTCTATATCGTTTCCATACAGACAATAACCCATTTCAAGTCGCAAAGTATCCCGTGCTCCAAGCCCGATCGGTTTCAATCCCTGCGCTTTGCCTGCATCAAAAATTGCATTCCAGATTTTATCCGCATTCCCCTCTTTATCTTCAAAATAAATCTCAACACCTCCTGAGCCTGTGTACCCGGTTGCACTTACCAGTACATTTGAAACCCCGGCAAATTCACCCTTTGTGAACGTGTAGTATTTAAGATTGAGAATATCCATGTCCGTAAGCGACTGAAGGATCTTTGTTGCATTAGGTCCCTGAATCGCAAGCAGGCAGGTTTTATCCGAAATATTTTCCATCATCACATTATCGTGGTTGTGTTTTACAAACCAGTCCCAGTCTTTTTCAATGTTCGAAGCATTAACCACGATCATATAAACATTGTTCGGTTCGATACAATACACGATAAGATCGTCAACGATACCCCCCTCCTCATTTGTAAGGCAACTGTATTGAGCTTTGCCTGCAACAAGTTTTGATGCATCGTTTGTGGTAACACGCTGAATGAGATCAAGCGCTTTCGGTCCTTTTATCATGAATTCTCCCATGTGGCTTACGTCAAAGACACCTGCATTGTTTCGAACGGAGTGGTGCTCGTCATTGATCCCGGTATATGAGATGGGCATGTTGTAACCCGCAAATGGAGCCATTTTTGCGCCCAGGGCAATGTGCTTTTCGGTAAACGGAGTATTCTTCATTTCAACAGTTGAGGTGGCAAATGTAAAAAAATGAAGATGAAAAGCGGAAATGAAAAAAGGGCCTTCACTTTGCAGATCCGGCCCCTTCGTTCCAACTTCAACCATTTATTGAAACAACTTTGAAAATATTATCAGCGGCGATGCAAGATCCGTATGGGTTGCAGCGGAAAGGTCATCGTATCCTTCAGCCTCAGTATTTGATACCTGCACTTCGCGCTGAGTTTGAGAAACACTGGTTTTCACTTTTGTTGTGTCAACCGTCTTTTCTTCGTAACGATAGCGCTGTTGACTGGTATCGGTTCCATTATCATCAAAAGTTCCTTCTGCTTCAATGTCAACTCCATTATCATTGATCCGCATTTTGAAGCGCCCCTGCTTTAGCTCAGTTTGATCAAGCTCATCAGTAGCACGAAGTCCGTCTGGAGTCATCACGTATTCCCTGTTTGACTGCCATCCATATCCGTGGTCCCAATCGTTGTTCCAGCCTGAGTTCCAGCCCCTGCCATTTACGTTGATCGAAAACCAGTCAAAATTGTCGAGGCTCTTCGCCATTTCAACTTTCTTCCCTACCGGCACTTCGATCACTATCAGCACCTGCTGGTTCCGGAATTTTTCATTGGTCGATATTGCAAATCCCTGCGGCAAAACTATCACGCTGTCTCTCACCTGCACATCGAAATTGATGCGTTCTGCGATCTGACGTGCAGCGTTTGGATTTCTACCGCGACCAAACTTCACTTTATACAGATGAAAGCTTGAATCGGGACTTTTCACAACGTTTACTCGAACAGTGTTCAGCATTAGCGTATCCTGGTTCATCCCGTATATCGGCCAGTCGTCGTCATAGTCCATTCCAAACCAGTCTCCGCCATAATATCTCACATTGCTGTTAGCAACATCTACATACATCTTACCCGATGCAGGCTGCATTGGCGTCACCTTCTCTTCAACTGCCGACCGCGTGCGGAAATTCCTGGTCACCAAACCGGCGAGTACGATGGTTGCAATCAATCCGATCGTCCAGAGTGTACCGAAGATGTAGCCCAGGTAATTGTTGCTTGAACGCATACCGGCGATCTTTCTTACAAGCCATGTTGTAAGTCCGATAATAGGTATTCCAAAGAACAGGAAAAGTGAAGTCCATGCAAGAGCGTTCTGCCAGAATCCATCAAGTACAAAGTTTTTCAGAGGAAACACTGCGAAGCCGCCAAAAAGGATGCTTAGGAAGGCAATGAACAACCCGATGGCAATCATACCGGCAATAAAAAGGAAGAAAGCTTTGAATAAGATGCCGATCACATACCCGATCCTGCTCCCTGTGCGGCGTGCAACAGGCGCGGCTTCCGTTGTAGCGAAGGTTTTTGCACGTGAAGTAGCTTCTCCTCCAATGTCACGTGCCCTGGCTCCGAAATTCTGCGCAGTTTCCTTTACTTCTTTTCCAAAACTTTGTGCGCGAGATTTCAATCCTTCAAGATCTTCTTTTACTGTGTCACGAATGGAATTCAGATTCACATGTTCGCCTTTCATCTCCAGTCTTTCCGCCGCTGTTGTAGCCAGGGGAACAGCTATCCAGAGAATGATGTAGGTAACGGCCATCGTCCATCCAAGTGAACCTGTAAGCACTCGTGGAAATACATTGAAGTCATCGTCAAACCACATCCATCCAAACGGTGCAGCCACCAATGAAAAAAGTATGGGCACTGCAAGTATCAGACGGGGTATCCAGGGTGCGATGTTGAAATACACCGCAAGCCCGCCGGCAACACCAGCGATTACTTTGTCATCGGGATTACGATATAATCTTTTTGTGATATTGGCCTGCACGGATTTAGCAGGCACAATGATCCAAAGAAGGATATACACCCAGAACAAAGCGCCGATGAACAGTACGAACAGTATTCGAACCACCACAGGGTCGATGCCCAGGTAATTTGCGATCCCGCTACACACACCGCCAATGATCTTGTCATCAGCATTCCTTGCAAAGCTTTTTCTTTCGATACGTTCACTACCTGTTTCAGCGTATGTATAAGAGCGATACTGTTGAGAACCTGATGTGTCGTCCGCATCCTGGGCTTCAAAATCTTCCGGACGGCCCATGCTTGCGATGACCGCGTTTACGTCTTCATCGGTAATGCAGGTTGCACCCTTTTTCAGACGTTCGGAAAACAGTTCGGCAATGCGACTCTCTATATCATTAATGATCTCGTCACGCCCCTCTTCGTTTGCGAAATACCTTCGAAGGCTTTCGACATATTGTTTTAAAATTTCATAGGCAGTTTCTTCGATAGGGACCACCCTGCCTTGAAAGTTTATATTGATGACCTTTTTCATTTTCGAGTATTTGAATGGTTGAAGTTTTATGTTAGCTTATCGATCTGTCGGCCTGGATTTCATTTTCGTCTATGACCGTTGTTGTCAGCGATTCCTTCTTGCTGGTCAGAGCATTCACTGCGTTCGCCAGTTCGTTCCATGTAGCCTCTAATTCTTTATAAAACTCCTCACCTTTTGATGTCAGTGAAAAATATTTGCGTGGGGGACCGGAATTGCTTTCTACCCAGCGATATGTAAGCATATCGGAATTTTTTAGCCGCGTAAGGAGTGGGTACAATGTACCCTCCAGGATCTGGAGGTTTGCTGCGCGCATCTCGTCAACGATGTCGGAGGGGTAGGCCTCTCCTCTCCGAATGATCGACAGGATACAGAACTCCAGGATCCCCTTGCGCATCTGGCTTTGTGTGTTTTCTATGTTCATGGGAATCCTCCTATTTGTTTTGTTACAACAAAGCTAAGTGATTCATAAGTACTATGCAACACATAGAACCATATTTTTTATAGTAATAATGAAGCCAAGATACAAGGCGAGCAAATGCATCTTGATTATCAATCTGTTATTGAACTCTGGATAATTTGAATTGTGACGAAGGGTTTGAATGAAGGACGAAAGGCGGCCTAATGAGCTCACTAGCACATTAGCACATTAGCACATTAGCATATTAGCACATTACTTATCGTCCGATGACTATCAGCCTCTGCGCTGCAACAAGCTCTCCGATAGAGGATACTATGGCAACAGTATAGGTGCCCGGACGCAATCCGCCCATTTGGATCAGTGTTCGTCTGCCAATGAGCTCCTCACGGACCTTTTGGCCAAGAGCGTTGTAGATGATCACCGATTTCATCTGCATGGTTGTAGTCAGACCAATGTAGAACTTATCAGGAGTGGGATTCGGCCAGATGAGAGCATTGACCTTACCCGGACTGCCGGCGATGGCAATGGTGTTGGAATATGTTGTGTCGTTGCTACGAGTTATTATTTGAAGTCGATAGAAACTTATGCCGGTGTAATTATTTGGATCGATAACATCGTAATAAAGAGGAACGGTGCTTACTCCATTAACGGCTTTCGAAGCTACGGTATCAACACTCGTAAACTCTGTTTCGTTATAGAGTCGGCGTTGAACAATGAACCTTGATATGTTCACTTCAGGATGCGTTATCCAATTCAGCATGTTCCGTTGATAATCCATTCTGTGCCCGTAGAAAATGAGATCGGTTTTGGCAGTAACACTTGAGGTGAATTTTGAGAAGTATTGCGCTGATGACGAGGTTATTCGAAATGACCGTGTATTCACTCCACTGTTTAACAAAGACGGGCCGGTTGTCATATAACCCCGTAGCGGCAGAGCCTGCATATTGGAAAGATCCCAACCTGTTGTATCAAATTTCGAAATAAAAGCTGTTGATCTGTTTAAAGCAAAAGCAGGTCCTTCATTCTCATTCAGGTGCTGTAATGAAAGATCTATATCATTATCATAAGAGTTTATCAACTTGCCCACTTCCCATGTTTTGTTCACACTGTTGGTTGAAAGTAATGCACCGCTGTTCAACCAGGATCGGACACTATCGTGTACACTCACGTAAAAATCATCTGCAGTGCCGGTACGCACGACTATTGCCGCTGGGGTATATGCATGTTGCCTTGAACCTACAGGAAAAATGACCTGGCCATCTGAACTGCTTATCTTTTCACGAAGAAGCAACCCGGTGCCTATCTTGTTTCCTGTAACAAAATATCTTGAAGAATCATAACCACTGATCGTGCCTGGATTATTATGACCTACAACAAATACCTGGTCACGTAAAAAGACTACGCCCCGAAGCAAAGCGATCTCGTTTGCAACTTTGATGCTACTGTTGCCCAGCTCTACACCAAATTTATTGTTTACATATATCTGCGAAAAGACTGCTCCCTGCCGCGAGGCAGTATTGAAACCACCACTTATAATTTGCCTTTCCACTTCTGAATCGAGGTGTAGTTGTCCACCCACACCTGCACCATTGATGGTATCGGTCTCATCAATAATTCGCGAATCTTCATCGTTTTCCCACGACTTGCCTTTAAAGTGAACGACTGCATTTTTCCCAATGCCCAGCTTTCCCTGGTTTACTACATTGGAAAACATCGTAGATGTATCGTTGGCAAAAAATACTTTGCCTTTCTTAGGAATGTAAATACCAGGCTGCTGAGCCATGCTGAGCATGCATGCAAAAAAGCTGCACACCAGTAAGATCGTATGCCTGGTTAATTTGATCATTCAGGTTTGGTAGTTTAAGGTTATTGGATGATCGTTATGTCATAGGTCATTGCACTGACAGCTCTTGGTGTTGTATCCGCATTGGTAAAGCCTATCGTTAATTGACCTGTGGAAGCACGTGACCACCCTATTGCAATTCCTGTTGGCAGGTTAGCTCTTGGGTTGAGCATTACTGTTGCGTTCGCAGTAAGATTTGGTATATTTATAGTTACCACACGCGTTACAGTATACCCAAACTCTGACAAGTAAGGCAGATCTATGGTGCCTTTGATCATGTTCGTTAGTACGGTACCGATCGATCCCAGTTTAAATGTCCCTTGCACGTCAAGCTTCGCATCGGGAGTTGAGGTACCGATACCAACGTCTCCATCAGATTCAATTCTTATTCGCTCGTTTGTTGTCGCGGTTCCGCCGCTAAAAATTTTTACACTTCTACCTAAAGTCGCGTTTCCTATAATAAGATCGTTGCCCGTGCTATAGAGGTATGCATTATTTGCACCCGAGATGATGGGATAAGTGGCATCAGTAAAACCGCTTGAGTTAATTCCCATATCGATATAATGCCTCGACTCATTCCCATTATTCGCTGTGGCTACAATATCGGAGCTTGCCACGTTTCCGGCATTCGTGTTTTGAATATTGAATTGAAGATAATTATTTATCGAACCACGCGCATTTACCAAATTGTAAGAACTTGTTGTTCCAGCATCAATCAATAACTTCTCGGGACTCGAAGTGTTGAATTGATCAGTGCCGATTGCAACATTGCCCTTAACGTTCACAAGAAACCTGTTGTTCAGGGTATTTCCTGTCTCTGCTGCCGATAAGTTGCCGATATCACTACCGAAGCCTTGCACTCGGAATTCTTCAGTCACCATACGAATGCGGTCGGGACCAAACGCATTGTCATGATCGTTACCGGAATAAAAAAGCAATTCACTGCTTTCTGTCTCCAGGTATCTGCGAAGTTCAATAACAGCATCAGGATCTCCGCCTACATTGCCGAACACCAATCTTCTTTGTCCGCCACTTATCTTTATATTACCATTTACGTCGAGTTGTTCAGCAGGGTTCGTCATGGCTATTCCAAGCCGGTTGGTAGTTGTAAGACGCATGCCTTCGGTTCCGTTCGTATAGAAAGGAAGGTCAAATGCATTATTGGTTCCCAACCTGGGCAAGGCTGCCACGGTATTACCAGTGGTAAGCCATACTGTGTTTCCAATTAAAGCGGCTGGATCTGTCCATGTTGGTGCCGCATTCACGCCATTGGACCTTAAAACATAGCCCGAAGTTCCGGCACTGTTATTCGGCATCAATGCGCCACTGAATTTTACGTTTCCGGTTACATCAAGCTTTTCTGTTGGCGCAATGTTAGCAATACCTACATTACCATTCGAGGCAAGTATGCGCATGCGCTCCGCATTGCTTGTTATTATCGGAAGATCGTAAGCAGTAGTAGTTCCGAGATTTTGCATCGCCGTTACTCCATTACCGCCATATGTCCAGTATGTTGGACTGATCCACGTTGGTGCACTACCTGCACCATTTGATTGAAGAAGTTGCCCACCTGTACCTGCGGTATTATTCGGCATCAATGCGCCACTGAATTTTACGTTACCGGTTACATCAAGTCTTTCCGTTCCTAATGCATTTCCTATTGCAAGATTTCCCGTTGTGGTTAATCGCATTCTTTCTGCATTGGCTGTAATAAACGGAAGCGCATGATTTGAAATCGTTCCAAATTTTGTTTCGGCAGTCAGTGTGTTTCCATTATATGCCCAGGTAGATGCGATGATAGAAGATGGGCTGATCCAGGTAGGTGCTGCATTTACTCCATTAGATTGCAGCAATTGTCCTCCTGTTCCGGCAGTATTATTTGGCATCAATGCGCCACTGAATTTTACGTTACCTGTAACATCAAGTTTTTCTGTTCCGCTTGTGTTGCCAATGGCAAGGTTACCGGTGGTTGTCAACCGCATTCTCTCCACATTATTTACAACAAATGGAATTGCGAAGTTGGAAGTTGTTCCAAAGTTTTGCATGGAAGCTACTCCGTTGCCACCATACGCCCAATTTGATGCCGTGATCATGGATACATTGATCCAGGTGGGTGCAACATTCGCTCCATTAGACTGCAGCACCTGTCCCGTTGTTCCCGCCGTATTGTTTGGCATCAATGCACCACTGAACCGAATGTTTCCGAGCACATCCAACTTTTCAGAAGGCGTTGTTGTACCCAGTCCCATACGTCCGTTTTGTAGTCGCATGATTTCTGTAAAAACTCCCGGTTGAAAATTATAACTTTTAAACACCAGCGGCTCATCGCCATCATCGCCAATTACGAATTCGAATCCACCATTATTGTTTGTTCCCGTTGCACCAAATTCAAAGTAGTCGGTGCCCGCAGAACTTCCTTTCATTCTGAAATTTCCGTTAGCGTCAACAAACATTTTTGGTTTGTAGAATTGTGCACCGGCAGCTTCAAATTGCAGCGCGGAACGCAAGTGTGTGACCCTTTCATTAGGGTCTGTATAATCAGGATAATTCTGAGTAAGACCGAGTGTTTGTCTTCTACCAAACTCCCAGAAGATCTGGTTGTTCGACTTAATGATCATCGGCTTGTCGTCAAGCGTACCAAGAAAATGGACCGACGGATCTGTGCCGCTGTTACCAGTAGCATACCAGTTCATAGGTATGCTTGCAGATATCGGCATCAATTGCCAGTAACCGTTGGAACGTATGAGCACCTGCTTCAATGGAATGGAATAGATCATCATCCCATCAGGTGGAAGCAATGGATTGATCAATGCGGTGTCGGCAATTCGTGGCAATAAAAAGCCCTGGTTATCGGAATTAAGTTCGAGCACCGCCGATTTGTTCATCATATACGGATTCTTACCCAACGCTAACTGCTGTGAGTATGCCGCATGAAATGAACACACGAAGATCAATATGGTAAGTGACCACTTTGACATACGTAATGGCTTGGGGAAATTCAGGAAAGGCCTTGTTTAAGGCCTTCGCGAATTATTTTTTGATGATGTACCAGTGTGTACCGTCGGTTTGAAGCGTAACGAAAGTGTAATCGTTATAAATGGTGTAGTTGGCTCCACCATCAATTGTAGCACCTCCCGTTGTTTGAATTCTTAGTTCGTTATCGATTCCTCCAGTGCCAATCTTTTTAATTGTATATATCCTACCAGCAATTGAAGTTGTTGCAGGTAAGGTAACGGTAATAGCACCGCTTGTTGTATTGGCAAGCACTGTGTTATCGCCTGTATTCAATGATGCACTTGATGTGATGGTACGAATTGCCATCGCAACAGAACCTTCGATCTGTACCGTTGAAGTTGCCGGTGCATTTGTTCCTCCCACCTTCACTGAGGTATTTGCATAGAGACTATCCTGGAACGACTTTGATCCGGCAAAAGCCTGGGACCCGGTGGTTACTACACCACGTGCTGTTACTGCAGCATCAGGCACGTTCAAATGAATTTCATTATTGTTCGCTGTAGAAACTGTAAGATCAGTTCCGGTATTTACAAAGCTGATGGTTTGGTCCACTGCTTTATTTCCGTTGATGCTTCTAATCGCATCTTCAAATGCCGCAGGACTAACTGTTCTTCTTTCTACAACACCATTATTGTTTACCAACACCTGCGTAGACGTTGTGTTATCTGTAAGTGTATTCAACGATAAAGTTCCACCAACCGATGTATTCCCCGTAAGCGTTGAAGTTCCGGTAACTACGGAATTGCCAGACACAGTAGAGTTTCCTGTAACATTCACATTATTCGCAAATGTTTTATCACCAGCAAAAGTTTGTGCGGTTGTTGTTACAATACCAGGACTTGTTGCACTTGCAGCATGCAGATGAATCACAGGTCTGTTAGGATCAGTAAGATCGATTGATGCGCCGTTTGCGTTGTCAGTGGCCAACACGTTTCCAATTGTAAATGCCTGTAAGCCCGATTGGATTTTGTTCCAATCTTCTGTTCGCAGGAATCCATACGTTTTGTTTGACGCACCATCCTGAATCGGCATGTTAATAACGATTGTACTGTCTGCGTCCCTGTTAGTAACTCCAACAGCGCCATGAGAAGTGCTTGCATCGGTAGCGAGAGTAAGCCCCGTTTTCTTCAGACCATTTATTTGTGTGATCGCACTTTCAAATACATTCTTAGGTAAAGTTCTTCTCAATACGGATCCATCATTTGCGATTACTAATACTTCAAGTTGATCGGTTCCTGCTGTCAGATTCTGCAATTTCACGGAACCGTTCACATCAAGTTTTGCAGTGGGATTGTTTACACCAATACCCACATTGCCGTCGGCAGCAACACGCAGTCTCTCAGCATCATTTGTTCTGATGACCAGTGGTTGCGCATCTTTAGTACCGATGAAGTTCGTGTTAGGATTTGTTCCGGTATTGCCGGTAAGCGACCAATTTGAATTTGCTTCGGAAAGATCTGCAATCTTTTTCCATCCTCCCTGGCTGCGCAACCGCAAACTCCTATCGGAATTTAGAAAAATGATCATTCCATCCGGTGGATTTAAAGAATTGATAGCAGCGGTGTCGGCTAACCTGGGAAGCAAAAGACCCTGGCGAGTACTCTCCAATTCTAATATGGAAGATTTTTGGATAGATGTCGGATTGTCGCCGACTTTCAATTGCGCCTGGGTAACCAACCCGAGACACAGGAGGGATAGGAGTGATAACACACTCCGCCTAATCATAGCTTTCATGCTTGGCTTTTTAAAGGGTTTAGATCTGGACAAAATCGGAGTGAAACTCTACAATCGTAAATTAACTAGTAGGAATTTCTACTCAAACTCAATGCAAATTACTAAAAATGCTTTCCCTAAACGTAAGCGTAGATAATTATATTACGTACTCCAATAATTAATTTTTGATTACTAGCGCATTATGAAACAAAAATGTTGAAACAGTGTCAATAAGTTGACCAATATCAATTAAAGGATAAGATGGTCCTTTATTATGTTGACTAAAATCATTTATGGAACTGCGTTTCGACAAAGGGCAACTGTCTATGAAATAATTATCTCGCAGTAGCTTCGTGCCTTATCAATGAAAAAATTTGGAGCTATTACGACAAACGCGCCCGTACATTTACATTCTATATTCGTAAACATACGAGCGCATCTTACTAGTGACAAGAGTAAAATCCCTCTTATAATATCAATACAATAAATTAAAACTGAAATGCATTCAATGCACACATTTAAAACTCTGCAGTCTTCGGCGTCCGCGGAAATGCAATAACATCACGGATATTTGTCATGCCTGTAACGAATAATACGAGTCGCTCAAATCCAAGTCCAAATCCGGCATGCGGTACAGAGCCGAACCTTCTTGTATCGAGATACCACCATAACTCCTCAGCCGGAACATTCATTTCCTTCATCCGGTCTAATAATACATCAAGTCTTTCCTCGCGTTGGGACCCTCCAACGATCTCGCCAATGCCGGGCGCAAGGATATCCATCGCTGCAACGGTCTTACCGTCTTCATTCTGACGCATGTAAAACGCCTTAATGTCCTTTGGATAATTTGTTACGATTACCGGTTTCTTAAAATGCTTCTCGACAAGATAGCGCTCATGTTCACTTTGCATATCAATTCCCCACTTAACATCGTACTGGAATTTCTTCTTTTTATATGCAGGTGATTGTAACAGGATATCTATTGCTTCTGTATACGTGATGCGCTCAAATTTATTATTAAGCACAAACTCCAGTTTCTCTATCAACCCCATTTCAGAACGCTGGTTTTGCGGCAGCTTGCTTTCCTCTTTTTGTAATCGCTGTGCCAAAAACTCAAGGTCTTCGCGGTTGTGTTCCATCGCGTACCGAATCAAATATTGAATGAATTCCTCCGCGAGGTTCATATTGTCATCAATGTCACAAAAGGCCATCTCGGGTTCGATCATCCAAAACTCCGCCAGGTGTCGAGCCGTGTTTGAATTCTCCGCCCTGAAAGTTGGTCCGAATGTGTAGATCTCACTGAACGCCATCGCCGCCAGTTCCCCTTCAAGTTGTCCGCTCACAGTGAGGTTGGTTGATCGCCCAAAAAAATCTTCCCTGAAATTTATTGATCCGTCTTCATTCCTTGGTGGATTATCGAATGGCAGAGTAGTAACCCTGAACATTTCGCCCGCGCCCTCGGCGTCGCTTGCTGTAATTATGGGTGTATGCATATACACAAACCCCTTTTCATTGAAGAACTTATGGATCGCGAATGCAAGGGAGTGCCGAACGCGAAATACCGAACCAAACGTATTTGTTCTAAATCTTAAATGCGCAATCTCTCTTAAGAATTCCAGGCTATGCTCTTTAGGCTGCAGAGGATACTTCTCAGCATCGCTGTCTCCAAGTATCTCAAGTTTACTTGCACGAAGTTCCAGTCTTTGACCCTTCCCTAATGAGGGAATCACATTTCCTGTGACTTTAAGTGAAGCGTTCGTAGTAATTCTTTTCAGGGTATCGTCATCAAGCATGCCCAACCCAACAACCACCTGGAGATTGGTATTCGTCGATCCGTCATTCAATGCAATAAATTGATTATTCCGGAAAGTTCTTACCCATCCCATTACAGTTACTTCCTGCTCCTGTGGCTCGTATGCAAGCAACTCTTTAACCTTTACCCTGTTATTGAACATATGAAAAAATTTGTGGCGCAAAGATAGCAGATAAAAAAAGTATCATAATTAAGAAGCAACTTTATACATATGAAAATCTCTTTCTTTTCGACTCAATCCTACGACAAGGAATATTTCAGGAAATACAATCCCGGTTATCAGCTCGAATTTTTCTCGGCACCACTTACCGCAAAAACTGCCGAATTAGCCAAAGGCAGTCTCGCCGTTTGTGCCTTCGTTAATGATATGCTGGATCGCGATGTGATGGAAGCGTTATCCTCTCACGGCATTAAATTGATAGCCCTCCGCTGTGCTGGATATAATAACGTAGATCTTCCGGCAGCCTCCGAACTGGGCATACAGGTAGTGCGGGTTCCTGCATATTCACCACACGCAGTGGCGGAACATGCTGTTGCCTTGATCCTTACGCTCAACCGAAAAACGCATAAGGCATACAACAGGGTCCGCGAGGGTAATTTCTCATTGGAAAAGCTGACGGGATTCGATCTGTACGGCAAAACAGTAGGCGTAATCGGCACCGGCAAGATCGGGATCGTATTCGCCGAAATCATGCTGGGATTCGGTTGTCGTGTGCTTGCATTTGATGTGATGTCGAATCGCGAACTGGAGGATAAGGGCGTAGAATACCTGCCGCTCGTTCATCTCCTGCCGCAATGCGATATTGTCTCGTTACACTGTCCTTTAACCCCCCAAACTCACCACCTGATCAACGATGAAACCCTGGCCATGATGAAAAAGGGTTCCATGCTGATAAATACCAGTCGCGGTCCGCTGGTCAATACCCACGCAGTAATAAATTCTCTTAAAAACAGCCACCTGGGATACCTGGGAATAGATGTGTACGAACAGGAAGAGAAGCTTTTCTACCATAATTTATCCGAAAGGATCATTGAAGATGATGTGATCATGCGACTCATGAGCTTCCCCAATGTACTCATTACATCGCACCAGGGATTTTTTACCGATGAGGCGCTGACGCAAATCGCCCTTGTTACTTATGATAACCTGAAGGAGTTCGAAGAGGGCAAGGTGCCCCAAAACAGAGTTTGATTCTGAACTCTGCTAAATTTTACTCAATTCGTAAACCCTGCTGTTTGGATATCTATACTTTTGCCAATTGTGTCAGCGAGAAGTATTCAAATAGCGTTAGTCGGTAACCCTAATTGTGGAAAAAGTTCTCTGTTCAATAACCTGACAGGACTAAACCAGAAAGTAGGAAATTTCCCCGGTGTTACAGTTGACAAAAAGGTGGGCAGTGCCCGTCTCGGCGATCAATTGAATGCTACTGTCATCGATTTGCCCGGAACTTACAGTTTGTATCCGCGCAGAGCCGACGAATGGGTAGCATATAAGGTACTTATCGGACAGGATACAGAGGTAACTCCTGACCTGGTGGTACTCGTGGCCGATGCCAGCAACCTTAAACGTAACCTGC
Source organism: Bacteroidota bacterium (assembly GCA_023437225.1). GTDB lineage: Bacteria > Bacteroidota > Bacteroidia > Chitinophagales > Chitinophagaceae > Flavitalea. Next base: position 261,768 of record JAEZGS010000001.1, on the reverse strand, counting down.
TGTTCGTTTCCCAGATCATTGACCTCAAGATACCGATCGTAGTTGCCCTCACGATGATGGACATTGCCCGTCATAAAGGGATCGACATCGACGTGCCGGCGCTGGAGCGCGAGTTGGGCGTTCCTATCATCCCGATAAATCCGCGTAAAAACAAAGGCATTACTGCCCTTAAAAAGGCTATTGAATACCGCGTTAACTCCCTGGCTCTTGCTCATGCAAGGGACTTTGTGGATTTTGAACCACTTGCTGGAAAGGCAATCGATCGAGTGCAGGGTCTGATCCCGAACATTAGTAATTATAAAGCGATCCATTACCTGATCAACCACGAATCATTCAACCTGCACCCTCAGATGCAGGAGCATATTGAATCGATCGAAGAAGCGACCACATTCAACCACACCAAAGTTCAGGCTGAAGAGATCCTGCAACGATACCAGCGCATTTCGCACATCCTGAAAAATTCGGTTTCCGAACCGTCGGCTCTTAAGAAAAGCCTGTTTACCGAGAAACTGGATAACATTCTACTTCATCGTACCTGGGGATACCTCATTTTACTGGTTGTCTTATTCATGCTGTTTCAAAGCATATTCTGGCTGGCCGAATATCCCATGATTGCTATTGAATGGATCTTCGCGGAAACCAGCGGCTGGTTCAGCACAACCTTACCAAACGCCTGGTGGTCGGATCTGTTCACCAACGGAATACTCGCCGGACTTAGCGGAATCCTTGTTTTCGTTCCCCAGATCATGATCCTGTTTGGACTAATCACCGTCCTTGAAGACACCGGCTACATGGCCCGCATATCGTTCCTTACCGATAAGCTCATGCGGAAGGTTGGATTGAACGGAAAAAGTGTGATGCCCATGATCAGCGGATTTGCCTGCGCGGTGCCCGCCATAATGAGCGCACGCAGCATCGAAAACACCAAGGAGCGACTTTTGACAATTCTTGTTACTCCCTTAATGAGTTGCAGTGCGAGGTTGCCGGTTTATACCATTCTCGTCGGGCTCGTGATTCCAAAGAAATTCCTGCTTGGGTTTTTCAGTCTGCAGGGACTGGTAATGATGGGACTTTACCTGCTGGGACTGGTGATGGCTCTGATTGTTTCCTATGTTGCCAAGTGGTTCATCAACATAAAAGAAAAAAGTTTCTTCATCCTCGAACTTCCCGTATATCGCTCTCCCCGATGGAAAAACATTGGTATGACGATGGTAAACAAGGCAAAGATCTTCGTATTCGATGCGGGCAAGATCATCATGGTGATCAGCCTTATACTTTGGGCACTAAGCTCGTATGGTCCGCCAGAGAGGATGCAATCTGTTGAGACGAAATTCGACCAACTCATATCCCAGAACCCTGGAAATACACAGGAACTCGAGCGACAAAAAGGAAGCGAGAAACTTGCTCAATCCTATGCCGGCATTATGGGCAGATCCATTGAGCCCCTAATCGAGCCGTTGGGATTCGATTGGAAAATTGGTATCGCGATAGTTACCTCCTTTGCCGCGCGTGAAGTTTTTGTAGGAACGATGGCAACTCTTTATAGCGTCGAAGACGATGGTAGCGGGGAAAGTCCCATGCTTCGGGAACGACTGCAATCGGCTACAAGACCCGATGGATCTAAAGTATACACTCTTGCTACGGGACTCGCCCTGATGGTATTCTATGTGTTTGCGATGCAATGCATGAGTACCCTTGCAGTAGTGAAGCGGGAAACGCGAAGCTGGAAATGGCCCATGATCCAACTGGCTTACATGACATTCCTTGCCTATGTGATGAGCTGGCTGGTATATGTTCTTTTTAAATAGTATTTCAGACCACTCTCCTTCACTTCTCCTTCACTTCTCCTTCACTTCACCTTCACTTCTTGTTATCTCATCCTTTTCTCCGGATTTGTAGGTCAAATCAGCGGAAATTCCGTTCGATCCTCGATCGCAGATTCGGGTATAGCTCCCGCATCAGTTCACTCATGATGTCTCCTCTTGTAGGACTTAACGCCCGGTTCTGAGCATTTGCATTATTGATCAATGCCCAATCCTGGTCGCTCAATGCACGCGAATCGCCCGAATAGGTAGCGTAACTTTCTCTCCACTCTACGTCGTCGCTAACGGAGCCATAGTCGACATTCCTGCGCTGCTCGAGATCTCTTACTTCATATTCGATATCGCCCCGCACCAGGAAAGTTTGCTGCACTACCTGCAGGGTTGCATAAACTGTGCGATAGACGGGCTTCCCAGCCGTATCAGAACCGATCTGAATACTTTTTGAAACCTGTCGCGAAGAACGTGTCGGCTGCATCAGTCGTCCATCAAGACTTCGCCACGCTATATTTATTTCCCAATCCGGCTGGATCCTGTCGCGACGCGCCTGCCGATCGGTAAGAAACCTTGCAGGCCTGTCATCATCCGCATTTCGGGCATCTAGATCTCTTGCAAGACTTTGTTGATAGTCTTCGGGCCTGTATCGGAAATCTGCTCCAAACGAACCCATGCTGGAAAAACCGATCCGGCCTTCTTCCAATGGATTCACCACTACCGTTATCACACCGCGATCGTAGGCTTTCTGAATAAGTTGTCTGGCATCTTTATAAGACGATATGTAACGGCTGGATTGTTTAAAAGCAGCGTATGCTTCCAGTGCGTTTTCCCGACCATCGCGGTCTAAAAAGTCGCGGCCCTTCTCATAAAAATATTCTGCCGCAACTTCCTTTACCTGTTGGATATCTCTTTCGTAGCTGCGCGGCCTGACCACAGAGATCGCTGCGGGCGTGGCCTGTATCGCACTATAGATATTTTGCAATGCATTCAATCGCTGCAGCATCAGATCAAAACGATTTTCATCGCGACTCTCTTTATATGCATCGATTGCATCTTCATGACGTTGAACTGCATTTGTGTACAACGCCTTCAGATCTGTCACCGCCTTTTGATTGTTGGGTCTTTTGTTCAGTTCATTGATGGCCGCAAATAGTGATCTGTCCTCGGTTACAGATGCCTGGAACTTTTTTGACCCCCCGCAGGACGCCAGGATTGTTATTGAGAGTGCAACAATTGTTAGCTGCTTAAGGCTCATAGGTACCTCCTTTAGTTTCTGTTATTCAGTAAGATAATAAAAACGAGGCGGTACTTCTGTTAGTGTATTTATAACGTATTCACAGCACATTGTTAAGTTCTTCCTGCAATTGTTCAGCAGACGTGAACCTTATTACAGCCATGCCAAGATCCGCGGCAGGCGCAAGGTTGCGAGCATTGTCATCAATGTAAACGGCGTCGTTTGGATCGATATTAAATTTTGAAACTAATTTTTCATAGATGTCAGCAAAGGGCTTCCTGGTTTTCTCTTCGCCTGAAACCAGTCTTCCATCAAACCAGTGAAGGAACTCATATCGCTGCAATGCAATTGGAAATGTTTCTGCGCTCCAATTCGTTAGTGCATATAATTTATGCCTGCCGCCTTCCTTCAGCTGCCGAAGTATTTCTACCGTGCCCTCTATCGGACCACCAAGCATTTCCTCCCATCTGCCATAAAAAGCTCTAATGTTCTCTTCATGATCCGGAAACTTAGTTACTAGTTCTTCTGTTGCTGCAGCGAGACTGCGACCAGCATCCTGCTCTTCGTTCCAATCAGAAGTACAGATGTTGTCGTAAAACCATTTTAATTGTTCATCGTTTTCAAAAATGGTCCTGTATACATAGTCCGGGTTCCAATCGATCAATACTCCACCCAGGTCGAAAATGATTGTATTTCGTGCCATAGCTATCAATAAAATTTAGGATCAGAAACGATTGCACTCACTTCAATCTCTACCAGGTATTCGCTCGATATCAGTGCACTCACTTCTACCATCGTATTGCAGGGCTTGATGTCCTTGAAAAATTCGGCATGCGCACGACCATACTCCTCCCACCTGCTGATGTCTGTTACATACATGCGCACGCGCACCACATCTTGCATGGCAGCACCGGCCTGTTTCAACACTTTTTCGATCTTACCAAATATAAATGCCGCCTGCGCATACGCGTCATTCTCGCCAACTACCGATCCATTCTCATCCACCGCAACAGTGCCGGTAACTTCAACAAAGTTGCCTACACGAACAGCGCGACTGTATCCTACTATGTCTTCCCATTTTGCTCCTGAAGAAAAATTTTGTCTTGGCATAAGGTGATTTGTTAGCATTCAAATATAGCAGAATTGACAGCTACAGGAATAGCCTATTTTTACTTTATGACGATCAAAAGCAAGCTACCCAATGTAGGCACTACCATTTTTACTGTAATGAGTGCTCTTGCAACAGAAACAAAAGCAATAAACCTTGGACAGGGATTTCCCGATTTCAACATGAATGAAGAACTGATGGATCTTGTGAATAAGGCGATGCACAACGGTTTCAATCAATACGTTCATATGAATGGCTATGTTCCGCTTCGCGAAGCCATTGCTCAGAAAGTGTATGATCTTTATGAACACCGTCTGGACCCCGAAAGAGAAATCACAATAACACCGGGGGCAACATATGCAATTTATACTGCACTGACCTCGATACTTAATATTGGTGATGAAGTAATAGTATTTGAACCGTGTTACGACAGCTACATACCGAACATAGAATTGAATGGTGGAAAAGCAGTACGAATACCACTTAGCAGCAATGATTATTCCGTAGACTGGCAACTTGTACGTAGTGCAGTGAACGATAAGACAAGAGTGATCATGATCAATTCGCCACATAACCCAACCGGCGCAGTTTTGAAAGCAAGAGACATGCAGGAACTGATCAGCATTGTTCGCAATACAGATATAATCATTCTTTCGGACGAAGTGTACGAACATCTTGTCTTCGATGGGTTGCAGCATGAATCTGTGCTTCGATATCCTGAACTTGCATCAAGAAGTTTCGCATGCTTTTCCTTTGGTAAAGTATATCATTGTACCGGCTGGAAGTTGGGATATTGCATCGCCCCTGCAGATATGATGACTGAATTTCGAAAGGTTCATCAATTCAATTGCTTCACCACCCACTCCCCCTCGCAGGTTGCCTTGGCTACACACATTCAAAACAAAGACTCATACATGCAGCTGGGCAACTTCATGCAGTCAAAGCGCGACCTGTTTTTTGATGCGATGAAATCGTCACGGTTCAAAGCAATTCAAAGTTCGGGAAGCTATTTTCAATGTTATGATTATAGCGAAATAAGTGATGCCAACGGAAAGGATTTCTCGATCTGGCTTACAAAAGAATATGGTGTTGCCACCATCCCGGTATCAGCTTTTTACCAGGATGAGAATACAGACACAGTGATACGTTTTTGCTTCGCGAAAAAAGATGAAACATTAATACAGGCTGCCGAAAAGCTTGTAAAGGTTTAGATGAAGGTTTCGCCTTTCTTGCGTTTCAACTCTGCCACATATTCTTTGATCTCCTGTTCTTTTTCTTTACGACAGATCAGCAAAGCATCATTGGTATTAACCACAATAAAATCATCGAGGCCTTCTATCATTACCAGTTTTTCTGCAGCGTTATGTACAATACACTTATGTGTTTCAAATAACATTACATTGTCGCCCGCAACTGCATTTTCTTTTTCGTCTTTATCAAGGTTTTCATATGCACTGTTCCATGTACCCAGATCGCTCCAACCAAATGAAGAAGGTATTACATAAACATTATCGGCCTTTTCCATCACGCCGAAATCGATTGAAATGCTTGAACACAGCGGATATATAGCATTAAGTGCTGCTTCTTCTTCCGTTGTGTTGAACTTGTCGGAATCAGAAGCAAATACTTCATAGATCTCTGGCAAATACTTTTCGAATGCCGGTAATATATTCTTCACCTGCCACACGAATATTCCTGCATTCCATAAGAACTCGCCACTTGAAACAAAGGTCCTTGCAAGTTCAAGATTGGGTTTTTCAGTGAAGGTCTTCACTTTATACACATTATCCGATACGGGATGTTGTTCATATTGTATGTAACCGTACCCGGTATTTGGATGCGTAGGCTGAATACCAAGAGTAAGTAATGCATTGTGCTTAGAAACAAATGCCAGTGCTTCAAGGCAAACCTTGGTGAATCCGATATTATCCAGGATCAAATGATCGGCAGGGGCGACAATTAGCTTTGCCTGCGGATCCAGTTGCTGCAACTTGAAAGAAATATATGCAATGCAGGGCGCCGTATTTTTTCGCGAAGGCTCCCCCAAAATATTTTGGATCGGGAGCTGCGGTAATTGTTTTTTGACAATGTTGACATACTCAGTAGATGTAACAACGAAAATATTCTCGGGAGGCATGAACGACGCAAACCGGTCATACGTAGCCTGTATCAAGGTCTTACCGGTATTTAATATGTCGAGAAACTGCTTGGGGTAATTTGTTCTGCTCATCGGCCAAAATCTGCTGCCGATACCGCCTGCCATTATTGCGACGTAGTGGTGCTTATTCATAATCGTTAGTTTAGGGTCAGATCAATCCTTCTCTTACAAGATCGTGCAAGTGAATGATGCCAAGATACTGTCCATCGCGCGAAACAACTAATTGTGTGATGTCGTGATTGCGCATTTTATCCAGTGCGTTGATGGCGAGTTCATCCGGTGATATTGACTTTGGAGAAGAAGTCATGATATCGTGTGCCGTTAAAGTATTCAATGGAACATCTTTTTCCAGGGTCCGACGCAGGTCGCCATCTGTTATCACTCCCTCTACTTCCGCCTGTTCGTTCAACACTGCCGTAGCCCCAACACGTCCTTTTGAAATGGAGACAATTATTGATTTCAGGTCAGCTGTTCCCAATACAAATGGGCGTTCATTGGTGGTGTAGAGATCGGAGACGCGCATGTAAAGCTTCTTGCCAAGCATACCGCCAGGGTGGAACTTGGCGAAGTCTTCCGAGCCAAATCCTTTCATTTCCATCAGGACAACTGCAAGCGCATCACCCATCACTAACTGGGCAGTAGTGCTGCTGGTGGGCGCCAGATTATTTGGGCAGGCTTCCGCATCAACTGTGGTATTCAGGAAGATATCCGATTGACGCGCCAGTAAAGAATTTGCATTTCCGGCCATGGCGATAAGCACATTTCCAAAATTGCGGATCAAAGGAACCAGCACTTTGATCTCCGGTGATTCCCCGCTTTTGCTGATAATCATCACTACATCTTCGGCCTGAACCATTCCAAGATCACCATGAATGGCGTCTGCGGCATGAAGGAAGATCGCCGGGGTACCGGTGGAATTAAGTGTTGCCACTATTTTCTGAGCTATGATTGCACTCTTACCAATGCCGCTGATAACCAGGCGGCCGCGGGAAGTGTATATGGCATGGACTGCTTTCTCGAAATCTTCATTGATCATGGGATCAAGCGCGGCGATCGCTTTTGCTTCAAGACCGATGGTACGTTTGGCAATGGATAGGATGTCCGTTGTTGATGGATGCATGCCCGCAAACTTAGGAAGATTTGTGAAGACCGCCCCTAATAAGCAAATCCATTTATTCCCCTGAAAAACCGTGTTTCAGCGCCACAAAGCCGTCGAACTTTAGCGTTTCAGCCGTTAATAAACCCTTTAAATGGAGTAAATTCGCTCCCCTCTTAAACGGAAAGGGCTTAAATTAGATAGGCTCATAATTGTGAAGAAGGTAATACACAGCTCATGACAATGACAAAAAAAGCCGCTCGCACTTCGCGGACGGCAAGAAAGGAAGCTGCAACGGTTAAGGCAATTACTAACACCCGGTTTAGCTCTGCAGATCTTAATGCAGCCTTACAGGAAAACTTTGGATTCGACGCATTCAAAGGAAACCAGGAGGCAATCATTCAAAGTCTGCTTGCCGGCAGGGATACTTTTGTAATTAAGCCAACCGGCGGCGGAAAAAGTTTATGCTACCAGTTGCCCGCAATGCTTTGCGAAGGTGTTGCAATTATAGTTAGCCCTCTTATCGCATTGATGAAAAACCAGGTGGACCTGGTTCGAAGCTATAGCAGCAACGATGACGTAGCACATTTCCTCAATTCAACTTTAAGCAAGAAACAAATAAACCTTGTTCGTGGTGATCTGCTTACAGGCAAAACGAAGATGCTTTATGTGGCTCCAGAAACACTGACCAAACAGGAAAACCTCGACTTCTTCAGCGATCTGAAGATTTCTTTTTTTGCAGTGGACGAAGCGCATTGTATATCTGAATGGGGGCACGATTTCCGACCGGAATACCGCAGGCTTAAAGAGATGATGTCGCAGATCAATCCGACGGCGCCGGTGATAGCACTCACTGCAACCGCTACTCCGAAGGTTCAGAGCGATATCATTAAAAACCTTGAATTACACTATCCGGAGATCTTTATATCGTCGTTCAACAGGCCGAATCTGTATTACGAGATCCAGCCAAAGGTGAAGAAAGATCAGACGGTGAAAAGTATTGTCCGCTTCATCCTCAATCATAAAGGAAAGAGCGGCATCATATATACCCTCAATCGCAAGACAACCGAAGAACTTGCAGACCTCCTTGTTGCGAACGGCGTCAAGGCAGTTGCCTACCATGCAGGACTTGACAGCAAGTTAAGAGCCGATCGCCAGGACCTGTTCATGAATGAATCGGTTCAGGTAATCGTTGCAACGATCGCATTTGGAATGGGGATCGATAAGCCCGACATACGTTTTGTTATTCACTATAACATTCCGAAGAGCATTGAGAATTACTACCAGGAAACCGGCCGTGCCGGTCGCGATGGACTCGAAGGGAAATGTATTTTGTATTATTCTCACAAGGATGTTTCCAAGCTCGAGCACCTGATGCGCGATAAACCATTAAGTGAGCGCGAAGTAGGCGCACAGCTGATTTCGGAGACTGTGGCATTTGCAGAAAGTGGTGTATGTAGAAGAAAAACACTGATGAGCTATTTCGGTGAGCAGTATACCGAAAAGAACTGCGGAGCGTGCGACAATTGCCTGCATCCAAAAGAAATGGTGGAAGCTAAAGATGAAGTGCTGAAAGTTTTGAAAGCAGTTCGGGCATTGGATGAAAGGTTCCCAACAGATTATACAGTGAATTTCATGGCCGGAAGAATGACGCAGAATGTGCAGATGTTCCGGCACGATGGACTTGATGAATTTGGAATTGGTAAAGATCAGCAGGATCATTACTGGAATACCGTGATCAGGCAGATGCTTCTTGAAGGTTTACTCAGCAAGGACATTGAAGATTATGGCGTGTTGAAGATCACAAAGAAGGGCAATGATTTTGAGAAGAAGCCACGCAGCTTTAAGATCGTACTCAACAATTTGTTTGAAGACGCTAATGCCGATGATGATGAAGAGGGTGCTGAAAATGCGGTGGCAAGCGCAACAGACAATCAACTCTTCGAAATGTTGAAGGAGCTCAGGCAGAAAGAAGCAAAGAAAAAAGGACTGCCACCATTTGTAATTTTCCTTGAATCGTCACTGCAGGATATGGCTACCTTGTATCCAACCAATATCCAGGAGCTGGAAAAATGTTCAGGTGTAAGCAAGGGTAAGGCGATGCGTTATGGGAAACCTTTCGTTGAACTTATTTCCAGGTATGTTCAGGATAATAGCATTGAACGTCCCGATGATTTTGTGATGAAGAGTGTGGTGAATAAGAGTGGCAATAAAGTTTATATCATTCAGCAAACGGATAAAAGAATACCGCTCGATACCATCGCGAAGAATAAGGGACTGCGACTCGACGAATTGCTGGAGGAGATGGAAACAATTGCGGCCAGCGGAACGAAGTTGAATTTGGATTATGCCATCGACGAGATGCTGGACGAATATGAGCAGGACGATATATTGGAATATTTCAAGGGATGTGAGACTTCATCATTGCAGGTAGCGCAGGAGGAATTGTCCGATGGCAATTTCAACTGGGAGCAGTTAAAGATCATGCGGATCAAGTTTCTCGCGCAATATGGAATGTGATTATTCGAAATGGGAAATGGGAAATGGGAAATGCCAAAGGCGAAATGCGAAATGCAAAATGCTTAAATCGCTGAGTCGCAGGGGGGCGTAAAAATTTTTACGGTCGTTTATGGATTTATGACGGCGGGTCTGTACATTTGCAACCCCGGTTAAATAGACCGAAGGATGGTGCGGTAGCTCAGTCGGTAGAGCAAAGGACTGAAAATCCTTGTGTCGGCGGTTCGATCCCGCCCCACACCACGAAGAAGACTCACAGCAATGTGGGTCTTTTTTTATGCCTGAAAGGGTTATCTGTAGCGGCTTTCAGGCCAATTGGGAGATCCGGAAACTGGTGCACGTATGCAGGGTTGGGAAATATTGTTACCAGCTCAAATGTAGCAAAAGTGACGCGAAGTGACGCATCTAGTGACGGAGACCAACCACTGCTAGTATCAGCAAGACAACAAGCACAAGTCCAACAAAGAACAAAATGACCTCGGAACTTTGGCTCTTATGGACGAGCCTCGAAATCCTTCCATTCTGAATCTCTACAGCTTTATATTCCTCGTTGTTAATAACGTCATATGTCCCATCAGGAAACGTTTGAGCATTTAAAACGGGCAATTCCCGAGTCAGTATTCCCTGCCGGGCTTTCACTAAAATCGCCCCTTTGTGGGTTTGGATTTGAACATCTAAAAGATACTTGTCGCTGGGAGCATTGGTTCCCTGATTAACGAAGTCTTGGAGGTAACGCTCAACATCGAGGTCGGGAATGACATGTTCATTTATCATCACCCAGAGATTTTGGGTGCCGTCCAGTTTTAAGACCATCAAACCGTTAGACACAAATGCATGGTTCAAAAGATATTGTTCTCCAGTATGGGAGATGAGCAGACTGTTTGCTGGTTGTATGTATTCCCACGAGCCCGTCGTTACCCTGCCGTTGACGGAGAGAAGCAACGTTTGGTCCCGTTTGAAGATATATAACAAACGCCCCCTTTCATTGTCAATGTGAACCCAAGGCTTATCAACAAAGTTTTCGACATGATCTAGATTTTTGCTGATCTGTTTAAGTCGAGGCAAAAGTCCTTGGATATACTGTTGCATATTTATTGATGTCTTTACTAATACAATTCAAACGAAGATACGCAACGATGAGAGCTGGTTCCACTGAAGGGCAAGCAACCAGGCATAATACTATTCCTTGTCAATAAAAAGCGATCCATCTGAAAAGCTATTTGTAAATAGAAACTATAACAAAAAAACAATCACTACAAGTATATTTATACTCAACGCTACCGCAGCAAATATCGCAATTTGAATGTTACGTCGATGGAGGTCTTGGCTCTCAACGATGGTGTCGCGCTTTACAAAATACTTATTTAACACAACCTCGGCATCGTTGCGCTGGGAGTAGCAGCCGTCAGCCGCAGGCCTTGGGAAATGCAACATAGTCACCTATTCGTGGCTCTGTTCCCTCACAGTGAACTGAAGGGTCGACTGCCAATGAAACAACCTCTGTCCCCCAGAAATACTTTCGTTCATCCCTTAAATATTATTCTTCTTCATCAAAAAAGTCATTGTGAACTTTCTTTAGTTCATACACTTTGTCGGGAACCACACCGACATTGTATTCTAACATCATTTTTGTTAACTGTTGGCCATCGATTAAGACAATCTTTGGGTCAATGCTGCCCACAAATTGATATGCTGACTGGGGAAAGTTCGAAGTAGTAATGAAGACACCCTTGCGAGCCTTCTTGGATAATAAAGAGCCGGCAAAGTCACGGACAGCGGAAACCGGTACTGTGTTATCCCACCGTTTTGCCTGGATGTATATTGTGTCCAGTCCAAGTTTGTCTTCTTTGATAATTCCATCGATACCGCCATCGCCGCTGTATTGAGTGACTTCGCCACGATCTTCATTGAAGCCACCGTATCCCATTGCCATTAATACTTTCACAACTAGAGATTCAAAGAAAACCGGCTTACAGTTTTTTAGCCTTTCTAACAAGTCTGCACCTACTGTCTGCATGATACTTTCATACGATGCGTCAAGTGTTTCCAAAGGGGTAAGTGTAGACTCGGTTACAACTTCTTCGCTTTCATTTCCTGCTCCACTTCCATCGAAAGATGCCAACCAGTTTTGAAAGGGTTGCAACTGTCGCAACACCTTTACATCAATTGGCCCTGAATGCGTTGACAGTAACACTTTTGCGCTTTCAGTAATACTGTATATACCTCGCGCAACCCGATGAATCAACCCGGCTTTATAAAGGTATGTGCGCACCCATGCAATACGATTGCCAACAAGAGTGGCTCTTCCACTTGGGATCTTTTGAGCTAACTGCTCTTCGGTTAATGCTTCACGTTTGACTATTTCATCTATTATGGTTAGCATATGTTTCTCCTTTCCATCGGATAGAACCTCCAAGAAAGGGCGCATGAAATATTGAAACCCCGGAACCTCTTTCAAGTTAATAGCGAGCATAGTTTATTAAGATTATGAGTTTAGAGTGATCGAAGGCGGTGATACACTTGCTGCATCACATAGTCATTTACCATCCTGGAAAGCTTGTCATTGTCCATGATGTTCCGAAAAAACTCTTCATTCTGACCCATTCTATCAATCCACATATTGAGAACTTTATCTTCAAATCCATACTTGAAATTTTCCATACTGTTACTTCGTGCCTGGTGGGCAAGATCTTCATCCTGTACACAGTCTTCTATCACCTGATCAATAAGCAACCTATCTGCATCTGTGAACTCAGTTCCAAATCTGGTATTGACGTTTTTGATAATTTCAGATAAGGGTGCTTTTTCTTGTTTAACATAGCCCATACCTGCATCCTCAAGATTGTCGAGCGTTCCTGTCTCAGGATTGAGTTCGATATTGATATTCTCCGCTAACTTTTGCAACCGGTAATACTCAAGAGCAATTTCATCTCCGTTCAGCCGGAAGGCTTCTGTCTGATTTTGCGCTGGTAACTTCCGTTCCAGAAAGCGGCAGTATGTATAAAACTTCACGAGTTCAATATCGTTGAAGTTCACTATCTGTGTTATAAACCCATAAAAGCGTAGGAAAACCTGTATGGTGTGTTTAAAATCCTCTTGAGTGAACTCGGCTGACACTTCCCCTTCTTTTAGCGTTGGCAAGTGTTTAAAGCGGTCTACAGCAGGGTTGATTAATCCGTTCAGTTTGCCCTGATCTTTGGCGGCGAAATATGGATTAAAGAACAATCGGTTGAACTCTTCTACTTCGTTGACCCAAATCACTTGCGCATGTTCTAATCGAGTCTTCAGATCGTACACGTGGTTTGGATCCGAATACTCCTGGAGTTCGGTCATCTCATAATATGGCTGAAAAGACTTCTGTATATCTTCTGGCTCATTAGCCAAGTCCAGCACAAACGTATCTTCCTTTCCAGGAAAGATGCGGTTTAATCGGGAAAGTGTTTGCACGGCTTTTACACCAGAAAGTTTTTTGTCTACGTACATCGTATGAAGTAGCGGCTGATCGAAGCCTGTTTGGTACTTTTCTGCAACAATCAATACCCCGTACTCATTGGACTTAAAATGTTCTGGAAGTTCTTTCTCTGAAAAGCCGTTCATGCCGGGTTCGGTGTATTCCAGCTTCTGATCGTCAATGACTGTCCCCGAGAAAGCGACTAGCGTTTTTAGATCTGTGTACCCCTTGTTCTTTATGTATCGATCAAACTCCTGTTTGTACCGCACAGCGTGCAACCTACTACCGGTAACCACCATTGCCTTCGCTTTGCCCCCAATTTTGTGCATGGTTATTCTGCGGAAATGTTCCACCATGACTTCGGTTTTCTGAGCCAGGTTGTGCGGATGCAACGACATGAATCGAGCTACTGCAGCTGCACCTTTCTTCTTAGGGATATTTGGATCATCTTCGATCTGCTTGTTCAACTTGAAGTATAGCTTATACGTCGTGTACCCTTTAAGAACGTCAAGTATGAATCCTTCTTCGATTGCCTGGCGCATTGAGTATAAATGGAAGGGTTGCGGTTTACCATTTGTACCTGTTACACCAAATACTTCCAGAGTTTTGCGTTTTGGTGTCGCCGTGAATGCAAAGAAAGACAGGTTGGATTGTCGACCGTGAGAGAGCAACGATTCTCGAATCACATCTTCATAATTCTCATCCTCGGATGAATCAGTTTCTTCTTCTGCAGCCTGTTCCAGTGTTTTCGCTGATAAGATCTCTTTCATCTTCCTGCTGGCTTCACCACTCTGGCTTGAATGTGCTTCATCCACAATCACCGCATAGTTCCGATTCGGCATGTTTTGTACATCGTCTACTATCTCTGGAAATTTTTGAAGCGTGGTAATAATGATGTTTACACCTTTTCGGAGTGCATCAGCCAGCTGACTGGAGTGTTTGTCAATCTTTTGTACCACCCCCATTTTGTGTTCAAATTGGTAGATGGTATTCTGTAACTGGGAGTCGAGTATGCGTCGGTCTGTCACTACGATCACTGAATGAAAGACCCGCTCATCTTTATCGTTATGCAAGTTGGCTAGTCGGTATGCTAACCAGGCAATGGAGTTGCTTTTACCACTACCAGCGCTGTGTTGAATCAGGTAGCTCTTCCCTGCTCCGTTAACACGAGCGTCCAAACTGAGCTTACGTACTACATCGAGCTGATGGAAGCGAGGAAAGATCATCGTTTCTTTCCGAACTTTCTTACCCATCACATCATCTTCGTCAACCTGTAAGTGCATGTATTTGCCTAAGATATCCATCCAACTGTCCTTTGACCATACATACCTCCATAGATAGTCTGTACTGTAGCCATTTGCATTTGGTGGATTACCAGCTCCGTTGTTATAACCAAGATTGAAAGGCAGGAAGTAGGTCTTGTTTCCTGCCAGCTTAGTTGTTATATAGACTTCGTCGGTATCTACGGCGAAGTGCACCAGTGCACGTTGCTTAAACCGGAAGATGGGATCATTAGCGTCGCGGTCATACTTATATTGCTTTTTCGCGTTCTCGACTGTCTGTCGCGTAAACTGGTTTTTTAGCTCTGCTGTGGCCACGGGGACACCATTGAGAAACAGAACCAAATCGAGCTCGTTGTCGTTCTTTAGAGAATAGCGAACCTGACGTGTTACAGTCAATATGTTGTTATCGTACAGCCATTGTGCAGTAGCATTTAAGGTTGTTTCCGGCTTGAAGTAAGCCATTTTGAAAGTGATCCCATAGTCAGTGAATCCTTTGCGAAATACGTGCAGACTGCCGTGCAAGTCTAACTCTTTCACTAGACGGTTGATGACGTTGACTTCTGTTTTGTCCTTATGGATGGCTGTGATCCTATCCCACTCTGTTTTTTGTGTACGTTGTAGAAATTCGATTACTTCGGCTGGATTCAACGCCAGGTTGCGGTGAAAGGTTTCTGTCTTTTGTTGACGGTATCCACCTTGGTTGACAAGCGATTCAACGATGGCGGTTTCCAAGGTTTCTTCCGTATGTTTCTTAGCAGATGATATAAATGAAGCGGTAGTCATGGTAGTTATGGTTTGGTCAGGCTTCCGCAGGTTGTACTTTACCGGTTCGGGTTGAGAATTCAGACAGCATCATAGGTATTTCGCCAGGAGCTATATCATGGAACACACGGCGTTTGCCGGTGATTACTTCGTTGATCAAAGCTGCACGATACTCTTGTAATAGTGTTATCTCTTTTTGGATCTTTTGTTGGACAGCTTTTATATTGTCGAGAGCCTGGGTGATATACTCAACTATAACATTCTGTTCTGATAGTGGGGGTAATAATATCTCAAAGTTTGAGATAGCAATAGGTGATATGTTGGGCTGCTGTCCTGTGTTATCTATGCTTGCTTCAAAAAGTTGGAAGAAGTACCGGGAGTGAGTTACGTAATAAATAAAGTCTGGGTTGACACCTTGGCTTACTCTCAGAGTAGCATTTCGTTGATTCAGTAAGACTGGGGCAGAATCCTTGTCGTTATAGGCTCGAGCAGATTTGATGCCGGTTGATATAATAGGACGTGTTAGGGCAAAGATCAAATCTCCATCTAAGATCTCAAAATGTTTGAAGTTTTTTGCATATTCTTCTGTAAGATACTCGACATCTGACCAGTCTATCCAGTCGTGTTGGATGTTCGAGATTTTTAAAACCCTAACATCCCCTTCCCTTTTGAACTCGGAACTGTTGAATGCGGCTCCGCTTATTAAGGTGGAGAAATACTTTAGTTTCTTGAGCTCCCAGTGCTCAGGCACATCACCCAGCCACTTCAGGCCGGATGGTTTAAGTTTCACATCTGGATCCAGCCCCCGGGTTACAGCCTGGTTGATGAGTGCTGTACGTTCTTCTTGAATTAGGTCGATCAGACGTTGTTTCTTCTGGATGGTGTCATCAATCAGGGCAGTCTTTTGGTCGAGATAATTAGTGATAAACTCCTGCTCTTGGGGGGCTGGTAACGCCAAAGGCAAGTTGCAGAACGTATCTTGATATAGATGTATGATTGTACTCCCTTTGCTGTGGTAGTTAACGAATTCTGTGAAAACACATGAATTAAGAACCCAGTACAGAAATCTAGAAGTATAATCTTTTTTTGGTCTCACAACAAAAACTCCGCTATTTAAAGTTGCTTCTCCAGGTAAGTTTATTACAATAGCCGTTTTGCCGATGGTGCCATCCTTAGTTATTAAAAGGTCACCTTCTTTGAGTTGGATATACGGGTCTTCGCCGTATCTATCGTTGCTAACTCGGTAGCATCCTTCCCAGCGGATTCTACCGTTATAAAAATCCGTTCCAGTTACACAGTACGCTCCTTCCTTTCCAAACTCGTCCGATTTAAGTCCATGCCACCCTACTCGTGCTTTAAGATAGGTGTTATATTTAAGTGGACGTATTTTCCAATGTTTTGGTATCTCACCAATCCACTCTATACCAGAGTCTTTATAAGTAGCGTATTTTTTGCTCATAGTTCCGATTTTGAAGTTACTGCGTCCAGGCAGTTCTGCTTCAGGTGTTGACCGATACGTTGTGCTAGCGGATGAAAGTCCTGCTTTATGCTTTGCACAATGAAGTCGTCCAGCGATACCCACTGGTCATGTGTTAGCTGGAAACGTTGGGTCAGGTAATTGTGCCATGTCTTCCCTGGGTGATCGTTCAACTTAAAACCAAGCGATTCTGCTTCTGCTTTGAAAAGCTTGTCCAGTTCTTGAACTCTGTTGAGATGTTGTGGTTTTAGACCCAGGACAATTCTTAGTTCATGATCAGGTGTAAACAAACCATCAAAAATGACCGAGTAAAAAACCTCTGTCTCTAACCCGGGAACCAGCAAATCGCGAAGCCGGGGACTATCGGTGCGATCCATCGTCATCTCCAGCTGCTTAGCAGCACTTGCAATTTGGAGCGAGATATAACGTTCTGTTTCACCTTTGCAGGCAATCGCCCTGTTTATAGCGTCAGTATTCTCGAAATAGTAAGTCACATGTTCGTTCATAGTAGTATATCGGTTAAGATTATAAATTGCATGCTTGAAGTTCTCAAAATTGTAGTGCTGATCAGTAGTTAGTTCATACCCCTTCATGCGCTCTTCAACAGCTCGAATCCAGTCTAGATGCAAGACGTTTTGGAACATTTTGCACTTGCTCGTTGGCTCACGCCTCAAGGTAAGCAAGACGCCAAGCTTTAAACCAGTAACGCCACAGTAATCCCAATAATCATCCAAGTCGTTGTGAAGGTGATGGAATATCTTATTCTCGATGATTACATATTTACCTTGGTCCGATCCAATGCCACATATCAAAATATCGATGAAGTTTCCCTTCCGCGTTTTTACCTCAGTTTCCACATTAAAATGTTCTAATGTAAAAGAAGTCTGTGTCAATGATAACAAGGCATCAATAAACAAGTTTCCCAGTCCATGATCTTCGTTTCGGTCTAGATAATACCGATACCACTGACTGAAAACTACTTCTCGAGCTTCAGTCCGGGAAATATCAAATGATGTCCTTTTGTTCTTGGGTAGCGGTGGTGCAACGGGTAAGGTGTCTAGTATGCCTATTCTCTTTGTTGTCATAAATTAGAGGATCAATTTAGGGTACTGGGATATGAACTTTCCAAACGCCCAGAGTGCTGCGTCTATCTCCTTTGCTGAGTGTCGGTTACACTCATCGCACAATGTCCAGAAAAAAGGAACGTATTCCCGGAAGTACATTCCCTCGATAGCCATCGCTGTCTTCTCCTCTTTTTCCTGGCGATGTATATACCTATATGCGCGGTAGACGTGTTGGTCAAAAATGGGTGCTTCAATCGGTTGGATTACATGGCGAAGGAAAATTTTCCAGATAGGTGTCAACCAACCGAAATGGTCGGTGAAAATATCTTCGTCAAACCTTTGTCGAAGTTGGTTGATCGTTTCCAAATGCGCAGAAATCTTGTGAAACGTCACCTGCTTTTTCGCGTTAAGGTTCATGCCGTTCTTCCAACAAAACAAATCGTAGAGGTTGCGATAACATAATTCAGGTACGTTGATGTTTTCAGTGTACCAGTGCATGTTCGGGTATTCATACTGCTCCTTCCAGAAGTCGACGAATCCATCTGGGCTGGTAGCATAGTCAAGCTTGAAAGTTATAAAAAGTTTATCTGCAGTCCGGTTCATGCGCAAATGATTAATCTTTGACGATTTGGTGGATCATACCTTCAGTTTCTTTTTCAAGCTTGAGTATGTCAGCTCGTATTTCATCAAGAGAACGAAGCGGCTGGTATTTGTAAAAATACCGGGTGAAGTTAATCTCGTAGCCCACCTTCGTTTTAGCTTCGTCGATCCACGCGTCGGGCACATGAGGCAACACCTCTCGCTTGAAGTAAGCATTAATGTCTTCTTTTAACGGCACAGTTTCATTATCTCGGAGATCCGGGTCCGCTTTAATATTCCCTTTCCTATCTTTCACTGTTTTGCCGTTTTCAAGGAGCGGGCGTTCTACTGTTAATCGGTAATAACCAAAATCGTCGTTGTCGAAGATCTTGCAGTATTCTCCTTCTTCGAAGTGTCCATATATCTGCGTTATCTTTTTGATTTGATTATCGTTGATCTCGTTTCTCTTATTTCCGAGACTGCGGGTCATTTTCTGGTAGAAAGAAATTGCATTAATCATTTGCACTTTACCGCAACGTTCAGGCGCCTTCCGGTTTGTAACGATCCAGATGTATGTTGAAATGCCCGTGTTGTAGAACAGTTGGTCAGGTAAAGCGATAATTGCCTCCAGCATATCACTTTCAATGATCCACTTGCGTATCTCACTTTCACCACTACCGGCTCCACCAGTAAACAGGGGAGAACCGTTGAAAACTATACCGATTCGGCTCCCAGTGTCTGTTTGCTTCATCTTCGAAATCAAGTGTTGCAAGAAAAGAAACGAACCGTCGCTTATCCTGGGTAGCCCTGCTCCGAACCGACCACTAAAGCCTTTTTTATCATGCTCCATCTTGATCTCTTTTTCAACCTTCTTCCATTCCACGCCAAAAGGAGGATTAGCTAGCATGTAGTCAAAGGTGTTGTCGGAAAGCTGATCTTGAGTGAAGCTGTTTCCATATTTGATGTTATCTGGTTTCTGACCTTTAATAAGCATCTCCGATTTGCACATCGCATACGACTCCTCATTCAGTTCTTGTCCGAAAAGCTCCAGCCGGGCACCTGCGTTCAGTTCGTTCACGTACTCATCTGCTATGCTAAGCATGCCACCCGTACCGCACGCACAGTCATATACTGTCTTTAGTATGCCTTTTTGAGTAAGGATTTCGTTGTCGTTTAGGAACAGTAGGTTTACCATCAACCGGATTACCTCTCGGGGCGTAAAGTGTTCTCCAGCAGTCTCGTTCGAAAGCTCTGCAAACTTGCGTATCAGCTCTTCAAAGATGTACCCCATCTGCATGTTGTTGATGCGGGAAGGATGAAGGTCGATTTCCTGGAACCTTTTCACAACTGCGAATAAGAGGTTCTTAGAATCCAGGCGTTGGATTTGTTTTTCGAACTCAAATTTTTCAAAAATGTCTCGTGTATCCTTGGAGAATCCGTTGACGTAATCTTTCAGGTTATCCAGGATACCTGCAGAGTCTCCAATAAGCTTATTGAAATCAAACTTGCTACGATTATGAAAAACGTGGCCAGACTCCCTGTTTAAAACAGGGTCTATGTTTTGGATACTCATCTTCTCTACTGTCTGCACTTTTGCCAGCACTTTAGATTTTGTTGGTTCAAGCACGCAGTCTAGTCGTCGCAGTATTGTAAATGGTAAGATCACCTTACCGTATTCCGACTGCCTATAGTCTCCGCGTAGCAGGTCAGCAACGGACCATATAAAGTTCGCTATCTCTCGAAAATTGTTCATGAGGGTTCTGTTGGGACCGTAAAATACTGAATGCGTCACGTCTGGAACTACAACCCATGCCATTTCTACATTAAAATCGAGTTTCCAGCACTTCGAGGCGCGTGAGTGATTGAAAAGTGCTATATTATAATGTAGGGTGGGAGTAAATCCCGCCGTTCCCAAATTATACCCCATCAAACCATATCCTATGCAAGAGTCAAGTTTTTTCACTGCCATTCCAGACTTTGAAAACTATTACGAGATCACAAAAGAAGGGCAGGTTTACAGTCTTCATAACCCTAACAAGAAAGTAAACTTAAGGAACGCATCGACCGACATGGATACCTCACCGTCAAGCTAAGCTTGAAGGGCAACGACTATACGATGTTCATCCACCGTTTGATAGCAAGTGCTTATATTGATAACCCCCGCGGAAAACAGTTTGTGATCCATAAAAACAACAATAGACTTGACAACTCCCTGGACAACCTTGCTTGGGCAAACCAGGAAGAAAAAACCGCACATCATTACTGTGCAGCACCATCACAACTATCGAAGGTCGACATCCTAAAAAAGCATCGGACACAGAGTTACTACAGATGTACACGGGAGTTTAATAGCACGCAAGTGGAGCCCACCAGTAAAACTTTATAAGTCTGGCAGGTCGCTTAAAGTGGTATCGATCATTAGTCCGAGATTCCTCAAATAGGTCAACGTTACTCTTAGTGAACTGTGTCCAAAAGCTTGTTGGATCTTAAATGGATCTTTCGTTTTTATATACATGTTCACAGCAGCAGTATGGCGAAACGAGTACAAGTATGGTCTTGCGTAATGATGTTGTTTGCTATAAGCTGCGATTTCGCTCTTGACCATGCAGTATTGAAGTAAGACATGTTGAACACGTCAACGGTCTTGCTGAAGATGTTTTGTTCATCATTCAATTGACTGACCCCCTGGTTTGTCAGCTCCACCCGCACGAATTCCGGAACGGATACAGTACGTATCCTCTGACTCTTGTTCTGGTTGCCACTTAGGCTCAACTTTGACAGTGAATCATCGAAGTGCCGCCGCTTCAACATCCGAATTTCCTGATGAGGACGCAGCAGACAACCGTACATTAAGAGACAGCAGAGATATAAAGGCTTATGAGTAGCATCGACCATTCTCTTAAATATCGAAGACAGTGTTCGGCGCCTGTTCATATAGTTCGTCCCTGTGGACCGAAACTGCTCAAGAAACCGATTTACCTGAGGGATCGATATATCGTCAACTAGCGCATCAGCTAAACCGATAGTGCGCAGATATCTGTAAAAACTATTCGACAGGCTTATAAGGTCGCGCTCATAGACCGCGCTCAGCCGTTCGCTTTCAATCCGTAGCCTGACTGTTTCAAGCGCTTGGGCAATAGTAACCGGGGCCACTGTTTCTTTTATTCTCCTGGTTGGTAACTTATCACCTGGTCTCCAACCTTTTTCAAGCTTCTTCTTGAGCTCATATTGCCTTTCCGTTGTATGCTCGGAAACGTTTTCCATCTATATACGTTTTCACATAGGATCTAATCGTTAAGTCTTTTGTCGAAACAATAACCGGTTCTGTAAACATGGCATCTTCGTGACGCATATAGTGACGCAGCGAATCAAAGATCTCCTGGAATGCGGTACCTCAGTCGGTAGAGCAAAGGACTGAAAATCCTTGTGTCGGCGGTTCGATCCCGCCCCACACCACGACAAAAGCAAACAAACCCCTGTCACTATTGAGTTTCAGGGGTTTTGCAATTTTGTAGGGGGCGTTATAGGGGTCGGTATCAACGAAGGCAGCTACATTATTATCTCAATAGCATTGATAACTCTGGGTCATTTTGAATTTTGATAAGGACCTTTCTGATTTCCTCCCCTACATAAGGTTCTAGTATTTCTTGCAGTTTATTTATAACTTTTTCTTTTTTACTTGGAATTGAAACTCCTTTTAGATGGGAAATAAGCTCATCTTCTGATAAAGCTTGGATTTGTTCCGAGGTGAGTACTTTTTTAAATTGCTTTTCAGCGTCCTTCAGATTTTTAAACCATAAAAAATTTGTATCCAAAAGCCCGTTTACCATTTCATCGAACTTTGATTGGTTCGCGGTATTTGGCACCCAATCTTCAGTGCCAACCCTTGAATACAAATTCCCTACCAGCCAACCGAGCTTAGCTTTAAACTCATCTTTAAGTTCTAAAACCTTACCGTCTAGAATCCTTTGATAATGCTGGTCTGCTTTAAGGGCTATTGAAACCCTTAGAAATGCTACCAAAGGGTCGGAAATCCCATGCTCTAAACTGTTATGAAGGTAGAAATAATCCGGATTATTGTTGTTTAAAAGCTTAATAACTGTCTGCTTTAATATTTCTCTTTTCTTCTCATCAATAACCTTTTTAGTGCCCCTTTCAATTTCAGAACTAAGAAGTGGGTCGACCTCCCTTTTTAGGCATTCTTCAAAAGTGCGTACAGCCGCAATGGTTATGTATCGTGACTTGCAATTCTTACCCTCCCTTCTTTGTAAATCACAAGATTGGGTGAGAACAATAAAGTGAGAGTAGTTATCATTTGCAAAATACGGATGAACCTCTTTTATTACCATAAGAAGTTCATCCGTACGTTTAATTATGTCACCTTGACTTAAATTTCTATTATCCGGGTCGTTATAGGTAAAATGGGGCATTCACTTACTATCTGTTCTCAGCGTTTAACTTATAGTATGAGATTTTTGTATTTAATTTTTTGAAGTCTACCTCGAAAGTAATGGTCACTACTCCACTCTCAACCATCGCAGTTCTTAATTTAGGAAAAGAAATATCTTTTCCGCTAGTAACACTGCGAAAATTTTCTTCAAAAATTTCTCCCTCATTTTCTGTATGTGGTGCATCAAGATTGTAAGGTAAAACTGCGTTAGTCATTATTTTGAAGCTTTAATTCATAAAAATTTTCCATTAATTCCAACGAGTTCTCATAGAAGGATATAATCTTTCCGTCAGCTAAAAGTTCTTGTATAAATTCCCTTGTCGGTAAAACGTAGTTGTAATTAAAGTCAAAATGAAAATTGTCGTTTTCGTCCATAGATAACGAAAAATTCAGTTTATAATTATCCTTTATAAGTGACCTTTGTATTAAATGACTTTTAATCTCCCATTCGTTTTCGGAGAAAGGGTCATTTTTCTCAAAATCAAAATTTTCTAAAAGCTCTTGCCTGTTTTCCTTTTCGATGTATCCAAAGTTTATTCCAATTGCATTTAAAGGCGTATGAGCCAATGTGTTACACAATTTTATTGCCACTTCTCCCATTTGAGTTAAACTTTCCACAGAATTATCTACAGAAGTAAGTATCACCTTTTCAGGGGTCGGGGTTATAAGGACATTAAGAATTTTATATCTATTTGGTAAATCGAGATTGAGTGAAAATTCAATTTGAACAGGCGGCACATCATTGAATAGATGCTGTGTAATCCACTGCGGTGCCAGTATGTATGGGTTCCATCTTCCAACGATTACAACAGTAAAGCTATTTGGTTTTATCTCCATTACAACAGGCTCAGCCAAGTGGTTTAGACTGCGTAAATATATAAATAAGTAAATAAGTAAATCAAATCTTTCTTTTTCAAAAGGTCAAAATGGCGCTGGTTGGGCAATCTAGGCTGCTGCAATATTATTTCCTTCAATCATTAATGGTTAAAACCTTGCCTTTGGGCTTGTGTAACATTGCATGACAGTTTGCACAAACAACGGTTAAATCCTTCTCTGGATTAATTATGCATTTTCCTGTTTCAGCTAACGGCTTTATATGGTGAACATGAATAAAGTCTTTTCCTAATGAACCATACAATTGCTCAAAATTCATGTCGCAAACTTTGCAGGCTAGGCCATGAATTTCAATTGCCCAGCCCACAGTCGTCTGTTGCGCTCGTAATACGTCCTATCAGATAGTCGTTAGTTTTCAAATCCTCGGTCCTTGAGCCTGCCTTTGTAATAAATCACCTTTGTTTCTGGAGAAATAAACTTAAGGTATCTTTTAGGGAAGTGGTATTGCTGGCCAGTAATATTATCCAGGAACTTTCAACGTTTTCAGTGATTACATTTGGTTTTGGAAACAATAGTAATGTCTACTATAGGAGACCATTTTGCAGATATTTAATAAGATTTGGTAATTCTTCAATTTTAAGGGTAATAGATTGGAATGTTTGCATATCGTCATCACTCTCAAGAGAGAATGTTGCTCCATCTTCATGTCTTGCTACTTCTAATGTCGTTTGGGTTTTAGGATTGTGACCTTCCCCTCCTGTACTTCATAAAATTTGATTACCATAACTAAAACTATTTATATGTGTTTAAATAAACCAAAAAAAATAAGCACTATTTCACAATTATAGCACTCTATTTTTAAACTTGGTTGTCAACTAAAAAAATTTCTATTACTATCGTTTTTCCGCGGCTGTGCTGAGCCGCAGACAAGGTTGGCAGGAAGGACCCAAGACATTTAGAGAGCAGATAATGAAATTTTGAGCCTGAAAAGGTCAAGAAGTATCTGTATGGTGTGAAGCCCTTTATTCTGCATGAAAACAAAACGGTCTAATGTTCTTTGCAGCTTAAGAAGGAGGTTTATTTTCCCTATACAAGTTAGGTTATATTGAATTACCCTTGAAAAATGGTTTCGATTGAGTCCCTGATCTGACAATCTTTTCAATTTGCGTTTTTTATTGTGTGTTTGGTTGCTGTGTCGGTTGCGGCATTTCTTACCTTCTTTGCCATACAACTTTTCACTGCAAAAAAAGGATGGGGAAGGAGCGGAAACTATTGCGTGTGGTTCGCCCCACATCACGAAGAAGACTCACAGCAATGTGGGTGTTTTTTATACTCCTCAAATGCTATCCCCTGATGCTGTTCAAAACCTTTGTATTCCCGGAAATTGTTATTAATTTCTGATCATCTATTAATTGAAATGCGATGTAATTGAAACCAACTGCTGCCACCTGGCGATGGATCACTCTTATAATATGGCTGATAGCCGGACTATACTTTGGCTCGGGCGGTATCGCCAAAATTGAAAATTACAACCTGATCAAATCAACGATCGGCGAACATGACACCACGAAAGTTGTTTATGACGGTATAACCTTCGTCAATAAAGGAGCGCTCATCAGAACGCTCGAAGAAGCGCAAATGCAGGCCATATTTCCCTGGATCAACAGCCTGCCATCGTATGTAAGCTATATTATTACTGCATGTTCTTTCGGACTGCTTGGCACGATCATTAGCATTTTTATCCAGCTCGCTATTTATAAACAAAAGCTTGCAGATCTGCCTGTGTATACTTTGCCCGTATTAGGGTTATTGACAGGGTTTGTAATGCTTGGAATTACATTCATCTTTCCCGCTCTTTTATTTCACTCAGAAAAAGACATTAAGGCGAGCGGATTAATGTTCATTTGCCTGTTCGGTGGATTGTATACCGAAAAACTTTATGAAAGACTTGCTCAACTGTTTAATAAAACACTCGGTGAAAAATGAAACTTGCACTACTCCTCTGCACAATAGTGGCGGCTTTGTCACAACTTCATCGCGACAATCATCAAGCGACCTTTTACAATGTAAATGATGCTTCTGTTATTTCTTATAATATTCCCATCAACAGGCTATGGGCGATTCCTACCGGACGGGCATTGGGAAATATAAAATATATGTATGTGGATTCCACAATGAACCTGCATCTGGTTTATAATATGCACAATGATTCAGACATCATATTCAAATTTGAAAAACGATGGGGCTATGAATATTCATTCGTTCATAAAATTACCAGCAGTGACATAAAAAAAATAATACTAACCATCGGGCTTGACGGAAATATAGATAGATGTCAATTGTTTAATGTAATGCAGGATGAAGTAAAATATCACCACGACACTGGTAATAATCCTTTAGTACAAAAACTAGTATGGGAATTCATGGCAAATCATGTATCTGTATTGTGCTGCGCGAATCATAATCCAAGGCATTGCTGCACACCAATCAAACAGGTGAAAGATACAGGGAGAAAATACAACTGCATCTGGCCTTAAAACTGCAACGGACAGATTTTATATGTTGGCAAAGAAATTGAACAGCATTATTCAAAGATGACAGTTATGAGGAAAGTTTGTTTGATAGTTGCAATAGTTTTTGCTTTTGCCTGCAATGAAACTGCAGATACTGAACTGGAACGAAAGCTGGATACAGTAGGAAATAAAATTGAATCGGATGTGGAAAAATTCGCTGATTCCGCTAAAATTAAGCTGGAGCGTTTAGGGGACACTCTTGATAAGAGACTGGAAAGAGACGGCCCACCGGGAAAAGAATAAACACAGGATAGTAATGGGCAATCATGGTTTTGCCCATTATTTTTTTATTTCTCGCCAACTTTTTTAGCGTTAAATACTAAATGTTTTAGTATCTTGCTTGCTGAAAGTAGAGGGGATGGAAGTACAATTAGAAAATACATTTGCCCAACTGCAAAAAGAAATTAATCTTATGCAGGGGTTCAAACCGGCATCCGCCGGAACTGGCAATCTCGTATTTAAAGGCGCCATTCGCTCTGCTTTCCCTACTAATGATCTTCCAACGGGCGCATTGCATGAGCTTTGTTCCTCTTCGCAGGAAGAGAACTCCGCAAGCACCGGTTTTCTTGCAGCTATGTTATCAGGTTTAATGAGAGGAGGTGGTGCCTGTCTTTGGATTCGATCTAATGTTATCATCTATCCTCATGCATTGTGTTCCTTTGGTATTAAACCAGAAAAAATAATTTTCCTGGATACCCGCAGCGAAAAAGAAAAACTATGGGTGATGGAAGAAGCACTGAAATGCGATGCACTGGTTTCAGTTGTAGGTGAAATACAAGACCTGAGTTTCACTCAAAGCAGACGGTTTCAACTAGCAGTCGAACAAAGTAAAGTAACAGGTTTTTTATTGCGTCATAAACCAAAGAACCTTGCTACTGCATCCGTAACCCGGTGGAAAATTAATCATGCGAAATCTCATCATGACCATGATTTGCCAGGTGTTGGTTTTCCAAGATGGAACGTCGAATTACTTAAGGTTCGTAATGGAAAACCAGGTAACTGGTTAATGGAATACAGATCCGGCAAATTACGTGACGTTATTGTGCCGTCCGATAATCAAGACAAGTGGATAAGAAAGATTGTGTGACATGGGAAAACGTTTTGTATCGATATGGTTTCCAAATCTGGCAACCGACTGGTTTGCAATTCAGCAACCCGATTTAGGTAAGGCGCCATTTGTATTATGTGCTCCTTCACATGGAAGACTGGTGGTTACAGCGGCCGACCCCAAAGCCCAGGCAAGTGGAATATACGTTGGGATGGTGTTTGCTGATGCCAGAGCTATTCTACCATCCATCGGCAAAGTGGACGATCAGCCGGAAATCATTGAAAAATTATTGAAGCGAATTGCGGAATGGTGCATTCGATTTTCACCGGTTACATCCTATCAGCTACCTGATGGAATTGTTATTGATGCCACTGGCTGTTGCCACTTATGGGGTGGCGAACAAAAGTATCTTGCCGACATCAGCACTCGATTATTGAATAAAGGCTATCGCAACAAAGCTGGAATAGCCGATACTATCGGTGCTGCATGGGCTATTGCACGATATGGAGGTCAGATGCAAATTATTCCACCATCCCAACAACTTGAAATCTTACTGAATCTTCCTCCAGAATCATTGCGACTTGATCATGAAATTATAGAACGATTGCACAAGCTGGGATTGCGAAAAATTAAAGACTTTCTTGCAATGCCTCGCACAGCACTGCGTCGTCGTTTTGGCACATCCTTACTTCATCGACTTAACCAGGCAGTTGGAATGGAAGAGGAATATTTGGATCCGATAGTTCCTGTTACACCATACCAGGAACGACTTCCCTGCCTTGATCCTATTCAACGTATTGAAGGAATAAAAATAGCTGTTGAAAAATTAATTCAAAAAATATGCGATCGACTTACCCAGGAAGGAAAAGGAATCCGATCTGCGATATTGAAATGCTTCAGACTTGATGGAAAAGAAGAGTCCGTATCTATCAGCACTATTTCACCTACAGTAAATACAAAACATCTCTTTCATTTGTTTGAATTGAAGTTGTCAACTATAGAGCCCGATCTTGGAATTGAATTATTTATTTTGGAGGCTACTAAAGTTGAAAATTATTTGCCCTCCCAGGAGCAGCTTTGGAAAGAGAACGGCTCTATCAATCATAAACAATTATCAGAATTACTAGACAGGATTGCAGGAAAGCTGGGCAATCATTCAATAGAAAGATATCTGCCAGCAGAACATCATTGGCCAGAGCGATCATTTAAACCCGCAAATACAATATTAGAAGAACCTGCCTGTGAATGGAAAGTTGAAAGACCGCGTCCATTGCGACTGCTACGGCAGCCCGATCGAATATATGTAACCGCACCCATTCCCGATTACCCACCAATGCTGTTCAAGTATAAAGGCACATTACATAAGGTCATTAAAGCAGATGGACCTGAGAGAATTGAACAGGAATGGTGGTTACAAGAAGGTCAGCATCGTGACTATTATACAGTAGAAGACGAAAGCGGTTGTAGGTACTGGATTTTCCGATCAGGCCATTATGATGCGGAAAAAAAATACCAGTGGTACATCCATGGTTTTTTTGCATAACCCAATATTCTGCAAACATGAACTATGTTGAATTACAGGTAACAACAAACTTTACATTTCTTCAGGGCGCTTCACATCCTGAAGAGCTGGTAAACCATGCTGCAGAACTTGGTTATAAAGAGATCGGCATTACGGATAGAAACAGCTTTGCCGGCATTGTTCGCGCATATGCGGCAGCAAGAAAAAATGGCAACATCAGGATCATCCCGGGGGTGCGACTAGACCTTATAAATGGACCATCTTTACTAACATATCCTACTAACATTCATGCCTATTCACGATTGAGCAATTTGTTGACATTAGGAAACTCCCGTGCTGAAAAAGGAAAGTGTTTTTTGTACAAGGAGGATATTTTTTCATTTGCAGAAGGTCAGAAATTCATAGTAGTATCTCCATCATCTTTAAATGAAAATTTTGAGTTCGATGATTCATTCGTGCAACATGTAAAAGAATACCGTGAACACCTGGGGTCACATCTTTACATTAGTTGCAGTCGAAGATATTGTGGCGATGATGGCAAGCTTATTCACCAAATATCATTATTATCTAAGGAACTGGATGTCCCAATGGTTGCAACAAATGATGTGCATTATCATTTTTCAGCGCGCCGTCAGCTGCAGGATGTATTAACGTGCATAAGAGAAAAGCGCAACATATATAATGCCGGCTATCTTTTGCATCCGAATGCAGAACGGCATATTAAAACTCAGGAAGAAATGCTCAGGTTGTTTCGTCAATATCCCGAAGCAATTGAACGCACCCGTGAAATCGCTGAAGCATGCAAGTTTTCAATAGGAACATTGCGTTATGAATATCCTCAGGAGATTACTACAGAAGGACGCACTCCGCAGGAAGAACTGACTCACCTCGCATGGAAAGGTGCCAAAGAAATTTTTGGTGATCCATTACCTGACAGAACAATTGCTGCCATAAATCATGAACTTACATTCATTGGCAAAATGAATTATGCATCGTACTTTTTAACAGTATACGACATAGTTCGCTTTGCAAGAAGCAAAGGTATATTATGCCAGGGGCGTGGATCCGCAGCAAATTCAACTGTTTGCTTTTGCCTCGGTATAACTTCCGTTAATCCAGAAAAATTTGATCTGCTGTTTGAAAGATTTATTTCGGATGCAAGAAATGAACCTCCGGATATTGACGTTGACTTTGAACATGAGCGAAGAGAAGAAGTGATTCAATACATATATAACAAATATGGACGCGATCGCGCTGCTATTGTAGCCACCGTTACCCAGCAACATCAGAAAGGTGCGATCCGGGATGTAGGAAAAGCTATGGGACTTTCCATTGATACAGTGAACCGGTTATCATCAGCTATATGGGAATATACAGATGAATGGTTTGAAGGTAAACGAATTACTGACCAGGGACTTGACCCGGGTGATCTGCATCTTAAGAAAGTACTTGATCTTACAAATCAATTTTTAGGATTCCCACGCCAGTTGGGTCAACATACTGGTGGTTTCGTCATAACAAAAGGCAGGCTATCAGACCTATGCCCTATTATGAATGCACGAATGGAAGATCGTACCTGTATCGAATGGAACAAAGACGATATAGATGCTCTTGGTTTTATGAAAGTCGATGTGCTGGGATTGGGAATGCTTACCTGTATCCGCAAAGCATTTGACCTCTGCAGACAACATTATGGATTGGAATTAACCCTTGCAAACATTCCCCAGGATGATCCTAATGTTTATGAGATGATCTGCAACGCAGATACGATCGGTGTGTTTCAGATTGAAAGTCGAGCCCAACAAACGATGCTTCCAAGATTACAACCTAGATGTTTCTATGACCTGGTCATTGAGGTAGCAATTGTAAGACCTGGACCAATCCAGGGAGATATGGTGCATCCATATTTGCGACGGCGTAATGGTGAAGAAGCTGTTGTATTTCCTTCCAAAGAACTTGAAGAAATATTGGGTCGTACACTAGGCGTTCCTTTGTTTCAGGAACAGGCAATGAAAATTGCAATTGTTGCAGCGGGGTTTTCACCTTCCGAAGCAGACGAACTTAGAAGAGGTATGGCAACTTTCAAACTGAAAGGCATGGTTTCGCAATTTGAAACCAGGCTGATCTCCGGCATGATGAAACGCGGTTATACATTAGAGTATGCACAGCGTGTATTCAGGCAACTGGAAGGATTTGGCAGCTATGGTTTTCCAGAAAGTCATGCAGCCAGCTTCGCGTTGTTGGTTTATGTTAGCAGCTGGATCAAATGTTATTATCCGGATGTGTTTGCTGCAGCACTATTGAACAGCATGCCTATGGGGTTTTACAAGCCTGCGCAAATTGTAATAGATGCACGAAAACATGGTGTTGAAGTTCGACCTGTAGATATTAATCATTCCTTTTGGGACAACAGCCTTGAAGAGCAGTCGGGGAATTACAAAGCATTGCGATTGGGATTCCGGCAAATTTCAGGCATAAGGCAGGAAGACATGGAAATCCTTATAAATGCAAGGCAAACAAAATATGAAGGCATACATCAATTAAGAGCAATAGGTCTGTCAGATGCGGCATTAGAGAAGTTGGCCGATGCTGATGCCTTTCGATCAATTGGACTCGATAGAAGAGAAGCATTATGGCAGGTATCTACAAAAGATACACCAACAGCCATGTTCAGCGGACAAAGATCGGAGGATGAAAAGACTGAACAAATTGTTTTGCCTCAAATGGCCCATTCAGAACATGTTGTTCATGATTATGCCACCACATCATTGTCATTAAAAGCACACCCCGTAAGCTTTGTAAGAGATAAGCTCACAAAGAATAACATCCTTGCAACAAAGGAACTTGCTACAGCTAAAGATGGGTCATTTGTGCGTGTTGCGGGATTGGTTCTTGTCCGTCAAAGACCGGGCACTGCAGGTGGCGTTTGCTTTATGACCATTGAAGATGAAACCGGTTTTGCAAATCTTGTAGTTTTTAAAAACCTTTTTGAAACATATCGAAAAGAAATATTACAGGCAAGGCTATTAATGGTTGAAGGCAAAGTGCAGATCGAAGGACAGGTTGTGCATGTAATAGTTAGAACATGCTATGACATTTCAAAACTTCTCAGAAAACTTACTCCTTCATCGAACGAAACTCCGCAAGTGCTGACTCTAGCCTATGCAGACGAAAGCAGTTTACCGGCTGGCGTTAATAAACGTTGCCAGTTACGAAGACCTCCGGATGAAAACTCGTTTCCTGAGGCAAGAAATTTTAGGTGATGAAGGAATTGAGATACATTTGCGGCTAAATCTTAGCAACGCACATGGAGTTTACAGCAAAATTATTCCAGGTACAGCCGGCACAGACGGGACAGGGAAAAAATGGAACCTGGAAGAAGCAGGAAGTTGTATTTGAAACCGATGGACAATATCCAAAGAAGATATGTGTTACGGTTTGGGGAGATAAGATTGACCTCACTCGCTATAAACCAGGAACACCACTTACCGTTTCTTTTGATATTGAAAGTCGCGAATTCAACGGCAGATGGTATACAGATGTGAAAGCATGGAAGATAGTGCCAGCAAACAATTCAGGTGACGAAATGCCTCCTCAACAGGGTATCGACCAGGTGCCGCCAACTGCAGACTACGCTGATGATCTGCCATTCTGATCGTATGCTTTGATAACCACAAGGCAACTGCACTACCTGGAATAACGTAAGCTTACGCATACCAAATGCCACTCAAATGACATCGAAGTGGAAAAGAACAATTGCAATCTTCAGCATTGTGCTGATAGCTTTGTTCGCATTAGCCATGTATGCGTATCGCGAATATCATCGTACAGCCCGGGATACGGCGGATATTGAAGCGATTGCCACCATTACGGCGAGCAGGCTGATCGAGGATTTCAGCAATGCAGATTCAGTTGCAACAAAGAAATATCTGGGAAAGGCGCTGATCGTTTCAGGGAATGTAAACGCGATCGATTCCAATGCTGCAGCTTACGGAATTACCATTATCATCGGAGAGCAAGGCGGATCATCTGCCATACGCTGTAATATTGAAAAGGCAGACCAGCCATTCGTTCTTCCTGCTGTAAATTCCAGCATCTCAATAAAAGGCATTTGTAATGGCTATCTCCCCGATGAGATGGGATTAGGTGCCGATGTCATTCTTGACCGTTGCGTCATTATGAAATAACCCTCACAAACAGCTCCCTCTGCCGATGCTATAAAAACCTCCTGGCGTCAAAACAGATTGTAGGAAAATCAATACTTTTATCCATTAAGCCATAGGAAGGGGGTATTGCCACGATGACATTTCTGTTTACAAAAAGGTTTTTAGTGCTTTTGAGTGTGCTGATGTTCTCAGCGCTTTTTCTGTTGATATATCTAAACATCAAACAAAACAGATTAAATGACCAGGCGGGCGAAATGGTCGAACATACTCATACTGTTTTGAACCGTTCGGAGCGACTGCTACTATTAGTCACGCAGGAGGTGATGGCCGCAAGAGGCTATGTACTTACTGGTGATACCACATACCTCCGTCCCCTTGTCGAATCGCGAAAACAACTGGATTCTATCTACAATGACCTTGTGGAGTTTGTTGGTGCCATTGAAGATCGAAGAAAACAGCTGGCTGAAATTCGGGCGCTGATTGCAAAACGCATGAAGATCACTGATTCAATAGATGAGCTGAGGCCCGTCGATTCCATCCGCGCCTTACGAATAGCTCAATCTGGATCGGGAAAGATGTATATGGACTCGATCCGCAATAAGATCAACGAGTTCAACCTCGACGAATTTCAGTCGCTCCGCCAAAGCCAATTGAGATTTGATGAATCAAAACAGCGACTGGAAACCATTCAGGTTATAACGTTATTCATAGTAACGCTCATCACCTCAACCTTTCTCTTCATATTTTATCGTTTCCTGGTAGCTCAAAAAGCATTCATGCGGGAAGCTCAATTCAAAA
The DNA here is from genome assembly GCA_023437225.1 of Bacteroidota bacterium. GTDB lineage: Bacteria > Bacteroidota > Bacteroidia > Chitinophagales > Chitinophagaceae > Flavitalea. The sequence goes on along the minus strand of JAEZGS010000001.1, from coordinate 227,831 downwards.
GTATCGTGCTGGAATCCATTTCTGAAGCTGTTGTACTAACTGACGTTAATTTTCGAGTAACCGCCTGGAACCAAAGTGCTCAATTACTTTATGGATACACCGCCAAAGAAGTATTGGGTAAGTCGATAACTGATGTTTTTGGCATCCCTGCTTCATCATCCGATATAAGCATAATTGATCAATTGAGGCGGTTCAAGAAATGGCAGGGTGAGATTGTCCATCTTCATAAGAATGGCACTCCACTCACAGTGCTTGCTTCAATTACAATGCTCCCTTTCGAAGGTGCCGATATTAACGGCAGCGTTGCTGTTTTTCGTGACATCTCTGAAAGAAAAGTGATGGAAATAAACCTTCATGAAACCAATCAATCTCTGGAAGACCTGTTGGAGCGGCAACTAATGGAAACACGTGCGGCAAACGTTCAACTTCGCGAACTGAACAAAGGACTTAAAGAAGCACGCGAAGATGAACGAAAAAGGATTTCACGCGAGTTGCACGATGACCTCGGCCAGGTCCTGACCAGTGCCCGTATCCACCTTAATTTTCTTTTGGAAGAAATCGACATCAAAGATCAACAATTAAAAAGTCGGTTTGAAGAACTGATCGTTACGCTCGACCGGTCAATTCAATGGGTTCGTAACATTGCGATCGAATTGCGACCCCTTGCTTTGGAAGATCTTGGCTTATTCCAGGCAATAACCACTCATGCGGAACGATTCAGAAAAGAAATAAACGTTGACATTGAGATCTATAATGATGTGCCGGAACTTATTATTGACAACGAAAAAGCCACACATATTTTTCGCATATTCCAGGAAGCCCTGAACAATATCGCCAAACATGCGGGAGCCTCCCTGGTTTCAGTACGGATCACTTTGGAGGACGATGATTTTATTATGAGCATAGCCGATAATGGGAAAGGATTTGATCCGGGCAGGGTGACTAAAAAATCTCTGGGATTGACAACCATTAAAGAACGAAGTAAATTACTGAAAGCTCAATATCAGATTCAAAGCTCGCCCGGACGAGGAACTGAGGTGAAACTAATTATGCCGTTGATCGATGCCGATGAATGATCATTAAAATTTGCGTTGAGTCATATATGTTGTAACTTAGATATCCTTCCTGATAAACCAACTAACCCCCTGCGATCTGGTTCAATTTGATGTCTGAATTGCTTGTTGATGGATAAACGTGTATCTGGTCGGCTGTTTTTTGCAATCGCAGCAGGAACATTACTGGTTGCCATTATTGGGCTGTATTTGAACATGCAGCTCCAGTCTCAACGCGCAATGAACGCCGAACAAAAGATCTTTTCAAGTTACCAGGTAATTACCCGGGCAGAAGTGATTTTTCGAATGATCTCTGACGAAGTACTTACACTTGCCAAGACCATTCAGAAGCCGGACTTCAAAGGCCCCTCCATCGAGCTAAGAAAGCAGATCTATTCGCATTATGATGAAATGCGGCTTTTGGTTTTACACCACCCCGAACTCTCGGAACGGTTGGATCCTTTAAGAAAGAAGGCACTTGAAAGATTGCGATTGACCGATTCCATTCACCGGTTATTCGTCAGCGATAGTATAGCAGCGCGCGCGCTTTTACGGGAAAATGATGGAACCGAGTCACTGGATTCTCTAAGGCTCTATCTCGATAATTTCCGGGCCGGTGAAAGTAAGGCAATTGCAAAGCTTCAGGAAACACACCGTAAAACCGAGCGGATCACCTCCATAACAAACCCCATCTTTTTTGCTGTTTCAGCTATAGTGGCCGCGCTCTTGCTATTCATTGTCATACGCTACATACAACAATCGACGGCAGTAGCGATCCAAAACAAACACAACTCATTTATTCTTCAAAACATTTTCGAAGCCGTTATCAAGACAGACCAATATGGAAAGATCATTTTATGGAATAAACGCGCAGAGGATCTGTTGGGATGGACGTCAGAGGAAGCCTGTAAGAAGGAAGTGCAGGGATTACTTCAACTCGGTAAGCCTGAACGTGACCGCATCGCAAGGGCATTGACTTGGACAAGCCATTTCGAAGGAGAACTGAATCTGCCTACCAAAGAGGGCGGCCCTCTCTTGTGTCTGGTTTCCACTTCCGTGATTTACAAAAAAGCACGTGAAATCGCCGGTACCGTGACTATTCTACGCGACGTGTCAAAGCGCAAGGAACGTTATTCAGCACAGGGAGCAGAACAAAACGACTCACAAGATGAGATCCTCGAACAACAGTTGGAAGAAAGCCAGGAAATGAATCGCAAACTCAACAACATAAATTTGAATTTATTGAAGGTTCGTGAAGATGAACGGCTGGTTCTTTCATCGAAATTGCACGATCATCTTGGAAACGATCTGGCAAGTGCAAGAATGAATCTGGCAATGATACTTGAAGAGCTCGATCTCAAGGATGAAGCACTGGAACAACGCTTCAGGAACTCGATTCAAACAATCACCAATGTCTGTCATTCCATAACCCAGATCTCAACTGAACTGAAGCCAAAGTCTCTACAAGACCTCGGGATGTTCACCGCACTTGAAATAAAAGTTTCGGAGTTCACCAAGCGAACGCAGATCCCGGTGACGCTCCGCCATGACACCGATGAGATACTTCTTGAAGATGATGAAACGCTCGAAATATTTCGGATCGTCGAACAGGTGCTAAATTATGCAGAGGTCAATCCAGGCATTCGCAAAGTAAACATCACCACATTGTTCCAGGACGATTCGTTTATAGTCACCATCCACCTTAACGGAGGTGTAATGTCGCTTTCTCTGGCACAGTACAAAGCAGATCTTCAAGGCATAAACGATAAAGCGAAAAAGATCGGGGCCCTGTCATCCTTCCGGCAACATCAGGCAGGGGGTATTGAAATTAATGTGATCCTTCCGGTTGGTGAACAACTCAGCGATCAGGAATAAATGAAGTTTGTCAATCGCCTGCTTGCAGTTGACGAATATTATTACCAACTTTATCCATACATCCGCTCCCCACGATCTCTGGACTCTCTCTGATTAGCTACACTTTTTTTATCAAACAAAACCAACTCTTATGCTGTGCAAAGATCCGGCTACAACGTATCTCAAACAATTCGGGTACAATGTGATTCGCCTGCCAAAAGCCGACTTCTCCCCTCTTACGCTGTTAGTAAAAGAAAAAAATAAACTTACTGTTCTCGGCGACCTTGCAACGGTGATCCACTCAGACGTTGCCGCATTACCGGAAGTGAAAAAGGACACACCCGTAACACACATCACTGGGAAGAAAACCGCAAACTTATCGGCCGGAATCGCATTGGACATTCTCGGAAAAGTTATTTCTGCAATGGGTGGTTCAAAGCTGGGTGTAGAGCTGAAATATAAATCAGCGCGCTCGCTGCAGTTTACTTTCTCTAGTGCGAGCGAGGATTCAATACAGATAACAACTCTTGATACTTTTCTTTCGCAGACAGATATTTTAGGCAACCCGGGACATGTTGCACGCCTCATGGAAGCAGATGACGTATTCATTGTTACGGCGGTACTTAAGTCCAATGAGATCACTGTTGATGCAGATTCTGCAAACGAAACCAACGCAGGCATCTCCATTCCTGAGATACAACAGGCTATTGGCGGCAATGTACAGGTAAGTGGAGCTAATACATCAACCTCATCACTCACCTATAAAGGCGCTATACCACTCGCCTTCGGCTTTAAAGCGATTCGTTTATTCTATGAAGATGGAAAATACAAACGCTTTGAGCCTGCAAACGCATCAATGGCAGTATCTCTCTCTTCAGATATAACCGAAGGATCATTTATGTATATGTCCGATAAGGGCTACGTTGATTTTGATTAAACAACTTGTGAATGGCAAAAAGAAGAAAGCGTGAGGCGAAATTTGATCCGGATAACCTTAATAAAAGTGTAATCGCCCTGCCACTGCTGGAAGAGATGATTGACAATCCAGAAAAAGTTCATCGTGTACTCATCGATGTAAACCTTGATCATATTGCAGGCCGGAAGATCGCACGCGAACTACTGATCAATGAAATAAAAAAAGTCATAGCCGTCACAGACCCGCAGGGTTCTTATGTGATGGAAGAGGAAAGCGAAGAAAATCAACAGTATGTTTTCGCATACCTGAGTAGTAACGTAGTTCAGGAGATAGCAAGATCGGAAGCATTGAACAACCCGGAAACACGGTATAAGCTGATCTATAAGATATGGCCCGATTTCCCGGTGAGCATGTTGGTTTCATCATCCATAAAGACCGTAAAGGCAGACGCTGCCAAGCGTTCATTTTCCGCCTTCGGTTACGATATCGTTTGGGCAGTGCTTGACTCGGGTGTTGACAAACAACATCCTCACTTCACTGGTACAGGTGTAAACGGACAACAGTTTAGTAACCTGGATACCGGGTATGATAAAGATTTCACAGGGTCCCCTTCAAATCCTGGCGATCCTTTTCACGATGAGAATGGCCATGGCACTCATGTCGCCGGCATCATTGCTGGTGAAGGCCGCAATGTTGTTGCAGCAGCAAAGTTTCTTACAGAATCAAATAAAACTGAATTTAAATTATTACAGATACCAGAGATCTCCGGCATCGCTGCGAAGTGCAAGATTGTGAGTTTAAAAGTACTCGATGCACAAGGCAACGGTCATACGAGTAATATCATCAGGGCACTTAATCATGTACAGGAGATCAACTCATATGGCCGGGATATAAAGATTCACGGCATTAACATCAGCCTTGGTAATCACTTTGAACCTGAATGGTTTGCCTGCGGACAAAGTCCGTTGTGCGTAGAAGTAAACCGACTGGTCAAGTCCGGTGTAGTGGTTGTTGTAGCCGCAGGAAATTCTGGCTACGGGTATCTTAAGAATATTAAAGAAGAATCCTTTACTGCCGGACTCACACTCAGCATTTTTGATCCCGGTAATGCTGAATATGCAATTACAGTTGGATCAACCCATCGTGATATGCCGCATGTGTACGGTGTTTCTTATTTTTCTTCTAAAGGCCCCACGGGCGATGGCCGATTGAAACCAGACCTGGTTGCCCCGGGCGAAAAGATCATTTCATGTGCGACGGGTTTTAAGAAAGCAAAACTGCAAAACATTTCCACTCCTTTTGAATACGTCGAGGATAGCGGCACAAGCATGGCGGCACCACATGTTTCTGGCGTGATAGCGGCGTTCCTGTCTGTTAGAAGGGAATTCATCGGTCAGCCCGAGAAGGTCAAAGATATTTTTGTTTCTACTGCAACAGATTTGAAACGCGATCGATACTTCCAGGGGTCTGGTCTTGTTGACCTGATGCGGGCGCTTCAGTCTGTCTGAAGAAGATCGCGCGCGATTAATTTGCGAACAGCATTCATTTTAACGTCATTACCTTGTTTAATATCTTCAACAGTAGGCGATGCATACACATCCGGCATCACGCCTCTCCCACTTTGGATCAGTGAAGGCTCTATCACCAACCTGAAACGCGGCAATCGAAATCTCAACCTGGTATGTGTCAAAGTGATCATCGGTATGATCCATGCATTGTTTCCATATGCACCTCCACCGGTTTCTTCACCAACGATGGTGACATTAGACTGGCCCTTTAGTTCTTGTGCAAATAAAGTAGTTGCAGAAAAAGAATTGCCGCCAGTTAGTATGTAAACCTTTCCCTTAAAATGATTTCTTTTTTTGGGCTTGAATACGTGTCGCTCAAAAATTCCAAAATGAAAGTTACCATCGTCCTTCTTCTTTGTTACAACGCTTGTAAACAACCAGTACAATGGTTGCATCGGAATATAATCGCGATACTTACTACTTCGCTTGATGCAATACAAAGAATCAGCGATCTTAAAAGGGTGATCGGCGATGTATCGCGTAAGCAATGTGGACAAACCCGCATCGCCCCCACCATTTGTGCGCACATCGATGATCAGATGTTTTATGTTATGCTTGCGTAAGTTTTTAAATGATCGCCTGTAATAGCGCGTGAGACCGCTGTTTCGCGAAAACGTGTTCACACTCATATAAGCCGTTCGTTGAACCGTATCCACGTAAATTGTTTTGTCCCTGTCGAACGATACCTGCACCCGCTCGCGTTCTTCACGACGCATGGAATCCTTTGCACGTTCTTCGTCCTTCGCCCGAACAAACACAGGGTACCGGATGAACTGCCGATCGCCCAGGGTATCGATGTATTCAAGATCGAGCGAATCGCGTAAGCCGAAAAGATTTCGATATACTGCACCAAAGGTTCCGCGGTTACTTAAGAACTGGTACTTGCCCTGCATCGCGTAACCATCACCATTGATGTGAAGCAACATGGTGTCGAGAAGATCCGGAACGCTTTTTCCATCGATCGATAATAATACGGTCCCCTGCCGGATGTTTTGTATCTGCGGCGATAATGTGGCTATAACAACTGCGGTATCCTTCCAACATTTCAGACTTAGTGGAAATGTTTTAAGAGAACGCTCTGCAATTTGTCGCATGTAACGTTTCGAAGGAAACGCCGCTGTATGCCCACAATGAATTCTGCTGGTAGTATAATTTAATAGGTTCCTGAATTCTTGTTCGGTAAGCGAATCTTCGAGCCTTGAATATACCTCGTTGAAATGTGCATCCATACTGTCTTTCGGCGTAAACCAATAGAGACCTGGATGCTGTTCTTCCAACATGCCCCTAAACAATGTGTAATCCGACTTCAGCTTTGCGGGTGCTATCTTACCATCGATCGCATCACTGGGTCGGGACACTGTACATGCGTTCAGGAAAAAACTTGCGACAGAAAACACAAAAGTCCACTGCATCAACCTGCTCCTCATCATTCCACTATTTCTTAAATGAATTCCAGCCCTGCGCCGTAAGCTGATGCTTGTTGCCACCTTTCGTAATGATATGAGTGCCCTCCGTTATGTCGGTCATGTAACCTATAACGCTGATCTGCTCATTAAGTACGAGCTTCTCATAATCTGCCTGTGGTATAGTAAACAGAAGTTCATAATCTTCACCGCCACTTAAAGCACATGCAGTAGGATCGATCTCAAATTTGAAGGCTGCCTTACGCATCTCTTCAGCAACCGGAATTTTTTCTTCATACAACACAGCTCCCAGGTTACTCTGTTTTGAAATATGTAATACTTCGGAACTCAGGCCGTCACTGATGTCCATCATTGCTGTGGGCACTACCGAATTTTGCTCAAAGAATTCAATGATGTCCTTCCTTGCTTCCGGCTTCAGCAAACGCTGGATCACGTATTGCTCATTTTCAAGATCCGGTTGAATTTGCGGGTTTTCCAGGTAGATCTTTTTTTCACGCTCAAGCAATAACAACCCTATATATGCGGCACCCAGATCACCTGAACAACAAATGAGATCACCCTTGTTAGCTGTGCTTCTCTTAACATATGCACCGGGTGCTACTTCACCGAATGCGGTTACGGAAATAATAAATCCTTTTTGCGAAGAACATGTGTCACCGCCAATTAGATCAACATTATACCTGTCACATGCAGCATACACTCCCTCATAAAATTCGTCAAGGGCTTCAACGCTGAAGCGGTTGCTGAAAGCGATGTTCATGGTCACCTGCGTTGGTGTGGCATTCATCGCATAGATGTCACTTAGATTCACCACAACCGATTTATAACCAAGATGCTTCAGCGGCGTGTACATAAGATCAAAGTGAACACCTTCAACGAGCATATCCGTTGATACTACAGTTTGTCGCCCAAAGTGATCTATTACAGCGCCATCGTCTCCGACTCCAACGATGCTCGACGCATTTTTAAATTCAATATTTTTAGTAAGATGCTCGATCAATCCGAATTCACCGATCGATGATATTTCTGTGCGTTGCTGATCCATGCTATTGTTTTAAACTTTGTTATTGATCCATTCCAGCATCTGATCATGGATCTGTCCATTTGTTGCTAGTACCTGCGGCTGGTAAATCGAATAGCGGTTGTTTTTGAAGTCCGTTACTTTACCTCCTGCTTCTTCTACCATTAACCAGCCCGCAGCACTATCCCACGGTTGAAGCTTATGCTCGTAAAAACCGTCGAATCGACCGGCCGCAACCCAACACAGATCGATTGCCGCCGATCCAAGTCTTCTTACCGGAACTCCGCGTCTTATGAAACGGTCGAATACTTCAAGTGGTCCATTTGGCTGATCAAGATAAGTGTATGGAAAACCTGTTACAATGCACGATTTGTTTACATCAGTTTGTCCGCTTACATATATTCTTTCACCGTTAAGGCATGCGCCCTTACCTTTTTCTGCAACAAAGAATTCTTTGAGAAGTGGGTTATACACCGCTCCAAGTATCATCTCCCCCGCTTTCTCCAGGCCAATCGAGACACAACATATTGGAATGCCATGAGCATAATTCACAGTACCATCAATAGGATCGATGATCCATTTGTATTCTGAATCCATAACATACTCACCACTCTCTTCACAAAGGATCTGGTGATCAGCATAAACATCACGTATGGTGTCAATGATCGCTCTTTCCGAAGCGTGATCCGCTTCGGTCACCAGGTTATTCAAACCCTCTTTATTACTTACCTGCAAATTCTTGTTGGTGAAAAAGGTCTTCAAAACAAGCGCCCCCGCTTCCGCAGCGGTAATCAATGTTTCTTTTAACATAGGACAAAGCTATTAAACGTATTCTGAAATAGTATTTAGTTTGTTTATTGTTATTATGTTTGCCCGCATGACACTCGCAGTAGTCATAGTTGCCCACAATTCCGCACCACACCTGCTTTACTGCCTTGACGCAGTCAAAGCTGCCACAGCATCTCAAAGCGCGCACATCGTACTTGTCGATAACAATTCCGCCGACATCGCATTAACGGATATTCAACATCAATATCCATTCCTCACGATCATTGAAAATAAAGAGAATCTTGGGTTCGCACGTGCGTGCAACCAGGGTTGGCGTTCCGTTGATTCAGAACTCGTATTGTTTCTTAATCCCGATTGTATAGTGAGCAGTGAGGCCATCTCAAATTGCATCGAACATTTCCGCCAACATTCAGAGTCCGGTGCTGTTGGCGTTCAAATGATAAATGCGCGGGGCGAATTCCTGCCGGAGTCAAAGCGATCATTTCCTCGTCCGATGTCTTCATTCTTCAAGCTGACGGGCCTGGCATCGCTGTTCAGCGGATCTTCAAAACTCAACGCCTACTATGCGCCAGCCATTTCAAAAAATGACGTGGCACCTGCAGAGATCTTATCGGGGGCATTCATGATGGTGCCCCGAAAACTGCTTGAGGTTTCAGGCGGATTCGATGAACGTTATTTCATGTATGCCGAAGACATTGACCTCAGTATAACCATACAAAGGTCAGGGTATCGCAACTACTACCTTGGAAGCACGGTGGTATTACATTTCAAAGGCACAAGTACCCCACGCGATCGTCAACGCGTTCAGTTATTTTACAAGGCAATGAAGCAGTTTGTTGTTAAACATTGGGATGGCAGTGGCCGGCGCTGGCTTCTTCTTATCGGTATCCGATTAAAAGAAGGTCTGGAGTTGTTAAAAATCTCGCGCAGGTCACTATTAAACCCCAGGGCTGGTATCATAGATTATTGCCTGAAGGGAGATTTGCAATCGATGGATTCTGCGAGGAGTTTGCTTACCGGCAAAGATGATGCTGTTATACGTTCCGCGCCAGTCAAGGGTTGCAGCATTCTTTTGTGCATCGGCCAGACTTTTACTTATGAAGATGTCATCAAAACAATTCAACAAAATAGCGGCTTCGATTATAGTTTGTATAGCCCGGCCCGCGGCAAGATAATTAGCTGAACGGAATACCATTTTGGCATCAATACCCTAATTTTGGATTTGGCTGTTTTAACCCGGCTGGAAACTGAATGGCTTTATTTGATATCTCGTTGCCAACATCGATTGCCAAAGCATTGCGATTGCCTGCTAAATCCCCGCGGAGACAGCAGGAAAAGGTGTTGAAGAAACTGTTGAAGAAGGCAAGGTTTACGAAGTTTGGTCAGAAATATCGATTCGACGAAATTCTGCTTAGCAAAGATCCGATCAAGGCTTTTCAACAAAACGTTCCCACGTACGATTATAATAAGATCTACCAGCAATGGTGGCATAAAACCCTCGAAGGGAAATCCGATGTCTGCTGGCCCGGAAAGATCAAATACTTCGCCCTCAGCTCAGGAACCTCGGAGTCTGCAAGTAAGTATATCCCCATCACCAATGATCTTATGCGTGGTAACCGGATTGTGATGGTTAAGCAGCTATTGACTCTTCGTACCTATCACCAGTTGCCGATGAAGAGCATCGGGAAAGGTTGGCTGATGCTGGGAGGCAGCACAGATCTTCAAAAAGGACCCGGCTATTATTCAGGTGATCTGAGTGGCATCACCGCCAAAAAAGTTCCTTTCTGGTTTTCCCCTTTTTATAAACCCGGTAAAAAAATTGCCCGTACACGCGATTGGAATAAGAAGATCGAAGCCATCGTAGAGGAGGCTCCGAAATGGGACATAGGATTTGTTGTGGGAGTTCCTGCATGGATACAAATGTGCATGGAAAAGATCATCGAGCGCTACAAGCTCGAAACCATTCACGACATCTGGCCAAATCTTGCGTTTTTCGTTCATGGCGGAGTTTCATTCGAGCCTTATAAAAAAGGTTTTGAAAAGCTGGTTCGCAAACCCCTGATTTATATCGAGACATACCTCGCCTCCGAGGGATTTATCGCTTACCAGGATCATCAGAATGCCTCCGGAATGAAGCTTGCCCTCAACCATCTTTTCTTTGAGTTCGTTCCATTCAATGATAACAACTTCGACTCTGAAGGAAATATTATAGAAGGCGCAGAGATACTCGGGATCGATAAGGTCGAAGAAGGTAAGGATTATGCCATCCTGTTGAGCACCAGTGCCGGCACCTGGCGGTACCTGATAGGCGATACAGTGAAATTCGTAAGCAAGGCTCGCAGCGAGATAGTGATCACCGGACGCACTAAACATTTTCTTAGCCTGGTAGGTGAACACCTGAGTGTTGACAATATGAACAAAGCTGTTCAGCTGGCCAGCGAAGAACTAAATATTTGCATCCCTGAATATACTGTCGCGGGAATTCCGCATGGTTTGTTTTTCGCGCATAAGTGGTGGGTTGCCTGCGATGATAATGCCGATGTTGAGCAACTTAGAAAGAAGCTGGACGAAAAGCTGTGTCTTTTGAATGACGACTATGCAGTTGAGCGCCAGAGCGCTTTGAAAGATGTTTACCTTGAAGTTCTTCCCGAATCGAGGTTTATGGATTTCATGAAAGCAAAAGGCAAAATCGGCGGGCAGCATAAATTCCCACGCGTGATGAAGGGCAAGATGTACCAGGATTGGATGAAATTTTTGGAAACCGGATCTGTTTAACGTTATTGATAACTATGTGGGAGGCCATAATTAGTGGAATAACCTTAGGTTTTATACTCGCGATCTCGGTCGGACCGGTGATCTTTACAGTTATCAAACAAAGTCTGAACAACGGCAAAGAGGGCGGCTTCAGTTTCGTTTCCGGTGTCTGGCTCAGCGATATCCTTCTTGTCTTTGTGAGCAATGTTTTTTCTGAACTCGTAACATCCTTGCTCGAATACCGCGTTGCATTGGCAGTGTTAGGAAGTGTATTCCTTATCTCCATGGGTGTTTACTATATATTTTTCAAGAAGATCATGTTGCAGGCGCAACAGGAAGGAATGACGATACGGTTTACTAAAAAAGATATGTTGAAAATTCTTTCATCGGGATTTCTCATCAACACCTTAAATCCAAATGTCTTTTTATTCTGGCTTGGCACAGCAACAGCATTTGCAAGCCAGTATTCCTTTGGGCAGCGTATAGTGATTTTTTCCGTCTGCCTTGCCGTGAATGTGGCAGCAGATGTGCTGAAAGTATTGATGGCTGGTCGTCTTCGCAAACGGTTGACCTTGCATAATATTTCCATCATCAATAAAGTATCTGGTACCATACTGATAGGATTTGGAATCGCACTGATCATTGGTTCAATATTTTTTGGACCATCTGCAGCTCATTAAACAGGCAGATATGAAACTCACGTTCCTCGTTGTACTGGCCAACCTTATATCAGTGCATGCATTTGCACAAACTGATTTTATTGTTCTGAAGAAAAAAAACAATAGAACATTACGCAGCTATTTTCCTGGAACATACCTCGAAGGCGAAACCTATTCAGGATTCTATGTGCATGGCTACATTCAGCAACTCAGGAACGATTCAATCTTTCTTCAGCAGATCGAGGTCCGACAGGTGCCTACACAATTTGGAACACCCGTGCTGGATACGATGTATCATTCTATTATTCTACACTATACAGACATACGGATATTTGACTACGACAAACGACGCGCCCGCGATCGCAGCAAGTCAGTGCTCGTTCCAAAGCTGTTACAATTTGGTGGCGCAGGATACGTAATACTCGAACTGGTAAATTCTCTCAACCGTAAAGAATCCCTGAACGAGGGAAACAAACTCGCAGGCTTAGGCATTGGTGCAGCAACCTTCGCAGCAGGATATGCATGGCAAAGAATTAAAACCCGACCACGAATAGCCGGCAAACATTACTCCGTCGAGTATGTGCGAATGAACGCACAAAAAAAATGATAATTACAAAAATCATCGTTCAGTAACTTGCAGCCATGGCGCGCTCATCCGACGGTTTTATATCCAGATCCTTTCGATTTATTAAGCGACTGCTCATCGTTTTATTTCTTGCTCAGCTTGTATACATACTGGCTCTCAAGTGGGTCAATCCACCGTTTACGCTTACCCAGTTAAACAGTCTTTTCAGCGGGAACGGTCTTTCACGCGACTATGTAGACAGCGATGAAATGAGTACTCACGTGAAACTTGCGGTCATCGCCTCCGAAGATCAGAAATTCCCGGATCATAATGGCTTCGATTGGAAGAGCATCGAGAAAGCCATCGACCACAACGAGAAAAAACCGAACCGCGTCAGGGGCGCATCGACGATCAGTCAGCAGGTTGCAAAGAATGTTTTTCTATGGCAGGGTCGAAGTTATATCAGAAAGGGACTGGAGGTTTACTTTACGTTTATGATCGAATTGATATGGGGAAAGAGAAGAATTCTCGAGATGTATCTGAATGTGGCAGAAATGGGTACAGGGGTCTTCGGAGTGCAGGCAGCAGCCAAACACAATTTTGGTAAGGACGCAAAGAACCTGTCAAGAAAAGAATCGGCAATGATAGCCGCTTCTCTTCCCAATCCGAAGAAATACACGATCAAGCCAGTTTCAAAGATGGTGAACGTTCGATATCCATGGGTGTTGCGGCAAATGAATAACCTTTATGCGGACTCCAGCGTTCAGGCGATAATAATGAAACCCAAACCTGAATCAAACACATCAAAAGAAGAAAGCAGCGACAAAAAATCAAGTGAGAAAAAAAAGAAGTGATCTTAGATCGCCATTCATCTTTTCACTGCGGTCGAATTCAGCGAAGGATGTCCTTTAACAGCGGATTCAATAACAAGTTTCACCACTTTATCTTTAGGAATATTAACAGGAAACGGAACAACTAACTGCTGTTCAGTTTTTCGTATATGCATTACCGTTAGTCCGGTATTTAAATACTCGACACCTACATTTGGCGTGATAACGGCGAGCTGAATTTTTGCATCAGCATATGGCCGATTCTGCATCAGCTTTAGATAACCCGCAGGTGTTCGTGCAGTAAAATACAAGCTGTCATTTCGAAGCTCCGGATCTACAAACTGTATCCTGGAGAATGAATAATAATTGTCAATCACTGTTGCTCCTGATTCCTTTAAAACCGGAATAGCAAATTGGTGAGTGAACAACATCGAATCCTTTCTTCCCATTACAAACGCACGCTTGCCAAACAATGAATCTTCAAGGGGCCAGAAATTATAATTGTTTCTTCGATAATATGCTGTGTTTAATCCAAACGCTTTCTCGCCTGTATAAAAAAAATACTTTGACGGTAATTGATAAGAGTTGAGAATGACTACCGGCAGTCCATTAGATGTTTCATTTACTTCCTTCACCCATTGTTCATTACTATGAAATTCATCTTTGCTGATCCACGATACTCGTTCGATATCGATGGCCATGAATACGCGAACCACTAAAACCAATACAATGGTTGCCGGAACCATCTTATAAAGCCACCGTCTTTGTTTTTCTCTATCAAGAAGAAAATAATATGATAAAACGATCAGTGATACGAATGCAGGAACGGTCCAGTTCGCCTCTACTCTCCCCTTTAAAGTGCTTAACAGAAAGAATATGTAAATACCTGCAAGGTTAAACTTCAATGTTCTCTCAAACTGGCTGCCAGTCTTATACCTAAATGCCGCCCAAAGCAGCAACCAGCCAGCGATCGGACCCGCGAGTGCTAATTGTCCAAAGACGTACTCCAGTGTGAATCCCGGTTGATACGAAGACGCATTTCGTTCAAACAAATGGTACTGTACGGAAGGAAGATCATGATTTAATTGCCAGCTTATGTGCGGATAAAACAGGACCAATGCTGTCACCGCAGCAACATAAGTATGCGGTCTCTTAAACAATTGAAGATTCGACAGAAGCGTAAAGAATACAAGTAGTATCCCATGATACTTACTGTACAACATCAAGGCAATGCCCACTCCAAGTAGCAAAGCGTTGATGAGGCCAGTATTTTCTAGAAAACGTTTGTACAAATAAAAGTATAGTGCAGCGAAAAATAAAAGGGGCAAATCCGGAACAGCAAGGATCCCTCCTATCGGGGCGAGCATTAAAGAATAACATATTGCATAGAACAATTTGTCATTCCTGTCATCAGGCCGTAACAAATTATATATGAGTAAAAGAGTCAGCGTATTCAGCACTACTATAAAAAACCTCACTCCCAACTCGCCATTGAAAATTGATGTACCCGCTTTAATCAATACCGCAATCATAGGTGGATGATCAAAATATCCCCATGCGGAGAACTGCGAATACACCCAGTAATAAGCCTCATCGTCCATCAGCCCGGTGGTAGCAGCCTGAACCAGATTAATTAAAAACCACGAAGCAAAAAATAATATGCGATGATGCTTGCCAATGAAGTCTTTCATGAAGTCCTGATTCTATTTGTTGTCTATTAATTCGCTAACTGCATTGATCGCCTTTTGTAATCGTTCGGAATAAGTACCGCTAATATCTACCCAGGGGAGCTGTTCCTCAATTAGCAAACGCTTATAGATATTGTATAGTGTTTGACGCGTCTCAAGATCAGGATATTCCCGAAGCTCGTCCTTCACCCAGGGCAGGTCAACATTACACAACAAGTACAAATCGTAATGCCTTTTATTTAATTCGTTAATGATGAATTCATGGCATTTGCCAAAAACAAACTCACACCACACTTTCATTACATGCATATCGGTATCAATGAAAATGGCCCGACTTGCTGATGAAGACGTTATGCGATCTTCTTCCGATAATTGTCCTTTGGCAATTGTCAACAAATCATCATAGGAATAATCAGTTCCATTTATGATAAGATATTCTCTTGCAAATTCAGGTACCCATGGGCAATGAAAATATTCTGATAACAACTGGCACAAGGTGCTTTTGCCTGTTGACTCGGGTCCAAGTACCACTACTTTTTTCATCATGATCGTTGTTTGGATTATGCAATCATGTTAGTGTAACCTTTCGCCTTTTTTCTCCATTCCATTAAACCGCTGACTGCAAGAAGCAAAAGGATAAAATAATAAACACTTGTAAAGGCGTAACCCTTAACATAATAAAGAGGTATGGAAGCGATGTTAGTAGCTATCCACCAATACCAGCTTTCCACCTTCTTCCGTGCCATCAACCACATGCCTGTAAAAGCGGTGGCCGATGCAAACGAGTCGGCATATGGCAAAACTCCTGGCGCAAATTGTTGCCTGAGGTAATTCAGACACACAAACAAAACAATAAAGAAAAATGAAAAGAATAGAAGCTGATGAGCAAATTCCTTTTTCGACGATGAAGTTATGTGCACCACAGGTTTTTGTTGCCTGTCTCGCCTGGACCAGAGGATCCAACCGTAAATGCTTACGATGGTATAGTAAAGATTTACGGTTGCCTCACCGAATAAATGGCCCTCAATGCTGATGTAGATATAGGTGATCGTGTTGACAAGGCCAACAGGATACACCAGGATATTCTCTCGTTTCGAAAACCAAACGCTTGCGATTCCAAATATTACTGCAATGAATTCAACGATCGTTGTAGCCTGTAACGACTGAACGAAACTTTCAATGAAAGACATGCGGCGAAGTTAGAGTGATTACTCTGCTTCTGCGACAACTTCTCTCACTTCAGGTATCATACGCTTCATCATCCCTTCAATGCCCGCTTTCAACGTGATCATTGAAGAAGGACAACCGGAGCATGATCCCTGTAACATCAGGTTAACAACACCTTCGTTATAACTCTTGAATTGAATCGCACCTCCGTCCATCTCAACTGCAGGCTTAACATAGTTCTCAAGCAGTTCTTTGATACGCTTTACAACGTCGTCATCATCGGCACTTACTTCATTACTGCTTTCCTGCTTCATTGAAGCAACCTCTTCTTCATTTACTACCGGCTTGTTCTCTTCAAGGTACTCTTTAAGAAACTGGCGTATGGTAGGTATTACATCAGACCACTCCGTTTCAGGGTTCTTAGTCAGAGTAACGAAGTTTGAAGCAATGAACACCGCTTTTATAAAAGGGAAACCGAACAATTCGGTTGCAAGGGGGGACACTTTAGCACTCTCCACATCCGGCAAATCGATACTTCTGCCCGGATACAGCAGCTTATTGGCCACAAATTTCATTGTTTCCGGGTTTGGAGTCATTTCCGTATAAATGCTGATCACCGGGTTGCCTGTTTTAATCATAGCTCACTATTTAAGAACACAAAAATATAAAACCTCTCTCTTAGTAGTTTGTGAATTTAGGAAAAGCTCAATGGTTACAATCATCAGCATGCGCATGATTGTGTACACGACATGAACGATAATTGAGCAGATGCGCCGAAACGATCGCCAGCACTGCAAAGGGAAGGAAAAAATACTGGTAATCGTGCCAGTATTGTTTCGCCACCAACAGCAGTATCCCGCCGGAAAATAGGGAAAGTGGGATTTTACTGTGGTGATGCTTCCGGTATCCATGCCATAATGCAACGGCGCCAATGACGAATGCAAGAAAGATCATGAAATACTCAAACGCCACATTTTCAATGATATTTACTCCAAATAAAGGTAATGATGTGAGAATGAGCGGTAAGATCGCACAGTGAACAGCACAAGCCAGTGAAGTGGCTATTCCCAACACATCCCAGTTCATTTTAAAACGCATGGGCGCAAAACTAGGGCAAATTCTGCCAAATGCAACAAAGTTGCATATTTTTTGTTTTTAACAACAGTCCTCTGGCGCTGCTCCGCATATTCGGCGTAGTTTTGCGTGCACATTCTCTTACGAATCATGAGTAAAAAAGCCATCTTCCTTTCTATCTTTTTTGTGGTACTAGTAATTGGTTTTTACGTTACCCTGACTCAATTCATTCCGGGGTATGGCGATAAAAAGTTCCAGGTTCTTAATCATGTGCAGCCATTTGAGTTCGTCACTTCAAACGGGGAACCCTTCTCAAATCGTGATGTTGCAGGCAAGGTTTATGTAGCGGAATACTTTTTCACCACCTGCGAAAGCATTTGCCCTATCATGAACACCAACATGAAAACGATCTACGAAACATATAAAGATGAACCGGGCTTTATGATCTTATCACATACCGTAGATCCGGAGGTAGACACAGTGGGCCGACTAAAGTTTTACGCAGACTCATTGAAGGTCGATACGCACAAATGGGTGTTTCTGACCGGTGCCAAAGACAGTTTGTACAATGCCGCCAGAAACAGCTACCTTCTTGATGACCCGAAGAACAACTCTGAAAATCTGGAAGAACAATTCCTGCACACACAATTCTTTGCCCTGGTAGATAAGAACGGGCAGGTCCGGAGGAAGATATACGATGGTCTGAAAAAGGAAGAACTTGAAGAACTGAAGAACGATATTGCCGTGTTGTTGAAAGAACCACAAACTCAGACTAGATTTGTAAACAATCTTTTCGCAAAATAAGCCTTGATGAAAGAGACCATGTGCGATAACATATTGAAGCGGAACCGGCTTAGTATAACAGGCAGCCGGAAACGGATACTGGAGTTGTTTCTTCAAAACGATGGTGCGCTCGCACATGCCGATATCGAAAAGCGTACTGGTGAACGCTTCGACCGGGTGACCGTCTATCGAACACTGCAATCCTTTCTTGAAAAGGGCATCATACACACAATACCTACCTCCGATAATTCTGTGCGATATGCTTTGTGCAAATCTAATTGTGAAGAAGGTCATCATCACGACAACCACGTTCATTTTGTTTGCACTAATTGTAACTCAACTTCATGCCTCGAAGATGTACGAGTGCCCCTGGTAAAACTTCCTGAAGGATTCATTGCTTCAGATTACCAAATGGTAGTGAAAGGGAGATGTCAAAAATGTGATAATGTGGGACTGTGATGATCTGGTAACAAGCCGCTTCGCGCTTCACGCATTCTTAAAAAAGAAAGCCCCGATGTAGACACAACGGGACTCTTGGTTAAGGCTCTGATTAGTAGCTTTTTTATATTTCAGGGATGCTTCCCTTTTTTTCTTTGTTGATTATGAATCAAAGATAAGTTGCGACTAAGTATTTCCATATACTACAAAAGGAGTATTTTTTCCTTTCATCAATTATATTTCAATTTCATCAGGCTGAAGCGTTGATCTTTTCCATTTCGGCTCCAACAAACTCCATCAACTTTTTGATGTGAGCGGGCGAGAAATCAAATTGAAGTCCCGCAGCTTTATACAATTCCGGTAAAGTTTTCGTTCCGCCCAAACTCAATGACCGCATATAGTTATCAAGCGCTGCGTCTGGATTGGATTTATATTGCATCCACATTCCAATAGCACCAAGCTGCGCAATGCCGTATTCAATATAATAGAACGGCACTTCGAACAAATGCAATTGCCGCTGCCATGCAGACATTCTATATTCTTCAAGCCCTGTAAAATCAATCACCGGTGAGGTGAATTCATTTAATATCTCCATCCATGCCTGTGTTCGCTCATCGATGTTGTGTAATGGATGTTCATACACCCAATGTTGAAACTTATCAATCGTTGCAATCCAGGGAAAGATCGTGATTACTCTTTCTAACTGGTGTTCTTTGGCGCGACGTAGATCATCTGCATTTTCGAAGAAAACATCCCAATGATCCATTGTAAAAAGTTCCATCGACATACTTGCAACTTCTGCCACTTCCATTGGGTACTCTTTGAATGACGTGAGTTCTAATGGATGTGATAAGAAACTGTGCACAGCATGACCACCTTCATGAACCATGGTAGTTACATCTCCCATTTGTCCCGCCGCGTTCATAAATATAAATGGAGCTCCCGTTTCTGCGAGCGGACAATTATATCCTCCAGGTGCCTTCCCTTTTCTCGAATCAAGATCAAGGCGCTGCATTTCGTTCATCGTCTTAAGACAATCAGCAAAAAATGGGCTGAGCTTCTCAAAACACGCAATGGTTTTTTGCAACAGTTCATCACCTGAATTGAAAGGATGTAGCGGTTTCACACCTGCAGGCTCTGCCTCAGTATCCCAGGGACGCAATGAATCCAATTGCAGCTTTTGCTTCTTCTTTTCATAGATAACATTCACGAGTGGCAGCACATGTTGCTTTACCGCTTCATGAAAATGCATACAATCTTCCTTAGTATAATCAAAGCGTCCGAGTTCCTTGTACTTATAATCCCGATAATTTTCGAATCCCGCATTCATTGCAACCTGGTGTCGCTTTGATACCAGTGTGCTGAACAGATCGTTCAATGGTTGCTTGTCCTGCAACCGACGCTGGTTGATCTTATGATAAACCTCTTCGCGAAGCGCCCTGTCTTCTTCCTCTAAAAATTTTGCTGCCTGTTGAAGTGTATATTCCTGACCCTGCACTTCTACAGTCATCTTACCTGATATTACTCCGAACTGTTGTTGTAAAACACTTAGCTCAGCCTGCAGCGGAATATTTTCCTCCCGAAAAAGTTCAATATTTTTTCTTACTCCACGCAGGTACGTAAAATAAAGTTCTCTATCTAATTGCTCCGTATAGGGAGAATCCAAAAGCTTTCTATTCAATCTGTCAGCATACGGTTGAATCATTGGCTGGATCTCCAGGCAGAAATAATTGAAAGCTTCTTCAAGTTCTTTGTTCTCCGTATCGCAGGTCATCCGGATCTGTCGCCAGCATACGTCTTCACTGATTACCGCTTCAACCTCACTGAGGTCTTTCAGCCATTTTTCCAAAGATTCTGGTGAATCGATGGTCCGATCAAGCAACTCTTTAAAGTATGGCTCTAATTCCTGCCACGTGGTTACAACGAACCCTTCAGGAAGATATGTCCTTGGTGCCTTAGCAACTAATTCTGCAGCTTTCATTACTGTACTTTTTTACGTCCGCTTTTTTTCGGCTTTTCTTCTGCAGCTGCCTCAACTGAAGGAGGTGCTACTTCCACAGCCTGCTCTTCAACAGGCTCTTCATTTTGCGACTGCTCTTCTTCTGCCGTTCTCACTTTGATCTCAACATTATTCTGCTTCAGCGTATTAAACCATTTCACCATCTTCTTAAGATCGCTGTTATATACGCGCTCAAAGTCAAGGTCACCATATACTTTATCGAAATACGCCCTAAGCTGTTTCGCATCTTTACCGTCAGGAATCGGTTCATCGCTTCCTTCCATCGCATTAAACACTTCAGCCAGGTTCACGTTCTCACGAACCGTATAAACTTCAATGCTTTCCAGGTGGGAGAAGTTATGAATGCGAGAGGACACAAACTTCGTCGTGTTGTCGTCAAGCGATCTAACGATAGCGCCATCACTTTTGCTGCTCATGAGTTCAAACAATCCTGGTAATCCTGTTACCGCGATAATTTTTCCGTATTCCATATCAATGACTTATTTAAAAAATGGACGTGCAAGATAAAGGTTTTGCCTCTACAGGGTCTGTGGAAAATGTTCACGAAAGCTTAAATGCTTCAAGGCGTCATTTAAGTTGTGACACCATTTTAAGACGCATTAATACCAATTTAATGTAATTATTTGCATTCAAAGGGCAGGAATTGAGCTAAGTGGTCGTCTTATTGGCCAAAGTGTTCAACAGTATGAAGGGAATTACAGTGTTTTTGCTTGGTTTGATAATATCTGCACAGGCATTTTCTCAATCGATGAATTTAAGAGGCGTTGTTCGCGAACGATCCGAAAACAGACAATTGGCAAGCGTCACGGTAACTGTTTCTGATACTATCAGCAAATTTAGCAGGTCTGTTGTATCAAGTCCTGACGGTTCATTTGTCATCCGTGAATTGACTCCCGGAATTTTCAGAGTAGTTGTTACTTCAGTAGGTTTCAATCAATACGATACCGTAATCAATCTCACCCGGTCGCTCAACCTCGGCAACATCTATCTTCAACATACATCAAAGGAACTCGAAGAAGTTGTCATCCGCGCTACACCTCCCGGGGTTCGACAAAAGGTTGACACAATTGAATATTCGGCAAGTTCGTATAAAGTGAATCCCGATGCTGATGCACAAGACATGGTCAAAAAAATGCCGGGAATCACTGTTGAAGACGGAGTGGTTAAAGCAGGAGGTGAAGACATCCGCAAAGTGACCATCGACGGACGAGAATTTTTTGGGGACGATGCAAGTGCTGCCTTGAAAAATCTGCCGGCTGATGTTATCGATAAGATTCAGGTGTACGATCGTCAAAGCGACCAGGCGCAATTTTCGGGAGTGAGCGATGGCAACGAAGTAAAGGCACTTAACATCGTTACTAAAGCCAATATGCGAAATGGCCAGTATGGTCGCGTATATGGTGGCTATGGTACCGATGACCGATATTCCGCCGGTGGTAACATGACGTTTATGAATGAGAACCGAAGGATCTCAATTGTGGGAATGTCAAATAATGTGAACCAGCAGAATTTTGCGGAAGAAGATCTGCTCGGAGTTACTGAATCTGGCGGAGGCCGCGGTGGGCGCGGCGGAAGGGGCGGCAACTCAGGTAACTTCATGACCTGGCAGGCGCCGGGTATCAGCAAAACGAATTCCATCGGAATCAATTACTCCGATAAACCATCAAAAAAGCTGACCATTTCAGGAAGTTATTTCTTTAATAACAGGGACAACGAAACAGAGAACGTAATAGACAGGCAACTTTTTAGAAATGGTGAGGCAAGTAGCTTTTATAACCAGGTGTCCACCAGCAATATGGAAAACACCAACCATCGTGCAAACATGCGGATTGAGTATAACATTGATTCGGCGAACAGCCTCATCATCACACCCTCATTCAGCATTCAAAAAAATCAGTCGCTTCGCACGTTAACAGGTGCCACGTCCTTTCCTAAAGGTGTTTTTCAAAGTCAGACCAACAACATCACTCGCAGGCTGAGTGATGGATTCAACCTTAATAACGGGATCTTGTATCGCCATGCCTTCGCAAAAAGAGGCAGGACCTTTTCCATCGGTCTGAATACTTCCTATAATGAAAGAGATAGCGACACTTATTTAGACGCATTCACTCAAGGTGAATTCGAAGACGATTCAACCCGTCAGTTCACCGATCAGTATAATACCGGCCTGCAGCTATCGTCTAACATTTCTTATGTGGAGCCGATAGGTAAGAAAGGTCAGTTGCAGTTTAGTTATAACCCTTCCGTGAATAAAAGCAGCTCGGATCGGCAAACTTTTCAAATGAATGATGTGTCAGGAAAATATTCCGAACGCGACGATAGTCTGTCGACCGTTTTTGACAATACCTACACAACACATCGGGGTGGAATCAACTATCGCATTGGTGACAGGGATAGAAACTTCTCAATTGGTGTAAACTACCAGCAGTCTGACCTCCATACAACGTACGAGTTTCCTGAAAAGTTCGAAATAAAAAGACGTTTTACCAATGTACTTCCCGATTTGAATTTCCATACAAAACTATCCGCACGATCAACCATTCGTTTCAACTACAGGACATCCGTAGATCCTCCTTCTGTGAATGAATTGCAGCAGGTCATCAATAACAACAATCCGTTGTTCCTGTCAACAGGAAATGCAAATCTTGACCAGAGCTTTTCTCAAAGGTTGTGGTTCAGATATAATTACACTCAATCCAACAAGGGCATTAGCTTCTTTGCCAATCTATCGGTACAAAAAGTAGACGATTACGTAAGCAATGTGAGCTTCATTGCCACGCAGGATTCCGTGCTTACTCCAAGCGTTACTTTGTATAAGGGAGCACAACTTACCAAACCAATGAACCTTGATGGTTACTGGAATGCGCGAAGCTTTTTTTCTATTGGCTTTCCTATGAAATGGATCAAATCAACCATCAATTTCAACGGCGGATACAGTTTTTCACGATCGCCGGGCATGATCAACTACGTTTCCAATTTCTCTAAGAATAATAACTATCGACTCGGCGCAACACTTGCGAGCAACATCAGTGAATATGTGGATTTCAGCCTGTCGTATTCTGCAAACATCACAAGTGTAAGAAACACCGTGCAGCCGCAATTGAATAACGACTACCTTACTCAGAATGCAGGTCTTGCGGCAAACCTCCTCACCAAGAGCGGATGGGTGCTTCAAAATGATATCAACTATAACTCATACAACGCGCTTACGGATGATTTTAACCAGCGCTTCTGGTTGTGGAATATGGGCGTGGGTAAAAAATTCTTGAAGGATCAGAAAGGTGAACTGAAATTAACCGTCTTCGATTTGCTGAAACAGAATAAAAGCATTGGCCGAACAGTTACGGATACCTACATTGAGGACTTTCAAACACGGGTATTACAACAATACTTCATGCTTACTTTCAGCTATAAGTTGAGGAATTTCGGTTCGGGTAAGAGTCGCAGTTCAAACGACGATGCCCGGCCATACATGCAGCGTACTGCTGAAAGATCACAACAACGGGGAAATTTTAATTAATATCGCAGGTGTACAATCAATCGGTGTGCATTGAACGAGCCTGCTTTACTAGACGGATTAAAAGAAGGTGATCCATCGGCTTACAAAGAAGTTGTTGAGAACTGGAAAGACATGGTTTTCAACACGGCGCTTGGCATTGTTCAAAATATGGAAGACGCTGAGGATGTAGCGCAGGAAGTGTTTCTCCAGGTCTACCTGTCAATATCCTCATTCAAAGGAGAATCAAAGCTTTCCACCTGGCTTTACCGCATTACCGTAACCAAGGCACTTGATCATGAGAAGAAAAAGCGTAGAAAAAAAAGATTCGGCATGGTTAAAAGCTTGTTTGGAATTGAAGGGGAGACTACCGTAGATATTCCGGACTTTCATCATCCCGGTGTCGAATTGGATAAAAAACAAGATGCGGCAATTTTATTCAGGGCGATCGGACAACTATCTGAACAACAAAGGATCGCTTTCACGTTAAACAAAGTTGAAGGATTAAGTTACCAGGAAATAAGCGAAGTGATGCAAACAACAGTATCTTCAATAGAATCACTAATCCATCGTGCGAAGATCAATTTGAAAAAGATCCTGGCTAACCATTATAAACAGCGGTAACACAAGTTTTATTTCATTAAATCGTCAAATGCTGCGTATGAAACCTGGAAGAGAGAACGAAGAAAGAATCGAAGAAGTGCTCAAGAGCCTTGATGGCATCACCCGGGCATCGGCACCACCATTCTTTTATACGCGTCTGCAATCACGTTTATATCGTGAATCCCGTTCGGTGTGGGATCGCATCGGTACATTCATTGCCCGGCCCCTGGTATTTGCAGCTCTGATTGGGCTGGTGTTGGCAACCAACTTTTTCGCTGTATATCAACAGGAACAGAAAAGTCAACAGGCTGCAATCCCTTCTGCTACCGAAGAGTATGCCGCAGGAATGATAACTTATTATGAAGCTGAAATTTCGGAACCCTGATGGAACGTCTTGCAAAAAATAAAGCATTAATAATCCTGTCCGCAATATTGTTAGTATTCAACCTTGTGATCCTATCATTCTGGCTGTTTGGAAGCCAGCGTAACGATCATAAGGCGGGCAAGGGCGAACGGGGAATGATAACCACTTTTCTGAAATCGGAGATCGGATTTAACGAGGCTCAGCTTCAACAATATGAAGCTGCAAAAAAGCAACACTGGTCCGGCATGCGCCCTTTGTTTGAAGATCTTGCAGCTTCCAAGCAGCAGCTGTTTCAATTGGTTGCGGCGCCGGACACAACAAGCAGCCGCATAGATTCACTTGCTGACATCGTGGGCGACAAGCAGGCTTCGATTGAAAAGCGTATGCTATTGCATTTCGGCCGTATCCGCAGTATCTGCACTCCACAACAAACAGCTAAATTCGACAGCCTTTTTCCGGGCGTCGTAAAAAAGATGACTGAGGGAAGAAGAAACAAGTAGACCCTGTTCACACATACAACTCAGAGGTACCGACATAAAAAAAGCCCTAGCTAACCAACAAGCCAGGGCCATAACCCCAATATACATCAAACCTTCTTTATATAGCAAGCTATGTTAGTGTTGCAGCAAGCAACCATCCATAACTACTGTGATCGTTGTAAGGATCGTTTCGCGATCAATTATGGGTCAAATCTAGTCGGAGATTCTTTGCAGTAAAATGACTTACATAAGGTGTGCGCATGATTAAAGTCAATCGTTTAATTTACCTGTTATAACTTGCACCTTTGCACCAACTCAACATTTAATGAAGGTTAAGCTGGAACAACTTGCACACGAACTTGAAGGCGATCTGTTTTTTGATAACACCATGCGTACTCTGTATGCTACAGACGCTTCCGCCTACAGGGAAATGCCGCTTGCAGTAGCAATACCGCGGTCTAAGTCAGACATATTAAAACTTATCAATTTCGCAAACGAGAATCAAACCGCTTTAATTCCCCGCGCGGCGGGAACATCTCTGGCGGGACAGGTAGTGGGCAACGGCATTGTTGTCGACATCTCAAAACATTTCACCAGCATTTTAGAACTGAATCGAGAAGAGGGATGGGTTCGTGTTGAGCCTGGAGTGATCCGGGACGAGCTGAATATGTTTTTATACCCCGAGGGGTTTTATTTTGGACCTGAAACCTCTACCGCCAACAGGGCGATGATCGGGGGTATGGTAGGCAACAATTCCTGCGGCTCCAACTCAATCGTGTATAAAAGCACGCGGGAGCACCTCATAGAAGTAACCGCATTTCTTGCCGATGGGTCGGAAGTAGTGTTGCGGTCATTGTCGCTCGATGAATTTCACAGCAAATGTGAATTAGATTCGCTTGAAGGTCGCATCTACAAAGCTGTTCGCTCTCTTCTTGGTAACTATGAAACACAGGCAGAAATTCGCAGGGAGTTCCCGAAGCCATCAGTGGAACGCCGAAATACCGGCTATGCCGTTGACCTGCTGATTGATATGGCGCCGTTCAATGCAGGCGGACCCGACTTTAATTTTTGTTCATTAATTGCCGGTTCTGAAGGTACTCTTGCCTTTATAACCGAAATCAAATTACACATTGATCCATTGCCTCCGAAAGAAGCGGGGCTCCTATGCGTTCACTTCAACTCTATTGATGAAGCACTTCGCGCAAATCTGATAGCATTGAAGTACGGGCCCACCGCAAGTGAATTGATCGATCACTATATTCTTGATTGCACCAGGGATAATATAGAACAAGCGAAGAATCGTTTTTTTGTACAGGGCGATCCGGGGGCGATACTTGTAATTGAATTTGCCCGTGACACACGCGAAGAAATAATTTCCATTGCCGCTGCTGTTGAACAGGAAATGCGCACAGAGCATCTTGGATATCACTTTCCACTTCTCTTTGGTGCCGATTGCAAGAAAATATGGACGCTCAGAAAAGCGGGACTTGGCTTGCTCAGCAACCTACCCGGCGATGAAAAAGCTGTTCCCGTTATCGAAGATACCGCCGTTGACGTACACGATCTTCCCGCATACATACGGGACTTCAATAAGATACTTGAGAAGCATGGCCTATACTCGGTACATTATGCTCATGCAGGCTCCGGCGAATTGCATCTTCGACCCATAATCAATTTAAAAACCGAAGAGGGAAATCGACTGTTCCGAACTATTGCTGAAGAAATTGCAACGCTGGTTAAAAAATACAATGGTTCACTTAGTGGAGAACATGGTGACGGTAGATTGCGTGGCGAATTCATACGGCAAATGGTGGGTGAGAAAAATTACCACTTACTTAAACAAATAAAAACAACCTGGGATCCACATAACATCTTCAACCCAAACAAGATCGTTGATACACCTTCAATGAATTCCATGTTGCGTTATGAACCCGGGCAACAAACTCCGGACTTCAAAACAGTATTTCGCTTCAACAATCAAAATATTCTTCAGCATGCTGAACAATGCAATGGCTCCGGCGATTGCAGGAAAACACAACTCTCCGGCGGTACAATGTGCCCATCATTTATGGCCACACGTAATGAAAAAGACACTACCCGTGCACGCGCCAACATCTTACGTGAAATGCTGACACGGTCAACGAAGCTCAACAGGTTTGATCATGAAGAGATCAAAGAAGTAATGGATCTCTGCATCAGCTGCAAGGGCTGCAAGAGTGAATGTCCTTCAAATGTGGACATGGCCAAGTTGAAAGCAGAATTTCTTCAACACTATTTTGACGCAAACGGAGTTCCGTTTCGATCAAAGCTCATTGCAAATTTTACCCGGACATCAAAATTAGCATCAATAGCACCTGCAGCATATAATTTTGCCGTTCGTAATCCTCTTACATCATCAATCATCAAAAAAATCTCCGGTTTCGCTGTACAACGCTCGCTGCCTACTCTGCATAAAATAACGTTGAACAAATGGTTTGAATCGAATTACCGCGATGAGAAGCTAACGCAGGTCAATAAAAAGAAAGTTTATCTTTTTTGTGATGAATTCACCAATTATAACGATACCTCCATCGGTATAAAGGCAGTGAAATTACTGCAGGCTCTTGGCTACGAAGTAATGATACCGCCACATATTGAAAGTGGTCGCACCTGGTTGTCAAAAGGTCTCGTCCGTAAGGCCAAAACAATTGCAAACAAGAACGTTGCCTTATTGAAGGACATCGTAACCGATGAAATTCCTTTGATTGGAATTGAACCTTCCGCCATCCTTACATTCAGGGATGAGTACGTAGATCTTGCTGATGACATTTACGCAGTTAAAAAACTTGCAACCAACACTTATTATGTCGATGAGTTTATTTGTCGCGAATTAGATCGCGGTCACATCGATACTTCCTTGTTTGTCGATGAGAAGCGTTCGGTTGTACTTCATGGTCACTGTCAGCAAAAAGCGATGAGCAGCCTTTCTTATTCAGTTCGGATGTTATCACTACCGAAAAATTATACTGTAACAACGATTCCTTCGGGGTGCTGCGGCATGGCAGGTTCTTTCGGCTATGAGAAAGAACATTATGATGTTTCAATGAAAATCGGTGAATTAGTATTGCTGCCTGCTGTTCGCGCGCAATCAATTGATACGATCATCGCCGCACCCGGCACAAGTTGCAGACATCAAATAAAAGATGGAACGGGACGACATGCTCTTCATCCCATAGAGATCTTGCACGATGCATTGAAGAAGAATTAACCAGGATCAACGGGCAACCCCGTTGCGGCTGGCGCTCCTGTAATTCCATGGAGCTACGGCTTGCTGTGACCACAAACCTTTTCGTGAAGCGCGAGCATCATGCTCTGCCCGGGCAAGCGTTGCGTTTGAAGAATAACGGGTGAAATGCCACGCCATTCCGCGTTGTATCATTTTGAGATTGATCCATTCATCATCAAGATATACATCGGCTACAATGCGTTTATATCGATCGGTATCGCGCTTCTCAATGCGGATCTTTTTTCCATAAATAAGATCCGATAATGTTTCCTTGCTTTTGCGATAATATGCCTGCTTTCGTTCGGGAGCATCAATCCCATACATTCTCACCCGTACCTGTTTGCCATCCAAACGCATGTCAAATGTATCGCCATCAATCACTCCAACTACCCTCCCTTCATTACTGAAAAAACTACTGCAACTAATGAACCCAACAACCAGCAACAAAAACAACGATTTCATACAAGCAAGATACTTACAGTATTTTAACCGACTCGAAACTTTCGTCCATCAAACAAAATTTCGCATCGTATCCTTTTTCGATGCGACCAATCTTAACTGTATCACCAAGCACGCTTGCGGGAATACTTGTAGCCATACTTAATGCAACTTCTGGCGGAATGCGAGCATGGTTCACCGCGTTGTACACGCATTTGAGCATTGTAAGCGATGAGCCAGACAGGGTTCCATCCGGCAGAGCATAATGATCGTCTTTCAACAGATGAATGTAAGCCCCTTCTTTCACTTCAGTAACCGCATCAGTAATAAAAAACAAACGTTGCTGCATGAGTTTATGTGCGATGCGCACGGCCGGATACTTCACGTGAATGCCATCGCACACGATGCTTGACTTCACCGTTGGATGATCGAATATCGCACCAACCATCCCGGGCTGACGATGCATCAACGAAGACATTGCGTTAAACAAGTGCGTAGCCACCGGTACACCTGAATCAAAAGCATCCATCGCCTGCTGATATGTTGCATCGGTATGACCGGCAGAAACAATGATGCCGGCATCGCGAAGTTGCCTGATGTATGTTGTGTCACATTGCTCGGGTGCAAGAGTCATCATCTTTACAACGTCACGGCCACGATTTAGCAGTTCATCGATTGTATGCCGGTCGGGTTTGCGTATGTAGCCCTCTATATGCGCGCCTTTTTTTACAGGGTTCAGGAACGGGCCTTCAAGATGCAATCCAAGACACCCCTGCCCACCGGCATTCCAATACTCCTGAACTGCATCTATCGCTTCTAAAAACTTTTGTTGTGAGTTGGTTGCAACAGTTATCATGAAATATGCTGCACCGCCGGCAGCACAGTATTCCCTTGTTGCATCAATGGAGGCAGGCTGTGTTTCGTGTGAAAACATTTTTCCATTGCCTCCATAGATTTGAAGGTCAATGAACGCGGGCGATAAAATTTTATTCGCCACATCAAATCGCTCGTAACCATCAGGAACAGAGTCAACAGACACGATATCCGTAATGATGCCATCATCTACAAGCACACACTTATCAAACTGAAAGTTATCACCATCGAATAGTTTTGCGTTAATGAATGCACGCCGCATATTTTCGGGTTTGGTTTTATGATTGAATAAGAAAAGCATCCGCATCACGCAGGAAAGGAAGCTTTGTCCGGGTTTCTTCCAGCATTGATTTATCAAGGGTTTGAGTAAATATCGCTTCGCGCTGCGACTCTGTTTGAATGATCTCGCCCAGGGGGTCAACGATCATGGAATCCCCACTGTAATGGTGGCCATTGCCATCGGTTCCTACCCTGTTTACTCCTACAACATAGCACTGGTTTTCTATTGCCCTTGCCTGCAAAAGGATCTTCCAGGCATTACTTCTTTTCTCAGGCCAATTAGCAACATATACAAGTAAATCATATTCCGGCTGGCTTTTTTCACTGGAGGCAAATTCAGGCTGATGTCGCGACCATACTGGGAAACGCAGATCGTAACATATCAGCGAGTTTATCTTCCATCCTTTTACTGAAGCTATCAATCTTCTTTTTCCACTTGTATAATGAAGATCTTCCTTAGCATAAGCAAATAAATGTCGCTTGTCATAATATCCATATTCGCCATTTGGCAGCATCCATATGAGCCGGTTATAATAATGACCTTCTTCTTCGATGATAAGGCTGCCTGTGAGAACAATTCTGCGTTCTGCTGCCACCGAATGCATCCACTGAAATGTAGCCCCATCAATAGTTTCGGCAAGTTCCCGGGGCCGCATACTAAAGCCCGTGGAAAACATTTCCGGCAAAACAACAACCTCTGTTTTTTCTTTTATTGACAGGATCTTGTTCGCAAGCATTTCCAGGTTTGCCTGTTTATCTTCCCAATAAAGATCGGTTTGAATGCATGTTACTGTTAGTGACATTTACTTATTTATTTAGCTTCGATGCGATCATCGAATATTCATATCCTTTCTGCAAAAGGAAATCCATTATTTTCTTACGCGCGTGCAATGTATTGCTTCCATTCAACGCTTTTCGTTTCTGTTCTATCAGGCGAAGTAGTGTATCCTCGTAGTCATCGGCCCCAATTTCTTTCATCGCTTTTTTTATACAATATGCACTAACCTGACGCTGTTTCAGTTCGTATTCAATCTTCTTCTTTCCCCACTGCTTCATACGGAACTTGCCGCCGGCAAACATCTTTGCAAATCGCTCTTCGTTGAGGTAATCATCTTCGATAAGCTTTGCAATTACTTCATCCGCATCGTTGAAATACACACCGTATTCGCGAAGCTTATCACGTACCTCGGAATGGCATCGTTCCTGGTATGCACAATATTGACGAAGCTTCATCAATGCCTGCTCTTTCGTTAGTCTATTCCTCTGCTCCATAAAAGCAAACTAAACCTTTCCGAAGAATTAGTAAAGGTATTTTACTCTTCCAGTCGGGGAATGCACCCATACACTTCCTTGAGTACAGTATCATATTCGCGTGCTTTCGTAAAAAGGTTTTTCATGATTATGCTTCCGCTGTTCTTTGCGAGATCAAGATCGTAGATCACACAACTCAATACTACATCCTGGTTGACGAGACTAAGTACCAGTCCCGAGCGCTGGTAATTTTCCTCCATCAAAAACTGGTAAAGCGTTTTTATATTTTCAGGATCGCGTGGAAGCTGACACAAAAACGCGTCACCAGTTATGAAAAAATTTTCTGAGTTATACGCGATCTTGATCTTAGCGCCGCCTTCACGAACTTCCCATTTATTATTTCCTTCTCTTGCAAGCCTGGTGTCCTTTCCAAGATCTTTTAAGATGTCTTCAATTGTTCTTGCAATACCAGATGGAACATGCTCTTTCTCCGGTAGTTTTGGTAATCGAACTTCAGTTCCACAACTGGGGCAGTATTTGTTTGCTTCAATATTTGAAGGTAAAACCAGGAATTCACAACTTGGACATCGTGCTGCAGGGGTGCCTACATATGGTGCATACAGATCGAGTGCCGTTCGCAATGACCGCACCGGCAATGCGAATCCCAGGTTATCGCCACCGCGGATGATAAATGTGTTCACTCCTATCACTTCACCCGATTCATTGACCAACGGTCCGCCGCTATTACCTGGATTAATTGCAGCATCGATTTGTATGTAATGAAGCCCTGACCTAACCCGGTCTACCTTTGAAATTACGCCCTGTGTTGCCGTATAATTTAAGCCATAGGGATGCCCGATAGCGATCACTTCATCGCCGTCTTTCAAATCATGATATTTTCCTAAAGGGATCTCTGGAAGCTCTATTCCATTCGGTGGTTGCAAAAATGCCAGGTCATGTTTTTTATCAACGAACCACACTCGTGACATCTGCTTCGTAAAACTTTTTCCGGCAATTCCAACCTCGGCGTTTTTTCCCACCACATGGTCATTTGTAACAATAAGATCGTATTTCTTTAAATAGAAACCTGTCCCGGTGCCATTCGTGGAAGATATCTGGATGATGGCAGCTTGATAACTTTCTATGATCTGTTGAAATTCCATAGGCTTATGTGTCCATGTTGACTGCTGCTACTGCGTTAAGAAATGACTGATTAAACTTAACAAGATTTGCAAAATTCAGATCTCGGGTTTCGAGTCTGAACTTTGGATAACGGGATCTCCACTGTGCGTTGATATCTTCGGCTATCTCAACTATCAACTCTTCTTCAAATCGATTTGTTTCGTGATTGTATAACTGTGGTGCATGACCAAAGGCCGCAAAAAAATCGCCATGGTTCACTTCTAAAAATAATTCATATAGTTCTGTTATCGGCCTCGGCAAACTAAATGAATACTGGCAATACGCAAGCGAATATTCCATGATGTTGTTAGCGATCAACGGGTAATTGTTATCCTTATACCAGTGCATGGTTTGCAGGGCAGAATGGATCGTATCTGAAACCTGTTTGTGGTTTTGTGGCGATACAATTGAAAAAGTATGTTTCGTGTTGAACAGGTATGGATAAATTTCCTCTTTTGACCGGTTTCTCATCCGCTGTAAAGCATCGATCATCTCCTGGTTACGCTCAGCGCTTGGCTTTCCTTCCTTCTTATAATACTTATCCGGGATCCTTTCAATTTCCTGCATCAATTTTCCTTCGGGAGCCAACAAAAAATCAATCTGGAAAACGACATTCAGCAACATATGAGCAATGGCTCCCACGAACTTCTCCGCATCGAGCGTTAGCACATAATTAAGTGTCTTATCCAGCCATGAGTGATAGAACTCAAGCTTGATCTGTTTTTCCGTATCCGGTAACTGAACGATATGGTCAACATCTGCGGGCTGTAACGCTCCAAATTCGGTTACTAACAAATCGTCCTGCTTATCAGCTTTGATAGCAAGTTCCCTCAAACCATAATACAGCTTATTCGGATCTGCGGTGGCCAGGTCGGTGTCAAAACGCATACGGATGGTTCCTTCATGTAAAGAATATCTTGAGTAATAAAGATTGAAATTCATTTCAAGCAAACGTCTCATAACCGGTGTTATGACATCTGGCATCGCAGCAACTATAACTTCTGCTCCAAGATGTTCTTCGTCAAATTCGCCACGAACAATTTTTGAACCCTGGTGCAAAACAAAAGTTCCTTTTTTTCCTTCGCGCTTAAACGTCACATTCCCTTCCTGCTCATCATCCAGGTAATCAAAAAAAGCGTCTAGTGACTCTTCGAATTTGCCTTCGCGAAAAAATCTTTCCGCTTCACCCCATCGGGTTACTTTATCCGACGACTTATTGTTATCGGAGTATCTACCCCAGCGAATGCCGGGATCGGATCTTTGCGTTTTTCGTCTGCCGAATAATCGTTGTAACAGCATATGGATGAATTGTTAGCGATTTTTGGGCCAAGGCCAGATCAACGGCCCCAGGGCTATCAACAATTTTAAAAAACAACACCAAATGCATCAAAATTTATATAGGTTTGCTGAAATTCATTTAATAATCATATCGGTATGAAGTTCATTGTTTCTTCCACGTCCTTATTGAAACAGTTGCAACAGATCAGCGGTGTTATCAATGCGAACACAGTGTTGCCCATCCTCGAAGATTTTTTGTTTGAAGTGGATAAAAACAAGCTGACCGTTGTAGCAACGGACCTGGAAACCGTAATGAAAATTCAAATGGATGTGGACTCGAAAGAAGCAGGACGGGTGTGCATTCCTGCAAAGATTCTGATCGACTCACTAAAGAACATTCCCGATCAGCCTCTTACCTTCAACATTGATAAAAATTTCGCGGTAGAATTAACGAGCGATAATGGTAAGTATAAGGTTATGGGTGAAAACCCCGACAACTTTCCGAAAGAGCCGGTTGCTGATGACACCTCTTCTTTTACCATGCCATCAACCGCACTGGTAACAGCAATCAATAAAACTCTCTTTGCCGTAAGCAATGATGATCTGCGCCCCGCTATGACCGGTGTGTTCTTTGAAATGTCGCCTACCGGAATTCAATTTGTGGCAACGGATGCTCACAGGTTGGTACGCTATAAGAGAACCGATGCAAACTGTCCTCGTACAGACTCGCTGATCGTTCCTAAAAAGCCGTTGAACCTTCTCAAGGCCGCTTTGCCCGACAACCAGGATGAGCTCACGATCAGCTACAATACAAACCATCTTTTTGTTCAGCATGGGACCACGCAAATGAGCTGCCGCCTCATTGATGCGCGCTTTCCGGATTATAAAGTGGTCATCCCTGCTGATAATCCTTATCGACTTACTGTAAATAAAGGCGATTTTCAGGGTGCCCTACGCCGAGTGAGCATCTTTAGTAATAAAAGCACCAATCAGGTGGTTCTGAATATTTCAGGAAGTGAATTGAAACTTGCTGCGCAGGATGTAGACTTTTCTTTTGAAGGAAATGAAAGAATGAATTGCCAGTATACAGGAGAAGATCTGCAGATCGCATTCAATGCCAAGTTCCTCATCGAAATGCTCAATGCTGCTGAAACTGATGACGTGACTGTAGAACTTTCAACCTCCACAAAAGCGGGCATACTTCGTCCAACTGAAAATGGAGAGAGCGAAGAGTTACTGATGCTTGTGATGCCGTTGATGTTGAACAATTAAGACGATGAGAATTATTGCAATGATCCCCGCTCGTTATGCTGCAACGCGCTTCCCGGCGAAACTTATGCAGCCGCTTGGCAATAAATCGGTGATCCGTCATACATACGACAATACCGTGGCAACGGGACTTTTTGACGAAGTAGTTGTTGTTACGGACAGTTCCATAATCTTTGATGAGATCACCAGCAATGGCGGACGTGCCATCATGAGCAGAAAAGAACATGAGAGCGGTAGCGACCGTATCGCCGAAGCAGCCGAACACCTTGATGTTGATGTCATAGTGAACGTGCAGGGCGATGAACCATTCGTGAAGAAAGATCCTCTTGAACGATTATTGAACGTATTTAAAGGTGAATCCGGCAGCAATATCATGGTGGCTTCTTTGATGCAGGAACTTAAAGACGAATCCCTGGTTGCCGATCCCAATTATGTGAAAGTGGCTGTGGATCGAAACATGAACTCGTTGTTCTTTAGTCGCAGTCCCATCCCTTATGCGAGAAACAAATCACTTCCTATAACTTACTACGAGCACATTGGCGTCTATGCATTTCGCAAACAGGCGCTGCTCAATTTCACGGCATGGCCAATGACCCCTTTGGAGGCCGCAGAAAAAATCGAATGCCTGCGTTACCTTGAGTACGGCATCCCATTAAAAATGGTGCTTACAGAATATATGGGTGTTGAAATCGATACACCCGAAGACCTGGAAAAGGCGGCACGCATGGAATGGGGCGAGGATTATGATAAGCCGATGTAATAGTTTTATCATTCAATCTTAAAATATGGCTGCACCACTTTGGGGCATTGACCTCGGCGGAACAAAGATCGAAGGCGTCATCCTTCCATCCCTAAATGATCCAAAGCCCATCCTTCGGAAGCGTATAGATACTGAGGCCAGTAAAGGGTACGATCATATCGTTGGGCAAATAGTAAGACTGGTCGACTCAATGAAGCATGAATCCGGCTTAGCTCCCAGCTCTATCGGCTTCGGAACGCCCGGTGTGCTTGATCCCCTGTTGCAAACCATGAAAAACTGCAATTCAACGGCACTCAACGGAATGCCATTGAAGAAAGATCTCGAACAAAAACTCGGCACAGAAGTGTTTCTGGCCAACGATGCCAACTGCTTTGCACTTGCTGAAACTCATTGGGGAATAGTAAAAAAAGAAGCGCCCTCCGCACGGTTGGTGTTTGGAATTATAATGGGTACGGGTGTTGGAGGCGGACTGGTGATCAATGGAAAAATATGGGATGGACTTCACGGCATTGCTGGTGAATGGGGGCATAATTTTCTGGACCAATCCGGCGGCGATTGTTATTGCGGTAAGCAAGGGTGTGTAGAGAAAATCCTCTCTGGCCCTGCCTTGCAGACATACTATCATTCTGTGTCTGGAAAACAGATGACGCTGAGGGAAATTGTGAGGCTTCAATCAGAAGGGGATTCCTATGCTATCTCAA
This sequence comes from Bacteroidota bacterium, assembly GCA_023437225.1. GTDB lineage: Bacteria > Bacteroidota > Bacteroidia > Chitinophagales > Chitinophagaceae > Flavitalea. The sequence goes on along the minus strand of JAEZGS010000001.1, from coordinate 190,991 downwards.
CAATAGAACGTCTGTGCGAATACTTTGGGAAAGCAGTATCAGTTGTGGTTAACATCCTGGATCCGGATGTTATCGTTATTGGTGGAGGTGTTGGAAACGTCGATCAACTTTATACAGATGGCCTCGAATCGCTCCGCAAATACATCTTCAATAACCGGGTGGACGTGCGCATTCTCAAGCCCTCGCTTGGCGATAGTGCCGGTGTGTTCGGCGCCGCAGCTTTGACAGCAGGGTGACCATTCTCATGGATCCAAGTGCAAACTTTGCGCTTACTTTGCAGGCGAATAAAATATTTGCCTATGCAGTTCAGGAATTTTAAGATGGTGGATTATGTGGTGTTTGGAAGAGGAGCGTTCAATCAGCTCGATGAGATACTCGCGCCCCGGAGAAAAGACAATGCTCCGATGGTATTTCTTCTTGATCATTACTTTGAGGGAAAAGCACTTGCCAACCGTATCCCGCTACGCGGAAACGATAAACTCATATTCGCCGATGTTACTTATGAACCAAAAACTACGCAGGTTGATTCTATCGCACAAGCACTGAAGGAGGAATTTGGTACCGTGAGCGGAATCATCGGCATCGGTGGCGGTTCTACCATGGATCTTGCAAAAGCCGTATCGTTAATGATGACAAACCCCGGCTCTTCTGCAGACTATCAGGGATGGGATCTTGTGAAAGTTCCGGGTGTTTATAAGGCAGGCATACCCACCTTAAGTGGCACCGGTGCGGAAGTTTCGCGTACAACGGTTCTTACAGGCCCTACCCGCAAGCTCGGAATGAACTCAGACTTCACTCCGTTCGATCAAATCGTACTTGACCCTGAGTTGACCACCAATGCGCCGGCTAATCAAAGGTTTTACACAGGTATGGACTGTTACATACACTGTATTGAAAGTTTGGAAGGAACATATTTAAATGAATTCAGCAAATCATACGGCGAAAAAGCGTTGGAGCTGTGCCGGAAGGTTTTCGTTGAAAAAGAACAATGGAATGATGAAAGTGACGATCAGTTGATGATGGCTTCATACGCCGGCGGAATGAGCATTGCCTATTCACAGGTAGGAGTTGCACATGCAGTTAGCTACGGCCTTTCGTATCTTCTGGGAACAAAACATGGAGTTGGAAACTGTATTGTATTTGACAAACTTGAAGAGTATTATCCGGAAGGGGTAAAGGAATTCAGGTATATGGTTGAAAAGAATAACATCGACATTCCCCAGGGCATTACCAAAGGACTCACTGATGAACAATTTGATAAAATGATCAATGTGTCACTTGGGATGAAGCCTTTATGGGAAAATGCTCTTGGAAAAAATTGGGAGCAAATCATTACTCGCGAAAAACTCCGGGCTTTATACGAAAGACTTTGATGATAAGACGATATATAAAAAAGAAAAACGGTCAGACCATACCTGGAACTGACCGATTTTTTTTGTATATGTATAGTGGAATAAATGCAACTAAACGTCTGTCCTGCGACTACCACCGCGAAGTATAGCTACCAACAGTAGAATAAACACTGCGGCCCCAACGATCCAAACCCAGGGTGCGGCATACCAGTCATCGGATTTGGTATTAATGTTTACGTCAACCTGTTTTTCCTGTGCCCATGCAACGGCAGAGGATACGGCTGCGGCTATCATAAGAAACACCCTGTTTATCCAAATGAGGATTTTTGACTTCCTTTCCATTTTTAACCGTTTTATCTAGACTTAAAAAAACTGTGCCATACCGGTAACACACCACTTGATATCAAATAAGATTTTTTGCATTCAAATCCAACCCAAAAGATTGATGGACGGTGTTGCAGGATGAATGCTTTTATGCTACTTTCAAAAAAATTAATTCATGAAGCAGTTATTGATACTAGTCGTTTTATTTTCCGCGATGATCGCACAGGCACAAGAGAAATATGCCCCAAAGATCAAACAGGGATCGCGTCTTACTTATGTTGCAAGCGTTCAGGGTCAGGAAATCCCTCTTGAAATTTCTTATGACTCCATCGGAACAGATTACCTCAAAATGGGTTGGTCGATAGAGGGGCTGGGTAACGGAACCTGGATCACTAAAAAGAATTCCATTGACAATGCCACACGCGGATGGTGGGACGAACCAGCTGCAGGCGTTGAAACGGAGCTTGCCGATGATCAGACAGTATTACTCCTGTCGCGTGCACAGTGGAAAGGATTGCAGAACGATAAAAAAATCGAATACGACATGCAAACCTTCACCCCGGTACAGGCAAACGAGCAACAACTTTTAAAACTTGATGGAAAAGTTGTTGATGCCTTGTTGCTTCAGGGCCAGAATGGTTCAACTCGCTTGTGGGTGCTCAATGACGCAACACTTCCTGTTATCCTGAAGATTGAAGGAAATACTTTAGGACCAGATCTTGATCTGCGTTCGATCCAGTAACGACTGATAACGATCTTTCTCTGACATTTGTGATCCCGCTTCGGCGGGATTTTTATTTTTGTCTATTTTCATTCGACGTATTAATCATTCAAGATCACAGATGAAATATCTTTTGACAAGATTGTTCAGAGAGTTTTACGAAAGCGGTAAGCTAAGCGGAATTATATTGATCATCTGTACGGTACTAACGCTCATTGCCGTAAACATTGGATTGGCCGAACCCTATAATAATTTTTTGCATCACTACACAGATCTGTCTTTTTCAAATATAGATCTCCGGTTATCGAATGAACACTGGATCAACGACGGATTGATGACTGTATTTTTTTTAATGGTTGGACTGGAGATCGAACGCGAATTATACCAGGGAGAATTGTCCTCATTTAAAAATGCAATACTTCCTGTTGCCGCTGCAATTGGTGGAATGATTGTTCCTGCAGGATTACACTTCGCCTTGAACGCCGGCTCTGAAACACAGGCCGGGTTTGGAATTCCAATGGCTACTGATATTGCGTTTTCACTCGGTGTGCTTGCTTTGTTAGGCAGTCGCGTTCCTGCATCAATAAAGATTTTTCTAACTGCACTTGCCATCATTGATGATCTTGGCGCAATTGCCGTGATCGCTATATTTTATACCGAAGACTTTTCCTTTTTGCATTTTGGAGTTGCTATGGGAATTTTTGGACTACTGTTCATCCTGGGTACACTCCGAGTATTGAGCCTTTGGTTTTACATCATTCCGGGAATCGTAATGTGGTACTTCATGTTACGTTCGGGTGTCCACGCAACCATTACAGGTGTATTACTTGCATTTGCAATTCCGTCAACGAGAGTTGATGATGACAGTAACCCATCCTATTGGCTGCAGCATAGATTGCACCAACCGGTTTCGTATGGCGTGCTTCCAATTTTTGCAATTGCCAATACAGGGCTGCCAATTTCTATCGACGCATTTCGTCCTTTGCTTTCAAATAACAGCCTGGGTATATTAGCAGGTTTGATACTCGGCAAACCCATTGGAATAATAGCAGCCTGTTACGCACTGGTGAAAATGAAACTCGCCTCCTTACCTGGCGATATAAATTTCAAGATCATTCTTGGAGCCGGACTACTGGCGGGGATTGGCTTTACCATGTCAGTGTTCATTGCAAATCTTGCATTTAATGATCCAGCCATTGTTATGTCGTCAAAGATGGCAATCCTGATTGCATCAACAATTGCGGGTTTGTTGGGTTTCTTCTATCTAAAAACTGTTCTTCCGCCGGAGACCAGTGAAAGGCCAATTGTTGAAAGCGAATAAATATTGCTGTTACGCTTTTTCCCACCAATAAAAATTAGAATCGCCATATGCGGTAAATCCGCAACCCGGGTATAACTTATTGCCCACGACATTTGTCTTCTCCGTTTCAAGTAACAAACCTGCGGAGCCCGTTTCGCGCGCGAATTGTTGCGCAGCTTTTATCAGTGCTTTTCCAACACCGAGACCGCGAAAAATTTCAAGAACAAACAGGTCATTCAGAATCCATAGCCTCTTCATTCGGGTGGAAGAAAATTGAGGGTAAAGCTGTGTGAATCCGAGAAGTTTGCCTTCTTCCTCGGCAACAATGATCTCTGACTCTTTATTCTTCATTCGCTCCTGTAGGAACAACTTTGCTGCATTACGATCGGATTGTTGTCTGTAAAAAACCCTATATAGATCGAACAGATCAGTAATTTGCTCGATGTCGGTTTCAACTGCATGACGGATTGTAATCATCGGGTTAGATTTTCTTTTTATAAATAGGAACTGTGCTGCATGGCTCGCCATACATAATGCTTTTCACCACCGGTCTGAGCCGCTTCGTAATTTCAAGATATGCAAAGGGTCCGATGTCTTTATCTCCACATCCTTTAACAACAATTCGTTGATCGGCAAATGCCGATACATCGATCTTATGAAGGTTGGACCGCACGGCATTTTGCAAGGCCATTGTTGCATCGCCAAAATAGATGTCCGATGCATAAGGTTGAAGGTAAGAAGCCACCAACATGTATGCCCATACGGGAACTATTGCGTCTGTTGAACAATGGACAGCTACGATCTTTCCGGTAAACTGCGACCAGTCAAACGATGCCAATGCATTTCGAAATTCTTTTTCTTTTAGTATCAATTCCATGTAAAGATGATCCTTCAGATCGAACACAACGATGTCCTGGCTCGGGTAATACTCTTCGAGGTCCAGGGTGGTCAATGCACTGTTTGCAACTTTATTAATTATGGGATCATTCATGTCTCTAAATTATATTCTGAAAATAGTATAAAAAAAAGCGGCCAGAGTCCCGGCCGCTTTCCATTAATATCACATCTTACTAAAAGAACTTGTGCCGCTCGTCTTTGATCTTCACATCCTTTTTCAAAATTTCAAGTATCAGACGTGGATCAGAAAATGCGCGCTGCATATACTGTTGCATTGCAGATTGCTGTTGCACAGGGTTGAAGCCCTGGTTGGGTAATGCGCTGGTTCCATCAACACGTATCACGAATACTCCTGAGTTGCCCGAAATTGCCGGAGAAACTTTGTTGAGATTTGCCTTATTGAAAGAAGCACCTACAACCTTAGCTTCCTGACCAACATTAGGAATGAAGGGACTGCTGAACAATACAGTGTCTGCTTTTGCAACCGGTTGGGAAAACTTTTGTGCAGCTGCTTCAAGTGTTGTTACAGTTCCGAGCTTTTCAGAAATCTGCTTCGCTTTTTTCTCGTTGCGAATAATTCCCTCAACTGAAGAACGCGCAAGTTCTGTAGGCATCAGCCCTTTCTCATACGCGTGTGTCAATACCGGAACAACATACTTATCACCTACTAAAATCGGCCTGTCTGCAACATCGCCAATCTTTGCATCATACATCCATCGAACTAATTCACGGCTTGATCCAAGGCCGGATATCATAGATTCAAGCGGCTTGATGTCAACGGCTGTAAATTTATTAAGATTCATACGTGAAGCAACGGCATCAAACTCTTTCCTGGTGCGAGCTTCACCGGCAAACTGGGACGCCATACCCATCGCACGATTCATTGTTTCGTCACTGGAGAAAATCGCTTTTGCCAGGTATGCGATCTTATATGCAGGCTCAAAATTTTTCTGGCTAAGTACTTCAATATAATGGTATCCCGAATACTGGGCGTTCTCCACCTTCACTGTTTTCTTATCGCCTACCTTTCCATAAAATGCTACTTCGGCAAACTCTTTACTCAGGTTTGCGAATTGGATCGAAGAAAATTCGTACACACCGCCCTTATCCTTCGAACCTTCATCTTCGCTGAATCGTGCTACCAGCGTGTCGAAATTTGCACCAGCTCTAAGAGCGTTCACAATGCTATCAATACGTTTGCTGGCAACACTGTCCGGTGCAAGCGGCATTCCCTGCTGACCCGTCTTGATGAGAATATGGCGAACCTTTACCGAATCCGGAAGGGTACGCTTTTCCATCATTCTTGCAAGAGCGTAATTACTATTGTCAGTATATGGACCATAGACCTGTCCTTCATTCAGTGCCATTAGTGTATCAGCATTTGGCACCTGTAATTTAGATTTTGGTACGAAGCCATCGAAGTAGGGAATTTCAGTTCCATGTCTCGCCAGAAATGCTGCTACGTCTGTAGTCGTGGCAAATTCATCTTTTAAAGCAGTAACCTGGCTAAGGACTGCTGCACTGTCTGCCTTGCTTGGAGCTGCATCGAACATTACATACTCGATACCTCTTGCCTCCTCCTGCTGATATTCTTCGCTATGTGCTTCGAGGTACGACTTGATATCCGCATCACTAACTTTTACAGCTGAATCTGATATCGTGGTGTAAGGAATATTTACATAAGAGATTGAAGCCATCTGGCTGTCATCCACACTCATCTTTTCAACCATCCAACGGGGAACATAGATGGTGTTAGCGATGAGTGACACGTATTTTTCGCGCTGACGAGATTGAGCCAATGCAGGAAGATACTGATTGAAGAAACTGTTGTACATAGGGCTTGACTTCTGCTTCCTCAATGCCTGAATTTGCTGATAAGCAAGATTTGCATCGTATGCGCCTGTGTTTGGATCAGTGAATTGCTGACGAAGATCCTGTGGAGGATTTGCTCCATATAATATATCACTAAGTTCTTTGTCAGAAACTTCAATACCGAGATCTTCATAATGATCCTGCATTATTGATTTTTCGACATACTCGTTCCAAAGGCTTTCGCGAATGTTCTGACGCATCATGTCATTCATCGGGTATCCCTGGTTGCGGTATTGCTCTTCTGCCTGTGCAACACGCTTTTCAAATTCAATGGCGTCAATCTTTTCGCCGTTGATAACACCTACTGTGTTGGAGGAGCGGTCAAAAATGCTGCGGTTCTGAAATGCATCCTGTACCACGAATGCAATTAGGGCAAGGGCAATAGCAGCAATAATGATCCATGCGGCTTTGTCACGGATGTTCTGAATGATCGACATAGTATAAAAATTACGTACAGCGTCCTGTACTTTTAATGATGACTGTTTAGGCCACGAAAGGTACACTCTAAAAAAGTAGCCCGGTTATTTTTTCGTGGGTGGCAAAAATAGCGGTTATGGCGCTTATTAACAAATTGTGGAAAAGCGGTTGTAAATGAGTAAAATCAAGGGTTTGCACTCCCCCAACTGATAATTGCAGAGCACTGCATCAACGACGATTTGAAAAAATTTCGAAAACGCCAGCCTTATGTGAAACAAAACGTGGAAACAGGATCAACAGCAATAGTGAGGAACGTCCGGTTTATGGGGATAACTGCTGTTTTGGACACCTATGGACGGTGGATTATTGGGGAATAACATTGGAGAAGATACTCAGTCGTCCGGGGTGTGTATATAATTCCCGATTTGTTAGACCATATTCCACAGCTTTTTTATTGGTTAAGTAGTAAAAGTTGTTAGCCACGGATTTTGATTAACAACAGTTGATAACCCTGTCAAACACTCGTTAAAGCTAATTTTTCGATTGTTGATTACCGGTGGGAACATGTGGATAAACATGAAGGTTTAACTTTGCCAAATATTAGAACTTGGAAATTATCCTCAAATCCACAGCCGTAATAGTAATAGGTTATTTTATAAATAATAGTTATTAATAAATACTATGGGAGTTATAAACATCGATAAATCTGAATTAGCCATTGGTAAAAAGGGCTTCCTCAATATTGAAGTGGATCCAACGCTTGATCTTTTTCATGAGATCGAAGTGTTGAAAAAAGAAAAAAACGCGATCGTGTTGGCGCACTATTACCAGGAGCCCGATATCCAGGACGTGGCAGATTATATCGGTGACAGTCTCGGCCTTGCACAGCAGGCCGCCAAAACACAGGCCGATATGATTGTATTTGCCGGTGTACATTTTATGGCGGAAACCGCCAAAATCCTGAATCCTACCAAGAAGGTTGTGATACCAGATCTGGACGCAGGATGTTCCCTGGCAGATTCTGCGCCGCCTGAATTGTTCCGAAAATTCAAAGAGCAATATCCCGATCATGTGGTTATCTCATACATCAACTGTAACGCTGGAATAAAAGCGTTGAGCGATATCATATGCACAAGTAGCAACGCCCCTTACATCATTGAAAGCCTGCCGAAAGATCAGAAAATAATTTTTGCTCCGGATAAAAACCTGGGATCATACCTTATCCGAAAGACAGGAAGAGATATGAAGTTGTGGAATGGTGCCTGTATGGTACATGAAATATTCAGCCTGGAGAAAATAACAAAATTGCGCATCCGTCACCCCCAGGCTAAATTGATTGCTCATCCTGAGTGTGAAGAACATATTTTGAAGCTTGCCGATTATATCGGTTCAACCACCGGATTGCTTAGGTATACGGAAATGGACAGTGCCAACGAATTCATCGTTGCTACTGAAACCGGGATCCTTCATCAGATGCAAAAAAGCAATCCGCGTAAGACCTTTATACCTGCACCGCCAATGAACAGTTGCGCCTGTAACGATTGTCCGCATATGAAGCTCAATACGCTGGAGAAGCTTTATGTGTCGATGAAATATGAATTGCCGGAGATCCTGATGGATGAAGAATTAAGAATCGCGGCCAAGAAGCCGATCGACAGGATGCTTGAAATAAGCGAAAAAGCCGGACTTTAGCCTCTGAAAGAAGTTTGATAAAAAGTGAGTAAATCTAGCCCATTGATCAGTTCCATACAGCGGCGTGCTGTCGCCATCTTCATAGATTATTTTTTGTTTGCCATGTTTTATTCCATGTTACTGGTACAGTTCGGCACAAAAACAGTTGCCAGTGACGGTCGGCAAGCTTTTGAACTGCAGGGATATCTGGCAATAGTCCCTGTGATCGTCTGGATGCTCACCTTTCCCGTCATGGAGTCTTTCGAGGGTCAGACCCTTGGTAAAAGAATAATGGGCTTAAAAGTGGTTAAAATTGATGGATCGAGGTATCGCGGTTTAGACGCCCTCAAGCGGCGCCTTGCTGACTGGCTGGATTTTGCCTTATTGGGACTTCCTGCGCTGATCACTGCCAACAATACTCCTTATAGACAGCGACTTGGCGATCTATGGGCTCGCACATGTGTTGTCTATGCTACAAAGGAGGATACTGAAGCAACAGGAATGTGATGACAGGTGTCACTATGGTCGATCTTTCGATTATATTTACCTGTTGCTATGAGAAAATTCTACCAATTATTTTGTGTGGTAATCTGCGTCATGGGATCCGTCGCAGTAAATGGTCAATGTACCTCACTTGGTCAAAACCCGGGGACTGCCTTTCCGGTATGTGGGACATCCAAATTTCAACAGAAGGATGTACCTCTTTGTGGTGGAAGATTTATCCCAAGTCCTTGTGGTGCCAATGAAGGTCTTTCGGACGTGAATCCATTTTGGTATAAGTTCACCGCATTTTCGGATGGTACGCTTGGATTTGTTATCACGCCCCAGGTACTGAGCGACGATTATGATTGGCAGGTCTTTGACATCACCGGCAAAGATCCCAACGATGTATATACAGATCCGTCCCTGTTCGTTGCTTCCAATTGGTCAGGAGAAGGTGGTACAACGGGTGCTAGTGCGGCAGGAAGCAGCTTAAGTGTGTGTGGTGGGTATGGAAAGCCGACCTACAGCAAAATGCCTGTTTTAAAGAAAGGACACGAGTACATCCTGCTAATTAGTCATTTTACTCAAACACAAAGCGGTTACGCACTCGAATTTAAAGGTGGTACCGCAAACATTACAGACGATACCCAACCTGCTCTGGTTTCGGCAAGAGCTCTCTGTGACGGATCTACTGTTGAAGTAACTCTAAACAAGAAGATGCGCTGTACATCACTTGCTGCAAATGGTTCTGATTTCCAGTTTGCCGATCCTGCTTTTTCGGTTGTATCTGCTGTTTCAAGGAAATGTGCTGTGGGCTTCGACATGGACACCATACTGCTCACTACAAATAAAGCGTTGATTCCTGGAACCTATAAACTCAGTGTAAAGAAAGGTTCGGACGGTAATTCTTTACTCGACTACTGCAATACTCCAATGCCGTCTGATGAGGAAATTTCTTTCACTGTTAACCCAATCCAACCTACTCCATTTGACAGTATCGTTCCATTAGAGTGTGCGCCCACTTTTCTTGAGTTTGTATTTGAGAACGAAATACTTTGTAACAGCGTCGATCCAGCGGGAAGTGACTTTCGTATCACAGGCCCAACGCCAGTCAATATTCGTGGAGTTGAAGTAAACTGCACATCTCAAAAAACTCGTCGCATTAAATTAAATCTGGACATGCCGATCACTGTAGGAGGAAGCTATAATGTCACTCTTCAAACAGGAACAGACGGCAATACACTAATTGATGTTTGTACCCAGGAGACGCCCGCCGGAAGCACTATCCCATTCAATTTAAAAGATACAGTAGATGCAGATTTTACAATTGATATGCAATTGAATTGTGACGTCGATATTGTAAATTTTTCACACAACGGCAGTAATGGTGTTAACTCGTATAACTGGTCATTCGACCAGTCAGTTGCCAGATCGGAAGCCTCTCCCAGGATCAGTTATAGACAACAGGGAAATCATTCTGCGTTTCTAAAAGTCTCCAACGGTTTTTGTTCAGATAGTCTTACTAAAACGTTTTTGCTCCCGGAGAAGTTAAATGCATCCTTTACATCGTCCGAAATTGTTTGCCCTAATGAGGCTGCTGAATTTGTAGACAATACTACGGGACCAGTAAGCACCTGGGCTTGGGATTTTGGGAACGGAAACACTTTCAATGGAAAACAGCCATCACCTCAATTATATCACGCAAATGGTCGGGAGCATGAGGAAACCATACGTCTGATTGTAAGTGACGGGAATTGCACCGATACTGCTTTTGCCAAAATTATTGTAGTAACGAGTTGTATGATCGCAGTGCCTTCAGCATTCACGCCCAATGGTGACGGGAAGAATGATTTTCTGTATCCGTCCAATGCTTATAAGGCTGAAGATCTTCGTTTCCTGGTGTATAACAGGTACGGTCAGGTTGTGTATGAATCCAATGACTGGCGCAAAAGATGGGACGGACGGCTTAATGGTGGCGAAGCACCTGCAGGAACTTACGTTTGGAGCCTGATTTATACACTCCGGTCCACCGGGAAAAAACATACTTATAAAGGGACGACATTGCTGGTTCGTTAAGGATGCAACAGATGGTCTGATTTTTTTCTGTTGCGAGTCAAAGGCAAACACAATGCACACAGCGAAGATTATCAGGCATAGGCATAAGTATCACCATTATATTAACGACGATCTCAAATCAGTTAAAGAAGAAACTTATTTTAAAATTGTTTTTTCAGATCCAGAGGAATTTGAAAGATTCAAAAAATGGTGTGTTGTTAATGAAGGAGAATACGATTACGATAAAGATAACAGTTGTCAACGTGGGAGCTTGCCCAAGATTGAAGCGTTCAGGGATGAGATCTGCTGGTGCGATATAATGACTTATTATTTGATGCACGTTGCGGGATACAGTTACCATTCAAGTATACATCCGTACAAAGGAGAAGTGTATGTAAAAGAGCCGTAACGCTTACGCCACGGCTCTTTGCTGGATATTTTCGGTTATAGGTGGACGTTAGTACTTTACCTCCCCATATATACCATAAGAATCTGAATGTCGCTCGGGTTTACGCCACTTATACGGGACGCCTGACCAAGCGTTCGAGGTTTGATCTTTATAAATTTCTGCCGGGCCTCATTTGACAAAGCAGTGATCTTGCCATAGTTGAATGACTCCGGAATATTGAGGTCCTCAAGTTGAGACATCTTTTGAACCAGCTCTTTTTCTTTTTCGATGTAAACATCATATTTGAGCTGGATCTCTGCCTGTTCCAATGTTAGCGGGTCATGCCCCGATAAGATGTTGGTTAGGGTGGGCATCTCATTAACCATCTCCTTAAGAGTAATGTTAGGTCGCATTAAAAGAGCAAGTGACTTTACTCTTTGCGAAAGCGGTGCCGATTGATGATTGGAGAGAAATGCATTTGCTTCTGCGAGATCAACAGATGTTTCGCGGAGGATCGTCTTAATCCTTGAAACGTTGGTTCTTTTCTCATCGACCTTTTTCATGCGGTCGTCCTTTGCGAGGCCAATACCGAAACTCATTGGTGTAAGTCGCATATCGGCATTGTCCTGCCGTAAGAGAGTGCGAAACTCCGCCCGTGATGTAAACATGCGATAAGGCTCGTCTGTGCCTTTGCTTATCAAATCGTCAATCAGTACCCCGATATATGCATCGCTTCTTTTAAGGATGAAAGGTTCCTTTTGCTGTGATTTAAGATGCGCATTGATTCCTGCCATCAACCCCTGGCATGCCGCTTCTTCATAGCCTGTGGTTCCGTTGATTTGTCCGGCAAAAAACAGGTTCGAAACCAATTTGGTTTCAAGGTTGTAGTCGAGCTGCGTTGGTGGAAAGTAATCGTATTCTATGGCATAGCCCGGCCGGAACATTCGTACGTTTTCGAAGCCCGGTACCATTTTTAGGGCCGCCATCTGTACCTCTTCGGGTAGGGATGTGGAAAATCCATTTACATAGATCTCAACTGTATTCCAACCTTCTGGCTCGATGAATAACTGGTGCCTTTCACGTTCTGCAAATCGGTTGATCTTGTCTTCAATAGAGGGGCAATACCTCGGACCTACGCCCTCAATTCTGCCGGCATACATTGGACTGCGATCGAAGCCGGTTTTTAGGACATCATGAACAGTGCTATTTGTATATGTGATCCAACAACTCTTCTGTTGTGTGGGTTTGCTGGTTGGCAGGTAGGAAAATCCTACGATTTCGTCGTCCCCCTTTTGTTCTTCCATTTTACTGTAGTCGAGGCTTCTTCCATCAATCCGGGGTGGAGTTCCCGTTTTCAGTCGATCACTTTCAAAGCCATAGGACATAAGTTGCTCGGTAATTCCTGTGGCGGCTTTCTCCGCTACCCTGCCGCCTCCGAATCTTTTCTCACCAATATGGATGACACCATTAAGGAAGGTGCCGCTGGTTACTACAACCGCATTTGATCTGATGCTATGACCGAGACCGGTTACAACCCCTGCAGCCGTGCCGTTTTCAATGATTATCTCTTTTACCATATCCTGATAAAAGTCAACGTTGGGTGTATTCTCCAGCATTTCACGCCATTTTTGGGCAAATAGCATGCGGTCGCTTTGTGCCCGTGGACTCCACATGGCCGGACCTTTGGATCGGTTCAACATGCGAAACTGGATCATACTTTCGTCCGTAACAATTCCTGAGTATCCGCCTAAGGCATCGATTTCCCGTACGATCTGACCTTTCGCGATACCACCCATAGCAGGATTGCAACTCATCTGGGCGATCGTCTGCATGTTCATGGTAACCAGTAAGACTTTTGAGCCCATATTGGCCGCCGCGGCCGCTGCCTCACAACCCGCATGACCTGCTCCTACTATTATAACATCATACTTTGGAAACATGCGGCAAAATTAGACCATCTTGGGTGTTTTAGATGTTTCACGTGGAACGTTAACGTGAATTATGGATTGTGTTCCACGTGGAACGAGCTCCATTTTTCAAGGTATTCGTTTTCTTTAGCGCGCATCACTTGCTTCTCTTTCTCCGTCTTGTCTTTGTATCCACAGAGATGCAAAGCTCCGTGGAAAATGACCCGCAACAGTTCCTCGATTGGTGAGATGTTCATAGTTTGGGCATGGTCGGCTGTCCTATCCGCGCTAATATAGATCTCCCCTACAACAGGGTCTGGCGACGATTGCATGGGGAAAGTGATGATGTCGGTGTAATAATCGTGATTCAAAAACTGCCGGTTGATATTTAAGAGGTACTCATCTGAGCAGAAAACATACTGTAATGAAGCGAGGGAGACCTGCTCTTCAGCGAAAATTGCAATAAGGAAGGCTTTAAGTTTTGTTTTTTCCGGCAGCTTAAGCTTAACGTCTGCGTTTGAAAACCTTACAATTGGTTTTGGTTGTTTAACCTGCATTTCCAAATTTCGTAAGCCCAAATGGGAACACCAAACTACATTTGTCTGACATGAAGCGACTATCACAGATAAAGCCCGGGCAGGAAGTAACCATCGTATCGTTTGAAAACGGGGAACTGTTTCTTAAGCTTATGGAAATGGGCTGCGTTCCAGGTGAGCGGGTAAGGGTTGAGCAGATAGCCCCCTTAGGCGACCCCATCTCTATTGCAGTTGCGGGCTACAGCTTAAGTTTGCGAATGAATGAAGCGGAGACCATCTTTGTTGAAGAATTGAACAAATAATATGAATGTCGGTCTTTACTTCGGTTCCTTCAATCCTGTGCACCATGGTCATTTGATCATTGCAAATCATATTCTTTCAAATACAGACCTGAAACAGGTTTGGTTCATTGTTTCACCTCAAAATCCGCTTAAGCCCTCGCACAGTCTACTGAACGAATACCACCGTTTATACCTGATGCAATTAGCGATCGAAAATGAGAAAGGTTTAAAAGTTTCAGATATCGAGTTTCGGCTTCCACGTCCCTCATATACTATAGATACGCTGACTTATCTGCATGAAAAGTATCCGGAGTATAAATTTTCAGTAATATTGGGAAGCGATAGTCTTCAGAACCTTGATAAGTGGAAAAACTACCAGGCCATCCTCGATAACTACCGTTTGATTGTTTACAGGCGGCCAGGCTTTGACACCACGCAGTTCGGGAATCATCCTAACGTTACCATTTTAGCTGCGCCCCTTCTAGAGATTTCGTCCACTTACGTTCGGCAATGCCTCAGGAAAAATACATCGATTAGATACCTCGTACCCGAAAACGTCCGCGAAGAGATCGAACGCAACAACTATTACCGCGGCTGAGCCGGAATTCGTAGGTTTGGTAGCAAAACCCGGAGGATGGTTCTTTTGAGGCACATACCCTTTTTGAAAAAGGTGTTTCTCCACAGTATCACAGCTTTTGGCGGTCCACAGGGACACTACGGAATGATGGTCAAGACTTTCGTAAAGGGAAGACATGATGTTACCGAAGAGGAATTGCTGGAATATAATGGCTTCTGTCAACTGCTTCCTGGCGCATCATCTACACAGGTACTCACTCTTGTGGGTTACAAACGGGGCGGTGTGCCCCTGGCAATACTAACCTTACTTGTATGGATACTACCGGCGTGTATGCTGATGGGGGCGCTGTCTTTTTTTCTAAGTTATATCGACCAGAAAGCATTGCATACGGACATTTTCAAATTCATCCAACCTATGGCCGTCGGATTCCTGGTGTACGCCTCTGCCCTATCATATAGGGTTGCGGTGCACAACCAGATAACGGTGTGGATCTTTATTTTAAGTGCAGTTGCTACCTACTTCTTTTTTAACTTCCCATGGATATTCCCTTTGCTCCTCGTACTCGGCGGTGTGGTAACAAATCTGAGCCAAAGACGCATCCCCCAAAAGGCGGTTCCACGAAAAAAGATAAAATGGGGAAACATCTGGCTTTTCGCATTCATGTTTCTGTCCGCCGGTGCCCTCAGTGAACTGGCGAGAAAAAATGACTGGCCCAACCGCGCCTCATATAATCTTTTTGAAAATTTATATCGATCTGGTTCACTTGTATTTGGTGGTGGTCAGGTGTTGATTCCCATGATGTACGAGCAGTTCGTTGAACGTCCAAAAGCATTGGAGCGAAGAAAGCCTGAAAATGCGAACGTGATAAGAATTGAGCGAGACGATTTTTACACCGGCGCCGGCATCGTCCGGGCTATTCCCGGACCGGTTTTCTCTATTGCCTCGTTTGTGGGCGGCATGGCATTGCGCGACAAGGGTCCGGCCATGCAAGTGTTAGGCTGCCTCATTGGAACTGTTGCCATATTTCTACCCAGTGCCCTGCTGGTACTCTTCTTTTTTCCGATCTGGCATAACCTGAAAAAATATGCGACAGTTTACCGCTCACTGGAGGGGGTTAATGCTGTTGTGGTAGGAATTATGGTAGCATCCACCCTCTACATGATGAAAGACATTTCCCTGACTGAGTTTCGCACCGTAAGCGTATTGAATCTCGCTGTGATCTTATCGACCTGGTTATTGCTTGCGTACACCCGAATTCCCGCACCTCTTATAGTATTGACATGCCTGGTTCTTGGATGGCTGATTTAAGGATTGATGTCAAACCTGCGGTCGTTCATCATCCGGATGTGGTCTTCCAGGGATTCTTCCGGAGTCTTCATATAATCGTATTTCATTTTCATTGACAGCGCGTAACCATCCAAATCCGGGAAGAGACTGGCGCGATGGATGTTCATCTTTTGAAGATCTCTGATCACTCGCTTTTGGTCGTGCGTGGGAACGTCAATTCGGATGACCGATTTTGATATGTCTGCCCCCAAAAACATCAACTGATCCATAAAGGGGCATGTGCTGATACCTGAACTTAAGAATATCGATTGCTGAATCGAATAACGGCGATTCATCCGGAAAGGTTCCACAGGGAAAACAAACGAAATTTCGTCCAGGAAAAAAATTTTCTCAAAGATCTGCTCGTTGATATGGCCTCCACTCGAAGCCCACTCCTTCGGAAATCGTTCCGCCAGAATGGCGCTGGCAGCTTTTCGGATGTGATGGACATTCAACGCCCAAATTGCCACATAATCGGTTGATTCCCAACACTGTTCGAAGGCGAAATATGAAGAGATGAAGGGTGACTTCGAAAAATCGACCAACCTTGTAGGCGCTCCATGGTGCTGCATGAGCGCAAGCCATTCAATTATGTGCTCTGGGGTTTCATCACGATTGAGGTAATTTCTTGCTCCACGTTGAAATTCCATCAGGAACTTCTGTTCAATTCCTTTGGTGTGTTGAATGAAATTAGTTCGCTCCAAAGCATTCCGCAATTCCCAATCAGCGTTCACCTGTCCCCGAAATACCCAGTTCTCGGACAATTCACCAGTGATTCGTTTATAGTCGTCCCAATCTTCGGCAATTATGTTCAACGGTTCCATTTGTGGAATCCCCATACAGACTCAATTTCAGTTTTTAACGCAAACTTTTGGGGGATAAATTCCCCGAATATGGACGCACGGAAATCTTGAGTGAGAAATGCGACCATGAAATCGTCATTTTACACCAAAGAAATGAGGCAATCACCTTTTTGTTCAGCCTACCGCGTCCTATCTTTAGTTAAAGGGAACAATATTGTGCCATACTGGCATAATTTTTAGGCCGTTAACGTTGAAATACATCCCATGACATCAAGTGTTAAGAAACCCGGTAAGTCCCACGACAAAAGGATCCACCTTGAGTCGCCCAGGGAGGCAGTTTATTGGTCAAAGAAGTTTGAAGTTTCCTCCATTCAGTTACTGCAGGCCGTGAGGGCAACAGGCAGCAACAGAGTTGACGCCGTCGCTCGTTATCTCCATGAAAAAGTGTGGGCGCGCTAAACAGGTCTTTAGAAGCCTTGCTCACTTATAAATCGGTGTATTTTCTTCAGCAATTTTATTATCACTCTTTCCACACTTATATTTCCGGGCACATTTTAAGGAAATTGCTCATCTCTCTGGGAAACGATTTCTCCAACTTTGGTGGCAAATTTTTTTTCTGTAGTGATATCAAATATGTCACTATGAAAAGTAATTATAATAGCGAGGAAGAAGTCTTTTCAGGAGACTCAATGTATGAAACGATATTCAGGTGGAATCGCGAATGGACAGCAATGATCATAAAGCCATTTACCCAGGAAGGAAAGTTATTACACTATATTGTGAAGCTGATTGGTGGACCAATTCTCTTCCTTAAAAAAGATAATCGTGGCGATTGGATCGAATTGAAAAACGGATGTACAGAGCGTTCCCGAGCCGTAGGTCAAGCAATTGAATACTCATTTCTATCGTAAATGCATAACAAAAAAGGGCAGTGATCACTGCCCTTTTCTATTGTTCAACACCATCTATTTTTTCAATGAGTCTTCAATTTGTTTCGCTTGCTCGTGATGCTTCCTTAAGACAGGAAGAGTCTTGTTAGCAAACGCTTTCAAATCAGCATCATCGGAGTTTTTGGCGATGTCCTCGAATTTATCAATATCATCTTTATGGTCTTTAACCATCATCTCCATGTAATCTTTATCAAATTCCGCCCCTGACTTGTCGCGCAAATCGTTGATGTGTTCGCGATGTTTGTCTTCCATTGTTGCAGGCAGGGTAACATTCTTCTTTGAAGCCAAAGCTTTCAACTCATCATTAGCTTTAGTATGATCTTTTACCATCATTGCCGCAAATTCTTTAACCTTTGCATTGGTTGCCTTTTCTTTTGCAAGGTTGCCCAGATCAACTTCCATCATGCCACCGCTCGCCGCTTCTACCATGAAACGTTCGGACTTATTTAATGAGCTGTTGTTGTTCAAGCCAGTGGTTGTGTCCGAGTGACCCATGCCGTCTGCATTGTTTGAACTAGTAGACGTATTATCTGTCGTAGTGTTGCTTTCGATAGCATTGTCATCGGTATTGTTGCTATCTCCGCAAGCCTGAAAGAACAGCGCCGACATTGCGATAAGCCACGCAAATGATAATCTTTTCATAGAAATATATTTTAATGAATAATCGTATTGCAGTCACTGAAGTACAAACACTATGCCCCTGCGCCGAATAAATGTTTGGGGCATGCTTCGAACTACAAATGGCACATTTTTTTGAACTGCAGTTGACATCAGACTTTATATGCAAACAATCTACACTCCAACACCGATTCCTGCCAACCCGTTTAATAGTTTTTGGATGGCAGGGTATGAATGTACTGACCAACTCAATGCCTTCGGAAACAGGGTGGATCTTCTTGAACAAACAGGCCATCTTAAGCGACTGTCGGAAGACTATGGCTTGTTGAACCAATTCAACATCAAAACTGTTAGGGAAGGAATCAGATGGAGCCATGTGGAAAAACGAGCATACACATACGATTGGACGGACGTTGATTACATGATGCGAGTGGCGAGAGAGAATGGCATTCAACAGGTGTGGGACCTCTGCCATTTTGGTTTCCCCGATGATCTTACGCCACTTCATCCGATGTTTGCCCGGCGTTTTGCAAAAATGGCTCGGGCCTTTGTTATGCATTACAGGGATCTATACGCCGATGGAGATCTGATCATTACGCCAATTAATGAAGTCAGTTTTATTTCATGGCTGGGGGGTGATGCTCGGGGAACCTCGCCGTATTGCCGGGGACAGGGCTGGGAGGTGAAATATGCATTAATGCGTGCCTATATCGAAGGTGTTCTTGAAATGAAAGAAGCCGACCCCACTGTGAAGATAATGTCGACAGAACCCCTGGTCAATATAGTTCCTCAAATTGCAGGCGATCAGGAGCAGGTTCTTGCGGCAGCAAAGATCAATGAAGATCAGTATCAGGCAATGGACATACTAACCGGCCGGATTTGCGGAGAACTGGGTGGAAAACCTGATTTGCTAGATATACAAGGCCTCAATTTTTACTACAATAACCAATGGATCAACGGAACTTCCAATTTCCTACCCTGGTTCAATGAAGAAAATGACCCAAGGTGGAAACCGCTGAGTGCTTTGTTGGCATCTGCATACCGCCGCTATTCAAAGCCGGTGGTCTTGTCGGAAACAAGCCATTGCGCAGAACACCGTCCCAACTGGCTGGAATTTATCACTAAAGAATGTTGCAAGATCCTTGATGCAGGCATTCCGTTATACGGCGTTTGCCTATATCCCATAATCGACAGGCCTGATTGGGACCACCAGCAGCTTTGGCACGACGCCGGTCTATGGTCCCTCAAAGTAATAGATGGCGTAGGCGAAGATCGGGAGCTATATCTGCCTTATGCCAGCGAATTGCTGCTTTCACAGGATATAATTCGCAACAAACTGGACGAAGGAGTGCCGTTAATATCTCAGGTTATTCATTCGGATCAACAGGTGGTTGAACGGCGGGATGTTCATTTCCATTATGACATGTAAAACATGTGACTACAGCAAGTCCCGTTTTCCTGTCAAGTTCGTTGTCGAAATATTTCTTGTTGAGCTTATTGGTCATCTTGATCATGTCTCTTGTCACTTCCTTATGCTTGTTCTTGTCACTGGGGAAGTCAAACTTTCCGTCTGCACCTCTCTCATGACAAAATCCGCATTTCACACCAAGTGACTTCGCGTAATGCTTCATGGTGCTATCCATCTGTTCTTTTGTAATGTTCTTCGGTAGGACTTTAAGGTTTTTGTAGATCCCTTCGTTGAATGCAGTGAAGGAAACTAGTGCAACACAAAGCACAAGCATGCTGGTTATCAGGGTTATTTTTTTCATTGAACGAATATAAAAAATCGGAATCAAGTTTCATAGGTTCAACACTAAATGATTACCGTTTCAACCAACTGTACAATTTCATGGCGTCTTCGGGATTAAAGAGTTGTGTACCGCGGTTCATTGTTGCAGCGGTACCACAGGCGATCCCAAATCTCACCATGTCTAGCAAATCCGCGCCGGCATTGAGTTTGAAGACCATTCCGGCCACCATACTGTCACCTGCGCCAACAGTGGTTTGTTTTCTGACCGTTGGCGCCGGAATATGTTTGCACATATCTTTTGTTACCAATAAGGCACCGGAAGGTCCCATCGAAACAACTATCACTTCGCAGTTCCCCTTATTGATAATGCTTTTTGCTGCATCGTCCACTTCATCAAGCTCCAGGTGAGTCTTGCCAACCAATGTACATAGTTCCGAAAGATTAGGTTTTAGCAGGTAAACACCTTCCTGCACGGCTAATTGAAGTGGTTTTCCGGAGCTGTCTATGATAAACTTTGCACCCATTTTTTTTGAAGCGTTTGCGAGACGTTGAAAAAAATCATCGCCCACGCCCGGCGGAAGGCTACCACTTGCAACAAGTACTTGAGGTGCCGGCGTCATCGTTTGTATCAGATCTATACATCGGCGAATATCATTTTCATCCAATGATGCCCCGGGTAGCACGAATCGGTATTGCGCACCGGTTTTTTCTTCGTTAACGGTAAAGCTTTCTCGTGTTTCACCTTTCACCGGCACAGTTTGAAACTTTATTTGAAGGTCTCCTAAAAACGATTCAAGTAGCTTCCCGTTGTTACCACCTGAAGGAAACACAGCTATGGAATCGCCATTAAGCTTACGCAGGCCCTTGCTCACATTGATGCCTCCTCCGCCCGCTTCCACAAGCACCTCCCGGCACCTTAATTTTTTCTCCGGTATCATAGCTTCTACACTCGTGCTTTTGTCCACTGCCGGATTCATAGTTAAAGTGACTATCATATTCGAACCATTTAATTATTCAGATTGAGCTCCTTTAATATGGATGACAAAGTTGCTTCCACACTATCGTAGTTGGTGAATCCGCGGCTCACCATGTAGAATTTGTTTTCTTCTGTTTGCAGCAACAAGGTTGGATACCCTGTAACCCGCAATTGTTTTACAATTGCAAATTCATACCTCGCCTGCTCTTCGTATTTCGCAGCTCCCAGCTTATCATAAAATGCATCGGCCGGAATATGGTATCGCTCCAGTAAGTGCCTGTATGCTTCGTTGTCGCATAGATCCCTTCCTTCCATATGTAGTGCGTGTTGCAATTCGTATGCGAACAATACCTGCATATCCGGGTAATACTCTTTAAATATGCAAAGCGCTATTGCCGGCTTCAGTGAATCCGGATGCCAGTCACTTTCAGTTGGATTGAAAATATGCCACAGGTAATCCTCGCCAAATTTTACGCCCGACAGGTCTTCTACATTTTTGTAAGCTTTCTGAATGTAGCCCGCCATAAGGCCGATGTGGCGCGGCTTTTCGGGAAGTATCATTCCGCCGGAATACACTTCAAAGTCAAAAGAGTTTTTGTATTGATCAGAGAGTTTTCTAATCACAGGACTGAATCCATAACACCAACCGCAATAGGCGTCATAGCAATAGATAAATGCTGGCTTCATCTCCTGAAGTTAGCCACTAAATGGTAATTGCAGAGGCGAAGGCCTTCAAACTAAAGTTGCAATTATTAAGATACGGGGAGATAAAATGGCATCTCAATACGCATTCGGCACCCATTGCCCGGAGATGAATCAATATGATATTTGCCCTTAAAGCAGTCGACTCGATATAAAATATTCTGCAGACCAAGCCCTTTCTTCGCCTTATTCACATTGAAGCCAACGCCATCATCTTCGATTGTTACAACGATGGAATTATCGGTTGAATGGAACGAGAGATAAAGATTTTTAGCTTTCGCATGTTTCAGTACATTATTGATCTGTTCCTGGATCATACGATAGATAGCCAGCTTTATGGGGCTGTAAAGAAAATCCTCATTAAAGGTTTCGACATCCACATGAACCTGGATCTTGCCTGAACGATTTATGTGTTCGCCGAGTTCGATGACTGAATTTACAAGGCCGGCACCGTCAAGGCATGGTGGATTCAAAGAATGACTGATGTTACGAATTTCATCAATTGCCGACTTGATATGCTTTTGTGCGAGTTGAAGGAAGTAATCCTTGTTCGTAGTTTCCGTCTCCGCTACTTCTAGAAAAAGTTTACAGGAGGAGAGAATCTGGTTAACGTTGTCGTGTAATTCGCGGGAAAGATGCTTTCGTTCCTTCTCCTGAACATCAATAACGGTCCGCGACATTTCTCTTTTCAAAGAAGACTGTAAATAAGGACCATCTAAATCTTTTACTATACCAGGACTCGACTGACGCTCCTTTGATAATTCCACGTTATGCATTACTTGTTTAGGACTCTGGGTTTGGGAAATAAAGCGCTAAGGTAAGCCACTTATATCACAATGGATATAAACACTTGCACTTTTTGCCTCTTGTGCGATACAACGCCCGTAATGAGACGGAAATTGCGATCGGCCATGTTTCTCACATCTTTTAATGTGCCTCGAGCCAGTTGAGCCCTGCTCCTATTTCTGCTTCAACCGGAACTCCGTTGGGGAGAGGTAGTGCCTGCTTCATACAGTCGAGAATGATAGGTTGTATGGTTTCGGCTTCTTCGCGGAGCGCATCAAATACTAATTCGTCATGCACCTGCAGTACCATTTTCGAACGAAATCCATGCTTTTTAAATTCATCATGTATGCGGATCATGGCCATCTTGATCATATCGGCGGCGGTTCCCTGGATGGGGGAATTGATAGCATTTCGTTCGGCAAAACCTCTGACCGTGAAGTTCGCGGAATTGATGTCCCGAAGCCATCGCTTGCGTCCCATCAGCGTTCTAACGTACCCGTTTTCCCTCGCGAAATTGATGGTATCGTCCATGTAACGCTGAATGTTAGAGAACTGTTTTTTATAGTTATCGATTATTGCCTTTGCTTCGGTCCTGCTAATGCCCAGGTTGTCGGCAAGACCAAATGCTCCCTGGCCATAGATAATTCCGAAGTTTACGCTCTTCGCTTTGTAGCGCTGTTCTTTGGTTACCTCCTCTTCAGGTACCCCGTACACCTTTGCGGCTGTTGCAGTGTGAATGTCCTTTCCGAGCGCAAACGCCTCACACATTGCCGGATCGCCACTGATTGCCGCAACAATCCTCAATTCAATCTGTGAATAATCGGCGGACAACAGAACGTGATCCTTGTCTCGGGGGATAAAGGCTTTTCTAATTTCACGGCCCCTTTCGGTACGTACCGGTATATTTTGAAGATTGGGATTGTTACTGGAAAGACGCCCGGTCACAGCAACTGCCTGTGCAAAGCTCGTATGAACGCGGCCGGTTTTGTGGTTGATCATTTCTGGTAACGCATCCACGTAAGTCGACCGCAGCTTCGTTAGTTCACGATAGGAAAGAATATCTTCTACGATCTTACTTTGATGTGAGAGCTTGAGTAGCACATCCTCACCCGTAGCATACTGACCCGACTTTGTCTTCTTCGCTTTTGGATCCAGGTTCAGCTTTTCAAAAAGTACTTCACCCAATTGGCGCGGAGAAGACAGATTGAACCGCACTCCTGCTTGTTCATAAACTGCCTCTTCATGCTTTTTCGCGTCCGATTCAAGTGTCCTGGAGTATTCTTTTAAAAAATCGATATCCACGCGGATCCCTTCAAACTCCATATCCGCAAGCACTTTCACCAATGGATTCTCAACTTCATTGAAAACTTTCTCCACCTCCTTCTCTTTCAATAACGGAGCAAATACATGTTTCAATTGAAGGGTTATGTCGGCATCTTCAGCAGCATAATCTTTAATTTTTTCGATCTCGACATCTTTCATATTTCCCTGGTTCTTTCCTTTCTTGCCTATAAGATCCTCGATGGGAATGGGCTCGTATGAAAGATACTGGGTACTTAACATATCCATGCTTCTTTTGCCATCCGGATCAATGACATAATGTGCAAGCATGGTGTCGAATGTACTTCCCTTCAATTCATAACCGTACCACTTAAGAACGAGAATATCGTATTTAAGATTTTGACCAACCCAGGTAATGTCCGTCTTCTCAAATAAGGGCGCAAAGTGTTTGAGCCTTGCAGCAGTCTTCATCTGGTCCTGACAAAATGGTACGTAGTATGCCTGATGCGGAACGTATGAAAAGCTTAGCCCTACAAGGGCACAATCATTTGCATCAATGCAGGTAGTTTCAGTATCGAAACAAACCTGGGGTTGCTTAGAGAGTGCAGCAATAAGTTCGTCGATCTCTTCCTGTGTGTCGGCCAGGATGTATTCGTGTGGGGTGTTATGAATGTTTTTATCAATACAAACCTGTGGCTGATCAGGCAAAGCTGGAACCTCTTGTGATGATTCAACTACATTCCCGAATAAATCCGTTTGCACGCCAACTGGTAAGGCTGCGTCAACGACGGAACGCTGGCCGTTTGCAAATGAGTTTGCAAAGTTATCACCAAGGATACGCCTGCCTATCGACTTAAATTCCAACTCGAGGAAAATGTCTGTGAGCAGGTCTTTATTGCACTCTTTAATTCGGAAATCTTCTTCATGAAATTCAACGGGAACATCTGTAATGATGGTAGCAAGCTTCTTACTCATTATGGCCGATTCTCTTCCAGCGCGCACTTTCTCACCCAGGGCACCTTTTATGCTGCCAGCATTTTCGATGACGCTTTCAAGTGTCCCATATTCTGCAAGTAATTTAGCGGCAGTTTTCTCACCAACACCGGGAATTCCTGGAATGTTGTCTACGGCATCTCCCATCAGGCCAAGAATGTCTACCACCTGGCTCACGTCCTTAATGTTCCATTTGGAACACACCTGTTCCTTGCCCAGTATTTCAGCGTCGCCTCCCTGGTAGCCGGGCTTGTATATAAAAATGTTATCGTCAACAAGCTGGCCATAGTCTTTGTCCGGGGTAACCATGTACACCTCGTATCCAGCAAGTGCAGCCTGTTTGCTCAATGTACCAATCACATCGTCGGCTTCAAAACCGTCGAATTCAATGCAGGGAATACAGAATCCTTTAATGATTCGCTTAATATCCGGTATTGCATCCATAAGATCTTCCGGAGCTTCCTGCCGGTTGGCCTTATATTCTACGAAGTCGGTATGTCGTTCTGTAGGCGCATGTGTATCAAAACACACGGCCATGTGTGTCGGCTTTTGATTATTTATAAGATCTACCAAAGTATTGGTAAAGCCGAACTGAGCGTTGGTATTTCTACCTTTTGATGTTACCCGGGGATTGCGGATAAGAGCGTAATAAGCTCGGAATACAAGCGCCATTGCATCGAGGAGAAATAGCTTCTTTGACATGTCGCAATTTACTGTTTCTACTTTTTCTGTAGTAGCTCCAGCTCTTTTTTCATGCGGAACATTTCATCACGAAGCCTGGCCGCCTCCATAAAATCAAGGTCGCGAGCAGCTTTTTCCATCTCCTTCCTGATTTTCGCAACTGCTTTTTCCAGTTGAGGTATGGTCTGATAATCCGGTTGCTCGTCTGCTACTTTCTGCACCAGCTCTTCATCCGGGGCGATCGAATAAGGACTTCGAACATCATAACCTTTTATATCCAAAACAGATGTTTGCGCGAAAACCTGCTCTTTGCTTTTCTTTACAGTCCGCGGAGTTATGTTATGTTCAATATTATGAGCTATCTGTTTTTCGCGCCTGCGATTTGTTTCATCAATTGTCTTCTGCATGCTTTCTGTCATGCGATCAGCATAAAAGATAACGAGTCCATCCACATTCCTCGCAGCACGTCCGGCAGTTTGTGTCAGCGATCTTTCGTTCCGTAGAAATCCCTCTTTGTCGGCATCAAGTATGGCAACCAGCGATACTTCCGGCAGATCCAAACCTTCACGAAGCAGGTTCACACCAACAAGCACATCGATCTCTCCCAATCGAAGTTGTCGTAAAATTTCAACGCGCTCGAGTGTATCCACTTCGCTGTGTATGTATTTGGACTTGATGTTTATCTTTCCCAGATATCGATCCATTTCTTCGGCCATACGTTTTGTTAGTGTGGTCACCAAAACCCTGTCACCCTTCTGAACCCGCTTATCGATTTCATCTAATAGATCATCGATCTGATTGTGACTTGGACGCACTTCAATGGGAGGATCAAGAAGACCGGTCGGTCGAACAACTTGTTCCACTACAATGCCCTCGCATTTTTCGAGCTCGTATTCTCCGGGTGTGGCCGAAACATAGATCACCTGGTTCATCATCGATTCAAATTCATGAAAGTTCAATGGCCTGTTATCAAGTGCCGATGGCAAACGGAAACCAAAATCGACAAGAACGAGTTTGCGACTGCGATCACCACCATACATTCCACTGACTTGCGGGATGGTTTGATGGCTTTCATCGATCACACACAAGAAGTCTTTGGGAAAATAATCTAATAAGCAGAAGGGTCGTGAACCCGGATTTCTTCTATCAAAAAAGCGGGAATAGTTTTCGACCCCATTGCAAAAGCCAAGCTCCCGGATCATCTCGAGATCAAAATTCACTCTTTCAGATAGTCGTTGTGCTTCAATAAATTTACCGGTGCTCTTGAAGTAATCGATCTGCGCAGCAAGCTCATCCTGTATCTCATAAAGTATCTGCTGCATCATGTCTTTAGGAGCGATGTATAGGTTGGCCGGAAAGATCGCAGCATCTTCAAGCTTAAGCATCCGCTTTCCATTGGTCACATCTATACTTTCTATTTCATCAATTTCGTCACCAAAGAATGAAATACGATATCCGTAGTCCAGGTATGGAAGATTGATGTCAACAGTATCTCCCTGAACGCGAAACGAACCCCGACCAAACTCGCCCTGACTCCGGGTGTACAAAGAGTTAACCAGCGAATGAAGAAAACCCTGGCGGGAAATGGTTTGTCCCCTGCGAATCCGCACGATACTGTTTTCATATTCTGCCGGATTACCGATACCATATATGCAGCTTACAGACGCAACAATAATGATGTCGCGCCGACCGCTGAGCAGATGCGCCGTTGCCTGAAGGCGAAGCTTTTCAAGTTCTTCATTGATAGACTGGTCTTTCTCGATGTACGTATCGCTCACTGGCATATACGCCTCAGGCTGATAGTAATCATAATAGCTTACAAAGTATCCGACCGCATTTTCCGGAAAGAACTGCTTGAACTCACCGTATAGTTGGGCAACCAGAGTTTTATTGTGCGTTAATACAAGTGTTGGTTTTTGAACCTGCTCAATAACATTTGCGATGGTAAATGTCTTTCCTGATCCGGTCACCCCAAGGAGTGTTTGATGTGGCTCTCCTTTTAGAAGACCATCGGTGAGTTGCCTGATTGCTTCAGGCTGATCCCCGGCAGGCGAAAAACTGGTGTGCAGTTTAAATGGCATATACGAATTTAATGAATCGGCTTTAACCCCCACCGCGTCGCAGGGGATCCCATCCTATTTTAAGTTTTCCGTCATCACCGGTCTTCGCGCGAAGTCGGATGCTCAATCCTTTCTGCGATTTGCCTTCATCACTGAGTTCCACGCCGGCATTACTTTTCAGCAGATTTCTTACAGGGAGAGTGATGCTCATGTCAGTTCCCTTACGCACATCGTAAACGCCCTTTACAAACATTGTTATCGCCGTTGAACGGATCTCCATTCGATCGAACGAAATGGCGGTACCGTCGACCATTAATCTATTTTCAAGATCAGCAAAGCGAATGTTTTTGAAATCTTGCTTCTTGAACACCTTTTCTGCGATCTTCTGGATTGGTTCAAAATTGTTTAATTCAAATTTTTGTACAAGGAAGTCGATTGTTCCTTTAGTGTTGTCACGTAAAACCGTTGCTTTGTCGGTTATATTCGTAGTGATGTTGGCCAGCGCACTGACTCTTCCGGCGATGTTGCGCGCCTCAATTGCATCCTGGCCGAAGTTGGAGAACGAATTGAACAGTATCGGCAGGTCAAGGTTCTCGAGATCTGCTTTGATCAAAACCTTGTTGGAGTTGTCCTGACCGGTCCCTTCCTGCATCTGGCCCTGAAGGCGCATCCTGCCATTCGCATGATTCATAGAAACCTCACGGACGTTGGCCTCATTGGATGTTAGCTCCACGTACGCCTGGACATCATTTGCATCAAATTTTTTATAGTTCATCTTATGCGCCGTTAACGATAATTGAACTCTACCATCAACAAGCATCTTATCAACTTTGGAAGAAGTTGATTTGAACAAAGCTTCATTTCGTTGTTTGCGATCAGAGACACGCCTTTTTGAAAGAAACGCCCGATAATCCTCGAGGAATAAGTGAGGTGTTCGGATGTTCCATTTTAATAGTAAAGACTCGGGACTAACATTAAGAAGCGAAAGAAAATTTTCTGCATATCCATCCATCGATATCTGCGATTTGCCAGTGCTTAGAGACAATGACTTTACGGACAAATGGTTTCTTGCAAGTTCAATTCGGCCCCGGGCATTTAGCATTCTAAAATCTCTCGGCAAGTAAATTATATCCGCATTATTAAAACTGATATTGCCATATAAGGAGGGATTTATTACTGTTTCCTCCACGGGCCCATCATAGAATAGTCTGATAGAAGCGGTGCCGGCAGTGAATTTCAGCGTTTCACTACCTGAATGCTCATTAAGGTCAGTTAAATTGAGGTCACTGATAAGCACGGCCTTGATCTTCGGCTTTATAAGATCTGCGATGACAATCGAATCCATTCGAATGGGGATGGCACCCAGTCGGCCCCGGAGGCTCAGAATCCTTACCACAGAGTTAGAGTCGTTTCGACCCAGGCTTTGATGAAGCTGGTTTGAAAAAGTAGCGGTGAAATTGCAATTTGTCAGGGACACGAAAGGACTTTGTACATCGTTGTTATTTGCTATAAGTTTTACGGAAACCAAAGGCTTTGAACCCTGACGCGTAAGACCTGAAATGTCAGCTACAACTGCGACAGGACCAGCAATCGCATATTTTCTAACCTTGTCTCCAATTTTCTTGGGTAGAAGGGAAGCGCAGTCTGAATAGGTTGTTTTCGGTGCCCGGATCTGCAACTTAAACTGAGGCTTTTCGGGATGGGTATGGAATTCGCCTGAAAGAATGTACGGACGTCCATTTAACGAAACGGACTGATCCTTAAAATCCAATCGCCTCAGTTGTTTCGAGTACCTTAATTCAAGCTTTGATTGCCAGTTTGTGTTGTATAGAAACCCTCCTTTTTCTGTATTGAATGCGATGTGATCAATCTTTAGATTGGTGGAAGCATTGATCCAGAGCAGGTTTTTTTTGTTCCTGATGGTGGCCACCAACTCTTTTGCGAAGATTCGATGATGTTTATTCCTTGATGGATTGCGAAAATCTATCATGACGCTTCGCATTTCAACGGCAGGATATGCAGCAGCTGAAGGCTTTTGAGACGGCTCGCCTTCACTTTCCTTGTTTGCAGTCTTGAACACATATGTATTGTTGAATCCTGTATGATCACGGAAGAGGTTGATCTGCCCATTTTCCAGGATAACACGATCAAACATTACGTCGGAAAGTATCCTAAACAAAGAGATACGTAAATATGCCTTCTTTACGCGAAGCATATCCACCTTGTGGCGAGAATATGCACTGTCTCGTAATGTGAGATTGTCAATTTCGATCGACAGAAACGGGAAAGTGCTTAAGAAAGCTGGAGAAACTTTACCGATCACCACCTGTCCGCGGGTTCTTTCCTGTATTTTTTCAGAAAGCCGGCCCTTGAGAGCAGCATTGTTTGATGCAATATATATTGCGATGCCTGCGAAAAGTAGCAGCACAAATGCGAGCAGGCCAACGATTGCCACGAGACTTTTCCTGACGATTTTGTTCAACCGGTTTTTTGTTCAAACCGGTTAAAAAATCAGGCCCCGTAATAATTGGGGATAATTGTCTTGAACCGTTATTGAATTTTTCTTTTCAGGTAGGAAGAGTAGTCCGGAATCTGTGCTGCATATTCGTTTAACATCAATGGTGATGTAAGAATGAAATCTGCAGTTGCACGATCATTAGCAACAATGCAGTTCCAGGCGATCGCCACTCTGAGAAGAGCTTTCACATCGCTGTCGTGTGGCTGCGCTTCCATGGGATCCCAAAAGAAAATTAGAATATCTATTTCTCCCTGTGCGATCATCGACCCTATTTGCTGGTCTCCACCAATTGGCCCACTCAAAAGTTTTTTGACAGGTCGGTCAAGCTTGTCTTCCAATAAATTTCCTGTAGTGCCTGTTGCAAATAGTTCGTGACGAGAAAGAACTGCCTTATTAAACACCGCCCATTCGATGAGATCCTTTTTCTTATTGTCGTGAGCTACCAGTGCGATTCGTTTTCGAGGTTTAAATAAACGTATATCCATAAATCTGTTTCCTTTAAGCTTTATTCCAATCAGGAGGCAAGGTAACTTTTAAATCTTTTTAACTGCACGGCTCATACGAATGATAAGCGTTTATAAGTTTTCCACAGGGGGCATGATATTTGTTGATAACTCTCGCCCATTAAATTATGCTGAACTACCTGATCTTGATTTGTTTACTTATCGCAGGTGTTCCTTGTCTTGCACAAGGGTCGTCAGCGCGCGTCGTTTCAGACACCACTATATTGCGAAGTGCATTAACCGTCAGCCGGCAAAATAGCAAGGTCCTGCTTCATTGGACTGAATTAAAACTGAGGAGTGTTGGGTTTTATTCAATTGAACGGAAGAACAACGACAAAGATTTTGAGGTGGTTGGTTTATTGCGAGCCGACAGTTCTCTATTGACACATGAATGGCTGGACGAGGCGCCTGGACCGGGTCGAAATGCTTATCGCATCTACATTGTAGAGCCTGACGGAACAAAGAACCTGTTGGCTTCAGGGCTTGCGGTTTTTGAAGGGGAAGAACCGATTAGGTTTTACCCGAATCCTGTAGAGAACGTTCTGATCATACGCACCACATTTCCTGCCGAGGTGATGCTTCTTGATGCACAGGGTCAGATTAAGGTACCGGCTTTTACGGTTAGCGGCCTTTATACCTTAAATGTCAGTGCTCTTGAAAAAGGAATTTACTTCATTCGTTTCAGAAACAAAACAACGGCGTCTGTTACGCAGGAGCGACTAATTAAGAAATAAAGTGGATAAGTAATTTGACTTTTGGCAAAAATGAGTTGCGTATATCAAATCGCGGAGTTATTTTTACAACGGTTTTTCATAGGATATTGGATTTTAAAACGGGGTTGAATTTCTATTCATGCCCCTTTTTTTTGCTCTTTACTTTTGTATATCCAGTCAATAAACGCAAACAGCCTCCCGAAGGAGGCCATCTACATACTAACCCATATAAATTTTCAACTGCCTAAGCGGCTTGCATTTCTTTGATCTTCTCGCGGATCTTCGTTTCGATTTCATTGGCCAGCTCCGGATTGTCGAGCATCATCTGCTTTACTGTTTCACGGCCCTGACCCAGTTTATCGGTATTATAACTGAACCAGCTACCGCTCTTTTGAAGAATGCCAAGTTCAACACCCATGTCAATAATTTCACCAGCTTTGGAAATGCCTTCACCAAATACGATGTCAAATTCAGCACTGCGGAATGGGGGTGCAACTTTATTTTTCACCACTTTTACTTTCACCCGATTTCCGATTGCTTCGTCTCCGTCCTTGATCTGAGCCATTCTGCGAATGTCCAGTCGAACAGATGCATAAAACTTAAGGGCATTACCACCGGTAGTTGTTTCCGGGTTTCCAAACATCACCCCGATCTTCTCTCTCAACTGGTTGATGAAAATGCAAATGGTGTTTGTTTTGCTTATTGTTGCGGTAAGTTTTCTTAAAGCCTGTGACATCAGTCGAGCCTGGAGGCCCATCTTGCTGTCACCCATTTCTCCTTCCAATTCACCCTTAGGAACCAGTGCAGCAACAGAATCAATTACTACTACATCCAATGCTCCCGAGAGGATAAGCCTGTCCGCAATTTCAAGTGCCTGTTCGCCATAATCCGGTTGCGAGATCAGCAGGTTATCTACATCTACACCGAGCTTCTGCGCATAGGCGCTATCGAATGCGTGTTCCGCATCAATGATCGCACACATGCCTCCTTTCTTTTGAGCTTCTGCAATAACATGTATAGCAACGGTGGTCTTACCGGAAGATTCAGGCCCGTAAATCTCAATGATCCGTCCTTTTGGAAGACCGCCAATTCCCAAAGCCGAGTCAAGTCCGATCGAACCAGTCGATACTACTTCCTGCAGCTGTTCTGCACGCTCATTCATCATCATCACACTACCCTTTCCGAAGTCCTTATCGATCTTATCCATCGTGAGCTTCAGGGCCTTGAGTTTTTCGCTGTTTGACATGTTGTAAAGTTTGGCTTCAAAATTATTGTTTGTCAAATGTAGATAAAATTATCTTATCAACACTAATATTCTTAGCAGGAAAAAACTAAATATTTTGGTGATTTTCATCGTTGTGATTCGATGAAGCGGTCCGGAATTATTGAGCACAACATCTGAAAAAGGCCGCATAAAATGGCCGGTGCTTTGTACATTTGATCAAACACCTGATATGAAAAGCTTTTTCGTTTTGTCTTTAATATTAGCAATGACGCTTGGTGTGCAGGCTCAATCACCTGCATCTGCAAAGCCTGGTACGCTCTATGGTGCTGAAGTTTCAAAGGGCGAGGGCATCAACGTAGAGGAATTGCAAAGATCAGTATCGTCATCAGGTTATACTGGCAAGCTTACAGGAACTGTGGTTGAAGTCTGCCAGGAAAAGGGATGCTGGATGAAGCTGAAAAATAGCGAAGGAGCCAATTTGATGGTTAAGTTCAAAGACTATGGATTCTTCATGCCAAAGGATATTGTAGGAAAAAACGTGATAATGGAAGGAGAAGCCAATGTGAAAGAGGTTTCCGTTAAGCAGCAAAGGCACTATGCTGAAGATGCCGGGAAGTCAAAAGACGAAATAAAATCAATCACGAAACCAAAAAAAGAAATTCAGTTTGTAGCCAGTGGGGTCAAAGTTATTTGATCTAAACCCATATAGCGATCTGCTGCGCCAACGCTCCAAGCAAAAGGCCACTATATACTTCGAACGAACTGTGGTCCGAGACCATGAACCGGGCTGAAAGTGTTAGGCCTGTTATCAATATTGCTGCAGCAATGTAAAGACCCGGACTTCCCTCTCCGCTTATAGAAAGCAATATTACAAACATAAGCATGCCGCCAACTCCAAGTGCATGCATGCTGATCTTGAAATAAATATTAGCAAGCCATCCCATGATGATTGCTAAGAATACACCGAAAAGAAAATTATTAAACACCTCCGGACTGAACGAAAGATTTCTGAAGACATTCCAGCACCAAAAGCTGAAGAACATGGTTGCTGCGTAAGGTATGATGCGCTCGCGCTGCGTCTTCAGCAATATGCTGCCGGAAAATTTCAATCGCCATAATAAGAATACGGTGACGGCTGGTAATAAAAGAAGATTCACACCAACAATGGCAAGGATGCGGATCTTTTGTGCATCTGCAAAGCCGGCAAAGACCGTGGGATGTACAAACAAAACGAAAGCAGATACATATAACGGGATAAACAGTGGATGAAAAAGAACGGATAAAAATTGGCCAAGCAATTTCACCATTACGGGCGTCTTTTCTATCGGTGTAACTTCGATATCATCAGACAGGGTGTCTATTTCATCATTCTTAATGAATGCATTCATTCTACAGTTCTTTACGAAGTCGCGCAACCGGGATGTTTAGTTGTTCCCTGTATTTTGCAACGGTTCTTCTTGCAATATTATATCCTTTCTCCTGCAATAGATCGGTGAGTTTCTCATCACTTAAAGGTTTCTTCTTGCTTTCACCTTCAATAAGATCGCTTAAGATCTTTTTTACTTCACGGGTGGAAACCTCTTCGCCACTATCTGTACTTAAAGATTCACTGAAGAAGAATTTAAGCCGATAAGTTCCGAACTCTGTTTGCACAAATTTGCTGTTGGCAACACGGCTCACTGTAGATATGTCCAATTGTGTTCGCTCTGCGATGTCTTTTAAGATCATGGGCCGCAGCACTGTTTCATCGCCGGTTAGAAAGAAATCATGTTGATATTCCATGATCGTTTCCATGACAGCGGTCAGAGTATGTTGTCTCTGTTTAATTGCATCGATAAACCATTTTGCCGCATCGATCTTTTGCTTAATAAAGATTACTGCTTCTTTTTGACGTTTATCTTTCTTGCTTCCGCGGTCATATTCCCTCAACATATCCCGATAGCCTTCGCTTATTCTAAGGTCAGGAGCATTCTTCGAATTGAGTGTAAGTTCAAGCTTGCCAGCGTTGTTGAAAATAAAAAAGTCAGGAACTACATAACTCTCAGCCTTATTAATATCGCCATGATTTCCACCTGGTTTGGGATTAAGGCGGATGATCTGACCGATGACGTTCTTGAGATCAAGATCGGTGAGACTTAAACCACGTTGTATCTTATCATAGTGCTTCTTGGTGAATTCATCGAAGTATTTCGAA
This sequence comes from Bacteroidota bacterium, assembly GCA_023437225.1. Classification (GTDB taxonomy): domain Bacteria; phylum Bacteroidota; class Bacteroidia; order Chitinophagales; family Chitinophagaceae; genus Flavitalea. The sequence continues at coordinate 156,131 of JAEZGS010000001.1, read as the reverse complement.
AGCACTTCAATAGCAAGTTCTACATCCTTGCCTTTATGTCGTTGACGTTCCAGTTGTAGCAGCAGGCACTCTTGCAGGTTTCTTGCGGCAACACCTGGCGGATCGAAGTGTTGAATGAATTTTATCACAGCTTCCACTTCATGTTCATCCGTTTCTATGTTTTGACGAAACGCAAGATCATCAACTATCGCTATCGTTTCTCTCCTGAGATAGCCGTCATCATCAATGCTTCCAACTATCTGCTCTGCTATTTTTTGTTGCTGAATATCCAGCTTCAACATTCCAAGCTGCTCCTGCAGGTGCTCATGAAAGGAAGTCTCCATTTTATATGGGGCGACTTTGTTATCCTCCGGATCAGGATAGTTATCGTCCTTCATTTTGTACTCCGCTATTTCACCGTCTTCGTCGCCTACGTATTCGCTGATATCGATATTCTCGTATTCGTCCTCACTGCCATCCATTTCGTAATCGTCATCTTCTGCACTATCAAATTCATCTTTCACATCATCAAACTGATCGTCATGGTCCTCTTCGGCCTGTTCCAATGCAGGATTTTCCTCAAGTTCCTCCTTGATACGCTCTTCCAGATTTGCAGTCGGCACCTGCAGCAATTTCATAAGCTGAATCTGCTGCGGTGATAACTTTTGTAATAGCTTTTGTTGTAAACTTTGACTAATTGCCATAATTACCTGCTTTACCCTGAACTTTTTTGAGGGACGGGCGCTCCACAAAAATCAAGCCGTAAATTACAAATAATTCGATTGGCACCTACATGGAAACCCCTGTTTTAATTTATTGTGTAAAAACTGTTCGCTGTTTATGCTTTTATTGCATTGGTTTCAAACGATTTACGAACCGCAGTTCTTAATTGCTCACATTTCAACTGCATCTGTTCTTCAGTCCAGGAAAGGCTAACAGAAGTTGAAATGCATCGATTCATTATGCTGTCTGAAGCACTAAAATCTTTGGAGGCGTGATGTATTACTGAATCCCGGAGGTCTGGATGTAAAGCGTTGAGGGTCATGGAAGTTTTAAGGTGATCCCATTTCCTGATATAATGCCAGTTATTGTCGAACCAGTAAAAGTTTCCTGCAAGGGCATTTTGCTCCCGGAGGTTCGCCACAACGGAACGCGTTAATTCTTCAGTTGGCAAAAACCAACTGAGGAATGTGCAACTGTCGCCCGACTCATCTGGAATACGGCGGAAGCTGACTTCAGGAATTTCAGACAACGCTGCTTTGATAGCGGAATGATTGCGTTTTTGTATGGAGAGAAATTCGTTGAGTTTCCTGATCTGTGCCAGACCAACTGCGGCGTGAAGCTCAGAGATGCGGAAGTTATAGCCGATAAATGGATGAAGATCCGCGCCACGGTCCACGCCTTTATGGTCGTGTCCATGATCGCTGTAGCCATCCGACTTAATAAATACATCTTCATCGTTGGTCAGAACTACGCCGCCTTCGGCGCAGGTCATGGTCTTTACAAAATCAAATGAAAAAGTGCCGGCATTGCCGATAGTTCCAAGTGATCTGCCTTTATGTGAAGCGCCGATACTTTGGCAGGCATCTTCCAACAAGAGTAAGTTATGCTTTGCACAGATGCTTACCAACGCATCCATATCAGCCATGCTGCCGCACATATGTACAGGCATTATGCACTTTGTTTTCGATGTAATGGCAGCTTCAACTGCGGCGGGATTTAATGTAAGAGTGTCATCAATGTCTACAAGAACAGGTACTGCTCCTACGCTCAGTACCGCTTCGAAGCTTGCAACAAATGTGAAAGCGGGCATTATAATTTCGTCGCCATAACCAATGCCGAGGGCAGCCATAGCTGTCGTAAGTGCACTTGTGCCGCTGGATACCAACTGGGCATACCTGCATCCGAATCGTTCACATATGGCGGCTTCCAATTCTTTGGCTTTCCAAATACCTTTTCGCGGTCCATCAAACCCATATCTCATAAGGATGCCTGTTTCCAAAACATCGTTAACTTCTTTCCTCTCTTCGTTACCAAAAAATTCATAACCTGGCATAGTGAACAATTTGAGCAAAATTAAGAAAGTGGCTTAAATAAAAACGGCTTGCATGCAAAGCACACAAGCCGTAATCCATCATTCACTAATTTATACGATCACTGAAAGAGAGCGTACAACAGCAGCAAGACGCACTGCGTCATGAATTCGTTGCTTACTTGTCCCATGAGTAACAAGTGTCTTTTCGTGCGACTTCACACACATTTCGCAGCCGTTTACTGCACTAATAGCAATACTTATCAATTCAAATAATTCCTTACCGAGTACAGGTGACGCCATGATGTTCATCCGGATACCTGCCTGCGCGTTATTATAAAATTCCTCATTCATAAAATGACGAAAACGATAATATACATTGTTTGCACTGAGCAGGCTTGCGCACGCAATTGCCTCTGCAATTTCTTTCTCACTTGCGCCCTCTTCCTGGGATTTTTCGATGAATGAATTCTTTAGCAACTCATTCTTTTCATTCACTGCCGTTGCTAATGCAATAAGCATCGATTCTTTTCTTTGTAGTGACGGCGCCTGTAAAGCGGATGAAAGGCTCACCTTGATGTCTTTGAGGTAACGGCTCTCAGCGCTGTTCAATAATTTCAGATCAGAGGATACATGTTCTGTATCTATATTAAGGTCGTTTAATAATGCAGCTGCATTATCAACAGATGATGTAGTTCCAAACATTTTATTGGGAGTTTTATTACTGAATGCAGAATGCGGATTGTTGAATGCTTATTTGCCATTCTCAATTCTCATTTCATAATTCTGCTAAAAAAAGGCCAGGACCAGGGGGTTATTTCTGATCCCGGCTCGTATTGGTTGATGTATAGAAATCTATTTTATTTACGCTTCGATGGTTGCTTCACCTTTCTGCCAGTTGCAGGGACAAAGCTCATCTGTTTGAAGTGCATCAAGTACGCGCAAAACTTCACTTACATTCCGGCCAACGTTCAGATCATATAATGAAACCCAGCGGATAGTTCCCTGTGGATCAACGATGAATGTTGCACGGTATGCAACTTTCTCATTTTGCTCAAGAATACCGAGGTCTTCAGCGAGAGTTCTTGAGGTATCAGCGAGCATTGGAAACTTAAGGTCGCGAAGATCTTCATGGTTTCTTCTCCATGCAACGTGTACAAATTCGGTATCTGTAGAAGCCCCGATCAAAATCGCTTCTCTATCTTCGAAATCCTGTGCATGACGGTTGAATTCAGCAATTTCTGTAGGACAAACGAAAGTAAAATCTTTAGGCCACCAAAACATAACCAGCCACTTACCTGAACTGCGAATCTCTTCAGAGGTGATGTCGTAAAACTCTTTTCCTTTTTCAATGGATACTACTGATCTCTTTTTGAACTCAGGAAATTGAGAGCCGATCGATAAAACTGTGTTCTTCATAACTTAAATCTTTTGTTTTTTTAATTCCGTGTGCAAAGGTGGCTTCTATCGATCAAAGCACCAATCGACTTTCTTTATTTACTGATAGACAAAACCTATGAGATCTTGAAATCATATCAGTTTGGTTTTGATATCACCGCTTCGACCGGCCTTGCAAGAACTGCTTCGGTTGGTTTACCCTGCACATCTGTTGCGGCCTGAATAGTGGGTTGCAACCACGGCATTGGTGGTACCTGAGCAGGTATCCTGTAATGATTGTTTTGCAGTGTATCGCACCATCCATTAGGGTTGTTAAGGAATGATCGACTGCTATAATAAATCGCGCCCTGAATTTCAGGATAAGATCTCAACAATTCAATTTGCCGTGGAAGTAACGTTGCATCGCGCCATGCGGCGTTGCTTCCCGCACGGTAAATACCGATTCCGATATAACAATGTTTTCCATAAGTATGACGACTCCACCAATCTACCAGCACTTCGTATGGCGCTGCTTTATGCCCGATCTCCCAATATAATTGTGGTGCTACATAATCGATCCAACCTTCTTTTAGCCATAGTATCACATCTGCATAGAGATCATCGTAATTCGTAACGCCGGCCCTCGTTTCGCTGCCTAACGGATCCTGGTCGATATTTCTCCAAACACCGAAAGGACTAATGCCAAATTTTACCATCGGCTTTTCTTCTTTGATAGCCTGTGATAGCCTGAGTATGATGCTATCGACATTGCTTCTCCTCCATTCATCGCGCAGCATACCGTTCCCATTGATCATATAACTGTTGTGGTCGGGAAATTCTTTCCCTGGTATTCTGTATGGATAAAAATAATCATCGAAGTGAATTCCATCGACATCATATCTTCTTACGATATCCCTGATTACAAGCACCACATGTGCCTGCGCTTCTTTGTTGCCCGGATCAAAATATCTTTTACCTCCATAGCTAAGGAACCATTCCGGATGTTTACGCGTGATGTGATCCGGCGAAATGGAAGATTTTCCTATCTGCATCTCCGCACGGTATGGATTGCACCATGCATGAAATTCCATTCCGCGTTTGTGCGCTTCATCAATCATAAATTGAAGCGGATCATAGTAGGGAACCGGAGCTCGTCCCTGCCGACCGGTCAACCATTCGCTCCATGGTTCCAGATCAGAAGGATAAAACGCATCGGTTGCAGGACGCACCTGAACAATCACGGCGTTCATTCCGTTTTGCTTATGCATATCGAGCAGGCGAATGAACTCACGCTTTTGTGATTCGCTATCAAGATTGCCCCTGCTTGGCCAGTCAATGTTGGCAACAGTTGCGATCCAGGCGGCACGGAATTCATAATTGTTCTGGGCGAAGATCTTAGTCGTAAGAAGCACCACAAACACGAGGGTGCACACTATTCCATAGGAAGTACTTCTCATTTATAAGGTTTAGAGAACTAAAATACAACCTAATCCGATTTTCGGAGCTTGTCGAGCAAGTGGTTTAACGTATGACATTCGTCAGTGCTAAGTCCATTTAGCTGCGCATCCATTTCATCGAGCAGCCCATCCAAAGAGGCGAGTAGTGCAAAACCCTTATCAGTGATAGTTATATCCACCAGTCGCCGGTCTTTTTCGCTGGTAACTTTTTTAACAAGATCTTTCCTGATAAGCCGGTCTACAATGCGGCTTGTATCACTCATTTTGTCGAGCATACGTTGCCTTATTTGTAAAGTAGATAATGGCGAGTTAGCGCCACGAAGAATTCTCAGGATGTTGTACTGTTGAGGAGTGAGATCGGCCCTTTCAAAAAATTTCCGTGAGCCCTCCATTACCCAGTTGTAAGTGAAGATCAGGTTAACCCTCACCTTTTGATAATCTGTTCTGAAACTTGTTTGCTGAATGTCTTTTTCAATGCTCATAGTTGTCATTTAAGGAATGCTGAATGCAGAATGCTCAATGCAGAATCTTAGGGTAGGATGTTAATTGCGTACTATCCCCACACTTTCGTTCCCTCACTGCAATTTGCACAGATGTCAATCCGTTTTCTACTAATCAGAATACTCTGTCGGAAGTGTTTGTATTCGTTGCTATGCCAAATGCTGGCAAAGCTTTGCTCCTTCAGATTTCCCAGTTTATGTGTTGCATCTTTATCAAAGCAACACGGAACTACGAGCCCGTCCCAACTGATTACCGTGGCGTGCCACAGTCGCCAGCAATGATTGGATAATTTATTTTTTGAAGTTGTTTGACCGTTTTTATTCTTCTTGTACCTGCTGTATTTTTCGTTTGTAGGTATAAGCTGATGCGGGTCGTTTTCATAGTCGTAAACCTGCGCTGTTTTGAAGCGCACTTCATCAACACCGATTTCTGCTGCAAGTTGCTTTATTTCTTCCATCTGATGTTCATTTGGTTTAACAACCAGGAACTGAAAGAAAACGAATGGCTTCGAACTGTGCAACTGCTTTTTCCACTTGACGATGTTACGTGCACCCTCAATTACTTTGTCAAGTCGCCCACCGCGGCGGTACTGCTGGTATACTTCCTGCGTTGTGCCATCAATGGATATGATCAGACGGTCAAGGCCGCTCTCAACGGTCCTGCGTGCATTGGCGTCTGTTAAATAATGAGCATTCGTAGAGGTGGCCGTATAAATACGCTTTGATGCTGCATATTTTACCATGTCGAGAAAGTCCGGGTTGAGATACGGCTCACCCTGGAAATAGAAAACGAGGTACAGCAGGTCTCTGTGAATCTGATCGATCGTCTCTTTGAAAAAATCTTCACGAAGCATACCGGTCGGCCTTGTAAAAGCACGAAGCCCGCTCGGGCATTCAGGACAACGCAGGTTGCACGAGGTGGTCGGCTCAAAAGAAATTGATACCGGGTAACCCCATTGAATGGGCCTGCCACTCCATTTGCTCAGGTAATAGCTGCTTAAAACCCTTGCAGCATTAACTGCACGGCGCGGCGTAAGTTTTGAGATAAGGTTAATAGTGTCCCGGTAATTGATCGACGGCATCGTGATAAAATTAATGGACTTTGGCATATTACAGTGCGACAGTTGAAAATTACCTGCAGGATCTCAGTTCACCATACCAACAAAACCATCAAACAACGTCTATGATTCAATATATACTTGCGTTGTTTCTGTTGCTCTCACCAATGCTTGTGCTATCCCAATCAGATGATCGGGTTGACCTCGCCCGAATGGAAAAAATCCACTCCGAAAAACTGCTGTCCGGCGTTTCAGATAGTTTATATGTGCTTTCGGGGTCCGACTTTGATGTCAACTATTACCGTTGTCACTGGTTTATCGATCCATCTGTTCGTTATGTAAAGGGAAGCGTCACGGTTCACTTAACGGCGCTGTCAACTTTATCTTCAATCGTTCTGGATCTTGTTGACAACATGAATGTGGACAGTATTGTTTCCAAAGGGCGGGCATTGGCGTTTACACACTCTGGTCAGGCATTGAAGATTCAGCTGGTGCAGTCTCTATTGCAAGCTCAACACGATACTGTTGTGATCCATTACCAGGGAGTGCCTTTGAATGACGGATCTGACTATTTCCATCAGGGGATGCATTCGGGGGTTCCGGTGATATGGACGCTTTCAGAGCCGTATGGATCACGAACCTGGTGGCCATGTAAGAATGGATTGAACGATAAAGCAGACTCTATCGATATCATCATCACCGCTCCCGCCCAATACGTTGCATCTTCAAATGGATGGAAGCTCTCCGAAGCGCTAATAGGTAATTATAAAGAAACGCGATTCAAACACAGTTATCCCATTGCCTCCTATCTTGTTGCCATCGCCGTCACTAATTACACAACTGATGCAGATACGGTGAATGCTAACGGTGGAATCACACCACTTTTTCTATATGCGTATCCGGAAAGCCGAAATAACTTCTTGAAGACAATGGCAGACGTGAAGCGTGCATTTCAAACATTTTCCAGGTTGTTCGGGCCATATCCCTTTATTGGTGAGCCTTACAGCCAAACCGTCTTTGGCTGGGCAGGAGGCATGGAACACCAGACGAATAGTTTTATTGGCAGCACCTGGAACCAATTGATAGCACATGAGCTTGCACATCAGTGGTTTGGAAATAAAGTGACTACGGGAAGCTGGAGCGATGTGTGGCTGAATGAGGGATATGCAAGCTATTGTCAATATTTATTTATTTATGATCATCAGCGTTTTTTCGCAAGAACATATCTTGAAGAGCAATTAAATGCCATAACCTCTCAACCTGCCGGGTCCGTGTATGTGCGCGATACGCAGGATGTTGATAGAATCTTTTCGTCGCGACTCTCTTATGGCAAGGCTCAATATGTTTTGCACATGCTAAGATGGGTAATTGGTGATAGCGCATTCTTTGCAGCAACTAATAATTACCTTAATGATCCCGTGCTCCGATATAATTATGCAACCACTGCGGATTTGCAAAGTCATATGGAGGCTGCAAGCAACAAGAACCTTAATTCATTTTTTCTAAAGTGGATCTATGGTGAAGGGTATCCAAACTATCATCTTGATTGGCGAACAAACGAGAACGGCTGGACATGGTTTAAATTAAGACAAACAACTACTCACCCCTCAGTGTCTTTTTATGAAATGCCAGTAGCGCTTCGTTTTACCGGTGAGGGCAGAGACACGGTTTTTGTAGTGGACCATGGCGTCAACAACCAGGAATATTGGATCCAGGCCGGCTTTGAACCTGACAGCATAATAATAGATCCGGATCTTTGGATTTTGTCACGAACCAAAACTACGAGGAAGTTGCAAACCGATTCAATAACGTCAAATGCAGTTTCAGTTTATCCGAATCCATCCTCTGGCAACATTATTTTGCAGGTCCGGAATCCGGATGGAAATAGATTGCTTGTCAGAGTCATAAACATGTCTGGCCAACAGGTTTTCAGGCGAACTTATAACACGCCTGGCCGTGATGAAAGTATACCGATCTATCTTGGAAAAGTCTCAAAGGGAATTTATATCATTGATATCTCTTCAGATAAAAACTTACGGCACAGAAAAAAGATATTTTTGCATTGATGGCAAAAAAGAAGGGTAGAAAAAATAATGGTTGGAAGTTCTTTGTTGGAATTATGGTCGCTGCAATTGCCATCATGGCGGCGATACGTATTCATGAATATATCAACGAAAGGCAGGCTTCCTTTGTGCGTTATGATGCATTTGGTATTGACATACCGGTTGAGTACGAGATCCACGGCATTGATGTTTCCAAATACCAGGAGCGAATCAATTGGAATCTCGTTCAAAAGATGGATGTTGGAGGTATACGAATCGGCTTTGCGTTTATGAAGGCAACCGAAGGTATTATGCGCGAAGACAGGTATTTTGATCGCAACTGGAAGAAAGCAAAAGACGCTGGCATTCCGAGAGGAGCATATCATTTTTTTCTCGCCACAAAAAGCGGAAAGCTTCAGGCTAAAAATTTTATAAGTTCTGTTGAGCTTGAATCCGGTGATCTACCGCCGGTGCTGGATGTAGAACAAACTTATGGCGTTAGCAAAGAAATACTGCAACAGCGGGTGCAGGAGTGGCTGGACGTTGTGGAAGAACACTATAAAGTGCGCCCTGTCCTTTACACAAACGTTGACTTTTATAAGAATTTTCTTCAATCGAAATTCGACGAGTACCCGTTGTGGGTAGCTCATTATTTGCAAAAGAAAAAGCCGCGGATCTCGCGCGACTGGCATTTTTGGCAGCATAGTGAAACCGGAAGAGTTAACGGAATTGAGTCGCGTGTTGACTTCAATGTTTTCAATGGTGATTCGCTCGATTTTCGTAACTTATTAGTTCCTTAATAAGCCCCATATGGAAGAAAGCGCCGTTCGATTGTTAAAGAAAGTTATTCGCACTTTAAGCGCTGCTATTCTTTGGCTACTGGCCATCAATACAATTGGCATTTACCTCGGGTGGATGTTTTTTTATGGTCGGCCAACGATCGGTAATTATATTTTTTATGCGTTTATGCTGATAAGTTTTGTGATGCTCATCAGATATTACATCAAGCTGTGGAAAGAATATATGCAACCAGGAAATGAATTATAGAAAATTCAATTTCTCGTTTCCATTTTGCATTCGCATTTACTTCATTAGCTGCTGTGGTCGGATACGATCATCCACTTACCCTTGATCTTGCGGAATATGAGAGAGTAATGTCCGGATGCATTGCCAACAGAACGATCAAGTTGCCATTTACCTACAACAAAGAAAGCATCATTTGAAAGCCTTTCAACTTTCATAATGTGGAATGTTAGCTTACCCATATGAGCAGTATCGGGGTAATTACGTTTATAGTTATTCAGCGTATTGTCGTAACCGTATGTAATGCCCGACTTACCTATGAACATCAGCGAATCGCTGTGCCAGTATCCTTTCATAAACTCATTGATGTTTCCCGCGTTCCATGCAACGGTTTGTTGGTCCAGGATTGAAAGGATCTCCTGTGCGTCACTTTTTTGTGCATAGCTCGAAATGGATATCAAAAGACAAATGAAAATGTGTTTTATAATGCCCATGCTTTATCTCCTTTTTTGTATGGTATACATCCTTCATATCTGCCAGGCGATTCCACGTAGCGCAGTGCCTGCGTAGCTCCAATTTCCGATGTGAAGTAGCCAAGCAATGTGAGTTCTTTCATCATACGGAAGTAGTGTGCCGGCGCATCAGGCTTCTTAGTCTGCGCGTGTTTCTTCTGTTCATTATCGAGTTGAACAAGAAGCTCGTGTTTCTGTGACTGTGACAACTGCATGAAGGCCTTATCAAACTTCTTCCTGCTTTCTTCGTTTATTTTATCTAACCCTTCATGGAAAATCTTTTGGTCTTCTTTTGTATAGCAGTCATTAACCATAACGGTCATGAAGGCGCCAACTTGTGCAGCCTTGGCACCCGGAGTATTTGTGGCAGGAAGAATTGTTTCTGCAATTTCATCAAGGTAGGCAACATCATCCTCTGCGAATGCAAGTTGCTCATCAGATTTTTTATCGGCAGGTTTACACCCTTCAAGAAAAGCGCCCGCTCCAACGATGGTACCACCTAATATCAGGGCCACTCTGGAAAGCGCATCGCGACGATTCATAAAAAGGATAGTGTTGTTTGAAAACTTAAGATACTGAAGATATCACACATCGCATATACTAATTGCCTCTTGCAATGAAGCGAGCTGTTGTTCTTTGTTGTTCGAGGATGGAATGAATTCCTGTGCGACATATCCGTTAAATTTCAGGTCAACAATGGCCTTCATGATCGCCGGGTAATTAAGTTCCTGGCTATTGTCTATTTCATTTCTTCCTGGCACACCACCGGTATGAAAGTGGGCGATATATTCGAAATTTTTTCGGATTGTACGTATCACATCGCCTTCGTCAATTTGCATATGATAGATGTCGTATAATAATTTGAAATTGGGCGAACCCAGACGGTTGGCCAGCTCTACGCCCCATGCAGTTTTGTCGCATTGGTAATCCTCATGATCCACTTTGCTGTTGAGCAATTCCATCACGATCGTTACGTTATTTTTTTCCGCGATGCCGATGATCTGTTTCAGTCCTTCCACACAATTTTGCCAGCCCGTTTCATCATCAAGGCCGCGACGGTTTCCGCTGAAGCAAATGAGATTTTTGTATCCTGCTCTGGCGACAGTGGGAATCATCGCGGTATAGTTGTGCACCAATTGCGCATGGAATTTCTTATCGTTCCAACCATCAACAAGGTTTATCTCGGCCCCGTTGCACATGGACGAATCAAGTCCATACTTCTTTAGTGTATTCCAATCGGAAGGGCCGACAAGATCGATGGCGGAAATGCCCATCTGTTTTGAAGAAGCACACAATTCCTCCAGAGGTATGTCAGCATAACACCACCGACAAACGGAATGTTTAATATTTCCTTTCAATGATGAAGTGGTTGAGATATCGGACATTATGCTGTTGCAGTTACTAACATCTCAGGTTTTTTTCTATTGCGCATGTATATGATAAGTCCGGTAAATGCAACGATCAGTACAATGGGGATGATCAGTGTGGCATTTAGAATTTCGGGACCTGCGGCTTTCTTTGCTTCATTTAAAGCACTCGCCATCTCCGAACCGGCAGGAGCCGCGTTATATGCGGCAAGATCAGCACCTGCGGGAAGTTTGGAAACAAGATACCTGTCATAATATCCGCCCATGAACATCATATAGAGTGATACCGCAAACATTCCTGCGCCACCCATCAGGTTCAGTCCAACTGCGCCGGTTTTTGGAAGATTTTCCGCAACGAATCCCAACATGGTCGGCCAGAAATAGCATACGCCCATTCCAAATATCAAGGCACCGATGAAAATAGTATTACCTGTTGAATGTCCAAGCATATATAAACCGATAGCGGCCAGGATAGCTGAGATCAGTAACACACCCTGTGGAGAAAATCGATGTACCACCGGCTCTGCAAGGCCACGTCCAATCACCATGATACCTGTAGTTAAAGCAAGAATCAATAATGCGTTGTCCGTAACATTTCTTAGAAGAAGATCGATCCACTGGTTGGTAAACAATTCTGTAATTGCGGTACCGAGCATGCAGATCAACATGAATATAAAGAGAGGTCGTAATAACGAACGATACATTTCAGCCGTGGAAACTCCTGCGGCCACACGTTCTGTAACAGGAAACTGAAGTTTGGAGAAGAGATAACCGTAGATGATGGTTGGTATCAGCATCGTCGCAACCTGTACCTGCCATGCACTGAAAGAACCAAGCGAACCAATTCCTGCGCGATTGTAAAAATAAACGATAAGCGTTCCAAGAACGATTCCGCCAGGGAACCACAAATGAAAGTGATTCAATTTTGTCGTTTTGTTCTCAGGATACAATGCTGTTACAAGAGGATTACATGCTGCTTCAACGGTACCATTTGCTATGCCTATACAGAGTGTAGAAATGAACAAAGCCCAAAACGGATCGCCAAGGCTTCCTGCGAATATTGTAAGTATGATACCGAGTAAATGAAAGAAGAAAGCCATTACAAGAAGCTTCTTCATTCCTATTATGTCGACAACCATTCCACCAAGGATCACCGCAAGCGGGAAGCCCCAGAACGCAGTAGCGGCAATAGTTCCAAGTTGTGCAGCATTGAGATTGAATTCTTCGCCCCATTGATTGAGAAGACCGGCACGGATGCCAAATGAAAGTGATGTAACTAACAACGCAAGACAGCTGGCAACAAATAATTTGTCACGTTGAATGTTTGAACGCATGGCAGTAGGATTTGTTTCGTTAGATTTTCTGGTGGTTATTTAATACTTTCAATTAACGTACGGGTAAATGTAATTTTTTTATTTTTAAAGCTGATTCTTCTTTAATCTTTTCTAATACATTTTTCATGAACAGAAAATTACGCATGGGCATGGTAGGCGGTGGTAAAGACGCCTTTATTGGTGCCGTTCATCGTCTTGCTGCAAATATGGATGGTATGATCGAATTGGTGTGTGGCGCGCTGAGCATTAACCCGGAGATAGCGGTTGACTCCGCACGCAGTTTGTTTCTTCCGGAAGATAGAACATACCTCAACTTTGAGGAGATGATCTCGAAAGAAGCTGCATTACCTGCGGACAAGAGGATGGATTTTGTAACAATCGTTACTCCAAACTTTGCTCATTTCGCGCCCGCAATGATGGCGCTCGACAATGGCTTTCATGTAGTGATTGAGAAACCGATTACGTTTACGCTTGAAGAAGCAAAGCAACTTAAACAGAAGGTAGATGAGACTGGGCTTATATTGTGTCTGACGCACACTTATTCCGGTTACCCGATGGTGAAGCAGGCTCGCGCGATGGTGCAGGGTGGTGCAATAGGGAAAGTTCGAAAAGTTTACGTAGAATATCCGCAGGGATGGCTTAGTCGTTTGTCTGAACGTGAAGGCAATGCACAGGCTGCATGGAGAACCGATCCCAAAAGAAGTGGTAAGAGTGGATGTATGGGCGATATAGGAACGCATGCCGCTCATCTTGCCGAATATATTACCGGAGAAAAGATCTCAAGATTATGTGCGGACCTTAATGTAGTGGTAGAAGGAAGAATGCTTGATGATGATGGTGGAGTATTGTTGAAATTTGAGAACGGTGCAACGGGCGTTTTGATGGCATCACAGATTGCCGCAGGGGAAGAGAACGCACTAAAGATTCGTGTATACGGTGAAAAAGGTGGTGTTGAATGGTTCCAGCATGAACCCAATACGCTTATCGTTAAATGGCTCGACCATCCCACACAAATACTCCGCGCTGGTGCGGGTTACACTGATCGACTTTCACCATTCGCTACTCATAATTGCCGCACGCCAGGTGGCCATCCGGAAGGATACCTTGAAGCGTTCGCGAACATCTATAAGAATTTTGCATTAACTGTAGCAGCACGCATTGACAATACTGAAGCAAACGAACAGATGCTTGACTTTCCGCGCGTTGAAGATGGTATCCGCGGGATGGCATTCATTGATAATGTAGTGAAGAGTTCACAATCTTCTGAGAAGTGGACAGAGCACGTTGTTTAGTTTAATATGCTAATGTGCTAATATGCTAATGGAATTATGCTAATGTGCTAGTTGGCCAGTGGGCTAATTGATAACAGGATTTCAAATTAAATAAATGCAAACAATAAAAGGACCTGGTATTTTCCTTGCGCAGTTCATGGGTGATGCTGCGCCGTTCAATGAACTTTCTTCCATTTGCAAATGGGCTCGGGATCTTGGCTTCGTTGGTGTTCAGATACCTACATGGGATCCCCGATGTATTGATCTGAAGAAAGCTGCTGAAAGTAAAAATTATGCAGACGAAGTAAAAGGCATCGTTGAAGAAGCGGGACTACAGATAACAGAATTATCAACTCACCTGCAGGGTCAGCTTGTTGCTGTGCATCCAGCTTATGATACGTTGTTTGATGGATTTGCACCACCCGAATACAGGAACAATTCATCAGCAAGGTATGAATGGGCTGTGCAGCAATTGAAGTATGCAGCAAAGGCTTCACAAAACCTCGGGTTGAATGCGCATGCAACTTTCAGTGGCGCTTTATTGTGGCCGACTGTTTACCCATGGCCTCAACGTCCTGCTGGTTTAGTTGAAACGGGATTCAAAGAGTTGGCAAATAGATGGCTTCCTATATTAAATGAATTTGATAATTGCGGCGTCGATCTTTGTTATGAGATACATCCGGGTGAAGATCTGCATGATGGTATAAGTTATGAGATGTTTCTGGAACACACAGGAAATCATGCACGGGCATGTTTGTTATATGATCCAAGCCACTTTGTACTACAATGTCTCGATTATCTTGCATATATCGATCACTATCATGAACGCATACGTATGTTTCATGTAAAGGATGCAGAATTCAATCCAACAGGCAAGCAGGGTGTTTATGGAGGGTATCAGTCATGGATAGACAGGGCTGGAAGATTCAGGTCGCTTGGAGATGGACAGGTTGACTTTAAAGCGGTATTCAGTAAGCTAACTGCTTACGATTACAAAGGCTGGGCTGTAATGGAATGGGAGTGTTGTATGAAACATCCCGAAGATGGAGCGAAAGAGGGGGCGGTGTTTATCAAAGACAACATTATAAGAGTAACGGACAAGGCGTTTGATGACTTTGCGGGAACAGGAAGCGATGAAGATTTTAATATGTCTGTACTAGGAATAAAGTAACTTGCTTAATTAAGAATAAATCTCTTGTCATGAAAAAACTGATTATTGCTTTAGGTGTTGTTTCAATCATTTTTGCGTGCAATTCGGGCACGGGCGAAAAGCAAGCTGGTGATGCTTCACAAGGTGCTGACACTCCAGGAACAACAGGTCCATCAACTGCAATTGCTAATGAACGCGGACTTGAGCTCATTGGTGCAAGTGACTGCACAACATGCCACGACATTAATGCCAAGAAAATTGGTCCTGCTTATGTCGATGTTGCCAACAAGTACGAAAACACTCCGGCTGTTGTGGATACGCTGGTAAATAAGATCATTCATGGTGGTTCCGGAAACTGGGGCGCTGTTGCAATGACTCCGCATCCTGATATGTCCAGGGAAGACGCAAAGGAAATGGTTAATTATATCATGACTTTGAAAAACCAGTAATCAACCAGTAATTAATATTAACCTCAATTGAAACTATGGCTAGAATTTTTTTTTCTGCCTGTATTCTTGCATTTCTTATAAGTTGTTCCGGTAGCAAAAATTCCTCCGGAACAACTGCTTTTAATACGTTGACAAAGAAAGAAACCAAAGAAGGATGGCGATTGTTATTTGATGGACAAACGAAGAACGGGTGGCACGTGTATAACAACAAAACTGACGGTTCTGCATGGAAGGTTGTTGACGGCACATTGTACCTGGATCCTTCCGCCAAGGGACCCAAAGGCGAAGGCGGTGGTGATATCATCACTGAAGAAGAGTTTGAAAATTATCATCTGAAACTCGAATGGAAACTTGCTGCCAATGGTAATAGCGGTGTTATCTTCCAGGCTAAAGAAGATCCCAAGTATCGCTGGCCATGGTTGACCGGGCCTGAGATGCAGATACTTGACAACAATGGACACCCGGATGCGAAAATAAAGACACATCGCGCAGGAGATCTGTATGACATGATCACATCATCTCCGGAAACCGTCAAGCCAGTAGGTGAATGGAACCAACTGGAGATCATATCTCATAACAATAAGCTTGAGTTCTATCTTAACGGGACCAAGGTAGTTTCTACCATGCAGATGGATGACAATTGGCGCGATATGATCGCAAAAAGTAAGTTTAAGACACTGCCTGATTTTGGCAAGTATACAAAAGGAAAGCTTGCGCTTCAGGATCACGGTGACCCGGTGTGGTTTAGAAATATTAAGATCCGCAACCTTTAGTGGTAATCAATAGTCGGTAATCAGTAGTCGGCGAACAAAAATCCCGAGTACTGATTACAGACTACCGATTAACTGCTTCCCGCTTTCTGCATTCAGCTTTCCGGTAATTTATATCCATTATGATACTTCGCTGCAACGTATTGGTCATGCAGCTTCTTATCTGTAAGTCTTCCCTTTTCACGATCCCATGTGATCTTCTCCTGGCTACGAAACGCGATGTTACCTAATTGGGAAATGGTTGCGATGTGTGCGCCTGTTTCGATTGGGCAGTTGAGTTTGCTGTGATCTTTTGCTTTCACCGCATCAACAAAATTCACCCAGTGTTTATCAAGGCCATTATCGGTTGGTTTTTTTCGCTCAACCTTTACCTTATTCTTACTTTGTCTTTCTTCGATCACTTCCCATCCACCTCTGTCGAGCTCGAGTGTTCCGTTATTGCCGATGAATGCGATGCCATGATCGCGACCGTACAAACCGTTATCAATGCCCATTGCATGATCCCATATCAGGTTGAATTTGTCAAATTCGTATAGTGCTCCCATTGTATCGGGCGTTTCCTGGTATAATTCGGGATAAGCGAAGTGACCACCCAATGCTGAAACTGATTTTGGTTCAGGTGCATCCATACCGAAGATCGCATAGTCGAGCAAATGCACGCCCCAGTCTGTCATCAATCCACCTGCATAATCCCAGAACCATCGAAAGTTAAAGTGGAACCTGCTTGAATTGAAAGGGCGTTTCTGCGCCGGCCCAAGCCATGCAGCATAATCGACACCAGCCGGCACAGGACTATCTGCTACTTTGGGCCCAGGTTTCATCCAGCCCTGGTAACACCATACTTTCACGGTGCGGATAGGACCCAGTTGCCCGGAGCGTATAAAATCAACCGCGTCGCGAAAATGTTGCTGGCTTCTCTGCCATTGTCCCGCCTGCACCACTTTGTTGTATCGTTTCTGCGCGGCAACCATTGCGCGACACTCTGCTATTGAATTTCCAACGGGCTTTTCGACATATACATCTTTACCTGCCTGAACGGCATGGATCATCTGCAATGCGTGCCAATGATCCGGTGTGCCGATGATCACTGCATCGATGTCTTTATTGTCGAGAAGTTTTCGATAATCATTATAAACCTGGAGCTTTGACACATCGCGGTTCATTTTTGAATAGTCCTGCTTCCTCTTATCAAGAACGTTTTGATCAACATCGCAAATCCCTACCAGGTTTACACCGGGTATCTTCAATGCAGAGCTTACGTTTGCCCAGCCCATGCCATTGATGCCTATTGCGCCAATATTAAGTTGATCGGAAGGCATCAACTTATTTTTAAAAATCGCAAACGCCTTGTTGTCGAGTGATGACAGGATGGTCGATCCGGCAATGAGCATGCCGGTGTTGTGGAGAAATTTTCTTCGTGACATGTTTTTACAGAATGCGGAATGTAGAATGCAGAATGCAGAAGCGTTCCAGCTATCGGATTCCAATTTTCATTATGGATCTCAAACAATATTTCCTTTCAAATAATCATAGCTTTCTTTGATGCACTGGAATACAGGTTTAGTATAAGCTTCCTGTTCAACATACAACTGATCCAAACCTGAAAGTTTGCGCTGCGCATAAATCGATTTGTAATCTATTGTTCCCTGCCCTACAATCGTTGACTCCACTTTAGGAGTAGTAGCCAGATCTTTTACATGCCACAGCTTAAACCGGCCGGGGTGTTTCTTAAACCATTCAACGGGATCCTGCTTGGCGTATACTATCCAGTAAATATCCATTTCCATCGCTACATATTTCGGATCCGTTTCTTTGAGTAATATTTCCCAACCGTTTGTATCGCCAAGCGGTTCAAATTCGAATGCGTGGTTATGGTACCCTGCACACATGCCGGCTTTTTTAGCAAGTTCACCTCCCTTATTCAACCGTTCTGCAAGCAGCTTGTAATCATCGGCTTTACGATGCCTGTCGTCCATGTATGGAATAACAATATAATCATGACCAAGTGTCTTAGAATCTTCAATAAGATTCTTCCAGCTGTCCCAATTGTAGTTTTGGCCGAACATCATGTCGGGCAAACCATAGTGTCCACTGGGCGACTTAAGATTATTTTGCTTGAGAAGCTCGGCCATTTGTTTGACAGAGTGCCCAAAGAATTGCCTGTTTGAAGGGTTATAGCCGTACAGTTCAAGGTGTGTATAACCTGTTTCGGCTATTGTTTTGATTGTACCGGGGAGTTTGGCATTATTTACCTCGCTTCTGACCGTATACAATTGAAGACCTATCGAGTTATTTTTTTTTAGCAGATCCGATGGGTTGATCATAAAAGCGGTAGAAAGCAGCGCTGATTGTTTGATAAAATCGCGACGGCAAGTCATTGGTTATGTTTTAGGTAAACAATTTATGTAAAACATTTCAACAAATAACACAGCTCCAAATCTCACTTATGTTTTTGTAAAAGGAACTGAAGATTAGGTTGATAGAACCTTCCAAACATCCAGTGTTGAAATTCTGCGGGGATCTCCGAAGTGGCCACCTCTGCACGGAGTTCATCAGTGGTTGCCTTATCGGCCATTTCACAGATAAATTGCAGGTAACCGTACAACTGCCTTACTGATTCTTTGTTGCCAACAGGGCCGTGCCCGGGGATGTATTTATTATAATGCGGATCTTCATACAGGAGCTTAAGACTTTCCTGCCATCCTTTCGGGTTTCCATCGGCAATCCAGGGATGCCTTTCTATAAAAAGCAGATCGCCCATGAAAACAATGCCTTCATCCGGAATAAGCATAACTATATCGCTTGGTGTATGACCATTCTTGCATTCGAGCAATTTAACCGATCTCTCCGAGCCATTGATCCACAACGAATCATTGAAAGTAATGTTGGGCACAATTACTTTTAGCCTTCGTGCGGACTCCATCATGCCTTCATAATACCCAACCCAATGCGACAATTCTTCTTTCTCCGACGATGATGCAGTAGTCAGTCGCCGCTTTGTTGCCTGCAAAAGTCCCGGCGCATTTCGTTCCTCTTTTGCAAGATCATCGGGACCAACATTTTCGATTTGCTGGCGGGTAAAATTAGTGCTGATGATCGTTGCCTCCCCAGCGAATACCTGGTTGCCACGGACGTGATCGCTATGAAAATGGCTGTTTATCACAAGACCAACAGATTTGCCGGTCATGTCTTCGGCCATCGCTTTTAGTTCTTCGGCAGCAGCCGGGTTCATGAAGGCGTCGAAGATCAATAAACGGTCACCGAGGTCAACGATACCTGCATTGCAAATTGACTTGCCAAAATGGTCATTATTAATTGCTGCCCAAACACCTTTTCCAATAGGTTCAAGTATGAAATTCGAGGATGTTTTGGGTTTTTTATTTTTTCGGGGTTGGGCCTGGATCACCAGGGTGGAAAAGACTGCAAGGCAAAGCAATATCAGTCCTGATTTTTTCATATTGCCTCAGCTTTCATAACCAATATAACGAAAATCTAATTGTAATTTGCAGCCATGCAAGATTATTTAAGTGGGCTGAATGAGCGGCAGCGGGAAGCTGTGTTGCATAAGGACGGGCCGATCATGATTGTGGCGGGAGCAGGTAGTGGTAAAACAAAGGTGCTCACGACGAGGATTGCGCACCTGATGGCGTATCATAATGTTGATTCGTTTAATATACTGGCACTGACCTTTACAAATAAGGCAGCGAAAGAAATGAAGGAACGTGTAGAGAGAATCTTGGGCAATGCTGATGCCCGTAATCTTTACATAGGCACATTCCACAGCGTTTTTGCACGGATCTTACGAAGCGAAGCGCCACGTATCGGGTATCCATCGCATTTCACAATTTACGATACCGATGACGCGAAAAGCGTTATCAAGACTGTTGTTAATGAATTGCAGCTAGATGACAAGCATTACAAACCAAACCTTGTTTACAATCGCATCTCCTCTGCCAAAAACGCATTGGTTGGTCCCGTAGATTATGCAACTGATTATTCCATTCAACAGGAGGATGCACGAGCAAACAGACCTGCGATCGCACAGATCTATGATGCTTATGCGAAGCGATGCTTCAAAAACGGGGCGATGGATTTTGATGACCTGTTACTGAAGTTTTATGAGCTGTTAAGGAATGTGCCGGATGCACTTCATAAATACCAGCATAAATTCAGGTATATATTAATTGATGAGTACCAGGATACAAATCCTGCGCAATATGAAATTATTAAGTTGCTCGGTGCGGCACATGAAAACGTTTGTGTGGTGGGTGATGACGCTCAAAGCATTTATGCTTTCCGTGGCGCAACGATCGAAAACATTCTTCAGTTCCAGAAAGATTACGAAGATGTTCATGTTGTAAAACTGGAACAGAACTATCGAAGTACACAAAACATCATCAATGCAGCAAACGAGATCATAAAGAACAATAAAGGACAGATTCCAAAGAATCTTTGGACTGACAACAATGAGGGCGAAAAGATCCGCCTGGTACGCACGATGAGCGACAATGACGAAGGCAAATATGTAGCGGATACGATACAGGAGCAAAAGCTGCGCAATCATTTCCGGAACAATGATTTTGCGATATTATATCGTACCAATGCTCAAAGCCGCGCCTTTGAAGAGAGCCTTCGACGCCTGGGAATTCCGTATACCATGTTTGGTGGTATCAGCTTCTATCAAAGGAAGGAAATTAAAGATTTTGTTGCTTATCTGCGGGTGATCGTGAACCCGCGTGATGAAGAAGCATTGAAGCGCATCATTAACTACCCGGTTCGTGGCATTGGTAAAACATCTATTGATCGCGCCGTACTTGCTGCTAACACAAACAACATCCCGATGTGGGATGTTTTGAAAAATGCTCATCAGTATGGATATAAGGCCGGTACTCTTGAGGCAATACAAAATTTTGTATTGATGATCGAAGGATCTGCAAGTATGCTGCAAATCCGTAATGCATATGACGTTGCCGTGCATGTGGGTAAACAAACCAACATTGTAAGAGAACTGTTCAACGATAAAAGCACAGAAGGCGTTGCCCGTTATGAGAACATACAGGAATTGCTCAACTCCATTAAAGAGTTCACGGAAACGCCAAGTAATGAAGAGGGCGAAGTAGGAGATAAAAGCCTCGGAAGCTATCTGCAACAGATCACCCTGTTAACCGATGCAGATGAAAAAGATCCCAATGCGGATACTGTTAAGTTGATGACCATACATGCAGCGAAGGGACTTGAATTCGGTTGCGTTTTTGCATGTGGATTAGAAGAGATGCTATTCCCCAATGCGATGTCCATTAACACACGGGAAGAACTTGAAGAAGAACGCCGGTTATTCTACGTGGTGATAACACGCGCAAAACAAAAGTTGTGGATCACTTATGCGAATCAGCGTTATAAATTTGGATCGCTTGTTCAAAACGAACCAAGCAGGTTTATTAATGAATTACCAGAAGCATACCTAGATAAAAGTTATGCAGGAGGTGGTATAAGAAACCAGGGAGGCGGCGGATTCCCTTCAAGATCTCCGTATGAGAGAATGATGGGATCGTATGGTGCCGCGCAGGCGGAAAAGCGTTACGGTGCACCGCCAACCCCATCATATGTACCGCCAAAGCCAGCCGCTAAAACGGTTGAGCATGTGCCTTCCGCTGATTTCATTCCCAGTGATACATCCAACATCCAGGTAGGCAATAAGGTGGAGCATCAGAAATTTGGATTTGGGGAAGTCATCAAAATGGAAGGTGCCGCGCATAACCCTATAGCAACAGTTAAGTTTGAAAAGAATGGCGAGAAGAAGATCATGCTGAATTATGCGAAGCTTAGAATTTTATAATTGTGTAAGTCCCCTGGCGTCTTCTGTGCGCACTTTGGGCAATGCCTCGGGATAATTTTTTTGAAGGAAGCTGATCAAATTTTCTCTTACAAAGCAACGGATATCCCATGCATCACCGGAATTGAACGTGCCGATGACTGCTCGCAATTCCACCACGCGATCGGTAAGATTTACTACGTCAAGTCCAGCTGCTTTCTTGTCCCACTTTGGATGCGACTGCACAAGTCTCAAAAACTCAGCTCTAATGACATCGATGGGAGCTGAATAATCAACATAAAGAAATACGGTGCCCAGTATTTCTGCGGTTGTACGAGTCCAGTTCTGGAAGGGCTTTTCTATAAAGTAGTTGATGGGCAGGATGAGCCGACGCTTGTCCCAGATGTTAAGCACAACGTAGGTGAGATTGATTTCTTCAACGCGCCCCCATTCGCCCTCCACAACCAATACATCGTCGAGGCGTATTGGCTGGGTGAACGCTATCTGAAATCCGGCGAGTAGGTTGCCAAGCGACTTCTGCGCGGCAAATCCGATAATGATGCCACCGATGCCGACGCCCGTTAATAAACCTGCACCGATTCTGCGGAGGCTTTCAAAAGTCAATAGGATGGCAATGGCTGCAAGCATGATGATCAGTACAACCATAACCTTTCTGATATATTGTAATTGCGTTCTGATCCTCCTCTCGCGAAGGTTGTCCTGCTTAGTCAGATCAAACCGATGATAAACATAATCCTGCACGATCTTGATAATAGCAATAAGTATTGCTGCAAAAGCAATGATGAGCATTATACTCAAGGCCTTTTGAATACGGTTTGTTACAATGGGGCCGTAATGCATCAATGGCACCGCCATGTTAAGGATGAAAAGGGGAATGAAAAAGTTTGCCGGCGTTCCCAGATGCCGTATTGCGGACCGGGTCAATGAAAATCCTTCGAATCTTTTGCAATAAACCCGGCCTGCGTACAATAGGATGCCCTTAATTATAAGTCCTATGAGAATTGCTACAACTGCTATTGAAAGATTTTGGAGCCACTCGGGCCACTCAGAAATTATTGAAAAAAGGTTTTCCCTCATTGCCTTGTAATTAAGGAATAAATTTTGTTTGCCGTTATGCTGTTAGAATCAGGGCAGCACGATCAGTACAAAAGTTATTAATGACTAAAGTATCGAACATGAATACAAAGAATTTTGAAATCGCAGTCGACGGAGTTCCTCATATAATAAAGGCAACTGCTTTTTCCTTCAATGACGAAACACGGTTCAATGTTCATTATAATGGATCCGAAGAAATATTATTCGTGTGGGACTCGTCGCTAAAGCGTCTGGCCGCAGTTGGCGACGAGTCTGTCAATCTTCCTGAAAGTGTTGAACTTGAAATTGCAGCCAAACTGCAATCGTGGGTACAGTAATTTTACAGGTCAGGCGAATTGAACGTGTCGCCCTGGGATATGTCGCCGGTTTCAAAACCTTTTTTGAACCAATACATTCTCTGTGCGGAGGTTCCGTGAGTAAATGATTCGGGGTTTACACGTCCCTGTGTCTCCCGTTGAAGCCTGTCATCACCAATGGCGTTAGCGGCATTGAGCGCTTCCTCGATGTCACCGCTTTGCAATATGTTCTTCATGCGCTGTGCATGGTGTGCCCATACGCCGGCAAGGAAGTCTGCCTGCAGCTCCATCTTTACAGAAAGGCTGTTGTATTCTGGCTCTGATAAAGTGCTCCTGGCCCGCGCAAGTTTGTCAGAAGTGCCCATAAGCGTCTGTATGTGATGGCCAACTTCATGAGCCACTACATAGGCCATTGCAAAATCACCGGGGGCTTCGAAGCGCCTTTCCAGCTCTTCATAGAACGACAGATCGATGTATAGTTTCTGATCGGCGGGACAATAAAAAGGTCCTGATTGTGAACTTGCTGAACCACATCCCGATCTAACCGCATCCCGATACAGGACAAGCGTTGGCTCGGGATAGTCCTGCCCACTTTGTGCGAAGATCTGATTCCAGACGTCTTCTGTATCAGCCAATACTACTCTCACGAATTCTGCGCGTTTATCGTCAGCAGCCTGTTCTTCTGCAGTCATTTCACGCTGTTGAGAAGGCATTTGTTGGAGCACCGACGGATCAACGTCGCCCCCCATAAACATATTAAACAGCAAAGCAAGTAGTCCAAGAATACCGCCGCCTACGGCGAAACCGCCTGCACCAATACCCCGACGGTCATCAACATTTGTGCTTTGCCTTCTTCCCTGCCATAACATATGCTATTGTTTTAGTGTTTAAGTACTGGCGTAAAAAAACATGCCGTTGTCAAATCGATAGGTTGTACGAAAGATGTACGCTGTTGTAAAATAAAAAGCGGAATCCAATAAATGAATTCCGCTTTATTATAAAGAGGTTGTCTGCTTACTTCTTCTCGAGAAGTTGGAAGAACTGATCAAGCTGAGGCTGAATCACTATGCGGGTCCGGCGATTGCTGGCGCGGCCCTGTGGAGAGTCATTGTCGGTGACAGGAGAGTATTCGCCTTTACCACCTGCGGTCATCCTTGCCGGATCGATCTTATAAGTATTCTGAAGTATACGCGTAACAGCAGTTGCGCGAAGTGCGCTCAGATCCCAGTTGTCCTGGATAAAATTGTTACTGATAGGAACATTATCTGTGTGTCCTTCAACAAGGAAATGGATGTCTGGATTTGCATTCAGAACCTGTGCAACCTTACCAAGAACAACCTTTGCCTTGTCCGTCACGCTATAGCTTCCGCTTTTGAAGAGCATTTTGTCTGATATAGAAATAAACACTACACCTTTCTCAACTTTTATTTCAACATCCTGGTCGTTTACATCGTTCAACGCGCCTTTCAGATTCATTACCAATGCCATATTCAAAGAATCTTTGCGAGCCATTTCTGACTGAAGTCCCTGGATGTATGCATCTTTTGCCCCAATATTTTCGAGCGATTTTTTTACACTTTCAGCTTGTGTATTTGTAAGAACTGAAAGGTCTTTCAACTGGGTAAGTACTGTTGTATTATTTTCTTTAAGGAATGCGATCTGCTTATTTAAGGCTTCGATCTCAGATTCCAATTGAGAACGCTTGCGTGCGCTTTCCGCAGAAAGATCCTCACAGTTCTTCAGGTCATTTTGCAACTTCGTGTATTGCGCTGTCAGCTCCTGGTAACGAACTTGTTCAGCTTTAAATTTTTTCGAACTCACACAAGAGAATAATGACATGGAGATTAGTCCGAGGATCACATAGTTTAATAGCTTCATAATAGAACCGTTTAGAATATTGATTCGCTAAGATAGTGCAGGAACAACAGTTTCAGCTTTCAATTGATTTTATTAAGCATTTATTTAGAGTATTTTAATGCATAAAAAAAGGAAGGTTGATATCAATCAATCCTTCCTTTTATCTGGAATCAGTGTATACTATTAGCGTAGTGTGTCGCTTGCTGAGTCTTTGCCAAGTGTAGTACGAGTACCCGGTTTATCAGGCATGGTGGTATCAACGCCGGCACCTTCGCCGAAGTTTGTTCCGTCAGTAGGCCCACCCGGATTAACTGTACTGTTTGGAGTAACGTCTGTTGAGTCGACATACTCTTGTGAGTCCCCTGAGCCATTATTGCCGCATGAAGACAATAGTGCAGCAGCAAGAACAATGGGAATTATTCTTTTCATACTATATTGGTTTTACTCAGATATAAAATGAAAGCCCAGGCAATTGCCTAAGCTTTGCAACTATCTCAGGCTATCACGTCCAGTGCCGGTTGTATCGGTACCACCGCCGCCGGTTGATGTTGTGTCTGTTACACCGCCAGTGTTAGTGGTTGTGTCAACACCGGTTGTTGTGGTTGTTGGATCCACTGTGGTGTTGGTGTCACTACCTGTAGTTGAATCAGGTGTATCACAAGCCCAAAGGCTCAAAGCCAGAATCGCGGTAAATAGAATGCCTTTCATAGTTCTTATTTTTTTAGTTATTATGTAACCATTCCTATTCAACTACCTTGCCACATTAAAATCGGATTAATGAAGCCTCAACTGTAGCTGCAATTCCTCAGATGGTTCATAGTGCCCTGATAACGCAAATTCCCTACTAAGGCTGTGTATCACGATTGTTGCGATTTCCGTCGGGTGTGGAATCTACTCCGATCACGGAATCATTCTTTATCTCGAGCGTATCCGGCACTGCTTCTTCAGGAGGGTGAACGGAACTTTCATTTCGTCCTTCCGCATCAGAACCTGTATTGTTGTTATTTGAGTCGGCACAGGCAGTGAATGCAAGGAATGCCACTGCTATCAGATAGATTCGTTTCATAATGTTTCGTGCGACGGGTAAAAATGTTGTGCCACTAGTCGTCTTTGTTGGTTCTCACAATGCCAGTATCTTCTACATTGGTAACTGCAGCGCGGCCATATTCATTAGCGTATACTTTTACCAAAAGCAGAAACAGGGAAATGAGAATCGGTCCGAAGATCAACCCGATAAAACCGAATAAGTTTACGCCTATGATCACGCCAAAAATTGTGATCAGTGGATGTACGTCGCCCAGCTTTTTTTGAAGCCAGAAGCGAAAGATGTTATCTACACTGCCTATGATTCCCAAACCGAAGATCAGAATAATGATCGCCTTACCAGGTTCATCGTTAGCAAAAAGTAACAATCCCAGAGGGATGTAGGCAAGGGCCGCGCCAACCACAGGCAGCATGGCAGTGATGCAGGTTATCACGAACCAAAATAGCGGCTCGGGTACTCCAACGATTATATATCCGATAAGACCAACAATACCTTGCGCCAAAGCTATAAGCGGGATGCCTATTGCATTTGAGAGGACAAGTTTATTCATGTCCTTGCGCAGCATGAGTGCATTCTCATCTTTCAAAGGCATCCATTCATAAACGTTCGATTCCATTTTTCTTGCCTCAGTAAGCATGAAATATAAAATGAAATACATGACCACAATAGTGATAAGCGTATTCACGGTAGCACCAAGTATTTGTGGAAGCGTTTGTGCTCCCCAGTTGGTGATCTTCCCAAGGTTAGCATCGGTCATGATATCAATCCCATACTTCACTTCATATTCCTTAATAAACCCCTGGATCTTCGCTAATACTTCGTTTGAATGTTCTATTGCAAAGCCGATCTTGGTTGCCAGCATATTGACAAGTATCATTATGGGCAATAAAATTATCAGGAATGATAACAACATGAGGAGTGCTGCTGTAAGCGAATTCTTCCACTTGTATTTACCGGTCAGAATAAATTGATACTTGCGCATGATTACAAACAAAGTATATGCGCCAAGGAATGCAGGAATAAACGTGCGCATCTCCCTGAACAATACCAAACCAAGTAAGATGATGATTATGATTAAAAATATCTGCCTGATGATGTTGCTTGGTATTGGTTTCATGAACTATGCCGTTTGCGTGCTTACTAAAGTAATCATATTTTATACCGCTTCCATTTACCCCTGCGAAACATAAGTATGCCTGCAATAGCTATCGCGGTTTCCGCAATCGGGATGGACATGAACACTCCTTTGGGACCTATTTGCAGAGTTATCGCAAGCAGATACGCAAGGGGAATTTGAAAGAACCAGAATCCAAAGAGATTTAATAAGGTTGGTGTCATCGTATCGCCTGCACCATTAAATGCCTGCGGTATCACCATGCCAAATGCATAAAATATGTAACCTAATGAAACGAATCTCAGACTTTGGGTTCCATAAGCAACGATTGCCGGGTCCTGTGTAAAAAATGAAACGATCCATGGCGCAAATGCTATGAACACAACGGAAATTGAACCAAGAAAAATAACGTTCAATATACATGCTCGCCATACCGACTTCTCCGCTCTTTCCGGAAATCCGGCCCCAAGGTTTTGCCCCACCAGTGTTGTGGCGGCATTTGCCATACCAAGTGCGGGTAACAATGCAAATACCATAATGCGAATGGCGATCGTATGCCCGCTTATTGCTTCACTGTGGAACTCCGCAACGATGCGGCCAAGAAATATCCAACTGCATGATGCAATGAAAAATTGAAGTGTTCCACCGATTGAAGTGCGCAATATCCTTGATATGATAGACCATTGCATTCGAAGATGTTTTCGCGCAACCGGCAGGAGTGTATTGCCTTTGACGAGATGCGATACCTGGTAGATCACTCCCGAACCTCTTCCGATGGTTGTAGCAACTGCGGCACCGGTTAAACCCATCTCAGGAAATGGTCCCCATCCAAAGATGAGCGTTGGACAGAGGACTATATTGAGCGCGTTCGCTATCCATAAGCTCTTCATTGCAATCGCCGCATTACCTACTCCGCGGAATATACCATTGATAAGAAACAACATGATGATCACAATGTTTCCTGTCAGCATTATGCGGATATACGACTCTCCAATGCGCACGGCTTCCGGCTCGGCTCCCATCAATTGAAGAATTTCTTTTGGAAAGAAAATTCCTGCAAGGGAGATCAACAGGCTTATGCCAGCGCCGATATAAAGAGTTTGTATTGCAGTGTGTGCTGCGGAATCATGATCCTTCTCTCCCGTTCTTCGTGCAACTATTGCAGTAGCGGCCATGCTAATACCGACTGCTACAGTGTATACGAGAGTTAGAACCAGCTCTGTCAGGCCAACTGTGGCAATCGCGTGTTTTCCCAGTTTGCTGACGAAGAAGGCATCAACGATGGCGAATAAAGATTCCATTGCCATCTCAAGTATCATAGGAACAGCGAGAAGGAAGATCGCGCGATCTATACTTCCCGTGGTGAATTCCTGTTCTTCGCCCTGCAATGCCTGACGTAGTAAGCCCCAAATGCGCCGGTGGCCGCGTGTTTGAGCGTTTTGCATATTGGTTCGATGCCGGTGGTTAATCGTTGAAAGTAATAAAATTCACCGAACCGTTTATGCGTTAATGCAGTGATATGTGAAGATGAAATCAGAAATATCGAATCAAAACAATATGCTCGTATTGTCGCAGCGATCCGTTATCAACAAATTCAACATCGCCACCATTCAATAGTACCATTTCAATTACGTCATCAACAGCGTCCTTAATGTACATTCCCGATGCTGCGGTTACTTTAAAAATCTCGTTTGCATTTGCTCCATGTTTTGCTGAGCACATGTAATTTTTTTCTACCACCAGCAGCTTACAATTTTTTCTCGACGCTTCACGCCACACATTCTCTATTCCGTAAGTCAGTCGCTGCGCACTAAAAGCTATCTCAATGCGCATTAGAAGCGTCTGCGTGAAGATGCGTTTCCATTCATTGATATGTGGCTCCAACAAAGTGGCCACTTGCTTTTCATGGAGAAATTCGAAGCTCCCGCGAATGAAACCTGCGATCTTATTTAGGGAGCGACTTACCTTTTTATATGTGCCAATTGCTTTTTGTGAACCGATAAAGAACACGGGATACGGATAATCTTTCAAGGTTTCTTCCAATGCATGGTCAGTTAATCGTAACAGTTTTTCTAATAGTATTTCTTTCCGGGTTTCAGACTCCTGAAGCAAATCATCTTCTATTTGTTCTGTTCTGTCATTTACATCGATCTTTACATGGGCGAAGCTATTTGTTCTGATTCGCTGCAGCTTGCTATTCTCAAAAAGATAAAAACAGTTGTAATGTCCACCAATATGAACCAGTAAGAACGAGCGTTTCTCCTTCTTGTTATTTACAAGATCTCTAATCTCGAAAGACTCGTCAATGATCATTTTTTCCTCCACATCAATGTCGAGATAATATATCTTCTGTAACAAAGGTGAAACGTAGATAGCAACACTCTTCTTATAAGAACTGTAGTTGATAGAGCGGATGATTTGCTGAAATTTCTCCAGTACCGGCAATGCTTTATCAGACGGATATTCTTCAATGAGTTGGCGTTCGATTCTTTGTTGATGGCTTTTCAGTCGCTGTTCCAGTTCGTGCTTATTAGCCATTTTCGGCTCAAAGGGCATGATAAGAGAAACGCAAGGCATATAATGCGCTGCGGTAATCACTTCCTGAAGCTGCAGATCCAAAATGTTTTTCATCTCGAAGCATTTAGGTGAACACTATCTGGTCCGATCTGCATGGGGTCGCTGAATTTAAAGTTTATTCCCCGCTTATTAGCTGATCACGGTCAGCTTCTCTAAGGATCTTTCGGCAGGGGTATCTCCGCGGGCCTCGGCTCAGAAGGCGTTTTGGGCTCAGACGGAGGTTCCTCAACCGGATCCTCTTCAGGGTAAGCGGGTTCTTCAGGATCCATGATTGGATCAAACTCCGGCGGACTGGTTACGGGGATTTCTTTTGGTGAAACCTGTGAATACAACATGGTGTTTAATTTACTTTACAACAACTTCAAAACTTATTCCATCCGCACGCGCATACTCAAATGCGAAATCAATCGTTTATTGGATTCCAGTATGCCAATTAAATGAATAATATGGGTCAACTAATTTCTCTTATATGTTCTGACTGTGGCTTTAAATCCAATGCAATCCAGGTTGGATACACTTTCCTGGATGAGTCCATGCATGGACCGGCTTATGATACGATCACAAATACGCTTGTAGAAGCGAATTATGAAGAGTTGCACGAAGAATTGATCCCATACAGTGATTCAAGGCTGCGTAAAGCTCCGGAAGGCGAAAAGCCTCAATTATACAAGTGGGAAGAATATGTTTTCTGGGAGAAATATAATTTTTGTCCGTGCTGCAACGGATTTACCCTGGAACTTGACAAGTCAGATGTTGCTCTTACAGATTAAATAGATTAATAAAATGTTATATATTGTTATTGGCAATTAATACAATAAATTAAATGCTATATGGCCAATATGAACACATTATAAAAAAATAATTGTATTGATTTATTGTTGTTGCTTTATATTTGCATCATCACCTTGATATTTTGACCTCTTTTTTTATATGGCAAGCAATCGTTAGCGCCCGCTGTTTCTACAGTGGGCTTTTTTATCTTACAAGGGTAACGGTTCCCCGCTTTGAAAACTTACCTCCCGCCGGACATTTCATTTCCATATAGTAAGTATAGGTTCCCGAATCAAGCAACCTTCCGTTGTTCGTACCGTTCCAACAAGCCTGTTTGTCTGAAGTAACCAGATTTGATCGCTCGAACACCTTGTAGCCCCAGCGGTTGTACACCACCATCTTATCGACAACCGCAATTCCGCTGATGGTAAAAACATCATTCTTACCGTCGCCATTGGGAGTGAAAGCATTTGGTACCCCGATGCGTTTTTCCTCGCACAGCATTTTTACCACTACTTCATCCTCTGCAACGCAACCTTTATCAGTACTGACAATTACTTTGTACTTCATATCAACAGGTGTTGTAGTAACCGGG
The DNA here is from genome assembly GCA_023437225.1 of Bacteroidota bacterium. GTDB lineage: Bacteria > Bacteroidota > Bacteroidia > Chitinophagales > Chitinophagaceae > Flavitalea. The sequence goes on along the minus strand of JAEZGS010000001.1, from coordinate 124,627 downwards.
TCAGCGCAATTTGAACAACTCAAATAGGTCGCGGGTTGCCATAACCACGTTTTGATATCCCCGCTTCCAGTTGCCCTCAATTGTGCAGAGGAACCCGACATCAATTCAACGTCATTTCCCGCTGAAACCAATGGGTTGTTCCATACCTCCACTGCGGCGGTTGCGGTATCGGTAAAACAACCGTGTTTATCGTATCCGACAACTACATATTCGGTATGTTCCGTTGGGCGCGCAACTACCGAGGCAGCGTTTACATCGCTGAGTGTACCGGTATTTGATATCCACTTAAATGTATCTGCGCCGGTTACAGTAAGCGATGCGGTTTGTCCGTCACAGATCGATTGTTTATCGGAAGCAATTACGGCAAACGGCTTTTGCAACTGAACCTTTACGGATGCTTCTCCTTTACAGCCAATATCGTCCGTTCCTGAAACCGCATATACAGCATCAGCAGATGGGTGGACAACCGGGTTAGAGATTTGAATGTTGCTGAGGTCTGCGCTTTCTTTCCACACATAGTAGGATGCGCCGGTAGCGTTCAATTGCAAAGATTGGCCCTGACAAATTACCGGATCGATGGGAGTGATATTGATTTTTGGATCCGGCCGCACGATTATTCGTTCAACAGAAACGAACGACGTGCATCCCTGCAAGTCGGTCAAAAGTATTCGCGGAAGATACTCTCCCGCTGACTGAAATTTATGTATAGCTGTGCTATCTGTAGACCGGGCGATCGTTCCATCGCCAAAATCCCAGGTTACTTTTAAAGCTTCGTTTGTATTGAGTGAGATTGAAGCTTCTGTTCCCTTGCATATTTCATTTTTACCGGGAGTGGCTTTTGCCGAAGGGACAGTGATCTCAAGAGAATCGTAGAACTTTTCTTCAAGACCGTTAGGCCCTGTAACATGTAGTGTGATTTTATATTTGCCAGGATGAGTATATACATGAGAGGGACTGTTCACATTTGCTGCACCTTCGCCGTCACCAAAATCCCAGCGGATGCTTACAGCGTTTTGAGAAGTATTGTTGAACTGTACGCGTATTGGAGGACAACCGCTGGATGTGATATTTGTATGTGACATGGAGAAGGCTGCATTGAAGTTGGACACCTTTATTGTTCGCGTAATTGAAGAACTACAGTTTTTGGAAGCATCGGTTGCGGTGAGTGTTACTGTGTAAGTACCTGCTTTCGTGTACTGATGAGAAGGGCTGTGAGCTGTCGATTTTTCGGTCCCATCTCCAAAGTCCCAGAGGTATCGGGTGTTGTATGCATTGTATTCGTTTGTCTCGTTAAAAAACTGCACATGTGTATTTAAAGGAACATCTGTGCCCGAGGAATTAAAAGCAGCCTTCGGGCCTGTTACTGCAATAAAATTAGCAAAGGATGTTGTTGAAGTTGTGCACCCACTGTTGTCGGTAATCGATAAAACCACAGGATAGTAACCGGGTTCTGTATAACGATGTGAAATGCTGTTGGCAGTGGATGTAACAGAATGCCCATCTCCAAAATTCCATGTGCGGCTTTGAATGGTATTTCCTGGCGAGGTCACTGACGCATCCTGGAAAACGGCATCGTTGTTATAACATATCTCATTGTCTGAAATCTTAAACGCTGCAGTGGAGCCCCTGATCACGAGGGGTACAAAATTGGTGGTGTCATCGCATCCAAAATATATAGCGGTGGAGATCAGCCTGATCTTATCCTGCCCGGGAGCGAACTGTTTCAACTCACCATGAAACGGTGTTGTTCTCCAAAAGTTGCTATAGTAATCGCTGTAACCCTGGAATGCAGTGCCGTCTCCATATTCCAACTTTCGAACAGTATAATGGCCATAATCATAATAGTAGGGATAAGGGTGCGTGTCATAATTCTCCAAAACATATCTCCATGCATCGTCTTTACAAACTTCAGTTATGTCTGCGGATAATTTCGGCTTCTGTTTCAATAACACATAGGCAGTCGTTGAATCACGGTTTTCACACGCACCATTGTATGTAGTCAACACAACTTTGTATTGGCCAGTGGCTGAATAAGTATGTTTTATCGAGGGCGAATTGACGTTGAGAATTTCTTCACGTCCATCGCCAAAATTCCATTTCCATTTGGTGGCATATCTTGATTCCTGCGAGAAGGTCACTTCACCCCGAGTACCATCACAGGTGTTTTGTACTGTAGTGACGCGTGGAAAAGAAGGTAGCACGTATACAAAATTATTTTTTGTTGCCGTGTCGCTACAGCCTTCGTTAAATACAATGAATTGAAAATTGTGATAACCCGTGTCCTGGAGGTGAAATTCGATGTTACTGAGATTTCCGTGATAACTATAGGAATTATCGACCATCCAGTAAGTGTATGTATAATTCCCGTTAACAAGAGGCTCCACAATTGCTGGAATATTACCGCACAACGTATCGTTCGTAAGTAGCCTGAAATCCGCCTCGGGCTTTGCCAGGATTGTAAAAAAGTTATGAGAGTAAATCGTGCCTTTACAACCTGCCCTGGTAATATAATTGAGCCTAACCGTATGGCTTCCCGGTTTCTTAAATACATGCGTTGGCGACGACTCATTCGAAACTTCACCATCTTCAAACACCCATTCAAAGGTTGCAATCTCGTGTAATGAGCTGGCGGAAAACTTATACACCAAAGAGTCGCACGAATAGACTTTATATGGCGTGATCGCACTTTCATATTGCATGTAGACAGTAGGCTCTGCAACACTCAGGGGCACAACTGTTTCGCGGCTGCAACCTTTCGCACTATAGATCTTCAACGACGGATAATAATATCCATACTGGTTGTATGCAAAAGTGTCCGTACGTTTGGTTGACTTTATTTCGGTCGAATAGAATGTATGAGTGAAGTCCCATTCCCACTTAACCGCTTCCGCAGTAGTGTCGGCGAATGCAAATCGAAGTGGCTGACCACAGGAATCAATCTGGGTGATCTTAAATCCCTGCAATGAGGGAGTCTTCTCAACGATGATTGATTTTGTTACCGTATCCAGGCAGGTTCCGAACTGATTGATCAAGCGAACTTCGTGTTTACCCGGTGTTGAAAAATAGGCATTGAATTGCGGATAGTTATTGTAGTGGTTATAGCCATCAATGAACCAGTTAATACCTGTTGGAACCGGTTTGGAATTACTTTGAAAGGTTACCGATGCATCGTTACAAACCAACGCGGGAGATGAAAAAGACGAAGAGTAATCGGCAACATTCAAATAATTTGTTTGGGTTTCTGATGCGGTGCAACCTTCAGAACTGATTGCGGTGAGTTTTACTGTATAAGTGCCCTTTGTATTAAATACTTTTATGGGCGATTTTTCAACAGACGTGCCGCCATTTCCAAAATCCCATTGGTAAGAAATGATGCCGGGGCCGGTGGTGCTATTTGTAAATTTTACAGGCTCGTCAACCTTGCATAAGTACTGTTTGTCGGCACTGAATTGTACATCAAGTAGCGGTAATACTTCAACTAACTTTTCTTTTTTTAGTGTTGTGTGACAACCATGCGAGTTGACAACTGTAAGACTGATGGAGGCATTTGTCGGGTCCAGGTAGGTATGTTGCTGAGTTAATGTGCGTCCTTCCAGTGTTGTCCCGTCACCAAAATCCCAATGATATGAACTGATATTTCCGCTGCCTGCCGTTGAACTGCTGTTGAATGTAACATCAAAAGGAACGCATCCTTTCATGCTGGAGGCAGTGAAGTCAACGGTGGGCTTTTTATAAACGGTTATGTCCTGCGATTTTGTGGAAACTTTGTTTCCGTCGGTTACAGTGAGCTTAATCGTGTACGATTTCTCTTCATCGAAGATTGCAGAAGGATCTTTAATAGACGACTTGTTGCCATTTCCCAGATCCCACGAATATGACGTTGAGGGCGTAGATCCCGTCGTTTTGTTTATGATCTTCACAACCAGCGGTGCACAGCCCGCGGGGTAGTCGACTGAAAAGTCGGCATTAAGCTGAGATAATGCAATAAGACTTTGAAGCATCACAACAATCAGCAGCATGCTGCGCTTCACTACTCTGCAAGGGTACATGTCAACGGGTTCAGGGGTTCAAAATCGATGTAAGTTACTACCTAACAGTCGCATGAAAAAAACTTTGTATAAGTTGATGTTACAGCCGCTAAAGGCTGCTCCAGCAAAGCCTTGGCACAACGATTGCTTAATTGTTTTGAAAGTCCCATAAATGAAATTATTTCTCAAAACCGTAGTATTTACCGCAATTGCAGCTGTAGTAGTTTTATATGTTCAACACCAGTTGATCACCGAAAAATTCATCGAGGATCCAACAGTTGATATTTGGCATTGAGCATCTTCCATTACATTTGCTCAATAACTCCCACACGTGTTCGAACTTTTTTTTCAAAAGCTTAATGAAAAGATAACTCTCACCGATGGCGATAAGGAAATCATTAAATCTTTATTGCTACCAAAAAAGCTAAGGCGAAGGCAATATCTCTTACAGGAAGGAGACGTCTGCAAATACACGGCATTTGTAGAAAAAGGTGCGCTACGATCTTATACCGTTGATGAAAAAGGTTCAGAACACATCGTTCAGTTTGCGGTTGAGGGTTGGTACATTTCGGACCTATACAGCTTTATTACAGCAGAGCCGGCAACAAATAATATCGACGCTATAGAAGATTCAGAATTGTTGCTGATTAGTAAACCCGCCCAGGATGAACTGATGCGGAAGGTTCCGCAATACGAGCGGTTTATTTACCTTCAAATGCAAGGTGCCTATGTGGCGTTGCAGCGCAGAATTACTGCTATGATCAGTATGACGACTGAAGAGAAATATCGCAACCTTCTCAACACCTATCCCGACATTGTGCAGCGTGTGCCACAGCATATGATAGCTTCATACCTTGGTCTTACGCCCGAAACACTCAGTCGCACCCGCCGACAAATGTCCATTAAGAAATAAGAATCCTGCGGTTCAACAATTGCATGGAATCTCGGTTATAAAACAAAGCTTATGGAACAGGTTCAATTTAAGCTTGATGCTCCCTGGGATGAAGTAAAGGAAAAACTTAAAGAGCATAATTATTCGCTTACGGACGAGGATCTTGTGTATGAGCCCGGTAAGGAAGAAGAACTATTGTCACGACTGGAGAAAAAATTAGGGCTCTCACGTGCTGAAGTGAAAGCCCTGATTGAAAGTGTTTCTTATAATTCCGGAATGGCCGGATAATCAGCTTCCCCGCTGCGTACCGCCCGTCATTGGTTTACGGCTTGCACCCTTTGCAGGTTTCGAAGGCATAAACTTCGAAGAGTTGCCATTATTCTTTGTAGCCGATTTCTTCTTATCGTCTTTTTTGCCTTTTGGTGTTAATAGCCCCATATAGAAATCTTTAGCCCCCAAGATACGGAATTCGCTTTTTGTTTGGTGAAGATTCCTCTGAAACCGCGGGTACACTCAACTATTTTCCTTTACTTTTGCAGATTGCCTTTTTCACATTGAGAAGGATTTAAGTGACCGGAAAACTCGACTATGGCCTTACCCCATTTGATCAAATATGTGTACACCAATGGAACTGATGAAGTAATCCGTAGAGGAAAGAAAATTCATGCCATTGACTATGTTGAACTTATTGACTACGACGAATTGCTTGACGCTGTGACCTTTCGCGTTAAAGACGATAGTTATTCTACTTACTACAAGGTGAACATCCAAAGATTCAAGGACCCCAAAGCCTTATCGGTTAGATGTGCATGCCCTTATAACCTTGGGGATATCTGCAGACATGAAGCAGCCGCATTGATACAGTTGCAGGAGATGCTCGACAAGAATATGTTGAAGGCGGAACAGACAGAGTACGATCAGCGTCATACTGTAGTGAAGATGAAAACGATCGATCTTAAATCCCTTCGGTTACTGTCATCACCCGATACCTTTCAACAGGCTGAATTATATCTGCGCACGCAAAAGGCAAACATCGTTTCGGCAAAGGACGAAACCGTTAAGGCAATCGTCAGCATAGATGGCACAGACTATAATGTACTTATTAGAAAGAATGAAGAGCGCAATTTCGATACAAGCAGTGATTATGTTGATCCCAGGCATCCACTGTCATTGCCAAAGGTGATCGTGTTTCTTCAATTGCTAAATAGTGTTGGTCCATATTATTTCGATACGATTCGTAACTGGGATAAGGAAAAGAACAAACTTCTGGAAGCATACGGATACACGCTATCTGATGATCTGAAAGGCAAGTTTGAATTTACTTATAAAGAAGGTAAACCTTTTCTTCGCGTTCTAGATCCCTCGATCAAACGCATTGTTGCTCATGAAAGCATTAAGCCACGTCCCGCTGTGGTTGAGCCTTCGACGTCCACTGTGGAAACATCAGAACCGGTATTGTCTGAAGCAACAGGTAAGCGCTTCGGAATAGTGTTCAACTGGAATGAAGAGTCTTTTCCCAATTTTCGGGTTGATGCTGTAAGTGGGGATGTGAATGAAGAACAAAATGCATTCCTGGGAAGAGTTGAAAAAGTAGACCTATCTAAGTTTGTGAATATTGATGAGTATCGCGAAAGCGATCGTCCTTTATTACCGATACTTCGCAAGATGCAGGATACTGAGATCACGAAATATCTCAATCGCAATTCTCCCTTTAGCGGTATTTGGGAAAACATTGTTCATCATGAAGATGATGATCTGCCGGAAGAAACAAAGGCACTGATGGTGGAATATCTTCATCCGAAGATGAGAAAGCTCCTGTTGGAGATTGCAACACATCCATTCGTTTTTCAACTCGACCAGAAAAAATCATTTCGGACAGATAACCTGCGAAGCCTTGGCATAGTACCGGATGGCATTAAACCATTTTTTAAAATTGAACTAACAGCAATTGGCTATGAAATGCAGTGCTGGACCACTTTAAATGGTCAACCGGTTCCGGTTACTGGCAATTACATCAACAGCAGTTTACTGTTTGTGTATGAAGACAACCTTTTCATGTGGGAAACTACTGATGATGTAAACCTGGTTGAAAAATTCATCAGCAAGGGCAGGATCGAATTCACGTTTGACGATTGGCCCGACCAACTGCGAAAGTTTGTTTTGCCACTGACAAAAGATTATCATATTGACTTCGACCGATCGTTGGTAAGTGAAGTTAAAGATGGCGACCCTGACAAGAGATTGGTGTTACAGGAAAAGGGGGACTATCTGGTTTTTCAACCTATATTTTCTTACAAGGGCTTTGAAACCAAAGCAGGTGGTAAGGACGAACTCATCGTGCCGGTGAACGATAAGGTGATGGTAGTTCATCGCGATCGCGAAAAGGAAAATGAATTCATCAATAAGCTCCAGTTATTACATTCCAATTTTGTCAGGGCTGATAACGATCAGCAGCTTGCGTTGAAAGGAAGTGATGTATTGAAAAATAACTGGTTCTTCTTGTTTGTCGATGCCATGCGTGATATGAAAATACCTGTGTATGGCTTCGAAGCGTTGAAAAATTTTCGTTTCAATACAGCAAAGCCTCAAACAAGGATTCATATCAGCAGTAATACTGACTGGTTTGATGCACGGATAGATATAGAGTTTGGTGAACAGAAAGTGACTGTTGCCGATGTGAAGAAAGCACTGGCTAACCGACAGCAATTTGTGCATCTGGGTGATGGCACACTTGGTATACTTCCCGAAGAGTGGATAAAAAAGTATTCACTTCTATTTCGTGTGGGTGAAGGAAAGAACAACGATCTGAGGCTTTCGAAATATCATATGAGTGTGATCGATGAGCTCTATGAGAATCGAAGTGAAGAAGAGCTTGTATTGAAATTGGAAGAGAAGTACGATTCGCTGCGCGGGTTTCGGCAGATCAAGGAAATAGAAACACCAGAGCATCTCGAACACATTTTGAGGCCCTACCAGGTGCATGGGTTTCACTGGCTTAATTACCTCCAGGAGATAGGCTGGGGCGGCATTCTGGCTGATGACATGGGTTTGGGTAAGACTCTCCAGGCGCTTTGTTTTTTACATTATTTCAGGCATGAGCATGGAACGTTACGTGCCCTTGTGGTGTGTCCAACAACGTTGATGTTCAACTGGGAAAATGAGATAAAGAAGTTTACTCCTGCGCTTACCTATCACATTCATCATGGGGGAGATCGACACAAGGACAAGAATAAGTTTGGGGATATCGAAGTGATCATCACAACATACGGCACATTAAGAAGTGATATCAAAATGTTGATGGATATTCCCTTCGACTATGTGATACTTGATGAATCACAGGCGATAAAAAACCCGGGCAGCAAGGTCACCAAAGCCGCGGGATTACTAAACGTAAAACACAAGCTCTGTTTAAGCGGTACGCCGCTTCAGAACAACACCTTCGACATTTTTGCACAGATGAATTTTCTGAATCCCGGCATGTTGGGTAGCATGGAATTCTTCCGCCAAGAGTTTTCGATTCCTATTGACAAATTCGGCGAATCAGACAGGAAAGAGCACTTGAGAAAACTTTTATATCCATTTATTCTTCGTCGTACAAAAGAGCAGGTAGCCAAGGATCTCCCTGAAAAAACAGAAACAATTTTGTTTTGTGAGATGGAAGATGAACAACGGGCGATCTACGATGCGTATAGAAACGATTTTCGTGATAAGATCCTTGGTACGATTGAACAAAGCGGTATTCAACGATCGCAGTTAACGATCTTGCAGGGCTTAATGAAACTTAGGCAGATCTGTGATTCGCCGGCAATCATGAATGAAACGGAAAAGTTTCCGAATGTTTCCATTAAGCTGGAAGAATTGGGACGTGAGATAACAGAGAACATTGGAAATCATAAAGCGCTTGTATTCTCACAATTCCTTGGAATGCTTGCCTTGATCAAGGAGAAGCTCAGGGCGCTAAATGTGGACTTTGAATATTTTGATGGAAGCACATCCGCGATAGATCGGGAAAAAGCTATTCAACGGTTTCAACATGACGACAATTGCAGGGTGTTTTTGATATCGCTTAAGGCGGGAGGTGTGGGTCTTAACCTTACTGCAGCTGACTATGTATACATTGTTGATCCATGGTGGAATCCTGCAGTAGAGCAACAGGCAATCGACCGGACGCATCGTATAGGTCAAACCAAAAACATCTTTGCGTATCGAATGATATGCAAGGATACAATAGAAGATAAGATCCTTCAGTTGCAGGAACGTAAACGTTCACTTGCCCGCGAATTGATCACAGACGATGATGGCTTCGTAAAATCTTTGACCAAAGAAGACGTTGAATATCTGTTCAGCTAAAAAAAATCCCCCGCGACTAGCGGGGGCTTGCACAAACTGATTGTGGTTTCAGAGGTAAGTGCAAAATCAGTGATGCGTATATGACGACTTTTTCTTTACCAGGGATGCATTGTTAATTGGAGATTCCCCCTTTACAACGATAGAAGCAATACTTTTAAGTAGCAACAGCAAATTGGAAGACGGACGGTACAGATCTTTCATCATGCGAGTGCGCTCTGTGTCAAACTGCCTGTGATTTTTTTCCATATATAATAAGTTGGTACGTTAAGCAAGGACAATCTTAACGAGCACCAATTGGGAATATTGTGTGAATAACTTGAAGACAGAACTTTTAATACTCCATTAGTTTATTTATCGAGTCCTGCAATCTGGATTTGGCCAGGAAGTTTTTTTCAAGCGAAACGTTGAAGGGCACCGGCGTGTCAAGAGACGCACAACGAACTACAGGTGCATCGAGATATTCAAAGCATTGTTCTGCAATGAAGGCGCTCACATCCGCACCAATGCCGCCCGTATGTGTGTCTTCATGCAGCACCAGCACTTTGCCGGTTCTCTTTACAGCTTCGCGTATTGCAGTATAATCCAATGGCAGTAACGTGCGGAGGTCTAAAATGTGAAAACTCAGCGAGGGATTGTCCATAGCTGCCTCGAGTGCCCAATGGACACCGGCTCCATAGGTTATAATCGTGAGGTCATCCCCTTCTTCAGTTATCACTGCCTTACCAATTTCAACTTCGTAATATCCTTCAGGGACCGGACCGCTGATGCTTCTATAAAGTGCTTTGTGTTCGAAAAACAATACAGGATTGGGGTCATTTATAGACGCAAGTAAGAGACCCTTGGCATCAAACGGGTTGGATGGATAAACGACTTTTAGTCCCGGCGTATGTACAAACCAGGCTTCTGTGCTTTGAGAATGAAATGGCCCCGCCCCAACTCCACCACCTGTTGGCATTCGGATCACAACATCCGCATTTTGTCCCCAGCGGTAATATAATTTCGCAAGGTTGTTCACCACCTGGTTAAACCCGGTACTCACAAAATCTGCGAATTGCATTTCAATTACCGATTTCATTCCTTTCAATGACAACCCCAGGCCAGCGCCGATGATTGCACTTTCGCAAAGGGGCGTATTTCGAACCCGATCCTTACCAAACTTAGATACAAATCCCTCGGTTATTTTGAATGCTCCCCCGTATTCAGCGATGTCCTGACCCATCAACAGCAGATTATCATGCTTATCCATAGCGGTTTCAAGGCCGGCGCTTATGGCATCGACAAACCTTTTAACCGGAGCTCCGTTAATGGTGGGTGCTTCGAAAATTTGCGCTGTTGACGGAGCATAAACATCGGCAAGTTCTTCATCAATTGATGGGATGAGTTGAGGGGCCTGGAACCCCTGCTGTACCGAGGATTCAATGTATTGCTGTAACTGCGCGCGAGTATCTTCTATATAATTTTGGTCGATGATCTTCTCCTCTTCGAGATATTGCTGGAACCGTTTGATGGGATCTTTCTTTTCCCAGATCTCAAACAGGTAAGGAGGAACATACTTTGTTCCACTAGCTTCCTCATGTCCGCGCATCCTGAATGTGCTGCATTCGATCAAAAATGGTTTCTGATTGGCAAGGCAGTAATCCCGCACACCCCTGATGGTATCGTAAACGGTCAACAAATTGTTGCCATCGATCTTCACTCCTTCCATGCCATAGCCTCGTGCTTTCTCTGCCAGGAACTCGGTTCTGAATTGTTCATTCGTTGGCGTACTCAGTGCATACCCATTATTTTCAATGATGAATATGACTGGCAGATCCCATACTGCAGCAACATTCAGTGCTTCATGAAAATCTCCTTCACTGGTTCCTCCTTCACCAGTAAACGCAACGGCTACCTTTTTCTCATCCGCTAACTTAGAAGCAAGGGCAACACCATTTGCTATCGTAAGCTGTGGACCCAGGTGCGAGATCATCCCGCATATATGATGATCGCTGCTCCCGAAGTGGAAGCTGCGTTCGCGACCTTTACTGTAACCCGTTTTCGCCCCCTGCCATTGCATGAACAATTTATCAAGAGGCATATTGCGAGTTGTGAATACGCCGAGGTTGCGATGAAGTGGCATGATCCATTCGTCCTCATCGAGGGCTAATGTGACGCCGACAGAGATCGCTTCCTGTCCAATGCCACTGAACCATTTGGAAATGCGTCCCTGCCTCAGCAATAACAACATCTTCTCTTCAATCATCCTTGGTAATAACAGGCTGCGATAAAACTGCTTCAATTGTTCATCGGTAAGTCCTTTGCGATCAAATTGCATATCGGGAGATGATTGTGATGGCTGAAAATACGAAGCTTTCAATTTCTTCGATGACTTTTTGTTATTTGCAGCCTTCAAAATAAACTATGATAAAAGCGATCATCTTTGACCTCGGAGGCGTTGTACTTGATATTGATATCAGCAAGACCAACCAGGCATTTCGTGATTTAGGTTTCGATAATATCGATGAATATTTCGGCCTGGGTCATGCAGGTGATTTTTTTCGTGACTATGAGGATGGAACGATCGGCGACGAAGAATTTGTGCAGCGAATTGCTGAAATGCTTGGTGGGAGGATCGGTTATGATAAAATAATTGATGCATGGAATTCGCTATTGCTTCAGTTTCCGCCGAAGCGTATAAAATTTCTGGAGCAATTGAAAGGGCATTATCGTTTGTTTCTCTTTAGCAATACTAATGGCATTCATCTGAATGCCTTCCACCGGATGTTCAGAGAGGCGTTTGATGGTCGCGAATTGGATACGCTGTTCGAAAAAGTTTATTACTCGCATGTAGCCGGATTCAGGAAACCAGATGCTAAAGGTTTTCAGGAAATATTAAAAGAAAATGCCCTGGAGCCAGGCGAAACCATTTTTATAGATGATGCAAAGGTGAACGTTGAAGCAGCGGAAAGGCTGGGTATTCAGGGTATTTGGCTAGAACCTGGGAAGTCTATTGAGGATCTTGATCTTTAGCAGGCATATTGACTTTCGACTACTTTACCTCTTCAAATTCTATGTAATCTCCTTCAGCTTTAGGAGCGGGGGTGGTGGTCTGATTCTGAGGTTGCTGAGGACCTGCCTGGTGTTGATTCACCTGGCTTTGGAAATCCCTTACCTGCTTTTTTACTTTGCTTGTCACTTTCCAAACCGGAATTACAAATCCAACGATGAACCTGTATAGGAAATATAGAGAAATGATCCAGAGAATCGTTTTAAGCATGCTGCAAGTTAAAAATTCCGATCGGGATACCCGGCTGACAAAATGTGAAAATTCATGATGCAACTAAGAGTAAACAATAATTTTTCGAGAATGCGCTATGAGAACTTTTTTTTCGGCAAAATCTTCTTACATTTGCGTCGGTAAAAGAATCAAGCGAAGGGAACGGACACGTTCCCTTCTTTATTTTCATATGAGTAATGAATCGCAGATAAAGGCCGTAGAGGCGATGGTGCAGGACTTGTTGAGTGATGATCCGTCTTACTTCGTCGTTGACATCCGAATAAAGCCTACCAATAATATAAAGTTGTATCTCGACGGTGATAATGGGATCACAATAGAGAAGTGCATATCCATCAACCGCGCTTTATATAAGCAATTAGAAGGTTCTGGTCTTTTCCCCAATGATGACTTTTCTCTGGAAGTTTCTTCGCCGGGTCTTGACGAGCCGTTAAAGTCGCTCCGCCAATACCGCAAAAATATTGGAAGAAAGATTGAAGTTGTCCTGAAAGATGGAGCGAAGACAGAGGGCAAATTGCTGGAAGTGGACGAGAACGGTATTCGTGTGGAAGAGGTGCGTGGAAAGAATAAGAAACAGGAGATCATCGTACATGATCTTTCATTCGACTCTATAAAATCAACTAAAATTCAAATAGTGTTTTAATTCCGGAAAACCGGTTCAAATTAGAGATTATGGCAAGTATCAACCTGATAGACGCCTTCCAGGATTTCAAGGAAGCGGAGAACATTGATCGCCCAACTATGATGAAAGTTGTGGAAGATGTATTTAAGACTCTGCTTCGAAAAAAATACGGCAGCGACGATAACTTCGACGTAATTGTAAACGCTGAAAAGGGAGACCTTGAGATCATGCGTCGCCGAATGATCGTTGAAGACGGCGATGTGAATGACCCGCTGGCAGAAATTGCATACAGTGACGCCGTAAAGATCGAGCCTGACTTTGAGATTGGCGAGGAATTGTACGAAGCTGTGGACATTATGGATTTCGGCCGCAGGGCCATCCTTGCAGCCAAGCAGACACTGGCCAGTCGCATCAGCGATCTGAAGAAGAACGTTCTTGTAAAGAAATATGGAGAGCGCGTTGGGGAGATCATCAATGCCGAAGTGTACCAGGTTTGGAAAAAAGAAATACTTCTTTTAGATGAGGAAGGTAGTGAACTGATACTTCCAAAATCGGAGCAGATCCCACAAGATTATTTCAAGAAAGGAGAAAGCATCCGCGCGGTAGTAAGGAAAGTAGAGTTGAAGAATAACAGCCCTGTGATCATCCTTTCCCGTACATCGCCCTTATTCCTGGCAAAGCTGCTTGAGATCGAGGTTCCCGAGATCTTCGACGGACTTATCGTAATTAAAAAGATCGTTCGCGAACCAGGCGAAAGAGCGAAGGTAGCGGTAGAATCTTATGATGACCGGATCGATCCGGTGGGCGCCTGCGTAGGTATGAAAGGAAGCCGAATTCATGGCATCGTGCGTGAACTGAAGAATGAGAATATTGATGTGATCAACTGGACAAACAATCAGCAGCTTCTGATCCAGCGCTCACTTACACCTGCAAAGATCACCAGCATGGAGATCGATAACGATCGGAAACATGCAAATGTTTACCTCAAGCCCGACCAGGTGTCGCTGGCAATTGGTAAGAAAGGGGTGAACATCAAGTTGGCGCAGGAATTGACGGGGCTTACAATTGATGTCTTCCGCGATACCGAAGGAGAACCTCAGGAGTTTGATATCGATCTTGAAGAATTTAGCGATGAAATCGAAACATGGGTAATCGATGAATTTAAGAGAATCGGATGTGATACTGGCCGAAGCGTGCTAGCTTTGACACCTGAAGAACTTGAACGCAGAACGGATCTCGAAAGAGAAACTATTGATGAAGTACGTAGAATATTGAAAGAAGAATTTGAGCAAGAATAATGTGAGTTGGCTTAACAGCACAATAAACAAATTAATTGTCATATACAAACGAATGGCAGAAACAACAACACCAAGGTTAATGGCCGCAGCCAAGGAGTTCAACATCGGGAAAGATACCCTGGTTGACTTTTTGGTAGGCAAAGGTTTCAGTAAAGATGATCTTAAACCTACTTCCAAGCTGACAGAAGATATGTATCGCTCTCTTCAGCAGGAATTTCAGAGCGATAAAGTTGCTAAGTTGAAGAGCGACCAGATCGACCTGCCTAAAGGAAGCGTTGAGGCACGTAAGAAAAAGGAAGAGGAAACAATTGGCTTCAAGAAGGAAACCCGCAAGGCCCCGGTTGAAGAACCGAAGGAAGAACCTGTTGTTGTTGCTGCAACTCCTGAAGTTGCTCCTCCGCCACCTCCACCGCCTTCACCGGCGCCAGTTCCGGAGCCGGAACCTGAACCAGTGCAGCCAGAACCTGTTGCCGTTCAGCCTGTAGAGCCGGAAGTGGTTAAGATTGAGGCGCCTGAGATCAGTATGCCGAAGGTTATTGAAAAGATCGATCTGTCGGCTATTGACTCATCAACCAGGCCTAAGAAATCAGCACCAAAGAAAGAAGAGCCGGTAACACCACCTGTAGAAACAGCAGCGCCGGAGCCGGTTGAAGAACCAGTTCAGCCGAAGGAAGAGCCTGTGCAAGTTGAAGAGCTGCCTGTACAAGAGCCTGAAGTAGAGGTTCCGGTTGAGCAGTCAGTTGAGCCAGCGCCCGAGCCGGTGTCGGAGCCTGAACCGGTTACCGCCGAAGCACCAGATACGCCGGCATCAGAAGCAACTGAAGAAAACCAGGAAGGTGGTCCTGTAATTGAAAACATTAAAGCAGAAAAGCTGGAAGGACCGAAAATACTTGGTAAGATCACTCTCCCTGTAGGCAACGAGGCCCGCTCGAAGCCGGGTGAAGAGAAGCGTAAGCGTAAGCGCATACCTATTGAGAAAAGAGAAACTCCACTACCCAGACCGCAATTGTTTAAACGCGATGAGCAGGGACAGCAAGGTCAGCAGGGTCAGCAACGCCAGGGACCAGGGCAGGGCGGACCGCGCCATGGGCAGGGAGGAGGAAGAGATTTCCAGCGGCCCGGAAGACCTCAGCAAGGCACAAGGCCTGGAGGTGTTCAGCGACCGCAACTACAGTCCAGAGAACAGAAAGAGATCGATAAGAAAGAGATCCAGGATAAGATCAGGGAAACCCAGGCAAAACTTGCCGGTGCGGGTGGTCGCGGTAAAAGCCTTAAGGCTAAGTATCGCCGGGCAAAACGTGATGAGGCTGCGGAGCACATGGGCGACAGTGAAATGGACAATAAGCTACAACTGACTGAGTTCATTAGCGTGAGCGAATTGGCCAACCTGATGGATGTAAGTTATGCTGAGGTAATTGGGAAGTGTATGGGACTTGGATTGATGGTATCCATCAACCAACGTCTTGATGCAGAAGTGATAGAGCTTGTGGCAAGTGAGTTTGGTTTTGATGTTGAGTTCATCGACATGGAGAAGCAACTTGAGCTCGATGAACAGGAAGAAGAGGACGATGCTGAAGAACTCACACCGAGAGCACCCATCGTTACAATCATGGGTCACGTTGACCATGGTAAAACATCGTTGCTCGACTATATCCGCAATGCCAGCGTAGTTGCCGGTGAGGCAGGAGGTATCACCCAGCACATCGGTGCATACGAGGTGACACTGCCTTCAGGAAAACGCATTACCTTCCTGGATACACCGGGTCACGAAGCGTTTACTGCGATGCGTGCTCGTGGAGCAAAGGTTACGGATATTGCCGTAATCGTGGTGGCTGCTGATGATGCGGTGATGCCGCAAACACGGGAAGCGATAAGTCACGCCCAGGCTGCGGGAGTTCCAATGATCTTTGCAGTAAACAAGATAGATAAAGAGGGAGCAAACCCGCAAAAGATATATGAGCAGCTGGCAAACATGAACATCCTTGTGGAAGCATGGGGTGGTAAATTCCAAAGCCAGGAACTTTCAGCGAAGAAGGGAGTGAACGTAGAACTTCTTCTTGAAAAAATTCTCCTTGAAGCTGAGTTGCTTGACCTGAAAGCCAATGCAGACAGGGAAGCTACAGGAACCATTGTGGAAGCGACCCTCGATAAAGGACGCGGTTATGTGGCAACTGTGCTGGTTCAGAACGGTACGCTCGAAGTTGGAGACCTCGTGGTATCCGGACAGCATTTTGGACGCGTAAAGGCGATGTTCAATGAAAGAAATAAGCGTGTAGATATTGCTCCGCCTTCCACACCTGTATTGATACTTGGTTTGAATGGAGCTCCGCAGGCTGGTGAGAAGTTCAAAGTTTATGACGATGAATCGGAAGCAAAAGATGTAGCGAACCGACGTGCTCAAATACTTCGCGAACAGGGAATCAGAACGAAAAAGCATATCACGCTTGATGAGATCGGTCGCCGACTTGCACTTGGAAACTTCAAACAGTTGAACCTGATCATTAAAGGTGACGTGGACGGTTCCGTGGAGGCTTTGAGTGACTCATTACAAAAATTATCTACCGAAGAGATCGCGGTATCGGTAGTTCACAAAGCAGTTGGTGCGATCACTGAAAGTGACGTATTGCTGGCTACCGCATCCGATGCGATTGTTGTAGGATTTAACGTGCGGCCTTCTGTTCAGGCATCTAAACTTGCCGAGAACGAAGGGGTTCAGATCAAAACATACTCCATCATTTACCAGGTGATCGATGAGATCAAGAGTGCAATGGAAGGTATGCTTGAGCCGAAGATCACTGAGAAAGTTGTTGCCAATGTTGAAGTGCGCAATACATTCAAGTTTGATAAAGCAATGGTTGCCGGATGTTATGTTCTAGATGGAAAAATCAACCGTAACTCTAAAATTCGTGTGATCAGGGATGGTATTGTTGTTTACCCAACAGGCGAGGGAGCTTCTGCAGAACTTGGATCGCTGAAGCGTTTCAAAGACGATGCAAAAGAAGTTCAATCCGGAATGGAATGCGGTCTTACGATTAAGAATTTCAACGATATTAAAGTTGGCGACATAGTTGAAGCATACGAGGAAGAGGAAGTGAAGAGAACGCTTTAACGGAAAGCGGAAGGCGGAAAGCGGAATGCAGTGGTTGTTCGTGATTAAATGATCAGGAAGCTAATTGTTACCGCTTTTTGCTTTCCGCTTCCTGCTTTCTGTTTTAACATTGACGCTACAATTGAAAATTTACTTTTGGGGGCATAATAATAATATGAAAAGAACAGCAATAGCCATCCTTGCGATGTTTGTATCAACCATTGGTTTTTCACAGAGAAAGGTGGTTGCCGATAAGATCGTGGGGATCGTGGGTGATAAAGTTATCCTTAGCTCAGATATAACAAATGCCTTGTCTGACATTCAAAGACAGGGCCAGCAGTTGCCGCCCAATGCACAATGTTTTATAATGGATCAGCAACTTTCGCTGAAGGCGCTGGTTTTGCAGGCGGAGAAGGATTCGGTACTTGTAGGAGATGATGAGATCGACGCTCTCCTTGAAAACCAGATTCGCGGATTTATTTCACAATACGGATCGAAAGAAGCGCTTGAGCAAATTGCAGGTCGCACCATTTACCAGATCAAGGAGGACTTCCGCACATCATTCAAAGAACGCAAACTGGCAGAGCGGATGCGCGAAAAGGTCGTTGAAAACGTAAAGATCACGCCGCAGGAAGTAAAGGAACATTTCGAGAAGATACCGAAAGACAGCCTGTTGTTCTACGAATCGGAAGTGGAAATCGGAGAGATCGTTGTCTATCCAAAGGCAAGCCGCGATCTTGAGAAACTGGCTATGGATGAATTGAAAGAATGGAAGGAACAGGTTGAAGCTGGTAGCGCCAACTTCGCTGCTCTCGCATCATTGTATACCGATGATCCTGGAAGTAAGAACTCTGGCGGTCAGTACACGATCAATCGCACGGAGAAGCAATGGGATCCCGCGTTCATTAACCATGCATTCAGATTAAAAGAGGGTCAGATAAGTCCTGTATTCAAATCGAAATTTGGTTATCATATTATCCAGATGGTTAGTCGTGCTGGTGATGATGCAATCGTTCGACACATACTTCGGGTTCCGAAGATCACTGAATCAGAAATTAGTGAAAGTATCGCAAGGCTTGATTCTGTAAGGGCCAGGCTGATTGGAGGAACGCTCGCATTCGGTGAGGCGGTAGCAAAATTCAGTGAGGATGAAAACTCCAAGTTCACTGGTGGAATGCGCCAGGGTCAGAACGGTACTTATCTTACCATTGACGAACTCGACAAGGATCTGGTATTACTTCTGAAAGATCTTGCTGTAAATGAATATTCGCGACCTACATCATTTGTTGACGAACGTGGTAAGCAGGCTGTGCGAATTGCATATTTGAAGTCGAGGTCACAGCCACATAGAGAGAACCTTAAAGATGATTACAATCGCATTGCTGCTCGTGCGCTCGAGATCAAAAAGCAGAACGCAATGGAGAAATGGTTCCTTTCTAAAGTTCCCAATTATTACATCATGGTTGACGATCAGTTCCGTGATTGCGAGATGATGGAAAACTGGTTCAGATATTCTGCTAAAGCAGTGAATTAAAAGACCTTATTGTCCCCTATTACTGCTTGATGTAAGTATTTACATTAAGTGTAATCCTGTAATTAGATTTATTTGCCGCTGACGCAATTGGAGAACGGTTTGGAATTGCAGTAACATTGCGATGAACTGTTAGCAACCCCATTTACCATCTTGCCGGAGCTGGCGCAAGCCACCTCAGATTGAAAACCCTTAAACGTAAATAGAATGGACAAGATCAATGTGCTCATTGCGGATGACCATAAACTCATTCGTGAAACCTGGAGCTACATCCTGAACAGCGATGAAAGATTTCAGGTGATCGCCGAATGTGGCGATTCAGAGCAGGCCGTGGAAATGGCGAAGCAAAAGAGACCTCACATCGTTTTGATGGATATCAACATGACCCCGATCTCTGGTTTTGAAGCAACAGAGAAAATCCGGAAAGTTGCGCCGGCATCACGGGTGATTGGAGTATCAATGCATTCACAACCCGCATATGCCAAGAAAATGCTTCAGATCGGGGCACGCGGTTATGTAACTAAGAATTCTTCTAAAGAAGAGATGATCAAAGCGATCCTGGAAGTACACAGTGGCAATAAGTATATCTGTGACGAGATAAAGAACAACATCTCTGAAATGGTTCTTGAAGAGAATAAAGATGTACCCAATGTAAACGCGCTTACAGATCGGGAAATTCAGATCATCAATCTCATCAAAGAAGGACTTTCTTCAAAAGAGATCGCTTCAAATCTGAACATTTCGCTCAAGACAGTTGAAGTGCATCGTCACAATGTTCTCAAGAAACTTAAGCTGAAAAATTCCGCTTCATTGGTCAACTTCATCAATAACACAGCATCCTACACAGTTTAGTGAGTTAGATATAAGAATTTGCGCAGTTGCTGTAGAATTCTGGTAGCACCTAATAGTAAACCTTTAGAAAATCAAATAGTGAAACTTGTATTCTGTTTGATTTTTCATTATAAAGCTCCGTAATGTGTTAAATCATTCGGAAATTCATTAAAGATCCAAATCCCAAGAAAAATTTTTGTAATTCCATCCTAAGAAAGACCAGATCACAATTCCTTTGAAGAACGCCCCCTTACCTATGAAGACGGAGGGGGTTTTTTTTTAACATCAACGCCTGTGTTGGCTTCCTGAATAATCAATTAATCCGACTAACTTTGCGTCTTTCTTACAAGGGGGAAACACATGAGCGACCACATAAAGCATGAGTGCGGCCTTGCATTCATCCGATTAAGGAAACCGTTTTCTTATTATCAACAGCAGTACGGAACCGTAATGTGGGGCATCAATAAGCTCTACCTGCTCATGGAGAAACAGCATAACCGGGGCCAGGACGGAGCCGGTGTTGCAGCTGTAAAACTCAATGTGGAACCGGGTTATCCCTTCCTTCAAAGAACGCGCAGTAATGCCGCCCAACCTCTGGTAGACATATTTAGCCGCATTAACAGCGAAGTGAGCGAACTGCAGAAATATCAGCCGGATATCATGTCCCACGCCGGCTTAATGAAGGGTCACATCAGTTTTCTTGGCGAATTGTTATTAGGCCATTTGCGCTACGGCACCCAGGGACGTAACAATGTTGAATTTTGTCACCCATTCATTAAGCGACATACAATACCTGCGCTGAACTTGGCACTTGCAGGCAACTTCAATCTTGTAAATACCGATGAATTGTTTGAGCAGGTAGCTGTTGATCCGGGTACCTTTCAAAAGCAGAGTGATCTGGCCGCAATGATGGAAGTCATCCACCATCATCTTGTAAAAGAAGATGAAGCTGCTCCGGGAAATCTTGATGTGATTAGCATGCTTCGTAAGGCGGTACAGTCATTCGACGGCGGCTTTACCGTTGGAGGCTTGTTAGGCAATGGAGATTCATTTGTTTTTCGGGATGCTAATGGAATCAGACCCGCGTATTATTATGTCGATGACGATGTAGTGGTCGCTGCGTCCGAGCGTGCGGCAATACGTACTGTGTTCAATGTTGGAGAAAATGAGGTACAGGAATTAATGCCGGGCATGTGCGTAGTTGTAAAGGCATCCGGCGAGATAATTCATGAACGAATACTCGAAGCAAGGGAGCGAAGGGCATGTAGCTTTGAACGTATTTACTTTTCTCGTGGTAGTGATGAAAAAATTTACAATGAACGCAAGCAGCTTGGCTATAACTTGTCACAACAGGTTTTAAGCGCAGTAAATAATGACTTAAAGAATACCATATTTTCATTCATACCAAACACCGCCGAAGTTGCATTTTATGGACTTTGGAAAGGAATGGATGATTACCTGAAAAATATCAAGATCGAAAGGATCTTATCCTGGGGGAACAATATTGATCCTGCGAAACTTTCAGAAATGATCAATCGCAAGATCAGGATCGAGAAGCTCGCCATTAAAGATGTAAAAATGCGCACGTTCATAACGGCTGATGTAAGTCGGAATGAAATGGTGCAACACGTTTATGATATTACCTATGGCACTGTTCAAAAAGGACAGGATACGCTTGTAGTAATTGATGATTCGATCGTACGCGGCACAACATTAAAAGAAAGTATTGTTCGGATGTTGGCCCGACTGGAACCGAAAAAAATTATTATCGTTTCTTCTGCGCCTCAGATACGTTACCCGGATTGTTACGGAATTGATATGAGTAAACTGGGCGATTTCATTGCATTTCGTGCGGCTGTTGAATTGTTGAAAGAGCATGGACGAGAGAACTGTCTTCATGAGATCTATGAACGCTGCAAACTTCTTTCTGACAATGATGAACTGCATACGGAAAATGTGGTAAAGCAGGTGTATAAACCATTTTCGACAGAACAAATATCAAATAAGATCGCTCAATTGATCACACCGCCCGATCTGCAATTCCCTATCCAGGTGATCTTTCAGACGATCGAGTCCTTGCATGAAGCCTGCCCCACAAATACCGGCGATTGGTATTTTACCGGAAACTACCCAACTCCCGGCGGCAACAGAGTGGTGAATAAGGCTTTTATGAATTACATGGAGGGAAGAAATGAGCGTGGATATTAAGGGATTACCTTTACCATCCTTATCTTTATATTCTGTTAGATCAGTGACAATCAATAAAGGACGGAGCTACATTCATGCAAACATTTAAGCATCTCTCATCAGTTCTCTCAAGGTCGAGTAGCATATACATGATCTTGCTTGATCAACAGGGGCGATTTCTCTTTGCAAACGAACTTTATAGAAAAATTTTTGGGATCGATGTAAATGATGTGCCGGGAGTGTCTTTTACTCAATCGATGCCCACGGAGGATCTTGAATCCTTTCTGTATGCTGTGGAGGAATGCAGCAATAGCGACTGTACCGTCAATCTCGACCTGAGAAACGAAAGAAAAGATGGAAGTATTTTTTGGACACGATGGGAGTTCTTTCGCGTGCGGGATGATGAAATGCCACAAATTCTGTTGCAAGGTATAGGATATGATATCACTGAACGAAAACGTGCGGAAGAAGAGAAATTATTTGCAAACAGAAGCTTACAGATTATTCTGGATAACACCGAGGAGTGTTTTATAGTTACAAATACGGAGTTGGACATAGTCAGTTACAACACACGTGCGGCCGATCTCACAAAGGAACTTGCCGGCGCCCCCCTCAAACAGGGCTTGCCATTGTTGATGTTTCTTCGCGGGCTTGAAGAGCCCGAGTTTGAAAAATTGTTTAGAAAGGCATTGGACGGGATACCGCAGGAGAATGAAGTGCACGCCGTTACACTTGAAGGAAGGGATATTGTGTTTGCCAATACTTTTCGCCCTTTGAAAAACGAGCGGGACGATATCACGGGAGTGATTTTCACATCGAGAGAAATAACTGCTAAGAAAGCGGTAGAGAACGCGTTACATCAGTCCGAGGAAAAATACCGGATGCTGTTTCAGAACAATCCACAGCCAATGTGGTTGTATGATCCGGCAACCTTGCGGTTCCTCGAGGTTAATGAAGCTGCCATAAAACATTACGGCTACAGTTGGAATGAATTCATGAATATGTCTATCAAAGACATTCGGCCGGCAGAAGACCTGCCACTATTGATCAAACAACTGGAGAATGTAAAGGAATTGGAAGGTGCAATACCAAATGATAAGGTATGGCGACATAAAAAAAAGAACGGTGAAGTGATCTATGTTGAGATCAAATCTCACTTTGTTACATACCAGGATCGCCGAGCCGGCTTTGTATCGGTTAACGATATAACAAAGATGATCGAAACCGAACAAGCGCTTAAAACGAGTAATGAACGCTTTGAAATGGCCGGCCGGGCTACATCTGATGCCATCTGGGATGTTGATTTCCAAAAAGAGACTTTGCACTGGGGGAAGGGATTTGAAAAGTTATTCGGTCACAAATCAGAGATACAGGATCATTGGGAAGACAGCTGGATAAAACATATCTATGTAGATGACCGGCAGAAAGTCCTTGCAAATTTCAACCGGATAGTGTTTGAGACACAGGAAACATTCTGGAGTGATGAATACAAGTTTTACAAGAATGGAGGAGAGTTATGCAATGTCATAGACAAAGGAATAATAGTCCGGGACGAGAAGGGGCGGCCTTTGAGAATGATTGGTGCGATGCAGGATATCACCGAACAAAAACGTTCGGAAGAAAGACTTGCACGGGAACGAAATTTACTTAGAACACTTATCGACCATATTCCTGATCTGATATTCGTAAAAGATACCACGTTAAAACATGTAATTGTAAACCGGGCGCTGGTAGAAACAATGGAAATAGGTTCCGAGGAAAAAGCAGTAGGAAAGAGCTTGGGCGATCTAATTGGACCTTCTGCCCTTGCGTATGAAGAGTACGATAAACAGGTTCTCGAAACAGGTAAATCAATAGAGCTTGCAGAACATTTAGTGTCTGTGACCGTTAAAGGTCCGGCCTGGTATAACACAACTCTTATTCCGTTGAAAGAAAACGGAAAGGTGATCGGTCTTGTTGGTATCAGCCGGGATATTACAGAAAGGAAAAAGATCGAAGAATCGTTGCGCGAAAGAAATGAGATATATCAAATAATTACGGAGGCAACTAACGACACCATTTATGATGTAGATCTGCTGTCCGGTAGAACTCAATGGAACGACTCATTGTTTACCAACTTCGGTTATAAGCTTCGCGAGACAGATCTTGCCTGGTGGAGAGAAAGGATGGAACCATTTGAGTTCAATCAAATGATGGAGACTCTGGAATACAATTATGCAAATCGTATTTCGCCGTGGCAACATGAAATGAATTTCCTGGCGGCCAATGGAGAATTCAAGCCTATATACAGTCGCGGTTACATCATGTACGATGATGATGGCAGGCCATTTAGAATGCTGGGTTCACTGGTGGATCTTTCGGAGATAACGAAGCTAAAAGAACAATTACAGGAAGAAAAAGTATTAAAACAAAGGGAGATCACCGAAGCAACGATTCAGGCGCAGGAAAAGGAACGGACAGAGATCGGCCGGGAGTTACACGATAACATCAACCAGATACTTACAACAACAAAGCTATACATTGATTTGGCGATGCATGAGCCGGACTTTGTAGAGGAGATGCTTCGGAAAAGTTACAATAACATTTCAACTGCAATTGATGAGATAAGGGCGTTATCCAAGTCGTTGGTGCCCCCTTCACTTGGTGACATCGGTATTAAGGAAGCGATTAGGGAGATGATCTCAAACCTCCAACATGGAGGCGTGAGAATTGATTTTGTGACAGACCAGATCGAAGAGTTGTATCTGGCACCGAACCTTGAGTTGATGGTATTTCGAATCATACAGGAGCAAGTGAATAATATCATCAAACATTCAAAGGCTTCAAGAGCAGAAATTAAGTTGTCCGGCTATAAAAAAATGCTTAATATAACAATCAGGGATAATGGTGTGGGCTTTGATACAGCAAAAAAGAAAAAAGGAATTGGTTTAAATAATATCACTAGTCGTGCAGAATTGCATAATGGAACTGTTGATGTAATTTCAAATCCTGGTGAAGGCTGTATTTTGAAGGTAGCCATACCAATTAAATAACAATCTATGGGTAAAATTTCCGTAATGATCGTGGACGATCATACGTTGATCAGGGAAACATGGTCATTTCTTTTGGGAAGAAACGAAAACTTTGAAGTGGTGGCTGAAGTAGGTGATGGCCAAAGGGCGATAGACATTGCCCGGGATAAGAGACCCAATATCGTCTTGCTTGACATTAACATGGCACCGTTGAATGGTTTTGACGTTTTAAAGATGATCCGCAAGCTTTCGCCGGGTTCAAAGGTTATTGCGGTATCTATGCATTCGCAACCAGCTTATGCGAAGAAGATGTTGCGATTGGGAGCACGTGGATATGTGACAAAGAATTCGCCTCGCCAGGAAATGCTGGATGCCATAATGGAAGTCTACAATGGCAATACGTATATCTGCCAGGAGGTGAAGAATATATTGTCAGACCAGATGCTTGGTGAAGATGAAGCCGCAACAGGTCTCAATCAATTGTCCGAACGTGAGATCGAAGTGATCAATCAGATCCGTGATGGGTTATCATCTAAAGAAATTGCCGACAAGCTTGGTATTTCAATAAAAACGGTGGAAGTACATCGACATAATATCCTAAAGAAACTGAAAGTAAAAAACACAGCTTCGCTGATCAATTACATCAATTCAACAGGATTATAGGGGTGACCAAAAAACTTTTACTCATTCGCCATGCCAAAAGCAGCTGGGATGATGCTTCTATTGCCGATATGGATCGTCCATTGAATTCGCGTGGAATTAAGAATGCACCCGAGATGGCCCGGCGCTTGAAAAAGCTGAATATCGTTCCGGATGTTCTGATAAGCAGTCATGCACTGCGGGCCCTGGAGACGGCACGGCTTTTTGCCGCAGAGTTCGGATTTGCTGCGGATAAGATACATATCAGACCAGAATTATATTTGGCAGGAACTGATGAGTTTCAGTCGGTGATAAGTTCTCTTGACGACAACTGGAATGTCGTTGCTCTGTTTTCTCATAACCCGGGCATTACTGAGATGGCAAATCAACTTAGTAATGCCCGTATTGATAATATGCCTACCGCCTCTATTTTCGGTGCGAGGTTTATTCAACCCAGATGGGTGGATATAGTGAATGTGCAAGGCGAGTTCTGGTTTTTTGATTATCCAAAATCAAAAGACAGATGATTTCGATTCGCAGCTTTACTTATATATTGTTATCAGTTTGTGTAATTGTTTTCGTGGGTTGTCGATCATCACGCGAAACGGCATGCATTTACGATCCGATTAATTCCAACGTTCGAAATTTTTCCGATATGCGTCACAAGAAGGTGACCAATATCGACATTGCCGGGGGGATGTTCAAGGGCTTACTCGAATATCTTCCTGTTGGCTATGATGCCGCAGATACTTCGACATTATATCCGATGATTGTGTACTTCCATGGACGTGAAGCACGAGGAGAGGGAACATCCACAGATCTGTGCAAGATCCTGTGGGACGGAATCACCGGAACAGGAAGTTCGTTACCTCCACTGATAGAAGGCAATGCCTTCCCTGATGAAGTGATATTTGAAGGCAGGAAATACAGGTTCATTGTTGTTAGTCCGCAGTTTACACATTATAACTATCCTACCAGTTTTCCAAGCATTAACGAAGTGGACAAGGTGATCGATTATTTGCTGGCTAATTATCGGGTAGATCCTAAACGCATTTACCTTACGGGAATGAGTACCGGCGCGAATATGGCAATTGAGTATGCCGGAAGTAAATTGAGTAAAGGGAAAATAGCAGCTATCAGTACAGCATCACTTTGCGATTCCGTATCGATCCCATCGAATGTTGACAGGGACATTAACCCCGAGAACATCGCCGCAAATGGCCATGGTGTTTGGTTTATGCAATGCAGGCAGGATGATCGTTGCTCAATTGATATTTCGATGGATTGGTATACGCGCATTCAAAAGGCAGGCGGCAAGGCGCGACTCACGGTGCTCGACAATAATTCGAAAGACCCGTTGATGCGATGCGCACGGTTTGAGCACAATACCTGGTTCAGGATGTATGATCCTGAGTTTATTGTTGATGGAATCAACCTTTACCAGTGGTTTCTGCAGCACCGCTCGGAATGATTTTTGTGCGATAGAATAATATTTTTTACGAAAGGATTGAGCCCGGTCACAATTTCTTTATATTAGCAGCTCATCACTCCATCCAATTCCTCTCATTTACCGCTCGCTATCCGGTTCCTCAAACCATCAACAATTCAGTTTATGAAAAAATTTTACCTAGGTATTCAGGCAATGGGTGTTGCCTTCCTGCTCCTTTTAGGGTTCTCGGCAAATGCGCAATGGCAGTGCACAATTGATATCGAAGAGTCCGGAAATATAGACGCCGATAACGACGTAGTAACTATTACCAAGTGGACTTCAGTATCTGGTCTTAGCATCGCAAACAATAAGTTCGGAGGATTAATGCGCTATCTGCCGGCTGGTTACAACAATGCGGGAAATACTAGTAAATACCCAGTAATCATTTATTTTGGAGGACGTGGTGCGCAGGGCGATGGAAGCCAGGCGCAGCTGTGTGAGCTTTTTTCTGATCAGGAAACTTCACTACCCTGGCAGGTAGAAAAAGGCGACATCGTGCCAACGACAACGCGAAATGGAGTAACGTATAATTACATAATTATAGCGCCCACCTATCGCAGATACCAGTATCCTACTGATTATCCAAAGGCTGACGAAGTATCCGCTTTTATAGATTATGTGGTGGCTAACTACCGCGTCGATGAGAAACGTATTTATTTAACTGGTATGAGCGCTGGCGCAAATATGGTGATTAACTATGTTTCCAATTCCGCGGCACGTGCAAACAGAGTTGCGGCTTACAATACAGCTTCTTTGTGTTCTAGTCTTTACCTCGACCCGAACAATGAAACTTCGTATCAAAATATTATTGCTGCGGATCTGCCCGGCCGCTTCTTCCATTGCACAAATGATAATACCTGCAAGGACACCATCACTAAAACCTGGGTGACGAAATTAAATGATGCAAAGCCAGGGATTGCTCTCTATCATGCACCTACTAATTGTAATTACAGCGGTCACAATTCCTGGAACTTAAACTATGATCAGAATTATCTGGCTGCAGGCCCCAATCTGTATGATTGGTTCATTCAATACTCCACCGAAACAGTTTTGCCCGTTAAGATCAAATCTTTTAATGCAAGACTCACCAATGGTACTGTCGCATTGGATTGGATAACGTCCTCGGAAATTTCCAGTAAGTCATTCAGAGTTGAGCGCGCCGGATCAGATTATGTGTTCCAGGCCTTGTCTACCGTGCCTGCTGCTGGCAACAGCAATGGCGACAAAGCATACAAGTTTGTTGATCCGAAGCCATTGCCTAACCTAAACCTGTACCGACTGGTTCAAGTAGATGCGGACGGTAAAGAAAGCATTTCTGAGATAGTGAAGGTGATGAATAAAAACTCGGGCAAATTCCATTTGAATGTTTCGCCCAATCCATTCACCACAAAGCTTACCGCATATTTGAATCTTGAAAAACGCCAGCGCGTGGTGGCTACGATCACTGATCTGAATGGCCGCATGGTAGCTACCCAAACTTATACACTTAACGAAGGTGCTTCGGAAATAAATCTTCCAACTACAAATCTCCAAAAGGGAATGTATCTGTTGAAAGTTGAAACCGAGCAACAAACACAGATCGAAAAGATCATAAGAAACTAAGATAGCAACTACTGCTTTGCGCTTTCTGCATTCTGCTTTCTGTTAACAAGATATACGCCGCCGGCAATAAGTCCGGCGGCTATTATTTTTACAGGAGTCAACACTTCACCAAGAAAGGTAATCGCAATCATCGCTGCAAAGATGGGTTGTGTGTAGATATATGCTCCGGTAATGGAGCTGCCAAGACGACTAATTCCATAGATATTGAACAGATATGCAAGGAATGTTGCACCAATTGCTACAAAGCCTGTTGCAACATAATCGAGGGGCGACAATGCAGTCCAGCTAATGCTGCTGAAATCGGTCCAGGCAATCGGCGTAAGAAAAATCAGTCCGAATGTGAACACCCAACGGGTAACATGAATCGGCTTATAAGCACTCATCAATGGTTTTACAAATACAAAGTACAAGGTGTACGATATCGCATTAATGATGATGAGCACATCGCCCCAAAACACTTCTTCTGCTGAGCCGGAGTGATTGCGGTCCATCACAAGAACAACGGAACCCATCACACCACAGGTAAGGCCAATTGTTTTCCATATCGTCATACGTTCGGTACCCATCCACGCAGCAACAACGGTTATGAATATGGGAGTAACAAGTGTAAGTAATGCAGCATGAATGCTAAGGGTCATTGACAGTCCCTTAATAAACAATACCTGGTTTATGACAACGCCTGTGATAGAGCATAGCATAAACCTCGGAACGTCTTTTTTCCTGATGCCCGGTGTCTGCCTGGAAAATATCCATAGTGTCCAAAGAAGTACAGCACTCACGATAACACGAATCAAATTCAGACCAAGCGGGGGTATTGAAGTGCGGGTAACATATTGGGCAACGCTGAAATTTATCCCGAATAACAAATTTGCCATCAATACCGCCGTGTGTGCTTTCCAGTCTCTCAATCGAAGTGTTTTGTCAGGTGTCAATCTATGCGGGTGCAAAGGTAGCGTTCAGTGCATTGATCAGCGAAGCTTCAAAAAAGTTGTTCGTCACATCTGGCAAATTATAATCGAAATTTCGTGCTTCATCCAAAACCGCAGGCAGATCTAATCCTCCCTGCTGAACGCAGAGGGCACAACGCATCCCGTCCAAACGCGCTGCAAGGTATTCCTGTTCTCCCTGCCCCGGAGTAGGGATCATGATGGTCTTCTTCTTCATCACCATCATGTCCATTATAGAGCTGTATCCGGCGCGACAGACAACAAATTCTGCCTGATTGATAAGCTCCTGCAGCTGCTCGGTGCCTGCAAGGTTGATCACAGTGATGTTTTTTTTGAGACCCGATAAAACGTTTGAATCCATAGGGACATCGGTACCGCGAATAAACGTTATGGGTTGTTTTATTTGAATAAGCTGTGGTAGTAGTAAGTTTTCAAGTTTTGTTCGCTGCGGCTCCGGTCCCGATAAAATAATCAGCAGTTTTTTATGAGCGCTTGATTCACTCTTTCCAGCACGATCAGCAGTTTGCATTGTGAAACGCGATAACAAACCAATGTATCTTCTATTGGTGACAGCTAAGCCTCCAATACCTGAGAGTGCAGGGGCGAGCGAGTCGGGTGGTGGCAGATCCGGAATCCAGCATTCATCGAATCTGCTGATAAAGGCCGCCAGCTTATTGCTCACAAGCCGGTCTGCAATCGTCCCAAACCCACTGCGTATCGCCAATTGGTGGGTGATCAAAACAGACTTTACTGAAGATGAATAAAAACCGTATCGGTTATCCGAAATGATAAGATCCACCTTTTTGTGTTGAAGAAAATCGCCAATCCATTTATGTTCCTCGTTGATCGCGGTCAAGATTTTTGGAACTTGTAAAACAAGTGACAACATTGTTTGCCATTTGTTGGAAGCATACTTTACATTGTAACCTCTTAAATCTACGTACTCTAGCTTGGGAAACTCAAGTGAAAGGATTTTTTTTTGGGTTGAGTTACAAGCTACTATAACATTGCATGATAAGTTAAGGCAGGCTCTGATCAAAGGAATACATCGGGTTGTATGGCCCAATCCCCAATCCAACGGTGATATCAACACAGTTACAAGATCAGTTTGTGCGTTAATTTTTTTTGGTTCGGCCACTAGCGGGCGAATTTTTGCGTTAAAATAGTATAAATTACAGAAGGCAACCGATGAAAAACGTACAACGCAGTTTTATCTTATTGTTATTAACGGGCGTATTGCTTGCAGGATGTGCTACAGGAAATAAAATGGGAGGTACATCAAAGAAGTGTGGATGCGGTCTTAATAAAGGTTTTGTTGGCTATTAAATCCTATCAGATATGAAAAGGCCTAACAGGGATCTGCTGGTATTGGTAAAAGAGGATCAATTGAACCAGGACGCCATTGAGTTTGAGCTCAACAGGCTTAACCGGTTGTTACTCGACCTCGAAACTATGGACAATCTTTGCATGGCGCATGAAATCGCCGACCTCAATCGCTATCGCATGCTTGCAAAGAGTAACCAGGTAAACGACGTCATCCGGCAAAAGGACAATAAGCCTTTTGTATTTATCCTCAACAAGAATTAATCATTACTTCAACAGCCGAAGTGCTGCCTCCAGTTTCTGGAGCATTTCAGATATTTCATTCTCTTTACAAGTTCCAACACTCAGTCTATACCACGACGAGGTTTTTGCTGCACCAAACGCATAGAACGGCACAATCGCAAGTTTTGCTTCATCGAGAAGATAAGCGGTCACATCTGCCTGGTCTTTTAATAGGGATCCATCCGGCTTCGTTTTACCAACAAGTTCAAATTTTATGGTCAGATAGATCGCTGCCTGAGGGGCAATTGCATCAACGGCAAATCCTTCATTCCGGAGTTTGATAAATCCTTCGTAGATCCCCCGGAGTCTGAATTCAACGGCCTTTTTGAAATTTTCCAGGTATGTATCGATGGCGGTTTCGTTCTGCAAAAACTTTGCTACGGCTTTCTGTTCTGCATTGGGCGCCCATGCTCCAACGTGAGTCAGTATGGCTTTCATCTTTGCAATCACGCGGGCCGGTCCCAAAGACCACCCTACACGAACGCCGGTAGCAGCAAAGACCTTACTTATAGCATCAATGTACACGGTGTACTGTCGCATTTCAGGATACAAAGACACCGGGTCGTAATGTTTGGTGTCTCCATATGTGAGGTGCCAGTACATCTGATCGTACATAATGTACAATTTTCTTTCGCCTTCACCGCGAGTCGCATTTTCTTCAAGCACCATCTTACAGATCTCTTCAAGATCATGGCGCGTGAATGTAGTGCCCGTCGGGTTAGAAGGAGAACATAAAGCTAGAAGTGTAGCGCCTTTCAGATGTGGACGGATGTCAGTTGCCGTTGGCATAAAGTTCGATGCTTCCGTAGCTTCGATCACCACATGCTCGCCCTCAACAAAATGGGTGTAATGGTTGTTGTTCCATGATGGCACACCATATATCACTTTATCGCCACGGTCGCATACTGCACGAAATAACGCATAAATAAGCGGGCGTCCGCCGGCCGCAACGAGTATTTCATCAGTGCCGTATTGAAGGCCCTGTTTATTACGAACAAACTCAGTGAGTGATTCACGAAGGTCCAGATTTCCTTCAGCCAGTGGATAGTTTGTAAAGTGCTTGCGATAAGCCTCAACGATTTCATCTTCCAGCTCCTGGGGTATTGGAAAAACCGATGGATCAAAATCACCTACCGTAAAGTTGTAAACGGTTTGACCCTGGCGGATCTTTTCCCTGATCTCACCACCAAGTTTCACAATTTCGGATCCGATCAAAGTTTCTGAAAGACGAGATAGTTTCATGCTCATGATATATCGCTTATGCGCCGCAAAAATAGTTCTAAAGCGGGGTATAATCTTTAAATAGTTTTACCGGATTCTGTTCGTTAAGTCTTCTGTAGTTTGTCCATGGCCCGGCAAAAAATGCATTTATCCTACTAACGCCTTCCGTGATCATTGATTCGGCTCGGGCGATAAGCAATTGTTCCTGTTCACCGGGCACCAGAGGCTTCGATGTTATAGCGCTTAATGCGAGCTGAACCTGGTTCACCACAGTTATTTGTGGCACCATTCCATATCCCTGCCTACTTTGAGTTTTGCCCATGATGTATTCCCTGACTAACCTGATAGAATCAAGGACTGCCTTCGACGCCTTACTGATCTGCTCTACGCTTTTACCATCTACTCCTTTGATCTGTTCCTGGATTTTCTTTGCTGTAGTTTCTGCTTCGGCCAGCCTATCGAGCCCTTCGGTTAATTTGGACGCTTTCTGATGGAGATCTACTTGCGCCGCCCGTTGAGTCTTCAATATTGCCAAATCAACCTCCCGTCTTGGGTCCTCCTTTACAACAACGGTGGTGGAATCACTAAAACCCCTGATCGATAAAACAAGTTTGTATTTGCCCGGAAGAACCGAATAGCCGCGGGGTTCTGGTGTATTTGGTGTAGGCTTCAGTGAGCCGATCGGTCTGAAACCTTTCTCCTCCAGGCTCCACACCTTACGGTTCAGTCCGGTGTCCACCTTCCACTTCAATGTGCGGATCTGTTGATTTTGCTCATTGTAAATTCTGACCAACGCGGTGTCAGATTTGGCCGTGTCCGCAAGGGCAGCATCTGCATAATAACTGATCATGGCACCTGTGGGTCGGTTTGGTGCATCCCAGAGACCCCAGTTACTCCAGTCATATCCAGGGGCGCTTTTGATGGATGCCAGATAAGCGTCGGGTGCGGCGAACACCTGAAATTGCTTGCTCGATATCCCTTTGTCGGCAGCAAGTTTTCGAAGAGGCCGGATATCATCCAGCACATAAAGCGATCTCCCAAAGGTTGCAATAACAAGATCTGCTTCGCGCTCCTGTATGGCAAGGTCATAGGTAGAAACAGATGGATAACCGTTCTTCCACTGCTGGAACTTATCGCCATTGTCAAGACTGATCCATAACCCGTTTTCTGTGCCCACAAAAATCAGGTTCGGTTGAACCGGATCCTGTATTACGCAAAGTGCATAGCCCTTTACTTTTTTATCATCCACAAGCCGGCTCCACGATTTTCCGTAGTCACGAGTCCGGAATATATACGGCCTTTGATCGCCTCTCCTGTAGTCATTCGCTACTACGAAGGCCTCGCCAGCATTATGTTTCGATGTCACAATCTGCGGTATCCAGATGCCTTTTGGCATACCGGGTATCTTGCCGGCGAAATTTGTCCAGGTTTTACCACCGTCTCTTGTCAGCTGAACGTTGCCATCGTCTGTACCGACCCAGATAACTCCCTGTTCTTTGGAAGATGGCGCAATGGTAAGTATCGTGCAATAGTTTTCCGCTCCTGTGATGTCAACAGACAGGCCACCATTATTCGATTGATCGATAAGGACGCTATCGTTGGTTGTAAGATCCGGAGATATGATCGTCCAGCTCGCCCCCTTATTTGTGCTCTTATGCACGAACTGGCTACCGAAGTAAATCGTTTTAGTGTTGAACGGATCCTGTGCCATCGCGGAATTCCAGTTAAAGCGAAGTCGCTTTGCGGTGTCCACAACCGGGGGTTTGATGAACCAGCGCTCTCCTGTTGGAATATGCAGCCTCCCAACATTGCCCTGTTGGCTCATGGCGTAGATCCAGTTAGGATCTTCGGGGTCTGGCATCACATCAAACCCATCGCCTCCCCATAGATTATCCCAGTAATAGTTTCGTATGCCTGTAGAAGTCCAGGTATATGCCGGACCTCTCCAGCTACCGTTGTCCTGCATCCCTCCCATGATATTGTAAGGGATCGCGTTGTCTACATTGACATGATAGAACTGGCCTACAGGGAGCTTTTCATCAAATTGCCAGGTCTTGCCCCTGTCGCGTGAAATCCCTATCCCGCCATCGTTTCCATCGATTATATAATTACCGTTTTTCGGATGGATCCAATAAGCGTGGTGATCGGGGTGTATTCCGTTATATGGAATGACCACTTTAAAATTTTTACCACCATCTTCGCTTACCGATATCATTTGATAAATGAGCCACAAGCGATTTTCATTTTCAGGGTCTACTGCAATGTCCTGAAAGTAAAATGGTCTGTTCGTTACCCACTGCGGATCGCTGTTTACCAACTCCCATTTATTGCCGCCATCGTTGCTGCGGTACAACCCATTCTTCTTCGCCTCGATGAGTGCATAAACCACGTCAGGATTGCTCGTTGAAATAGAAAGTCCAATCCTTCCGTAATCGCCGGCCGGGAGGCCATGTTCGCTACCAAGCTTCTTCCAATTTTTGCCGCCATCGAGGGTCATATACAGGCCGCTGCCTTTGCCGCCACTATTCAGGCTCCATGGGGTTCGTTGGTGATCCCACATTGCTGCGAATAATTTATTGGGATTAGAGGGATCCATGATCATATCGCCCACACCTGAAGAGTCATTAGTATAAAGGACTTTCTTCCAGGAGGCACCACCGTCCTCAGTTTTAAACACCCCCCTGTCCGAATGCTTTGCGTATGGATTGCCAATGACTCCGGCGTATACAGTGTTTGGATGTGTGGGATCGATAAGGATTCTATGAATGTTGCTTGTTTTGTCAAGACCAGTGCGGCTCCAGGAGCGCCCGCCATCGATCGACTTAAACATGCCTTCTCCAAGGTTTATGGAATTTCGGGGATTGCCTTCGCCGGTGCCAACCCATATTACCGATGGGTTGTCTTGCTGAATGGCAACGCTTCCAATATTCATTGTGGGTTGTTCGTCAAAAACTGGTATCCAGGTGGCACCACCGTTAGTTGTTTTCCATACACCTCCCGAGGCGGAGCCGAGGATGATGTAATTAGGATCTTTATGGAGTGCATCAATAGAAGTGATTCGGCCGCTCATACCAGCCGGACCTATTGCCCGAGGTTTCCAGTTGCTGAAATATTTGTTGATGTCAACCTGCTGTTGTGCAATTAATGTCGCCGGCAAAAGAAAAATGACGAGAAGCAAACGTGAAATCATGAATGTTACCGTTTTAATGCTCAATATAACAATGAGTAAAGCTTAGCAAGTAATTAAATTTATCGTTCGTGGCATCAAATTATATTTGTCAGATGAAGAAATTGTTGATGCTGTTTGTGTTGCTAACTGTGGGAGCAGCAGCCAGCAGCCAGGATGCGTACCAGATCAGGATAACATTGAAGCCGTATAAAAATCAGTATGTCTACCTGGGATATCATTACGGCAAAATCAAGGCTTTAGCGGATTCCGCCTTGTTGGATGCAAATTCAAGTGGAATCTTCAAGGGCAAATCCAAATTGCCCGGCGGTATCTATTTTGTGGTTTCGCCTGCAAAGGAAATTTTGTTTGAAGTGCTTATCGATAAAGATCAGCAGTTCTCTATCAGGGCCGACAAGGATCAACTGCCAAAGGGTATTCAGTTTGAGGGAACTTTGGACAACAGTTCATTTCAACAATATTCTGTTTTAGCATCGAACTCCGGGCAGGCGATACAACGGATGCAGGAGCAGTTAAAAACGGGTCTTAACCGCGATGATTCAATTGCAACAGTGAAAAAGATCAGAAGGCTCAATGATCTTATGCAATTATATCGCGATAGCGCCATGAAAGCCGATCCGAATAGTTTTCTTTCGATGCTTTTCAATGCGATGCGCGAGCCGGAAATCCCCAAACAAACAGAAGCTGAAAAGGACAAAAATGACAGCACGTTTGCATACAGGTATTTTAAATCACATTATTGGGACGGCGTCTCCTTTGCCGATGAAAGACTTGTGCGTACGCCATTTTTTGAGGTTAAGCTGGATAAGTATTTTAAAGAGTTGGTGGCGCCCCAGGCCGATTCTATCATCAGGGAAGTCGATGCGATGCTGTTAGAGGCACGCACTTCACCGGAAATGTTCAAATACCTCATGGTAAAATTTGTACAACAATACATCCAGCCTGAATATATGGGCCAGGATGCGGTGTTTGTGCACCTTTTCGAGAAGTATATTAACACGGGACAGGCTACTTTCTTTACTACCCAGTATCGTGAGCACATGAACAAACGCGCATACTCACTCATGGCGAATCTAATTGGCAGACATGCGGCTGACATGGACATGGTAGACTCAACCGGCAAACGTTTAAGATTGTATGATATTAAGTCGGAATATACAGTAGTGATGTTTTGGGATCCCACCTGCGGGCATTGTAAAGAAGTGATTCCGAAAGTTGATTCGATATACCAGGCAAAGTGGAAAACTCAGGGCGTGAAAATTTACGCCGTTAAGGTAGATGGTCCTGCAGATGAATGGCAAAAGATCATTCATGAACAAAAGCTGGGCGACTGGCTGCATGTTTACCAGCTTCCTTCAACAACTGAAGCGATCAATAAGGCAGGTCAGCCAGGCTTCAGGCAGTTGTACGATGTTTATCAAACGCCTGTATTGTATTTGCTAGATAAGGACAAGCGGATCATCGCAAAGAAACTTGGTTACCTTCAATTGAATGATGTTCTTCAACTAAAAATCAACAATCGATCGTAAATGAAACATCTTTTTTTGTTCCTCTTTCTGCTCATTTATTTGATCAATGTAAGTGCCCAAACTATTTTTTCTGTTGGTAAAACGAATGTGTCGAAGGATGAGTTTTTGCAGGCTTATAAGAAAAATGCGCCTTCAGTTCAGCCGAGCGATTCATTGCTTCGCAACTACCTGGAGTTATATATCAATTATCAATTGAAGCTTGAAGAGGCTCGCAGCAGAAAGTTAGATACAACACAGGAACATGCCGATGAAATAAAGAAATATAAAGAACAGGTACTTGATGATCATTTGCGGCAGGGATCTGTATTTCAAAAGATGATCGACACCATCATGTTACGATCGCAAAAGGATGTATTGTTTGGACATATATTTATACCGGTTGATTATCTAAGCGATACTGAAGAAGATGAGGCAAAGGAAAAAATTGACTCAGCCTATCGATCCTTACAAGATGGAGCGCGCTTCGAAGATGTGGCATTACGTTATTCGAAAGATCCCAATGTTGAAAATAATAAAGGAGTTATTGGTTATGTAAATACATTGATACTACCATATGACATTGAAACCGCACTATATACAACACAAAAAGGCAGGCACTCAACGCCAATTCAAACGCGGTATGGCTGGCATATTGTAAAGAATATTGACGAACGTGCAACATGGGGAGAGGTTAAGATCGCGCAAGTGTTGATTGCGTTTCCTCCTGATGTTACCGTTGAAGAGGAAAAGCAACTTAAGCGAAACGCCGATTCTGCATATTTAGCGATACGGGCAGGTGCTGCTATAGCCACTGTTGCAGAGAAAATGAGTGATGATCTTCTCTCAAGGAACAACGGCGGAGTTATTCCTTTTTTTACCGTCGGCGTTTATGAAGATGCATTTCAACAAAAGGCTTTTTCATTGCAAAAGCCCGGTGCGCTGACTGAACCTTTTGAGACATCGTATGGGTATCATATTCTTCAGCTAATTGAACGCCGGGGGACGATCGATGTGAACGATACACAGAAAAGAGACGAGGTTCGGAACGAAATGTTATCCAGCGATCGTCATGATGAAGCGCTTAATATGCTGGTACAGAACTTAAAGAAAGTGATACCATATAAGAGGGGCAGTTATGATGCTGAGCAATTGCAACAGTTCACACGGAATGTGTTGCGGCATCCAGGAAGTAAAGCGATGCAGGGAATGAGAGAAGGTACGGTTCTTTTTCACATCGAAGGAAAAGAACATTCGATCGAAATGTATCGTCAATATCTTGTTGATCGGGCTCGTTCGGGAAATAAACCGTCACAGCCGGCGGGATATTTTTTCCAACAATACGAATCGGATGCAGTACTCAATTATTATAAAGAGCACATTGAAAGATTTGATCCCGCATTTAAAAATCTCCTGTCGGAATTCAGTGATGGAAGCCTGTTGTTTGCGGTAATGAACGAAAACGTATGGAACAAGGCAACAGCAGATACAACTGCATTGCGTAAGTTTTTTGATTCAAACAAAGAGAAGTACTGGTGGAAGAAGAGCGTTGATGCGGTCATTGTTTCTTCACGTAATGAAGATCTCATCACAAAATTGCATCAGGAAATTGTTTCCAACCCGTCTATCATTCGTGATTATGAAATGCAGTATGGAGATTTGCTTCAGATAGATTCATCAAGGTTTGAAATTGATGCCATGCCCGTAAAATTTGATGCTTCAATGAAATTGCCGGCTGTAACTGCATTGCAGCGAGATGGCGACACTGAGCCGTATAATTTTGCATATGTGGTGCGTTTACATGAGAAACCGGAACCCCGAACTTATGAAGAGGCGCAGGGTATGGTGATCGGTGATTACCAGGAAAAACTGGAAGCAGAATGGATACTACAGTTAAAGAAAAAATTTCCGGTGAAAGTGAATGAAAAAGTTATACGTCAGCTGATAAAGAATTAAACAATCTCTTTTACCGCGTTCCAGATGACTTTCGGTTTGCCAAGCGTATAGTAGTGTAACACCGGAACCCCATGCGCTTTCAATTCCTTTGATTGTTGCACCAGCCATTCTGTTCCAACTTTTTCAACATCTACATCCACCTTGCATTTGATGATCTCATTGATGAGGTCGTTGGGTATGTCGACATGGAACGTACGCGGTATTACCTGTAATTGTTTCTTGCTGGTAATCGGCTTAAGTCCTGGAATAATGGGCACATCGATGCCCGCATCGCGGCATTTCTTTTCGAACTCAAAGAATTTTTGGTTGTCGAAGAACATTTGAGTCACGATGTATTCGGCGCCTGCGCAGACCTTCTCTTTGAGGTAAGCGATGTCTGTGTCCATATTGGCCGCCTCAAAGTGTTTCTCAGGATATCCCGCAACTCCTATAGAGAACTTGGTGCGGAAACCATCGCGAATGTCTTCTTCCAGGTAGATGCCATGATTGAGGTTGGCGACCTGCTTAAGCAGATCAATGGCGTATCGGTGGCCATCCGGTTCTGGTTCGAAGACGGTTTCGTTCTTTGCCGCGTCTCCCCGAAGCACAAGAACATTGTCGACACCAATGAAATTAAGATCGATCAATGCGTCTTCTGTTTCGCGCTTGTTGAAGCCGCCACAGATCAGGTGTGGTACAGCGTCTACATGATAATAGTTCATGATTGCCGCACAGATACCAACTGTTCCGGGGCGTTTTCTTACCTCAACTTTTTCAAAGGTCCCGTCTGCTTTCTTTTTAAATACATGCTCACTTCTGTGATAGGTGACATTAATAAAAGAAGGCTTGAATTCCATCAGCGGATCAAGATGTTCGTAGATGGAATTTATGGTCTTGCCCTTAAGAGGTGGAAGTATTTCAAAAGAGATAAGAGTATCTTTTGCCTCACGTATATGATCGGTAACTTTCATGGTTGCCCGCGAAAATAAAGCAGTAAATCCGTTTGGCAAACTCTGTTAAATTGAACCTTAGGTTCAGTTGTATCCGATGTTTCGGCTATTTTTGCCGCAAAACCTTAGGATTTGTCAAGCGTAATTACAACAAACGACCTGGTAAAAGTGTACCGCAACCGGACGGTTGTAAATCATGTATCCATCAATGTTAAACAGGGTGAGATCGTGGGCTTGCTTGGACCTAATGGCGCAGGCAAAACGACCACATTCTATATGGTAGTGGGTTTGATCAAGCCTGATGAAGGCCATGTATACCTCGATCAACAGGAAATCACCCGGCTGCCGATGTATAAGCGAGCCCAGATGGGTATTGGTTATCTGCCCCAGGAAGCTTCTGTATTCAGGAAGTTGAGTGTGGAAGATAACATACTCGCGGTGCTCGAGATGACGAATCTTACAAAAGCACAGCAGCGTGAACGTTTGGAATCTTTGCTAGACGAGTTCAGATTGCATCATGTTCGGAAGAATAATGGCGACTCGCTCAGCGGTGGTGAAAGAAGAAGGACCGAGATTGCGAGAGCGCTTGCTGTTGATCCCAAATTCATTCTTCTCGATGAACCATTTGCTGGCGTTGATCCTATTGCTGTTGAAGATATTCAATCGGTTGTTGCACGACTTAAATACCGTAATATTGGAATTCTGATCACGGATCATAACGTGAACGAAACATTGTCCATTTGTGATCGTGCATATTTGCTGATAGAAGGAAAGATCTTCAAACATGGAACGGCGGAAGAACTTGCAGAAGATGAACAGGTGCGCCGTTTGTATCTTGGAAGAAACTTCGAATTGAAGCGTAAGGATTACCTGCACGAAGAAGCATTGATGGGAACTTATAATGACCGCCCCGACCCCCTTGCAGAAAGAAACGACGCAACACAGATCTGATAAATGAAACTTCTATCGCCGGCAATATCACAGCTCGCCCGAATGCGTTCATGGCGCATTGAAGCCTGGAAGGCAAATCCGCATGATTCACAACGTGAGATCCTGCAGGACCTTGTGACTTCAGCACAATACACAGAGTTCGGTCGCAAATATGAATTCTCGAAACTGTTTACTGTCCGGGATTTCAAGGACACCGTACCATTGCATGAATACGATGATCTTAAGCCATACATCGAACGATTGATGGCTGGAGAAACACATTTGCTTTGGAACACGCCAGTGTCCTGGTTTGCAAAGAGCAGTGGCACTACAAGTGACAGAAGCAAGTTCATTCCTATTACTGAAGAAAGCCTGGATGATTGTCATTATAAAGCGGCAAAAGATGTGCTTACGTTTTACTACAATTTTAACCCGGATTCACACCTGTTAACTGGCAAGGGTCTGGTGATTGGAGGAAGCCATACAATTTCTCAGTTAAATGAGGATGTTCAATATGGTGACCTAAGTGCGGTACTCATGCAGAACACGCCGTTTTACGGTAACTGGATGCGTACTCCTGAGCTGAGCATTGCATTGATGGACGAATGGGAAAGTAAGATCGAAAAGCTTGCAGAAACTACCATCAGGGAAAATGTTACTTCCATTTCAGGTGTTCCAACCTGGACACTTGTGTTATTCAGAAGAATACTTGAATTAACCGGTAAGTCCACCATCTCCGAAGTATGGCCATCTCTGGAATTATTCATGCACGGAGGTGTGTCGTTCACACCATATCGCGAACAATTTGAAAAGGTGATTGGTAAAGACATCAATTACCTGGAGATATATAATGCGAGCGAAGGATTCTTTGCTGCACAGGAACGACCCGGTGATGATGGAATGTTATTACTTGTAGATCATGGAGTCTTTATGGAATTCATGCCGGTAGAAGAATATGGCAAAGAAAAGCCGCAGACCGTTGGATTGAAAGATGTTGTGACTGGCAAAAATTATGGACTTGTAATCAGCACCAATGGCGGCTTGTGGAGATATGTGATAGGCGATACGATTCAGTTTACATCTACCGATCCCTATCGTATCCGTGTGAGTGGAAGATTAAAGCATTACATAAATGCATTTGGAGAGGAAGTTATAGTTGAAAATTCTGATAAGGCGATATCCATTGCTTCACAGAAAACAGGCGCCATTGTAAATGATTACACTGCCGCTCCAATTTATTTCTCTGAAGAAAGTAATGGGGCGCATCAATGGCTAATAGAGTTCGAAAAAGAACCTACCGATTTTCAAACTTTTGTTGACGAGCTCGATGCAGCACTGCGAGAATTAAATAGTGATTACGACGCGAAGCGACATAAGGACATCGCATTGCGTAAGCCAGTTGTGCAGCAACTTCAGCCCGGAGTGTTTAAGGCATGGTTGAAAAGCAAGGGCAAGCTGGGTGGGCAACACAAGGTCCCAAGATTAAGTAATGAAAGGATGTATATAGAAGAGATACTATCCTTTGCATAACAATTTCACATTACAACTTAATATTGCAGCATAATTAACTGTCTATGAAATTACTTGAGAA
Source organism: Bacteroidota bacterium (assembly GCA_023437225.1). Classification (GTDB taxonomy): domain Bacteria; phylum Bacteroidota; class Bacteroidia; order Chitinophagales; family Chitinophagaceae; genus Flavitalea. The sequence goes on along the minus strand of JAEZGS010000001.1, from coordinate 81,914 downwards.
TCGCGTGGTGATAGTAACCGGTGCGGCAAGAGGAATTGGAGAAGCCATTGCACTGAAACTTGCTGAGCACGGCGCCCATGTGGCATTTACATTCGTAAGCGACAGCAGCGCGGACAAAGCAAAAGCACTCGAAGAAAAGATCATTGCCGGAGGATCCAAAGCAAAGGCTTATCAAAGCAATGCTGGCGACTTTGCCCAGTGCGAGTCATTTGTAAATGATGTGTTGAAAGAGTTCGGGTCGATCGACGTATGCGTAAATAATGCAGGTATCTCAAAAGATAACTTATTACTGCGCTTGTCGCCGGAACAATGGGATGACGTGATGGATGTGAATTTGAAGAGTGTGTTCAATATGACGAAGCAGGTGATTCGGCCCATGATGAAAGCACGCAAAGGTTCGATCATCAACATGAGTTCCATCATCGGTATGCGTGGAAATGCAGGCCAGTCGAGCTATGCAGCCAGTAAGGCGGGGATCATTGGTTTTACAAAGTCAATGGCGCATGAACTTGGTAGCAGGAACATTCGTTGTAATGCCATTGCTCCAGGATTTATCGAAACGGATATGACGCATTATCTTAAGGAAGGTGAAGCATCTAAGGCCTTCCTCGAAAAAATACCTTTAGGACGATTTGGTAAAGGTGAAGAAATCGCTGACACCACGTTGTTCCTTGCATCTGATATGAGCAGCTACATCACTGGCCAGGTGATCAGTGTGTGTGGCGGACTGAACATTTAGCCGAATTCAGAATTGAGAAATGAGAATTGGGAATGGGCATTTCTCAATTCTCAATTCCCATTTCTCAATTCTCAATTCCCATTTCTCAATTCTGAACTGTTACTTCGCCTGTGTTCTGGAAAGTTTAAATTTTTCGATGGCTTCGCGTGAATGGCGGCTCAGAATTAATCTTCCGCTGATAGCGGCTCTCTCTATGAGCAATTGATCCCAGTTCTCGGTTCCCTTCCAAAGGATCTTTTTCATTTCAGCTACTGCTTCCGGGTTTGCATGAGACAAAGATTGAGCAAGTCGCGCAATCGATTCATCCATGTCTTCAGCACTTGGATGCGTTTCGGCAAACAAGCCTTTTCGCTTACACCATTCGGCGTTGCGGCCCATATTGGCATCAATGGCGAGATGTGCAAATGCTGCTGCGCCAATCTTTCTCTCAACTACAGGTCCCACTACAAAAGGGCCAATGCCAAGAGCCAATTCACTTAACCGGATCTCGACGTTGTCGGTAGCGATCGCATAGTCGGCGGCTGCCGCAATTCCTACACCACCTCCAATGCATTTGTTGTGTACCCGTGCAATTATAAGCTTGGGGATCTTGCGCATCGCATTGATAAGATGTGCGAACCCACTAAAGAACTCAAGGCCTTCCTGTTGATTTTGAATTGCTACCAGCTCATCAAACGAAGCACCCGCGCAAAAAGCACTGTTACCATATGATCTAAGGACTATCACCGCAGAATCTTCATCATTACCTGCGCTGTGTATCCTTTGCGTAAGTTGTTCAAGCAATGAAGCAGGCAAGGAATTGCCCCTGGGATGATGAAATTCAATAGTGGTAACACCTTTGCGTGTTTCACTTCTTACGTAAGGCTGGTTGTTCATGTGTCAATAGTTAAAGTATATAATTATAAGGATGGCCTAGTTGTCCTTCATCTTACGGACCATCGTCAATATTGTAGCCATCGCAACTGTCTCGCCAGTCTCATCGCTAACCTCCACTAACCACTTGACAATACCTCTCGGTATCTCATCCTCCGTTCGTTGATCTTGTGGAAGCTTCTCCCTGCATGTTAGTTGCACCTGTATGGTTGTGCCCGCATAAACCGGTTTCAAAAACCTGCATTCTTCCAGTCCATAATTCAGCATAACAGGGCCCTTGTATGGATCCACAAATAATCCCGCTGCTGCACTCAATACAAAATAGCCATGCGCAACTGGTCTTTCAAATAATGTTCCCTCCAGTGATGTATGATCGGTATGAGCGTAAAAATGATCCCAACTAAGGTTTGCAAAATTCGCAATGTCCGCTTCCGTGATGGTGCGCTTATGTGTGCGAATGGAATCTCCTATTCTTAATTCTTCAAAATATTTTCTGAAAGGATGCTTCTCATCAAAAATTGCATCTGCACCTGCATAGTATGTTCCGGTTACGTCGCTCAATGTAGATGGACTTCCCTGCAAGGCAACTCTTTGCATATAATGATAGACGCCTCTAACACCACCCATTTCTTCACCTCCGCCAGCGCGACCCGGTCCGCCATGAACAAGCAAAGGAAGCGGTGATCCATGGCCTGTGCTTTCTGTTGCGGATCGTTCGTTCAATATTAATATTCTTCCGTGATGTGTTGCGGCTCCCATAACAAAGTCGCGCGCAGTTTTATTGTCGGCCGTAACAATCGAACAAACCAACGACCCTTTACCTTTTTTAGCGAGCATCACCGCTTCTTCCATATACGAATAAGGCATCAATGTGCTTACGGGTCCGAACGCTTCAACAGTATGTGGCTCTTCATACTCGAATGGTTTTTCGTTCAGTAATAACAATGGACTCATAAACGCGCCATGATCCATATCGGCATCAACAAGCTCTACACTGTCAAGGCTGCCGTATAATATCTGTGAAGCAGCAAGCAACTTACGCACCTGGCCCCGAACTTCTTCACGTTGTTGTTTGCCCGCAAGTGAACCCATGCGAACTTTTTCGTTCAATGGATTGCCGATGGTGGTTTGTGCAAGTGATTTGCCCAATGACAACCAGACATCTTCCATTTTATTTTCAGGAACAAATATTCTGCGAATCGCGGTACATTTTTGACCTGCCTTAACGGTCATTTCTTTCCGCACTTCTTTAATGAAGATGTCCCATTCCTTCATTCCCGGTTCAATATCGTTTCCTAGAACAATGCAATTCAATGAATCCGATTCCAGGTTAAAATGCACGTTATTCTCAAGTATATTTCTGGCCGAACGAAGCTTTAATCCGGTGTCGGCAGAACCTGTAAATGTGATCACATCCTGTGCATTCACATGATCAAGGAGATCACGTGCAGAGCCGCAAACGAGTTGTAATGCGCCTTCCGGCAGAATCCCTGATGCGATGATCTCTCGAACGACGGCTTCAGTAAGGAAAGATGTGAGTGTTGCAGGCTTTACCACTGCGGGCATACCTGCAAGAAGATTAACTGCGATCTTTTCCAGCATGCCCCAGACAGGGAAATTGTATGCGTTAATATGAACAGCAACTCCCTCTTTCGGAACCAATATGTGCTGTCCGATGAAGTTGCCCGATTTTCCCAGTATGCTTGATTCTCCATCGGTACAAAAAGGTTGATCAGGGAATTTCTTTCTGAGAGACGCGTATGAAAACAGGTTGCCAATACCGCCTTCGATATCGATCCAGCTGTCGGCACGGGTAGCGCCAGTAAGGTAGCTGATGGTGTAGAATTTCTCCAGGTTTTCACGAAGGTGAATGGCCAGGGCGCGAAGCATTCTGCCCCGTTCATGGAATGTCATCCTGCGCAATGCCGCGTTGCCTGTACTGCGTCCGTAGTCCAGGATCGCAGACATATCCAGTCCGGAGGTGGATGCAATTGCGATCGGTTCATCACTGACTGCATTGTACAGCACCTGTCCGTCCCCATCGCCATTTATCCATCGGCCCAGGACGTAATTTCCGAGTTTATTCATAAGCAAGCATTCAGGAATTAATATAGTGGAACTATTTGAATTAATAAGCAAATGCGATCAGTCGTTAACTTCATGGCATGAAAAATCTATTGCCGGCAATGCTGCTATTGATACTTTTTGGCTGCGCCGATAAAACAGATACGAACGAACGCAAAGATGGGTTTACACCTGTGCTTAAAACAAGGGAGGATAGCCTCTTTCATGAGGTTATGCAGGGGCACGATGTGGGTATGGCGAAAATGGGGAAGCTGTCGCGATATACTCGTTACACAAGGCGCGCGATCGATTCATTGAATCAACTGTCTGCCGGGAAATCCGACAAACAATTGCTTCAAAAGTATTCTGCAATGCTCGAAAAGTTTGTGCAGGCAGATGATGAGATGAGTAACTGGATGGTGAACTTCAAGGTTGATACGCTTAAAAGCGATGTCAATGCACGCGAAGCCTATCTCCTGTCAGAAAAGATTAAAGTGGAACGCGTGCGAGACCTCATCCTCGAATCCGAGCGGATAGGAGATTCCGTGTTCAAAAAAGTCCAGTGATCTAAGCAACTTTCACTGCTTCGATCTCGTTGCAAAGTGCATTGAAGATCTCGTCAATTGAACCTTCGCCCTTTATGCGCTGAACCTTACCGAAACTCTCATAATGGCCGGCAACGGGCGCTGTTTTATTTTCATATTCAACGATGCGTGCGCTGATCACGGACTCATTAACATCGTCACTTCTGCCCGAGGTTTTGCCGCGGTTCAGGAGGCGGGATACTAATTCCTCGGTACTTACCTCAAGAGCCAATACAATGTTGATTTCCGCGCCCTTGCGTTCAAGCAATTCGTCAAGTGCCTTAGCCTGTGCAACGGTACGAGGGAAGCCGTCGAATAGAAATCCTTTTGCATGCGGGTTGTTGTCCAGTGCGGAATCTATCATTCCGATCACCACTGCATCCGGCACCAGTTGTCCCTGGTCCATGAACTGCTTTGCTTCGAGGCCGAGTTTCGTTTGATTAGCGATCTCTTCGCGAAGAAGATTTCCTGTAGACAGGTGCATCAGACCATACTTCTCTATCAGCTTTTCGGCCTGTGTTCCTTTGCCGCTGCCTGGAGGGCCAAACAATATTAAATTGAACATTTCTTACCGGGTTTGTTATTAATACTGGAAGGGTGACGGGCAGTAAAGATAACCCAACAACGGTAAATAGCATTTAACATTTTGCTGCAGCTAAGGGTGTACCTTTAAGTACAACTTTGAGTTATGAAACAGTTTCCCCTGTTCGTGGTGTTGATATGCTGCCTTATCGGGCTGCAAAATTGCAGTTACTCACAATCCTCGAAATCAAAAAAATCAGTTATGGACGAAAAGCAATCTGAAAACAAGGTATACTCACGTACTGATACGTCAAAGGTGAATATCTCCGATGAAGAATGGAAGAAGATCCTCCCCCGGGAAGTTTTCAATATCGCGCGCATGAAGGGCACTGAAAGGCCCTGGAGCAGCGAGTTTGAGCATTCAAAAGAGATAGGAACATTTTATTGTAAGGCCTGTGGAAATGCCTTATTTAAAAGCGACACGAAGTTCGACAGTGGATGCGGCTGGCCAAGCTTTTACGAACCTATATCAAAGACAAGCATCATCTATCAACCAGATAATACCCATGGGATGAGCAGGACCGAAGTGATGTGTGGGCGATGCAAGGCCCATTTGGGACATGTGTTTGAAGACGGACCGCCACCAACCGGGTTGAGGTATTGCATCAATGGAGTGATACTGGACTTTGAACAGAAAGCGGAAGGCGGAAAGCAGAAAGCGGAAGGGATTTAGCAATTTCACGTTTCCCATTTCCCATTTCGCATTTCATAAAAAGTATCTTTGCCCGGTGAGAAAAAAGAACCGTCATCCTGTACTGGAGAAGATACTCGTAGAGAATTATGCAGCTGAAGGGAAGTCGATCGCGCGCGTCGACGGAAAGGCCATATTTATTGAAGATGCTGTACCGGGCGACGTCGTGGACGTTCGAATCGGTCGTAACAAGAAGGACTGGGCAGAAGGCCGGGCTGTTAAGTTTCATGAATTAGCACAGGATCGGGTGGTTCCATTTTGCCAGCATTTTGGGGTGTGCGGTGGTTGCCAGTGGCAAATGTTGCCATATAAAAAGCAATTGCATTATAAGCATCAACAGGTAGTAGAAACATTGAAACGGATTGGTAAGGTGAACCTGCCCGAGTTTGAACAGATCGTTGGGGCAGAGAATGACCGGCGGTACCGCAATAAGATCGAATACACTTTCGGTACAAGGAGATTTCTGCTTCCATCGGAAATTCAGGATGCATCGATCGATGCAAATCAGCAGGTGGCCGGATTTCATGCGAAAGGGCTATTCGATAAGGTGGTGGATATTCAGACATGCCATCTTCAGAATGAACCTACCAACGCGATAAGACTTGCAATCAAAGAATTTGCCCTGGCAAATAACTGGACATTTTACAATATCCGCGAGCACCATGGGTTTCTTCGTACAGTTCAACTGCGGATTTGCCGATCAGGTGAGATCATGGTAAATGTGGTGTTTGGCGAACAGGATGAAAAGCGGATACGGATGTTGCTCGACCACCTGTTAAGGCTATTCCCGTCCATAACTACATTGGTTTATACGATCAATTGGAAAAAGAACGACAGTATGTTCGATCTGGAACCCAAAGTGTATTTCGGACCAGGATATGTCATTGAAACGCTGGAAGGGTATAAGTTCAAGATCGGGCCAAAATCTTTCTTTCAGACCAACACCGAACAAGGAGAAAGATTGTACCAGGTAACACGTGAATTTGCAGAATTAACCGGACGAGAGATAGTATACGATCTTTACTGTGGAACGGGAAGCATCGGGATCTTTTTAAGTCGCAAGGCAGCAAAGATCATTGGGGTAGAGATGATCCCTGAGGCAATTGAAGATGCGAAAGAAAACGCGGCACTCAACGAAATTGCCCACGCAGAGTTCTTTGCCGGGGATGTCACCGAAATCTGTAACGATGAGTTTTTTCGTGTGCATGGCAAGCCGGATGTGATTGTCACGGATCCACCCAGAGCGGGCATGAGTGAGGCGCTGGTAAAAAAGATCAATGAGATAGCGGCACCTGTTGTGGTTTATGTAAGTTGTAATCCTGCCACTCAGGCGCGCGATCTTAACCTTCTCTCGGAAAAGTATAAGGTGGAAAGGATCAGGCCCGTTGATATGTTTCCGCATACGCATCATATTGAGAACGTAGTGCGATTAGTATTGAAAGACTAAAACAAAATTGTAGAATGGCAGATATTCGATTGCGGAATTTTCAGGCAGTGCCACCAGTGATCAAGAATCTTTTGATCATCAACGTATTGGTATTCTTCGCTCAAATGACATTTGATAATGGGCGATTTTTCGACTTCGAGGCGATGTTTGCATTGCATGATGTGCATTCAGTGTATTTCCGACCGCACCAGCTGGTGACACATATGTTCATGCATGGCGATTTCACGCACCTGTTTTTCAACATGTTTGCATTGTGGATGTTTGGAAGTATGTTAGAAAACGTGTGGGGGTCGAAACGGTTTTTGATTTTCTATATGGTGTCGGGCCTTGGTGCCGCGGTTTTGCACCTGGCAGTTTTATATAACCAGATGGAGCCTGTGATGGCCCTATTTAATCAATTGCCAGATACTGAACAGGCGAAGCTATTATATTCTAAGCAGTTCAAGGTAAACGTACCTACAGTTGGCGCGTCAGGTGCGGTATTCGGATGCCTGGCAGCCTTTGGATATTTATTCCCTAACAGTTTGCTTTACATCTATTTTCTTTTCCCGATAAAAGCAAAATGGTTTGTCATCTTGTATGCCGCGATGGAATTGTGGCTGGGTGTGCAGAACTCGGCCGGAGATAATGTAGCGCATTGGGCACACCTTGGCGGAGCATTGGTGGGCTTCCTGATGGTATGGTATTGGAATAGGAACAATAGAAGGAGATTTTATTGAAACAGGAAACGGGAAACGGGAAACGGGAAACCGGAAATGCTAAAAGCTAAATGCTAAATGGGAAATGGAAAATGCAGGCCCCAATGTTTGATAAACTTTCTTAAATTGATTTAAGGATCGATTGTAGTTAACCATTAAAAGTATTACCGTGTTACAGGAGGATCGTTACAAAAAGAAGATGATACTGGGGCAGGACGGCAATTCGCTTGTAATGCTCCTCGCAATACTGACCATCGTTTTCTGCATCTTCAAATTCATATACATTGTATTTCACCTGGGAGGATTAAATACCAGTGCATATCGTCCAACGGTGTTTGACTGGTTCGCACTGCCGGCAAATCCGTTGAGGTTACTTGAAAGACCGTGGACACTGATCACTTACATGTTCATGCACGATCGTGTTTTTCATCTGCTTGGAAATCTGTTGTGGCTATGGGCTTTCGGCTATATCCTTCAGGATCTTGCGGGCAACCGGAAACTCATACCCATTTTCTTATACGGTGGGGTTGCGGGCGCCTTATTGTTCATCATAAGTTTCAACATATTTCCGCCACTTGTTCAACAGATGCCGCTCACTACGCTTGAGGGAGCATCGGGCGGTGTGATGGCCGTTGCAATTGCCACTACTGCGCTGGCACCACACTACCGGATATTTCCAATGATCAATGGCGGCATACCGCTCTGGGTACTGACCATCATCTTCGTTATAATAGATTTTGCAAGCATTCCAGGTCAGAATGGTGGTGGACATATCGCTCACCTTGGCGGCGCGGCAATGGGATTTGTGATTACTTATCAACTAAAGCGTGGTAGCGACTGGACTGCATGGATCAGCAGGTTCTTTGATTGGGTGAACGACCTCTTCAATCCCTCCAAAAAAAGTTGGAAGAAAACAGCCCGCAAAGACCTTTACTACAACAATAAAGGCGCGCAGCCATTCAAGAAAATTCCAAACATTACACAGCACAGGGTTGATGCGATACTTGATAAGATCAACCAACAGGGATATCGTCATTTAACTGAGGAAGAAAAAGAAATTTTGAAGCGTGCGGCTGAAGAAGATTTGTAATTTTAACCATGCCCCGGCTTTTCCGCACCGTAACGAGAAAATTTTTTATTGTTGCAAACCTGGTAGTTGTAGCTCTGTTCCTTGCAGCGTGCGCCAACCCGTACCTGCAACCGGGCAAATGGTGGCCATTTGCTTTGCTGGGACTTGCCTTTCCCTTCCTGCTCGTTATTAATACCACTTTCCTTCTGTCCTGGATACTCGTTCGCTCGAAATGGGGTTTATTATCGCTCATATCCCTCATAGCAGGATACCGAAATATTGAAGCGCTTATTGCTTTCAATTATTATGCTGAACCCTTTAAAGTAGAAAAGGCCGATAGCACCATTCGTGTTTTGTCATGGAATGTTTTAAGCTTTGATGAACAGACGCGTGATATCAAACGCTCCACCACTTACAGGAAAGAGATGTTTGAGTTCATCAGTTCGCAATCGCCTGATGTGCTTTGTTTCCAGGAATATATGGAACCGCACACAAAAAAGTTTTACAGTAATGTGCGCGATATTGAAAAACTAGGCTATCCATATCATTTTATCGTGGGCGATTATGCCCGCAAAAACGGAACATTCCAGGTTGGAGTGGCCATATTCTCTAAGTTTCCGATTGTTGATTCCTTCCGAATGCAGTACCCGGGACCGCGTTCGCTGCGTGCCGCTGAAAGCCTTATCCATGCTGATATACAAGCTTACGGCAGGCGGGTAAGGGTCTATACAACGCACCTTCAGTCGGTTTTGTTTCAAAAGAAAGACCTTAGAAGTCTTGAGATCATCAAGAAGGCGGAAGACAGTATGATGGAAGCTTCGAAATCAGTGGTTCGAAAACTCCTGAGAGGCTACCAGTTTCGCGGACAGCAGGCACTGATCGTTGCCCGCGAACTAGATGCCAGTCCTTACCCTGAGATCATTTGTGGCGACTTTAACGACATACCCAATTCCTTTACATACTTCACCGTCCGGGGCGATCGCAAAGACGCTTTTGTAGAAAAAGGAGCCGGTATTGGAAGGACATTTCAAAATATATCACCCACTCTTCGCATCGATTATATAATGGCGGATAAACAATTCGATGTCTTACAATTCAAACGATTTGTTATTCCTTACTCAGACCACTTTCCGCTCATCGCGGATTTGAAGTTGAGGCCTGAAATGAAATGACAATAAGTTATTTTTGTCCACTAATCAAAGGTTATGTCCAATCTGAAGGTATACAACTCGTATAGCAGGGAAAAAGAAGTGTTTGAACCGATAACACCAGGCCATGTGGGCATGTATGTGTGCGGACCTACAGTAAGTGGAGAAAGTCATTTAGGACATGCGCGTCCTTTTATAACGTTTGATGTTGTATATCGATATCTCTTGCATCTCGGTTTCAAAGTTCGATACGTACGAAACATTACCGATGCCGGTCATTTTGAAGAAGAAGGGCGTGAGGCTGTAGATAAAATATCTACGAAGGCATTGATTGAAAAACTGGAACCGATGGAGATGGTGCAGAAGTACACGAATCTTTTTCATTGGGCAATGTTGCAATTCAACAATCTCGAACCGAACATTGAGCCTACAGCAACAGGGCACATTGTTGAACAGATCGAGATGATCAAAAAGATCATTGAAGAAGGTTATGCATACGAGGTCAATGGCTCAGTGTATTTCGATGTAAAAAAATATGCTGAAGCATATCCATATGGAAAGTTGAGCGGTAAAGTGATGGATGACCTGCGTGAAACCACCCGCGACCTCGACGGCCAGGATGAGAAGCGTAACAAACAGGATTTTGCTTTATGGAAGTCTGCACCCCCTGCGCACATCATGCGCTGGAACAGCCCGTGGGGTGAAGGTTTCCCGGGATGGCATATTGAGTGCTCTGCAATGAGTACAAAATATCTGGGCCAGCAATTCGATATTCATGGAGGGGGAATGGATCTCCAATTCCCACATCACGAGAGTGAAATTGCACAAAGCACCATCTGCAATAAACATGTCCCTGCCCGGTACTGGTTACATAACAATATGATCACGGTGAATGGAAAGAAGATGGGGAAGAGTTATAATAACCAGATCCGCCTCACTGAAATGTTTTCGGGAGATCACCCACTGTTGGAAAAGGCTTATTCGCCCATGACGATTCGTTTTTTCATATTGCAAACGCATTATAGAAGCACACTTGATTTTGGAAACGAAGCACTCCAGGCAGCCGAGAAAGGATTGAAAAGGCTGTGGGAGGCTTATGAAATATTACAAAAGCTTCCTGCCTCCGGAGTATCCGCGCCTTCAAATCCTGAATTAGAAGAGCGTGTTCGTCGCCAGTTGAATGAACTCGATGAATTCATGAATGATGATCTGAATACGGCCAAAGTGCTTGCCAACATATTTGAAATTGTGCCGGTGATCAATTCGATCAAAGACAAACACATTCCTGAAGGATCGATATCGGATGATTTGATTGTGTTGATGCAAACATATTTTAACGACTATATTGAAGGTATCCTGGGACTCAGGATGGAGAAATCTGCAGATCATTCCAAACTTGAAGGTGTGTTGCAACTGCTCATTGAATTGCGGAAGGATGCACGCGAAAAGAAAGACTATGCAACATCAGATAAGATCCGCAATAAGTTGTCAGGCATGGGTATCATGCTAAAGGATGAAAAAGATGGGAGGGTGAGTTTTTCATTGCAATAGCGTGGCTATGGTTTCCTAGCACGAAGCATTTCCCTTTTTCCCGGAGGTCCTTTCAGCTTTTCGACAGTAAAGCCGGCGGCCTGCATTGCCCGGCGAACGTCTCCTTTTGAACAATATGTAACCAGCAAGCCGTTATTGGAAAGGATCGCATACATCTTACTAAAAATTGATTCTGTCCATAACTCGGGTTGTGCGTTGGGCGCAAAGGCATCATAGAAGATGACATTGTATTTGTTTTCATATGCAGTATCATCAAGCTCTGTTAGATCAGCATTTGTTTTTTGAAAAGAAAACTTGTCATTAATGGTTACGGCGCTTTCGAAAGGTGTTAGGTGCATTTTCATCAACACATCGTAAAGTTCCTGTTGCTGACGCGTTTCGGGCGAAAGCATTCCTGCATAGTTAAGTTGCCTGGCAATATTGGTAGACAATGGATGTTTCTCAACCCCGAAGTACGACAGAGGTATGTTTTGTTGACAAGCAAGCCGGTATGCCAGCAAAGCATTGAGCCCTGTTCCAAACCCCATTTCGAATACGCGAATAAGGCCCATATCAGGAGCTACGCTGGCAAATTGTTTCAAACCCATCTCAATAAAAACATGCATTGATTCCTGGATGGCTCCGTGGCGGGAATGATATGTGATATCGCCATCACTTAATTGAATTGTGTGTGAGCCGTCTTTGGTGAGAAGGAGCATCGTGTTTAGTTTGCCAGTCGGCAAATTTCAGAAATAAAGCTATAATTGTGAATATGACTACAACTTCTTATCTGCAACATTTATCGCGGGATAAAAAACTGGGAATGATACTAAAGGAAGCCACGCCTGTTATTTTGAAGCGAAGCGAAAATATCTGCATGGAATTGTGCACATCCATCATGAGCCAGCAGCTATCGGTCAAGGTGGCAAGAGTATTTCATCAGCGCTTCATTGCATTATTGGGAACAGAGGATCCCTCTCCTGCACAGATCACGGCTATAACCTATGATCAGCTTCGCGGGATTGGATTGTCACACGCAAAAGCGACCTACGTACACAATGTTGCCGCGTTTGCTGCTTCCAATGGAATGGACTATAAGAAGCTGGATGAGATGAGTAATGAGGAAGTAATCGACTACCTCACACAGATTAAAGGTGTAGGTCGATGGACGGTGGAAATGCTGTTGATGTTCACGATGGGCCGGGAGGATGTGTTTTCTTGTGACGACCTTGGCATCCAACATGCCATGATACGGCTGTATAAAATTGACCCCGCTGACAAGAAACAATTGAAAATGAAGATGCAAAAGCTGGCATCCCGGTGGGCACCTTTCAGAACCTATGCCTGCCTTCATTTATGGAAATGGAAGGATACGGGCAATTAGATTCCTACTTTACATGAAAAGTTGTGGAGGTTTACTGTTGATTTCTTTGGCATAAAATTTTGATTTGATGTTACATCCCAGGTGCTGTTAAGGCTAATGACAAATAGAACAATCAACAATTTACCAACGAAAAATTTTTCATGCTATGAAAAAGATTATGTCAATGACGGGTATTGGTCTGGTGGCCTTTACACTGCTCATGAGTTCCTGCGTATCCAAGAAAAAATATGTAGAGGCGCAAAACACCATTGAAAGGTATCGGACCGACAGTGCACGCATGGCTTCCGAAGCGGCTGGCCTGCAGCAAAACATTTCTGGTCTTGAAGAAAGACAACGTGCACTTCAAACACAATACGACAGCACAAAGAATTATTATGAAAGCCGTTGGTCGACCCTTCAGAATTATTACAACGAGCAAAAGTCAACAACCGATCAGCTTCATCAGTCAATTCATCAGGCTGTTGGAACCAGCGAAGCGGTAGATTCTAACGGAATCATGGCCAGCAATGGACGTGTTTACCTCACTTTGGGCGATGGGGCATTCTCCGGAACAGCACTAAGCAGCCAGGGAAAGCAGGTGATCCGCGACTTTGCAGGAGTTGTAAAAGACAAACAAAATGTTACGGTTGACGTAGTTTCCGGCGATAGCTACGCCGCATACTGGAATGCCTCAGGTAATTCCGATATGAGTTCAGGTGGCGTTTCCGGCGACAACAGTATGAACACTGGCAACACTGGAAATACTACAAGTACAGATGCAACTACTGATGATGATGCAACAACAAGCACATCAACAACTACCAACAGGAACACTGCTACTACCAACAAGAAGAGCAATACTTACCGAAGCTCTGCAACACGCAGCAAGGCCACAGCGAACCGCTCAGCCACTGCTAGACGTTCTACTGCAACAAAGAGTCGTTCGGAATCAGGTAGAACTTACAGCACACGCAGTAAGGCCAAAGCTTCAACAAATAATAGCTGGAATGCGAAGGTGGCCAAAGCAACAAACGTTGCAAAAGAACTGCATAAGAATGGAGTGTATAATGTTGGCTTGATGGTTCCCGGACAACCTTCCGGTACCTCAACTTCAACTAATGCAAACAGCAACAAGTTCCAATTGATCGTAACACCTAAAGGAGATCGTTACTTCCAAATGATGGAGCAAAATGCCGGAACTACATCCGGAACTAATAACATGAAATAATTACATGCGAACGGATCGCAGGAACAAAAAACCCCGGCATTGATGCCGGGGTTTTTTTATTAGATGGAACCAAAGGATGTTACTTAACTATCTTCAGTTCATTGATGATATTCTTTGCTCCGCCCAGCTTATCAATACACCACAAAACATATCGAACGTCCACGCATATCGTGCGATTCAGATCTTTATCAAAGGCGAGCTTATGACTTAATGCTTCATAGTTACCGTCAAATGCAAGTCCGATCAGGTTACCATTTGCATCAATTACCGGTGAACCTGAATTACCGCCCGTGATGTCGTTTGTAGTGATAAAGTTTATAACGAGATCGTTCTTGCTTTTATCAATATATTGACCGTAGTCCTTTCTCTTTACAGCGTCAATATAGCTTTGTGGGAGATCGAATTCATAGTCGTCTTTCTTATACTTATCCATAACACCTTTCATGGTAGTCACATAATCATACTTTACAGCATCCTTAGGCTGATAGCTTTTTACATTGCCATAGCTGATCCGCATGGTAAAGTTTGCATCTGGATACATTGACTCTTTGGCTTTTGGATCCATTTCCGTAATTCCCTTGATATAGCTTCTAAACAGATCATTGTTGATCGTGTTGAACTGCTGCACCATTGGTAAGAACTTACTTTGATAATTCTTCAGGAAAGCACTTGCAGTAGCGTATGCAGGATCATTTTGCAACACTGTTCCATCAGGCTTTGACTTAAATATATTCCATTTAGCATCGTCGAGAATCATCGTGTTTTTGAAAACATGTGCTGCATATTTTTTATAGGTCGCTTCATCATCGGGTGCTCCAAAGCTGCCTTTGAGAGATTCATAAAAGCCAATCGGATGTTGAGATTTGTCAATGTTCTTATAGAACTGCATCAATACAAAACCCAGGATGTTTTGATCTGAAGCAACATTTTCAGACTTCATGAAATTCGACCTTGCAGCATCCGCCGAACTGATGGCTTTTTGAATTGCTTCTGAAGAACCATTTTTTACAATGGCGTTTTCCACCTGTTGTAGGCTTGCTGCAAAAGCAATCAAAGGAGAACCCATGATCGCTTCATTCATATATGTCTGATGCTTCAGGTAGGTGCGATATTTATCGTAAGCAGTTTCCCACTCGGAGAAGATGTTCTCATAATCAGGCTTTCCTTTTGCCCAGGCAACAAACTTTTTCTCGTACGCGGCTTTCTCAGATTCCACACTATATTTCTCAAGTTGCTTACGCTCTCCTTCATAAAACTTCCAATAGTTGGCAATGCTTGCATAATCGCTTGCCAGCTTCAGGCGCGTTTCGGGATCCTTCTTCATCTCTTCCATCATATACTTCAAACGCATATCGCGCAAACCAACGATCGCAGGGTTAAGTGTTTGTACTTTCTCGCGTACACCATAAGACGTTTCATACCTGTTTGTGCTGCCAGGATATCCGAATATCATCGCATAATCACCGTCTTTCACTCCCTTGATCGATACGGGAAGAAAATGTTTCGGCTTGTAAGGAACATTGTCCTCAGAATAGTTTGCTGGCTGACCATCCTTACTCATGTAAACACGGAACACCGAAAAATCACCTGTATGACGAGGCCACTCCCAGTTATCAGTATCGCCGCCGTACTTTCCGATACTCTCCGGGGGTGCGCCTACAAGACGAATGTCTGTGTAGCGTTGATATGTGAATAGCAGGTATTGATTTCCTTTGAAGAAAGCATAAGATCTTGCAAACACATTTTTTGAAACATCAGTTTTGGATGCGTTGATAGCAGCCAGTGCAGCACTTAATCTTGTTGATCGGGCCTGGCCTGTCAATCCTTTTACTGAATCCATAACCTGTGGGGTGATGTCTTCGATCTTCAACAAAAATTCTGCATAAAGGCCTGCTGAAGGAATCTCTTCTTTCTGCGACATTGCATAAAATCCATTTTTCAGGTAATTTTTTTCAACAGTGCTTGCTTCAGCGATAGCGTCATAGCCGCAATGGTGATTGGTAAAAATCAAACCCTGGCTGCTGACGATCTCGCCGGTGCAGAAACCGCCAAAGATGATTATAGCATCCTTTATCGATGCCTTATTCATGCTATAAAGCTGTTCTTTGGTAAGCTTAAGCCCCTGCTTCACCATGTTGTTATAAGTCTGCTGTCCGATGAGTATCGGCACCCACATACCTTCATCGGCCAGAGTCCGAAACGAGGAAAGGATGATCAAACATCCTATCAGAATTCTTTTCATAATTTGGAAGTATTTTCAGTCACAATATAAAGCAAATAGGTGCTAACATAATTATGATTATGGTCAGCACCTATCGGTGTTACCGCTGCCTTGAAATGTACTGCAGTGGTTAAAAAAAACCCGAAGCAATTGCTCCGGGTATTCATATTTATTTTACTTTTTTGATAGTAACTTCTTCGATCACTTTTGTGTTTGTATCGATCTCAAAAGTTTCTGTCTTGTTGGTCTTAATGTTACGGAACACGAATACATAGGCTCCTTCATCCAGACGGGGAACACGGAAATTCTTATCAAATTTCTCTTCTTTATAGGTTTCCTGGAACAGGATCGGACCATTTTTTTCTTTTACGGTCACGATGAATTTGTCACCAGCTTCGTTATTGAATTTTACCTGGAAGAAATTGCTGTCATAGGTTTTGCCCAGAAGCTTGATAGCGGTTTCACCCTTAATCGGATCTTCCTCTGTTGCCATTGTGGTTGTGCTTGCAGCCAGAAATAGGGATGCAGCGAGCATGAGTTTTGCGGAAAACTTTTTCATTGTGTTTGTAACATTGCGTGTGTTGTGCCTTTTCATTTTCTTTAAAATTTAGATGAATGAATACTGGCAGCTAATCGAGTAATTTGTTATGGAAGCAATAAGCTTCTTTACAGGCAGCGCTAATGTTAGTGGAAAGGTTCAATCGTTCAAACGAAGTGCAAAGGTAACATATAAAAAGTATTTCTCAACTTGTTCAACGTTATTAACTCGTTAAGAACCGCATCCAGCTTGATAATTGTAATAGTTACACTTATTACGTGTTAAGTGCTTTCCAAAGTGTATCCTTCAATTCATTAAGACCCATTCGTGTGATTGATGATATGTAAACAGTTGGTATGTGTGATGGTAACTCCGCAGAAATAGCATTTTTCAATTCCTCATCAAGCATGTCGGCCTTACTCACGGCAATCACAAATTGTTTATTCAACAGCTCAGGATTGTATTCTTTTAATTCGTTCAGAAGTATTTCAAACTCACGTTTATGATCATTGCTATCGGCAGGAATCATGAACAGGAGCACCGGGTTGCGCTCTATATGACGAAGGAACCGGTGCCCAAGACCCTTGCCTTCCGCCGCGCCCTCGATGATGCCCGGCAAATCCGCGATACAGAAACTTCGGTTATCGCGATATTCGACCATTCCTAACTGCGGGGTTAGTGTGGTAAACGCGTAGTCTGCTATCTTGGGCTTTGCCGCAGTGATAACAGATAACAATGTTGATTTACCTGCATTTGGAAAACCTACAAGTCCCACGTCGGCAAGCACCTTCAATTCAAGGACCTTCCATCCCTCAATTCCCGGTTCTCCAGGCTGTGCATGTTCCGGTGCCTGGTTGGTTGCCGTAGCAAAACGGGCGTTTCCCAGTCCACCTCTTCCCCCTCTTAGCCACACTACTTCCTGCCCATCTTCCAATATCTCCACTTCTTTGTCACCGGATTCTTCATCACGCGCGATCGTGCCCAGCGGTACTTCAATGATCACGTCTTTGCCGCTTCGGCCTGTACAATTGTTGCCCGAGCCGCCCTCGCCGTTTTCAGCATGGACATTTTTGTAGTAGCGCAGGTGAAGCAATGTCCAGAGATTCTTGTTTCCACGAAGGATAATATGTCCTCCTCTTCCGCCATCGCCACCATCAGGACCAGCCTGCGGATTAAACTTCGTGCGCATGAAATGCTTACTCCCTGAACCTCCATGTCCACTTTTACAAAACACCCTTATATAATCAATGAAGTTGGTCTTTTCCATCGCTGCGAAAGTAAGTGATTAATAGCAGGCTTAAGGCCTGTTCGTTTCATGCCATGTTTTGTATACAGTTGATGCATTATCCAGATGGTTCTTTTGAACCACATCGCTATCTGGCCTGAGAGGTTCACATGGTTCTGCATTTGTCATCATCTCATAAGCGAGCTTCTGATACAGAGCTGTCCCCTCGGTCTTCCATCTTAACATCTCATCCGGGACCTGCTTAATGATGCGGCCGGGATTACCTACAACAAGACTTCGTGGAGGGATCTTTTCATCGGCCTTAATAAATGTAAGTGCCCCCACGATACATTCATCACCAAGTTCAACGTTGTCCATGATTACAGCATTCATTCCTATAAGGCAGTTCTTTCCAATGATAGCCCCATGAATGATCGCTCCGTGACCAATATGCGCAGCCTCCTTTAGATGAACTGTAACACCGGGAAACATATGAATGGTACAGTTCTCCTGAACGTTGCACCCGTCTTCAATGATGATCTTGCCCCAGTCACCGCGAATGGCCGCACCTGGGCCGACATACACATTTCGGCCGATCACCACGTTGCCTGTGACAACAGCATTCGGATGCACGAATGAAGATTCATCAACGATTGGAGTAAATGATTTGTATCGATAAAACACGCTAATGGTTTATGATGAATTGAAATCCAATACTAGTCATTGTAAAAGACTGTGCCTTTGAAAAGCGCTACAGTCTTGTCCCCTGATTTCTGTATGATAACTTCATAAATGCCGGTTTTTCCACCCACATGTTTTTCATGAGTTGTGGCGATAAGGGTGTCACCTGGATAAACCGGGCGCAGATGAGATATTGATGTTTCAATACTCAAAGCCTTTCGTCCCCGGCTGTTGCTCGCAAAGGCAAGGGCCGAATCTGCAAGCGCATAAGTAATCGCACCATGTGCAATTCCAAATCCATTGCACATTTCGGGTCTTACCAGCATGGATAATTTAGCTTCTCCGGGAGCGATAAGATTACGCTCAATGCCGAGCCATTGGCTGAACAAGTCATTATCCCACATGGCCTGCACGATCTCAGATGCATTCGATGGAGACGGTTGGTGCGTCATTATACTTGCAATTATATTTGAAATCTTACTCGCCTTTGAAATCTGGCTTACGTTTCTCAATGAAAGCCCGCACTCCCTCTTTGAAATCATTTGTTGAAGCCGCACGTTGCTGAATTACATCTTCGTCCTGCAATTGATCGATTAACGAGTTTGCCATTGACAGAGACAGCGCCTGCTTTGTATATGCCAACGCCCGTGTAGGCATAGAAGCAAGTTTGCGAACAATTGCAAGTGATTCATCCAGAAATGTTTCATCGGGAAAAAATTTATAGATCATTCCGATGCGTTCGGCTTCTTCAGCACTTACTTTATCACCCAACATCATCAGTGCTGAGGCCCTCTGCAATCCAACAAGCCTCGGTAACGTATAAGTTCCCCCGCTATCCGGGATGAGACCGATCCTGGAAAACGCCTGTATGAAAGATGCTGAAGCTGCTGCAACAACTATATCGCAGCACAATGCGATGTTTGCACCTGCGCCAGCGGCCACACCATTCACTGCAGCAACGACCGGTTTTTCGAGCCGACGGATCTGCATCACGATCGGATTATAATGTTCAGCCAGGATCCTCTTCATGCCGGGACCGCCCGGGTCAACAACCTCAGAGAGATCCTGCCCTGCGCTGAAGGCATTTCCACCTCCCGTGATCAATACGGCACGTACCTGTTTCTCTTTTCTGCAAGTGTCAAGTTTCTCCTGCAGCGATAACGCCATTTCGCGGTTGAAAGAATTCAGTTTACCGGGACGGTTAAGTGTTATCGTGGCAACGCAATCAGAAATTTCAAAAAGTACTGATGACATACAAGGGTTTTAGTTTTCGGTACATGTAAAGTGCCAGAATCAATGACACTTGAAATAGTCGAATGGTTCGAGGCATTCCCTGCATTTGTACAGAGATTTACACGCTGTGGATCCGAAACGACTGATCAACTGTGTGTTGAAAGAGTCGCAATGTGGGCATTGTACAGCTTCATCCGGCATGAACATATCAATCGAACACACAGGTTGAACCGGGTTCGGCGGCGCAATCCCGAATGCTTTGAGTCGCTCCTTCCCCTGGGGAGTCATCCAGTCGGTGGTCCATGCGGGCGACAACACAGTATCGACAAATATCTCTTCAACTCCTTCTTCTTCAAGTTTATTCTTGATGGCTGTGCTGATTGCGTCCATGGCCGGACATCCGGAGTATGTTGGCGTAATGGTAACGCGCACCACATACCGGGGCCCTGCATTTACCTCGATCTTACGCACAATTCCAAGATCGACTACCGATAACACTGGTATTTCGGGGTCCATAACAGTTTCCAGCAGGTCCCACAATTGTTCATTCGTATGAATATGTTTTGTCCGTGTTTCCATCTTAATGGTTTACCATTCACAACCGGGATATGTTCGTTGTAACACCTGCATTTCGTTGAGCATCTCGGTTAAATGTGTTGTGTGGTTTCCGTTTTTACCCCCGGTTTGCATCACCGCTGATGAGACGACTGTGCTAAATTCAGTAAGCATTGTCGCTTCCTCCATTACCCTGACCACGTTGGATTGCCATTGATCGCGCAAGGGGTCCGTGAAAATTTCGTTTTGCAATTCGAATGGCGTTGTTTCGAAAAATTCGCCTGTATAACTCCAAAGATTGGAAAGGGCAGCGAGGAGTCTGCGACGACTTTCTTCCGTGCCATCTCCCAGGCGGATCACCCATTCGCCGCTCCACTTTACATGATATTCAATTTCTTTAATCGCTTTCCGTGCTATTGCACCGATATGTTGGTCGCGGTTATTAGCAAGCTGAATAAAGTAGTATTTCTGGAAGCTTGACACGAAGAACTGGCGAAGTAATGTAAATGCCCAGTCGCCTCGGGGAAGTTCCACTATCAACAAATTAAGAAACTCATCGGGGTCGCGCAAATAGGCCAGACTGTCTTCCGAATGAGAGCTTCGGTATTGTTGGGTTTTGATGAGCGTATTGCCATTCTCGTTCATCAATTCTGCGGCATATTGATAGAAATAACGAGCATGCCCTATCTGGTCGAGAGCAATATTCGAAATGGCGATATCCTGTTCCAGTATTGGCCCATGACCCGTCCACTCGCTATTTCTCTGGCCAAGTACAAGCGCGTTGTCGGCAAGATGCAGAAGTAATTTTATTTGAGAATCGGGGCGCATTTACATGTGTTTAAGTTCATCGGGCAGATCATAAAATGTTGGGTGCCTGTATACTTTGTCGTTTGCGGGGTCATACAGTGAATCTGCCTCATCGGGGTTGGAAGCATGAATGTACTTACTCTCTACCACCCAGATGCTTACGCCTTCGGAGCGGCGTGTATAAACATCCCGCGCATTTTCGATGGCCATTGCAGGATCCGCGGCATGCAGACT
This sequence comes from Bacteroidota bacterium, assembly GCA_023437225.1. GTDB lineage: Bacteria > Bacteroidota > Bacteroidia > Chitinophagales > Chitinophagaceae > Flavitalea. The sequence continues at coordinate 60,404 of JAEZGS010000001.1, read as the reverse complement.
GCCTACATGTTTATGATCCAGGCCCTGCCTGCTTCTTATGAAAACTTCATATAACGGCCATTCATTCATATGGAGGCGTTTGTGTTTTTTGTTCTTCCGGCGCGCTTCTGTGAATGTGCAACTGCTGCATCCCTCACCCACTGACCTGCTTCGTGCGCATTTATCCTTGCGGCCATACGTTCTTTATTGCATGGACCGTTGCCATTTACCACCTGCCAGAACTCGTTCCAGTCGATCGGACCAAAATCATAATGTTGTCTTTCTTCGTTCCATCTAAGTTGGGGATCCGGCAATGACATATTCAGGATCTTCACTTGTTCGGCACAGACATCTACGAACTTCTGGCGAAGTTCATCGTTGGTGAATCGCTTGATCTTCCACTTCATACTTTGAGCTGTATGTGGCGAAGCATCATCATTTGGTCCAAACATCATTAGCGAAGGCCACCACCAGCGGTTGATAGCATCCTGGCACATCTGGCGCTGAGCCGGTGTGCCTTTGCTTAGTGTTAGCAATATTTCAAATCCCTGGCGTTGATGAAAGCTTTCTTCCTTGCAAATGCGCACCATTGCCCTGGCATATGGTCCATAAGAAGCCCGGCACAAAGGCACCTGGTTCATGATTGCGGCTCCATCTACAAGCCAGCCGATCACGCCAATATCTGCCCAGCTTAAAGTTGGATAATTGAAGATCGATGAATACTTAGCAGTTCCGTCGTGTAGCTGGCGGATCATTTCTTCCCTGGAAATTCCGAGTGTTTCGGCAGCGGAATACAGGTACAATCCATGCCCGGCTTCGTCCTGCACCTTGGCGATCAGCGTAGCTTTCCTTTTAAGCGTTGGCGCGCGCGAGATCCAGTTTCCCTCCGGGAGCATACCCACAATCTCCGAATGCGCATGTTGACTCACCTGGCGTATCAGTGTTTGCCGGTATTTATGCGGCATCCAATCGCGCGGCTCGATCCGAATTTCATTAGCCACTTTCTCATCGAACAATATCTCTTCATTTTGCACCTGCATACATATTCATTATTTCTAAAGTTACTTAAATTCGCAGTGCTAACGATCGTTAGCTGTAAGAGATATGCAAAATCTGTACAGCCGTTTGCAGCAGGCTATTTCAGCTGATTGTCATAATTCGTTTCCCACTCTCTGTCGGTAAAAACTAACTGCTTCAAACCCCGAAGCCTGATTGTTGAACTCTTCAATTCAGGTGTATGAACAGAAATTCCACATTTCAGGCAGATCATTCTTCTGCAAGCCATCCAATGCTGATCTTTTTCGCATTACTTCTGTTGGCAATCTTTTCGTCGTTATCGTTGTCTGGCCAGGACATTCGCGTCAATGGCCAGGTAAAAAGCAGTGCCGGTGAACCACTTGGGGGTGTGACCGTAAGCGTGCGGGACATAGCGGGCGGTACTCTACTTCAGCGATTTCCGTAGTTGGCGCGAAGGAACTGGAAGACCGACCTATCGTGAGTGCACTTCAAGGATTACAGGGCAAAGCAGCCGGCGTACAGGTGGTCCAGCCATCCGGCAAGCCAGGCGCGGGTTTGGCGGTGAGTATTCGTGGAAATACATCCCTTACCGCAAGCAACAGTCCACTATACGTGGTGGACAATGTACCCACCAATGACATCAGCTTCCTCAATCCTGCGGATATTGAATCATTCAGCGTCCTGAAGGATGCTTCCGCAGCTGCTATCTACGGGGCATCGGGAGCAAATGGTGTTGTGTTGATCACCACGCGAAAGGGATCGGCGCGAAAAGCTGTTGTCAGGCTTCAGACTTACCAGGGATTTTCCAAGGTTGAAAAGAAGCTGGATGTATTGAACACGGCACAATACCTCGAGTTGATGGAAGAGTTGGGCTACGAGGATCCGGGGACTTATAATACGGACTGGCAGGATATGGTCTTCGGGTCTGGCCGCGAAGAAGACTACCAGCTTTCGGTTTCAGGCGGCGGCCCGGGCTCCCAATACTTCACTTCATTAGGTTATCAAAAGCGTAATTGGCTCGTGACTGTGATTAAGGGTGGAGGCTGGAAGAAATTCAATACACCCTCAAACGACATAGTAAGGGCATTTGAGGAAGAAGGTGATAATGTGCGTCTCAATGCAAGCATCATCTACGAGAATCAAAGCGGTGAAGGCTGGACGGACGACTACTGGAGCAAAACAAAATATCCGTTTATAAATAAGTTTCGCGATTGGGATGGGAGGTCCAATATTTACCTGCTTTGACTTGCGGATATACTCCTGTTAAAGGCCGAAGCACTGAATGAATCAGGCGATGTTACCGGTGCTGCGGAATATGTAAATCTGGTTCGAAATCGTGTGGATCTTCCTGATGTAAATGCAAGCACGCAGGACGAAATGCGTTTGGCAATCGAAAACGAAAGGCGACTGGAGCTTGCATTCGAAGGACATCGTTGGTTCGATCTGTTGCGTACAGGACGTGCTATGGAAGTAATGAACGCGGTTACTGATGGTGCGGGAAATAAGTTGTACAATGTATCAGAGGACGATCTGTTACTACCAGTTCCACAGACCGAACGCGACAGGAATCCAAATGCATCACAGAATGATGGATACCAATGCGTTCAACAAGGGCAGCAGGTCATTACCTTAAGTCGAAATCAACTACAATGTTTTCACTTCTTGGATGAGATTGACAGGTTAAGATGAATCCTGCATTGATCTCATCCTGCTCAAGTGCGTAGTTAGTATCCATTTGAACTTCGCCTTCAATGAGCTTTGCTTTGCAGGTGGCGCATACACCTCCCTTACATGCATAAGGGAGGTCGGCTCCCGTTGCAAGTGCAGCATCCAGTATTGAAGCATCATTATATCGAAGATCGAAGTTGACATATACACCGTCAAGTTTGATACTCACCTTACTGCGCTTATCGGCATCCTCCTGTTGCGTAAACGAATTCTCAACCTGTTGTTGCTGTCCCGGTGGATGAAAAAGTTCAAAATGAATATTCGATGATGGAATACCTAATTGCGGTAATGTATTGCGTACAGCGTTGATCATCTGTTCAGGACCGCAAACAAATACTTCATCAATTAATTTATAGTTGATGATACTGGATAACGAATGAATTTTTTCTTCATTGATCCTGCCCTGGTTTATTTCAGAGTCAAGCTGCTCCCTGCTCAAAATATGGATCACCTGAAATCTTTGCATGAATTTATTCTTGAGTGCTTCAAGTGCTTCACGAAAGATTATTGAGCGACGATCACGATTGCCATATACAAGAGTAAAATCACTTAGAGGCTCACTCAGCAATGTGGATCGGATAATGGAAAGGATTGGTGTGATCCCGCTGCCCGCTGCAAATGCGAGATAAGATTTTTTATTTTGTTCCTGTAATGGCGTATAGAATTTACCAGATGGTGCCATCACTTCAACTACATCGCCAACCTTCAGTAGTTCGTTTGCAAAGGCAGAGAACTGGCCATTTGGCACTTTCTTAATTGCTACACGCAGCTCTCTATCATAGGGACTACTGCAGATCGAGTAAGAGCGCCGGAGTTCTGCATCGTTGTGATTGATGCGCAATGTCAGGTTCTGACCGGCATGAAATTGAAAGACATCCGCCAGTTCCGGCGGAACATCAAATGCGATAGAAACACATTCATCAGTTTCCCTTCTTACATCGCTGATTCTGAGTGGATGAAAATGTGTTGCCAAACGAATTATTTCTTTAGACCTTCAATAAGAATCATCACCATGTTTTCTTCAAGGAGTTCTGCAGAGATCTTTTGCCTGCTTCGATGCCAGGATTCAATGCCACTCACTGCATGCAGCATTATCAATACAGCTGTGGGTGCATCGATCGGTTTAATCTCTTTGCGTTCAATACCTTCCTGGATGATTGAAGCAATTCTCTGGCGGTACACGCGACGCTGATTTTGAAAGTTCGACAAATAAGGGTCTTCCAGATGCTTCCATTCGCGATCGCTTACAAATACTTCCTCATAGTTTTCGATCATCTGCCTGATGTGAAACCGAAGAATGTCTTCAACTTTTTCTATCGCCGATTTCTTTGATGCCGTGGTGCTTTCGATTTCATTCATGAACTGGTTTGCGATCTTGAAACAGATCTCCTGCAGAATGTCCGATTTAGAACGAATATGATTGTAGAGGCTGGCTGCTTCAACGCCTACTTTCTCGGCGAGGTCGCGCATTGACGAGGCATTGTAACCTTTCTCGCGGAATAGCTCTGCGGCTTTTGAAAGAATCACTTCTTTTCGGGGGCTGACTTTCTTTGAACGAATTTTCATATTGACAGTAATGAATCAAAGATATTAAAAACGAACACCCGTTAGTGCGCTGATTTTATTTGCATTCAAATTTGAAGTAGGTTTGCACCCCAAAAGAACAGTATGTCCCTGATTGTAGTTGGAACGATGGCCTTTGATGCGATTGAAACTCCTTTTGGAAAAACCGACCAAATCGTTGGCGGTTCTGCCACTTATGTAGCCTACGCTGCGAGCAATTTTGTAAAACCTGTACAACAGGTTTCTATCGTTGGTTTTGATTTCCCAAAAGAAGAGATGAGTGAACTTGAAAGCCGCGGTGTGCAACTGGAAGGTGTGCAGGTTGTGGCCGACAAGAAATCGTTTTTCTGGAGTGGAAAATACCATCTTGATATGAATACCAGGGACACACTGGTAACAGATCTAAACGTGTTGGAGGATTTCGATCCGCAAATTCCCGAAGCCTACCAGGGTGCCGAGTTTTTAATGCTGGGCAATCTTGATCCGAAGATCCAAATGAAAGTGATCAGTCAGCTGAAACAGCGTCCGCGACTGATCGTCATGGATACGATGAACTTCTGGATGGAGATCGCCATGCCGCAGTTGGAAGAGGTATTGAAGATGGTGGACGTGCTATTAGTAAATGATAGCGAAGCACGTCAACTAAGCGGACAGTATTCATTGGTGAAGGCGGCACGTGAAATCATGAAGATGGGTCCGAAATATCTTGTCATAAAAAAAGGCGAACATGGTGCCCTGCTGTTCCATGGAGACCGTGTCTTCTTTGCGCCTGCACTTCCACTGGAAGATGTTTTCGATCCAACGGGAGCAGGTGACACCTTCGCTGGTGGCTTCATTGGGCATCTCGCAAAAACAAAAGATATTTCTTTCGATAACATGAAGACTGCTATTATCGTAGGATCTGCATTAGCTTCATACTGCGTTGAGAAATTCGGTCCCGAGCGCATGAAAGAGATTACACGCCAGGATATTGATTCCAGGATACAGCAATTTGTGCAGCTGGTGAATTTCGATATAGAACTTGTTTAAGGACTGCCTTTCCGGGCCAGAGTAATTGCCCGGGTATACTTTATTTTCTTTCCTGAACTATTGAATGCCATTGCCTGCAGGATGTATAATCCTGCAGGCAATGTTTTATTATCATCCGTTGCGCCATCCCATTTCACCTGTCCTTTCATAGGCATGAGCTGGTTGTTGACAAGTGTTTTTACTATCTGTGCGGAAGCAGTATATATTTTAATCGACAGCATGGTACGAGGGGAACCGAAATCATAGTGGACAAATAAAAGGTCTTCATGACCATCGCCATCCGGACTGAATATCGGATGGTCTATTAGTATGGAGCTCTTTGAAATTACGCTCATGCCACTCGCATATTGAGAATTTTTCCAGCCGGGTGTGCCTTTCAATATTGTGCTTGCCGAGGTCCAGTTTGAAGGTATGTCTGAAGCGATCGATGGGTTGATCCGTTCGAGTGCAATGCCATCGTCGTTTGCTAATAGTGAGATATGCCACTGTTTATGGTAATGAACTTCGTCGATGATATTACCCCGTTCATTGATGATCACAATAGATCCTGAATCGTCCGGTAATGTAGGTAGATCACCCAGCTCGATGATAGATATCGAATCATGCAATCGAAACTCAGACCTAAGCAATGATGAATCTTCGGTGAATACGACGTAGCCGCCCGGCATCAAAAGCATCGGCTCATTATGAAGGCGGGATACAATTTGAAGCGCACCAGTGCTAATTCGACTCCCTACATGCAAATCGCCCAGGTCAATGATTTGTGCCGAGTTGTTGAATAATTCAACATAATCCTTTCCCGGACTCGCAGGGTTGAACATTATTTCATTTATCACGATAGACGATGGTAGAGGAATTGACGACTTTCCTGTTTGAATGTTGATTCCGTCAGGCAGAGGCCGGCCACTGCAGTCGGAGAAACTAAAAAGAGATATCAGCAGAGGTTCGTTTTCATTAATCGGATCTCTCAAACGAATGAGAAGTTTTGTTTGCGTTGAATCGGTAATGAATGCAGTAAGTGCCATGTTAGAACCTTCGTCCACAATTACAGATGTAGTGACCGGAGCATTTAACCTTATTTTGCCCGTAAACAAGATTTCAACGTGCACCGAGTCTGGCATAGTCGCCGCAACGGGTGTTGGCAGTGGAAGCACTAAAGTATTTTGATCAACAGAATTTCTCCTTCCCGGGGTTCCTCCCAGTTCATCTTCGGAGCTCTTCCAATTGCCGACCGTATTGCATGCGCTTGAAATATTGATCATTTCAAGACTCCAGCCGCCGGCACGTTTCACTGGATTGTCGTGCATTGCTGATGAGTACTGCACAAAGTGAACTATGTTTCCGTCTGGCGATCTCAGGTAAACAGAACCCCCATCATTTGTAAGCGCAGGCATGGAATTCAATTTTGCCACCTGCCCAAAAATTAAAAAGTGAGATGCAGCTGCGCTGCGTGTAATGATAAGGAATGCACCAGGAGCGATAACTTCATCTGGCAGGGCGACCTCATTATCATTCATACCCAGCTTCCAACCGTTGAGTGCGATGGTATCTGAACCCGGATTAGTAAGCTCGATGTATTCTGCATCGGGAAGAGAGCGGGCGGGAGAAGGGTCTGACATTATTTCTGTGATAACGAGTGGGGCTGAAGCCTGCGCCATCAAGAGCATGGGCATGCCCATCGCGATAGCAGACAGCATCAAAAGAATTATAATACGCTTCATTTCCATACTCACTCTGTGAAATTATATCGAAGGATATTCGTAGAAATGAGTAAATGATCACCTTAGTAGAAGAAAAAAACGGTGGACGCTTGTGAAAAAAGTTTTGTTCTGATTTTTTTCTATAATATTTTTGAGATTCATGATTTCAGTAAGCAAGCATACAAAACGCACCAAGAAACGTTCCGGAGACCTGGAAGGTTGAGTGTTTGTGTGTCGTCATAAATTCGTGAGCCTTCCCTGAACAGGAAGGCTTTTTTTTATTTTATAACTCAAATAAACTCCAGGAGGAAAACCATGAAAATTGCCGTAGTCGGCGCCACCGGGTTGGTAGGCACTAAAATGTTGCAGGTATTAGAAGAAAGAAATTTTCCTGTTACCGAATTGATTCCCGTTGCATCTGAAAGATCTGTTGGCAAGGAAGTGACGTTTAAGGGCAAAGGATTCAAGGTGGTGAGTATGCAGGACGCTATAGCAGCGAAACCTGCTATTGCAATTTTCTCTGCGGGCGGTGGAACATCACTTGAATGGGCTCCGAAATTCGCGGAAGCGGGAATCACCGTGGTGGACAATTCATCGGCATGGCGCATGGATCCTTCAAAGAAACTGGTGGTACCTGAAATTAATGCAGATGCCCTGACCACCGAAGATAAGATCATCGCTAATCCTAATTGTTCGACGATCCAGATGGTGGTAGCGCTGAATCCATTGCATAAGAAGTACGGTATCCGCCGTATTGTAGTATCAACGTATCAAAGCGTTACCGGCACAGGAAAGAAAGCTGTTGATCAATTAATGGGTGAGCGTGAGAAAGCAATTGCTGGCAGCACCACAGAATATCCAATGGCTTATAAATATCCCATCGACCTCAATGTGATACCGCAGATCGATCTGTTCATGGAAAATGGATATACAAAAGAGGAGATGAAAATGGTCAATGAAACGAAGAAGATCATGCGTGACGAATCCATCCGCGTAACCGCTACAACGGTTCGTATTCCAGTGATGGGCGGACATAGTGAAAGTGTGAATGTGGAGTTTGAAAACGACTACGATCTTTCTGAGGTTAAATCAATTCTTAGTGATGCACCGGGAGTGGTTGTTGTGGATGAGCCTACTGATTCGAAATATCCGATGCCAATGGATGCTCATAACAGAGATGAAGTATTTGTGGGCAGACTGCGCCGTGATGAAAGCAATGAGAATTCTCTGAACATGTGGATCGTAAGCGACAACCTTCGCAAGGGCGCAGCTACCAATGCAGTGCAAATTGCGGAATACCTTGTAGCGAATGGATTGGTGTAGGGCGCTATGCTAGTGTGCTAATGTGCGGTAAGAAATGAGAAATGGGAATTGAAAATTGAGAAAGATGTGAACGAAAGATTCACAATTCACAATTCTCAATTCCCAATTCAGCCTAGCATATTACTTGACGCTTTTCCAATTCTCTCCACTCTTTATCCGGTAAAGCGTCATTTCACTTACGCCAAATTGTTCTGCGATCTTCCTGATCGAAAGTGTACGGTTTTTATCCGCAAGTGTTTTGCGGATCAGTCGTACTGCATCGGCATCGAGTTTCACCCCGGCTTTTCGTTTTGCTTGTGTTTTCTTATATGCAACACGGGCAGGTGATGCCTGCTGGTGTTTGATCATCCCCTGCAACGTAACCCAGCTGAGGTTTTCAGCTGAATTGTCCAGCCTGTCGTGATTTACATGAATTACGTAACAATGCTTTGCGGATGGTTTCTTTACAAACAAACGAGCAACTTCCCGATGTACATACAAAGTTCCGTTTGTTCCCGGCCGGTGTAAATTGAGTGTTTTATATCCTGTAGTAACAGAGCCGTTAAGCAATTTTCCCTGTTCGATATCGGACCCTAGATAACTGGCTATGCGGCCGTGCGTGGACAGGGCGTATTGTTTTCTAAGTGTCTTGCAGCCTGCGAACTGGAGCGGCTTCCACAGCTCTCCTGGTAATTTCCTGATCATGCCAAAAGGTTTAATGATTAATCTCAAGAGCCTGCTATTTCTGCAGGATCCTCAAAAATTCGGCTTCAGAGATGATCTTAACGCTGGAAATCTTTTTGGCTTTTTCAAGTTTGGAACCGGCTTCCTCTCCGGCAACAAGATAATCAAGTTTACTGCTTACACCACTGAGTATTTTACCGCCATGTTCCTCAACCATCTGTTCTGCATCGCTGCGTTTCAAGGTAGGCAAAGTTCCGGTAAATAAAAATGTAAGTCCCTCAAGGTTATTATCCCCGCTGTGTTGCTTCTTTAAATTCGCAAATGTCAACCCGAGTTCCTCCAATTCATTCAACATCGCGATGTTGTCCACGTTATTGAAAAATTCATGCACACTTTTGGCAACTTTCGGACCTATATCTTCAAGCGATTGCAACTCTTCCACTGTCATTGAGGTGAGGTCCATCAGGTTGTTTACTGAATGTGCCAGTGTTTTAGCAGTCGTCTCTCCAACATATCGAATGCCCAATGCGAAGATCAGCCGATGTAAGGGTTGCTCCCTCGACTTTTCTATCGCAGCACTAAGATTTGCAATGCTCCTTTCGCCAAATCCTTCAAGCTTTCTGATCTCATCAAATGGTAACCGGTAAATACCCGGAACTTTCTTTAAAAGGCCCATGTCGTAGAACTTGCGCACCAACGCATCTCCCAGCCCGCGGATGTCCATCGCATCCTTACTTGTGAAATGAATGATGTGTTCTACAACCTGTGCCGGGCAGTTAATATTATCACATCGCCATGCCGCTTCTTCTTCAAGCTTGATCAGGCTTGTATTACAAACAGGACAGCATTCCGGAAAGCTTATTCTTTTTTCATTGCCAGAACGCAGCTCTGACAAGGGCTTCACGATATATGGGATCACATCGCCTGCTCTTTCCACTAAGACGGTGTCACCTATCATCAGGTCTTTTTCCCGAATGACATCTTCATTGAATAAAGAAATGGATCGAACCGTAACACCACCGATGTGCACAGGATCTATCTTCGCTACCGGAGTGATCGAACCGGTTCGTCCTACCTGGAATTCTACCGAACGCAACACACTTGTTCCCTGTCGTGCCTTAAATTTAAAAGCAATGGCCCATCGCGGGTGGTGGGTTGTCATACCCAGACGATCCTGCAATTCAACATCATTCACTTTGATCACCATTCCATCGATCTCGTATGGAAGCTCATCGCGCTTGGCTTCAAATTCTTTACAATACTCTATCACAGCGTCAATGCCTCTCACAACCTTTTTTTCTTTGCGCGGGGCGCGAAAGCCAAGATCATGCAATAAATCAAGTGCGCTGCCATGTGTAGATAATTCCATTGGCTCACCAGCGCCGGGGTTAAGCGAATGATAACTGATATGGTATAAGAATACTTCAAGATTCCTGCGACCAACTTCCCTGGAATCTTTTATGCGAAGTGAACCGGCTGCGGCATTCCTTGGATTTGCGAGAGGAGGCAAATTCTGTTCAGCAAGTTTATCGTTGTAGTTTTTGAAACTCGTCTTGTTCATCAGTACCTCACCCCTGATCTCGGCAAGTTGGATACCATAAGCCGCAAACGGAGCAGATAATGGTACAGACCGTATCTGGCGTATGTTGGTGGTGATCTCATCTCCGCGTACGCCGTCCCCCCGCGTGACGCCGCGCACCAGCCGGTCGTCTTCATATACGAGCGAAATGCTTGCTCCATCGAATTTTGGTTCGATACAATATTCAATGACATCCAGCTTTGCCATCTCACGTGCCTTTCTATCCCAATCGATCAGATCGTCCGCATTGTAAGAATTCTCAAGGCTCAACATGGGCACTAGGTGCGCCACTGTTGGAAACTCCTTCGTAAGAGCGGTAGCTACTCTTTGCGTTGGTGAATCCGGGGTGATAAGTTGCGGATTGTTCGCTTCGATTTGCTCCAGTGCTTTATAAAGTTGATCATATTCGACGTCTGCAATGAGAGGCTCGTTCAATATATAATATCTATACTCATGGAATCGTAGCACGTTGCGCAGCGGCTCAAGCTGCGCCAGCTCTATGTTTGAGGCAGCTTTAAGTAATTCGCGTGTAGTGTTGGTTAAGTCAATGGTAGCTGCTTCAGAGTAGAAAGCCATATGTTTCCTGTTGTGTTGTAAAACTAGGAGGAACTGCAAACCAGAAAAAAATTTCCCCCACAAAATGTACAATGAAATGAAATTTCCCTACTTTGTGTACTTATTACATATTGCTAATGTGTAATAGGTACATGTTTCGATTATTTGTTGTATAAAAAAACCCAAGGATTATGCGCTTAAAACGATTCTTGCTGTCGTTTGCTATGCCCCTGTTTTTCTCTCTCTCATGGCTAGCCACCGAAGCACAAGAGCGGTCGATATCGGGTAGAATTACCGACGCCGCCTCAAAAGGAATTCCCGGAGTTTCCATTACCGTAAAAGACCAGAATGTTGGAACGCAAACTGATGCTGAAGGTGCATTCCGGTTGAACGTACCTGCAGGAGCAACTACCCTGATATTTTCATCTGTAGGATTTCAAACCCAGGAAGTAGACATCAGCAACACTACCACTGTAACTCTTGTCTTGAATCAAAACACTGCCGCACTTAATGAAGTGGTGGTTGTTGGTTATGGTACTGCTCGTAAAAAAGATTTGACAGGTTCCGTTACATCCATCTCCTCTAGAGATTTCAACCGCGGACCAGTTACCACACCCGAACAACTCATTGCCGGAAAGGTAGCGGGTGTGCAAATCACTTCAAATGGTGGTGCACCCGGCGCAGGTAGCCGCATTCGCATTCGTGGTGGCTCATCACTGAATGCCAGCAACGACCCATTGATTGTCATCGATGGTGTTCCGGTTGACAACGGCTCTATCTCAGGTTCTGCAAACCCTTTGAACTTTATCAACCCGAACGACATTGAAAGCTTCAACATTTTAAAAGACGCATCTGCTACCGCGATCTACGGATCCCGTGCATCGAATGGTGTGATCATCATCACTACGAAGAAGGGAGCAAGAGGTCCATTGCGTGTAAACTTCAGCACCGTGAATTCGATTGCTGAAAGAACCGGAAAAGTGGATGTGCTCACTGCCGACCAGTTCCGCCAGGTGGTTACTGAAAATGGTACTGCTGCGCAGGCCGAACTTCTTGGAGGTGCAGACACCGATTGGCAGGATGAGATCTTCCAGAAAGCTTTTACTACCGATAATAACATCAGCGTTAGCGGTGCAGTAGGTGCTCTTCCATTTAGGGTTTCGGTTGGTTACCTTTCACAAAAAGGTATCCTTCTTACATCGAAACTAAACAGAACTTCAGGAGCACTGAACCTTAGCCCTAAGTTCCTGGACAATCATCTATCAATTGATCTTAACCTAAAACTCGCACAAAGCAAAACCCGCTTTGCAGACCAGGGTGCAATTGGTGCAGCCGTTGCGTTCGATCCTACCAAGCCGGTTTTTGAAAAAAGCAACACCGATCTTGGTGGATATTGGGAATGGCTTGATCCTGCAACCGACAAGCTGAATACATTGGGTACAAGAAACCCTGTGAGTATGTTGAAGCAGCGCCAGGACAATAGTGATGCATTCAGAAGCATTGGTAACATTCAGTTTGATTATAAACTTCACTTCCTGCCAGCACTACGTGCCAACCTAAACCTCGGATTCGATCATTCAAAAGGAGAAGGTACCGTAGTAAACCCCGCAACTGCTGCTACAGCTTATTATGTTCGCGGCTCACGCAGCCAGTATGAGCAGGAGAAGAATAACAAGTTGCTCGAGTTCTATCTTAATTATGCGAAAGAACTTCCAGGTATTGAAAGTCGCTTCGATGTAACAGCTGGTTATTCTTACCAGGACTGGACAACCGAATCTCCTTCGTTCCCTGTGTTTCGCGGTACAGATACCACTCCCGCTGCTATTCCTTTTAAAACACAGAACACCCTCGTATCCTTTTTTGGAAGGGCCAATTATAATTTCGATGATCGCTTCCTGGTTACAGCAACTTTACGTCGCGATGGATCATCAAGATTCAGTCCCGATACACGCTGGGGCCTGTTTCCTTCTGCGGCATTCGCATGGAGGATAAGTAACGAAGGGTTCCTTAAGAACTCCAAATCGATCTCTGATTTGAAATTCAGACTTGGATACGGTGTTACGGGACAGCAGGACATCAATAATGGAGACTATCCATACCTTCCTCGTTATACGTTGAGTGATGGTACCGCACAATACGGAATTGGTGATTCACTATATAATACGCTTCGCCCTGAAGGATATGACCTCAATATCAAGTGGGAGGAAACTGAAACGTATAACGCAGGACTTGATTTCGGTTTTCTTGATAACAGGATCAGCGGTAGCATCGACTACTATTTTAAAAAGACAAAAGATCTTCTTGCAGTGATCTCTGTTCCTGCAGGTTCCAATCTTACAAACAGGGTATTGACCAATGTGGGTAACATTGAAAATCGCGGTATTGAGCTGGTGCTAAATGGTACTCCTGTTCAAACCAAAGATTTCCGTTGGGATGCGGGCTTCAACATTACGTACAACAAAACCGAGATCACCAAGTTGAGTAAGATCGAAGACAAAACCTTTATCGGTTATGAATCGGGTACAATTGGCGGTGGTGTTGGTAACAACATCCAGATAAACACTGTTGGCTACAATCCTTATGCATTCTACGTTTACAAGCAGGTGTATGATGAAAGTGGACGTCCGATAGAAGGCGTGTATGTAGATATGAATAAAGACGGTGTGATCACAGACCGTGATAAATACAGGTACAAGTCTGCGGAACCTACAATGTTCCTCGGCTTTAGCTCACAGTTCTCTTATAAGAAGTGGTTCGGTTCTTTCACTCTGCGTGGAAGCTTCAACAACTACGTTTACAATAACTTCTCTTCAAACAACGGTGCATACAAAGCATTCTCGTTCCCTAATTATCTGAGCAATGTTTCTACGAGCGTGTTAGATACCCGCTTCGATGAGTTCCAGTTATTCTCTGATTATTACCTGGAAAATGCATCATTCCTGAGGGCAGACAACATCAATGTTGGATACAACTTTGGAAGATTGTGGGAAGATAAAGTTGGAGTGAGAGTTACTGCAACTGTGAACAATGCGTTTACAATCACCAAGTATTCAGGTCTTGATCCAGAGATCGCAGGTGGAATAGATAATAATTTCTATCCGAGACCCCGCATCTTTTCACTTGGAGTTAATCTTGATTTTTAATCTTATACAATTTAAGATATGAAGAAGAATATTATAAAGGTTCTGATGGTTGCACTTGTGGCGTTTGGATTCGCTGCATGCACCAAAGACCTTGATCGCACGCCGTTCTATGACGTTACATCGGCGTCAGTGTACAACGATTTTAAAAACTATAAGCAGATCCTTGCAAAAGTATATGCAGGTCTGGCCGTGAGTGGTCAACAAGGTCCTTCGGGTCGTCCCGATATCAGTGGTATCGATGAAGGATTTTCTACTTATTTCCGCCAGTACTGGCAGATGCAGGAACTTACTACTGATGAAGCAGTGATTGCATGGAACGATGGTACCATTCAGGATCTTCATCGCATGACCTGGACACCGAACAACGAGTTCATTACAGCAATGTATAACCGTTGTTACTACCAGATTTCGCTTGCTAATGAATTCATTCGTGAGATTAGTGATGACAAACTTTCTTCAAGAGGCATTACAGGCGCAGATCTGGATCAGGCAAGGCTTTTCAGGGCTGAGGCTCGCTTCATGAGAGCTCTTAGTTATAGTCACGCAATGGATATGTTTGGTAATATTCCATTTGTTACCGATCAGGATAAAGTAGGATCATTCTTCCCACAGCAAAGAAGTCGCGCACAGGTATTTGAATTCATCGAGTCAGAATTGAAGGAAATTGAAACTCTGCTTGCAGAACCGGGAACCAATGAATATGGCCGGGCGGACAAAGCTGCCGCATGGATGTTGCTTGCAAAGATTTACCTCAATGCGCAGGTTTATACAGGTACTGAAAGAAACACAGATGCGATCACATATTCGAGCAAAGTGATCAATTCAGTGTACACACTGGAGCCTGAATATGAACATTTATTCCTTGCTGATAACCATTTGTCAAATGAGATAATCCTTCCAATTGTTTTCGATGGAATGCATACAAGATCATGGGGTGGTATCACTTACATTGTGCATGCACCAGTTGGTGGAAATATGAGTCCCGCTGAGTTTGGTATCAACGGTGGCTGGGGTGGATTAAGAACGACAAAGAACATCGTTAACCTGTTTGCTAACGGTGACGGTCGCGCGATGTTCCATAAAGACGGACAGGATATTGAAATAAATGATTTGGGTGTGTTCACTGACGGATACCCGATCACGAAATATAAAAACGTAACAAGAAACGGTCAGCAGGGTTCAGACAAATCGGGTGATCATCCGGATACTGATTTCCCATTGATGCGCCTTGCCGAAGCTTACCTTATTTATGCCGAAGCAGTAGTACGTGGCGGTACGGGTGGAAGTGTCAACCAGGCCGTTCAATACATCAACGAACTTCGTGAACGCGCTTATGGAAACACGAGTGGTAATATAAGCGTAGGACAGCTGACTCTCGACTTCATGCTCGACGAGAGAGCAAGAGAACTGAATTGGGAAGCTCATCGCAGGACCGATCTTATTCGTTTTGGCAAGTACACTGGTTCAAATTATTTATGGCCGTGGAAAGGCGGTGTTGCACAGGGAAGAGCTGTTGAAGATTTCAGGGTGTTGTTCCCGATCCCTTCATCTGACGTATCGGCAAATCCTAATCTTACACAGAACGAAGGTTACTGATCTGAGTTCTTAAACTAAATTCTTGCTTAGAAATTTTTTGAATTATGAAAAAACTAATCAATCATATCCTGCTTTTTGCAGTTGCTTCCGTGGCCTTATGGTCATGTAAGAAGGACGAAGACAGGGCGATCTTCAAACCTGCTGGCGCCTCCGCATTGCAGGTATCATCTACAGACATTGTGCTGAATAGTGCCAATGCACTGGACACTGCGATAACTTTCAACTGGACTGCACCTGACTATGGATTCGATGCGGCAGTACGTTACACATTACAGCTGGCCCGCACCGGTACCAACTTTGCCTCTGCAAAGGAGTATGTTTTAACCGGTCTCCAAAAAAAGATAACAACTGCCGAATTAAACCAGGCGGTGATTCTTATGGGGCTTGCACCTGCGCAGCAGGGATCAATTGACGCACGTTTGATCTCAAGTCTTGGAACCCACACTCCGAATGATACATCGGAAGTGACAACTATTAAAGTCACTCCTTATCTCGTGATCATAAATTATCCTTCACTGTGGCTGCCTGGCGACTACCAGGGTTGGAAGCCGGAGGAGGCACCAAAGATCTCTTCAGTTAGAGATAATGGTGAATACGAAGGGTATGTATATTTTAGCAAAGCATCTCCTTTTAAGTTTACCTCTGATCCTGATTGGAACCACACGAACTACGGCGATGGTGGAGCTGGTAAGTTAAGCACATCAGGTGGTGACATCATGATGCCTGCCGCAGGATATTACCTCATTAAAGCGAATACAAAAACACTCACGTGGAGTGCCTTGAAAACCTCATGGGGACTTGTTGGAAGCGCAACAGGAAGCTGGGATAACGACAAGGATATGGTCTTTGATGAAGCAACAAAAACCTGGTCGATCACAACCAACCTGACCCAGGGAGAGATCAAGTTCCGTGCAAATGACGGATGGGATCTCAATTATGGCGATGATAATGCAGACAAGAGCCTGGAGCCGGGTGGTGCGAACGTTCAAATCGCATCAGATGGTAATTACACCGTGACTCTAGATCTTTCAGTGCCTGGAAACTACACTTACGTAGTAAAGAAAAACTAATGTTCGGGTAAACATAAAAAATAGGCTGTCCCTTTCATCAGGGGCAGCTTATTTTCTTTTAGTGAAATTTATATGCTTAATTTATCGGACAGAAAACCTCGTCCTATGTTCAAACCTTTACTTCTACTCCTGGTTGCCAGCTGCGTGTGTGCTATTGCGAACGCGCAACTTATTACTACAATCCCAACTTTTCCCCGTGATACCGGAACGATTGCATTAATAGTCGATGCAACAAAAGGCAATAAGGGTCTGATGAATTATTCAAATCCGAACGACGTTTATGTCCATATCGGTGTAATTACAAACCAAAGCACTGGAGCCAGCGACTGGAAGCATGTTAAGTTCACCAATTTCAATGCGCCTGATCAGTCAGTCAAAGCTGAAAACCTGGGTAACAATAAATATCGTTTCGTGATAAACAATGCGCGCTCCTTTTTCAATCTGGCTGCAGGCGAAACAATATCAAAGATTGCAATCTTGTTCAGGAATGGCGCAGGTACAGTAGTGCAACGAAATGCCGATGGATCAGACATGTTTGTGCCGATGTATAGTGACGTATTTGCAACAAAGTTTCTTCAGCCCGCCATGGAACCGAAATTTGCGCAAGTACCTGAGCCCATCAATAAAGAGGTGGGTGATTACATTGACATCGTCTACGCCTCAAGCCATCCTGCTGCATTAAAGCTTTATTACAACGGGGTTTCCGTTGCTGAACAGAATGATGTAAATGTGATAGATAAGAAAGTGCAGATCTCATCTGCCGGAAATCAGCAGGTCATTGCAACGGCAACTTACAATGGACAGGTGATTCGTGACACGATAAACTTTTTCGTTGCTACAACGTCAACTGTAGCTCCGCTTCCTGCCGGTGTAAGAGATGGGATCAATTATGAACAGGGAGATACTTCCGCAATACTTGTTTTGTATGCACCAGGTAAATCGCGCGTAGCGGTTATTGGTGAATTCAATAACTGGACAGAACGCTCCGAATTCCAGATGAATAAAACGCCGGATGGAAAGCGTTTCTGGAAGAGGATCACCGGCTTAACAAAGGGAACTGTATATGCATATCAGTACCTCGTAAATTCATCGTTGCGTATTGCGGATCCTTATACTGAAATGGTACTCGATCCGGACAACGATAAATTTATTCAGAATACCACATACCCTAATATAAAAGCATATCCTACGGGCAAAACGACAGGCATTGTAAGTACGCTTCAACCAGGTGCTGCTGCTTATGCATGGCAGGTTCAAAACTTTCAAAGACCCGATCAAAGGTCATTGGTGATCTATGAAGTATTGCTTCGTGATTTTCTTGCAACACACGATTGGAAAACACTTCGTGATACACTTCCTTACCTGAAAGCGCTAGGAATAAATGCTATTGAACTGATGCCTGTGAACGAATTTGAAGGAAATGTAAGCTGGGGTTACAACTCATCGTTTTACTTCGCGCCAGATAAATATTATGGCACTGGCACTTCGATGAAACAGTTCGTTGATGAGGCACATAAGAATGGCATTGCAGTTATTATGGACATTGCACTCAATCATTCGTTTGGCCAGTCACCAATGGTTCAACTGTACTGGGATGCAACAAACAACAGGCCTGATCCTTCAAGCCCATGGTTCAATCCTGCAGCTAAGCATGCTTTTAATGTTGGTTACGATTTCAACCATCAGAGCGATGCCACACAATATTTTACTAGTCGCGTTGTAGAGCATTGGTTAACCGAATATAAGATCGATGGATTTCGATTCGACCTGTCAAAAGGATTCACACAAAAACCAACATGCGATGCAAATGGAGGTAATTGTAACGTAGATGCATGGTCGCAATACGACGCTGATCGGGTGGCCCTTTGGAAAAAGTATTACGATACAGTGCAACATAAATCTGCAGGCGCATATGTTATACTAGAGCACTTTGCAGATGATGATGAAGAGAAGGAACTGGCGGACTATGGAATGATGTTGTGGGGTAATCATAATTATAATTTTAGCGAAGGCACCATGGGTTATGTATCCAATTCTAACTTTTCAGGTGCCATACACACGGCACGCAGGATGAATGAACCCCATCTTGTTGCGTATATGGAAAGTCATGATGAAGAGCGTGTGCAGTATAAGAACAGTACGTATGGTAACAGTTCTTCTACGTATAACGTGAAAAATCTCGCCACTGGTTTGAGAAGAGATGAGATGGCAGCAGCTTTCCTCTTTATGATTCCGGGACCAAAGATGATCTGGCAGTTTGGCGAAATGGGATACGATTTTTCTATCAATTATTGCACAGATGGAACGGTGAAAGACCAATGCAGACTTGATGATAAGCCGATACGGTGGGATTATCTGCAGGACTTTGGACGCAAGCGATTGCATGATGCCTATGCGGGCCTGTTAAAGCTGCGGCAGCATCCATCATACAAAGATGCATTCGTTGAAGGTAATGTAAACTCGAGCCTGAATGCTGCACTCAAATGGATGCATGTAACTACTGATACATCCAATCTATTGGTGGTCGGAAATTTTGATGTGAATCAAACAACGGGAGTTGTTCAGTTCCCACACACGGGTACCTGGTACGACTACTTCACAGGACAATCAATCAATGTAACTCAGGCGGATCAGCCGATGACCCTGCAGCCTGGTGAATACCATGTTTACCTGAATCGAAACATTACTAATGTCCTTACTTCTGTACGAGATGTGTTTAATCAGCGATATACTGTTAATATGAAAGTATATCCCAACCCGGTGGTTCGCAGTTCGATCATAGAATATGAATTGCCAGCTAGTGGAAGTGTCAGTTTGACAATTAATAATATAACCGGCCAGCAAATAGGTTCACCATTTATAAAAAACCAACCCAGGGGTACGCATAAGCTTGAGTTGAATCGACTCGTTCCTGCAAAACAAGGTTTACCTTCGGGAACTTATTTTATTAAATTAGAATTTGGAGGCAGCCGCAAAGTGCACCAGGTAGTTATCCAAAATTAATTTCATCCCTATCTTAACTAACGATTGTATGGGAAACGCTACGAATAAAACAGTTCATCAATTAATTTCCGAGAATCGCGATTATTTTAAGATGGCGGTCTCCGTTGACTGTGTCATATTTGGTTTTGACCAGAATGAACTGAAGGTACTTTTGATAAAATCCGACCTGGAGCAGTTTGAAGGGAAGTGGTCTTTACTTGGAGATCTAGTACACCCTGAAGAGGATCTTGAAAGTGCAGCTTACCGCGTATTGCAGGATCGTACCGGCCTGTCCAATGTTTATCTTGAACAGGTTTATACGTTTTCAGATGTAAACCGACATCCGGCGGGTAGGGTAATCACATCGGCATATTACTCGCTCGTTAATGTAAAGGACCACCAGTTGAAGCTTGCACATAACGAATTGCACTGGCATCCTGTTCGCGATATCACAGAACTGGCGTTTGACCACTTTGAGATCCTGCAGACCTGCCTGCGCCAACTTCAACAACAGGTGATGCGCTACCCCATTGTATTTAATCTCCTTCCCGAAAAGTTCTCGCTCAGGGAACTGCAGGCGCTGTATGAAGCGATCCTGGACACAAAACTCGACAGGAGAAATTTCCGCAAGAAATTCTTTCTGATGGATTGGCTTGAAGATGCCGACGAGTGGGAAACCGATGTTCCCCATCGCCCCGGAAAATTATATCGGTTCAAAAAAGGAGCCGCAGTATCGGCAACGGAACTGGAAGCAGCCCTTTAAACAGAAAGCGGGAAGCGGAAAGCGGAAAGCGGAAAGCACCCGATTACCGACTACCGACCACCGATTACCGATCGACGCAGCTAATCAGGCGTGGCAGATGTCTGAATTTATCGCGTTCTTACCGCTTATGTAGAAAATATTGTTGTTGCATCTAAGAGTAATTTCTTATAATTGTGTAAGAACAACACGCCCCAATAGGGCCAGTATTTGTAATTCTAACCAACAACGATTGCATTATGAGCATCAAACTACTGCGCTTCATGATGCTGCCTGCCATTTTCTTACTCTTACTGCAGGTCAG
Source organism: Bacteroidota bacterium (assembly GCA_023437225.1). GTDB lineage: Bacteria > Bacteroidota > Bacteroidia > Chitinophagales > Chitinophagaceae > Flavitalea. The sequence goes on along the minus strand of JAEZGS010000001.1, from coordinate 39,413 downwards.
CTACGCCCAATCGCGAACCATTACAGGTCGGGTCACCGACACCAGGGACGGCTCCGGCATTCCCCAGGCTTCAGTGGTGGTTAAAGGCACTTCCACAGGAACTACTTCAGATGAATCAGGCAATTTCAGCATCAGTGTTCCCAGCTCGGCTACGGCGCTGGTGATCTCTGCGGTTGGCTTTGCTACCCAGGAAGTATCGATCACGTCCTCAGACAATGTGAGTGTTACCATGTCTGCATCTTCTAACACCAACCTTAACGAGGTTGTTGTTGTAGGTTACGGTACCGCTCGTAAGCGGGATATTACTGGTGCTGTAACAAAGGTTTCAGCCCGCGAATTCAATACAGGAAACATTGCCAACCCTCTTCAACAGGTTCAGGGAAAAGTTGCCGGTCTGGTGATCGTGCAGCCCGGTAGCGATCCAAACTCGAACATCACCGTTCGCCTTCGCGGATCAACCTCACTTGAAGGTCAACCGCCCCTGCTGGTAATCGACGGTGTTGCCATCGACGACTTCAACCGCGGTATCAACTCGATCGCCCCTAATGATATCGAATCTTACGATATCCTTCGGGATGCATCCTCTGCGGCGATCTATGGATCACGCGGCGCGAATGGTGTAATCATCATCACCACTAAAAAAGGACGTGCGGGCAGAACTACTGTTGATTACTCGGGATACGTGTCCATGGAAAGTGTTTCCGGAAAGCTGGATATGTTGTCAGCCCAGCAATGGCGCGATGAAGTTGGTTCCAGTTCGATCGATAAGGGCGCAAATACAGATTGGCAGGATGTTATCACTCGTAATGCACTTACCCATAGCCATACCATCGGTATGAGCGGTGGCGCTGGAAGTTTTAATTACCGTGCTTCAGTTAACTATCAAAAGAATGAAGGCGTAGTTGTTAATAGCGGTCGCAAATTGATTTCCGCTCGTTTCACCGCTCAACAACGTGCTTTGAACGACAAGTTGCAGCTCCAGTTTGGATTGAATGCATCGCAGATCAACCGTGACCTCATGCCCGATCAGCAGGATTCCCGGTTTGGCGGAAGTAACATATTCAACCTTGCTTATAACTACCTGCCGGTTTGGCCAATTTATAATGATGATGGATCGTATTACCAGGTAATTGACCAGGATCTTGAAAATCCCCTATTCCGACTAAATGAGATCAAGAATAAAAGACGCGATAATTTTTACCAGGGTAATGCGAGGGTGGACTATGAAATCGTGAAAGGACTAAAGATCGGATCATTTGGTGCCATCTCGAGGGCAAACGACGTGGGCAATTATTTTGAACCACGTATCCCTGAAAAAAACAATAAGAACGTTGCATCTATTTACAACAATAACAAAGAAGTGATCAATTTCGATCTGCATGCCAACTACCGTAAGGAGTTTGGAAACCATGCGATCGATGTTACCGGTGTGTACGAATGGAACCGGTTTACTAACGATGGCTTTAATGCAGGTGCACGGGATTTCACTGTGCCCGATCTGCAGGATAACAACCTCGGACTGGGTAATGACCTGGAAGGAAGAAACGTCGGTTCCTATAAAAATGAGGTGAAGATTATTTCCTTTCTCGGCCGCTTGGTGTACAGCTTCGACGACAGGTTCTCGGCAACTGTGAATTTCCGTCGCGACGGTTCTTCCAAGTTCGGATCAAACAATCGCTGGGGTAACTTCCCGTCGGTTGGCCTTGCCTGGACGATCAGCAATGAGCGCTTTTTTGAAAGCGTAGGCGATGTAAACCTTCTGAAACTTCGTGTTAACTACGGAACAACGGGCAACCAGGAAAATCTTCCTCCTTACCCGATTCAGTTCCTCTATGGTGCGTCCGGCCTTTATTACTATAACGGGCAGTATTACCAGAGCTACAGCCCCAGCCAGTTGGATAATCCCGATCTTAAATGGGAGGTGCGTAAATCGCTCAACATTGGCCTGGACTTCACCCTTTTCAACAGACTTAACGGTACCATCGATGTTTTCAGTGATAAAACCGAAGACCTGTTGTTCCGTTACGACCTGCCCATGCCTCCATTCTTGTATCCCAACGTGTTAGCCAATGCTGCAAATGCAACAAATAAAGGAGTTGAAGTAACACTCGATGGAAGAATCGTAAACAACAAATCGTTCACCTGGAGCAGCCGCGTAAACGTAGGCTTCCTCAAAAACAAGGTCACCAACCTGTCCGGAAACTTCAAAGGCGCAGATCTGCAAATCAATGCACGTCACTATGGATATGCAGACGGTCGCGGTTTGAGTAACGCGTATATTACGGAGTTGACGGTAGGTCAGCCTGCTGGTGTATTCTGGCTGCATGAATTTGCTGGACTGGATAACAGTGGTAAGCAGTTGTTCAACGATTACGACGCAAGCGGCAAGTTGGTTGGAACAACAACGGCACCTGTTGATGAAGATCGCGTATTCATCGATCCACAGGCTAAATTCAGCTGGGGCTTTACAAACGACTTTACCTACGGAGATTTTGATCTGAGCATTTTCTTCCGCGGTGTTCAGGGTCAGAAGATCTTTGCAAACACCTTGCTGAATCTTGAAACAACGACACGTCTCCCGGGTAATAATGTAACAAAAGGTGCGTTGACCAACGGTATAAGTGAGCAGCCACAGCCCTCTACTTACTGGCTGCGCGATGCATCGTATGCGAGATTGGAGAACATTACACTCGGCTATAATGTGAAAGCAGGCAAGATCAAACAGGTGGAATACTTAAGATTCTACGTTGCTGCAAACAACCTGCTGGTGATTACACCGTATGATGGTATAGATCCTGAAATAAAAATTGAAGGAGATCGCCGCTACATCGATCGCAACTTCTATCCAAAAACCAGGTCGTTCACCGTCGGTGTAAACGTGAATTTTTAATTAACCCAACTATTAATTAGCTAAATGCCAATTATGAAACGAAATATTATTAGAATACTGCTGGCTGGCACGATGATGATAGGTGGGGTCGCTTGTACAAAACTAGACCCGAATATTTATGACCAGACAGTCGATTTCTGGAAAACTCCTGAACAGATAGCAGCCGGTATCGCGCCCGCATATGCCGAGTTACGTGGATTTCCAAGCGGTGACATCTTCGCGCTGCAGGAAGTTACATCCGATGAGATCATTGTACCTACAAGAGGTAGCGACTGGTTTGACAACGGCGACTGGCAACAGTTGTGGCTCCATACATGGACCATCAATCATGGAATGATCAATGGCGCCTGGGGATACATATACGGTGGTGTTGCTCGCGTGAACCTGATCATGACAACCGTGAACCAGTTGAACCCGGTTCCAGGTGACATCGAAAAGATCAATGCGGAGCTCAAGACCATCCGCGCCTTCTATTACTTTCTTGCACTTGACCTCTTTGGTAAAGTGCCCATAGTTGAAGATTACGAAGCGGATCTTTCCACGGTAGTGAATAGGCCGCGCGCTGAGGTTTTCGCATTTGTCGAAAAGGAATTGAAAGACAATGTTGAATTACTGACAGATGCCGTTGATGGTACTACATATGGAAGAATGAATAAGTGGTTCGCTTATTCTTTATTGGCAAAGCTTTACCTCAATTCTGAAGTATATACCGGCACTCCACGCTGGCAGGAATGTATCGATGCCTGCAACCAGGTGATCAATTCAGGTAAGTATTCACTCGAAGGAAATTTCCTGGACAACTTTAAGATCGCTAATGAGGGATCGAAAGAAAACATCTTTGTGGTTCCCTTTGATGCAAACAAAGGACTGACTGGGTTAAATTTCCAAATGAGAACCCTTCACTACCAGAACAATGAAACATTCGGACTAGGAAACACACCATGGAACGGCTTCTGTACGACGGCGGATTTTTATAACCAGTTTGCAGCCAACGACAATCGCCGGAAAATGTTCCTTGTTGGACAACAATACAGCAAATCCGGTGAGCCATTGAAAGATAAGCAGGTTGATCTACCCCTCGTCTTTAATCCTGTAGTCCCTGCAATCTCCAGCAATGCGCCGGAATTCCGGATGGCCGGTGTCCGATCCATCAAGTACGAGCCGACACCAAATACAGGGGGCGACATGAGTAATGACTATGCTGTTTTTCGGCTTGCAGACATCCTGTTGATGAAAGCTGAGGCGCAATTAAGAAATGGAAGCGCTGCTGCTGCAGTGCAAACGCTCAATATGCCTATCGCGATCACTTTAAGAGAAAGAGCTGGTCAGCCTAACTTTACTTCCATCACGCTTGACGAATTGCTTGCTGAGAGAGCAAGAGAAATGGCCTGGGAAGGATGGAGAAGAAATGATCTGATCCGTTTTGGTAAATACACTGCGCCCCGCGATCCCGCCAAAGCGCAGTCGCCACAATGGCGTACGCTGTTCCCGATTCCAAAAGCTCAAATGGATCGTAACTCAAACCTTACGCAGAACGAAGGTTACTGATAATCTTTGAATCGCTATATTTATAAAGCAAGTAGTAACCCTACTTGCTTTATATTTTCATACACCCGAAAACATGACCGATCATCTCAACCATGAATAGGCTGCTGACAATTATTACCGTGACCTTAGCCTGTTTATCGTGTAATTCCGATAAATACCATACGCCCCCAGATCCTTTATTCGTGGAAATGGATCCGGAACAGACAGGCATTCATTTCAGCAACGATCTTTCGGAAGATGCCCGCTTCAACGTTTTTAATTATCGGAATTATTATAACGGGGGTGGAGTTGCGATCGGCGATATAAACAATGATGGTCTTGCTGACATTTACTTCTCCTCAAATCTTGGTGAGAACAAATTATTTCTGAATAAAGGCAATTGGAAATTTGAAGACATCACAAAGTCAGCCGGCGTAGCCGGAACGCAGGCCTGGAGCACGGGTGTTGCAATGGTAGATATCAACGCAGATGGGTTGCTCGATATATACGTTTGCAATTCGGGAAACATAGAAGGGGACAACAAAGTAAATGAACTGTTCATCAATAAAGGCAATCTCCAATTTCAGGAGGAAGGAGCTGCTTATGGTCTTGCTGACAGTGGACTTGCTACACATGCCGCCTTTTTCGACTATGATCTTGATGGCGATCTTGATTGTTATTTATTGAACAACAGCTTTCGCCCTATTGCAAGTTTCGGTTATAACAAGAATATTCGAAACGTAAGAGATCCAAAAGGCGGTCATAAGTTTTTTCGTAATGATAATGGGAAGTTTGTTGACATAAGCGTGGAGGCAAACATTTATGGAAGTGAGATAGGATTCGGTCTCGGGGTGAGCGTCGCCGATCTGAATGGAGATAAGTGGCCCGATATCTATGTAAGCAACGACTTCTTCGAAAAAGATTACCTATACATCAACCAGCGTAACGGGAAATTTCGCGAAGCAATAGAAGACCAAATGGGCCATATAAGTCTTTCTTCTATGGGCTCGGATATTGCAGACATAAACAACGATGGGCTTTTCGACATTTTTACGTCGGAGATGCTTCCGGAAAGCGATAAGAAACTCAAAACCGTCACCAGGTTTGATGATTATGACGTTTTCAATGCCAAGCTCAAAGGCGATTTCTTTTACCAGTACATTCAAAATGCTTTACATCTCAATAATGGCGATAGCACATTTTCCGAGATAGCTTTCTATTCAAATGTGGCGGCCACCGACTGGAGTTGGGGAGGTTTATTTTTCGATCTGCAGAACGATGGCTGGAAAGATCTTTTTGTAAGTAATGGCATTTATAAAGACATTACCAATCAGGACTTCATCGATTTCCTTGGCAATAACCAGAACCGCGAGAAAGTAATCGCTACAGGGAAGTTCGATCACAAAGAATTTTTGGATGCCGTATCCTCTACACCCGTATCGAATTATGCTTATGTCAATAATGGCGATCTGCGGTTTGTGAATAAAGCTAATGAGCTTGGACTAGCAAGGCCAGGCTTTAGCAACGGTTCCGCATATGGAGATCTTGATAACGATGGAGACCTCGACCTTGTTGTGAATAATGTGAACATGCCCTGCTTTGTTTACCAAAACAAAGCAAATGAAAAGTATACTAACAATTTTCTCAGGGTGAAGCTAAACGGTTCGGCCGGTAATACTTTCGGGATTGGCACAGAGGTCAAGGTCCACACCAATGGCAGTCAACAATCGCAATACCAGATGTTGTCGCGCGGATTTCAATCAAGTGTTGATCCAGTCATGGTCTTCGGGCTTGGTAAGAATGATAAAGTGGATTCCATCGAAATATTATGGCCACAGTTTAAGCGACAGGTGGTGTATAATGTTAAGATCAACACCACGATCGCGCTTAACGAAAAAGATGCATTGCCGTACACACTCGAACAGTCTGTTGTACCAACAATGTTCCTTGACGTGTCTAATAAATTGATCGCAACAAAGGTTGGTCACGTGGAAAATTATTACATCGATTTTGATAAGGAGCGACTCATTCCCCAGTTGTATTCAAGTGAGGGGCCTGCCTGCGCAATTGGCGATGTCAATGGCGATGGTCTCGATGATGTATTCGTCACAGGGGCTAAAGCAGATTCCTCGAAGCTACTCATTCAACAACGCAATGGTAAATATGTTATCTCCAACAATTCATCCAATGCAGTATTTAACGAATTAAATGTTGCAGATGGTACGGCAGCGGAATTCTTTGATGCAGATGGCGACAAAGATCTGGATCTCATTATAGGTTACGGTGGTAATGAAGAGAAAGAAGGCTCAGCTCTGCTTCAACCGCGATTGTATATTAACGATGGCAACGGGAATTTTTCTGAAAGCCCGGTTGCGCTTCCAATCTTATCAACGCAGGTGTCCTGTATCAGAACCGCTGACATGGACAATGATGGCGATAGGGATATCTTCATTGGTGGACGTGTAGTTGCTGGCGCTTATGGTCATATACCCCGGTCTTATCTTCTACAAAACAATGGTGATCTTAGCTACACTGACGTCACAAAAACTTTCAGTGCTGCGCTCGAACGCAGCGGAATGATTACGGATGCGGCCTGGCATGACCTTGACAAGAACGGTTCTCAAGACCTGATAATCATCGGCGAATGGATGCCTCTTACGGTATACTTTAATGACGGCAAGAAATTTAGCGAGCCTGAAATTAATCAATCCAGCTTCGGCTTATGGAATTGTATGAAGCTGGCTGACATCGATAATGACGGTGACGTTGACCTGGTGTTGGGTAACCAGGGTATGAATGGAAAGGTATATGGCGATAATAATCGTCCCGTTCAGCTGTACGTGAATGATTTCGATAATAATGGACAATCGGAATCTATACTCACATATTATAAGAATGATAGCGTGTCGTATCCGCTTCCTTTGCGGTCAGACATGGTGATGCAGTTGCCATCGCTAAAGAAGAAATTTTTGAAGTACGCAGATTATGCGGGGAAGCAGATGAACTATGTATTTGATAAGGACCAGGTGAAGGGCGCAAAGGTGCTGAAAGCCGGAGAATTAAGAAGCTGTGTTGCGTTCAATAACGGGAAAGGCGAATTTGAATTGAAGCCACTTCCGTTCAGAGCCCAGTTGTCAAAAGTATTTGGCATCATTGCAGAAGATCTTGATGGCGACAATAACATCGATATCTTACTCGGAGGTAACTTCTTTGGTGTGAAACCTGAGCTCGGCAGATTTGATGCGAGCTACGGAACGTTGCTCAAAGGAAATGGCAAGGGTAAATTTGAATTCATTCCAAATAAGCGTACAGGAATCTATGTGAAAGGTGAGGTTCGGGACATGGCAACAATAAAAACGACATCCGGAAAGCAGATCTTATTCGCACGAAATAATGAACCCATAGTTATATATGAACGAACCCAACATTGATAGTGCATCTTCATACAGCAACAAAAAACGATCGCGCAGCGGGGCATTTATAATCTTGTTCCTGGTGCTTGCGCTGCTTGCGTTGATGTCCATTCCGGTAACACGCATCGTGTCTTACAGGATCAGCGTCGACAGCGGACCTGATATAGTTTTTAAAGAGCTTTCAAGGTCGGAGTCATACCAGGAATGGTTCAGCGATTCCATGTCAGGTTCACGCGAATTTTCCCTTCAACCGAAATACGATTCCCTTTCCGTTCACTATTCGGTGTTGAATGGATCAAGAAAAGAATCGCATGGAGTTTTTCGAATAACTCCTTCACCTGATGGCAGAAGTTTTTTATCGAACCACGAAACCTTACAGGTACGTTCATTAACCAATAAGCTGAAATATTTTTTTAAGCCTTCTTCATTCAAGACCAATTACAATCAAAGAGTCGACCGTCTTCGTCAATACCTTGAAGATACCAGATGGGAATCGGCGGGCATCAAACTAAGTCCTTCGGAAATACCAGCCCATTACGTTGTTGCCTTTGGCGACAGTATCCGAAAAGGCTCAGAAGAAATTCAATTCATCGCTTATTACAATAAGATCGTGAACGCAATGGACGAATCAGATTTTGCTAATGCATCGCGTCCGCAAAGCCGATTCAAGATAACATCGGGAGCAAAACATTTTTTCCAGGTGGGGTTGCCGTTGAAGGACTCCAATACAACGGTGCCTGCACCTTTGGTTAAACTCGAAGTGCCGCCCTGCAAGATCATTGTTGCCGCTGTGAAGGGAAATTACACGGATGTTCAGGGTGCAATGGATGTACTGAAAGATTGGATACGTAAGAACCATCTGGTAAGCGCTACGCATCCATGGGTGGAACATAAGGTGATTCGCCGTCAGGACCAGTTGATGGTGACCGATTCACTCTATATCATTCAACCCGTATACTTCTATCCAAAAAAGTAATTGTGCATGTGGCGTGTGTTGACAACAATAACTGTGATCCTATTTGTTTCATGTAAGAACGGAGACGAGAAACTGTTTATCGAGTTGCCTTCGAGCCACACGAGAGTTGATTTTGTAAATGCTGTTGAAGATACAGACACCCTGAATATCCTCGACTACATGTACTACTATAACGGCGGCGGTGTTGCACTTGGAGATATCAATAACGATTCGCTTACAGACATCTTCTTCACCGCCAACAATGGACAGAATAAATTATATCTAAACAAGGGCGATCTGGTTTTTGAAGAAGTTGGCAAAGGTGCTTTTCATACGGGCGCATGGACAACTGGTGTTACAATGGCCGATGTCAATGCAGATGGATTGCTCGACATATATGTTTCAGTTGTGGGAGACCACATTACACAGAAAGCCAACGGAACGCATCGTACCTATTTTGCAGGTGCGCAGAATAAATTATTCATTAATAAAGGCAATACAAATTTCGAAGAAAGGTCTAAGGAATTCGGTCTTGATGTTTCCGGGTATAATACTCAGGCGGCGTTTTTTGATGCCGACCGTGATGGTGATCTCGATATGTTTCAGCTACAGCATTCGGTTCATGGAACAGATGCTTATGGCGATACAAGTCTGCGTCATACTTATAGCAAGCGCTCAGGAGGGAAATTATATATCAACACAGATGGGAAGTATGTAGATGAAACATCACAGCGAGGTATCATCAGTAGTGCGCTGGGCTATGGCCTCGGTGTTGCTATTGCAGATTTTAATAACGATGGATGGGATGATATCTATGTAGGCAATGACTTTCATGAAAACGATTACTATTATTTGAACGTTGGCGGTCGGTTCATCGAGTCGTCTCACAAAAGTTTTGGTCACACATCCAACTTCTCAATGGGTAACGATGTGGCAGACATCAACAAAGATGGATGGATGGACATTATAACCCTCGACATGTTGCCGGCAAACGAAAAGATATTGAAATCGACGGCAGGCGATCGCTCATTTTCTGTATACAATAATCAATATTCGCAGGGTTATAATTATCAGAATGCACGCAACTGTCTGCAGTTAAATGTAGGACGCGGCGAAGCTTTCAGCGAGATCGGGCTTTATGCGGGAGTTAGCGCTACTGATTGGAGCTGGGCACCACTTTTGGCAGACTTTGACCTCGATGGCCATACAGACCTGTTCATATCGAACGGAATAAAAAGCAGGTTGAACGATCTTGACTATATCCGGTTCCTGTCAGACAATTCATTCCGACTGCAGCAGGTTTCCAATCAAAGCTTCGATGCTGAGATACTTCGCAGGCAGCCACCCGGTAAGTGGCATAATTTCTTTTTTCATGGGACCGATTCCCTAAAATTTCATGAAGGATCCACTGCTGCTGGTTTTGAAAGGATGAATATTTCAAACGGTGCAGCCTATTCAGACCTTGATAATGATGGAGACCTCGACCTGGTGACGAATAATTTTAATGAGGCGGCATCTATATTTCGAAACAATTCTGCAGGTAAAAATGAACCTGCCTTACGCGTCAGCTTCAATAGCAATGGCCCGAATACTTTTCTATTGGGCACCAAGGTCATACTGTATGACAACGGTAGTGCGCAGTATCAGCAACTGCAACCCACCCGAGGATTTATGAGTAGCGTTGAGCCCGCGGTTTTTTTTACAATAGCAGATGAAAGTATAGACAGCATTGTTGCAATTACTTCAACGGGCCATTCATTTATTGCAAGAAATGTGTCCGGCGCCAGGCCTCTTGTATTTACAGATAAAGACTTTACATCGAAAGTGGCTGATGTATCATTGTTTCTAAATTCATATTTATCGCAGCAATCGACCTCAACCTTTTCAAACATTACCATCGAAGCGGGTCTTCAATGGTCGCATCGCGAAAATGATTTCGACGATTTCAATCGCCAGTATTTTATTCCGCATCAACTTTCAAAGGCAGGCCCGGCATTGTCAGTTGGGGACATCAACAAAGATGGAATGGAGGATGTTTTTCTAGGAGGCGCAAAAGGCCAGGCCTCGTCTATTTTTTTGCAGGTACCAGGCGGGAAGTTCTTGCTGCATGATCAACCGGCTATAGCAGCAGACAGTCTGAGCGAAGACGTAGATGCCGAGTTTTTTGACGCTGATAATGATGGTGATCTGGACCTTTATGTGGTAAGTGGCGGACACGAGTTTGACAATGGGCATCCCGCACTTGCCGACCGATTGTATCTGAACGATGGCAATGGATCATTTACCCGCTCAAGGATCGTGCTGCCGGCAACACAGAAGTCGTGTATGACTGTCGCTGATATTGATCAAGACGGAGACCAGGATATTTTTTTGGGAGGACTTGCAGATCCGCGTCAGTACGGGGTTTCTCCGCGAAGTTACCTGTTAATCAACGATGGCAGGGGTGTATTTAATGAGCATGAAGCGGATAATGAGCAACTCAATTTATATGGAATGATCAGCGACGCCCAATGGGCGGATCTTGATAACAACGGTTTTGCTGATCTGGTGTTAGTAGGCGAATGGATGGCACCGACGGTATTTTACAATGAGAAAGGCCGATTGACAAACGGAAAGAAATTATATGAATCTTCCGGGTGGTGGACAACAGTTGAGATAGACGATATCAATGGGGATGGCAAATTGGATGTATTGTTGGGTAATTATGGATTAAACTCAAAACTCACACCGCCAAATGTTGACGGTCGCCGTAAGCCTCTAAAGATGTTCATTGTGGATGCGGATAAGAATAGGTCGCCCGACCAACTATTGACCGTTTATAAAGAAGGGCATTATTATCCTTTCCTCAATAAAGAAGATTTAGAAAGACAACTTCCTTATCTCAAAAAAACATATCTCGGTTATAGTGAAATGGCCGGCAAAACAATGCAGGACATTTTTGGAGAATCGTTGAATAATAGTAAGCAGTTCGAGGCCGAAACTTTTGAATCCCTCTTGCTCTTAAGTAATAAGAAAAGCTATGACGTAGTTTCGTTACCGGTATATCAACAGCAGGCCCCGGTAATGTGTTTCGTTGTTGACGATTTTAATAGTGATGGCAAAAAAGAATGGATGGCCGCGGGGAATTTTTCAGGAGTGATGCCGTATGAAGGAAAGTACGATGCGCTATTTCCATCGATCGCTTCTTTGCCCGGAATCAATAAAGGCAATTCATATCATGTGAATTTGCCTCTGGAAAGATCGTTGCACATAAGTGGCGATGTCAGAGAGATAAAGAAAATTAAGGTGAATGGGCGACGCGCTTTGATTATTGCAAGGAATAATGCACCTGTCACGTTGTTGGCTTATTGAGATCGTGTTGGAAGTTCCACCGAATGTTGATGGTCGATGATAAACTGGATGATCTCTTCAAGAGGTGTATCAATCCGAGCGATGGCATCAGTAATATCGTCCCGGTTCACTTGCGCAGCAAAAGCAAGATTCTTAAGTTTCTTCATCACGCTTTTAACGTCCATCCCATCGTATCGTGTGGGACGGATCAATGCCGCTGCATGAATGAAGCCCGACAACTCATCGAACGCGTAAATCATCTTGTCCATTCTTGACTCTGGCTCGACGCCAAAGTATCGCGGACCATGAGAGGCTATGCAATGCAAGATGGCAGGATCTACCTGCATCTCTTCAAGCTTTTCAATAATGACCCGGCAATGATCATCCGGATATTTTTCCCAGTCGGCATCATGCAAAAGGCCTGCAATCTCCCATTTGGCCGCCTCTGATTCGGTTAGCATTTCCCGTTCAAGAGCCCAGGCCTTCATCACTGCAGCTACCTGGTACATGTGCAGTTTCAGTCGATCGTTATCGATCCATTCATTCAAAAGGTTTCTTGCTTCTTCGAGGGAGGGCACATTACCCGCGTTGGCAGGGTTGCCGAATGTTGCGCGTCCGATTTGATGAGTTGCCATTTGCCGAAAATATGGAAAATTGCACCTTTTAGAGGACGGTTTAAAAATACGGTCAAAATTTTTATTGATTATCAGCGCTTTGCAAACGTGCGATTGAAAAATATCGCTTAAAAGATTGGTTTTAACCAAAACGGTCGCATACCTTTGCGCTCCATTAAAAAATTATTTCCCCCGGGATGGCGGGGAGATAGATTAAAAAAACAAACAATGAGTAAACTACATTTCACTACAAAACATGCGAACGCGGCTACCGTACAGCATAATTGGTATGTTGTAGACGGTACCAATCAAACCGTAGGTCGGATGTGTGCAAAGATTGCTGCTGTTCTTCGTGGTAAGAACAAGGCATATTATACGCCACATGTTGATTGCGGAGACTATGTTATTGTGATCAATGCTGACAAAGTAAAGTTCACCGGTAACAAACTTGAGGACAAGGAATATCAGAATTTCTCTGGATATCCTGGTGGTCAGAGGATTGAGACAGCGAGAAACCTTCTTGCACGTCGTCCTGAAGCAGTAATCGAAAGAGCTGTAAAAGGAATGCTTCCTAAGAATCGCCTGGGTCGCAAGATGTACAAGAAATTATTTGTGTATGCTGGCAATGAGCATCAGCATGCTGCACAGAAACCACAACCGTTAAACTTCTAATTGTAAGCATACATGGAAAAGCAAAAAAATGGTATCGGTCGCCGTAAAGAAGCGGTAACGCGTGTTTTCCTTTCAAAAGGCCAGGGGAACATTTCGGTGAACGATAAAGATTATAAAGAGTATTTCTCTCTTCAGTACCTGCAGAACCAGGTTGAGCTGCCGTTGAAAACCATCGAAGCTCTCGACAAGTTTGATGTTAAGATCAATGCTGCTGGTGGTGGTATTAAGGGTCAGGCCGAAGCTGCAAAGCTTGGTATTGCCCGTGCACTGGTTGAACTGAACCCTGAATTCCGTCCTGCTTTGAAAGCTGCCGGTGTTCTTAAGCGTGATCCACGTTCTGTTGAGCGTAAGAAATTCGGTCACAAGAAAGCTCGCAGAAGCTTCCAGTTCTCTAAGCGTTAATCATTTAAAAAATCAGATAACATCATACAAATGGAAAATAACACTTCGTTGCAACAACAACTCCTGGAAGCCGGTGTACATTTCGGACACCTGCGTAAGAAGTGGAACCCAAAGATGTTGCCTTACATCTTCGCTGAGAAGAAAGGTATTCACATCATTGACCTTAATAAAACAACTGAGGCGTTGCAGGAAACTGCAGCTGCTCTCAAGCAGATCGCTCGCAGCGGTAAAAAGATCATGTTTGTCGGAACTAAGAAGCAGGCAAAAGAGATCGTCACTGAATGCGCTCAGCGTGTGAACATGCCATATGCTACTGAGCGCTGGCTCGGTGGTATGCTTACCAACTTCAACACGGTTCGGAAGAGCGTGAAGAAGATGCAAAGCATCGATAAGATGCTTGCAGATGGTAGTGCAGAAAGTCTGACAAAGAAGGAAAGACTTCAACTTCAGCGCGACCGTGATAAGATGGAGAAGGTTCTGGGTGGTATCTCTCAACTGGGACGTGTACCTGCAGCTCTTTTCCTGATTGACATCGGGCACGAGCATATTGCTCTTGCTGAAGCAAAGCGTCTTGGCATCACTACTTTCGGTATTGTTGATACCAATTGCGATCCGAATAAAGTGGATTTCGCAATTCCAGGTAACGACGATGCTACCAAATCAATCGCTATCATTACCCAGTACATCGTTGCGGCAATAGCAGAAGGTCTTGCAGAAAGACAAGCTGCTAAAGACGAAGACCATGACGATGCAAACCAGGATGAGAATGAGAAGAAAGCTGCACGTTTGCAAGCTGAAGCTGAAGCTGAAAGCGGACGCGGACGTGGCGCGGGTGGTGGAAGAGGACGCGGTCCCCAGGGCGGCGGAGCTGGTGCTGGTGGTGGTCAAAGACGTCGTGGACCCGGTGGTCCTGGCGGAGGTGGACAACGCAGACCCGGTGGTGGAAGATAACCCCCGAAGTACTTTATTCTCTAACTAAATAATTTTCAGAATATGTCTGTAGCTATAACTGCAGCTGAGATCAACAAACTTCGCCAGGCAACTGGCGCCGGCATGATGGATTGCCGTAAAGCACTTACAGAAACAAACGGTGATTTCGAAGCGGCGATCGACTGGTTACGTAAGAAAGGCGCAAAAGTCGCTGCTCTTCGTGGTGACCGTGAAGCGAAAGAGGGAGTAGTGATCGCTAAGACTACTGCCGACAATAAAACGGGCATCGCGCTTTGCGTTAGCTGTGAAACCGATTTCGTTAGTAAGAACGCTGACTTTGTGGCTTTTGCTCAGAGCATCGCAGATGCGGCAATTGAGAGCAACGTTAAAAGCATCGACGAACTGAATAACGTTTCAATCAATGGCGCTAAGATCGCTGACATGGTGAACGACAAACTTGCCAGCATTGGCGAGAAGATCGGTATCACTAAGTTTGAACGTGTTGATGCGCCTTATGTGTCTGCTTACATTCATGGTGCAAACCGTTTGGGTGTATTGGTTGCAATGAACGAAGAAGCACCGGAAGCTGGTAAAGATGTAGCAATGCAAATTGCGGCAATGAACCCCGTAGCCGTTGACCCTGCCAGTGTTCCTCAGAACACTGTAGAAAGAGAGCGTGCAATCGTTACTGAACAAATCCAGGCAGATCCAAAGATGGCAGGTAAGCCTGCTGAAATGATCTCTAAGATCGCTGAAGGTAAGCTAAATGCTTTCTTCAAAGAGCAGACTTTGCTTGCACAGCCGTTCGTAAAAGACGGTGGTAAGAGCGTTGCTGACTATTTGAAAAGCGTAAGTAACAATCTGCAGGTTATTTCATTCAAGCGCATAGCTCTTGGATAAGAAACTTACAAGGATAAAATAAGGAAGGGAACCATTTGGTTCCCTTTTTTTTGCCTTATTCAAAGGCATCCTTTCGCCCGATCGTAATTCGTTCTGATAGAAACTTTCGCAGCTCCATCTCGTTATTGGTTTCAAATACGATTTTGTTAGATCCGTCAGCAATAATATATGTTGGAAAGGTTGATATGCCTAAATGTTTCGCCAGCCCCGCCGGCTCATCAATCAACTGCAACCAATAGGCACCGTCATGTTTGATAGCAGCCAGCCATGCGGTTTTATTTTCATCAACACTCACACCAATCAGCATTGGCATATTAAGAGTGGAATCTTTTTGATCAATGGCTGATGCGCTGGCTGTGATTCGTTTTTGCTGCTTTGCCAACTGTTCAAACCGATCCTGGATGTCCCTCAGATAGGTTGTATTGGCCTTTCTGCATGGTCTGCACCATGAAGCCCAAAGATCTATCACCAACAGATCATGCTTTAGGCTTTGCAGGGGAACAGAGCCTCCATTCTCATCTTGTAATGTGATGGCGGGAAGTTGCTGCCCGACACGACCGGCAGAGGGTCGTTGCAATTCATCGTGTATCGCTTTTGCCAGTTTGTAATCATCTATCTTGACCTTGGAAAGAACCTTTTGATACAGCACGGCTTCGTAACGTCCAAAGCTTGCCATGTAATAATAATAAAGACCCAGCATGAGCAACGGAGCCTCGTCTTCATTCATCATAAAGCCTTTCAGTTTCACCTTATATTCGTTCGTAGCTGACTCCCACGCCTTCAATAGGGCATTGTGTTTTTCGTCTGAGCCGCGACTATCCTCAGGAGTGGCTTCAACCGACCGATTTTTCTCCGCATCTATTGCAAGCTGCGCGAACGGTCGTTTAAGATCCCGCAAATGACTTATCGGACCTGTATGAGGATTTCCTTTCATTTGCGCACTATAGTATAAAGAATCCGCATCAGCATGTATCTCATAGATCAACCCGTCCTGCAATACCAGTAGAATGTAATTGTCGCGATATCCTTCAATGATCGACCGGTGGTTTCCTTTTTTTGGCGGAAGAAGCAACCGGTAAATGGTATTGCTATCAGATACCGGTCGCTGATAATAGAAACTCCCATCCCCGTTCGTATCGATCGTGTCAATCGTTTTGAAGCCTTTGGAAAGATCTTCCAAAACTGAGAGGTACAATTTGGTTCCCCATGCCGACTCAGCCGACTTCATGTTGATTTTCCCCCGAAGTGTAACCTGTCCGCCAGCGAGCTGGGTCAGACAACACAAAAGAAATATCCACAAATACCTGGCGGTGGCTGGATTCATATCATTGGTGCTTTACAGTTTTGATGTATTGCTCTATCTCCGCTTTATGATCCTTTGCAAGACTTTCTATGAAGATCTTATATCCCTTATTGAACACATTGTACTTTGCGGCATCGACTTTGATCTTGACGTTTCTGCCGTCGCGATCAACGGCTTCGGGTGCTGTGATCAACTGTTCATAATTGCTTCTCAGTCCACGTGTATCCATCTTTTTTGTATCCATGAACTGAAAAAAATCGCGGATCCTTGTATCGTATAATGTTATTCTGTGCTCTTTTTGTTTGGTGTACAATTCCTGTTGCTTAGTTGTAATGTTTTCAGTGCGACAACTTGAAAAGCCGAGAAAACACCCGCATGCAGCTTCATGTGTGGTTGGATTGAAGCATACGCAACAGTCGCTGAACCAACATTCGGCCGAACACGATGCTTGTGCAACAGCACAATCGCAATCCGCACTTTTCACTGCGGCAAGTCCTCTCGTTTCGCCTGTTAAACCATCGGATCGCGGGCCCGTATCCGGCCTCGAACTCTTTGTACAATGATTTACCAGCAATGATGTTACCATCAATGCCCCCACAATGATCACTCCTCTCATATCAATTGTTTTGATGTTGCTGCCTACACTGTTAACGGTTTTCGGCATGCCCGTACATCGATGATGAAGTAAAATTAATTGGACAATGGATCAGGGAAATGATGAAAAAACGTTTTCGAAGAAGAAAAAAACTACCGGATGCAGTAAAAATACTGTTCGCAATTACACCATTGCGCATTAAATATATCTTGCCGCATAAACTTTATTCATCCGATTCGCGCGCACAGTCTAACTTTGGACTCGTTTATATAACATTGCACAAAGTTTACTGCATGCTACCAAAATACAAGCGAATCCTTCTGAAACTTTCCGGTGAATCCTTAATGGGCGATAGTAATTACGGTCTTGATCCTGCAATTCTTGAGCAGTATTCACGAGAGATCGAAACTATTACTAATCTTGGTGTTGAAGTGGCAGTAGTGATCGGTGGTGGCAACATTTACCGCGGATTGAATGAAAGACAAACCGGCATTGAGCGTGCACACGGCGATTACATGGGGATGCTGGCTACAGTGATCAATGGGATGGCATTGCAGGCCATGCTTGAGAAGATTGGCGTTTACACGCGCCTTCAAAGCGCTATAAAAATGGAACAGATCGCAGAGCCATACATTCGCAGGCGAGCAATACGACACCTTGAAAAAGGTCGCGTTGTGATCTTTGGCGCCGGAACGGGCAATCCCTACTTTACTACAGATACTGCCGGCTCCCTCCGTGCTATCGAAATACAGGCAGATGTCATACTTAAAGGCACGCGCGTTGATGGTATATATTCTGCGGACCCCGAGAAAGATCCCTCAGCTACAAAATATGAAAGCATTTCATTTACAGAATGTATCAGTAAGAACCTGAGGGTTATGGATATGACAGCATTCACGCTTTGCATGGAAAACAATCTTCCGATAATTGTATTTGATATGAATACCATCGGAAATCTTCGCAAGGTGGTACTGGGTGAGAATGTAGGCACTTACGTAGGCAACTAAATTTTTTTTATGACTGGTTCAATTGCGGACATACGCCAGGATTACATACTGGCCTCTCTTTCCGAATACGATGTTGAAAAAGATCCAATTACTCAATTTGAAAAGTGGTGGAACGAGGCCGTAAAAAGCGAGATCAACGAGGTCAATGCCATGACCTTGTCAACTGCTTCAGCAGACGGAATTCCGTCGGCACGCATCATGCTACTAAAGGGCTTCGATAAAGATGGATTTGTGTTTTTTACCAACTACAACAGTTATAAAGGCCGGCATTTGCTTGAAAATCCACGCGCATGCCTGGTATTTTTTTGGAAAGAATTGGAGCGACAGGTACGAATCACGGGGCTCGTTGAAAAGCTGCCCGCTGAGTCATCTGATGAATATTATTATAGCCGACCCGTAGGCAGCCGACTGGGCGCCATAGCTTCGCCACAGAGCACTGTTATAGAAGACAGGGCCTGGCTGGAGAACCGTGTTAAGGAAGTCGCGGAGCAATATAAAGATCGGGAACCAGTGCGACCCGATAATTGGGGCGGATTTATTGTGAAACCGATCACTGTCGAATTTTGGCAGGGCCGTGCTAGCAGGCTCCACGACAGGATCCAATATTCACTTCAGGACGATGCCCAATGGAAGATCGAAAGACTGGCACCGTGAGAATAAAACAGGAAATGGGAAATGGGAAATGGAAATGGGAAATGGAAAATTCCGGTTTGCAACTTCCCAATTCCCACTATTAGATATTCAATTAAGAATTCGTTCGCTTAGCTTTTCCTGTTTCTCAAACGAGCAGGTCTGCTTTTTCCAAACGACCCTTTGAAACGCTTTCCTTTTTTGGTTTTTTTGTCTCCTCTACCCATGATGATATTTTTTTTATTGAAGATTAGGCGGCAAATCTCAGGCTTTTTTCAGTCAAATCCATAAATAAAAAAAGCCCCACCGTCGGCGGAGCTTTGAATGCTTTTAAATCAGAACTAGATTTTGGCAGATAATTCCTTACCAGCTTTGAAGCGAGCCACTTTCTTAGCTTTGATCTTGATCACCGCACCAGTCTGAGGGTTACGTCCATTGCGCGCTGCTCTCTTAGAAACAGAGAAAGTACCAAATCCTACAAGTGTAACTTTACCACCACCTTTCAATGTTTTGGTAACAGCTTCAATAAATGAATCAAGAGCAGCATTTGACTGTGTCTTGGTAATGCCTGCGTCTTCCGCAATTTTAGAGATCAATTCAGCTTTGTTCATAGTGTAATATTTTAAATTAAGCTGCAACAAATTTATATGCTTTTTTGAAGCAACAAAATATTTACGTCAGTTTTTTGAAGAAGCATACATCTTGCCAAAACCGCTAGGGGCAAGGATTTTAATAAGTTTTCTGTGAATTGTCAATGAAGCCTCGTTGGGTCTGGTAACGCTGAAAGCCGCTCCCAGAGCGGATTTCACGAAGATACGGCTGAAACGCAGTGCTGTAGCGGTTTTCATCCGCCCCTTCTTTAATGGGGTTGTCGCAATTTGGGAAAGCTTCTTGTTATCCACATTAGTTAATAACTTCCATTAATGTCCTGAAGGAAAAGAACTGATCACCCCACCGTTCGAACGATTTATTCCGAAGCGATGGAGCAAAGTTGGCGATGTAATGATCAACGTCTTTACGACTCTCAGCAAAGAATTGCACAGAATAAGTTGGTCCCTGTTCCTCTTCAACATCCAGCAGGCGTGAAAAATAATATTGATGGAACATGCCTGTTTGCATGATCTGCGGAATGTGTTCCAGCTTCATCCACTCCAGCCAGGCATCATGAATAGTTGCGGTAAGTTGCGTCGTAATATTGTAGATGATCATAAATGACATTGTTGTTTAAAAGTTCATTTCAAGCATAACCGGACAGTGATCGCTGTGTTTTACGTTGGGTAGAATTTGTGCGCCCACAAGGTTCGGAAGTAGTTCTTTTGTAGTGTTGATGTAATCAATACGCCATCCCTTATTTTGAAGGCGCACCGACGGAAAGCGCTGGCTCCACCATGTATATTGATGCGGATCTTTATTGAAGTGCCTGAAGGTATCAATGAATCCATCGTCCAGGAACCTGTCCATCCATTCTCTTTCTTCAGGGAGAAAACCAGATGATTTCTTATTCCCTTTCGGATCATGTATGTCTATTTCCTTATGGGCTATATTATAATCTCCACACACAATAAGTTTCTTCTTTTTCTTTCTTAGATCTTTCAAATATTTTTTGAATGCTTCAAGCCATTCATATTTAAAGCTCTGCCGCTCATCGCCCGAAGTACCACTAGGGAAATAAGCATTTATGAGGCGAATATCTCCGAAGTCTAATTGGATGATCCTGCCTTCATCATCACTCACTTTATGTCCGTTTCCATGTACGATATTGTCTGGTTTGATCTTCGAGAATACTGCAACACCACTGTAACCTTTCTTTTGTGCGGAATACCAGCAATCAACGAAGCCCAGCTCTTCAAGGAATGCACAATCGATGTTACTTTTTTCAGCCTTTGTTTCCTGCAAACAAATAATATCCGCAGGGTCAGTTTTTAACCATTCAACAAACCCTTTGTTTATTGCTGCGCGAATGCCATTGACATTATAACTGATGATACGTACCGCCATAAAATATTGTTCCATCAAATTTAACTCCCTAGCCTGATTATTGATAAACATGTTTTATTACTTGTTAGCTTAGTGCTGGATAAAGTTTGTTCAGATGAAAGAAGAAAAGCCAGAAAAGAAACTCAACCCCCTGATTCCCTCGAAAACTCATGGATACCTCGATGGACCTAAGCCGCGTGGCTCTGAACTGGCATTTGCATGGAAAGTATTCCGGCAATTCATAAAGGGATTCCGTGGATTGCATTTTGTGGGTCCCTGCATCACTGTTTTTGGTTCAGCCCGTTTTAAGGAAGATCATATCTATTATGCCGCTGCGCGCGAATTCGGGCGACGAATTGCAGCGCTTGGTTTCACCACCATGACGGGCGGCGGTCCGGGCATCATGGAAGCCGCTAACCGCGGCGCATATGAATCGGGAGGAATATCTGTGGGATGTAATATAGAGCTGCCATTTGAACAACAGGCTAACCCTTACATGCACAAATGGTTGAATTTCGAACACTTCTTTGTACGGAAAGTGTTGTTGATAAAATACTCATACGCTTTCATCATTATGCCTGGCGGATTTGGAACGATGGATGAATTCTTTGAAACACTTACACTTATTCAAACAAAAACGCTAACTCAATTTCCTATCGTTATTTATGGAAAAGAATACTATAAGGAGATGTGGGAGTATCTTGAATTTATGGCCGAGCAAGGTACGATCAGTCGCGACGATCTTAAACTCGTTATGTTAACTGATGACATTGACGAAGCGATGCACCATATCCACACGTACATAAAAACGCACTACAAGGCAGTAGTCGGTAATCAGTAATCGGTAATCGGTAATCGGGAGAAACAGAGAATCGGAGGATCGGAGAAACGGAGAATCGGAGAAACAGAGAAACTGATAAACAGAGAAACGGAGAAACGGAGATATGTATTTCCACATCTCCACATTCTCACATTCCCACATTTCTCATTAGCACACTAGCATATTAGCACATTAGCACATTAACCCACTATTCCGTCAGATTGCTTCCCAGCCATCGCTTTATTTCTTCAACCGACATACCTTTCCTTGCGGCATAATCTTCCAATTGATCGTTGTTGATCTTGCCTACACCAAAATACCTGCTGTCAGGATGCGCGAAGTACCATCCACAAACAGACGAAGCAGGATACATCGCAAGCGATTCTGTAAGTTCAATACCTGCATTTCTCGTTGCATCAAGCAATTCAAACAACTTGTATTTTTCTGTATGATCGGGACATGCAGGGTATCCTGGCGCAGGCCGTATACCCTGGTAGCTTTCACTGATGAGTGCTTCATTGTTAAGCTGCTCATCTTTCGCATAACCCCAGTATTCCTTTCTCACACGTTCGTGCGCATACTCCGCCAATGCTTCTGCAAGTCGGTCGGCAAGCGCCTGTAGAATGATCTTATTGTAATCGTCGTGTTCTGAAATGAAGCGTTGAATATGTGGTTCGATACCATGTATCGATACGGCAAACGCGCCAATATGATCTTGAATCCCTGTTTCTGCTGGTGCGATGAAATCTGCCAGTGACACATTCGGCTGACCGGCTGCTTTCTTGATCTGTTGCCTTAGAAATTCAAGCTTCACCGATGTTCCGTTGCTACTTAATTCAACAGTATCTTTTCCATCAGAGTGAGCGGGCCATATCCCAACAACTGCGCGGGGTTGAAGCCAGTTCTCCTTTATAATTTTGTTTAATAGCGATTGTGCATCATTATACAATTTCGTAGCCTCAGCTCCAATCGTAGCATCACTTAAGATCTGCGGAAACTTCCCATGCATTTCCCATGCAATGAAAAATGGCTGCCAGTCGATATAAGGGATGAGTTCATTGAGGTCGATGCCTTCAAGATTTATAACACCAGGTGACTTTGGCGCCGCGGGACTATAATTATCCCAGTCGATCTTTACTTTATTCTTTTGAGCATCAGTATGCGATATGTATTGCTTAACCGATTTTTTGCTCCCGAAATCAGATCGCAACTTGTTGTACTCTTCAACGACGCCCGACAAAAACTGCTGCTTAACATCTTTATTCAAAAGACTTCCCGCGGCAGTTACACTTCGGGATGCATCCAAAACATGCAGCACTCCATGTGGGTATTCGGGTGCGATCTTAACCGCCGTATGCATGCGCGATGTAGTAGCACCGCCGATCAATAAAGGCAAATCAAATCCCCGCCTGTTCATTTCACGCGCAACATGCACCATCTCGTCCAGCGATGGAGTGATCAGTCCGCTTAGACCGATCATATCTACGTTTTCTTTCTTTGCCGTCTCCAGGATTTTATCAGCGGGCACCATCACTCCGAGATCAATTACATCGTACCCATTACAGCCTAACACAACACCGACAATGTTCTTGCCGATATCGTGCACATCGCCTTTAACAGTTGCAAGCAAGATCTTTGCCGCACCAGTGGCTTCTTCTGCACTAAGCCCATCAGCGGCTCTCTGCTGTTTGCGCAATTCTTTTTCCGCTTCTATATAAGGAGTCAATACGGCTACGGATCTCTTCATAACACGTGCGCTCTTTACCACCTGCGGTAAAAACATCTTGCCGCTTCCAAAGAGATCACCCACTACATTCATTCCATCCATCAGTGGCCCTTCGATTACATCCAGCGGCTTGGGATATTTAAGTCGCGCTTCTTCAGTATCCTGTTCGATATAGTCAGTAATTCCGTTGACAAGTGCATGCTTCAATCGTTCCTCAACATCCGCATTTCGCCAAGCTTCATCCTTCACCTGCTCCCTGCCTTTTGCTTTCACTGTTTCCGCGAAGCTTATAAGCCTGTCAGTTGCATCAGCCCTTCGATTAAGCACGACATCTTCACAAAGTTCTCTTAACTGTGGTTCGATCTCATCATATACCTGTAATTGACCAGCATTCACAATTCCCATATCCAGTCCTGCACGAATCGCATGTAACAGAAATACTGCATGCATGGCTTCGCGAACAGTATCGTTACCGCGAAACGAAAAGGAAATATTGCTTACTCCACCGCTGATCTTAACCAACGGCATCTTCTGCTTGATCTGCTTCGTTGCTTCAATAAAATCCAGCGCATAATTGTTATGCTCTTCAATTCCTGTTGCTATCGCGAAGATGTTCGGATCGAAAATAATATCCTGCGGCTCATAGCCCACCACATCCGTTAATATCCTGTATGCTCTTTCGCAAATGCTTACTCGTTTCTCAAGTGTGTCTGCCTGTCCGTTCTCATCAAATGCCATCACAACAACTGCGGCACCATAACTCTGGCAAATGACAGCATGTTCAATAAACTTTTCTTCTCCTTCTTTAAGCGAGATTGAATTGACGATGCACTTGCCCTGAACGCATTGCAATCCCACTTCGATGATCGAGAATTTCGATGAGTCGATCATGATTGGGATCTTCGCAATATCCGGTTCTGCCTGTAAGAGGTTTAGAAATGTTTGCATTGCTTTCTCGCCATCAAGCAATGCATCGTCCATATTTACATCCAGTACCTGTGCTCCACTTTCCACCTGTTGTCTTGCAACACTCAACGCTTCCTCATATTTGTTTTCACGAATGAGTCGCGCAAATTTCTTCGAACCGGTAACGTTCGTTCTTTCGCCTACATTCACAAAATTCGTTTCAGGTCTTATCACCAAAGGTTCAAGTCCTGCAAGTCGCATGTATGGTCTGATAATCATAATATGAAATGCTAAATGCTAAATGCTAAATGCTCTGTTTATCCGTTTCTCTGTTTCTCCGTTTCTCCGATTCTCCGCTCCTCCGTTTCTCCATTTACATCTTTCTCCGGCAGCGGTCGCGGACTGATCTTCTTCACATGTTCAGCAATATGCCTGATGTGATCCGGCGTAGTTCCGCAGCATCCACCTACAATGTTTACAAAACCTTCCTTCGCCCATTCTTCAATAAAATGTGCTGTGTCTTCCGGATGTTCATCGTACTCACCCATCGCGTTGGGTAATCCTGCATTTGGATATGCTGATGTATAACATGCCGCGATCTGGCTGAGCTCTTCAATATGCGGACGCATCTGTGCTGCACCAAGCGCGCAGTTGAGGCCAATGCTTATTGGCCGTGCATGCATTACCGAAACATAAAACGCTTCAAGGGTCTGACCGCTTAACGTTCTTCCTGAGGCATCTGTGATCGTCCCGCTGATCATGATCGGCAACTCTTCCCTTCCACTTTCGCGGAAATATTTTTTGATCGCAAAAATCGCTGCCTTGGCATTGAGTGTATCAAAGATTGTTTCAATAAGCAACAAGTCCACCCCACCTTCAACAAGTCCGCGTACCTGCTCATAGTAAGCATCTACCACCTCATTGAACGTAACGGATCGGTAACCTGGATTGTTTACGTCAGGTGATAAAGACAACGTTTTATTCATCGGCCCTATCGCGCCAGCAACATATTTATCTTCGTTCGATGCGCTAGTTTCTCTAAACTTAAGCACTGCCTCTTTTGCAATACGGGCAGCCGCGACATTGATGTCAAATGCAACCTCTTCCATCTGGTAATCAGCCATGGATATGCGTTGGGCATTGAAGGTGTTGGTTTCAATGATGTCTGCGCCTGCCTCGAGATATTGAAGATGTATTTCGCGAATTATATGCGGTTGCGTTAAACAAAGCAGATCATTGTTTCCCTTAAGATCACAATGCCAGTCTCTGAATTGCTCACCGCGATAATCCTCTTCACTAAGCTTATAGCGCTGTATCATGGTGCCCATTGCGCCATCGATCACGAGGATTCGTTTTTGTAATGCGTTAATGATGCTCATAATGTAATTATGTGCAGGTAGACTTGTTTGTCGTACTAAACGTGGAGAAGCCTGCCGGTTCCTGTAACGTTTATTAGTTCTGTTTTCCCCTCGGGAATGTGGCCGAACAATAAACAAATCCGCCTGAAGTTGTGCAAATGTACTGGAAGCCGCTGTTTTTTCTCTCTATTTTTTCTTTTTAAAGTACCTTTCGCCGCTTATTTCACGGTATGCAGCGAACCCTTTGTTTTGATTTTGGCAATACCCGGTTGAAAGTTGGTGTCTTTAATGATGGCGATCTCGATGAAATTCGGGTGCTTGAATCAGGATCACCGGCTGAGATCGAAGGCATTATTGCAGACATCAATCCTTCAAAGGCAATTCTCTCCTCCGTGATCGATCACGATCCGGCAATTGAACAAGTTCTTAAAGATCGTTGCAGGTTTCATAAGCTTGCGCACGACTCAAAACTGAATTTCACTTCGCCCGTTGGAAAACCATCAACCATCGGTGCAGACAGGCTTGCACTCGTTGCAGCAGCTGTGCATCAATACCCCGGGAAGAACAACCTGGTCATCGGGCTGGGCACATGCATCACATATAATTTCGTGAACAAGAACCGCGAATTTATTGGTGGAAGTATATCGCCGGGAATGGAAATGCGATTCAGATCGCTCAACCATTATACAGCAAAATTGCCGCTGGTTGAAAAAGACTGGAACTTTCCATTGATCGGATATGATACGCGTACGAACATCTTAAGTGGCGTGATTCTTGGCATGGCACGGGAGATCGACGGGATCATTGATGATTACCTGGAAAGGTATAGGAACTTTAACGTGGTGTTAACCGGGGGTGATGGACCCTATTTTGTGTACCATCTTAAAAACAAGATATTTGCAGACCCTAATTTTATCTTTAAAGGTCTGTATGCTATCAGCGAAGAAAATAATGTATAAGAAATTAAGTCTCTTAGGTATAAGCTTTGTCCTCGGCATTAGCTTACTGCAGGCCCAAACAGAAAACAGTCCTTACTCCCGATATGGCCTTGGGGATCTCGTTCCAAGCCAGAATATTTTGAACCGTGGAATGGGCGGTGCTTCCGCAGCTTATTTTGATTTTCAATCGGTCAACTTTGTCAATCCCGCATCCTATTCGAGGTTGAAAGTGACCACGCTTGATATCGGTGCCGAACTGGATAGCAGAACACTTCGCACCATCGATCCTCCAAAGAAATACAATAGCATCAGCCCGAATATCTCTTATGTGCAGATCGGAATTCCCTTAAGCCAGAAAAGAAACTGGGGAATGAACATTGGCCTGCGACCAATTACGCGCATCAGTTATAATGTGCAGTCGCTCGGAAGAATGGAGGGCATTGATAGCGTTCGTACCATCTATGAGGGTTCAGGTGGTTCGTACCAGGTTTATACCGGTACTGGTTTTTCTGTCGGAAAGTTTAGCCTTGGATTCAATGTGAGTTATCTGTTCGGCTCGAAAGATTTTAGTTCGCAGCGATTTTTCATTGCCGATTCTGCAAATACATTTTATTTCCCCGCGAACTATAGCTACCAGGCCAGTTACGGAGGTTTAATGCTGAACAGTGGAATTCAGTTTCGTCAGCGTTTGTCAAAAAATACGGTATTACAACTTGGCGCTTACGGGAATCTGAAACGTAATCTTCGTGCCAGTCGCGATGAAAAAATTGAAACCATCCAATTCTCGCAGGATGGAAGCATCCAGCGAATCGATAGTGTAAGAGACATACTTGACGTTAAGGGTGAGGTTACTTATCCTACATCTTATGGCCTCGGATTTATGATCGCACACAAGGACAAATATTTGTTTGCTGCAGATTACAGCTCGCAAAAATGGTCGGAGTTCCGTTTCTTCAATGAGACCGACCGTGTTCAGGACAGCTGGAAATTTAATGTGGGTGGACAAATCCTTCCAAATGCACTTAACCCAAAATCCTATTGGGGCCGCGTTGCTTATCGCGTGGGATTCATGTATGGTAAGGATTATATCAATGTTGATAAGGACCTGCCTACATATGCCATCACGTTTGGTGCTGGATTGCCGATGCGACGGGCACAATACACAAATCAACATTCGGTGATCAATACTTCATTAGAATTCGGCAGACGCGGAAACAAAGAGAATGTGTTAAGCGAAAACTTTTTCCGCTTCTCTGTTGGATTCACATTAAGTGATATCTGGTTCATCAAACGTCAGTATCAATAATGATCTACGGTAAAAAGTATATGATGTTTATAGCAGCCCTTTGTATGGGCTGTTTTTTTATGCTTGGGTGTGAGAACGATGAAAAGAAGATAGACGCTCTCATCACTAAGAAGACGGGGGTTGAAGAGGCAAATCATATACAGGCCTTTATGAGCCAGGATGGAAGGATCAAAGCAAAACTCACATCGCCTTACATGTTGCGCTACCAGACCGACTCGCCATATATTGAATTCCCCAGGCGACTGCACGTGGATTTTTACAATGAGGCAGCACAAATAGAAAGTATACTTGATGCCAAGTATGCGAAGTATCGCGACAATGAGCGAAAGGTTTACATGAGAGACAGCATTGTTGTTATCAACATTCTCAAGGGCGATACGCTCAAGACCGATGAGCTTTGGTGGGATCAGCATGAGGAAAGATTTTTCACCGATAAGGATGTACAGATAAGGCAGAAAGACAAAACCATCTTTGGTAAAGGCCTTACAGCAGCCCAGAATTTTTCAGAGTACACTATCTTTAAGATCTATGGTACTGCATTGACAGGATCCGATGGTCTGCCTCAGTAATTAATAAACAAAAACATTTTCATATGGAGTATCGCAGATTAGGCCGGTCAGGTCTACAATTGAGCGTATTATCATTTGGTAGTTGGGTAACGTTTCATAAGCAGATCGATGACAGCATTGCTGATGAATTGATGGGGATCGCTTACGAACAGGGCATTAATTTTTTCGACAACGCGGAAACCTATGCATTAGGTGAAAGCGAAAAAATGATGGGAAGAGTATTAAAGAAGAAGAACTGGGACAGGTCCTCATATGTGGTATCATCGAAAGCTTATTTCGGTTGGAGAGGCAAAGAGAATAAACCCAACCAACATGGATTAAGTCGCAAGCATTTGGTTGAAGCATGTGATGAAGCATTACAGAGAATGCAATTGGATTACCTCGATCTATACTATTGTCATCGCCCCGATACAAGCGTACCCATTGAGGAAGTTGTTTGGACGATGCACAACCTTATTCAGCAGGGTAAGGTCCTTTATTGGGGAACGAGCCAGTGGAGTGGTGCAGAGATCTTGGAAGCGCATCGCGTTGCACAGCAATACCGATTGATTGGACCCGTGATGGAACAGCCTCAATACAATATGTTTGACCGCTACAAAGTTGAACTCGATTACCTTCCGGTATATCAGAATGTTGGATTGGGTACAACGATATGGAGCCCACTAGCCGCAGGATTTCTTACCGGCAAATACCTGGATGGAATGCCTGAAGGCGCACGCCTCGGCATCAGTGG
Organism: Bacteroidota bacterium; assembly: GCA_023437225.1. Classification (GTDB taxonomy): domain Bacteria; phylum Bacteroidota; class Bacteroidia; order Chitinophagales; family Chitinophagaceae; genus Flavitalea. The sequence goes on along the minus strand of JAEZGS010000001.1, from coordinate 9,912 downwards.
ATTTGAATGGTTGAGAGATCGTTGGATGAAGGAAGAACGCATTGATAAGCTCAGGCAGTTGGTCGATTTTTCCAGGGAATTGGGAGTAAGCATGGCTTCTCTGGCGATTGCCTGGACGATAAAGAATCCGAATGTAACTACGGCGATACTTGGCGCTACAAAAAAAGAGCAGTTGCTGCAGAACTTTGAAGCATTGAAAGTGTTGCCGATGTTGACCATAGACGTGATGCAAAAGATCGATGATATCCTGGGAAATAAGCCGGTAATGGATTTGGCGTGAGGCTAATATGCTAGTGTGCTAATGTGCTAATACAGGATGTGCTAGTTTGCTAATGTGCTAGTGTGCGTGTGTAATGTGCTAGTGTGCTAATGTGCTAATATGCTAATGAGGAAGAAGATTAATACAATGTTTGAATGAAGATACTGTTCATCGTATTGTGCTGTTGTTTGACTTTCGCGGGGCAGTCGCAAGTAAAACCATTTTTCAAATTGCCAGCTGAATCAGCTGTTTCTTCGGTGAATTGGGAAATGGTGGGCTTTCAAAAGCTTGTGTACGAAGGTGAAGAATACGGCATCACAAACCTGGTTTCAGGCGGAGACAAGATCTATGCATCCTGTTTAAATGCGGGCGAACATCTTGTATTCGAAGGCGACGGCGATGACTGGAAGTATCTGGGTACTGCCGGGGTTTCGGACACAAGAGCCATACATTCAATGCTTGCTATCAATGACGGAGTGCTCTACTGTGCATTCGCCGATAAGTCGAAAGATAACCGTATAAGCGTTGTGCGGTTCAATGGCGAAGCATTTGTCCATGTTGGCAAGCCGGGCTTTTCAAAAGAAATGGCATCGGCGATCCGCATTGACTTTGACAACGACATACCCTATGTGGCTTTCCAGGATTATAAGCCTTATGGCTCTTCAGTAATGAGGTTTGATGGGAAGGACTGGTATTATGTGGGTAAGCGATCCTTCTCTACTTCGATGATCCTTAAACTCGTTCTTGAGGTAAACGCAGGCATTCCTTATGTGTTCGTTGATGAGTACGAGTTTGGAGAGCGCGGCTCCGTCATGAAGTTTACCGGGAAAAGCTGGGAATATCTGGGCGAACGCGGTGCAATGGAACGCATGTTTGCGCGCCGGGGACTTTTCATCATCAACGCGGTACCTCATGTTTTGTCATTTGGATTGAACAAAGATCTTCCAGGCACATCTGCGGAAGTAACGCGAAATGAATTGCAGGTAATGAAATTTCAAGGTGGCAAATGGAGCATTGTACATCGCGAAAGGTTCGAACTTGAACTAAGCGCTTATTCATTTGCAACAATGGACGGGAAGCCTGTGTTGCTTTATACAAGGCCCGGCACCAGGGAAGTATTGACGGAATTAATTGATGGAGTACCCGTTCGTAAAACCACGAACGCAGCGAAATGAGAAGGAGTGCCCTAAAATTAAACAGCCGGACCGTTTCCGATCCGACCGTTGTTACTTGCTGTAAACTGACTTGTCCGCATTCCGCGTTCCGCTTCCTGCTATTTGTTTTGCTGCTGTAGAGGGAGGACTCGAACCTCCACGAGGCGGTTAGCCGTAGCGCAATGAGTGGTGGTCAACCCCAGTCGGCCTAATTTCTTAAACCGGCATTACACTATATTTATCCCGTTATCCTCACCCCCGAGACAAGAGGGCATGTCTGCCTAAAATTCCATCACTCCACAGTGTATCTCTCGTGTGATTGTGAATGCAATATTAAAGAAAAAAGGTCTTTACTTGCGAATTTTCGAAGAAAAATTTTGAAAGATTCGAGATTATTCAAATATTTGTGCGGTACGAAAAATAATATCAAAAAAGGTTTTCAAATATGGCTGGCAAATTGAATCTCGACAAACTCGACCTTCAGATCATCCACGAAATGATGCAAACTGCTGAAATCAGTTATGCCGACCTGGGCAAGAAGCTGTATGTATCAGGTGGAACCATTCATGTTCGCATCAAGAAATTACAGGAGGCAGGTATCGTGAAGGGCACCAAACTCAACGTTGATATCAAGCAATTGGGTTACGATGTCATCGCCTTTATCGGAATTTATCTTGAAAAGAGTTCACTGTATGATTCGGTGGCAAAAGAACTGCAGAAAATCCCCGAGATCGTTCGATTGAACTACACTACCGGGAACTACAGTATGTGGGCCGAAATCATTTGTAAAGACATCAACCAGCTTCGTTTTGTATTACACGACGAGCTGCAAAAAATAAAAGGCATCGAGCGCACCGAAACCTTTATTTCACTTGAAGAAAGTTTCAACCGTAATGCGCAGGTTTATAAAGAGTAGTCAGTAGTCGGAGACTGGTAATCGGCGACAAGACACCGGTTTCCGTTTCTCCGTTTCTCTGTTTCTCTGTTCCTCCGTTTCTCTGTTTCTCCCGATTACCGATTACTGACTACTGATTACCAAATTGTCCTATCTTAGTTTCTACAAAAAACTCATATGAAAAATCTGGCTCTAGTGGGAATACTGATGTTGATGATCGTTGCAATTTCACCAGCATGCAGTAAAGGAAACGGTGGCGGAAATACCGATTGCACAGAAACAGGGATCGGTTTTACCAGCACACCGGCTGTGAACTCAAATCAAACTCCGGCTCCGGGGCCCGACTTCCCGCTGTCCATCAACATATCTGATCTGCCAAACGCAGGGGCCACGATCAAGATTACAGCAAGGCCCGAATCGCCTGCTAACGCAACGGCGTTTTTTACAACAACTAAGAATACACAAACAGCTCAAAATAATTTCCAGGTAACAGGCGCAGCCATCAACGTTGTAAATATTGTTGAGATAACTGTGACGTCAAACAGTTGCGCTACCAATAAAGCAACGGGTTCTTACCGGTTCACAAGGAAATAGATCGGTCAGCTGCGAACATCAAGTGCGTCGCGCATTGCATTTCCCAGAAGATTAAATGCAAGGACCAACAGCATTATGGCAATCCCCGGCGCGAGCGCCAATGCCGGGTTTTGTGTAATGATAAAATTGTAGTTCTCTTTTATCATCAGTCCCCAACTGGGCTGCGGTGGCTGTACTCCAACACCCAGAAAGCTAAGTCCCGCCTCAATAACTATCGCCGACGCAAAATTCGCTGCAGCGATCACAATCACCGGTCCAATGATGTTAGGAAGAATGTGTTTGATGATGATGCGTGTATCCGTATAACCCAGCGCTCTTGCCGCTTCGATATAATCCATTTGCTTTACGGCCATAACCTGACCGCGTACGAGTCGCGCTACATTCACCCACATCGTCAAACCTATAGCAATAAAGACCTGCCAGAATCCCTTTCCCAATAACAATGTCAATGCAAATACAAGTAAGATGGTTGGTATACTCCACATTACATTGACGAACCACATAACCATCGCATCAATCTTTTTTCCAAAATAACCTGCAAGTGCACCGAGGAATATTCCGATAACGATCGAAATTATGACTGCTACCAATCCAACCGCCATACTTACACGAGTACCAACGATCAGTCGACTTAATATATCTCTTCCATAAGTATCGGTTCCCAATAGGAAGCGCAGCGTATCGATATGTTCCTTTTTATGGAACCCATCTTTGTAGATCGAAGTAGAATACTGTAATTGTTCGGTTACTCCTTCGTCAACATATTTATCGACAAATATGACATTGTTTTTTATTTGGTAGGAAGTGATGGGTATGTACTGGTATTCATCTGGCTCACCGGAAAGCAACCTTCCGAACATGTCCTGGCTTTCCGTTTGAGGCCGATTAACGCGTGGGATCTTTATAAACTGTTGCTGAAACCCCGGCTTCCTGCCACCAATTTCAACGATCATCCGGTTTGCATTGGGCGTATGATCTGGCGCAATGTAGTATGCAAACAATGCAGTGATTGTTGCCATCACAATGATCAACATTCCCGCAATCGCAATGCGATTCCGCTTCAACTTATTCCATGCATCGTTCGATACGATCATCTATGAGTTGTTTGCTTTTGCTTGCACGATTACCTTTCTATGCTTCCATTCATAACTTCCAAATTTGCCGAGGAAGCCCGCGATGATGGTGTACAAAATATGGAGCGGCTGCATGAAGGAGAAATAGATCATCAACCTCTGCAATCGAAAGAATGAAGCAACACGCGCTACAAATGGATATTCAATCAGGATCTTCAACAAAAGAAAACAACACCACAACACAAATCCTTTTTCAAAATACATTACCATAGCTGCAGCGATCAAAAACATTACATTGTACAGATATACACTGAGTAAGATGTTGAAGATTTTTTTGTCGCGATAATGACCTGTCTTACTTGCCCAGCGAATTCTTTGTTGGAAAAATTTTTTCCACGACTCCGCTGCATCCGTACGTATGATGGCTTCTTCACTTTTTAGATAATATACTCCATTAGGATACAGTTCAAATATCTTTTGCATCAGCAACATGTCATCTCCGGATGGTATACTGTCAATACCCTCGAAGCCATTGACTTCATCAAAGGCCTTTCGTTCGTAGATGAAATTTGCACCATTACACATCATGTGCAGTTTCGATGAAACCGCCGCAGCGGTAATTCCCTGCAGGGTGAGAAAGTCGAGCGACTGAAATACTGATAACAGACTTTTACCAGGATCGATCCGCACTGGGGCAGCTATGCATTTGGCTCCAGTGTCAATATAGTAACTGTTTATAGTGGACAACCATTTTGGTTCTGCGATGCAGTCTGCATCTGTAGTCACGATCAACTGGCCCTTTGACATCTGAATGCCCGTTTCGATCGCTTTCTTTTTAAATGCAATGATGTTATCAGATGCATCCAGGTGCTGACTTAATGAGATTAGATGCACGTTTGGATGTGTCGCTGCATATGTCGAAACGATTTCAAAAGTACCATCATCAGAATGATCGTCTACTATCACAATCTCATATTGATCCTTCGCATAATCCTGGTTCAATATTGAGTCAAGTAATCTTGATATTGTGTGTTCTTCATTTCGCGCAGCAACAATCACAGAAATATAAGTATGGTGGGGCATGCCTGCAGGTCGGTATGTTGCTAATGCGTCCCAATGCTTCTTATACGATTCAATGATGAATGCATACGCAATTGTGAGTATAACAAATAGTACGATGACCCAAACCATGAATGCAAATAACGGAATTATCGCGCAGCATTAATAAAAGGCATCTTCACAACTCGTTCTTTTAATTGTACCTGCAATTGATAGTTGCCACTGGTGAATCGATCAAACGGAATAGATACCTGGTTCCTGCCTTGCACCACAGCAAGCTGGCGTTGGTCTACAAGCATACCACTTATGTTGTAGATCGATAAAGTAGCGGTTTGTTGCTCTTCGGCAAAAAGATCAAATAAGAGCGTGCCTCTTACCGGGTTTCCTTTCAACACAACTGGTATTCCTGTGACCGTAGCATATACCGAAACTATGGACGAATACTTTACAGATCCCGGAGATTCAATTTTTAGCCGATAATAAACTCTTCCAGTGTTTGTCACCTGGTCTTCGTAGCGGTATTGTTTTCGTCCGCTTCCAGCCTCTGCTTCAAGTGTGATAACGTTTCTAAAAACGCGACCGTCCGTGCTTCTTTCTATGCCGAACTTAGTTCCGGCTTCTGAATCGGAACCTGTCCATTGCAGAAATACTTTTTGTCCAGGTGCTGCAGAGGCTTTCAGGTTTTCGATCCTGGTTGAAAGTGCAATGGCAAAAATATCTTTTGCAAGCACCTGGCGGTAAAGAACCGCATGTCCTGCATTATTAAGATGTATATCATCACCTGAATATCTATACTGTGCTGCTATGCTTAGGTCGGACGGATCCACTATCGAATCAAAAAAGTTGATCGCATAATCGCCAAACCATTTCATGATAGAGTCTTTCACATCGCGCAGCTTTGCACGGGCTGCAGCACTGAAGCTGGTCCGCGGTTGAGAGCTGGTTACATAAACTCTCTTGCCTGCATCAAGGCCAACATTGCGGATCGTTTCCAGCGTCATTTTAATTTCCTCGAAACTGTACGTGTTATATCCATTTGACGCATAACTGATGAGTATAACATCTGGCGAGAGTGTCATCAGCTCTGTGATGTTTGCATCTTCACTTGGCGCAGGCCGACCTGCAGGTGGTACATACCCATCGGGCATTCCATGATAAGGAGTTGTGCTGGGTACCGCCAGGTTTTCCGTTCTCCTTATAACATTCCGGGTAACCCGGTAGTGGTAATCCAATCGACCAACCCACGAACTGTCGATCACACTTGCACCGGTTCCCGCAGCCGTCGAGGATCCGATCACACCTAAAACTTTGTCTTGTGCATACACCGTTCCGGTGAATGCCAGTAAGAGCATGAAACTGAAAGTCCGCCTTGTCATAAATTGATAATGTTGGTTGGCGGGCCGGGGTTCTTACAAGATAAAAAATTATAATCATATGTCGCCCGAAACCTGCGCTGGCGGCAACAAATACATTCCCAAAAATTATGTTGTTACATCGTTTTAAAAACATTAAGTTTGGATAGTTGTATAAGCAACTATATGTCAAACAACCAATTTCGGAAAGGCGAACTATATAGTTTCATTACTGGTAAGGCTTCGATTGCGATAGCAAGGCGGCTTCAAAAGAAATTCAACACTGCAGGACTGAATCTTACAATTGAGCAGTGGAGCGTGTTGTATCATCTATGGAAGCAGGATGGCATGAGCCAGCAGGAGCTCTGCAATGCAACGTTTCGCGATAAGCCATCAATCACGCGACTGGTTGATAACCTTGAGCGGATACAATTGGTGAAACGCGTTGCATCGGAATCTGATCGTCGGATCAACAGGATCTACCTTACAAAGCAGGGATTGAAACTGCAGGATCAGACGATGGCTTTAGCCGAACAGACATTGAACGAAGCGCTGGCAGGAATTCCGGCACAGCACATTAACCTGTGCAAGGAGATCCTTCAGCAGGTTTACGATAATCTTCAAACATAAACCCACAAAACGATTGATATGGACGCCAACACACAAACCAAAAAGTTACTCAAGGGAGGCGAATGGCTGATCCGCGAGAGCTCGCCATTCGATGTTTTCATTCCCGAAGATTTTAATGAAGAGCAGGAAATGGTGAAGCAAATGTGCGCTTCATTCCTCGATACTGAGGTTCTTCCCATCATCGAGCGTATCGATAAGCTCGAGCAGGGATTGATGCCCTCGCTGATTGATAAAGCCGGTGAGCAGGGGTTGCTTGGCGCATCGATACCTGAAGAATATAGTGGTCTAGGTAAAGACTTCATCACATCAACCCTTGTTAACGAGGCGCTCGGTGGAGGTTTTTCCTTCTCGGTAGCTGTTGCTGCGCATACAGGTATTGGTACTTTGCCCATTCTATATTTCGGTACCGAAGCACAAAAACAGAAATACATTCCAAAACTGGCGTCGGGCGAATGGAAAGGTGCATATGGACTTACAGAACCCAACAGCGGCTCGGACGCATTGAGTGCAAAAACTTCGGCACGTCTCAGTGACGACGGCAAATTTTATTTGCTTAATGGCCAGAAATGCTGGATCACGAATGGTGGATTTGCCGATGTGTACACTGTTTTCGCAAAAGTTGATGGCGATAAGTTCAGCGCATTTATTGTAGAGAGAGGCTTTGAAGGTTTTACTCAGGGACCTGAGGAACATAAGATGGGCATCAAAGGTTCGTCGACTGTGCAACTTTATTTCCAGGATTGTAAGGTGCCGGTTGAAAATTTGTTGGGCGAAGTGGGCAAAGGACATGTTATTGCTTTCAACATTTTGAATATAGGTCGATTAAAACTTTGCGCTGCCGCACTTGGCGGAGCGAAGCGTGCATTCACTACGACAATTGAATACGCAAATACCCGCGAACAATTTAAAACGGCAATTGGAAATTTTGGTGCAATCAAGCATAAGATCGGTGAGATGGCGATTCAACTCTGGGTATGTGAATCTGCATTGTACCGCAGTGCGAAATACATAGAAGATAAAGAAGCAGAACTTCTTGAAGCAGGCAAATCGATTGGCGATGCTGCACTCGGAGCTGCAGAAGAATATGCAATTGAATGCGCGATCCTAAAAGTGTTTGGAAGTGAAGTGCTCGATTACGTGGTGGACGAAGGCGTGCAGATCCACGGAGGAAATGGTTTCAGCGATGAATACATCATCTCCAAAGCTTACAGGGATAGTCGCATCAACCGCATATTTGAGGGCACAAATGAGATCAACCGACTGTTAACGGTAGATATGGTATTGAAGCGTGCGATGAAAGGTCGCCTTGATGTAATGGGCCCTGCCATGAATGTTTCGAAAGAGCTGATGAGCATTCCGGATTTCGGAAGTGAAGATGATGAGGCATTTGCAAAAGAGAAGAAACTGATTCTGAATTTCAAGAAAGCGATCCTCCTTACCGCGGGTGCTGCAGTTCAGAAATTGATGATGAAGATCGAAGGCGAGCAGGAGATCTTAATGAATATTGCCGATATGGCGATTGAAACCTTTGCTGCTGAATCGGCGTTATTGCGATTGATCAAACTTACTGAAAGCAGGGGTGAAGCGGCGTGTGAGAACGAACGCGATATGGTGTCTTGCTATCTATATGATGCGGCTGACCGGATTGGTAAGTATGGTCGTGATGCAGTCAATGGTTTTGCTGCGGGCGATGAGCACAGGATGATGTTGTTGGGATTGAAGCGATTCACCAAAACACAACCCGTTAATACACGTGATGCAAGGAGACAAATTGCCGACAGGTTACTTGCAGAGGGAAGATATCCATTATAAATTTCGATGTTTGGATTTTATGAAGCGCCATGCACTCAGCGTGGCGTTTCGTTTTTTACTTATATTGCTGATCAAACAACCATTGACATGGATCGCAGGAAATTCATATCCAATACAGGGATGGCCGCCGCCGCAGCAGGCTTCATAAGTGTTGACGCAAACCAAAATCAGCCTATGCTCGAAAAAAACATCTTCATTCACCATGTATATTTCTGGTTAAAGAACAAGGACAGCAAAGACGACCGTCAAAAGCTGATCAATGGTCTTGAGAAGCTCAGTAAGATTGATTATTTCAAAAGCTTCCACATTGGTGTGCCCGCATCAACCAACCGGGAAGTAGTAGATAGCACTTATGCAGTGTCGTGGATGGTGATATTCAAGAATGCTGCCGACCAGGAAAAATACCAGTCGGATCCCATTCACCTGAAATTCATCGATGAATGTCAGTCGCTATGGGAGCGGGTTTTGGTGTATGATACTGTCGACTATTGATCTTAAATAAGATTTGTTTAAGAAGAATTTAATCGCATGCTTTAAAAAAAAGCCTAGCTTTGCAATGCATTTGAGTTAGTCCGCTATTGAATCAGATTTGTATTTCAGATCGCCTTCTACGCATTTTCTCAGAGCTTTTTATTTATTTATTTTTTATTTATCATGAACATTTACATTTCAAATTTGAGTTTTCAAATAACTGATGAAGACTTGAGAGATCTTTTTGCTGAGTACGGTGAAGTAACCTCTGCAAAAGTAATTACTGACAAATTCACCGGAGATTCACGTGGATTTGGTTTTGTTGAAATGCCACAAGAAGAGGCAGCAAACAAAGCTATTTCTGAGCTTGACAAGAGCAAGTGGGATGGCAGAAACATCAACGTTTCAGTTGCACGTCCTAAAGAAGAGAAGCCAAGAACCGCTGGTGGTGGCGGTGGCAGCCGTTTCAACGGAAACGGTGGCGGTGGTGGATACAGAAACAGGTATTAATCGCATCGCACTTTTATAAGCAGGGGCTGCCTTTAAGGCGGCCCTTCTTTTTTTCGGGAAGCGGAAAGCAGAAAGCGGAAAGCGGAAAGCGGAAAGCAGAAAG